>NZ_JAAUWW010000013.1 GCF_014694375.1 Vibrio sp. S17_S38
GTTAACATAATCACCATCCAGTTTTGTTAAAACTGAATGATACCAAGTGGATCAATTTTCAATTGGTGTTAGTGGATCATTTTTGCACTGGTGGTGACAATCATCTGGAAAATTTTATTATGAGGATCAAATATCATGCAATTCACACTACTCACTTCTGAATTATTTACGCATCTATACCAAGATATTTCGGAGTTTCGTTTTACTTTTGATCTTCCTATTGCTGATTTAGATAGCCTTGATGATAAAGCCGATACTCTGCATACCTCTTTAGCCATTGAAGAACTTACCGAGCTTGCAGAAGCCGATAATAAAACAGAGCAAGCCGATGCCATCGTCGATACTGTTTACGTTTTAATGGGCCGTCTTGTTCATCGTGGTGATAGCACCTTTGAAGCGAATATCGGGATCAGTTACATCATTGAATTGTTATTACATGTGGCTAAAAACCGTGGGATTAATTTTTTACCATGTTGGGATGAAGTCCATTCAAGCAATATGAGTAAAGTGTGTCGTAACGAACAAGAATTTGCTGAAACCCAAGTTTTTTATGCTAAGCAAAATGTTGAGTTAGATGGTATTGAAAAAGGCGAATACATCATTGCTAAATGCGCTAAAGATGTCGACATGCAAGGTAAAATTGTCCGTAAAGGAAAAGTACTAAAATCGGTTTATTATCGCCCTGCTGATCTTGCGTCATTGACTCAATAAGCTCTTATTTTTAACGCTTGTTCAATGAACCTCAATCTGACACTTCCACTCAAACGGCAGATTCAACCACGAATTGAAGATTGGTAAACGATCGATAAAAAAAAGCCTGTCTAAAACTAGACAGGCATAGCTGTTGTGATTGTAATAACAACAAATAGGACGAGAATGTATCTCTCTAGATAATGCGATTTCTGTGCCAACTTTTAAATCACCAACAAAAAACTCATAACCAATTGAAAATTAATGATAATAAAATAACTCATCTTCATTTATTCATTAAATCCACTCTACCAACGTTTCCCTTGCCTACTCGTTGCACCACTTTTTATTTTACTTGCCTCTCAATTGATCACCGAATTAATCAATTAATAGATAAGCACTCTGCTCAATCTCCACCTTTCTAATTCGAGTCTCAAATACTTGAGAAAGTAGATCTGCGTTCATTATGATTTGTGTCTTGCCTTGTGCTTTCAGAATGCCTTGCTTGAGCACTACAACAGTATCGGAATGATGCAATGTTCGGTTAAGATCATGATTCGCCATTAATACAGCCAGCCCTTTACTTGCCATTAAATCAATCAACTTATAAAGCAATCCTTGTTGACCTACATCTAATGGCGCGGCAGGTTCATCTAAAATTAATAATTTCGCTTGTGAGTTTAGCTCTGGCCAGACTTGCAAACACATACCGGCCAAACGCACTCGTTGCCATTCACCACCGGAAAGCTGGCGAGTCTGCCGCTCTAATTTATTGGCGATACTTAATAATTGAGTAATATCTCCCACAGCCTTTGCAACATCTGAAGGCTGTGCAGAAAGAGGAATCGATAAGGAGAGATAATGAGCAACGGACAAACTAAACGCCGATTGAAACTGTTGAGGTAAATATGCTCTCTGGTTAGCAAGCGATGCTAACGTTTGTGAGCGGATATCTTTTCCGTCAATACAGATAGAGCCTTCGCAAGCTAATAGACCAGAAACGGCTTCAAGAAGTGTGCTTTTCCCACTACCATTTGGGCCTATCACATGCACTATCTCTCCAGCTTGAATACTCAAAGACATTGGCATTAATCTTGGTGGCAAGGAAATAGAATCAATATCAATCATCTAATTTGTGGTATCCATATTTGTATTAATATTGATCATAATTGCGCAATAACATCCATATGAAAATTGGAGCGCCAATACTGGTCGTTACCACACCTAGAGGTAATTCAGCAGAGTGTAGAGATATTCGCGCAAGTAAATCAGCAAGGACAAGTAATGTGGCTCCAGAGAGCGCAGCCATTGGTAATAAATAACGGTTTTCACTGCCCAAGGTTAGTCGAATCAAATGTGGGATCACTAAGCCGATAAAGCTAATAACACCCCCAATCGCCACTGAGCATCCCACTAAAATGGCGATAACAACAATTAGTTTCCAGCGTAGATGGATAACGTTTAAACCTAATTGCTGGGCATGCTTCTCACCAAGCATCAATAAATCTAAATCCCGACCTCGGCTGCATAGCCATATAATGCAAGGCAACATTAAAACAACCACACTAAGCTGTTGCCATGTCACACCACCTACACTGCCCATTAACCAGTACATTAAAATACGTAGATTAAAATTGTCGCTAAAATAAAATGCCCACGTTACCGCAGAGCTCGATAATATGCCTAAAGCCACACCAACTAGCAGTAATCTTGCAGTAGTAAGCTTCATCGCTTTAGCCAAACCGACAATGATAAAGGTAAAAACGAGCGCGCCGGCTATTGCCGCCAGCATCGTACCAAACACACCCGCCAACATAGGAAAGCAAAATAACAAGATCACCATAGCTAAGCTCGAACCACCTGATATACCGATGATTCCCGGCTCTGCTAATGGATTACCTAATAAAACTTGTAATGTAGCACCCGATACCGCCAATGCAGCGCCAATAACCATAACGGCAATTAAGCGTGGTAAACGTAAATTAGCAAAAATTTGTTGTTGGAACTCAGACCATGGAAAAGTCCAAGGTAGCGCAACTTCTCCAATCTTGAGGTAAGTTACGCTGAGGATGCACATTAACAGCGACATAATAAAAAAAGGTTTTTGCCAACGTGCCTGTTTAAAATCCATTAATTGGTGATATTGCATTTTTACCTTCGCAACCTATCGCTACATATTGACCGAATTAATCGCAGCATTTTATTTCGCGGCGATTTTGAGTAAGTCATCCGAGCCTCTCATCAACTTTAATTCATTATCATGGTTGCCTTTCGGAATGAAGATACAAACTCTACGCAGATCTGTTTTTGCATGTTCTAAAAGTGCGGCTAATTGTGAGTAATCATTGTACTGCTCACGATCTGCATCCCTTCGACATAAATCAATGAACTCAAATGGGCAGTCACGCGGGTAAAGCACCAATTCCGACTGTTGCATTAATCGTAATGATTTGATCGACAATAGCTCTACATCATCTGCATATTCAATCCATACTTGCGACCCTGTCACGCATGAATCTTGCTCAAGAATTTGATTATAAAGAACCTCAAGATCTTTTCTGTCTGTCGCTTTATCTATTATTGGTGAGGTGAAAAACTGTTCCCAAAACTTACGTCGTTCATCAACAGAGTTTAATTCTTCTTTTATGCTGTTACGTTTTGATGCGCCAAAATCAGCTAAAAGAGAAAGATTTTGAGGTAAAATAGATTCTAATTTTTCGCGTAAATAGCGAATTAATACCGGTGAGGCGCCACCACTTGAAATGGCAATTTGTATCCGACCACGGTTAATCATCGAAGGCGTAATAAAATCACAGTAAGGAGTGTCATCGACAACGTTGACCAAAATATTCTGGGCTTTCGCATCCAAATGGACTTTATGATTCAGTTCTGGATTATCTGTTGTTGCCCACACCTGAACATAATCGACCAACATATCGGTTTGATAAAAAGACTGCACCCACAATAGCAACTCTTGTTCCGCAAGTTGATACAGATGTTTATGCACCTGGGGTGAAATCACGGTTACCTTAGCACCAGCACGAAGTAACATATCTACTTTACGACAAGCAACGTCTCCACCACCAACAACCAATACCGGCTTATTATTGAGATCGATAAAAATTGGAAAATAACGCATCAGAATCCTTATATTGCGATAAACAGCACATTTAGATATTACCAAAATTGTGCAAATTAGTAACACACGATCGATATCACAAACAATTTTGCTTCGAAATTTTCAATAATTATAAGAAAAAACTCTAAAACACCCTATCCCAACAATTAATAATTTTATTAATACTCAACTTTCCAGAATTAATACAACAATGTTCACTGATGTCGCAATATTGCACTATTTACATCGAATTTACATTTGTTCATTCTAATCTTATTGAAGGATTTGTGATTTCACTCAAACACATATTGCTATATTCCGTTTGTGAAATCCTCATTCTTTCCTACGCTTAAATAGTTAGGAATGTGTTTGGTTATAATAATTTCAAGCTGAATACATCGACCATTAAGATAAGTGTTTTAACAAGACATTTTTACTTGAAAATTATTCACAGAGACCCCTCAATCAGTGGAAGCTGGTTATTATGGACGTATACAGGAAGAATACATATGGCGAATAAAATCAAACTATTAGCATCTGCTATAGCCGTTTCGGCTGCAATGATGGCAAGCTCATCTTTTGCAGGAACATTGCAAGATGTACAGAAAGCGGGTGAATTAAAATGTGGTGTGAGTACTGGTTTGGCAGGTTTTTCTAACCCAAATGAAAAAGGTCAATGGGAAGGGATTGATGTTGAATATTGCCAAGCGGTTGCAGCCGCAGTACTTGGTGATAAAACGAAAGTTAAATATGTCCCTCTAAATGCAAAAGAACGTTTTACTGCCCTTCAATCAGGTGAAGTCGACGTTCTTTCTCGTAACACCACATGGACACTACAGCGTGATGCTTCACTTGGCTTAAACTTCGCTGGTGTGACTTACTATGATGGTCAAGGTTTTATGGTCAAAAAAGACCTTGGTGTGAAAAGCGCAAAAGAACTTGATGGTGCTTCAATCTGTGTTCAAGCGGGTACCACTACCGAACTAAACCTTGCTGATTACTTCCGTGTACAAGGCATGTCTTTCAAACCCGTTGTTTTCGATACCATGGATCAAACTTCAAAAGGCTTCGATTCTGGTCGCTGTGATGTATTAACCTCTGATCAATCTCAACTTTACGGACTACGTTTAAATCTTAAAGATCCAAGTTCAGCCATTGTACTACCTGAAATCATTTCAAAAGAACCTTTAGGCCCTGCTGTTCGTCAAGGCGATGACCAATGGTTCAATATCGCTAAGTGGACATTATTCGCTATGATCAATGCTGAAGAATACGGTATTACTCAGAAAAATGTCGATGAAATGAAGAAGTCTGATGATCCAAATATCAAACGTATTTTAGGTCTTGATGGTCCTAAAGGAGAAGGTTTAGGTCTGAAAGATGATTGGGCTTATCAAATCGTGAAACAAGTCGGTAACTACGGCGAAATGTTTGAACGTACTGTTGGACAAGGTTCACCTTTAAAAGTTGACCGTGGCGTGAATAAATTATGGAACGCAGGTGGCTTCCAATACGCTCCACCTATTCGATAGTTTTCATTAGTTCTCGAAAATATGAAGCTTCGTGCTATATACAATCAAATATAGCGTAAGAAGCTAAGGGGCGGTTTCGACCGCCCTATTTATAATCAGATTTTGAGGTTACTGTAGTATGAAACCCATCAAATCAAATGAAGCTATCAATTCGTCAGAGACGAATAATTCGCTTTCAAGCTTAATTTATAACCCCACATTTAGATCTATTACATTCCAATTAATCACCGTTGCCGTTGTCGGTTATTTCTTTTATGTCATTATCAGTAATGCGGTTGCTAACTTAAATGATCGTGGTATCTCAACCGGTTTTGGATTTCTCGATCGGGAAGCTGGCTTTAGTATTAGCCAAACATTAATTGCTTATGACGAAACCTATACCTTTGGACGAACCTTCTTTGTTGGCTTATTAAATACGGTTCTTGTTTCCGTTCTTGGGATTATTCTTGCCACTATTATAGGATTTATCGTTGGTATTGCTCGATTATCTTCTAACTGGATAGTCAATCGCCTAGCTACTGTATTTATAGAAGTAGTTCGAAATGTCCCTCCGCTACTGCAAATTCTATTCTGGTACTTCGCCGTTTTACAAGCCCTACCTTCTGCAAGACAAAGCTTAAGCTTTAGTGAAGCCGTTTTTTTAAATATCCGTGGTTTATACCTTCCTAAGCCTGTATTTGAAAGCGGAAGCATGCTCATTGGTATCGCAGCAGTTGTAGCTGTAGCACTCAGTATTAGCTTATATTTCTGGTCAAAAAACAAACAAAAACTAACTGGAAAACAAACACCTTTCGGTAGGATCGCTCTAGGCTTATGTATTGGTTTACCTTTGATTGCCTACTTTCTAGCTGGTATGCCGATTTCAGCTGAATATCCGGAATTAAAAGGATTCAACTTTAAAGGCGGCATTACTATCCTGCCTGAGTTGTTTGCTTTATTGATTGCCCTTGGGATTTTTACCGCAGCATTTATTGCTGAAATTGTTCGCTCGGGTATTGAAGCCGTTGATCATGGTCAAACTGAAGCTGCCATGGCTCTTGGTATCTCCCATACTAAAACATTAAAACTTGTTGTTATTCCACAGGCAATGCGAATCATTATCCCACCACTAACCAGTGAATATCTTAACTTAACCAAAAACTCATCATTAGCGATGGCAATTGGTTATCCTGATTTAGTATCCGTGTTTGCTGGCACAACGTTAAACCAAACCGGGCAAGCGATTGAGATTATCTTTATGACCATGGGGGTATATTTAGCGTTAAGCCTACTCACCTCTTGGCTAATGAATATTTATAACAATAAAGTCGCATTAGTCGAACGATAAGGTGGAGAGAATAATGAAAATACATCAATTTCAACCTAGCCTTCCACCACCACAAAATACTGTGGGTGTTGTCGGCTGGATGCGTAAAAATCTATTTAGCAGCCCTGCCAATTCCATTACTACCGTTATCTTGGCTTACTTTGCTTTCCATATTATTTGGCAAGTCTTAGAGTGGGGAGTATTCAATGCCGATTGGTTTGGATCTACCCGAGATGACTGCACTAGCACAGGTGCTTGCTGGGTATTTATCAGCGTACGTTGGCAACAATTCATGTATGGTTTCTACCCAACTGCTGAGCTGTGGCGTCCTCGCTTTTTCTATGCAACTTTAGCCATACTTGTTGCACTTATGGCGTATGACAAAACACCTAAACGTACATGGATTTTTATTTTCTTTGGTAGCGCTTATCCGATATTGATGGCTGGCTTACTAGAAGGATCAATGTTTGGCCTGCCTGAAGTGTCAACCCATCAATGGGGTGGCTTATTAGTCACATTGATTTTGGCGATTATTGGTATTGTTTTATCACTACCCATTGGTGTGGTATTGGCATTAGGGCGACGTTCTACAATGCCAATCATCAACAAACTCAGTGTCATTTATATTGAGGTCTGGCGTGGCGTTCCGCTGATTACCGTTTTATTTATGGCATCAGTCATGTTACCGCTATTTTTCTCAAGTGGTATCCAAACCGATAAACTGATTCGCGCTTTAATCGGTGTCACTATGTTCTATTCCGCTTATATGGCTGAAGTGGTTCGTGGTGGTTTACAAGCCATACCAAAAGGTCAATATGAAGCAGCCGATTCTTTAGGGCTAGGTTATTGGCAAAAAATGCGCTTGATAGTCTTGCCACAAGCTTTAAAAATCACTATTCCGTCAATTGTGAATAACTTTTTGTCTCTATTTAAAGATACAAGTTTAGTACTCATCATCGGTATGTATGACGTATTAGGAATAGGACAATCTGCCAATACCGACCCAAATTGGTTAGGTTATTCGACCGAAAGCTATGTATTTGTTGCACTCGTCTTTTGGGTTTTCTGTTTTGGTATATCGCGTTACTCAATGTATATCGAAAACAAACTCAACACTGGCCATAAACGTTAAGTGTAATTCAAGGAAGTATTATGACTGAACAACAAGATTACATGATCCAAATAAAGGACATGAATAAATGGTACGGTGAATTTCACGTGCTAAAAAACATCAACCTTAACGTTAAAAAAGGTGAGAAAATTGTTATTTGTGGTCCTTCAGGATCAGGTAAATCAACCATGATCCGTTGTATTAACCATTTAGAAGAGCACCAAAAAGGTAGTATCCGCGTTTCGGGCACTGAATTAACCGAAGATTTAAAAACGATAGAAACCGTACGTAAAGAAGTTGGTATGTGTTTCCAGCACTTTAATTTATTCCCTCACCTAACCGTATTAGAAAATTGCACCTTAGCACCGATTTGGGTTAAGAAGATGCCGCAACATGAGGCAGAGAAAATCGCAATGAAGTTCTTAGAGCGCGTAAAAATTCCAGATCAAGCCGATAAATACCCCGGTCAACTATCTGGTGGTCAACAACAACGCGTGGCCATTGCTCGTTCTTTATGTATGAATCCCCAAGTCATGCTATTTGATGAGCCAACGTCAGCGCTTGATCCAGAAATGGTTCGTGAAGTTCTTGATGTTATGGTTGAGCTTGCCGGTGAGGGTATGACAATGCTTTGTGTCACTCACGAAATGGGCTTTGCAAAAGAAGTTGCTGATCGCGTTATTTTCATGGATGCAGGTGAAATTATTGAAGAGAATAATCCGAAAGAATTCTTTGAAAATCCACAATCCGATCGAACGATTAATTTTTTAAGTCAAATTTTGCATCATTAATAATTAGAATTTTAAGCACAGATAATATAAATCAGCCTTGCCGTTACCTTTGGTAATAGTGAGGTTTTTTTATTTATCGGTTAAACATAACCACTATGAAAATATATTCTCTCAATAATAATTTCACCTCCGAATACAACATCAGCTGTTACAACTTTATATTGAATCTGACGTTATAATTTAAGTACATTCGTTTATAATAATTCTATTCGTGGTTAGCACTTGAAAAAGTGAACTTATAACCGCATTTAAGGACTAACAAAGTATAAGCTCGTCTAGTTTTATGACAGACTTAGCTTAACGAAAGCGTTACTAATGAGGAAATTTATGAACAGTCCACTAACATCACGCTCAGCAAGAAGCGAAAGCGTTGTACAAACGAACAAAGTATTACGCAATACTTACTTCCTACTATCCATGACATTACTTTGGTCTGCGGTTGTGGCTGGCGTATCAATGGCGCTAAATTTACCTCGCCCTGGAATCATCATCATGTTAGTTGGCTTCTATGGCTTACTCTTCTTGACCGAGAAAAATCGTAACTCTAGCTTAGGATTAGTATTTACGTTCTTATTTACGGGTTTCTTAGGTTACACCTTAGGACCTATTCTAAATATGTATGTTGCCAACGGTATGGGTGACATCATCATTACATCACTTGGTGGTACAGCATTAGCCTTTATGGCTGCTTCAGCTTACGCCCTTACGACTAAACGTGATCTTTCCGTACTGAACGGTGTCATGATGGCTGGTTTCATTGTGATCGTAGTTGGTATGGTTGCAAGCTTCTTCATCCATATTCCTATGTTCCACCTTGCACTAAGCGGTATGTTTATATTGTTTTCAACAGGTGCCATATTGCTGACTACACAAAATATTATCCGAGGTGGTGAATCTAACTACATCTCTGCGACCATTACACTGTATGTATCGATCTACAATATTTTCATTAGTCTATTGAGCATTCTAGGCATCACAAGCCGAGATTAATCTACAATTACATAGACTCGTTATACCTAAGTAAGAACGGTATATGTAACTAGCCCGAAAGTGTTCTCTAGGAATAGAGTCGCTTTCGGGCTTTTTTATATCGTGAATATGTTGGCTCTCGTGAAAGATTCCGATACCCTTATCACATTCTGATATTTTAAAATCATTAGGTAAAACATGTATCACTTTAATCAATCTGTTATTGAAACCGATAGTGAAGGGTATCTACTCGATTATACCCAGTGGTGCGAAGAGCTAGTGCCTCTTTTGGCTGAGTCTGAAAATATTGAATTAACCGATGCTCACTGGGAAGTGATTTTATTTGTTCGCAATTTTTACCTTGAGTTCAAAACATCACCAGCGGTACGGATGCTGGTTAAAGCAATGGAAAAAGCGCATGGTCCAGAAAAAGGCAGTAGCAAATATTTATTTAAACTGTTCAAAAAAGGCCCAGCTAAACAAGCAACTAAACTTGCAGGCTTACCCAAGCCAGCTAAATGCTTGTAAATCACAAAATAACGAAATCTCGCGTGGCTTGTTTCTCTGTCGGAACTTCTTCTAGTCGCTCAACAAACGCAGATTTCGGCCCTTTTTTCAGCCAAGTAGCAAACTCAGCAACTTGGTTTTCATCACCACAAGCTAAGACTTCAACATCACCATTATTTAAGTTTTTTGCATAACCTGTTAACCCCATCAGCAAGCCTTGATGTGCAGTTTGATAACGAAAACCAACACCTTGAACTAGACCTGAAACAATGAATAATCGATTACAAAACGCCATATAGCCTCCATTTACTGCATTTATTTCCTTAAGCATTAAAATTCTAGCAATTATCACGGTTAAATTTGCTTTCCTTTTCACATTAACTGAAAATACGGTTTTCCTTTCTATTCTAGGCAACTCAATCTTATGACTCCTGCTATTTACCTTGTTAAAGGCCGTGAAAAGTCCCTTATTCGTCGTCACCCTTGGGTATTTTCTCGTGGCATTCAAAAAGTAGAAGGTAATCCAGAACTTGGCGATACCGTGGATGTATTTTCAAACAGTGGTCAATGGCTAGCGAAAGCCGCCTACTCGCCTCAGTCTCAGATTCGGGCTCGTGTATGGTCATTTGAGAAAGAAAATATCGATACCGTATTCTTTGTTAAGCGCTTACAAGAAGCCCAAACAATGCGTGAAGCAATCATTAAACGTGGTGGCTTAACGGGTTACCGCTTAATCGCAGGTGAGTCGGATTGTTTGCCAGGCATTACTATTGATCGTTACCAAGATTTCTTAGTATGTCAGTTATTAAGTGCAGGCGCTGAAGCGAAACGTGAAGAATTGATTGAAGCACTGAAACAAGTATTCCCAACTTGTAGCATCTATGAACGCTCAGATGTTTCAGTGCGCAAAAAAGAAGGCTTAAAAGAGAGACAAGGTCTTATTCATGGTGAAATGCCACCGAGCTCTATCGTCATTGAAGAAAATGGCATCAAAATCCAAGTCGATATTCAAAAAGGCCATAAAACAGGGTTTTATCTTGATCAACGTGATAGTCGCCAGCAAGCGATGAAATACGTTGAAGGAAAATCAGTATTGAACTGTTTCTCATATACTGGTGGGTTCGGTTTATATGCACTTAAAGGCAATGCGGCTAATGTTATCAATGCGGATGTATCTCAACCTGCGCTAGATAATGCAAAAGCCAATGCTGAGTTAAATGGATTCGATTTATCAAAAGCTGAATTTTTAAATGCCGATGTCTTTAAGCTATTACGAGAATATCGTGAGAATGGCACTAAATTTGATGTTGTGATCATGGATCCACCTAAGTTTGCAGAATCAAAAGCTCAATTAAATGGTGCTTGTCGTGGATATAAAGACATCAACATGTTAGCAATGCAAATCCTAAACCCTGGCGGTATGTTACTCACTTATTCTTGCTCTGGTTTGATGGAATCTAATTTATTTCAAAAAATCATTGCCGATGCAGCATTAGACGCGGGTCGTCGAGTACAATTTATTGAACGCTTTGCTCAAGCAGCAGATCACCCCATTGATAGCGCATATCCAGAAGGATTTTACTTGAAAGGCTTTGCTTGTCAGGTTAACTAATAACGAGTCTGTTCGATCGATTAACAACCATCTTATGGTACTAATTATGTACCCAATTATTTTATAGAGAGTACAGCATGTCAAAATTAACGAACGATATTGAAGCAAACCTAGCCTTGTTTGTAAAAGAGACTCAAGAAACCAAATTGGTTTGGGGCTTAAAAAATGATGAAGGTTGGTTATCGTGTGACTCTTCTGAATTTGAAGAAAGTGAAGTCATGCCATTCTGGTCAGCAAAAGAAGACGCTCAAACGCACAATGTTGAAGAATGGTCTGATTTTGAAGTACTAGAAATCCCACTAGATATTTTTGTTGAAGATTGGCTAATTACTCTTGCCGAAGATGGTGTACTGATTGGAACAAACTGGAATGATCAGCTTGAAGGTCTGGAACTTGAGCCTTCAGAGCTTGCTAAACAATACATCTAAATATTAAAGACATTTGATATGTATTAACTGAGAGCCCCATAAAAGTATATTCACCTTTGTGGGGCTATTTTTTAATAACCCAATTAAGATTCTGTTACCGCTTGCATTGCCAATAATTCAGCCATGATCGTATCTTTATTCTCTAAATAATCATCCAATCCTGCTCTGCGTAAATCACATGCAGGACAATCACCACATCCACTACCAATTACCCCATTATAACAAGTAAGTGTTTGAGTTCGAACTAGATCTAAAGCTTGATATTGATCGGCCAATGCCCACGTTTGTGCTTTATTTAACCACATTAATGGTGTTTTTATTTCAAATGCCCTATCCATTCCGAGTACTAAAGATTGATTGATTGACCTCACAAATTCATCTCGGCAATCCGGATAGCCTGAAAAATCGGTTTCACAAACACCAGTAATAACCGCATCAGCTCCAATTTGATAAGCGTAAATACCTGCAAGAGTTAGAAATAGTATATTACGACCAGGTACAAAGGAGTTTGGCAAGCCATTTTCTTGCAATTCATGTGAGACCGGAATGTCATCGCGCGTTAGAGAGCTAATCGCAAGCTCATTAAGCAGGCCAACATCCATTATCTTATGCGCAGTAATACCTAACTGTTGAGCAACTTGTTGAGCAACTTGAATTTCTTGTTTATGGCGCTGACCATAATCAAAGGTAATAGCGTGAACCTCATCATAGTCTTGTATTGCTTGAACAAGGCATGTAGTTGAATCTTGCCCTCCACTAAAAACAACAACTGCTTTACTCATAAATATATTCCTAAATTAATATTAGACGCATTGGCATGTGGTTTAATTCGCCCTAATAACATCGCATTCAAAGTGAGGAAGAAGACCACTGCACATTTTGCAAAATAAGCCATCATACTGCTATCCGATACGAAATCAATCATCTGCTGGGCGAAAATAATCCCTCCGATGGCCACGATAGATACCAACGTTATTTGAACTTTTGGTGAGAAAAAACCATCAAATATTGAATGTTTGAAAGTCACGCTAAGCAGTAAAGAAATTGCCAAGGCTATTGCAGCCAGCTGACCAATAATCAAAGCATGACTAAACCAAACTAGACCATGCAAACACAGGGTTAATAACCACCATAATATAGGGTTAACTATAACATTAGAGACATACGTATTTTCTTTATTTTCAATACGAATATAATGCCAAGCAACGAGTATCCCTAGTATATAACCACACAAAATATCAGAGAAAAACTGCCCTCCAAGCCAAACCGTTGCCAAATCTTTACACACAATAAAAATCACTAATAATGGCAAAAATTTATAGGGTGAGAATTCTCCATATCTTCTCACCAATGCATTAAAAACATAACACAACCAAACCATGCTTAACGTCGATTCTAAACTTGGCATCCCAAAGCCCGTTTTTGGCGAGATTTGTATATCAGGAAAATAAGCATCGGGTCTTGGTAGCTTCAATCCTAACTGTATAAAGTAGACGATTACTGTCGTCACAATAACGATAAAACATAAACGAATACTAAATTTCGCCCCAAATAAATAATTAATTAACGGCAATACAAGTAGGATCATGAAGACACTAGAAAGGCTATCCAGCATCAAAGTAACCCAAACGAATCCACGACTAAAAGTGTTATCTAAGCTTAAAATGCTATTTTGTACCACCTCAATGAAAGAGAGTTCCATTTTCTGGAAATAAGGCGCAGAGCTGACTGTGTTATAAATATATTGAACATCCTGATTACTCACCTTATGCCCATAAACTTGTTTCTTCCATTGCTCAGGAAAACGATATTCTTGCGCAGATATATTCTCAGGTAGTGACAAAAAAACGCTCTGTGTTTCTACTCCGTAACTAGGAGCGAACCATGCGGGTATAAAGTGGAACCCACGCTTGTTTTGGTGATGATAGACAAAAATTGGAGACTCCACTTCGCAATCGTAAATATAAGCAGTTTTTGTTTTCGTCAATAAAGCTTTGGCATTCACAACAAGGCCACTTTCTTCCCATGTTTCTCGCTCTGCTGCAACTTTAGGGCTTTCTCCAACCTCAATAGTTCCACCAGGTAGAGAATACTTTCCAGTAATGACCTCTTGGATAAATACGATTTGATTATCTGCTTGGATATAACACAATGCCCCTTTTAACTTAGCCTCATTAGCATGGGCTATAGACGCAGTTAAAAGTATATATAAAGCAAAAAATAACATAGCGGCTTGTTTCAAATGTCTGATTCCATATCGCAAATGGGGTGTTAATGAGGCGGATGCTATATTCCCTGAATAATTAGAATATATAAATAGGCCGTAATTAGTTGATTAAGGATTTACGCAAACAATGTATATGTGGTTGAAAACCCATCTTCTTATAAAAGCCTTGCCCTACTTGGTTAAAATTCCACACCTCAACAAATAATTGAGCAACACCATAATCAAATAATGTTTTCTCTATACGATGAAATAAAGCAGTTGAGACTTCCCCATTTCTATATTTAGGATGAACATAAAACTCATCGATGCTTCCCATTGGAATGGGTTTACTTATCGAAGATACCAATTCACAAAAATGTGCAGTGATAAAGCCAATAATTTCCGCATCCTTTTCTGCAACAAAGACCAAACATTCCGGGTGTTCTAAATATCGTGCAATACTCTTTTCTTGTTCGATTTCTTGCGCTGTTTTAAATAGTTCAGGCTGTGCTTGATAATGATGATCATGAAGAAGAAACATCAGTTCATCCAAACTTTCGAGATCGTTTTTTATCGCGGCTCTTATCTTTACCATCATGAATGGAATAACCTATTTATTGTGATCAATGAGAGTGGATATTTTTTCATACACATATTTGTATAACATTGTATTTTACTGTAAAGCTGAACTTTTGTATTTAATAATCCTTTTTATTTTAATGCTAATATTCATTAGATTCTAAAATGCCATCAAATATTTGCCATTTTTTAAGCTTCTCCTCTCAACTTTTATTCATTACACTACTCTGACATTCACTCACGAGGCACAACGTTCATGCTAGATTACGCCCTTCTCACCGCTTTTATCCCTACGTTCTTTTTTGTCTCGATTACTCCCGGTATGTGTATGACTCTCGCTTTGACGCTTGGAATGAGTATTGGTGTTAAGCGGACCCTATGGATGATGGCTGGCGAGCTCGTTGGTGTTGCTGTCGTTGCTACCGCTGCTGTAATTGGCGTTGCAGCAATTATGCTTAATTACCCAAGCTTGTTTATGATTTTAAAATGGATTGGCGGCGCATATCTAATTTGGATCGGTTTTAACATGTGGCGTAACAAAGGGAAAATGTCTCTCAACTTAGATAGTCAACAACAGCCGACTCAACGTTTACAGTTGATTAGCCAAGGTTTCATTACTGCAATTGCCAATCCGAAAGGCTGGGCATTTATGATCTCTTTATTGCCTCCTTTTATTAATATCGATAAATCAGTCTCTCATCAAATGATCGTATTAATTGGGATTATTTTGTGTACAGAATTTATTTCTATGCTTGCTTATGCCACAGGAGGAAAGAGCCTACGGTTGTTTTTAAGTAAAGGAAATAATGTACGCTTTCTCAACCGCATCGCAGGAACACTAATGATTGCTGTTGGTATTTGGTTAGCCATGATTGGTTAGCTCCATGCAAGGGTAATAAACAAGCGATTAATGCTTTATTTTTACTCAAAAAAAGAACTTATAACTAAACGTCATAATTAATGCCTTATGTCACTTTGTACCTGCAAGATTAAAGCGGTAAATTTGCGATCAATAAATTCAGTAATAAATTTTGTCAATTTTATACAAATTAAGGATTAATATATGTCTATTGCCGTCATCGCTAATCTTGCGATTTTTGTGGGCATCCTTCTCTTTTTGTTCCTACAACAAAGAAAAGCCAACAACAGTTTATCCCGCCAAGTTCTACTTGGATTAGTATTCGGTAGTGCATTTGGTCTGCTTGTTCATGTTTTTTATGGAGAGGGTAACCCTATCATCAAGCAAACTCTTGAATGGGTGAATGTGGTTGGTAGTGGATATGTTGGCTTGCTAAAAATGGTCATTATGCCGCTGGTTCTCGTCTCAATGATTGCTGCTGTGGTCAAATTAGAAAACTCAGGCTCTCTTGGCAAAATTAGTGGTTTAACTATCGGCGTACTCCTTTTCACCACTATGATTGCCGCTATTATTGGTATTTTTGTCACTCACTTATTTGGCTTATCAGCTGCTGGATTAACTGAAGGTGTTCGCGAATCAGCGACTATTTCTGTGTTAGAAACTAAAATGGGTAGCGTCGCAGATCTTACGATTCCACAGATGCTAGTGAGCTTTATTCCAACTAATCCGTTTGCTGATTTAACTGGCTCTCGTTCAACATCCATTATTGCGGTTGTTATCTTCGGTATTTTAACGGGCATTGCGGCACGCCGCGTGATGATTGAAAAGAAAGAATTAGAAGCCCCTATTCGTACTTTTGTTGACGCTATTCAGTCGATTGTGATGCGTTTGGTTCGTATGATTATTTCATTAACGCCATACGGTATTGCAGCTTTAATGGCCAAAGTAGTAGCAACATCAAGTGTCGGCGATATTTTAAATCTTCTTGGATTCATCGTTGCTTCTTATCTTGCTATTTTCTTGATGTTTATTGTGCATGGAATATTAGTTTCTTTCGTAGGTGTGAGTCCAAAAGAATACTTTAAGCGCATCTGGCCAGTACTGACGTTTGCGTTTACCTCACGTAGTTCAGCTGCAACCATTCCATTAAATGTTGAAGCTCAAATTACTAAATTGAATGTCCCACCAGCTATTGCTAATTTAGCAGCAACGTTTGGTGCCACAATTGGACAAAATGGCTGTGCGGGCATTTATCCTGCAATGCTAGCCGTGATGGTCGCTCCAACGGTCGGTATCAATCCAATGGACTTCAACTTCATTATTTCTTTAGTCGCAATGATCACTATTAGCTCATTCGGTATTGCAGGTATCGGCGGCGGCGCAACTTTTGCAGCCCTTATCGTATTACCGTCAATGGGATTACCCGTCACTATTGTTGCCTTGTTAATTTCGATTGAACCATTAATTGATATGGCTCGTACTGCACTGAATGTAAGTGGCGCGATGACAGCTGGCACAATTACTTCTCGTTTGTTGGGTAATAAAAAAGAAATCAATCAAGAATTTAAAACAATTCAAGTGCAAACTGCCGATTAATACTTTACCGAGACTGAGGCTTTATACAGGCTGATTAGCCCTGTATTAATTAAAGCGCTATAATAGCCTGAAACTAATTTGGTATAGATTACTTAGCTAAAATAGAAAACCCACAATATGTTATACACATACTGTGGGTTTCTTATTTTGATAAGATGAAAAATGAAACTATAAAATAGCCAATGCGACCTTAGCTAAATTGAATGCATCAACATAGCCAGAATGTTGCCGCCCTTCCCACTCAATACTCAAATTCTCTTGTGCTTCTTTATGACCAATGCGCTTATCTTTTAATCGAGATTGAATACGATACAAGGTGGCAAGATTCAGAAATTCTTTAAACGGAAAAACGAGCCCTTTTTGTTCACATTCTAATCGCAAGATCTCATCATCTCGTCCCCAAGCTGCATAAATTTTATTCGAACCACCAAAATTTTTGATCATGGATTTTAAAACAGATTCTAGTGGTCTTCCTTGTTTTTGCACTATACGAGGTGTTATTCCCGTTAATTCATAACAAAAACCAGAAATTTCATCCACTTCTGGTTTTACATAAAACTGTGCGCGTTTCACAATCGTCCCAAGAACAAGATCGACCTCTGCTAAGCCAATTTCTATAATTTCACCCGTGACCTTGTCACTACGATGGTTCTCTATATCATCTTGACTCCAACAGCACATTTCTAAATCGAAGCATACCACTCTGTTATAATTCATGGTTTTTCCTATTATGATTCATAATATTCCGCCTCAATATTAAAAAAAGAATTCTAACAAAATTAACCATGCCAATGCCAAGAAAATACCAATCACCACTATGCTTTGCCCATAATTTAACCAGTAACTTAACTCATAAAGGCTTAAGTGGGTAAAAGTGCATTCTTTTAGATGAATATATCCGCAATGTGACCGCGATTTTTAACGGTGTGGAGTTTCATTATGATAAAATAATCCCAATTTTATGACTTGCTCTTGTCTTTTTGTTGACCTTGTTTTTTCAAGATCCGCCCAAAGATAAGTCACTGAGTATTTTCTAACAGAGACATCACCATGACTTTTGATTTATCAGCAATGCCAACTACTTTTGATCTTCTCCATATCATCTTAGCCGCAACCACGGTTTTATTTTTATTACTATCAATGCGCCGTAAAACGGTTGAGAAAATCATTGAAAAGCCAGTCGAGAAGATCGTTGAAATAGAAAAGCCGGTAGAAAAAATTGTTGAAGTCGAGAAAGTAATCGAAGTTGAAAAAATCGTAGAAAAAATTATTCAAGTAGAATCTAAGCTTAAAAGTTCACCAACGGAGTCTGCATTACAATTAATGTCTATCTTCCAACAAGAAGCACGTTTAATTGATTTCTTATCAGAAGATCTTACTGGTTTTAGCGATGAAGAAGTCGGTGCAGCGGCACGTGTGATTCATATTGGTGGACAAAAAGTGTTGGCCGACCACTTCACTCTTTCTCACATTCGCAGTGAAGATGAAGAAACACGCATTACGATCAAACAAGGCTTTAACGCACAAGCAATTCGCTTAACCGGTCATGTTTCAGGCCAAGCACCATTTACTGGCACGTTAATTCATCGCGGTTGGAAAGCAGATAATATTACCCTACCTAAATTATCAGAAAACTATGACTCTTCAGTATTAGCACCAGCTGAGGTTGAGCTGTAATGGATATGAATAATTCGTCTCAAAACGATCAAGCCCAATTTTTTGTTGGTATCGATTTAGGTACCACCAACTGCGTCTTATCTTACCGCTCAATAAGCGAAGAAAACGCGTCGGTAAAAGTCTTTCCTATTGCGCAATTGATCGCATCAGGACAAGTCCAAGAATTAAATCAACTACCTTCATTTTTGTATCAAGCCCATGAAACGGAATTAGCACCTGGGACAACCGCCCTACCTTGGACACAACAACCCAATGCATTGGTTGGCACGATTGCACGTCAAATGGGTAACAAAACTCCAATGCGTTTAGTCGCCAGTGCAAAAAGTTGGTTGTGCCACGGCGGTGTTGATCGTCGTGAAGCCTTTTTACCACAATCAGGCCAAACTGATGCTGATGACATCGATAAAGTGTCACCATTAAAAGCGACTGAATTATATTTAGCGCATTTAATCTCAGCTTGGGATCACCAACACGCTAGCGCTCCATTAGTTCAGCAACAAGTGACTATCACGATCCCTGCCTCCTTTGATCCTGCTGCAAAAGAATTAACTGCCGAAGCAGCGCGTAACGCGGGCTTTAAACAAGTGACACTGTTAGAAGAACCACAAGCGGCTTTATATAGCTGGATTGATAGCAATAATGACAAATGGCGTGAACAAGTTGAACTGGGTGATCTGGTACTTGTTGTTGATGTCGGTGGCGGTACGACCGATCTGTCGCTAGTTTCGGTAACTGAGCAGAATGGTAACTTGGCCTTAGAGCGTATTGCGGTTGGTGAGCATATTTTGCTTGGCGGCGACAACATGGATCTTGCACTCGCTTATCGTCTAAAAATGAATTTGGCGCAGCAAGGTAAACAACTTCAACCTTGGCAAGTTCAAGCTTTGGCACATTTATGTCGTGATGCTAAAGAAGCGCTCCTTTCTGATAGCGACTTAACATCAGTACCAATTGTCGTGCCAAGTCGGGGTTCAAAACTGCTTGGCAGCACATTGAAAACAGAATTAACGCAACAAGATGTGCAGCAAACTCTGGTTGATGGTTTCTTCCCACAAGTTGCCGTGACTGAGCACCCAATACAATCGACTCGCGCGGCATTAACGCAATTGGGTCTACCTTATGCTCAAGATGCTGCAATCACACGTCATATTGCCGCATTCTTAACTCGTCAGAACCAAGCTCAAAACCATCACAATGATAACTCAAGCTTTATCAAGCCAACTAAAGTGCTATTTAACGGTGGTGTATTAAAATCAGAATTACTGTCAAATCGTCTTTTAAGCACCATCAATAGTTGGTTAACTACTGATAATGCTAAAGGAATCTCTGCATTAACTGGTGTTGATCTTGATTTAGCTGTTTCTCGTGGCGCGGCTTATTATGGTTTCATCCGTCATAATATAACCAATAACAATGCAGGGGTTCGGATCCGTGGTGGCATTGCTAATAGTTATTATGTGGGCATTGAAAGCGCAATGCCGGCAATTCCAGGAATGGCGCCACCAATGGAAGCCATTTGCGTCGCGCCCTTTGGTTTAGAAGAAGGCAGCCATGTTAAAGTTGAAAATCAAGAGTTTGGATTGGTCATTGGCCAACCAGTTCAATTCCAATTCTACGGTTCAAATACTCGTCGTGAAGATAGTGTTGGCACCCACTTAGATTTCTGGATGCCAGAAGAACTTGAAGAATTGCCTGAAATTAAGATGACATTGGATGCACAGCAAGATCGTAATATTGGTGATGTCGTCGTGGTTAATTTAGCTGCTACTATCACCGAAATTGGCACTCTTGAGCTTGAGGCCATCGCCAAAGATAACGGCCAGAAATGGCACGTTGAATTTAGTGTTCGCCACTAATGTACACGTTATGATGAAGTAACAGCACGGCATATCACTCGACTCTTAGAATGATGTGCCGTTTTTGTTTTATTCCCTCTTTTCTCAATAGGAATCGCTATGCCATCAACACTTTCTCACTCAACTAAAGCGCAATACTTAATCGGTATTGATTTAGGAACCACGAACAGTGTGTTGGCTTATTGCGAGATTCAAGATGACCTTGCCCACAGTCCTGTGGCTATTTTCGATATTGATCAGCTTGTCGGCGCTGGTGAAGTAGCACGTAAACCACTTCTTCCATCTTTTCGTTTTCATCCTGCCAACAACCAATTTCAGGAACATGATTTAACGCTGCCTTGGGATAATCAAACGGTTGTTGATGATTTACCCAATGCAATTATTGGAGAATGGGCGCGTGAATTAGGCGCGAAAGTCGAAGGTCGCCAAGTATCCAGTGCGAAAAGTTGGCTTTCACATGATGCTGTTGATCGAGAATCTGATATTTTGCCTTGGTCATCGAGTGATGATGTAGAGAAAATTTCACCATTAATCGCCAGTGCTAGCTACTTAAATCATATGCGTCAAAGCTGGAATCACCATCACCCGATCCATAAACTCGAACAGCAAGAAGTGGTCATAACAATCCCTGCATCATTCGATGAAAGTGCGCGTAACTTGACTCTACAAGCAGCAAAACTAGCAGGGTTGCCGAACATCCATTTATTGGAAGAACCTCAAGCGGTATGTTATGACTGGTATAGTCGCCATTTAGATTCAGCATCTGAGCAACTAGAAAATATCCCATCAATTTTAGTTTGCGATGTTGGCGGTGGTACAACCGATCTTAGCTTAATCTCTGCGACCCATGTTGATGGTAAATTAAGCCTTAATCGAATAGGGGTTGGCGATCACTTAATGCTCGGCGGTGACAATATTGATCTCGCTCTCGCCCACCTTGCCGAACAACGTTTAAGTGATAACAGCACCAGCAAAAAACTCAACGCCGCCTCACTGATGAAGCTAATCCAACAAACTCGTAAAGTAAAAGAAGATCTACTGCGACCCGATGCCCCCGAGCAAGCAAAGATATCCGTATTAGGTTCTGGCTCTCGATTAATTGGTGGCACGAAAAGCGCACCGATTACTAAGCAAGAGATCCATCAAATTGTACTGGATGGCTTTTTCCCTCTCACCGGCAAAAATGAAATGTCGCTAAAACGCCGTACTGCCGTCGTTGAATTTGGTCTGCCTTATGCTACCGATGCGGCGATCAGTCGTCATATTGCTGAATTCATTCAAAATCACGCTCCTGAACAACGTATTCCCACGGGCTTATTATTAAACGGTGGTGTGTTTAATAGCCAATTAGTTGAAAGCCGCATGGTGGATTTATTCAATAAATGGAACAATGCGCCCATTACATTATTGGATAATCCAAACCCAGATTTATCGGTGGCATTCGGCGCTGTCGCGTATGCAAAAGCACGTCGTGGCGCACAGCTTAAAATTGGTGGTGGATCTGCCCGCTCTTACTTCTTACATCTCAAGCAAAAAAAGAAAGCTTCGCAGGCATTATGTTTACTCGCAAAAGGCAGTGAAGCGGGTCATGAAATACGTCTAACGGGGCGTAAATTTTTACTCACGTTAGGAGAGCCTATTCAAATCGATCTGCTGACCTCTACGCAAGAGCAATTTATTGATAGCACCAATTTATTAATTCCTCCGCAAAACAGCTTGTTAGTTGATGTTGATAAAAATCGATCTCAAGCCGCTTTTAGGCCATTGCCACCTTATATCGCGACTCTCGATAGCAATACGTCCCGCGATGCTCTGCAAGCCAATCAAAAAGATCGAGTCGAGGTCATGCTTGCTTGCCAACTGACCGAGGTGGGCACATTAAAATTAGAATGTGTTAGCTTGGAAGATAATAAGCAAAGATGGTTATTAGAATTTGAAACTCGAAAACATGAAGAGTTCGAGCAGGCACAAGCACACCCAAGGTTGACTCAAGCCCAAGGTTTGATTGCCAGCGCTTATTCCGCCAATAAAAAAATAGACAATCCAAAGCTAATTAAAACACTGAATAAAGATTTAGAAAAACAATTAGGCAAACGTGAGTTGTGGGATTTTTCGACTTTACGCCAATTATTCGATGCATTTTCACTAGGTAATAAGCGCCGCCGCCGCTCTGCCGATCATGAAAAACAATGGCTACGCTTAGCTGGATTTTGTTTACGCCCAGGATTTGGTGATCCAACTGATAGTTGGCGCTGTGAACAAACGTGGTCTTTATACCAACAAGGAATTCAATTCCCTTCCAGTCAAACTTGGTCAGACTGGTGGATCTTCTGGCGCCGTATCGCGGGTGGACTTAATCAAGAACAACAAGAAACCATTTTGGCCGATATTGCTAAATATTTACATCCCGGAGCACATCGCGCCAAAGGTGCCGTCAGCGAGCAAGGCTATGAGGCAATGGTTCGTTTATCTGCATCATTAGAGCACTTAGACAGTGAAGATAAAGTGTTACTCGCCACTTGGTTTTTCAACCGAGCGCAAAAAAGTAATGACTATGTTCAAGCGCATTGGTGGGCATTGGCGCGTTTAGCCTCTCGCACTCAATTATATGGCAGCCAACATAATACTATTCCTGTAGCCCAAGTCTCTCAATGGCTGGTAAAAATACTCGATTTGGATTGGAAGCAAGAACCAACCATCCCCTTTGCCGCCGTTATGATGGCTCGCAAAACGGGTGATCGTAGTCGTGATATTGCCGACGATATTCGTGCTCAAATCATAGAAAAACTACAACTCAACCGAGCTAGTCAAACTTGGATTGATTTAGTCAGCGAAGTAAAAGAGTTAACTGAAGATGAATCGAAAAAAGTGTTCGGCGATTCTATTCCTGCTGGCTTACATCTGATGAACTGATGAACCTGAATTTTGGAATAAAAAAAAGCTGCAAATTTTTCAGTCTGCAGCTTTTTCGTCATTCATCATCACTCATAAATACAAAGCAAAAATAGAATTTATATAATTGATAGAAGTGCCTGTAATGGGTGCTGAAGTTTCTCTCCTTCAAAGCGCTTCACTTGGCTACGACAAGAATAACCCGTCGATAGGCAGCGCTCTTTTGGTAAACGATTTAAATTTGGCTGCCAGCTAAGTTGATAAATTCCTTGAGACATTTCAAGCTTGTCGGCTTCATGACCAAAGGTTCCTGCCATGCCACAACACCCAACCGCAATACTTTGCAATCTCGCGCCAAAATACTGAAATATTTGTCCCCACTCTTTTTCTGCATTAGGTAACTTGGTCTTTTCAGTGCAGTGAGCAAATAAATACCAATCTGCTATTTCCTCTGTTGGGGTATTGGTGCATGAGGTTAAATTAGGCAGTAACCATTCATGAGCCATAAGAACTTTAAACTGACAAGCATCTTTACCTAACACATCTTGATATTCATCGCGATAACATAGAACCATTGCAGGCTCTACGCCAACTAATGGGATATCTAACTTAGCAATGTCATTTAAAAATGCAGAAGTTGTCGTCGCAGACTTAGTGAATTGCTTCAAAAAACCTTTAATATGTTGCGCTTTTCCATTGGGTTTAAACGGTAAGACAATTGGTTTTTTACCCAACTTAATCGCCAATGAAACAAAATCGGTAACCACTTGCGCATCATAATAACTGGTGAAAGGATCTTGAACCACCAGTACATAATCTCGCTTTTCACTATCCGATAAAGATTGTAAATGCGACAAACTAAAGCGGGTGTCCCATTCATTTTGCGATAAATGTTGCTTCAATGTTGGTGTCGATAATAACGGGGTATCTACATATCCAATGCTGGCTTTGGTTAAATCCTGAACCCATTTCATCCCTAACATACTATTGACGACTTTCGGCGCGGCCGCCATTAACGGTAATAAGGTTTCAATGTTAGCAACGAGATAATCTTTTGCCGGACGTTGGTAGCGCGAATAATAAATATTAAGGAAACGCGAACGAAATGAAGGAACATCAACATTAATAGGACATTGACTTGCGCAAGCTTTACACGCTAAACAACCATTTAAAGCATCATAAACTTCATGAGAAAAATCATATTGTTTCTTCTTATTCACACTATGCCGTATACGATCTATCATGGTTTTAATCGACGTAGACTGAGTTAACGTTTGCTGCTCTAAATCTAAAACATCAATTCCTTGCTCGGTTAATTGGCGCAACCATTCACGCACTAAACCGGCGCGTCCTTTTGGAGAGTGTCGGCGATCAGCGGTGATTTTCATCGATGGGCACATAGGTGAATTCACATCGTAGTTAAAGCACAAACCGTTACCGTTACAATCCATCGCCTGATTAAAACTATCACGAACATTAACTGGAATTTGTCTGTCATAAAATGCGCGTTTTGTTCCGGAGACTTTAACCAACTCATCACGGCTGTCTATTGGTGTACAAATTTTACCCGGATTCATTTTGTTTAGTGGATCAAAAGCGGCCTTAACCCGGCGAAGCTGCATAAATAGCTCGTCACCGAAAAATTCTGGGCCATATTCAGAACGGTAGCCTTTACCATGCTCACCCCACATCAAACCGCCATATTTTGCGACGAGTTTAACTACATCATCTGAAACTTGATGCATTAGTTTTTCTTGCTCAGGATCGCATAAATCCAAAGCTGGACGAACATGTAATACACCAGCATCAACATGACCAAACATGCCATAATTTAATGACTTACCATCTAACAAGGTTCTAAATTCAGCAATATAATCGGCAAGGTTTTCAGGTGGTACACATGTATCTTCAGCAAAGGCAATCGGTTTGGCTCGCCCTTTCGCGCCGCCTAATAAACCCACCGCTTTTTTACGCATATTGTAGATTTTATTAATGCCAGATAAATCATTACACACTTGAAAACCAATGATCCCACCTTCTTCTGTTTCCAATTTAACGTTTAAAGTCGCCACCAAATCATCCACTAAAGCCTTAACTTTCGTTTCACTTTCATCGGCAAATTCAATGATGTTGATGCCTTGCATGTCTTTGCCTTCAACATCAGTCAACAAATCACTTACGGTATGCCAAACAATATCTTGCTTAGCTAAGTTCAACACTTTTGAATCAACGGTTTCAACTGATAAGGCTTGTGCTTCTACCATAAATGGCGCACTGCGTAAGGCGGCATCGAACGAATTATATTTAACGTTGACTAAAGTTCGTGCTTTTGGAATTCGAGTTAGGTTTAATTTTGCTTCGGTAATAAACGCTAGTGAACCTTCAGCGCCACACAATACTCGTGCTAAATCAAACTCACCAGATTCATTTTTATCAAAACTTAAAGCATTTTTTAAATCATAGCCGGTTAAAAAACGATTTAATGGAGGGAATTTAGCGTCAATCGCTGCCCTATTTTCACGACAAATTTGTTCTGTTTGAATTAAGGCGCGACTAGCAAAGGTTCCAACTTCAGGTTTATTCTTCCCTTCCGTATCATAAAATGAGCCATCCGCAAATACGGCGTGCAACGATAAAACATGATCAGAAGTCTTGCCATACTTTAAGGAACCTTGACCGGAAGCGTCTGTATTAACCATGCCACCAATTGTGGCGCGGTTACTGGTCGAAAGGTCAGGTGAGAAAAAATACCCATACTGACGCACAGTATCATTTAGCTGATCTTTAATAACACCAGATTGAACCCTTACCCAACCTTCAGTTTCATTCACTTCTAAAACGTTATTCATGTGGCGAGACATATCAACCACAATGCCTTTGGTTAACGACTGTCCATTAGTACCAGTACCGCCACCACGGGCTGAAAAAGTGACCGTATTGTACTTATCTTGAGCACCAACTTTGCCAATCAGTTGTACATCTTGAGTATGTTTGGGGAGCACGACTGCTTGAGGTAATTGCTGATATACGCTGTTATCCGTCGCAACGGCTAGGCGGCTCGCATAAGATTGTTCGACTTGCCCTTCAAATCCTGACCGTTTCAATTCTTCAAGGTATGTAGCAACAATTGGGTCAACAGAATAACCATGAGTAAGAGATGGTAAAGATATGTTGTTACGGTAAGATTTTTGACTCTTTTTATCGATAGAATTATCGCGTTTAACGACCATTATATTTCTGCTCCCTGTCCTAACATCATCGCTACATTAGTTTTTATAAAACAGCGTCGCCCATTCCATTTGGGATCTGTTGTTATTTATTTGAATCTCATCACTTTACAACATTTGACTTACTGTTAGGAGTAAAAATTACAAATATTAAATACAATATTCCACAAGCAAAATCGGCTTACATCTTTATAAAAGAGATGAAAAACGGTAGAATGCTCGGCTCATTTTCTTAACTCGATAAATAGCCTGAATTGAATGTCTAAACAAAAAGCGCTTAAAAAAATTGCTAAATGTCTTGAGCTAGGTAACTCAGCCAATGTCAACGAAGCAGCCCAAGCAATAAAAATGGCTCATCGACTCATGTTGAAATATGGGTTAGATAAAGATGATATCGATTTTATTAAGCTTGGTAAGACCCAATCTAGCCATCTACTGCCTTCTAGTATTAGCTCAAATTTATTGCGCATCATTCGTGGTATTAATACTCGATTTGGTGTTGAAGCTGTTTTACTCAATCATAAAGGGCTAAAGCGTGTCGAGTTTATTGGCGAGGCTGACCGCGCTATTTTTGCCGCTTTTGCTTTTGATATCGTTTACCGCGAAATGAACGAACATACAGGACAGTTCCGCAATAGCTTTTCAGGATCTGGAACAGGAAGTCTCGAAGTCACAAGACGCGTCAATTCGTTTGTTTCAGGTTGGATTGAAGGCGCTCTAGAAAAATTACCTTTAATTGCACCTGATGATGACTCTACCAATAAAATTAATAACTATATTGATAAAGAGTTTGCCAACATTGACCGCGAGACATTCAAACAGCAGTTAAGAGAGGCGATGAAAAACCTCACCGCTGATTATGAAGTAGGATTAAAAAAAGGGCGTAAGATTTCAGTCAATCGCCCTATTGATGGCGCAGCTGAAAAGAAAAAATTAACCCAGTGATCTCCATTACTTAATTTTGAGATCAAACGCACTAAATACATGAAAAATGAATTTCCCTTGCAACATAAGCTTCACTACACTCTTGTGGATTATAGCTAGCAGTAAATAGGACAAAAATGGAAAAGAAATATGGGACATGCGATTGGTGTAAACAATTTACCGCTAATTTAGTACGTTTAGATTATGTTGATGGGATCAGTAACCACACTTGTTCAGAATGTCATGATCTTGCCAAGATTGATGTTCGCCAGTTCAACTTAGCCGAAGTCGCATTACGAGAGAAACAAGGCAGACTTAACTAATCTTATAATGCCCGCTTTAGAACAACCCGACATGCATAAAAAAAGGCGCTTGGTTTTATAACCAATAAGCGCCTTTTTTAACTTCCTGAATTCGGATAATAAATCCTATTTGTATGGATAAAGTAAGATATACCCTATCACTCAAATACAAATTATTTATGCTTATGCGTTTTCAGTTTTTTCGCAACTTTTCTCACAACCAATAACACGATAAATCAAGGCTCCTAAAATTGCACCAATGATTGGAGCAACCCAGAATAGCCATAATTGTGATGTCGCCCAATCACCTACAAATACAGCTACGGCAGTACTACGAGCAGGGTTAACTGAAGTATTTGTTACTGGAATAGAGATTAAGTGGATCAGAGTTAGACATAAACCAATGGCGATAGGAGCAAAACCAGCAGGAGCGCGCTTATCTGTCGCACCCATGATGACGATCAAGAACATCATTGTCATTACGATTTCGCAAACCAAAGCAGCGATCATAGAATAGCCATCTGGTGAATGCGCACCATAACCATTTGATGCAAACCCACCAGCAAGATCAAATCCAGCTTTACCAGAAGCAATCACATAAAGAACACCACCAGCAATAATACCGCCAACTACTTGAGAGATAATATATGGCAAAAGTTGATTAGCAGGAAAACGGCCACCAGCCCAAAGGCCAATAGATACTGCTGGATTTAAGTGGCAACCAGAAATATGACCGATAGCAAAAGCCATGGTTAAAACGGTTAGGCCAAACGCCAGTGCAACACCAACAAAACCAATACCCAGCTCAGGATAACCAGCAGCTAATACCGCACTGCCACACCCGCCAAGGACTAGCCAAAACGTACCAAAACATTCCGCTAAATATTTATTCATCGTTTCATTCCTATCTATTTCATTAAACTAACAATAGTTTGTATTTAAAAGTTTGCACCAACTTAAAAACAAAAAAGCCATATAAGCCTCCTGCCCTTAATATCACTAACTTTCAATCAATATGAGTATTAATCTGATTATTTACTTGTTTATGAACCAGTTAACACACATTTGAAGTTTATAGCAGTTTGATGAAACCACAAATAAAAAGTGACAAAAATCACATTTATTAATAAATATCTCAATAATTGACTTGATAATAGCACCAAACACAAGTACTGTTCATGCATACAGTATGGATATATGGACAGTATTATGTTGACTCATTCTTCTTCAAATGAAGCAAAAGCATCGATGTTATTAGCGGCAAATCAAGAGCTGTATTCAGTTAACAGTCCCTTATTTGCTCGGTTATCTCTTTTAGCTAAACAGCCTAAATGGATAATATTCACCGACCAAGCAACGTTACCAACGGTAAGTGAATTACGCTGCTTTAATATCGAAGCTAAAAAAGTGATTAAAATGAAATCATCACAAGTAATGAGTGAAACGGATGTCATTATGAAAGTCTTATCAGTCAACACGGCAAGTGCCATAGTAACCGGTGATTCATTCAGTACAAAAGATCGTATCGCAATCGAATTAAAAGCAAAAGAAACGGCATGTGAGGTCTTTTTTATGACACAAGATATGCAAAATACTTTAATGCGAAATATCCATTAATGTAATTTAGGCTCTAAAATTGAGCCCTATATGACATCACATTCAATTATTTATTCTAAATTAAA
This sequence comes from Vibrio sp. S17_S38, assembly GCF_014694375.1. Taxonomy (GTDB): domain Bacteria; phylum Pseudomonadota; class Gammaproteobacteria; order Enterobacterales; family Vibrionaceae; genus Vibrio. The sequence continues at coordinate 29,865 of NZ_JAAUWW010000013.1, forward strand.
AACCAAAGCAAACGTTTGCTTTTTCTCTGGATGAGTTAACCATAATTCTGTTACTATTTGGCTTTCCGGTGTGAGTCTTTCATGCCTGTCATTATTAGCCTAGTTTTAAATAGGAATATGGAAATGAGCCCTGCTAATCAAGTCCTTGCCGTGAATGATGATCTCCCTATCCGTACAGATAAACCTGTTCATAGTGGCAAAGTCCGTTCTGTTTATTGGTTAACTGAAAAAGATAGCCGTCGATTAATTCAAGAAAAAGGCTACAACGTAGCAGCAGATGCTCCATTAGCGATCATGGTCATAAGTGACCGTATTTCTGCCTTTGATTGTATTTGGCGTGGTGAAGGCGGCTTGAATGGAGTCCCAGGGAAAGGTGCGGCACTAAACGCTATTTCGAATCACTGGTTCCAATTATTTAAAGATAATGGACTTGCTGATAGCCATATTCTAGATATTCCTCATCCCTTTGTATGGATTGTCCAAAAAGCGAAACCTGTAATGATTGAAGCAATTTGTCGTCAATACATTACTGGATCAATGTGGCGAGCATACGACCAAGGCGAACGCGAATTTTGTGGCATTAATCTGCCGGACAATTTGGGGAAAGACCAAATTTTACCTGAATTATTAATGACACCATCAACCAAAGGTATTTTAAAGGGCATTCCAAATGTCCCTGAAGCTGATGATGTCAATGTCACTCGAGATGATATTAAAAATAACTTTTCGGCCTTCAACTTCTCCAAGCCTGAAGATATTGGCTTATATGAAAAGCTATTAAAAGAAGGCTTTAAGGTCATCAGTCAGGCTTTGAACGAGGTTGACCAAATTTTTGTCGATACTAAATTTGAATTCGGCTATGTTCAAGATGCTACAGGCAATGAAAAACTTATCTATATGGACGAAGTAGGCACCCCTGATTCTTCTCGTATCTGGGATAAGCATGCTTACGAAGATGGAAAAATCGTCGAAAATTCGAAAGAAGGTTTCCGCCAATTTTTACTACAACACTTCCCTGAACCAGATATTTTATTAAATAAAAATCGTATGCCTGAACGTTTTGCTCTCGCCGAAGATAACGTATTACCAGCTGAAGAAATCATGAAGATATCGCATACATACTTAGCTATTGCAGAGAAGATTATCGGCAAGCCAATCATGCTAAGTGAGAATCCAAAGCAAGAAATCATTGACGTCCTACAAAAAGAATATGACTTGATCGTTTAAGGCATAGACTGTTAACTTCTAAAATAAAAAATAAGCCAGACCCCCCTCTGGTTTATTTTTTATTCACGCGATAAATTGTATACAATGATTTAAACATTATTTAACAAAATTGTGCCATACCGCACATAACAAAATAACCTTTCATTGTAATATTTTATCTTATCGTCACAATTATATAACTGAAAGCTCGCTAATATGTTGAATTCGCATTATTTGTGCGCCAGAGCCAAACATAATGCTAAAATTATTTACAATCTTAACATCCCTTTTATCATAGGGGCCTTAAAATAAGATCGTAGAATAACGACAGCCCATAAAGTAGTGCAATCCGACCACTAAATATCCATTGCTCGTGAAAAATAAAAGAGTCCCACATGAATAATGATAAACGCCCTTTATATATTACTTACGCCGGCCCAGTCTTAATGGCAACCCCACTACTGAATAAAGGTAGTGGTTTTACAACTGAAGAGAGAAAAGCATTTAACCTCGAAGGGCTACTGCCTGAAGCTACGGAAACGATTCAAGAACAAGTTGAACGTGCATATCGACAATATACGGCTTTTGAAAGCGATATGGATAAGCACATTTATTTAAGGAACATTCAAGATACGAATGAAACTTTATTTTATCGATTAGTTCAAAATCATATTACCGAAATGATGCCAATTATCTACACACCGACAGTTGGTGCAGCATGCGAAAACTTTTCCAATATTTATCGCCGTGGACGTGGACTTTTCATTTCATATCCAAACCGTGATCGCATCGATGATCTAATCAACAATGCCACCAGCCAAAATGTAAAAGTCATTGTGGTAACCGATGGTGAGCGTATTTTAGGTTTAGGTGACCAAGGTATTGGCGGCATGGGCATTCCAATTGGTAAGCTTTCATTATATACCGCTTGTGGTGGTATAAGCCCAGCTTACACTCTCCCAATTGTTCTTGATGTAGGTACAAATAACCCACAGCGATTAGCCGATCCTATGTATATGGGCTGGCGTCATGCGCGTATTACTGGTGATGAATACAATAAATTCGTGGATGATTTTATCCAAGCCATCAAACACCGCTGGCCTGATGCCCTGATTCAATTTGAAGACTTCGCTCAAAAAAATGCGATGCCGTTACTTGAACGTTACAAAGATAAGATTTGTTGTTTCAATGATGATATTCAAGGTACTGCAGCCGTTACTGTGGGCTCTTTGATTGCCGCGTGTCATGCAGCAGGTAGCCAATTGTCTGATCAGCGCATTACCTTTGTAGGTGCAGGCTCTGCAGGTTGCGGAATTGCTGAAGCTATCATTGCTCAAATGGTTGCAGAAGGATTAACAGATGAACAAGCACGGTCACGAGTATACATGGTTGACCGTTGGGGTCTGTTACAAGAGGGCATGAAAAACCTACTTGATTTTCAGCAAAAGCTCATCCAGAAAAAGAAACATATTTCGAAATGGAAAAGTGAAGAACCAGGTTTTGCATTAATTGATGTGATTAAGAATGCAAAACCAACAGTAATGATTGGCGTTTCAGGTGTTCCTGGTTTATTTAGTCAAGAAGTTATCGAGGCAATGCATAGCAACTGCGAACGCCCTATAATTTTCCCACTATCTAATCCGACTAGTCGTGTTGAAGGCACACCACATGATATTTTCCACTGGACTAAAGGTCAGGCACTTGTAGCCACAGGCAGCCCTTTTGAACCAGTAAGGTATGAAGGAAAGGATTATCCTATTGCACAATGCAATAATAGTTATATCTTCCCAGGCATTGGACTCGGAGTACTCGCTGTATCAGCCTCTCGCGTAACCGATGAAATGCTGATGGAATCGAGCAGAGCTCTAGCTGAGTGCTCACCATTGGCAATAAAAGGCAAAGGGGCATTATTACCGCCATTAGAAGAAATACATGCAGTTTCGAAAAAAATCGCTTTTGCCGTGGCTAAAAAAGCTATTGAGCAAGGCGTTGCTCTTGAGATTACTGATGAAGCAATTGAAACTGCAATTAGCAATGGATTCTGGCAACCGGAGTACCGTCAATATAAACGCACGGCATTCTAAACGGCCTAATGTACTGCAATATACTGTAATAAGAAGCACTTGGTAATACGAGTGCTTGATAATAAAAAAACACATGCCCACTATTTCTATTCTTAGTGGGCATTTTTATTTTTCACGATTGCATTGGACTGGTATCATCGGTATTTGAGATTAACCTTCGACAACAATTTAATGTTGATAGGATATTTATTATTACTTGGTCTCCACACTTAATGATCGTGACCAAGAAAAGGCAAGCTATGGATACTGCGTCAATGCAACATAAACGAACTTTTTTCTTTAACCGTTCTTTTTTTCTGATTGTAGCTTATGTTTTTATATCGGCTATTTTATCTGTGTGCCTGTTCGTTTTTGCAATCGATCGTATTATCAGTTGGAAAACTCAAGACTCCATTTATCATAATATTAGTGACGTTCCTCCTCATGATATTGGGTTAGTGTTAGGTACCAGCAAGTACATCGGAAGAACCTTAAATATCTACTATTCGCACCGTATTGAAGCTGCGATTAGTTTATACCGACAAAAAAAAGTTCAAACCTTTCTATTAAGTGGAGATAATGCTCACCGTTCATATAATGAGCCGTGGACAATGAAACGAGATTTGTTAAAAGCAGGTATAGAGGACAAGAAAATCTATTTAGACTATGCCGGTTTTCGAACTTTAGACTCAATCATCCGAGCAAGAGATATTTTCCAAGCTGATCATTTTTTGATCATCACACAAGACTTCCACTGTGAGCGTGCTCTGTATATTGCACAATATCACCATATCGATGCCAGTTGTTTGGCCGTGCCTGGACCACTTGAAACATCAGGGTTCCATGTCAGGCTAAGAGAAGTATTTGCCAGGACGAAGGCCTTTCTTGATCTTTATATTTTAAATGCAAAACCAAAATTTCTAGGTCCAATTAAACCGATCTTTAACCCTCATGACATTATGAATACTGAAAACTCTAAGAGAGATGAAAATATCCATAACTGATTCAGTCCAAGTCATCAATACTACAAGCAGCATCAAAATCACTTCCAATATCAACGAGGCGAAATGGTCAGTTTTTCTAATGTCTCTACTCTATTTCGCCCATTATTTTTTGCTTGATATAACGCCTCATCAGCTCGAGCAATCATTTCTGTTACACGTTCACCCGCCACCAATTCAGTGACGCCAAAGCTACAAGTAAGTTTAACTGCCATTTCCCATTGATGGTTTTCAATTGTCATGCGAATTCTTTCCGCAATTCTTGCTGCAATATGAATATTTGAACCAGAACAAAAAATAATAAACTCCTCTCCTCCCCATCGAACTAAGTTATCACTGTCGCGTAACTCTGAACGTGTTAAATCTACAAATTGCCGCAAGATCTCATCACCAACTTGATGACCAAATTGATCGTTTATGAACTTAAAGTTATCTAAATCTACATAAATAATTGAAACCGAATCAAGCCCCCAACGAACTCTCCGAGCAATATTATCCAACCAATCTTTAATGCCATGTCGATTCACAGCCCCAGTTAATTGATCTTTTGTCGCCATTTCTTCAATCTCATTACAGCGCAGACTTAGCCTCTGATTCATCAACGCCAAAGATTTAGTTCGAGCTTCCATTTTCTCAATTTCAACTCGAGCAGAAGTTCGTTGATAAACAAACAAAAAAATTGCCCCAACAATCCAAGTAAAAAGCAATATAAATGCAAAGGTTGAGCGCCGAATATAATTACCTATAAACATTATTTTATTAATGGTTATTTGATGAAGTCCTGCTTCTGATCCTGAATCTGTTGCTATTTGGAGAAAAGGAACGTTATTTAATTTAACTCCTGAATGTTCAAGATCAATGTTGTAATCGAACAACCACCACGTTAATACTTGAAACTTACCAAAATCAACTATTCTTGCTCCTTGATGCAGACCTGGAGCATACTCAATACCATTATATTTAATGGTATTGTTATCATCTGGATTAAATATATCCTCTTCGAAATTACGTAAATTAACTCTAATTTTTTGGCTGCCACTTTCAGGGCCACGGTAATCAACATCAAGAATAACTGAGCTGTACAGGGATAAATCTAATCCATTTTTAATGTTATCAGAAAGATGAATCGTCAATTCACAATAAGGCCAGCGGTAGTTCTCACTATTGTTAAGCTCACAGAACATAGTCGTTGTATCCTTTTCTGAGTGAATTGATGCGAGGCTTCTCCCTCCTAGAGCTTGATCTGTCGCTACCGAATAAACATATTTCTCTGGTGTAATTAATAGGCTTTTTTGGTCATTAAATAATAAATAGATCGCCGTAATAAATATATTGAGGATAACAACTAATAATATTGATTTATTGACTATATTTTCTGAACTCATCTCAACACCTTAGATATACCGAGATAAATAATAAATAAATATTATTAAATTAGTCAACAATAATAAAGATCATCCTTATTTAATCATATCAATCTTAGATGCAAGTCAATATTATCAAATGTTCGGTACAATAAACTAATCCACTCCACCTTCTTTTTACTGTAAACTAATACCCCTCTTACACCTTGTTTTTACGAGCACACTTGCCAACTCCACTGGACCCTACTATGTCTTTTACCATTACTGGTACACTATCAAAACTACGTTCATCTCTTGATTCACAACAAAACAACCAAGTTCAATATGGCCTTCCTGTGGGCGATGACGTCATTGACCTTATGCCTTATATTGGTAAAGAAATCACACTAATTCACAGCGGCAATATTTTTTGTTCTGCATGTGGAAAGAAAACAAAGAAAAGTTACTCCCAAGGCCATTGCTATGTCTGTATGAAAAAACTGGCTAGCTGTGATATGTGCATCATGAAACCAGAAACCTGCCACTATGATGAAGGCACTTGTCGTGAGCCTAAATGGGGTGAAGCTAATTGTATGGTGGATCACTATGTCTATTTATCTAACACTTCAAGTATCAAAGTAGGTATTACACGCCATACTCAAATCCCAACTCGCTGGATCGATCAAGGTGCCACTCAAGGCCTACCTATTTTTAAAGTCAAAACTCGCTATATTTCCGGTTTAATCGAAGTTGAATTAGCGAAGCATATTGCCGACAAAACTAACTGGCGTACTTTGTTAAAAGAAGATGGTAAACCTATTGCTTTGGAAGATAAGTTTGCAGAATTGTTACCACATATTGTGACAGTCATTGAATCAATTAAACAAGAACATGGTGATGATGCAATAAAGATATTATCGGGTGAAATTACGCCAATTGAATATCCCGTGGAACAACACCCCGTTAAAATAGTTTCTCATAACTTTGATAAAAACCCTGTTGTATCAGGTATTTTGCAAGGAATTAAAGGGCAATACCTAATCCTAGATACTGGCGTGATTAATATTCGTAAATTTGGTTCCTATGAAGTGACTTTTAGCGACTAAATGTATTAATTGTAGACCCGCAGTAAATAGAGCTTTGCTGCGGTGCTAAGAATTAGTATCTAACACTTTCTTTACTCCTGCATTTTCCCTACAATCGCTCATACGCATTCCTCTCCCTCTCATTTAATTTCGGAGTTTCCATGAGCAAGGTTAAGCATTGTAATTTACTCATTCTCGGTTCTGGGCCTGCTGGCTACACTGCCGCCGTTTATGCTGCTCGCGCCAATCTCAATCCTGTATTAGTTACAGGTATGCAACAAGGTGGCCAATTAACGACCACGACAGAAGTAGAAAACTGGCCTGGTGATGCAGAAGGCTTAACTGGCCCTGCTCTGATGGAAAGAATGAAAGAACACGCTGAACGTTTTGAAACTGAAATGCTATTTGATCATATTAATGAAGTCGATTTAAGCCAACGCCCATTTCGCTTAAAAGGCGACTCGGTAGAGTACACTTGCGATGCATTAATCATTTCAACTGGTGCTTCTGCTAAATACTTAGGTTTGGAATCAGAAGAAGCATTTAAAGGTCGTGGCGTATCAGCATGTGCAACTTGCGATGGTTTCTTTTATCGTAATCAAAAAGTTGCCGTTGTTGGCGGTGGTAATACCGCTGTAGAAGAAGCACTGTATCTGTCTAATATCGCTTCTGAGGTACACCTGATACACCGTCGCGATAATTTCCGCGCTGAAAAAATCCTGATTAAACGTCTAATGGATAAAGTCGCTAACGGAAATATTATTCTTCACACCGATCGCACGTTAGAAGAAGTCGTTGGTGATGAAATGGGAGTCACCGGTGTTCGAATTAAAGATACTCAATCTGATAACGTAGAGCAAATCGATGTTATGGGCGCTTTTATAGCGATCGGCCATCAACCGAATACTGATATTTTCCAAAATCAGCTTGAAATGAAAGATGGTTATATTGTGGTTAAATCAGGTTTAGACGGCAACGCAACTCAAACCAGTATTGAGGGCGTTTTTGCTGCCGGCGATGTCATGGATCATAACTACAGACAAGCAATTACCTCTGCTGGAACCGGCTGCATGGCTGCATTAGATGCTGAGCGCTATTTGGATGAAATGAATACCCTGTAAAATCAAAATTTAACCGCTAATAACTATTTTAGCGATAACAATAAATTAGCACGTAATTTAAGCTAATTTATTCTTTATCGAGCATGGTAGTCCCTAGCTCACAATCAACACCATTCGATTAATAAGTTCGGTGTCAACTCTCCGGGCTTATTCTATGTATGCGTTTTTTAAACACATACTCATTTAGATGGGAATCAGTCTTACATGGATAAACAACAAAGACGTCATTTAAACCAGTGGCTAAAGCAGCAAGGTAAGCTGGCTAAAATGTGGTTAAGTGCCACGATCGCTCTTGGAGTCATCTCTACTTTATTTTTAATTGGACAAGCAGGTCTTCTTGCCTCAATTCTCCATCAAATCATTATAGAGCATGTTGATAAGCATCAATTAATCCCTTCATTTATCGGTCTAGCAGCAATGATTGTTGGGCGAGCAGTCTGTACTTGGGGTAAAGAAATTACTGGTTATCGCTGTGGTGAATATGTTCGAATCTATATTCGTCAGCAAATTTTAGACAAACTTCGAGATTTAGGCCCCGCGTATATTAAGGGTAAACCGGCTGGTACATGGGCAACCTTATTGCTTGAACAAGTAGAAGAGATGCAAGATTTCTTCTCTCGTTATTTACCGCAAATGTCTTTAGCGGTCTTTATTCCATTCATTATCCTTGTCGTCGTATTTCCATCCAACTGGGCTGCAGGGCTTATATTCTTAATTACTGCGCCACTGGTACCACTCTTCATGGCATTAGCTGGAATGAAAGCTGCAGATGCAAACAAAAAGAATTTTAAAGCGCTTCAACGCCTATCTGGTCATTTTTATGATCGCTTACAATCAATGACGACTATTCGTCTTTTCCATCGCGCTCAAGCTGAAACTGAATTACTTCGTGGCGCTTCAGATGTATTGCGTAAAAGCACGATGGATGTACTAAGAATCGCCTTCTTATCCTCTGCCGTTCTAGAATTTTTCACTTCTATTTCCATTGCTATTACAGCCGTTTATTTTGGTTTTAGTTATATTGGTGAACTTAACTTTGGTTACTACGGTGCAAGTATTACCTTATTTACCGGTTTGTTTGTTTTAGTTCTCGCCCCTGAGTTTTATCAACCGCTACGCGATTTAGGCACTTATTACCATGCTAAAGCTCAAGCATTAGGAGCAGCAGAAAGCTTAGTTGAGTTCCTAGAAGCAGACGTTGAAGCAGCTCAGTCTGGTTCAACTGTCCTGCCATCACCAAAAAGCATCATTATATCCGCCACTGATCTTGTCGTTTTCAGCTCAGAAAAAACTCAATTATTAGGTCCCGTATCTTTCGTAATAGATGCCAATCAAACCACTGCGCTTGTTGGTCCAAGTGGGGCGGGAAAAACTAGCTTAATCAACGCTATTTTAGGTTTTCTCCCTTACACCGGATCATTAACCATCAATGGAATCGAAGTAAAAGAACTCAACCTTAAAGATTGGCGCAAGAACATCAGCTGGGTTGGTCAAAATCCGTTATTGATTAACGGTAGTATTTACGAAAATATTACGCTCGGTCAGCATGACATCAGTGAAGAGCAACTTTCTAAAGTATTAAAGGATGCCTTTGCTGACGAGTTTGTTTACAAACATGGCCTGGATTATCACATCAGCGATCGCTCTGGAGGTCTATCTGTTGGTCAAGCGCAACGATTGGCCTTAGCTCGTGCCATGCTACAACAAGGCAGTTTTTGGCTACTTGATGAGCCAACAGCCAGTCTAGATGCTCATAGTGAAAATCTTGTAATGAGAGCGCTAGACAACAACACGAAAAACACGACAACCTTGATGGTGACTCATCAACTTGAACATCTGAAGCAGGTAGCCAATATTCTGGTGATGCAATCAGGAAAAATAGTTCAAAGCGGCCATTATGATGAGATCAAACATTCTGGATTATTTGCACAAATGCTGTCTTCAAAACAACAAATAGACAGTGAGAATAAGGGGAATTTAGATGCGTGAGTTAGCACCTTATCTCAAGCTTTATAAAAAGCATTGGTTTAGCCTATCACTTGGAATGCTATTGGCTTTTGCAACGTTGGTAGCTTCTATTGGCTTATTAACTTTATCCGGGTGGTTTATTGCCGCGGCTTCAGTTGCAGGCTTAACCATTGCAAGAGAAACCTTCAATTACATGTTACCCGGTGGTGGCGTTCGTGGTTTCGCAATGGGAAGAACGGCTGGCCGTTGGGGCGAGCGTGTTGTTAGTCACGATGCGACTTTTAAACTCTTGGCTGATTTACGAATTTTCTTCTTCAAAAAATTAACCCCACTCATTCCTGGTCGTTTTTCAAAACTACGTGATGCCGACTTATTAAATCGACTAGTTGCCGATGTCGATGCAATGGATCATGTCTACCTTCGATTAATCAGCCCTATAATTGTCGGAACGCTCGGAATTATCGCGCTTACAGTCTTCTTATGCTGGTTCGATATGACGATCGGATTAACCTTAGGGGGAATATTACTCACGCTGCTTTTAGTTTGGCCAGTGTTGTTCTACAAACTGGGTAAACATAACGGGACTCATTTAACTCAAAATAAAGCCAAACTGCGTATTGCCACATTAGATTGGATCCAAGGACATAGCGAGCTTGTATTATTTGGTGCAGAACCTCGATACCGCCAAGCAATCACAGATCATCAAGATAAATTGCTCAGAAACCAATTGAAGAATGCTAATTTAACTGGTCTTGCAAGTGCCCTGCTTTTACTGGCGAATGGCTGGACAATGGTATTAATTATTTGGATGGCAGCTGATGGTATGAACGGTCAGCCTCCGGGCCCAATGGTTGCAATGTTAGCTTTTGCCACTATGGCATGTTTTGAGTTATTAATGCCAATTGCTGGCGCGTTCCAATACCTCGGCCAAACGGTAGAATCTGCTCGTCGGTTAAATGAAGTTCTAACTGCAACACCTGATATCATTTATCCTCAATCAGGTACTGACAGTTGCCAGCAAGCTAGCATTCAGCTCAATAATGTAAGCTTTCAGTATCAAGACAGTAAAGAGCACGCCTTAAGCAATATCAGCATTCAACTTCAGGCTGGGCAAAAAATGGCGATTGTCGGTCAAACCGGCTCAGGAAAGTCAACCTTATTGCAACTATTGACCAGACAGATTGACGCAACAACTGGGGAGTTATCGATTGGTGAGCACCCGATTCAACTGTGGACAGAAAAAGGATTACGTCAAAATATCTCGGTCGTGAGCCAACGTGTTGATATTCTTAATGGTACGTTAAAAGATAACCTACATTTAGCAAAACCTGATGCTAGCGATCAAGAACTAGACACTATTTTACATGAAGTAGGACTCAGTCATTTGAGTAATGGTAATGGTCTTGAGGCTTGGTTAGGTGATGGCGGTCGCCAATTATCTGGTGGTGAAAAACGGAGAATAGGTATTGCACGCGCTATTTTACATAATTCACCGATATTACTTTTAGATGAACCAACAGAAGGTTTAGATAAACAAACTGAACAACAAATCATGCAGTTGCTCGGAAAACATTCGGTGGATAAAACGGTTATATTCGTAACGCATCGATTAATTGGCCTTGAAGCCATGGACTCGATTGGATTAATGGAACAGGGTGAAATTGTCGAGCTAGGAACCCATAAAGCACTCATTGCTCAAGAAGGCCTATATCATCGCTTGCACCAACGATTATAATCTTTCCGTTACTCATTAATAAAAAACCGCCAATTTGGCGGTTTTTTATTAGGCGTTAGTTATAAGCTCAATATTAATAAGTGAAACTATGCATTGGTTTGTTCAAACTCTTTCATAAAGTCCACCAAAGCTTGAACACCCTCTAATGGCATTGCATTGTAAATAGAAGCTCGCATCCCACCAACAGCGCGATGCCCTTTTAATGCTTGCAAACCACGCAGTTCGGCTTGCTCTAAGAATAATCCATCGAGTTCTGGCTTAGCCAATTGGAATGGGATATTCATTAGAGAACGGTTGTTGGGGTGGATCATGTTTCGATAAAAAGCTGACTGATCAATATAACCATAAAGTACTTCTGCTTTTGCTCGATTCACCTTCTCAATCGCCTCTACTCCTCCTTCAGCTTTAAGCCATTTAAAAACCAAACCGGATAAATACCACGCATAAGTTGGCGGTGTATTAAACATGGATTCTTTCTCGGCCAGTACTTTATAACTTAAAATACTTGGTAATGTTTCAGCCGCAAGATTCAATAAATCATCACGTACAATAACAATACAGATACCAGCAGGGCCAATATTTTTCTGAGCACCCGCGTAAATCACGCCATATTGAGAGACATCAATTTTCCGCGACAAAATAGTCGAAGATAAATCTGCAACAATAGGTTTATCCGTTACCGGGAGATCATTAATCTCGATACCATCAATCGTTTCATTTGGACAAAAATGGACATAAGCAGCATCATCAGATAATGGCCATTGAGCCGCAGGAATAATGGCTTTTTTACCATCAATTTCAACAGTGGCGTCAATCACATTAGGCTGGCAATATTTACTGGCTTCTTCAATGGCACTTTCCGCCCAGTATCCACCATCAATATAGTCTGCAGATTTACAGCTCCCCAGCAAGTTCATAGGAACAGCCGCAAACTGAGCTCTAGCCCCGCCTTGGCAAAAAAGAACTTTATAGTTAGAAGGGATAGACAATAAGTCACGTAGATCTTGTTCAGCTTCAGCCGCAACTTTTAAAAAGGGCTTACTGCGGTGACTAATTTCCATAACGGATGTGCCAAGACCATTCCAATTAACAAATTCACTTTGAGCTTGTTGCATAACTGGCTTTGGAAGGGCTGCGGGGCCTGCACTAAAGTTATAGATTGGTTCCATGATTGAATTTGCTCCTGCTGCATAATTTATTGAAAGATAGGCCTAAGTAATGCCTTCTGGTTCATCATTCCAACCATCTCTGTCTCACTTAGATATACAGTAATACCACTTTTTACAATGAGTACAAAATACCTTTTTCATCTGTCATAAAAAAAGAGGCCATAATGGCCTCTTACTTAACTTTATTAGATATTATTTTTGAGGATAAGGCCCCTCAGCAACAATAGAAATATTCTATTACAGACTAAATTATCGCATTAAAAATGGTGCAAATAGCATAAACATTGGTACTTTATGCCCACCAGTAAATTCAATGTTTCCGTTTACGACGTTACCATCAATATAATAACCATCGTCTTTCTTAGTCATCATACCTTCCTGGATGAAATTATCTAAACCCGCTTCAATAAATGGGAATTGATCTACCATTTCATTGGAAACATAGAAATGGGTATCCCCTGTTACACTGTTAAATACTGCGGTTGAATTTTTAGACACTTGCTCCGCACTGGCTGGTAAGTTCAGAGTCCAATTACCATTAAACTTGCCTTTACGAATAGTGACTTTAATTTTATTCAAAGCAATAGAAAAACCTTTTTGGAATAGTGTATCAACATGCTGCATCGCCACTTTCATATCTTGATTAGAAAGTGCTTGCCCATGCTGTTGATATACCGATAAAAGCTCAGTAAAAGAGGATTTATCGATATTATTAAACGAAAACTCCATCCCAAGATCAGTTAGCTTGTCTGACTCAAAATCTAAACTGTCAGCACTTACCTTATGATGACTATTAAAAGTTTCTTTTTTGTCGTTTTCATCTGTATCAAAAACATAATTAAATTTATGGAGATTGAACAACTCATTACCAGTTGAATCTAATGCTTTAACATTTTCAATACCGACTTCTTGGTGCCCAAACCAAAAACCTTGTTCTTTATAACCCTCTCCAGCTCCAATGATATTATCAACTTTAAGCAATTCACCATTAGCAAAGCTACCAATAAACGAACTTACGTTATAATCAAATTTAACATGTCCGTCAGAGTCTAAATCTACATTCAATGTCATTGGTGCAATCGTTAATGTCGACTTATCATCATGTGAGAAGTTAGCCACAAATGATTCAGATTGCAGATTAATCGACGTCGATCCATTAAATTGCGTCACCGAATGAGCTTTAAGTGGTAATAGAGAAAAATCTTCAGCTTGGCTATTTGTTTCAATTGAAATTAAACCATGTTTAATTTTGTTATCAAACACCATGCTGGTTGGAAAGCCATTCAGCTCTAACTGTTGTTTCATAACAGGGTCAATAACCGTAACTTTAGTTTTTGCTGTTGAGTTTAAATAACCTCGTTCATAAGAAACTAATTCTACTTTCACTTCTTTCTGATCTAATTTCTTTATACCGTCTGAAATAACGGTTTGCGCAATTTGTCCAACGGCTAACGGCCAACATGCCACAATTGCGATCACGCCACCAACGGCTGCGAATTTTTTCAAACTGTTCATTGTAATCCTTGTGAGTAGTAAATATGAATAAACCTATATTACATCAATTGTACTTGCCATTATTTATCAAATAAAAGCTAAAGTTGATCATGTTTGATGAAAAGATACCCGTTATCTTCAAATTATGGTGAGTTAAATGTAAATATTTATCTAAATCATTTAATAACCGGATGAATTTTGGTAATTTAGCCACACACGATGAATAGTTTGATGATATCAGCTTAATGGTCAGATCATTTGATGATGACTCGAACACCCTCATTTTCGCAACACTTTTTAGACCGTATTCAGAAAGGACTTTCTTGAACATGCGCAAATCATTGATTTTAACTGGCCTAGTACTGGCTTCTACTTCAGCTCTCGCTGATAGCAACTCGACAGCTAATATGAGTAACTTTAACTACGATTATGTAGATGCTCGTATCGGACTTAGCCCAATGACCTTTGGTGCTAGCCTCAGTAAATCCATCCACCCTAATGCCCACGCAATTATCTCTGTAGATTCGGAGTTTGATAATGATTACGATCTATCTGCAGGTCTGGGGTTCCACGCACCAGTAACGAACTGGACTGATATCAATGGTGAGATGCTTTTAAAAGTCGTTGATGACCGTAAAAAATTCGATAACGATACTGGCATGGAAGTTAACCTAGGAATCAGACAATGGATGGGTCCACAGTTTGAGCTTGGTGGTAAATTAGGTTATTACAAAATTAACAATAATGACGATACTGATGATGTATACGGCACAATCTTTGGTCGCTTTCATGCTACTGAATTATTCTCAATCGGTCTGGAAGGTAAATTAAACTACATTTATGGTGACCAATTAATGGTGACAACTCGCTTTAAGTTTTAATCAAAACAATAAATGTTAGTGTTAAACATTTTCGATATAAAAATGCCTCGGACTTAAAAAGAACGAGGCATTTTTTGTATATCAGCAAATATGCTCTAAAACTAATCGTTAATGATGAACATTGGATAAAAGTTGTTGCTTTCTAGGCTCTTGAATAAGTTTCCAATGACATCCGTCTACCGCACCTGCAAATTTCCACAATAAGCGAATATCCACATCACCACCGTAAGTGTCTTTGACACGCTGAAATACATCTTCCGGACCTAAGTTTAAAAATGTACTCACATCCGGTATTCCTGCTTTCTTCACCATACGTTCTAGTGTTAATTGCATATTAGGCAAATCACGAAGACGTTTACTTTCCTCTGATTTTTGAAATGCTCTCTCTTGCTTAGAATACTCGATAGATGAATAAATTAAATGGTCTAAAGAATCATCTCTCTCGGCAAACAATTCGGTGACATCAAAATAATTAACTGTTGCTACTGTCTGTTTTTTTACATGTTTATAGCGCTTGCACCCCTTAGTTTTCAGAAAGCTATCTAAATCTCCACCGCCGCGGATGAAAATGACATTACCTGAAATTAATGCATACATCGCATCATCGCTAAATAAACCTATACCCCCAAACATTGACCGTTTTTGAAATATTCCAAACTTGGTTACGTATTCAAAAAATGCCAGCTCCATGCTAGTGCCCATTGTAAAACCTCCATACTTATGACTAACCCCCCGATCAATCCACAAGTGCCATATAATGGCTTTCGAGCAAAATATCCTTATATACAACTAATATAAAAAGTACTTCCAAGTATAAAAATCACATCTTATTTATTAGCATTTTTATGCCTGACTTCTAATTCAAATGATACTTCATGAGGAAAATTAAGTAAGTGCGCAGCTCACATCGAAAGGATTTAAAACCACAAAAAATGATATGTCAGTCGCAAAATATAACCATAAACACCAATTCATTGACAATAAAACAACCAATATGAACAAATAACAATCGTCGAGAAAAAAGTTACCTCTCTACCACTATAAAAAAATACCTATAGAATATAATTCTACACTCACAAAATGAATTCATCTTTATGATGCATAATCATTAGGCTATGATGTCTCGCATAAAATGTACGTCATTTATCATATAACCCGAGGCCTTTATGTATTCTGGTGTTTTCCTAATATTCTTACCATTGATTATCGGTTATTTTATTGTTTTAAAAAGTGAGCATTGGCTAGGCCGTATTAACCAAACCGTATCTCAGCTTATTTATGTCATTTTATTTTTGATGGGTCTAAGTCTTTCTGCTTTAGACGATCTCGGTGCTAATTTACAAACTATCGCCTTATATACTGCAACATTCTTTTTTGCGATTAGCTTCTGCAATTTAGCCAGCTTACCTTTAATAGATAAAATAATGCCTATTGAAGCCGGCAGCAAAGCAAAAACCCTACCGACTTATTTGATGGCATTAGAATCAGCAAAGTTAATTTTAGTGGTTGGTGCCGGTTTATTCGTTGGCTTGTCCTTACCTTTCAAATTACCTTATGTTGGCAGTGCTAGTGAAAGCATTTTACTTTTGTTGTTGCTTTTAATTGGTATCCAACTTCGTAATAGTGGCTTAACCCTCAAGCAAATCTTATTAAACAAACACGGAATGATCATTGCTCTCGTGGTCGTATTAACATCATGGTGTGGTGGGTTAATTGCTGCATATATATTGAATATCCCTTTGACTAACGCTCTAGCTATGGCATCTGGTTTTGGCTGGTATTCATTGGCAGGAATACTAATGGGAGATGCTTACGGCCCTGTATATGGAGGCGCGTCTTTCTTCTTAGAATTACTAAGAGAGTTAGTGGCATTAATGGCCATTCCAATGTTTATTCGTCGCTATCCATGTTGCTCTATTGGTTATGCAGGGGCAACGTCATTAGACTTTACGTTACCAATAATACAAAGTACTGGCGGTGTGAAATGTGTTCCAATTGCGATTGTTAGTGGTTTTATTCTTAGTTTATTAGTGCCTGTTTTTATCTTATTTTTTGTATCTCTGGGGTGAATGCATTGTAATTTTGGATTAAAACATTGTGATCTCAGACTAAACAATTGTTAAATAACCCCCAGATCACAAAGCGAGCGCACCAAAACTAGAATATCTGGCTTCTCACCTTCTTATCTTTACAATAATGCGACAATATTATTAGGTGGCTGTTTTATAGTCATAATTCAAGGATAGAACATGAAGAAACCAGTTATTGCGCTTATTCTTACCCTCTCAGGTTTCTCAAGTGTTGCGATGGCCAGCACTACGCCTGTTTCTCAATGCTTAAATGATAAATATGATGCTTATATCGCAACCTCTTTAGAGTGGTATCAAGATCTAGTTTCTATTACAACCAAACAAAACCCTCAATTAAAAAACGTTGGGGAATGGTTTTTAGAAGGACGTACTCATCACTTTGAGTTAAATCGCGCCGCTGTTCATTATTATTTAGCAAATGATCCGGCCAAGGTTGCAGTTAAGGAACCGGTAGAGTCTTGGTTAAAATTAACCCAGCCAGAGATCAAGCAACTTGCTCAACGTAATGATGAACTCGGAAAAATCGCCAAAACAACATTTAATGACCGCCAAGCTCCGCCCAATAAAATGAACTATGAATTACGATCGGCTTTTGCTGAATTATTAAGTCATCCAAGTAATATCAACCCCGCTTTAGATAAATATAACCAAGCGATAGAAAAAACGAATGATATTGTTTGCCAATAACCATTCTTTGATAACAAATACTCTCGTGGTTAATACCTTAATATCTGGCGAGACTTTTCAGAATTTTTCAGCTAAATTGTTTCGCTCAATTTTACTATTTAAAGAAAGCCGTTTATGGGATCCGAAGACAGAATCGTAGATGTTAACTTTGAAAGCTTATTACGGATTTTTACCGTCCCAGAAGCTCCCGACTCGACTCTAGGGAATATAGAACAAAAACTTTCACAGAATTTAAATGCATTTTTGCGTGAACATATTGTTGCGGAAGAAAAGCCTCTATCAGAGATCGAAAAGGATTTTTCGGATGCCGCTATTCCTGAGCAGCCAACGTTTGTATCTGAACATACACAACATCTATTAGATACTGTAGTTTCTCATTCCGTGCATACGTCTGCCCCAAGTTTTATTGGTCATATGACTTCCGCCCTGCCTTATTTCTTAATGCCGCTATCAAAAATCATGATTGCGCTTAACCAAAATTTAGTAAAAATTGAAACATCAAAAGCATTTACGCCATTAGAACGTCAAGTACTAGGAATGCTGCATCGCTTAATCTATACGCAAAATGAACATTTCTATCAACAGTGGATGCACAGTGCACAACATTCACTAGGTGCTTTCTGTTCTGGAGGTACGATTGCAAACATTACAGCCCTTTGGGTAGCACGTAATAATGCATTAAAAGCCGATGGACATTTTCAAGGCGTCGAAAAAGAAGGATTATTTAATGCCATGATGCACTATGGCTATAAAGGCATGGCTATTCTTGTTTCCGAGCGTGGGCATTATTCATTAAAAAAAGCCGCTGATGTATTAGGCATTGGACAGCAAAATCTTATCCCAATAAAAGCAGATCAACATAATCGTATTTGCCCATTAGCCTTGGATGAAAAAATCCAACAACTCAAAGCTCAAAGCATCAAACCTTTTGCCATTATTGGTGTAGCTGGCACGACAGAAACTGGCAATATTGATCCCTTAGATAAAATTGCCGAAATAGCAAGACGTGAGCAATGTCATTTTCATGTTGATGCAGCTTGGGGTGGCGCAACCTTAATGTCAAATCAACATCGCCATTTACTCAAAGGCATTGAGCTTGCAGATTCTGTCACGATTGATGCCCACAAACAGCTTTATATTCCAATGGGTGCTGGTATGGTTCTATTTAAAGATCCTACCGCCATGCATTCCATTGAACACCATGCCGAATATATTCTACGTAAAGGCTCAAAAGATTTAGGCTCTCATACCTTGGAGGGTTCACGCTCTGGCATGGCTATGTTAGTTTATTCAAGTATGCATATTATTAGTCGACCAGGTTATGAGCTGTTAATTAATGAAAGTATTAAAAAAGCCCATTATTTTGCTGAGCTCATTAAAAAGCAGGACGATTTTGAGTTAATTTCCGAACCTGAATTATGCTTACTCACTTACCGCTATATACCTAAAGATACTCAACGAGCATTACGTTTGGCGGACGCTGACGAGTTAAAAATACTCCATCAATATTTAAATGAACTCACACAGTTCATTCAAAAAAGTCAGCGAGAGAATGGCCGTTCCTTTGTTTCTCGTACTCGCTTAACACCGGAACAGTGGCAGCGAATGGAAACGATTGTATTAAGGGTTGTATTAGCAAACCCACTAACAACCATCGAGATATTACATTCGATCATTGAAGAACAACGAGCCATTGCACAAACTAGCCCATTGGTTTTACCTAAAATTCAGCAGCTTACTCAAAGCATCTTGCAAAAGAACTCATCTAAAAACCTGTAGTTAAAAGACAAACTGGGTTACGTTCTAAAATGAAATTTTCTTTCTAAAAAGCATAGAAAATTTCATTTTTACTTTTTATTGCCTTTAAAAATCCTAAAAAACTTCCAAAACTGTAATTAAATTTGAGCTTTGTCATATTCTGATAATAAACATAGGGAAATCGACCGGTTTTGTAATCACAATCGGTATACTTACTGTTATAAAACTTATCTAGTCGGTTTCGAAAATTAACTCGATCCTAATTAACCAGTACTCACATTATTTACTTATGACTTAATACTGGTAAACCTTTTCTGAGAAGCAGTATGAATACATTAGAGAAAATTCAAAAAAACCTCGATATCTTTAGTAAATCAGAACGTAAAGTGGCAGAAGTGATTATTGAAGCACCACAAACGGCTATTCATTCGAGCATAGCCACGCTAGCCAAAATTGCGGATGTGAGTGAACCAACGGTTAACCGTTTTTGCCGTAGATTAGATACGAAGGGTTTTCCTGATTTTAAACTACATCTCGCACAAAGCCTCGCTAATGGAACGCCTTACGTTAATCGTAATGTAGAAGAGTCAGATGGACCTGATGCATATACTCATAAAATTTTCGAATCCACCATGGCATGTCTTGATGTAGCAAAAAATACCATCGACCCTTTTCAAATCAATCGTGCGGTTGATCTATTAACTCAAGCAAAACGAATTTCCTTTTTCGGTCTTGGCGCCTCGTCATCTGTCGCAAAAGATGCCCAAAATAAATTTATTCGCTTCAACATCCCTATTTCATGTTTTGACGATCCACTCATGCAACGTATGAGCTGTATTAATTGCTCAGAAAATGATGTCGTGGTGTTAATATCTCATACAGGCAGAACTAAAAGCCAAGTTGAAATTGCACTTTTAGCTAAGGAAAATGGGGCTACTGTTATTGCTATAACAGCAAAAGGTTCACCATTAGAGCAAGTCAGTTCACTTTCTATTTCTTTAGATGTCCCTGAAGATACTGATGTATACATGCCAATGGCAAGTCGAATTGTTCAAATGACCGTCATTGATGTCCTAGCTACTGGCTTTACTCTGCGTCGTGGTTCTGGGTTCAGAGAAAACTTAAAGCGAGTAAAGGATGCATTAAAAACATCACGCTACGAAAAAACATCTCTGTTTCCTGAGTGACGAATAAGATAAAAATCATTCATCGATTTTATCTATTAAAATAAAAGCTAAAACCATCTTTAAAACCACTTTATCTTAAGGCATAGTAAACGCATTCAAGTTAGAGGAGAGAAACATGTTTGTCGTTATTTTTGGTCGTCCTGGTTGCCCATTTTGTGTCCGTGCAAAAGATCTTGCCGATAAATTAAAAGAAGATCGTGATGATTTTAACTATCGTTATGTTGATATCCACGCTGAAGGCATTTCAAAGGCTGATCTTGAAAAGACAGTAGGCAAGCCAGTAGAAACCGTGCCACAAATATTTGTAGATCAAGATCATGTTGGTGGATTTACTGAATTTGAAGCTTACGCTAAAGCAAACCTTGGCCTATTTAGCTAATAAGCAACGATGTATTATATTCTGTAATAAACAAAGCCCACTTCGGTGGGTTTTTAATGCAAATTAATGCATGCTTGTAACCTAAATTCCATAAACAAAATTAAATACTAAAAATCATCTTTTCCTCTTATTTAATCCTCCTTTATCCTATACACTTCCAGTGTTGATATTAAGTATGTTCGTGGGTTGTATATTAGTACTATTTATTCGAGCTTCGTTTTATCATTCATATACTTTGAATCATTGTAATCTGGCCTTGATGCCAACCTAATCTTTTGTTTTATATAAATATTCTTCTGAGATAACTTGTGAACATAGACGTCGCATCGCTGCTAGACCAAAACTCAATCCTCCTTCTATTCGTTGTGCTCGCTATTGGGTTATCCATTGGCAAAATTCGTATTGCTCGATTTCAACTTGGTAACTCAATTGGTGTATTGCTCACCGCGTTGATAATGGGGCATCTGGGTTTTCATTTTAATGCTGAAGCTTTAACCATTGGTTTCATGTTCTTTATCTATTGTGTCGGAATTGAAGCTGGTCCCAATTTTTTTGGTATCTTCCTACGCGACGGTAAGCATTACTTTTTCTTAAGTTTAGTCGTACTCGTCACTGCCCTATTACTAACCTATGGGCTTGGTCATCTTCTTGGTTTAGATTTTGGCCTTTCTGCAGGTATTATGGCCGGCTCAATGACTGCAACTCCTATTTTAGTAGGTGCGCAAGATGCATTAAATTCAGGCCTTGGAACTATTCCAGAAGGTTCTGAGCTATCAACGCTCCTAGCGAATCTTTCAGTTGGTTATGCTTTATCTTATCTTATCGGCTTAATAAGCATGATCTTGTTTGCCAAGTTACTTCCTAAATTGCAAAAAGAAAATTTAAGTGACTCAGCCCAGCGTATTGCTCAAGAACGAGGCTTAGGTGGCGCAGGACAACGTAAAGTTTATCTACCAATTATACGAGCTTATCGTGTTGGACAAGAGCTGATCGATTGGACCGATGGTAAAAATCTACGTGAGCTTGGTATTTACCGTCAAACAGGATGCTATATAGAACGTATTCGTCGTAACGGTATTCTCGCCCACCCAGATGGCGATGCTATTTTACAGCTCGGTGACGAAATTGCGTTAGTAGGCTACCCAGATAGCCATGCTCGATTAGATCCTAGTTTTCGTAACGGTAAAGAAGTCTTTGATCGTAACCTACTCGATTTGCGTATCGCAGAAGAAGAAATCGTGGTTAAAAGTGACAGTATTGCTGGTAAAAAACTCTCTGATTTAAATATTGCAGAATATGGTTGTTTTTTAAGTCGTGTTGTTAGAGCCCAAATTGAAATGCCGATGGATTTAAATATCGTGTTGGCTAAAGGCGACATTTTACAAGTTAGTGGTGAAAAAAGCCGTGTATTAGGTCTTGCTGAACGAATTGGCTTCATCTCTGTCCATAGCCAAATTGCTGATTTACTTGCCTTCTGTTGCTTCTTTATTCTTGGTTTATTATTTGGTTTAATTACGATGACATTTGGCCAAGTAACCTTTGGACTTGGTAATGCAGTTGGTCTATTAATTGCTGGGATCATGCTAGGATTCTTGAGAGCTAATCACCCTACTTTCGGCTATGTTCCACAAGGAGCCTTAAATATGGTGAAAGATCTTGGGCTCATGGTTTTTATGGTTGGCATTGGTCTAAATGCGGGCAGCAACATGTTTGAGTATCTAGATAGCGTTGGTCTTAAACTGATAGGCTTTGGTTTTATTGTCAGTGTTGTCCCGGTTATTTGTGCATATTTTTTTGGCGCTTATGTATTAAAAATGAATCGCGCCTTATTATTTGGTGCCATTATCGGAGCAAGAACATGTGCACCTGCAATGGATGTCGTCAATGAGTATGCTAAATCTACCATTCCAGCACTTGGTTACGCAGGAACTTATGCTATTGCCAATATCTTAATGACGCTGGCAGGAACACTATTAATTATCTTAAGTTAGCCAACCATTTTGAAGAGCAGCCCTCTCGTTGCTTTTCATCTATAGGCTTATCATCGCTAAGATACGATCTTATAAAACAATAATCTTATAAAACAATAAAACTTAAAAATAAAAAAGGCGCTCTCAAGAGCGCCTTTTACATATTTAATTAACACGAATTTTAATAACGGCTATTAAATATCTTGGACATCAAAGTTAATCTCAGTCGCCACATCAGCATCGTAATCAACGCCTTCAACACCGAAACCAAATAACTTCAAGAACTCTTCTTTATACTCAACGTAATCCGTTAATTCTTTAAGATTTTCAGTTGTCACTTGAGGCCATAAGTTACGACAATGCTGTTGAATATCATCACGAAGTTCCCAGTCATCCAAACGTAGACGATTAGTATCATCAACTTCTGCAGCGCTACCATCTTCTTTATAAAGACGCTGACTAAACATGCGGTAGATTTGTTGCATACAGCCTTCGTGTACACCTTCTTCTCGCATTTTCTTAAAGACCATTGCAATATAAAGTGGCATAACAGGAATAGCAGAACTTGCTTGAGTCACAACACTTTTAAGTACTGCAACGTTTGCCGTACCATTTAAGCTTGCTAATTTTTCGTTCAATGCTGTTGCAGCACGATCGAGATCCATTTTTGCTTTGCCTAGTGCGCCATCCCAGTAAATTGGCCAAGTTAACTCTGTACCAATATAGCTGTATGCCACTGTTTTACAGCCTTCAGCCAGAACACCAGCATCAGAAAGTGCAGACATCCACAATTCCCAATCTTGTCCGCCCATTACCGTTACAGTATCATTAATTTCTTCTTGAGTTGCAGGCTCAACACTCGCTTCAATAAGCACATCTTTATTAGTATCCACAGCTGTTGCCGTGTATGTCTCACCAATTGGTTTTAATGCTGAACGAATGACTTCACCCGTTTCTGGCATTTTACGTACTGGTGAGGCTAATGAATACACCACCATATCAATCTGGCCAAGATCAGCTTTAATTAAATCGATGGCTTTTTGCTTCGCTTCATTTGAGAAAGCATCGCCATTTAGACTTTTTGAATACAAGCCTTCTTCTTTTGCAAACTTGTCAAAAGCCGCGGAATTGTACCAACCAGCAGTGCCTGATTTCTTTTCTGTGCCCGCTTTTTCAAAGAACACACCAATAGTTGATGCTCCACCACCGAATGCCGCAGCAATACGAGAAGAAAGTCCATAGCCACTTGAAGAACCAACCACCAATACACGTTTTGGTGCATTTGCAATTTGACCTTGAGCTTTAGTATATTCAATTTGTTCTTTTACATTTGCTTCGCAACCAACAGGGTGAGTGGTTGTACAGATAAATCCACGGATCTTAGGTTTGATAATCATATTCAGCTTCCTTTAAAAAACATCTGTAGGATAAAAGTTTATCCCCATTTTCGCACCCTATTTCTCTTTTTTTTACCAAAATAGGCTTGTGGTTAGACCTGTATTGAGTCTTTTACATAAGAAACCTATAAATTAGACACAAAAAACCTCAATTGCAATTAATCCAAGTATTAAGATCATTTCACAATTGAGGTTTAGCTATTTAATCATTCAGTGACGTTGTAGTTTTACTAAGCTGCACTATTCTGTTTTTCCCCAGCTTTACCATTTGATTTTTTATGGGTGAGAATTTCACTCATATCATGGCTAAAATGATCAACCTGAATAGAGCGATAACGTAATTCATCTGCTGCTAAGATTTCTTTTACCTCATCTTGAGTCAGAATTTTTTGTTCAAGAGCCATCTCAAGGCGATCTTTCAATAACCCTGATTTTGGTAATTTCCCATCTTTCACAGCAGTATGTACTTTTCTTTCTAAATGGCGGACATCATACATCGCAACAAAAGCGCGTTCGATAAGACCTACACTGTCGTGCTCATCATCGCCAATAAAGCACAACCTAGTTAAACGATCACGATCTGCTCCCGGAATCATCATACTTGTCGCTATCTTATTTTTTTGTTGATCACTTGGAACTTTAAAACGGTTACCTAGTGGGAAAACTAATAACTTGAGAAGATTAGCAGCAATCTTGTTGGGTAGGTTATTGTATGCTTCTTCTAAGGCTTTAGATGCTTGGTGTAAACAATGTGTCATAGCGTAATGTACATAGTCTAAGTCTGCTTGTTGACGTCCTTCATCTTCAAAACGTTTCAATACGGCGGATCCTAGATATAGATAACTTAACGCATCACCTAAACGTGCCGAAATCATCTCTTTGCGTTTAAGCTCGCCACCTAATGTCAGCATTGCAAAATCAGTTGTCACCGCTAACGCTTTACTCAATCGGGTCATGTGTTGATAGTAACGCTTAGTTTCACCCGAGCTTTGAGACTTTGCAAAATGAGAACCTGTTAATGCCATGCTAAACGCACCGACACTGTTTTTGATCGCATAACCCATATGTTTAAACAATAGACTATCAAATTCTTTTGCCCCTGCGGCTTCATCAGGGTTAGCAGCAGCTTCCATTTCAGGTAATACAAATGGGTGACAACGCGTTGCTCCTTGGCCAAAAATCATCAAGTTACGAGTTAAAATATTCGCCCCTTCAACCGTAATAGCAACCGGTACACCATAATAATGGTGGGCTAGATAATTCATAGGCCCAGTTTGAATAGCGCGACCAGAATGGATATCCATTGAATCATTTAATATCGTACGCCCCATTTCTGTCATATGATATTTTGCAATAGCCGTAACAATTCCGGGCTTTTCCCCCATATCAAGTGAGGTAGTAGTTAAAGTACGCGCGGCTTCAAGTATATAAGTCATACCACCAATACGTGCCATCGCATCCTCAACGCCTTCAAACTTACCAATCGACATACCAAATTGTTTACGGACATAAGCATAAGCACCGGTAGTACGGCTGGTTAAATGGCCAATTGCGGTACCAAGAGCAGGAAGTGAAATACCACGGCCTGCGGATAAACACTCCACCAACATACGCCAACCTTTACCGGCATAATCAGCGCCACCAATTAACCAATCCATAGGAATGAAAATATCTTCTCCACGTGTTGGGCCATTCATGAAAGCCAAACCAAGTGGATCATGGCGCTCACCAATTTCTACACCATCATGGTTGGTTGGTATAAGTGCACAAGTAATGCCAAGGTGCTCTTTATCGCCTAAAAGGTGATCAGGGTCATCAAGTTTAAACGCCAGTCCTAAAACAGTAGCCACTGGCGCTAACGTGATATAGCGTTTATTCCAGCTTAAACGAATACCTAATACTTCTTTGCCTTCATGCATTCCTTTACATACAACCCCAATATCAGGAATACTACCAGCATCAGAACCAGCTTCAGGCCCTGTTAAAGCAAAGCACGGAATATCAGTGCCATCAGCTAAACGAGGCAACCAATAATCTTTTTGTTCTTGCGTACCATAATGGGAAAGCAACTCTCCAGGACCTAATGAATTGGGCACCATAATCGCGACAGCAGCACTGATACTACGAGTCGCAATTTTTGTGACAATGGTAGAGTTTGCATGTGCAGAAAAACTCTTACCGCCATATTCCTTACCTATGATCAAAGCAAAGAATTTTTCATGGCGAATATAGTCCCAAACTTCTTTCGGCATATCTCGATCTTGTTGAACAATTTTATAGTCATCCAGCATGTTCAATAAAATTTCAACTTCATTATCAATAAAAGATTGTTCTTCTGGGGTTAACTGCGGTTTAGGATAACTATGTAATGTTTGCCAATCAGGAGACCCTGAAAATAGCTCACCATCCCACCAGACACTTCCAGCTTCCATTGCTTCACGTTCAGTATTGGATAGCGGCGGTAAAACTTGTTTAAACCATTTAAACGCTGGTTCACTAATCCATTTTTGTCGTAAAGAACTCATAATCTATTCCTTTTTCCACGTTATTAATTGTTATGAACTTAAATCGCAGCTAGCCCATATCGAATATAAGGTATCAATACCCATCGTTTATTATTGTTTTTATTAACCCTAAATATCAGCCGCAACACCCGCCGCTAAAAAAGGAATAAGCTGTTGAATTACAGCGTCCGAATCCACTTTTTTTCCATAGGAATTAAATGCAATTTCTGCTAACGCCTTACTCGAGGACATAGTGAAAACACACGTACCTAGAGTAAAGTGTAGACGCCAAAAGAGTGTTTCAGGTTCAATTCCAGGACTCGCTTTTTTGACCGATTCTGTAAATAAGTTCAATACACTGCTGTATCGTGTCGTGATAAACCAACGTAAATGTCCTTGTACATCGGTATAGCCTCTACCCGTCAATAACATAAAACGACTTGCCCCATTCGGCCGCACTTTATCTAAAGACATCAAAGGTGCGCTTAACGTATTAAAAACATCTCTCATACTGTAATCATTTTTTTGATTGAGAGATTGAAGTGACTTCTCTAGCTCAGGCATAAAGGCTTCTAAGTAACGATTCAGTACTGCTCGTACTAATGTTTTTTTATCGCCAAAATGATAATTAACCGATGCTAAATTCACATTTGCTTTGGTGGTAATGGTACGCAGTGATGTATCGTTAAATCCATGCTCTGCAAATAGCACTTCCGCTACATCCATTATTTTTGCTTTCGTGATATTTTTAGGACTCATTACTATATTTCACCAGAATAAAATCAAATAACCGTATTAAACAGATGTTTGAATTCTAGAGTAGAACAGACAATTGAAACTATCGTTCAGATCACAAATGCAACAAGTGGAGAATAAAAAATTAAAGAAGGTGATATTTAGGTATGTATTTCAATGCGTTAAAATAATCATCAAAAAATTGGAACTGAATAAAAAAAACTGAGTCTTATAATAGGTAACAAGCAGAAATTGAATTTAGTTATATACAGTAGAAATAATTACTTTCAACGATTTCAGCTAAAGTGTAATTTTTTCATACTTAATCCCTTATATTGTTTTAGCCCACATCAAATTGATATGGGCTTTTTTTTATCTATTTCGTGAATGCCTAAAGTCGTTATAACTATTTTTCTTTTGATAATGCTGCTTTTGACGGCTCATCTTTCGGTAAGAAAATATGCAGTAAAATATAACCTAAAATTGCTGCTGTTGTAGAACCAATCAAAATACCCAAGCGTGAATAAGTATCAAAAGCTGCATCTACATTGGTAAAAGCCAAAGACGATATAAATATAGACATAGTAAAGCCAATACCACATAGCACTGATACTGCAAAGATCTGTTTGAAATTAATCCCTTCGGGTAATTTGGCAAAACCCAGCTTTACAGAAATCCAGCTGAAACTAAATACACCAAGAGGTTTACCAACGAGTAGACCAAGCGCAATACCAAGTGGCAACATTGAAGTTAATCCGCTCATGGATACACCTTGTAGCGAAATCCCTGCATTGGCGAACGCAAACAATGGCAAAATCAAAAAAGACACATATGGATGTAAGGCATGTTCTAAATGCTTTAATGGCGATCTTTGTTCTTCTTTGCCTTTCAAAGGAATGGTAAAACCAATCACGACACCCGCTAAAGTTGCATGAACACCAGACTGTAAAACGCTCACCCATAGAATAAAGCCGACCAATAAATACCAGCGAATTTGTGTGACATTCTTAAGATTCATTACGAACAATACCGCGGTTGAGATGAGGCCAACCAATAGTGCTAAAGTTGAAAGATCATTTGAATAAAACAATGCAATGATCACGACCACACCTAAATCATCAATGATCGCTAATGCCAATAAGAATACTTTTAAACTAACAGGCACACGGCTACCTAACAAAGCCATAATACCTAATGCAAAAGCAATATCTGTTGCAGCAGGAATTGCCCAACCACTCACGGCAATAGGATCATTACCATTAAAAGCAAGATAGACCAAAGCCGGAGCTAACATTCCACCTATGGCTGCAATCGCAGGAAACAACGCTGTTTCTTTCGATTTTAAAGCACCTTCCAATAACTCACGTTTTACTTCCAATCCAATTAATAAGAAGAATACCGCCATCAAGCCATCATTAATCCAATGCGAAGAAGACATACCCAAAATATCAATATGTAATGCTGCTTGGTACGTTTCGTTAAAAGCAGAGTTGGCAACAAACATAGCAAGTACGGCCGCAATCACTAAGATAATGCCACTGGCCGATTCCTTTTTAAAAAAATTAAACATACTACCACTCATTAATTATTGTTCCTTTAAGACTAGCTTATTTAGATGAGGTCAAAGAAGTATTCATACTATCAGTCATTAGAATAAGTAAAAATCGATTGTTTGGAGCCTACAGATCGGATTTTCCGATCTAACATGTGAATGATTCGATATTGATAGCACAATAAATTTGATGAAGTGATTATGAACCGATTAAATTTTCCCCCGTAATTAAACACTCAAATAATTTATACGTTGAATCTAAGTTTTTACTCCGATGTTGAGCGCATAAACCCAACCCCTATATGACTACCAGTAACTTTAATCGGCCCTTCCCAAGAAGGTATCCAAAAAGGCAACCATAATTCATTTTCAATCGTTTGAGTGATTAAGCTAATATTGTACTTAGGTATTTCGATTACCCATCGAAGTGCTAATGTTTTACCATTTAAAAGCGTTGCATTCTCTAAAGGATAAAGTCGAATTTCGTCATTAGAGATCTTAGTAACAGACCCGCTTCTATCGGCAAGCATGCCAGTTACGAACTTCATTTGATCTTGTTTGTGATATTGATTTAAAACTAATACTCGACCATCAGTCAAATGAATAGAAAATGAATTTAACTCGAAACCATTTTCTGGTAGTAAATCATTACCCCATTCTTTATCTATCCACGCTAATCCCTGCACCATCACACTTTTACCATTAAGATTTAATGTGCCTTTGGTCCTTAAAAAAGGGGCACTAAACTTATAACTCACTTTAGCTGGGATATTATGCAGCACGCTATAGCCTTTATCCCCAGGTAAAACATAAGGGCCGTAAGCTTCTGATTTTAGATCAACAGAAAAATCATCCGTATGTGCTGATAAATAATTTGGCAGTGCAGTATTATTGCGTGATTGCAACGTCCAGTTATCAATCCAAAGATGAAATGGATCCATAAACACACCAGCTTGTCCTACACCGCCTCTAGCAATTCTTTGCTGCGACCATGACTTTCCTCCTGTTGAAACAACAAGTTGAGCAGTATAAATTTGTGTGTTATGCCACCCCACACCATTTTCATCGCTATTGGCAACACGATAAACCAGAAATTGGATGCCATAGTCTTTACCATCAGAACCTTTTACATTCGCTCGATAATGCCAAGTTTCATAATGAAAACCAGTGTGCTCATTCATGTCGCTTGCAACAGAAACTGCTTGTCCAGGCACGACTGGTTCAAAAATTAATGCTTCTTTCTTCACATTTGAGTTGATAGCTGATTCAGGTTGGGTAGTGATTAGGTGTTGGAAGAAAAAATAGGTAAGCAACCATAGACTAAATACGACAATAGCAGACAAACTCACAAGTTTAATACACAACCAATGCTTCTTAGTCATGATAATGAGCCCCTTAATAATTTCATAGGTGTCGTTTTAACCATTAACCATACTGGCCAAGCACCTGCAATAAATAAGGTCAATAATGACCATGCAAAAGTTGATAAATATTGCCATGGTAAAATCTGCAACTGCATTGTCCACCCAAAAGCACTTTTCAACACTACGTCAACCATTAACTGAGCGAGAATAATGCCTAATGGCAATGCAATAAAAGCAGTAAATAGCCCTATAACCAATAATTGCAGAGCACCAAGTAGCACTAATTCCTTTCCTGAAATACCAAAGCATCGTAATAAAGCGACTTGCCTTTGCCGTGAGATCTCACCAGCTACTGTTGAAAAAAACAATCCAAATATAGCAATAAATAAGGTCAACTTACCTAGAGTGTCGGCAACTTTAAAGGTTTGATCAAACACCATCATAGCCTGATTATGCATCATCATATTGTTATAAATACGATCTGTTGAGAGACTAAACCTATGCTCAATTCGTTGTGTAAAATCAAGGGTATTAACTTTAGAATTCAATACTACCCCTAATGCGACATTTCCCCCTTCAGGAAAAATCTTACTCCACATATGTTCAGAGATAATGACCTGCTTATAAGGATTACCATAATCATAATAGATGCCGAGCACTTGCCAATTATGCCCTAAGGGTTCAGGTAAAATAATACGATCACCTGGATGCAGGTTTTCTTTCAACGCCATCGATTCGCTGACCATTACGCCACGAGAATTATGCAGATGCTCCCAATAATCGGGTACTGCAAGCTTAACCGTTAAAGCCGTCTGCTCACCTTCCGAGCTCCCCGAACTCACAATTTGTAAGCTTCCAGTATCCGTTTGAAGCGATTTCTCCCAACGCCACCATACATTTTTCACTTCAGGTTGAAGAGGCAACCATTGTCCAATTCGAGCAGAAGAAGCAATCGTTGGTGTGATGTATAAATCGGCGGATAAGCGTTGAACTAACCATTGGTCTGTCGTTTGTCTAAAACTTCCTACAACAGTTTCCACACCAATATTGGTTGCTAATGCCAGCATAAATGCCATGGCAGCCACACCGCGATAACTTAAACTCGCACCAAGATCTGAAAAGAACCAACGCACTTTGACCCAAGGCATCGTGAATGAAAAACTTAAGAATAATCGCCATAAGAAAAACGGCATCATCAACCCGACACTCACTAATAATAATGCAATCAGGGTGAAACCTTCTGCTTGAGATTTCGTTGTTTGATATAAAGCCACCGCTGCTACTATACAAATACAGGCAAAAATAGCTTGTAATGTAAATTCACGGCCAGCAAAACGAATCAAAGATAGCTTTGATGCCAATCGAATAGGTTGTGTTCTAACCAACCGAACCAACGGCCATGCACAAGATAATAGACAGCCAAAAATAGACATTAATAAACTGTATTGACTCCATTCCCAGTTCCAATCAATTTTTAACCCAACATCGGCTTTATATAAGTCACTTAAACTGGCAGATACTGATGGCATTAACCTATTGGCAAGCTCTAGGCCTAGCATCGTTCCACTGACCCAACCAACCAAAATCCAGCCACTAATTTCTAATAATAACGCTTTCGTTAATTGCCAGCCTGAAACTCCCGTTAAACGAAGAAGTCCAACTAAAGGTTGTCGTTGAGTAAAAGACAAAGACATTGCTTGATAAAAAATAAATAGGCCGACTAAAAAGGATAGCATCCCCATTGCCGTCAAGTTCATATGAAAAGCTTTCGTTAATGCTCCCAACTCTACCCGAGTATTACGATGCATCGAAATACCTTGCGGCAAGAATTTTCGCAATCGCTCTAGCTTATCTGGAGACATCGCACTGCATGCCACCATATCGAATCCACCACTTGGATTAAGTTGACGAAGTAGCGCAATATCAACCACTAAACGCGAACCAGAAATCCGCTCCATGGTATCTACTTTTATCGGACCTAAGGTTTGCCCACCATGAAGAGGTATATAGTCTCCATCATCAAGATCTAAATATGTCGATAACTGACGACTGACCAATACAGGATATGGAGGGCGCATCAAAGAAAGAATATCGACTTCAGAAAGTGGTTTTCCTGAACGAAAAGACATCATAGAAACAGGGTCAAAACCAACAATATTAAGTTGCGTACCTTTTTCTGTCGAAACACGATAAGTATCAAAAGGTACACATTGATTAAAACCATTACGGCGTAATTGAATATAAAGCCCTTGAGGGATCTTATTACCTGAATGTTTGGTTTGAATACGATAAGGCAAAGGATTAGAAAAAAGTTTTTCGCCTTGAGCATAACTTTGTTTTGCGTGGTAGTTAACCGCAAGCACCCCGACCAATAAGGAAATGCCGAGTGTTAACCCTAGCCAAACTAATAATATTTGAAAAGGATGACGACGATAATGGCCAAGTAGAGCTTTAGCTACGGGCCATAACATTGAGTTGCCCTCCTTGTAAACGGACACAACCGTTTTCTAAATGCAAAGCCACCCTTTCAGAGTGCGTGACCAATAATAATGTGCAATCCATTTTGGTGGTTAAGCTGATTAATAAGCGCATCACCGCTTCTGCATTTTTTTCGTCAAGACTTCCAGTCGGTTCATCTGCAAGCAGCAAGGATG
The DNA here is from genome assembly GCF_014694375.1 of Vibrio sp. S17_S38. GTDB lineage: Bacteria > Pseudomonadota > Gammaproteobacteria > Enterobacterales > Vibrionaceae > Vibrio. The sequence continues at coordinate 63,208 of NZ_JAAUWW010000013.1, forward strand.
GCTCCATATATAAAGCACGAGCGATCGCGGCTCTCTGCTGTTGCCCACCAGACACTTCTTCAGGATAACGACCAAGTAACGGCATAAGATCAAGCGAGGACAATATTTGACGCCAAAGTTTAGGATCTTCAGGTAAGCCTTTTAATTGACGGCAGAATCGGATGTTATCGGCAATATTAAGAGTGGTTAGGAGATTAAACTGCTGGAATATAAGACCGATATTATTACGACGAAAAGCCGTTCGTTCTCTTTCAGCGGCCGAGTGCATTGGAAAATCAGAAAACCAGATATCACCTGAATCACAAGAATCAAGACCTGCGATAAGATTCAATAATGTACTTTTCCCTGACCCACTTTCACCCATTAATGCTAACTGATCGCCACGATTTAATGCTAACTCTGCCCCTTGTAAAACAGGAGTAAATACCCCCCCATCCATATAGCCTTTACAAAGATTTTTAAGCTGTAACATTACATTCTCGCCGTTATCGTTTATCCGTGAGGAAATCTACACCAATTATCTTGCTTTAGAAAGCCTATTAAACAAAGGGAAATAGTGTATGGTCATTTAAAAAATTGAATAGTTAATCAAAGCTACATATATCAAGGCTTAATTTCAGCGGTCTAATACGATTTCTAGATTGACAGCCATGGTATCTCAGCCAAGGATTTACCTACATTATCTGGAAATACCACGTACTCTCCATGATATTTTACAATAGATTTATAATCCGTTTGCTTATGCAATAGAAAACCACTTTTACTTGCTTCTTCAACAAATGCAACATGGTTACCTCGGACATAAAAACTCATTGGTTTAGACAAATTTTCACCATCAAAACACTCTTCACATTGTTTAGCACATAAAACGAATGAATTCGGCTGATCTGCAAAAACTTGGGTTTTTTCGGTTAATTCGAACTCATTCACCACTTCCCAACCTTGAGCTTCCATATGATCCATAAATATTTCTATTTGCTTATCCGTTACCGGTTTTGGTTCATGACCAATAGGATTTAGTCGATGGTATAACGCGGAAATACGTTCAAACAAACTCACTAACTCGCTGCCTGCTCCTTTGCTGCGACTTAATTTTTGCCAGCGGATCAAATCATTTTTAACACATCCATCAAAACATTGAGATTTAATACTTTTTGTGACCCAACGTGATAGAAAGTGAGTGTTGGTAATAGGTGTATTAGCAAGTTTTTTTTTCTGATGAAGATCTCTTAACTCAGCTAACGCGCTATTAACAACATTTTGAATTTCTATAGAATATTGCATCGTTCTCACTTCTCTATTATTTCTTGTATTAAATTAATCGGGATATAAATGGTTAAGCGTTACGACTCAATAGCCAATATGAAGACAATGACAATATGGCACAGCCAAACATAGAAAATACCATTGGCCATAAATATCCACTAGGCAGAATCGCAATCATCGCACTTACTATTGCACCAATACCAAAACGTAATGTTCCAGCTAATGATGATGCCGTGCCGGCCATCGCAGGATAATTATTTAGTAATAAACCCATTGAGTTACTACCAATAATTGAAATCGTACCCACAAATAAAATGACACTTGGTACTACTCCCCACAAACCCCAATCAAATACCCAACTCACAAATAAAGCTACTCCAGCAATAGCTTGGCAACTTAACCCAAATCGCAGCATCCAATGTGAGCCCATTTTTCGCACCGCTCTACCATTAAAACTGGTCATGAGAACCATACCAATAACGTTAAGTGCAAATAAGTAGCCAAAAGACTCTGGTGCCACACCGAAAATATCTATATAGACAAACGATCCTGCGGTAATAAAAGCAAACATACCAGCAAATGAAAAAGCACCACAAAAAATCAAACCAAATGAAACTGGGTTAGTAAATAATTTATAGTAATTTTTCAGTGTGGTTTTAAAGCGTAATGGCTGCTTATTTTCTGGTGCTAACGTTTCCGGAATTTTGATAAAAACAGCCACCAAAACCAAACATGCCACTATCGCCAAAGCTGCGAAAATTGAACGCCAACCGAACCAAACGGCTAAATGCCCGCCTATCATTGGTGCCAATAATGGAGAAATAGTAATAACAAGAGTAATAAAAGACATCGCACGAGCAAAATCTTCACGGTTAAACATATCACGTACCACCGCTTGGATAACAACAGCGGATGCTGCGCCAACAAAACCTTGGGCAAAACGAGTATAAAGCAAAGCATCAATATTAGTCGTGGTTGCACACACTACAGAAGTAATTGCGAATAAAACCGTACCAAGTAACATCACAGGGCGACGGCCATAACTATCGGCTAAAGGTCCATGTAATAACTGACCAATCGCAAAACCTGCCGTATAAGCCGTTAATGTCCCTTGGATTAGGCCGTTATCTACACCAAAATCCTTTGCAATAGTTGGCATCGCGGGTAAATACATGTCAATAGCAAAAGGCGTAAGTAAACCGATAGATCCTAGAATAAGAAAAAGAACAAAATGGCTTTTAGAATCTTGTTGGGACATAGAACGCCTTATAGAAAATAAGAGAAAGCAAATAAGTGCTTGGGACAAAAAAACAAAGGCTCCTTTATACCGCAATAACATTTACGATAGGAGCCTTAGACATCGGGATGATTACCCGATCGATTGAATTTCTTCGGTAGTTAATACTCGATATTCACCTGGCTCTAAAGTTTCATCTAATCCAATTTGACCAATAGATTCGCGATGCAGACGCTCAACTTTATTACCCAATGCGGCAAACATACGTTTCACCTGGTGGTATTTACCTTCGCAGATAGTGAGTAGCACTTCATTTTGAGAAAAATCGACCACCTCCATCTTAGCAGGTAAGGTTAAGCCTTTCTCATTATGCAATTGAAGACCAGTGGTTAGTTGCTCTGCATAATCGTCCCCAATCGCTTCTTCTAACCAGACACGATAAATTTTACTGCATTTACGTTTTGGTGATGTGATTTTATGCGACCATTGACCATCATCGGTAATTAACACAAGACCGGTGGTATCAACATCCAATCGGCCAGCAAAATGCAGTTTATCAATTTTTATTTCATCTAATAAGGTAAAGGCTGTCGGATTGGTATTATCTTCATGCGAACAAACAAAACCCTCAGGCTTGTTGAGCATAAAATACCGTGGCCCCGGCATAGGTAAAACCCGCTCCTTCCATTCTACTTTAGAAAGCTCGGTGACTTGGACAGAAGCAACCTTGATAACCTTATCATCAACGCTAACTTCACCACGACGCAGTAAAATAGTCGCTTCACGACGAGTTACCCCTAATGTTTCACATAAAAATTTGTCTAAACGCATGTATACCTCGAATTAATTGATGGTCATTATAAGCGTCTTTAAGCAAAGAGTTGAGCTATTTCACAATCTTTACAAAAAAAGAGTGTTTTTAGGTACGGACACTATTAGAAAACCAATATTAAGGTGAAGAAAAATCCACCATTTTATACAAGTAATCAAACATGATTTTTTAATGCCAATAAAAATACATTTCTATTTATTGAAATAAACTTGATTATTAAGATTCAAATTTCAATATATAAAATTATCATTATTCAGCACCACATTATGCTGAAATAAATAGAAACATTTTTTATATCGAAAAATAACCACCTAGACTTTAGTCTTAGCCCGCTTTGATTTCACCCCTCATAATAAGACTTAAGTCTAAAGACATAAATTCACCATATTTTGGTTGGAAAATAATCTATTTGATTTTATCAATATAAACAACAACCTAAACTGGTCCTACCTGTTTAATTAAGTTTAATAACAAAGAACACTAAAAGTATTAACCTCGTAACACTTTTGAAAAACAAAATACACACAATCAATAATTAGTAATAATATTATTAACAACTGCTGACTCGCAGCAGAGTTATAAAACAAATAATAATGTGTAAGGGATTAAGCATGAAAAAAACACAATATTCACTATTAGCAGTTTCTATTTTACTTGCATCGCAAGTACATGCAGCTGGCTTCCAAGTGGTAGAACATTCTGCATCCGGTTTAGGACGAGCTTTCTCTGGCGATGGTGCTATTGGTGATAATGCCACAGAGATGTCCGCCAACCCTGCCGTTATGACATTATTTAAAAAAGCACAATTCTCTGGTGCGATCTCAGTTATTGATCCTGAAATCGATGTTTATGATGAAACCAATAGCCAAGGCGCGAATGATATAGCGCCAGTTCAATATGTCCCAGCGGCATATTTTGTTAGCCCTATCAATGATCAATGGGCTTGGGGAATTGGCATGTTTACCTCTTATGGTGTGACAACCGATTACCCAACAGATATCGCAGCAGGCGATATGGCAGGCAAAACATCTTTAATTTCTTTTAATATCAATCCCAATATTGCCTATCGAATCAATGAACATTTTAGTGTTGGCGCCGGTGTTAGCCTTGTTTATGCTCAAGCTGAACTAAAACGAAGCCAAGGTGCGATCAGTGCACTAACCGGTGGTAGCGCTTCTGACCCATTAATATCCATGAAAGGCGATACGTTCGGCTACAACTGGAATGTCGGTGCCCTTTTTGAAATTAATGAAAATAATCGTTTTGCCGCGTCTTACCATTCTTCTACCGAGTTAAAATTTAAAGACGGTGATTTTAAAGATTACACCGGAGCAGTATTAGGTGCTCCGGGGAAAACCGATGCTGATTTAGAGATTGATCTGCCTGATGTCGTCGAATTGTCGGCTTTTCATCAACTCAACAACCAATGGGCTATTCACTATAGCTGGCAGTGGACTAACTGGAGCAAATTCCAACAATTAGAGGCCACGAGTGATAATTGTGCTAACGGTGTTTGCTTTACAAAAACAGAACATTACGAAGATAACCAACGTTGGTCGATTGGTACCACTTTCCAACCAACAGATAGTTTAATTTTACGCGCAGGTTTTGCGTATGATGAGCAAGCAGGAACTGCGACATTAAGTATTCCCGATACCGACCGTTATTGGTACACAGCAGGTCTGACTTACTTTTGGACGCAGGATCTTTCATTCGATGCTGGCTTTGCGTACATAGACAGTAAAGACGGAAAGTTTGATGAAACCAATGCTCTAGGCCAAACCTATAATTTCAAATCAAGTGGCCCTGCGTACATTACCTCAGTCCAAGTTAACTACTCATTTTAAGTGAAGGGATATATCACATGAATAAATATTTAAAGCTTACTGCCCTTTGCTCGGCAATGTTACTGGTTACCGCATGTGGGAACGAAAAAAGCAGCACTGGTACCGATAGCAGCACTCAATATGAACCTTATATTAATGCCTCTTTAGCGCAAAAAACTAAGGTCGACTTTACTCTACAAGGCGCTAATGCAAGCGTACCTTTGCCAACCTTTATTCTGATGAATCAAAAAGATGGCACATTAGAGATCCCAACAGGTGGCGACGATAGTTTATCAAATCCAAAAGCGGCGCTTAGCCAAATGGATGGATGGTCAACCACCGAACCAATGACGATTCCGTTTAAAGGTGCGGGGTTTACTACTGGAGTCCAAACTTCTGGTGTTTATATTATTAAACTCAGTGAGAGCTTAACGGGCTCGCCAACACCAACTGGGATATTAAAACAAAACACCGATTTTACGGTAGTAGCACAAGGCAATAACTTAAACATTATATTTAGTAAGCCTTTAGAAGAAAAAACGAATTACGTCGTTGCTATAACGGATGATATTAAAGATAAAAATGGCGATTCGGTTGGGATGTCTTCGTCTTATGCCACTTTAATTACCAAAACCAAAACCTTTACTTCTGGTTCATTAGCACAGCTACAAAAAGTATTAAGCGGCATTGGATCAATTGTTGAAGGTACCAAAGTGGCCGACTTGAAAAAGGTCGTTTATTCTACTTGGTTCACCACTCAATCTGTTGGTGATACTTTATATGCAACCAAGGCAGCGGTTGCAACTGGTCTTGCATCTAAACTAGCTGGTGGTAACGGTTTAGGCGATATCTGGAAAGGCAGTGCCAACCCAAATAATGTTGATTTAAGTGCTGCGTATACATTAAGTATCACTAGCTCTGGTGATTATGACGATGTACTTAATGACGATGAGAATTTTTCAACTTACATAGATCCAACAGGCGCAACCCAAACAGCTTTAAACTCTCAAGCGGCAGCTGCTGCTGTTACCGTCTCTAAAGGAATCGTGAATCTGCCGTACTTCCTAGAAAAAGGCGCGACTTGGAATAGCCAACCTTTCCAATCGGCCATGCCTAGTCTTGCCATTATTAAAAATGCTTTAGAAGGTGATGATAGAAGTACTGTCATCCAACAGCTTGTTGAAAATGGTATCGATCCAGCCAAGCTGTTTACCGATGCAACCGAACAGCTCAAGCTTATTGGTGTAGATTTAAAAGATGATTCCGGACAACCTTTAGATCCCGAGCGTATTATTACTCAGTACAGCCCTGTGCCTAAAATTAAGTCGTTAGAAGAAGTCCCATTTTTACTCTTTACGCCAAAAGGTGCCGCAGTTGGATCGACTCCAATTGTCATCTATCAGCACGGTATTACTTCTGTCAAAGAAACCGCTTATGCCTTCGCTGCTAATATGGTTGCAAGTGGAATTTCAGTGATTGCCATTGATCACCCACTGCACGGTCAGCGTTCTTTAGATGCAAAACGTTCTGCTAATGTAGACCCAACCGCTTATATTAACTTAGCCTACTTGCCTGTTGCTCGTGACAATGTACGCGAGAGTATTCTCGATATTATTGGCTTACGTGCCGCGCTTTCGGTTACCGCTAAAACATTACAAGCAAAGCCTAGTCTTGGTGCCACCATTAATTTTGCAGAACTAACCAAGGTCAATTTTGGTGAGCTACCGCGCTTTATGGGGCACTCACTTGGTGGGATTGTTGGGGTTTCTGCGGTTGCAGCAGCCAACGAAACATTAGGTAATGCAGATGCTGATCAATTATTTAGTTTCAGCTCAGGCGCTTTTGCTAATGCTGGTGGTCAAATTGCACCGTTGCTGATTAATTCCGATACTTTTGGCCCTGCGATTAAAAAACAAATCGGTGATGCTGCCACTATTGCCGCCTTCTCTTATGCGGCGCAAACCGTGTTAGATACGGTAGATCCTATCAATACGGCAAGCTATATCGACCCTGCACTTCCTGTTTATTTAAGCGAAGTAGATGGCGATAAAGTGGTACCGAATAAAGTGGCAAATACCTTCGCAGGTACGGAACCTTTAGCGCTTACATTAGGGTTAACAGCAACCAATGCAAGTAATACCGCCGTTGACGGCACTCGTAATTGGGTACAGTTTAATAACGGTGCAAGCCACAGTACAGTTATTGCACCTACCAGTGATTTCAGTGATCTTAGCCAACATACTGAAATGCAAACAGAGCTAATTGATTTCTTATTAGACAACCAACTTACTGGTGTGAGTGATACGACGACTTTAAAATAAGCATTGATATAAAGTACGAACCTTAATCCCTATCCTATAGCCCATTCATGAGTGGGCTTTAATTTTTTGTTTAAAGTAAAATACTCCTATTTAGGCTTTTTCTAGCAATATGACCTAAAGCCAGTAAACTAAACCTATTCGCCACCTTTCTTATCGTTATTGCACCCATGTTCACTCTACGCCCTTACCAAGCTGACTCAGTCAAAGCCGTAATTCATTACTTTAGGCACAATAGCGATCCTGCCATGATCGTATTGCCCACTGGGGCTGGTAAAAGCTTGGTCATTGCTGAATTAGCTCGTTTAGCCAAAGGGCGAGTATTAGTATTAGCGCATGTGAAAGAATTGGTTGAACAAAACCATGCCAAATATGAAAGTTATTCCACGCCAGATCGCCCAATTAAAGGTTCGGTATTTTCAGCAGGCCTTGGTCGCAAGGAAACCGAGCAACAAGTTGTATTTGCTTCCGTTCAATCCGTGGTGCGAAATTTAGATTCGTTTGCTAATCAGTTTTCATTACTCGTTATCGATGAATGCCACCGCGTACCAGATAATCCTAAAAGCAGTTATCGTAAAGTTATCTCTCATCTTCAATCGATAAATTCTGGTATTAAAGTCTTAGGGCTCACCGCAACCCCTTATCGTTTAGGCATGGGCTGGATTTATCAATATCATGTGCGCGGAAAACGTGGCCAAGTCAAATCACAAGAACCACGCTTTTTTCGTGACTGCATCTTCGAACTTCCGATTCAGTATCTACTCGATGAAGGCTTTTTAACACCAGCTAAAATGATTGACACGCCAGTATTAAGCTATGATTTCTCCCACTTAAAACCTGCACTGGCAGGGCGTTATAAAGAATCTGAATTGGATTTAGTGATCGAACAATCCAAACGTGCAACACCACAGATCGTGGCACAAATCATTGAGTTATCCAAAAATAAACAAGGCATCATGATCTTTGCGGCTACCGTTCGCCATGCACAAGAAATCTTAGGGTTATTGCCGTCAGATCAATCTTCGTTGGTGATCGGCGATACCCATCAAACTGAACGCGATCGCATTATTAATGCATTCAAAAATAAGCAAATTAAATATTTAGTCAATGTTTCCGTTCTCACGACTGGATTTGACGCACCACATGTCGATTTAATCGCGATATTACGCCCAACCGAATCGGTCAGTCTATATCAACAAATCATTGGGCGCGGACTTCGTTTAGCCGATGGAAAACAAGAATGCTTAGTGTTGGATTACGCTGGCAACAATTACGACTTATACCAACCAGAAGTAGGCGAACCAAAACCAGACCCAAAAAGTGACACCGTAACCATTCCATGCCCCGCCTGTGGCTTCAATAACACCTTTTGGGGCAAACTCGATAGTAATGGAATGCTGTTGGAGCATTATGGACGACGCTGCCAAGGTTATTTTGAAATATTAGATAACAGTGACCAACCAACAGACGAAAGAGAACATTGCGGCTATCGCTTTAAAGCTAAGTTTTGTGGGGAGTGCGGTGCTGATAACGATATTGCAGCGCGTATCTGCCATCAATGTGATGCCACGTTAGTTGACCCAGATAAAAAGCTGCGCGATGCACTCAACCTGAAAGATGCGTTAGTCTTCGAATGCACCGATATGCAACTCGATGTTCATAAAGATGCAAATGGTAAATCTCAACTCAAAATCACTTACTTAGGTGATTCAACTGAGGAAACGAAACACTCTCAAGTGCATGAATTTTGGCCATTAACCACAAAAAAACAAAAACAAAATTTTGCTAACCAATTTGTACGTCCCCACCTTGCAGACAGGCACCGTCCCTTTGAGGAAAGCTCTCCCACAAAAGTCGTCAACCATCAACATCGGTTCCGGTTGCCACTATTTATTATTGCCAGAAAATCAGGTCGCTTTTGGAAGATAAGAGATAAGGTTTTTGCAGATGAATTAAATTAAGCCGCTATTTTAATTTAAATATTATCTACCAATTAGTCGTCATAAAATATTATTATGTGATCCAATTAATCGCTTACTAGACCTAGTTATCGATGATATTGCATCGCCACACAGTTACCAGTAACATTGCCCATCAGAAAATTGAAGTGATTTTGTCAATATCTCACCGCAATTTCAGACGTTATTGCCAATACTCACCAACAACTTGATGCCTATTAATTAGAACAAGGAACCCCCATGACCAGCACTTTAAAAACTTCCCAATGTCATATTGCCATGATCGGTCTTGGTGTGATGGGTAAAAGTCTAACCCTAAATTTATTAGATAACGGCTTTAATGTAGCAGGCTTTGACTTAAACAGCGCCAATGTGGATAACACTGCGCATGAAGCATCCAACCTAAATAAAGGACAATTCATTGCGTGTTCATCATTAGAATATGCATTGAATCAATTACCCTTACCACGTGTTATTGCGCTTTCCGTCCCTGCTGGCGATATTGTTGATACCGTCATTCAAAACTTATTAAATGCGGGTCTAGATCCTGATGATATTGTCATTGATACTGGCAACAGTTTATGGACAGATACGATTGCACGCGATAAAAAATATCAAGGCCAGCTCAACTTCTTCAGCACGGCTGTTTCTGGTGGAGAACAAGGTGCTCGCTTTGGACCTGCTCTAATGGCTAGCGGCGATTCTAAAGCATGGCAATATGTGAAGCCGATGTGGAATGCTATTGCTGCAAAAGTGGATCAGCATGGGCTGCCTGTTGAACCATTGCAAGACGGCGAAGCTTGCGCCACTTACACTGGGCCAAGTGGCTCTGGTCATTATGTCAAAATGGTGCATAACGGTATTGAATACGCTGATATGCAAATCATTTGCGAAGTGTATCAATACTTGCATCAAGTCGTCGGATTAGAAGCGACAAAAATCGGTGACATTTTTAGTCAGTGGAATCAAGGCGTTCTTAATAGCTACTTAATGGAAATCAGTGCCGATATTTTGCAGCAAAAAGATTTTCACAGCGACAAGCCATTAGTTGAAATGATCTTAGATAAAGCGGGTCAAAAAGGCACTGGCGTTTGGACGGCAATCAACAGCTTAGAAGTCGGTTGCCCTGCCCCCAGTATTGCCCAATCCGTTTATGCTCGCTCTCTTAGCAGCTTAAAAGAGCGCCGCCTGCAAGGTAAGGAAAAACTTGCTGTAGTAACTGAACCTCATCAACAAGACTCACTAAATACGACAATAAATGAACTTCATGATGCTTTATATTGCGCTAAATTATGCATTTATGCGCAAGGTTTCGATTTAATGAAAACCACCTCAGAGCAGCAAGGATGGCAACTTGATTTTGCCCAAATAGCCAAAGGATGGCGCGCTGGTTGTATTATTCGCGCAATATTCTTACAAAGCATCACACAAGCATTTGAAGCAACTCCACAATTGGATAACCTCCTTTTTGACCAAAAATTTGGGGATGAAATCAAAGCTCGTCAACTCAATTGGCGTCGATGTGTTGCCCACGCCAGCTTATACGGCGTTGCAATCCCAGGTATTGGTTCAGCCTTGAGTTATTTTGATTCCATGCGTTGCGCCACACTGCCGGCTAATTTATTACAAGCCCAACGCGATTATTTTGGATCTCATACTTATTCTCGAATTGATCAGCCTGAAGCACAAAAATATCATGTAGAGTGGAGCCAAAATCCACGAGTCGAAATCAAGAAATAACCATCAGAAGAAGATCATTTCTTAGTGATTTTCTTCTACTTTTTGTGCTCTTTTCACCTATGACAATGTGATATTGTTGGCAGCTAAGACTTTATTTTCTGTGTCCCTTACGACCTATGAATTTTAGGAATGGTTCACTTTCCACCATTTTACTAATTGACCAGTTTTATTAGTGTTATATTGATGACAATTGATTATCTACAGGAAAGAAAATGGACATTTCGCTTCAAGTTATGGCGCTACTAGTTGGTGTCGCAGGGATAGCAGGCTTTATTGACGCTATTGCCGGTGGTGGTGGGTTATTAACGTTACCCGCATTACTCGCTGCTGGTATTCCACCAACTCAAGCCTTAGCCACAAATAAATTACAAAGCTCTTTCGGCAGTTTTTCTGCAAGTTTATATTTTATTCGCAGTGGCGCTGTAAAACTTAAATCGATGTGGCTTGCAATTGCATGTACTTTTGTCGGTTCCGCTTGTGGGGCACTTTCCGTTCAATACATTGATGCCAGTGTATTAATGAGTTTGATCCCTATCGTATTAATTGCCATCTCTACATATTTCTTGCTGTATTCTTCCACTCCAAACTCTGATGTAACACCAAGAATATCTGAAGCTACTTTTGCCTTTGTTGTGGGTGGAAGCGTAGGATTTTATGATGGATTTTTAGGCCCGGGAACGGGTTCCATTTTCAGTGTTTGCTTTGTTGCACTGGCGCGTTATTCAATTGTTTCTGCCACCGCGCACACTAAAGTACTCAACTTCACTTCCAACATTGCCGCTTTGTCGTTTTTCATTATTGCGGGTTTACCTATTTGGGAGTTGGGCTTAACCATGGCGGTTGGTGGATTTATTGGCGCACGTCTAGGCGCTAAAATGGTCTTGGGTAACGGTCAAAAATGGATCCGACCGTTAGTCATTATTATGTCAATGACAATGGCCATTAAGATTCTGTGGGAACAACATCCGCAATGGCTTTCATCAATTTTTTAATCCTTTCGCTTCGGTAAGTATTCGCTCGGACACATAAGTGAACCGGGCGATATAAAGGCTTCAATTCATCAAAACTAAAACAATACTTAGACTCTATTTTTAACGCATTAATAATGGAAAGTGGCACAAGCGCTGCCGCCACCCCACCTAAAGCTAACTGAGCACTGGCCGTATAGGAATCCATTTGCATCAAAGGCTCGATCCCCAATTGAGATAAAATATCCAACTGATAACGGTTGGCTGGATTTCCTAAATCATTAGTTAATATCTGTTTTGGTAGCTGAGTCAATGATTGCTGACTCACGATTACAAAAGGTTCTTCCCACAACTGAGTCACCTTTAATCCATGAGCTGAAGTGATGTAACCAGCGCAAAACCCTAATGTGGCTTTGCCCGATTGAACTCGCTCAACAATTCTTGGCGTATGGTGCGTGGTAATGGTAACAGCGGAGTCCTGCTGTAAATAATCCCCCATCATTTGGTTCAAATAACCTGCCACTAACGTTTCAGAGCAATCTAATCGAATAAGCGTATCGTCTTGCAAAGCGTGCTGATCATAAAGTCGGCCTTGTAGCTCTTGAAAAGTTGGAGCCACGCTATCAATTAATTCTTTCGCATCTGCCGTTAAACGAATGTAGCGCCCATCCGGCACAATCAACTTTTTCCCCAGTTTTTTTTCCAATAACGAAATTCGCTTACTCACTGCTGATTGACTGATATAAAGCTGACTACCCGCTCGACTCATGGTTTTTTCTTGGCTCAGCATTAACAGAGTTTCAATACCCTCAAGTAACATAATAAAGCTAATATCGGTTGGAAATCGGTAGCTCAATAATAACTTAAAATCAGGCGTCAATCGCTCTAAAATTAGTCACGTTAGCTATTTTCATACAAGCGACAATCACTTCAACCATTATTGCTGATCGCAACGTTTTTTAAGTGTGAATAATAAGATGTTTTGGACCGTATATGACTTGCTCAAACGCACCTTGAATGGTAGTATCCGCGCTCGTTTCAGACCTTATTTTATTGATATGGATTTGAAACAACGCTTAATCACAAGGTCGCTATGTGATTAAACATCTTTTAATTTACTAATTTTGAGAGTAAATACTATGAAATTTGAAGCAGTAGTACGTACTGAACTAGGTAAGGGTGCGAGCCGCCGCCTACGTCTAACTGGCCAATTCCCTGCAATCATCTACGGTGGTGAAGCAGAGCCAGTATCTATCGCATTGGTTCACTCTGACGTGATCAACCAAATGGATAAGCCTGAGTTTTACGAAGCAATCACTCTAGTAGTTGATGGCAAAGAAGTAAAAGTTAAGCCACAAGATGTTCAACGTCACGCGTTTAAGCCAAAAGTTGAGCACATGGACTTCATCCGCATCTAAGACTTACCTGTCTTTGATTCGATTGAATCCACCTTTTGCATAAAAGGAAAAATGAGACTCGAATTTACCACTCGATACTCAGCTAGAAATAGCAAAAAACATAGAAAGCCCGATAGCTACCAACTATCGGGCTTTCACCGTTCTAACACTCTTCGATTTCTCAACCGCATCACCTTCTAGTCAGTAGCATCATCAACTAACTTATTACGCCTATACCAATTAAGTATAAATCTAGCTCAGTAATGAGTTGTTTTTGGTTGCTAAAACAAACTTGAGAGTTAGAACAAACTCCCTTGAGGCGGTAATTGCTCTTCTTGTATTTGTTCAATTGGAATTTGTTGCCTCTGTGCTAACCGCTTTCGATAATAACGTTGTTTACATAATTTAATAATATAGCGTTGCTCTGCAGGGGTGAAGCTCAACCAATTGAAACGCTCTTCTCGTTTACGCATACAACCTTGGCAGAGGCCTTTATCATCGACAGTACAAACGCCAACGCAAGGACTTGGTACGGTAAAGAATTCAAGTTGTTCCATACGTCCTCCTATCCAGCGGCTTCATGATTGATTCAAACGATGCCAAACATTAAAGGTAACGGCTTATAATTCGAACGATCTCCGTCATCACTTTGTTATAAAATAAGCGTTCAGTAAATGAATGTAAAATAACAGAGTTAAATTTGTCATCTTTCTCCTCATTTCATTATACTAACTCAATTGCATATTTGCTTTTTTCTACCTATTACATCGGAGATGATAATGAAAAAAATAATTCCTTTAGTTGGATTATCAATGTTACTCGCGGCTTGTTCTTCTCATGATAAGACTAATTTTGTGACTGCCAGTGATTTACAGCATCATCATTGGGAGCTTTCTGAAATAGATGGAAAACCTGTGACCAAAGATAAATTAGGTAAAATAGCTGATATTGAAATTGGTGAAAATCTAAATACTCATGGTTTCGCTGGTTGTAATGGTTATCGTGGAATGGCAGAAATCAATGCCGAAACAGGCGAATTTCGCGTCAGTAAAATGGCAATGACGATGAAGATGTGTATGGATGATGCTATGATGACAGAGCGAGCGGTTGCCAGCACTTTATCGGCTTGGAGCAAGATTGATTTAGATAAGCAAACCCTCAAACTTTCCAATGATGAGCACACACTTACCTTTACATTAAAAGATTGGGTTCAATAAGCACTTTATCTTTTAAGCTGGGAATCCAATACAAAAACACCGATGAAAGTCACATAAAGACTGCATCGGTGTTTTATTTTAGGTATCAATTCTAGGTTTTAACAGATTCTGGTTAACTTGCCTTTTTCGTCTTCTCATCTATTTTATAAAGTGCCCGTAAGGTTTTAGCCGCTTCTACCATATTCCTCAAAGACGCCTCCGTTTCTGCCCAATCACGCGTTTTCAAACCACAGTCTGGGTTCACCCATAAACGTTCAACTGGAATTTTCGTTGCCGCGGTTTCAAGCAAACTCACAATCCATTCTTGAGTGGGAATATTGGGTGAGTGAATATCGTAGACTCCTGGCCCAATTTCATTTGGGTAATTAAACTCTTCAAAGGCTTTCAGTAATTCCATATTAGAACGCGAGGTTTCAATAGTGATCACATCAGCATCTAATGCAGCCACCGAATCAATAATTTCATTAAACTCACTATAACACATATGTGTATGTATTTGAGTTTCAGGTTTTGCACTTGCCGCCGAAATCTTAAATGCATCGACAGCCCACTCTAGATACTCTTTATGATTACGTTTTTTCAATGGCAAACCTTCACGAATAGCTGGCTCATCAATTTGAATAATATTAATTCCGGCTTGTTGTAAATCATCAACTTCATCTCGTAAGGCGAAGGCTAATTGCTCCGCTATTTGCTTACGGGTGATATCCTCACGAGGGAAAGTCCAACAAAGAATCGTGACTGGTCCAGTTAACATCCCTTTCATTTTCTTAGAAGTCAAAGATTGCGCATACACCGACCAATCCACCGTCATTGGTTGTTCACGCTCAATATCCGTCACAACAATCGCTGGCTTGACGCAACGAGAACCATAGCTTTGCACCCAACCAAACCGAGTCACTTGGAAACCAGCTAAGTTTTCAGCAAAATATTCCACCATGTCGTTACGTTCTGCCTCGCCATGCACTAATACATCTAAATCTAATGCTTCTTGGCGTTTAACGGCATCTTGAATATGACCCTTTAACGCTTGTTCGTAATCAACAGCATTTAGATGACCACTACGAAATGCACTGCGTTGTTGGCGAATTTCAGCGGTTTGCGGAAATGATCCAATCGTCGTCGTTGGCAGTAATGGTAAACCTAGTACTTTCGCTTGATAATGGGCGCGCTCTGCGTATGGCGCGCTACGTTCGGTCAATGCTTTGGTTAACCCATTTAGGCGCTGTTGAACTTGTGGCTTATTTACATGAGTCGCGGTTAAACGCTCCTTAATCGGGCGGCTGTAAGTGCCACATGCAGCTATCGCATGACTATTTCCATCCAATGCTGCACCAAGTAAACTCACTTCATTAAGTTTTTGTTTTGCAAAGGCGAACCAGCTTTTTACCTCTTCAGTTAAATCTGTTTCTAGATCTACATCGATTGGGCTATGTAACAACGAACATGAGCTTGCCACCCATAATTGATTTCCACGTTGTTCTTTTAACGGTTGTAATTTTTCTAGCCAAGATTGTAGATCCGCACGCCAAACATTACGGCCATTAATCACGCCGACAGACAATACCCAATGGTGTGGAATGGTCGAATTTACGGCATCAAGTTGCTCTGGTGAGGCGGATAAATCAATATGCAAACCATCAACATTTAACTCAATAATTTTCGTTAAGTTATCTTCTACAGAATCAAAGTACGTGGTGAGTAATAACTTCACGTCACCGCCAAGGATCTGATAGGCCAGTTTAAAAGCATTAGACCATTTATCTTCTAATTCTAAGCTTAAAATTGGTTCATCGATTTGTACCCACTCAACACCCAACGATTTTAATTTACTCAATATAGCCTGATAAGCCGATAACAATCGTGGCAATAAACTCAAACGATCAAAGCCATTTTCAACTTCCTCGCTGTTCACCTCTTTACCAAGGTACAAATAACTTAGTGGTCCAAGCAACACCGGTTTGACATTATGCCCAGCTTGGATGGCTTGGTTTACTTCATCAAATAATTGCGGCCAACTGACTGTAAAACTGTCGCCTTCGCTAAATTCAGGCACGATATAGTGATAGTTAGTATTAAACCATTTAGTCATATCCGATGCAGCAGCGCCATTGTTGGCATCACCATGATTTGAACAACAACCACAGCTTTCACCATCTGATGTTGACTGACCACGTGCGACTTTGAATAAAGTATCAAGATCGGGTGTACCACCATTAGAATGCCTTGCCGGAACATGTCCAACTAACAAACTGGTGGTCAATACATGGTCATACCACGCAAAATCGCCCGCAGTAACATAACTTAATCCGCTAACCGCTTGGTCATTCCAATGACGCTGACGTAGTTCACTACCCACTTGCTTGAGTTGAGCTTGATCGATCTCGCCTTTCCAATATTGTTCTTGAGCAAATTTCAGCTCTCTTTTATCTCCAACTCGTGGATAACCAAGAATATGAGTGATGGTTTTGTTAGTAGAATACGTTGCTGTAGTCATGCTGAATTCCTTTCTAAAAGAGTAATAATTCACTTTCTAACAGCCTAATAAAGCTGTCTAGATGGCTAAATAATCACTCTTTGATCACGCATGAGCAAACTCTATTCATTCACATTGATTATGAATATATCTCATAAATATAATATTTACCTTACATGGTTGGACATCTAGACGTTTACAATATGCATTTTAGCGCGTAGTTTAATGGATATACCGAAAGGAATTAACTGATGTGATGAGGATTATTCATGATTGAGATAAAGCATTTAAAGACACTCACCACTTTACGTGACACAGGTTCGCTAACTGCGACCGCAACCACACTGCATCTCACTCAATCTGCATTGTCTCATCAAATAAAAGATCTCGAATCTCGTATTGGTGGACAATTATTTTTACGGAAAACTCGTCCTGTAAAATTCACATCAGAAGGAGCGATTTTATTAAAACTCGCTGAAGACGTATTACCAAAGCTCGCTCGAGCGGAAAATGATATTGCCAGTTTAAAAGAGGACATAAATGGTCGGTTACACATGGCAATTGAATGCCACTCTTGCTTTCAATGGTTAATGCCCGCCCTAAAAGAATATCAAGTGACATGGCCAAGCGTTACCTTGGATTTTTCATCCGGTTTTGGTTTTGAACCTCTTCCCGCTTTAGTCTCCGGTGAATTGGATTTAGTGATTACTTCTGATATTCAGCCTAGATCTGAGGTGCATTATGAGCCTTTGTTTGATTTTGAAATGCGCTTGATCACTGCAACCAATCATCCACTCGCCGTAAAAGAGTTTATTACACCTGAAGATTTAGCCCAATTCACTATGCTGTCTTACCCTGTACAAAAACAGCGTTTAGATGTCGTGAAACACTTTTTACAACCAGCAGGGATTGAACCAGCTAAATGGAAACAAGCCGATAATACCTTGATGTTGGTGCAAATGGTGTCTGCGGGTTTAGGTGTGGCGGCTTTACCTAATTGGGCAATTAGTGAATTTTCTCGTCAAGGGTTAATTACCAGTAAACCGCTCATTTCTCATGCGCCCAATAACACAGGATTATGGCGTAGGCTTTTTGCAGCGGTTAGAAATTCAGAAAAAGATAAACGTTATTTAGAGGCATTCTTCAGCACCGCTAAACAGCAGTGCCAAAGTCATTTAGATGGGATAAAAATGGCTTAATCGAACTCACGTAAGCTCGCATACTAAACTAAAGTATTGACGGAACTCATCGAGAATAAGCTTTAAATTGATTGGTAAGTGGATCATATTGATAACCTAATATATCCAACTTACCGGTCAGATCTCCAATATCCATTTCATACATACTGATCAGTTCATTGAAGCTATCACATTCTAAGCGTAATTTTTCGTTCACGATTCCAAGCAAAATCACACTATCAATGTTTTTGACATTACTTAAATCCATTGTAACTCTCCTGCTTATCAAACTATATAAATAGCCTAATAAGCATAGACCGAGAGAGAGAAACTTTCTGTGATCATTTGCTATAAGTTAAAACTGAAAAAGCAAAGCGCTAAATCCGAGTAATGAAGTTAAACAAACAGCAAAGCCACAGAAAGGCTGCGTTTTTTGAATGGTTTGTTGGGTAAATAAATGCCAACTAGAAAAGACAACACTAGCAATTAACGACATAAAGCAAACCATAAGAGGTACGATAATTTGATCTACATAGCTCATGCTGTATTGAAAAGCTTGCAGCAAAACCACAACGGTAATGAGAATTGCACCAATAATCACAGCAATCGGTAATAGACGGTGAAAAGCTTGTAATCGAGTACGGGCGAGTAATAATAAAAAATGACTCAAACTTGCGCCTAATATCACCACAGTGCTTAACATGAATAGCATGTTGCCCCAGTCGCCCGCCAACATCAGTTGTACATTAAAGAGACTTGCTACTGCGATGGCAAAATACAATAACCAAATAGGGCCAGAATCACGAGTTTTACTTACTTTAACTTGAGAGAAAAAGACTAAAATTAACACACCGACTAGAGCCAACGGCCAATATAGAAAACCCAACCCCAACCAACCAAGAGCAATAATCGGCAACTGTTTATGAATACGCCCACGTTGTCCCGGACAAATATCACCTTTCACTAAAACCAATAACAGCACCAACTGCGTGCCAAGTAGCATCGGAGGAATAATACTAAATATATGGATGAACATATTTGCTTTCCTTGAGGACCTAAATTAGGCGCAGACTTTATCAAATATGAGCTAGTACCAAAAGCAAACTTATTAAATTACTTCTTATCATATCGAATCTCGGTTCAACTGGAGAATAGCCATTTTCACATCATCAATATTCGTGAGGTTTATAATATGACCCACTACTGATCCCATCACTACATCAGGCCCAATGAGGAACCTAATTCTTTCATTTACTCTTTTACAGATAAATAAAAATATAATTATTCTATTTTTTCAACTACCTTACATCTTATCCTAAACATAAACGTGATAAAAAATCGACCTCAATCTTACCTTAGCCCCTTTATTTACTATGGTTAATCTTACTTCATGCTATAAGAATAGTTTGGTTTCCCCCTAGTAGCCTAGAGCATAACTAGCTATAATCCGCACCTCATTATGTAGAGGTCATTTTATGTACAGCGACATCCCACTTTCATCTAAGCCAACGCCAATCAACCAATATCCAAAATATTGGGCGGAGTGCTTTGGCCCAGCCCCACTCTTACCGACCAGTCGAAAAGAAATGGAGGCCCTTGGTTGGGATAGCTGCGACATCATTATTGTGACTGGCGATGCTTATGTTGATCACCCAAGTTTTGGCATGGCGGTGATTGGACGCTTACTTGAAGCACAAGGCTTTCGCGTTGGGATCATTGCGCAGCCTAAGTGGGATAATAAAGACGATTTTATGCAACTCGGTAAACCAAATCTCTTTTTTGGCATCACCGCTGGCAACATGGACTCCATGATAAATCGCTATACTGCTGATAAAAAGCTACGCCACGATGACGCTTACACACCAAATAATGAAGGTGGTAAACGCCCTGATCGTGCAGTCTTAGTTTATTCTCAACGCTGCCGTGAAGCTTACAAAGAAACCCCAATTATTCTAGGTGGTATTGAAGCCAGTCTACGTCGTATCGCGCATTATGATTATTGGTCAGATAAAGTTCGCCGTTCAGTATTATTTGATGCAAAAGCTGACATTTTATTATTTGGTAATGCGGAACGTGCATTAGTTGAAGTGGCGCATCGCCTTGCCAACAATGAATTAGTTTCAGATATGACCAATATTCGTGGTACGGCAATTAATATTGCAGCCGCACCTGAACACTACAACGTGATCGACTCATCTCGCATTGAGAAACCAAGCAAAGCAGTCTTTGTTGCTATCAACCCTTATGAAGTCGAAAGCAATTGCGATACCCAATCTAAAGATCAGCAAGCAGAAGATGAAGCAAAAAATGCTGTTCAAATCGTGGAAATGCAACCCGCTCCGATCAAATTAGATCGCAAACCTCGTCATGATTCAAAAACGACAGCGGTACGCTTACCACCTTTCGAAAAACTCAATAACGATCGCATCTTGTATGCTCATGCTACGCGTGTCATGCATTTGGAAACCAATCCTTATTCTGGTCGCGCTCTCATTCAAAAACATGGTGATCGTGAATTGTGGGTCAACCAATCTCCGATCCCACTTTCCACAGAAGAAATGGATTTCGTGTTTGGCCTTCCTTATGCACGTGTTCCCCATCCGATGTATGGCAAAGCGAAAATTCCAGCCTATGACATGATCAAAACATCGGTCAATATTATGCGTGGCTGTTTTGGCGGTTGTTCTTTCTGTTCAATTACAGAGCATGAAGGTCGAATCATTCAAAACCGTTCACAAGAATCTATTTTAAATGAGCTCGAAGAAATTCGCGATAAAGTCCCAGGATTCACTGGCACCATTTCCGACCTTGGTGGCCCAACAGCGAACATGTATCGTTTAGGCTGCTCAGATCCAAAAGCAGAAGCCAACTGTCGTCGCCCTTCTTGTGTTTTCCCTGGCATTTGTAACAAGCTAGATACCGACCATCAACACACTATCGATTTATACCGCGCTGCTCGTAAAGTACCGGGAATAAAGAAAGTCATGATTGCCTCTGGTGTACGTTATGACCTCGCGATTCAATCGCCTGAATATGTCAAAGAATTAGTGACGCACCATGTTGGTGGCTATTTGAAGATTGCACCTGAACATACTGAAAAAGGTCCATTAGATAAAATGATGAAGCCTGGTATGGGCGCTTACGATACCTTCAAAAACATGTTTGAAAAATACAGCAAGGAAGCGGGTAAAAAACAATATTTGATCCCATACTTCATTTCAGCGCATCCGGGCGCAGAAGATGAAGACATGCTGAACTTAGCGCTATGGCTGAAAAGTAATAATTTCGAATGTGATCAAGTACAAAACTTCTATCCATCACCGATGTGTAATGCAACATCTATGTATTACTCAGAAACCAACCCATTAAAACGCGTAAAATATAAGCAGCGTGAAACTGTTGTGGTTGCCAAAGGTGAACGTCAACGTCGCTTACATAAAGCCTTACTTCGTTATCATGATCCAGCTAACTGGCCGATTATTCGTGAAGCTTTGATCAATATGGGTAAAAAACATTTAATTGGTGATAAGCCAAGTTGCTTAATCCCAACAGAAGATGCAATTGATGTTTTAACGCCAGCGCAACGCCGCCAAACGGGTCGTCATGGGGCAAAACGTTTTGCCACTAAACATACCAATTTCACCAGTAAAAACGGTGGCGGTCAGCCTGACATTCGTAAAGAGCATGAGCGTAAAGAAAAAGAGCCTAAAGCTGGCGGAAAGAAAAATACGGTTAGTCAGACTAAAAATTCAACAACAACGAAAAGTAATTCTAAGAAAACACCCTCGGGCCAAAGTAAGACTAGCTTAGGGAAAGCTGCCTCAGCAGGTAAAGCGCACGCGGGTAACAAACCAATGAATAACAAGGTACCGAATAGAGCTAGGCAGCCATTTTAAGTTAATGTTATCTATCACGTAATATCAAGCCAGTAATCGATAATTTACAGGTTTGATATTTCTAGATTATGTTTTCTAGGGCATGTTTCGATTAAAAATAAAGCTCAGTTCAAACTAATGAACTGAGCTTTTTTAATTTCATTCAATCAGCGCTAAATTTACTCTTTTGCGATGATCTTACGCACTAACTCTAAATCTTCGGGTGTATCCACCCCTGCTGCTGGTGCTTCTTTTGCTACGGCCACATGAATTTTTTCACCGTACCAAAGCACACGCAATTGCTCTAATGATTCGATCTGTTCGAGGCTGCTAGGCTGCCAACTAATATAAGTATTGATAAAGCCAGCACGATAAGCATAAATACCAATATGACGCATTAAAGCGTTGTTCACCATTTTAGGATCGTTCGCCCAAGCATCGCGATCCCAAGGAATAGAAGCGCGGCTAAAATATAAGGCATAGCCATCTTTATCGGTGACGACTTTCACTGCGTTGGGATTGAACACTTCACTTTCATCCGTGATTTCTACCGCGAGAGTCGCCATTGGTGCAATACTATTTGCAAGGTTATTAGCCACCTGCTTAATAATCGTTGGAGGGATTAAAGGTTCATCGCCTTGAACATTAACAATAATGTGATCATCGTCAATCGCCATCTTTTTAATCACTTCTGCTAGGCGTTCAGTGCCCGATTGATGATCGGGTGATGTCATGCACACCTCCCCGCCAAAACTCTCAACGACTGATTGGATACGGGCATCATCCGTTGCCACAATAACTCGGTCTGCACCAGATTGCATAGCTTGATCGTAAACCCGTTGAACCATAGGCTTGCCAGCAATATCCGCCAATGGTTTACCCGGCAGACGAGAGGACTGATAGCGAGAAGGAATAACAACAGTGAAAGACATTATCTGCCCTCATCCATTGCCATTTTACGTGCTTCTACTTCAAGCATCACGGGAATACCTTCTTTGATTGGGTAAGCAAGACGGTCTAGTTTACAAATAAGTTCTTGTTTTTCTTTATCCAATATCACTTTGCCTTTACATACAGGGCACGCCACTATTTCAAGTAATCTATGATCCATAACCGCTTTTTACCTTAATAATTTTTTGAATAATTCGTTGTGTATTTTCTTCACTGATATTGGCAGAAACCGGTAAATACCACCAATTATCTTGTACAAATTGATGACATTTAACCGCATCTTTTTCTGTCATGATCAGGTTATTGCCTTTC
Source organism: Vibrio sp. S17_S38 (assembly GCF_014694375.1). Classification (GTDB taxonomy): domain Bacteria; phylum Pseudomonadota; class Gammaproteobacteria; order Enterobacterales; family Vibrionaceae; genus Vibrio. The sequence continues at coordinate 86,759 of NZ_JAAUWW010000013.1, forward strand.
TCCGCTAATTCATTCAATTCTGTTTTATCAAAATCTTTATGGTCGGCAAAACCTTTCGTTTTTATTACCTGAGCACCTAAATCATTTAAAGTTTGGAAAAATCGCGGTGGATGGCCAATACCAGCAAAAGCAACAAGCTGAGATAGCTCTGTAACGGATTTTTTTTCACCCGTTTTTAGGTTTACCGCCAAACTCGGTTTTAAGCTCATTGAGATTTCATTACCTTGAGCATTCCCGCCATTAGTGATAAGGAAATCGACTTGCTTTAAGCGATCTAACCCTTCACGTAATGGGCCAAATGGAATGAACTGCTGATTACCAAAACGGCGCTTTCCATCAATGACGATAAACTCAACATCACGCTGCAAGGCATAATGTTGTAAACCATCATCGGTCACAATAATATCCACACCTTGTGATTCCAGCGTTTTGACCGCTTGACTACGAATAGGATCTACAACGACAGGCACCCCTGTTCGACGCTTTATCAATAAAGGTTCGTCACCAGACTCAGATGGTCTTGAATCTGGTTGCACCGAGAATGGGTATTCTGCCGCTGTACCACCATAACCACGCGATACCACACCAGGTTTATAACCAAGATCCAATAATGTTTCCACCAGCCAAATCACAACTGGCGTTTTCCCATTACCACCTGCCGTAATATTACCAACAACAATAACCGGAACACTGGCTCGGTAACTGAGTTTATCCCCTGATAAAAACTGATTGCGACGACGTTGGCTAATCCATTTAAATAAGATGCTCAGAGGCCATAACACTGGTGATAATAGAGATCCCAGCCAGTAGCGTTCAAACCAAATTTTTTCAATCATATTCACAACATTCAGTTAAAATAACAAATACCTTACTCACCGAATTGAATGCGGTGTAGTTGCGCATACGCCCCATTTTTTTCAATCAATTGAGCATGATTACCACGTTCAATAATTTCACCTTCATCGACAACTAAAATTTCATCAGCACTTTCAATCGTTGATAGTCGGTGAGCAATCACGAGTACCGTTTTATTCTTTTGAAGTTCATCTAAAGCCGCTTGAATTGCACGTTCTGATTCAGTATCTAACGCCGATGTCGCTTCATCTAAAATCAGGACTGGAGAATCACGCAGTAATGCACGAGCAATGGCTAAACGTTGACGCTGCCCACCTGAAAGGCTGACACCGTTCTCACCAATCATGGTATCAAACCCTTGATCCATACCTTCGATAAACTCCGTAGCATGCGCTAATGTCGCAGCTTGTTTAATTTGTTCGATGGTGTATTGGTCTTGTGCTGCATAAGCAATATTGTTGGCAATCGTATCATTAAACAAATGCACATTTTGCGACACCAAAGCAAACTGAGTACGTAAATTTGACAAGGTATAATCACGAATTTCAGTGGTATCAAGGAAAATTTCACCCTCATCGATATCATAAAAGCGAGTAAATAAATTCGCAATTGTACTTTTACCAGAGCCAGAACGGCCAACTAGCGCGACTGTTTTTCCCGCGGGCAAATCAAAGCTGACGTTACGCAATGCTGGAGAGTCTTTACTTGGATAAGTGAAAGTCACATCTTTTACTTTAATATTACCGACGGCTTTCGCTTTTTCAACTTTACCATCATCCACTTCTGCCTGCATTTCCATCAAGTTAAATAGTGTTTGGCAAGCGGCCATACCTTTTTGGAAGTCAGAGGTTACATTCGTAAGAGATTTAAGTGGGCGCATCATTGCAAACATCGCAGAAAAAATAACCGAAAAAGTACCAGGGGTTAATTGTTCTTTAATTGAATCAATACTAGCAAGATACAGGACAACCACGAGAGCTACCGAAGCAATTACTTGAATAATAGGGTTAGCAGCAGCTTGTGCAGATACCATTTTCATCGACTGTTGGCGCATTTGATTACTGACTTTATCAAAGCGCTCTTTTTCAACATGCTGCCCGCCATAACTAAGTACAACTTTATGACCCTTAAGCATTTGTTCTGCGGATGAAGTAACATTACCCATCATGTTTTGCATATTTTTACTGATCTTACGGAAGCGCTTAGAAACCAGTCCAATTGCCCAAGCCACAACAGGTGCAACCGCAATCAAGACAAGCGATAACTGCCAGCTGTTATAAAACATTAGAAATAACAAGCCTATAATGCTTGCACCTTCACGCACAATACTGACTAATGCTTTGCTGGTAGCAGAAGCAACTTGCTCAGAATCATAAGTAATACGAGACAATAACGAGCCCGTCGATTCTTTATCAAAATAGCTAACGGGCATTTGCATGAAATGATTGAATAACTTGCGGCGCATTTGCATCACCACATTGCCAGATACCCAACTTAAGCAGTAAGTCGATACAAACCCGCTCAAACCACGGACTATCATCATCCCCATAACGATGAATGGTAGGATTTTCAAGAAATTAGATTCCGCGCTCCCAAAACCTTCATCCAGCAATGGTTTCAGTAATGACACCATATAAGTGTCACTCGCGGCATTAATGATAAGCGCAATACTGGCAACAATAAGACCCGCTTTATAAATGCTGATCATTGGCCATAATTTTTTAAAGGTTTGGAACGTGCTTTCGTCTTTTTCCAATGTCGTGTCTTTTTGGGTAGTCATAGAGGCTTATAATTTAATAGACAATTGCTATCATTCTAACCCCTTACGCACAATCTGCCTATACCAAGGGTCATATTGCTGCTGCCTTAATGACCGAATAGACCAATTGTTTTCTTCAAATTGAATACTGATTTGTCCTGCGTCCCCTGTATCCCACCAATTTATTCCTTGATCCTTATATCGTTGCGTCACAATCGGTGATGGCAACCCCCACTGATTATTTTTCGCTAAAGACGCAATAGCCACTTTGGCATGTATCTGTTGCACAAAATGGATCGACGATGAAGTTTTGCTTCCATGGTGTGGCACAACAATAATATCGGACGATAAAATAGAAGAATATTGGTATGAGTTTCTGGCAATAAGCATTTCTGAAATAGCATCTATATCACCAGTCAGTAATACGCTATATCGACCATCCGTAATTTTAATGACACAGGAATGAGGATTATAAGCACGAGGTACTAGCTTAGGCGGCCATATTACCGTAAACGTAAGTTGCTTCCATTCCCAAGCCTCTCCAGCAATACAAGCTTGATAACCAATGATAGATTGACTGCTCCGTTTCCATTTAGGCTTTAACGCTTGCTCTATAATTGCTCTACCACCAGCATGATCTGCGTCAGTATGGCTAATGATCATTCCCTCTAGCTGACTTATCCCTTTTTGTTGCAGCACAGGTAAAATAACGGATTGCGCCATGCTACCACCTTCCCAATAATTACCAGTGTCATAAAGCACCCATTCTTTTTGCTGCCCAATTAATATTGCCAGTCCTTGCCCTACATCCAATACTTCTACCTGCCACTTGGCCGGGGGTTTGAATCCATAATAAGTCATCGTTCCAAGGATGCTTAGCCCCACAAAACTTCGATACCAACCTAAACATTTCGCGACTAATAGCAACATAGCTATTAGTAATGCACTGTAAGCCCAAGCATGTGAAGCTAGGACCCAGCTCCCTTCAACTTCCTTCATTACCATAAAAACAGGCGACAAACTCCAATCCGCCAATTGCCATAAGGCCTTTGCCCAATCAAACGGTAAGCCTAGTGCCGTCAATAAAGTCATCATTAAAGCAATGAAAATGATCGGAACTGTTATCAAGCTCACCCATGGAACCACAATAATATTCACCAAAGGTGATACCCAACTAAATCCACCAAAAATGAAAATAGTCGTCACAACCAAACCGATAAATAAGCCAAGTTGGATAATGAAAGTATTGATAATTTTAATCCACAAGCTACGAGATTTTGATTGAGCTTTCAGACAAAACCATGACGAAATATAAATTACCACCACAGCAGAAAAAGATAGCCAAAAACTCGCCAGTAGAACTGCGAACGGTTGAATCACTAAGATAATCGCTAAGGAAAACAATAACACTTGCCATAACGACCAATGAATATGGAATGCATTACGAAATAGAAAGCATAAACCAAAAATAAACGCTCTCTCTGTTGGCAATGAAAAACCCGCTAAATAGGCGTAGCTCCCTGCACATAAAATGGCAAAAATATACGGTAAAAAATAAGCAACTGAATCAAAATTAGTATAGATAAAAACTAAACTCATCAGCCTCTTTCCTAACCACCATCCAATAAAAAATGCTAAGCCAATATGCAACCCTGAAATAGCCATCAGATGAGATAAACCACTATCTCTGAGCCATTTCCAATCTTGCGATGACATTGATGCGCGATCACCAAAACTTAAAGCTAATAAATAAGGCATAGCAGTCATATCTGAAATCATAGATTCCACTTGTTGGTGCAGCCTGTTACGCGGTGATCGGCTATCTTGATGTTTGTTATTTTCCAGTGATTTGGCATCGACAACGGCTTTCGCATGCCAACCATTTGCGAGGTAATATTGTTCACTGTCGAACCCTGCTTGATTCAACTGACCGATTACCGGTTTAATCGTGACTTTGAATTGCCAATTCTCACCCAACTGAGGAAGTAAAGGTAATGTACTTTCAGAATTTTGAGGCAAAAACACGTTAAGCCTAGGGGAATACCACCATGGTAAATGTTGATGATTTATCTGCCTTACCTGAAAAGTAAATTTACCGCCATGATACTGTGGCTTAAAAAAATCGGAAACCTGACCTTTTATGATAATATCATCGCCACTCTGAAAAAGTGTTTGAGTCATTAAACTGAAGTAATTGGCTTGCGTGATCACAACTAAGCAGCCTAAAATCAAACCACGCGACCACTTAGCGAAAGCCCAGTGAGTGAAGTAGCTAATAATAAAAAGAAAAACAATCGGTACTAGCCAGAACAGTGTCGGCATCCATGGCCAAAATGAGCCACTTGCGATGCTAATAATAAAACTGAGCAGATTCCAATTGCGATTAATGTGAGCCCCCCTGACTTATGCCAAAAAAATTAATTAAACGTTTTATGCCCGATCATGAAACGATAAAGCGCCAAAAAGCCTTAAAGATATTTGGCTCTGTTTTGTACAACCCAAATTTATGGTCTTTGAACCGACGCTCTGCAGCAGGTGCTTTTGCTGTCGGCTTATTTATTGCCTTCATCCCTCTTCCAAGTCAGATGATCATGGCAGCGGGTGCGGCTATTCTATGCGGTGTTAATTTGCCTTTATCAGTTGCATTAGTGTGGGTCAGTAATCCACTGACCATGCCAGTCCTCTTTTATTTTGCTTACCGTATTGGGGCTTGGATAATGCATACACCACCACAAGATTTTCATTTCGAATTGTCGTGGCATTTTTTCATAGAACAACTTCATACTATTGGGCCGCCATTGCTACTTGGCTGCTTTATTTGTGGCCTTGTTTTATCTATCGTCGGTTACTTTGGCATTCAAGGCTTATGGCGCTACTCGGTGGTACGAAGCTGGCAAAAACGCCGTTTACGTTAACCGATTAACTGCACAATTAAGACTGTTACATCAATAAAAAATAGACGACATAAAAAAAGTGCTACCCAATTAAAGTTCTTAATGAACCAAACTGATAGCACTCTTATTTTTAAGACTCTATACCTGTCTTGCTAATCTTATATTTCTCTTTTAATTTATCCCTTATTTAGCACTCAAAACCGTCGCTGGATTCAAGTTACTCGCACGGGATGCTGGGTACCATGTGGCAAGTAAGCTCAATGTGATAGCGGTTCCCGATACTAGAAAAACATCAGACCACACCACTTGCGATGGTAGAAAATCAATAAAATAGATATCTCCAGACAAAAATTGATGCCCGATTAATATTTCTAAACCTTGTATTAACGGCGTTAAATTCATAGCAACCAAGATGCCAAATACACTGCCGACAATGCTACCAAATACGCCAGACAATACTCCATACCAAATGAAGATCCGTTTAATCAAACCATCACTTGCGCCCATTGTTCGTAAAATCGCAATATCGGAAGCCCTATCTTTCACTGCCATCATTAAGGTTGAGACAATATTAAAACTTGCCACACCAATGACTAATACCATCACCAAGTACATAATCGTGCGTACCATTTGAATATCATGATGTAAAAAGCCATATTTTTCTTTCCAGCTTTTTAAATACGCATAAACTGGAATTTTAGATCCTACCTGACGCACAACAACATCCGCATTGAAAACATCATTAACCTTTAATGACACCCCCGTCACACCATTGCCTAACTTCATATATTGTTGGCCATCTTCTAGTGGTATTAACACTAAACTGTGATCAATTTGCCCACCAAGGTCTAAGAATCCAGTAACCGTTAAACGTACTCGTTTAGGGGCGCTTAATTGCGCCGTATTCGTTGTATTGCTAGGCGGAATCAATACGGATACGGAGTCCCCTACTTTTACGTTAAGTTTATCTGCAACCCCTTTGCCTAAAATGATTTGTTGCTGATCGGGCCTGAAATTTTGCCACGCACTTTGGTCAACATAATGAGACATTGTTGATACTGCACGTTCAAAGCTCGCATCGACAGCACGAACTTCAACCGCTTTCAATTTGCTGCCTCTCTCAATCAAAGCCGTGAATCGAACGTAGGGTGCAACCGCTTTAACATCTTCATTCTTATGCGCAATTTTTGCGATTTGTTGCCAATCATTAATCGGACCTCGCACTCCTTCAATTTCCGCTTGAGGGATCACCGACAACACGCGGTTTTCTAATTCACGCTCAAAGCCATTCATCGCAGACAAGCCAATGATGATAACGGCAACACCAACGGCGATACCTAAAGTAGAAGATAGCGATATAAATGAAACTAATTTATTCCGCTGCCTTGCTCGACTAAATTTCTTACCAATAAAAAAAGATAACAACATCGTTATTTACTCATCAAACTATCGGCCGTAGCATCACTGCGGACAGACCAGTCTAAAATGCCATCTTGCATGGTATATTGCTGATCCATTTTTTGCGCAAGATCATCATCATGGGTAACCACCAAAAATGCCGTACCAAAATCGCGGTTTAACTGACGCATTAAATCGTAAATGCCTAATGCTGTCGTTTGGTCTAAATTTCCTGTTGGTTCATCGGCAAGCACGAGATCGGGTTTATTCACCAATGCACGAGCAATCGCAACGCGCTGTCTTTCTCCACCAGATAATTCAGAAGGCCGATGTTCAAGTCTGTGCCCTAAGCCGACTCGTTCTAGTACATCACTTGCCATTTTTTTAGCTTGCGCAGGTTTAGTTCCACCAATCAATAAAGGCATCGACACATTTTCGAGCGCCGTAAAATCAGCTAACAGGTGGTGAAACTGGTACACAAAACCAATATGTTGATTGCGCAATTTTGCTTGTTTATTAGCACTTAAACTCAATAAAGATTGATCAAGCAATATCACATCGCCTTTTGTCGCACTGTCTAATGCACCTAATATATGCAGTAACGTACTTTTCCCTGAACCTGACGAACCGACGATCGCTAAAAAATCACCTTTCTGAATGTCCAGACTGACGCCTTTTAATACTTCAGTTTCAAGGCTACCTTCACGATACGTTTTACACACTCCATGACAGCTTAATAACACTTTCATAATCTGTACTCTATATCTGACAATCTGACTTAACAGACAAAAATTTATTCATAACGCAACGCTTCAGCAGGTTTCACTGACGCAGCACGATAAGCCGGAAATAACGTAGCGAGTAAACTTAATGCAATCGCTGAAATAATCACGATACCAATTTGCATCGGTGAAATGATGACTGGTAATTGAGTGCCACCACCGAATAATGAAAAACCAACGGCATTGAGTACATCATTTAAATTAGATGCTAGTAAAGTACCCAGTAACCCACCAACAATCGCACCAATAACACCGCTGCTAGCACCTTGTACTATAAAAATCACAAGAATTTGATGATTGGTCATACCTTGAGTTTTTAATATTGCTACTTCAGATTGCTTTTCCATGACCACCATGATTAAAGCAGAAATGATGTTAAATGCCGCGACCGCGATGATAAGACCAAGCATAAGCCCCATCATGTTCTTCTCCATTCTAACTGCTTGAAATAATTCTCCTCTTTGATCTCGCCAATCAGACCAATGCCACCCTTCCGGCAAGGCTTTAGTCGAAAGTTCAGAAACGACAAAAGGATCTGAGAAAAATAGACGCCAACCAGAAATCGTTGTCGGAGAATAGCGTAACAAACGGCCAGCATCTTGGATATTGGTCACCATCAACATGCCATCAACATCAGACCCAGTATTAAAAATTCCGGCAACAGTGAAGTTACGTTGACTAGGTATTCGTCCTAATGGGGTAAATTGACTGGCTTCTGTTACCATTAAACGTACTTTATCGCCTAGCGTTACATTTAACGTTCTGGCAAGTGTATGGCCTAAAAATACATGATAAGAGCCTGATGAAAGGTCGGAAACTCGCCCCATCATCATTTTAGCGGCAATAGGATCTGACTCCTTTGGTTCAATCCCAATCATGAGACCGGCGCTCAAGCGTGATGAGCTTTGTATTACGGCTTCACTTCGTACCACTGGAGATATCTGCTCAACATAAGGAAGTTCTAGCAAAAATTTTGGCGGTTTATCTGAAGTAAAATCTGTTTTATCCTCAGATTGACTCACCACTGCTTGTGGTAAAACCCCTAAAATCTTTTGTTTTAATTGACCTTCAAAGCCATTCATTACCGACAATACTGTGATCAATGACAGGACACCGATAGAAATACCAGCGGTTGACATATAAGACACAAAACGGCTGAATTTATCACCGGAACGACCTCGTAAATAACGTAACCCTATAAAGGCCGATACTGGATGAAACATGAAGTGGACCCTACAAACAAGAAAGAAAACAAAGAATAACGATTGTGGCATGGATTTACCAATATCTAATCACTCTAACGTCACTTTTACGTCATTTTGAAATTTTTTAGTCGATATAACTCAATGCTCGATCAATATATGCACAATTTATCAGATGAACTTGATTAGTTGCGCCACATGACGATAATCAAAGGCAATATCGCGTTCAGATCTTTTATTCTGGTTCAGACTTATAAAGAAAGCCCAATCAAAATTATGACTAAGACTTCGTCACATTCAGATATCAACTCAATGGCTCTGCTAAATATTCTGATGCCAACCAAAGCCGGTGATAAAAAACACCTAGGTCAACTTGTTGGTGGTTCGCTAGCATTATCAATTGCCAACTACACACAACAGCATCCCGGCGTGACTCTACTTGCCGTTCCTGACCACCAACTCGCCATTAAGTTACAACACGAAGTTACCCAATTTACTCAACATTCCGTGTCTTTATTTCCGGATTGGGAAACACTGCCTTACGATAGCTTTTCTCCCCATCAAGATATTATTTCTGACCGAATTGCACAGCTATATCAATTACCGACTCAGACTTCAGGGCTAATCATCATACCGGTTAGCACCTTACTTCAGCGTCAGTCTCCAAAAGAATATTTATTGCAAAGCACCTTAATGGTCAAAAATGGTGATTTATATTCACTTGAAAAACTGCGCCTACAACTGGAAAAATCTGGTTATCGACACGTTGATCAAGTCTTTGGGCCGGGTGAATATGCTCATCGTGGCTCTATCATCGATTTATTCCCAATGGGGTGCGAGAATCCTTATCGCATTGATTTTTTTGATGATGAAATCGATAGCATTCGCACCTTTGATGCCGAATCACAACGCACTATTGAAGATATTAACGAAATACGTTTATTGCCAGCGCACGAATTCCCAACAACAGAAGCGGCAATTGAAGATTTTCGGATCCGCTGGCGTCAACGATTTGAGGCGCGTCGCGAACCAGAATCGGTTTATATGCAAGTATCCAAAGCAATTTGGCCTGCCGGTATCGAATATTGGCAACCGCTATTTTTTGAGCATACTGATTCTCTCTTTGATTACTTACCTGATAACACCTTATTGCTCACTATCGGCGATTTGGAAACGACTATTGATAATTTCTTAGCGGATGTCGATTACCGTTACGATCAACGGAAAGTCGATCCGCTACGTCCATTACTAGAACCAAGTGAACTATGGCTTAAAAAAGATGAACTGTTTGGCCATTTAAAAGTGATGCCGCAAGCAACTCTTAGTATTGAGCCTTTACAAGAAAAAGCCGGACGCACTAATGCCAGTGTCAGCTCGCTGCCGAATTTACATGCTCAGCACCAATTAAAAGAACCACTCGTAGAATTAAGAAAATTTTTAGAAAGCTATTTATCTGAAAATACTCACGCCAAAGTTATTTTCTCCGTAGAGTCAGAAGGTCGCCGTGAAGCACTCAATGACTTATTAAAAAGCAGTAAAGTTCGCCCTAAAGAAGCAAAATCACTCGAAGATGCCTTAACCAGCACAGAACAGTTCTCTCTTATTTTAGGTTCAACTGAGCATGGCTTTATCCACCATGCCAATGGTTCACCTTTGCCTAATTTTGCCTTTATTTGTGAAAGCGATGTATTGGGCGATCGCGTTATACAACGCCGCAAAAAAGACCGTAAAGTTGTAAATAGTGACACCATTATTCGCCACTTAGCAGAGCTAAAACCCGGCCAACCAGTCGTGCATTTAGATCATGGCATTGGTCGCTACATCGGGCTACAAACGCTTGAAGCTGGCGGAATGATGACGGAATACGTTACGTTAGAATATTTAAATAATGCCAAACTCTATGTTCCTGTTTCTTCGCTCAATTTAATCAGTCGTTATTCTGGTGGCGCGGAAGACACCGCTCCATTGCACAAATTAGGCAGCGACGCATGGAACAAGGCTCGTACTCGCGCAGCTGAAAAAGTCCGCGATGTGGCGGCTGAACTTCTGGATATTTATGCCAAACGAGAAGTCAAAAAAGGCTTCAAGTTTGCGCATGATCGAGAGCAATACGCCAATTTCAAAGCCACATTCCCATTTGAAGAAACTGACGATCAGGATACTGCGATTAATGCGGTGTTGTCTGATATGTGTCAAGCCAAAGCAATGGACCGTTTAGTGTGTGGCGATGTCGGCTTTGGTAAAACGGAAGTGGCGATGCGGGCGACTTTTCTTGCCGTTGATAATAGTAAACAAGTGGCGGTTTTAGTACCAACCACCTTGCTGGCTCAACAGCATTTTGAAAACTTCCGCGACCGCTTTGCCAACTTACCTGTTCGTGTAGAAGTGTTATCGCGCTTTAAATCTGCTAAAGAACAAAAGCAAATTTTAGCCGATCTCACCGAAGGTAAGGTTGATATCATTATTGGTACTCACAAATTACTGCAAGATGATATTAAGTTTCGCGATCTAGGCTTATTAGTGGTTGATGAAGAGCACCGCTTTGGTGTTCGCCAAAAAGAAAAAATGAAAGCCATGCGAGCCGATGTCGATATCCTAACCTTGACCGCAACCCCTATTCCACGCACCTTGAACATGGCTATGAGTGGTATGCGTGATTTATCTATTATCGCCACACCACCCGCACGACGCTTAGCCATAAAAACATTTGTGCGCCAAAACGATGATGCAGTTATCAGAGAAGCTGTCTTACGTGAAGTAATGCGTGGAGGCCAAGTTTACTTCCTGCATAACCAAGTCGAAACCATCGAGAAGGTTGCCGAAGATTTGGCAAGACTAATCCCAGAAGCTCGCGTCACCACCGCTCACGGGCAAATGCGTGAACGTGAACTTGAAAGCATCATGAATGATTTTTATCATCAACGCTTTAATCTATTGGTCTGTACGACCATCATCGAAACTGGTATTGATGTTCCGACTGCGAACACCATTATTATGGATCGAGCGGATAAACTAGGTTTGGCTCAATTGCACCAATTACGCGGCCGAGTTGGGCGATCTCACCATCAAGCCTATGCTTATTTACTCACACCGCATCCAAAAGCATTAAGTAAAGATGCGATAAAACGATTGGATGCAATCGCTTCTCTTGAAGATTTAGGCGCAGGGTTTACCTTAGCGACACACGATCTTGAAATTCGTGGTGCGGGAGAATTATTAGGTGATGACCAAAGTGGCCAAATTCAATCGGTTGGCTTTTCTTTGTATATGGAAATGCTCGAACAAGCGGTTGCAGCCTTAAAAGAAGGTAAAGAATTGTCATTGGACGAACTTTTACGTGAACAAACTGAGGTAGAATTACGCCTGCCAGCATTGCTGCCGGATGATTACATTCCGGATATCAATACTCGCTTGTCGATGTATAAGCGCATAGCCAGTGTTGCGGATGAAAATGAATTAGCCGAGATGAAGGTAGAACTGATTGACCGATTTGGCACACTACCCGATTCTGCAAAAAATTTATTAGTTATCAGCGATATGAAGTTACAAGCAGCCAGCATAAAAGCTAAGAAAATAGAGGGCCATGCCAAAGGTGGTTATATCGAGTTTTCACCTAATGCGGATATAAATCCAATGTTTTTAGTCAAGTTGCTGCAATCAGCACCCAAAAAATATGGCATGGAAGGACCCACTAAGTTCAAGTTTACTGTACCATTAGTAGATAGACGCGAGCGCATTGCTTTTATTAACGATTTATTAGCGCAGTTTAAGCAAAATCAACTGCCTAAAGTGTAGAATCAAACAAGTTTTAGCAACCAAATTAATGCATCATCACCCAATAAAACAAAGGTACAACATCATAATCGTACCTTTTACAACGGAGCAATAATGAAAAAGCTGATTTTATTCCTATTGGTTTTTATTTCTTTACCAACATTTGCACGATCATTTGATATTGAAGTGATTATTTTTAAGCGTAATGTTGAACCATCACAAGTAAACGAAGCATGGCCAAGTAACCTTAAACCTATCAATTTTGAGCGTTCATTTTCCTATCGTGATAAAGAGATAATGTCATCAAATGGTGCATATTTACTGCCAAGTGGCTATTACAAACTCAATAAACAGTACCAAGCATTAAATAATCATGCTGGGTTCAAACCACTAGTACATGTTGCATGGCGCCAAACCGATCGTGGACAAAGCCGCTCACCTATTTTCCATATTCAAGCTGGCCAAGATTTTTCTAACACTTTTGCCAACGATGGTCGCTCTTTAGCGCAAATTAGAGATGAATCACCCGATGGTACAGTTCCTGCTGCTTTAGCCAAAGGCCCTGTCGATGAACTTGACGGCACTATGCAAGTGTATGTTCAACACTATCTCTATGTACAAACTAACTTGGACCTAAAAATCCCAGGACAACACGAGATCATTTTACAAGATGCCATCACTGATACACCATTAAATGACAATGACGACGATGAAGTGCAAGTCGGTAACCTAGAACCAATCAAGCCAAAAACGGAAGTAAAAGACTTTTTAAATAGCTACCGTATGCAGCAAAAACGTCAGATGCGAAGCGGTGAGACACACTACCTGGATAACCCGTATTTGGGCATGATCATCCAAGTACGTAAAGCAAGATAAGCATAAAAGAAGAGGCTCAATGAGCCTCTTCTTTTAAAATGAAAATAACCAGCCAAAAGCCTATGCCTCCAGATTTCATTTTAACAACGAATCGTTTAATTTTAAGACTCATTGAAGCCGATGAGGCTACAATCTTTGCCGATACAATTCAACACTCCCCTTCTCTATACTCTTGGCTAGATTGGTGTAGTAACGAATTTAGCACTAACGATGCCCAAGAATTCATTCTTTTTACAAGATTAAACTGGGTGAAAGATTCCGCCTATGGCTTTGGGATCTTTGATAAACAAACTGGTCAGTTTATCGGGATGGCGGCCCTGACAGATCAAAGATTAAGTTTTAACCTTGGCAGTTTGGGTTACTGGATAAGTGATGATCACCAAGGGCAAGGCTATGCAACCGAAGCAATAAGAGCGGTGATAGAGTTTAGTTTTATGCAGCTAAAATTAACTCGTTTAGAATTCGTTTGCGACCCAGACAATATCATTAGTCACAAGTTAGCTTATACCTGTGGCGCACAAAAAGAAGGGATCGCAAAAAATCGTTATATTTTCAATGGGAAGCCAAGAGATGGATTGGTCTTTTCATTAATTCCAGACAAATAAAAACGAGGCTAAATCACCTCGTTTTTTATTATTTCAAATAGTTAACGGCTAAAAATCGTAATATTAATGCAACTTCAGGTTAGGTCGTAATACTCGGTTAATACGACCAACCAACATCATCAAACCTGTTTTAAAGTACCCATGAAGCGCGACAAGGTGCATACGATACAATGAGATGTAGACGATACGTGCAATTCGCCCTTCAACCATCATTGAGCCTTTCGTCAAATTCCCCATTAAGCTTCCCACAGTAGAAAAGCGGCTTAATGAGACTAACGAACCATGATCTTTATATACGTAATTTTTAAGATCTTGATCATTCAACTTTGCCACAATGTTTCGATAAACACGGCTTGCCATTTGATGCGCAGCTTGAGCTCGTGGTGGTACAAATGAACCATCTGCTTGCTGACAAGATGCCAAATCTCCAATCACAAATACATCATCATCTCGAGTTGTTTGTAAAGTAGACTTAACCACTAACTGATTAATACGATTAGTTTCAAGGCCTGCGATATCTTTCATAAAATCAGGTGCTTTAATGCCTGCAGCCCACACCATCAATTGCGCTGAGATACGTTCGCCATCTTTAGTCACAAGACCTTCGCTATCAGCTTGCGTCACCATTGTTTGAGTTCGTACATTAACACCCAGCTTAACTAATTCATGATGGGCAGCCGCAGAAATACGTGGTGGTAATGCAGGAAGAATACGCTCACCCGCTTCAACTAAATTAATGTTTAGTTTTGTTGAATCTAAATCTTCAAAGCCATAAGTATGTAATTCTTTAATCGCATTATGGAGTTCAGCAGATAATTCAACACCAGTTGCGCCGCCGCCAACAATGGCAATATCCACAGTACCTTCGCCATGATTTGCATGCAGTTTTAGAAACAGGTTGTTCATTTCTTTACGGAAAAGGTGTGCTTGTTCTGGACTATCTAAGAAAATACAATTTTCACGAACACCTGGCGTATTAAAATCATTCGACTTAGAGCCAATAGCTAGCACTAAAATATCATATTCAATTTCACGACTAGGGATCAGAAGGTCATCATTCTCATCACGAACTTCACTCAAAGAGATCGCCTTACGTTCACGATCTATTCCATCTAAGCTCCCCATCTGAAAATCAAAATGATGGTTTTTAGCGTGAGCACGATAGCTCAATGCATCCACACCTTCATCTAAAGATCCTGTCGCCACTTCATGCAGCAATGGTTTCCATAGATGGCTGGTTTTTCTGTCCACCAAGGTGATTTCAGCACGTTGCTTACGTCCTAAAGTACGGCCTAACTTAGTCGCTAACTCTAGACCACCAGCGCCACCGCCAACTACAACTATACGCGTCATTTGACACTCCTAAATGATAAAAATAAAAATGTTGCTGGCTCGGCTCGATTAATTATGTTTCTGCCAAACCAATAAATCTGATTGTTCATCAATACACAAAATGGGTTTTTTAGTTGCACTCTGTAAAGAAGCTACCTCTATTTATACAGGTAAGTAAGTGACCAAAAATGAAATGTGAATGGTATTGATGATTAAATTTTTGAGCTAGATAGCGTTTTATTATCATAATAGGCAATGAAAGTTGATCTAGCTCATTATATCCACCCAAAAATCAGGATCAATGAAAAGCTGACAATACTGAAAAATAAAGTAGAGATATTAAAAAAGAGCCACAGAAGGCTCTTTTAGGAACAATAGAGAGGATTTATGTAAAATTCAGCTCACTTTAAATGCTTTAATTTGCTGTAGATGCTGAGAGATTTTTTTAAACTTATGCGATTCTTTATCGTCCCAAATTATTGAGTAATAAGGCGACAACGCTTCATAAGTTAAATCACTATCACGAATATCATCATTTTTAGATAGTATAACCAAACAATTATCTTTGTTCTTGCTACGAAACTCACTAATACATTTCGTAGCAATATCGGTATATTCTTCCGGACGATCAATTCGCCCTTGCATATTGTCTTCTGGGGATAAGTTTGGGTTAAAAATTACCTGTCTAACGCCACATAAAAAACCAATACGTTCAGCCCAGTAGCCACCTAAACCCACCCCACAGATAAGAGGTTGTTCATCTTTATTTTCTTCAACTAGCTTAGACACTTCCTTTAATAAATGTTGCATATCATGCTTAGGATGCAATGTGCTGTAGTTTACAAAGCGTACATCACTGTCGATAAATTGAAACTGCAGTACTTTTTCATGGTTACCCGGGCTTGTACTGTCGAAGCCATGTAAATAAATGATCATTGAACCATCCTCAGTTCTTGATTGCTGCACTTTTTCGTTTAATGACTTCAATCTACCACGATTGATAAGGTTTTAAACTGGTGTTTATGTATTTATTGCTCGATAAAGTGATCTATGTGTCTAACTTTTCTTGAAAGTATAAAGTCATCCGAGGATTAAATTAATATCCATCTAATTCTAACTGATTGTTTAATATCTTAATCGCATCCTGATCTGATTGTCTAGAATGAAGAGTAAAAGATATTTGATGCCATAACATTGCCATAAAGCGTAGATATGGAATCCATTGCTGGACTATCTCAAACCATTGGCACTCTTCTATATTGTAATATTGAGCATAAAGATGGACCCCTTGCTTCACATCAAACTGCCCTGCAAGAATAGTCGTAGCTAGATCAATGATAGGTGAAGAAAAAGCGGCATATTCCCAATCAATTACCATCAAATGACGAGAGGTCGTTTGGATTATATTGTAATCACCTAAATCAAAATGGCATAAACATAAAGGCGTAACAGATAAAGTTTCTTGATATAGCTCGTCGGCATGCGCATAAAAATAATCAAACCGTTTCTTTTGGGTCGTCGATTGCTGAAGGTAAGTTAAACGCTGCCAATAAGCATGAATACACTCTTTATAATCAAATGTTCGGATATTTTCAGCATTCAATAAAGAGGTAACAGGGTACTGGTGTAAATCTGAAAGTGCTCTCATAACAAGGTTAAGGCTGCTATCTGCAACACTATTTAAACACTCACCATCGATCCACTCTATCAACAGCCCTTCTGGAATCAATAGCTCTACTTTTGGTGAAAAAGGGGCATTTTGGAGAGATTGTAATACTTGATACTCATCAGAACGATGTAGAGAAAAATATTCAGTGGATTGCGAATGTGGTCGCCAAACATAATCATTGCCACATTGGGTAGAAATTTTCCAGCATTGATTGGTCAAACCGCCCGTGAGAGGCTGAGCACTCACGAGCTGTTTTGACCACTGATCTTGTAATATACGTAAGCTTGGCTCTTGTTCAAGAGTCTGTTGCCAACCATCAGTAGTCATTATTATCTATACCAACGCAATTACATACCAAAGAAACTTTTTGATTCTTGTTTACGAATCTCTGTTTCATCAGCCCATTCAATTAAACCTGTTTTTAGATCCATCAAACGCATCGTCATTTTGTAATATACATCTTTATCGCTGCCTGCTTGCTTCACGATACTAGAAAGATTGCCATACAACATGTATTGCGCACCAACCATTTGACCAAATTTGATCGCACTGCTTTGATCAACTAATTCATCGTTATTTTGGAAGTTCAGTTGTTTACGTACTGTCTCCACTTTATCCATATCAACAAAACGGAACTTACCTGAGTTCAGCATTTTGGTGCTTACCGAATCAGTAACCGATTCCGTATCAATATGCTCGCTGGTTTTGTTTTTAATTGAATCAACAAACACAATTGGGCGGCTATCTTTTGTAATAGCGGCAACAGAACCTGATGCTAGCATGCTGTCTACCATCTCGTTTGCAATCTTTTGTAGATCGGTTGATCCAAAATCTACCGTTGTTGTTTCTGCTGAATTGGCATCGCCATATTGGACTTTATTCGCACAGCCACCAAGGATCACAGCTAAACTTAATAATGCAATCGCACTTTTTTTCATTACAAATTTCCTTTATTAATCTTGTGGACGAATTTGGATACGAAACTCTTTCGCATTTGGATTCACCGATACTTCAGAAAGACTGATTGACTCATAACCACGTAGCATAAACTGACGCCAAGCACCTTGCTTTGCATTCACTTCGATACCGTTATCATCATACCAATAAAAACGATACTGCAACTGCTGATCACTTGCGTATTTACTTTCAACTTGAACCACACCACGAGTATTGCCATTCATATCTTGAGTGCTAATATCATTAATCGCTAAGCGATCATCAAGAGCACTATCTCCGAACAACACCTTCTGACTACTGCTATCGACTCGTAAACCTGCTGTATTGTTTGAACAACCAGCTAATATTACGATACCTAAACAGGCAATTATCAATTTTCTCATTTAATTTCTCCTAGTTGCTTATGCCACATAGTAACCGAATTTCCTTGCCTTGAAACCCATACAAGCATTCTGCGGTTTTCTCTTACTGGTAGCGTATAAGCTTTTCCATTAAGCGTAACCGAATGATCACCTGCCGGTAAATTAACGCTGCTGCTATAAACTTTTCCAGGTAGAGTTTGCCAACTACGAGTATCCGGTTGCTCTGTTGCTATATTCCAAATGCTCACTAATAAATTGGCAATACCTGAATCATCATTTTTTTGAGCTTCATGGCGTAATTGATCTTTTGTATATAAACGTAACCCTTGTTTTAGTACCATGGTCGGAATACGTTCAGATAAATCATTTTGCGCCATTAGATTAGTATCCGCTAGCAAACTTGGTTTTAATGTTCCTTGGTCAATATGAATCGATGGGAAGCTCTGTTTTTCAAATGATTTATAATAAGGCAACGTGACACTATAAAATCGTACCTGACCCGAGCGCCATAATGGCAAATCTAAGCGCCAGCTATCTCTTGCAGCAACAATACCTTGCTCGTCAATAAAAATAACTTGACCTTGCCCTTTAGGAACCTCATCCGGTTGGCCATATTGCTTGGTTAATGAGGCGAGGTCTTGCCGCATACCTAAAGCTTTAGCAACACGTAACGTAGATTCAATAATTTGTCGATTATCAGGGTATATCGCCAGCGCTCGTTTATAATCAATATATGCATCATTTAGTTGGTTACCGGCCTCATACAGTGTGGCTGATAAATACAATAAATAGGCATTTTGTATGGCTTGCAATGTTTTTCCCGCATCAGGATAATTTGATAAAATACTCCCAACATTTGGTTGAACACCATTACTTTTCATGTTCGATTGGGCTTCTTGTAACTCTTTCTCTCGTCGTTTTTTAGCTTTCTCTTGGACTTGGTTTGCACGTCGGACTTCAACTAAAGCACCTTGCAAATCATTCTGCTGCAAATAGTTTAGTCCTAAATAAAGATGTAAATAACCAAGTTCATAATCGGCAGGCTCGTAAGTGGTTAAATTATCATTAGTCGCAAGCGATCCAACTTGATTTGCCGTTTCACTCACCGATAAGGTTGCTCGTTGCTCCAGAACATTAACGGCAGTATCACTTAGCTGAAAGGAAGAAAAACTTTCAGGGTAGCTTTCCGCTAAGAACGAAACTCGCCCTCTTTCCATATTGCTTAAGATCGGCCCGCCGACATCTGAATCTTTTAGCTCTGAAACTGCATCTTGATAATCGCCAACCATGACATCTTTATAAGCGTCACGATTTTGAGCTGAATAATGACTAAATAAACCACCAGCTGATAAATTAGCACAAGCCGATAAAACCAAAGTTGAGACGAATACGATCACCACACGCCATGATGAGTAAACCGCTGACATCAAAGGATCAGAAAATCCTATTTGTAAATTTAATTTATTCATTTTTTTCATGGTTAAGGCACAAATTAATTAACCAACATAGGCCCTAAAGGCTGACCGCCAACTAAATGCATATGAATGTGGTATACCTCTTGGCCACCATATCCGTTGCAGTTCACAATTAAACGATAGCCTTTTTCATCGATACCTTCCGCTTTAGCGAGCTTTTTTGCGACCGTAAACAAACGCCCCATAACGGCTTCATCTTCCTCTTCAATATCATTGGTCGTTGGTATCAATTTATTGGGAATGATCAGAATATGGCTTGGTGCTCGTGGATTAATATCTCGAAATGCAGTCACTAAATCATCTTGATATAAAATATCGGCAGGAATTTCTTTACGGATGATTTTACTAAATATTGTTTCTTCAGCCATGTGGCCTCCATGCGATAAGGTTTACCACCATATTTATATCATTGCCGCTTTATTTGCTAAATCCGCTCACTTTGAACTGGTAGCAATACGACCGTATTTATGGCTTAAGTTATTAATAAATCGATTGTAAATATCAAGTCTAATAGTATGCGTCAAGGTTTGTGATATGACAATATTTTCTGCCTATAATGCATACCCCCTATTACTGTCATAACAAAAAACCAAAATAAATGAATGCTATGTTGAACCTCACAAGCATTATGGAGTCTATCTATTTAACCGAGGTAGCAATGTATGTTTATTCAAACCAATTGATCAATATAATAAAATTTGAATGCACTTGTTAATTAATCATATTAACCTCATATTAATTATGTTCTTTACCCGCTCTGACATTTATCTTTTGGTGTAACGTTACCTTTTAGTCTCATTTTGATACACACCAAGATTGATGATCCGTATATGTTTATAGAGACCCATAGGTCTAAAAAGGAAGTAGTATGGCGATTCATGTTGGTATTATTGACCAAGATCCTGTGAGATTAATTACCCCGTTACTTGATAGCCGCTCTGAATGTACTCACATGATTTTCATTGGAGACAACAGCCAAAGCGGTATGTACTCTCGATTGCATTCTGTTTTAGAAAGCCGAGGCCTTAGTTCTGATTTTTTTGAAATACCAAGTGCCGTTGATACCTCTGAAATAAAGAGAAATGTCAAACTCCTCGCGGAAAACTTACAACAGCAAAATCAAGTTATTTACTTTAATGCAAGCTGTGGCTTAAGACACCGTTTACTCTCAGCTTATGAAGTATTTCGCAGTTATAACTGGCCTATTTTCGTAGTAGAACCCTTTAGTGACAAACAATGTTGGCTTTACCCTTCAGATAAAGCAGATAGACAAGTCCAAGATCATATTCGAATTAGTGATTACCTGACTATTTTTGGTGCTCGCTGTGAATTTCCAACCATCGAAATCCCTGCTCCTCTAGATGCCAAGTTGCACACATTAGGAAAACGTTGGGCTAGTAATGCTCTAGAGTTAGGTCCTGGCTTAGCCACACTAAATTATTTAGCTACAACATGCCGAAAGGAGCAAAAACTTGATGTTTCCTTAACCGAGAAGCAACAAGGCTATAAAGAACTTGATATGCTATTAAGTGATTTGGTTGATATTCAACTTGCCACCTACGAAAATGGTGTTCTTACTTTCCATAACGAAGATGCTCGTCGCTTTTCGAATGGTGAATGGTTAGAAAACTTAGTTCATAACACCGTACGTGAAATTCAAGACGAACTGAGCACCATTCAAGATCACTCATTAAATGTTCAGGTTTACCGCGAAATAGGCGACCGAGAAGTAAGAAATGAACTTGATGTTGCCACTGTAGTAAATAACAAGCTTCACATCATCGAATGTAAAACCAAAGGTATGCGAGATGATGGTGATGATACTTTGTATAAATTAGAGTCATTGCGTGATTTATTGGGTGGTTTGCAGGCTAGAGCAATGTTAGTTAGTTTCCGTCCTATGCGTCATAATGATATTTCTCGCGCTGAAGATTTAGGTTTAGCTCTAATAGGGCCAGATGAATTAAAGGATCTCAAAACTTACTTAACAAACTGGTTTACTGAAGCGGGTGGCCAAGAAGATATTTAACTTCATCTTTTTAACGTAGTAGAAAATCAACCCTGATAGAAAATGCCCAAGTGAATCACTTCATTTGGGCATTTTTCATTATATTCTATTAAAGCTATCTGATTTATACACTTAGCACTGGAATTTATAGCCCTTATCTATCAATAATCATGATGATTACAGCAGTTTCGCAGCCGCGCCAATCACCACTCGCAAAGAGTTCTTCTCAGCAGCTTTTAGTTTCTCATGATCTGGTATTTCATCTTTACTACGGTTAACAATCACAGCAGCAACACAGCCAGCTCGTAAACCAGAACTTGCACACATCGTCAATAACGTTGCTGATTCCATTTCAAAATTCAATACACCCATTTGTTGCCATTCTTTCATCGAGCCTTGGAAACGGGACACAACACGGCCAGTATAGGTGTCATAACGTTCTTGGCCTGGGTAAAATGTATCACTCGAAGCGGTAATACCGGTATAAACGACACTACCCGTTTCTTCTGCTGCCAACTTCATTGCAGTCGCAACATCAAAGTCTGCGACGGCTGGAAATTCCAACGGTGCAAAATGCGTACTCGCTCCATCAAGACGGACAGAACCTGTTGTCACTATCATATCGCCAACGTTCAAATGTGGCTGAATAGCGCCAGTCGTACCGACACGTAAGAAAGTACGCACACCAAGCTGAGCGAGTTCTTCAACAGCAATAGAAGTCGAAGGGCCACCTATTCCCGTAGAGCATACAACGACCGATTTGCCATTTAGCTTGGCTCGAAAAACCGTATATTCACGGTGGCTTGCTAAAAACTCAGGTTCATCCATCAGCTGTGCAATTTTTTCAACACGAGCAGGATCACCCGGAATAATGGCTAAGGTTGCGCCATTTAGATCTTGCTGATTAATACCTAAGTGGAAAACGTTAGAAGAATTTGATGCCGTCACGTGTGGCTCCTTAACTAAAAATGGATTCGCTAAAACGATCCTTAAATACAATGGAAAATGCTTGCCTTCAATCTAGCCAATAAACCATGGCAATTTAGTGATCAAAATCCCATCTCAGAATGAGAAAAGGCAACCGAATACATAAGTAAACGGTTGCCATCACACTATTTTACGACTTAGATTATCTCATCTCTGGTTTATAAAGCTAATGAGAGTGCTCCTCTATTGGTAAAAATACCGCATTGCTTTGAAGAACATTCAATTATCACCTTCGATGAGGTTATTCATTTAAAGCGGCTTCTTAAAACAACTATTAAAATTATCACTAACAGCTTTCAGCACTTCGCGGCGTGAAATGATTCCGACAAGCTTTTTATTTTCAACCACTGGATACACTTTAGGTTTACCAACCTCCATCATTTCAGCTAAAGCTAACACTGACATTTCAGGGCTAATGGTTAGAGCATCTTTATTCATGCAATCACCCACAGTATGGGTGTCCTGACAGTGATAGCTCACTTGAACTAGGCGATTGAGTAAATCCTGTTCTGATAAAAAACCGACGACTTCTTGTTTTTCATTAATAACTGGCCCACCAATATTGATCGCATTCAACACTTTATCCAAGGCAGTAGAAAGTGACATATTTTCAGTAAACGTCACAGCGCGAGGACGCATATAATCTCGTACTTTTAAAGATGCCATAACTCTCTCCTATTATGATCGCCTAATATACTCATATTACTTAAAGTATCATTGGCTCTATTATTAATTTTAGTTGGACAATGTATTAACCCTTTATCT
This sequence comes from Vibrio sp. S17_S38, assembly GCF_014694375.1. Lineage (GTDB taxonomy): Bacteria > Pseudomonadota > Gammaproteobacteria > Enterobacterales > Vibrionaceae > Vibrio. The sequence continues at coordinate 110,459 of NZ_JAAUWW010000013.1, forward strand.
AAGTGTCGTCTAATTTCTTGATTTTACTAAATGGATTTCAACGATTTTATTCATTGTTAAAACCAATGAGACCATTATTTACTTCTTTGCCGGATTAGTTTTTGCAAATTTATAGAGATCGGGACGGCGATGTTTTAAGTTCGTCACAGAGCCTTCACTATGCAAAAGTTTTAATTTAGACAAATCCACATCGGCGTAAATCATCATTTCAGTATTAGGATCCGCTTCCGCGATAATGGCATCATGTGGGAAATAAACATCTGATGGTGAAAATACCGCGGATTGTGCATATTGAATATCTACGTTATCGACTCGCGGCAAATTCCCAACACTACCACTAATAGCAACATAGCATTCATTTTCAATGGCTCGGGCTTGGGCGCAAATGCGTACTCGCAAATAGCCATTTTTAGTGTCCGTCCAGAACGGAACAAATAAAATTTGAACACCTTGCTCAGCCAACATGCGACCAAGTTCAGGAAACTCAACATCATAACAAATCAATATTCCCACTTTGCCTGCATCAGTTTCGATAACTTTAACCTTATCACCACCTTCAATCACCCAATCCCATTCTTCATGCGGCGTAATATGGATTTTATATTGCTCTTCAATACTACCATCCCGATGTAACATATAAGCTACGTTATACATCTTCCCATCTTGCTGCACTGGTAGGCTGCCTGAGATAATATTAATGTTGTATGTCACCGCTAAGCGCGAAAACCTCTGGATGATTTCCTCTGAATATTCACTCAAATAGCGCATGGCTTCAACCGAGCGAAGATCCGGTGCAAGCCCCATCAATGGCGCGCTAAAGAACTCAGGAAATAGCGCAAAATCAGACTGATAATTAGCGAGTGAAGTAATAAAGAATTCAGCTTGATTCACCAAATCGTCCAACGACATCACATGGCGCATTTGCCACTGAACAACACCAATCCGCACGATACTTTTTTCGTTTTGGTGGATTGATTCAAGCTCTTCTTCATAGAAAATATTATCCCACTCTAATAATGTGCCATATCCTTGAGATTTTTCATCTTCAGGTAAGTAACCACGCATCAGACGCTTGACGTCAAAATCATTAGAAAGCTGAAAGGATAAAATCGGATCGTGGAACTCTTGGCGTTTTACTTTTTCAATGTAGTCACTGACTTTCATTTGATCTGAATATTGTTGGAAGCCCGGAATTCGACCACCGGTTAAAATGGCTTTTAAATTATCGGCACGACATAGCTCTTTACGTGCTTCATATAAACGGCGACCTAAGCGTAAACCTCTATAGTCAGGGTGGACAAAAACATCCAACCCATAAATAGCATCACCATTCGGATTATGTTGAGCGACATTTTTTAAATCAACAATATCAGTGTACTTATGTGGAAGAGAAAAACGCGAATAGTCCACCTTGATAGTTAACGCCGCGCCAATAATTTTACCACTGTCTTCAATGCAAATTTGACCATCAGGAAACTGAGTTACGAGCTCCATAATCGTTGATTCTGGCCATGCTCCCCCAACATCTGGAAAAACTAAATCCATTAATGCGGCTAATTCTAGATAATCTTCAGGCATTACAATTCTAAGATTAAGCAGCGGAGTATTATTTTCTTCCATAGATATAATTCCTTTCTTTTCCATTCATGTATTCTAGAGTAACGAATTATTCGGACCAAACAAGGACTTATCTTCATCGTAACATCATCAATCTTAAACTGATTAAAAATTATCTTTTAATTTCAGTTGTCTATATTTTTAGAATATTGATTTTGTTAAACTATTCATCGCCCTTTCCTCATAACTTATTGTGATCATGAAGCGTTTAATTTACTCATTATTTCCAGGCTCCCAACCCGATAAAATTACGACATCTTTACTGTTCAGCTGTTTTTTTGTAGGTATTGCTGGTGCATTCACCGCCCCAACCATGAGCCTTTTTATTTCGGAAGAAGTTGGTGCTAGACCATTTTTAATCGGCTTATTTTTTATGGTAATGACTATTTCAGGGGTAGTAATAAGCCAAGTTATTGGATGGTGGTCTGATCATGGCATTGACAGAAAACGCTTAATACTTGTCTGCAACCTTATGGGAGCAATCGGTTTTATCATCTTTGCATTTAATCGAAACTATTGGATTTTACTCGTGTGCTCCGCCATTTTTATCAGCACCACATCAGCATCTGTTCCACAAATTTTTGCTTTAGCGAGAGAAATATTAGACCGTAGCACCAAACCTTCTGAAAAATTCAGTGCCGTACTTCGGGCGCAAATTTCACTGGGTTGGGTCATTGGCCCTCCAATTGCCTTTTTCATTGCGACTGGATTTGGTTTTACGCATTTATTTCTACTCGCCGCCGCGATGTTTCTTTTATTATGTTTTATTACTCACCAAACTTTACCGAGTATTGAACCTACTCCAAAAAATCCAGTAGAAATTGAAGACTCTCTCTGGAAAGACAAGAATATTATTTTATTGTCCATTTCTTTTGTTTTTATGTACTGCTCAAATAATATGTATTTGATCAGTATGCCTTTATACATTACTAACGATTTAAACATGGATTCGTCTGTGGCTGGTTTAATGATGGGAGCTGCCGCATTTATAGAGATTCCCATAATGTTACTTTGCGGAAGTTACGCAACACGGTTTGGCAAAAAGCGGATGATCATGGCGTCTATCATTGCTGGAACTCTGTTTTATGTAGGTATAATCATTAATACCACTTTAATCGGATTTATTGCACTGCAAGCCTTCAATGGTATTTTTATTGGTGTAACCGCAGCCCTTGGAATTTCTTTTTTTCAAGATTTAAAACCCCAAAAGATGGGACAAGTCACCACCCTTTATTCCAACGCCATCAAAACTGGTGGTGTACTTGGCGGCGCATTTGCAGGCAGTATTGCTGAGTATTTTGGATTTCATGCCGTATTTATTGTTTCTGGCATTATGAGTGTCGTGGCGTTTTTAGCTATTTTGACCGTAAAAGAAGCCTAACTTTTATTCGAGAGGAAATCATATGAAGCATAGAGGAACACCACATGCATTAGTTGTAGAAGGTGGTGCAATGCGAGGTATATTTTCAGCTGGTGTGCTCGATCATTTCCTCGATGTTAATTACACAAACTTTGATTTTTGTCTTGGCGTCTCTGCCGGTTCAACCAGCTTAACATCTTGGTTAAGTCATCAAAAAAGTCGAACTTATACGGTGATTACCGATTACTCTTGCCGACCTGATTTCATCAGTTTCAAACGTTTTATCAAAGGTGGTCATTGGCTTGATTTAGATTGGTTATGGCGAATTACTATCGATGAAATCCCCATCGATATTAACACTCTATTCGCTCAGGATATTCCTCTTTATGTTGTCACTACCAATATCAATACTGGTAAAGCGCATTATATCCAAGCCACTCCAGATAATATTGTCGAACTATTAAAAGCCTCTTGTTCTGTCCCTCTTGCGTATCGGAACTTTCCTATTATTGAAGAACAAGCCATGACAGACGGTGGAGTTGCAGATTCTATTCCTGTTGAAAAAGCCTACCAAATGGGTGCAAAAGAAATTACAGTTATTTTATCTAGGCCTCTCGGCTATGTGAAGAAAGCCAGTAAAACCCCTTGGCTCACTCGTAAATTTTTATCACAATATCCACAATTGGCAGAAGCCGCACTTCAACGTGCCAATATTTATAACCGCACTATTACCTTTATTAACAACCCTCCGTCAGATTGCATTATCCATGTCATTGCACCACCTGAGAACTTTCCTGTCGGGCGCCTGACAAAAGATCGTCAAAAATTGGATATTGGATACCAAATGGGGATAGAACAATCAAAAAACTGGTTGGCCAAAATAATCGTCAGCTGAAATTTTTTCACCGACTAAAACCATAATACTTGCAGATAAATATATAAAGTTTCAAATTGTTAATGATTAATTAATCATCACATGCAATGATAACTTTTGAGTTATTGTCAAATCTGGTGTATGAAGCCATCAGGCAACGCTCCGATCTGATGCTTCATCTTTTACCTGTTCGCCGTCTTTGAACGGCACGTTGTTGACCACCAGAGTCAGCAGTTCGAATCCCTTAAGTCGATTCCAGCTTTTCTGTGCTGTCTGGAGCAGCTTGAATACCATCGCCAGCGTCGTCGCTCTTGAACCGCAGTTCTTAGCCCGTTTGCTGCGTAGCCTCACTGTCGCAAACGCCGACTCGATGGGATTTGTCGTCCTTATTGACGCCCAGTGCGCCGCCGGAAAATCGTAGAAAGCGAGCAACTCTTCGCGATCCTTCTTCAGCTTCTTCATCGCTGCCGGATATTTGTCGCCATACTTCACCAGCATCGCATCCAGCGTTGTGTCTGCTGACTTGCGGTTCTCTGCCAGCCAGATATCCCTCAGCTCACTTTTTATTTTCGGCTGCACCGACTTCGGCAACGACGCCAGTACGTTCGCCGTTTTGTGTACCAGACAGCGTTGGTGGCGGGTATCCGGAAACACCTTAGCCAATGCATTCCAGAAGCCCATAGCCCCATCGCCGGTTGCCAGCTTAGGAGAGCTCGTCAGGCCACGTGAGCGCAGGCCGCTCAGAAGCTCGTACCAGCTCGCCTCCGACTCCCTGTAACCATCTTCAACAGCAATCAGCTCTTTACGGCCATGTTCCGTGACGCCGATGACAACCAGCAGGCACAGACGATCGTCTTGCCGTACGTTGCTGTAAATACCATCCGCCCAAAGATAGACATACCGCGTATCGCTCAGGTCGCGTTGCGCCCAGGCATGGTGCTCATCCAACCACTGCGCCTTCAAACGACTGATGGTGCTGGCTGAGAGGCCGGAAGCGCCTTCGCCGAGCAGAGCCGACAGCGCTTCGTTGAAGTCGCCGGTAGAAATGCCACGCAGGTACAGCCATGGCAGCAACTCCTCAACAGATTTAGCCCGCTTCAGGTAGGGCGGTAGCAAGGTGCTGTTGAAGCGAATGCCGCTGCCACTGCGATCCCTGACCTTCGGCACTTTGACGCTGACATCGCCGATACCGGTCTGAATAGTGCGCTCGGGCAGAAACCCGTTACGCACCACCGCCTGGCGGCCATCGTCGAGTCGGCACTCGGCAAACTGTGCAAGCATTACTGCCAGTTCGGCCTCAACGGCACTGGCGATCAACTGCTGTGCGCCGTTGCGTAGCAGCTCATGGAGTGGATCTGTAGCCTCAACTGGCTCAGGCAAGACCTGTAGGGTAGACTTGGTCATGGCGTATCATCTCTCTGTTGTTGAAATCTTGGACGAAATCAATCAGCAGGATACGCCACCTTCCTCGAGTCCCCATACACCACAAATGACCATAACTCATAACTTTTTGGCAACAATTGTAGGTGTTACATGGATATTCGAAGCCTTTTACTTATTTTATTAGTGGTGTTCGTTTGGGGTATTAACTTCGTAATTATCACCGTTGGACTTCAAGATGTTCCGCCTTTCTTCATGGCAGGATCTCGCTTTATTTTTGTTGCCTTACCTCTCATTTTCTTTTTCCCTAAACCTGTAGTGCCTTGGCGATGGATTATCGCTTACGGGTTAACTATCAGTTTTGGCCAGTTTGCTTTTCTTTTTTATGCTTTACATGTCGGCATGCCGTCTGGGCAAGCCTCATTGATATTACAGATGCAAGTGTTCGTTACCGCTATTTTAGGTGTATTAATCTATCAAGATAAGATAAATAAGCTCCAAATCATCGGTGGCTTAATCGCATTAGGTGGTGTCATCTGCTTATTACTTGGCGTACTTGAAACCCACATTACATTCTTGGGTTACTTCTTAACCTTATGCGCGGCATGTTCGTGGGGAATTGGCAATCTATGTAACCGTACCATTTCCATGCGTTATCCAAGTACTAACATGGTGCATCTTGTGGTTTGGGCAGCTCTTGTGCCTGTCATTCCTTTCTCTTTCTTTAGTTACTTGCTTGACGACCACAATTTAATAATACAAGCCGTTACCCACCCTTCTCTTCCAACCATTCTGACTGTTCTATATCTCGCTTTTGCTGCCTCACTTTTTGGCTATAGTGCATGGGGATCGGCAATAGCTAAACATGGAACGGCAAATGTTGTTCCTTTTGCGTTATTAGTTCCGGTAATTGGCTTATTTTCCGGTTGGATAATTCTTGATGAAACCTTAAACAACCTCCAGTTCATAGGTTGTGGCATTGTGATTTTAGGTTTGTGTATTTATATCTTTAATCAAAAAATTAAGCTGTGGGTTCAAAGCCAAAGAAAGTCAGACTTAAATATGAGTTAGAAATGAAGAACCACACTATTATCTAAAAGGAAGTTGGTTAAAGCTCACGATTTTTATACGTACTATTTGTTGTATAACACTTTCCACTCTAATCTAAACGCTTGTTTGATTTTAAGGATAGTAAAATGAATTCACTGCTAAATGGATTTCCAGTCATCACTGAAATTCCTGTTGCATGGGGAGAAATGGACGCTCTACAACATGTCAATAATGTTATGTATTTTCGTTATTTTGAAACAGCCCGAATTGATTATTTCAAACAGATTGCGTTAATGGAACAAATAGCACTCACTCAAATTGGCCCAGTAGTAAGTGAGACTAGTTGCCGATATAAAATACCCGTCACCTTTCCAGATACTTTGCTGGTTGGGGCTAAAATTACTGACTTGCAAGAAGATAGATTTACCATGAAATACCAAGTGGTGAGTACTAAGCTCAATAAAGTGACAACACTAGGAAGCGCAACGGTGGTAATGTTTGACTTTAAAAATCAAACTAAAGCGCGTTTAAGTTCAGAAATATATGAAGCTATCCAATCTATCGAGCACTTAAGCTAAGCTCCTCATCCTTTTAAGGCAGCCAGTGATGACATATCTGGTTGCCAAGCCTTCCTCATATTTCAATCTATAAAAATATCAATGACATAAAATAGAGAAGAACTTCAGATTTTCTAGGCTATATATCACTTATCAGCTTCAAATCAAGCTAATCACACCAATTGAGAGTAGACTCTTCTTATACTCTGCTAATCTAAAGATATACTTACTATTAAGGAAATTTATGAACATTCCAATGGATCTCATTTTTGGTAATATTGTGCCAATTGTTCTCTTTATTTTTATTGTCGCTATTTTAAAAAGCGGTATTAAATTTGTTCCACAAAATCAAGCTTGGCTGGTTGAACGTTTTGGGAAATATCATTCAACAAAAGTGGCAGGACTTAATTTCATCGTCCCTTTTATTGATCGAGTTGCCGCAGAGCGCAGCCTAAAAGAACAAGCTCAAGATGTGCCTTCTCAATCAGCCATTACACGCGACAATATCTCATTAGTCGTTGATGGTATTTTATACTTTCGTGTGTTGGACCCATACAAAGCGACTTACGGTGTCGATGACTACGCTTTCGCCGTCACACAGCTAGCACAAACCACTATGCGTTCTGAACTAGGTAAAATGGAGCTGGATAAAACCTTTGAAGAGCGTGATGTATTAAATACAAATATTGTAGCCGCCATTAACTCAGCAGCAGAACCTTGGGGCATTCAGGTTCTACGCTATGAGATTAAAGATATCGTTCCACCAAGCTCCATAATGGAATCGATGGAAGCACAAATGAAAGCCGAACGAGTAAAACGTGCTCAAATTTTAGAATCTGAGGGTGACCGTCAGGCCGCAATTAATGTTGCCGAGGGTAAAAAGCAAGCCCAAGTATTGGCTGCTGAAGCGGATAAAACAGAGCAAATTTTAAGAGCAGAAGGTGAAGCAAAAGCAATTATTGCAGTAGCCGAAGCACAAGCCGAAGCACTAAAAACTATCGGTGATGCTGCCAATACAGAGGAAGGTCAAAAGGCCATTCAGCTTGATCTAGCAACCAAAGCCATTGAAGCTAAACGTGCTATCGCGAAAGAGTCATCAGTCGTATTACTACCAGATAATGGTACCGATGCCAGCTCACTGGTCGCTCAAGGTATGTCGATCATTAACTTGTTAAACAAGACCCCTAAAGGATAATTATGGATTGGATAGTCAGTTACCTTCCGCAAGTTTTAATGGCTGTCGGTATTATTGCATTAATCATTGAAATTGCGGTGCTCGGCTTCTCTACGTTCTTATTGTTCTTTGTTGGGCTGGCATTATTTTGTACTGGCCTTGCGATGCAATTCAACTTAATTGAAGCCAGTCTTCATCATGGCGTTTGGTTAAGTGGCGCATTAACCTGCATCTTTGCTTTAATTTTATGGCGACCACTAAAACGCCTGCAGAATCAACCAAGTGATGAAACATTAAAAAGCTCTGACTTTGCTCAAATCACTTTCGTTTTGACCGATGATATTAATGCCTCTTCAGATACAATGGTGCATGCCTACTCTGGAATTAACTGGAAAGTTCGTAGCCAACAGCCGCTATCAAAAGGTCAAACTGTAAAAGTTGTTCGCCATGATGTAGGTATTTTATGGGTCGAATCAGACGAGCCTGTTATAAAGTAATCAATAAATAAATACCAAATAAGAAACGAATTATGGGCAGTTAAGTACTGCCTTTTTTTAATCGAGCCCAATATTTGTCAACACCAGTTGAAATCTGATCCACTTTTTTAAAAATTCACCGTTTTAATATTGATCCACTTATTTGCTCAGCTATTGCTAATTTCTAATATTCCA
>NZ_JAAUWW010000014.1 GCF_014694375.1 Vibrio sp. S17_S38
TTCCGGTTAAGAGGGCGGCCATTTTAACGATTTGATTGAGAGTGTCAAACACTTTCTACAATCTTTTTTCGTTACCCTTTTTGAGAAGGTTGTGACCTCTGACTCGTTGCGGCCGTTAAGCTGTGTGCTCCGTGTCAGTGAGGGCGCATTATAGATAACCTCATCATATTGGCAAGTGCTTTTTTATAATTTCTTTCACTTTTTTGACTGTTTGATTGGTTTTCAATCAAAACTACCTATTTTGACTAGTTTTCATGCTATTTTACCCAGAATGTAAAGCGCTAAGGAGTCGGAATGAATAATATTCGTAGTTATAAAGGCATTCACCCTCAGATTGGATCTGGAGTGTATATTGATGATTCTTCAATTTTGGTCGGAGATATTATCATTGGTGAGGATTCTAGTGTTTGGCCTTTAGTTGCTGCCCGTGGTGATGTTAACCATATTCATATTGGAAAGCGCACTAATATTCAAGACGGCAGCGTTTTGCATGTTACGCATAAGAATGAAGGTAACCCTACTGGCTTCCCATTGATTATTGGTGATGATGTGACGATAGGACATAAAGTCATGTTGCATGGTTGTAGCATTCACGATCGTGTTTTAGTCGGAATGGGCACTATTATTTTAGATGGTGCGACAATTGAATCTGACGTGGTAATTGGCGCTGGAAGTTTAGTCCCGCCAAACAAGCGACTAGAAAGTGGGTACCTCTACATTGGAAGTCCAGTGAAGCAAGCTCGTGAATTAACGGATGAAGAACGTGGGTTTTTATTAAGATCTGCCGACAATTACGTCGTTAATAAAAATGACTATCTCACTCAAGTAAAATAGTCAGTATTCATTTAACCTAGCTCGACCTCTCCAGCTAGGTTAAACAACTCTTGCTCAATGGCTTCTTCTGCCAAATCTTCCAGATCAAAACGCAGTGCATCAAATACTTTTAATATCTGATCAGAGTTCACGTCATAACCTATCATTTTTGATAACTTATCAATTGAAATAACACATTCAATCAATTGACCTGCTTGTTGGGCAGGAAAGCTCACAATTTGACGTTCGGGTTGCCAGGTTTGAATGTCAGGAAATAGAATATTTTGATTCATAATGGTTAACTTATGTTGTGATTAAATTTAAACAGTCAGATTTTTACGCAGTTCTCGTAACACCTGTTGGACATCTGGACGTAAACCGCGCCACAGCATGAAACTTTCTGCCGCTTGTCCAACCAACATTCCTAAACCGTCATAAGCATTAATAACTCCATTGTCTTTGGCCCAATTATTAAAGTGCGTGTTACCAGCGCCGTAACTCATATCGTAACTAACACTTTTCGAATTAAAAATGCCGGTACTGATATCAGGAAGCCCCCCAGTTAAACCAGCCGATGTCGAATTAATAATAATATCGAATGGCGCATTAATTTCATTCATCGGCATCGCACGGATCTGACCATAATCACAAAAAGCTTCCGCTAACTGTTGTCCTTTTTCAAACGTCCTATTGGTGATAATAACTTCTGATGGGGCTTGATCAAGTAGAGGCTGAATAACCCCTCTTGCAGCACCACCAGCACCAATTAGCAATATTTTGGCATCTTTAAGTTGTGCTTTATATTGCAGCAGGTCTTGAACTAACCCTTCGCCATCGGTGTTGTCACCAATAATTTGACCATCATCTAACTTCTTAAGAGTATTCACCGCTTGAGCTAGTTGAGCACGTTGCGTTAATCGATCTGCAAATTTAAATGCATCGAGCTTAAAAGGTGCAGTGACATTACAACCTTTCCCCCCTTGTGCAAAAAACTCACTCACAGCCGACTGAAAACCACCCACAGGCGCTTCAACTATCCCATATTCCATCGACTGATTAGTCTGACGTGCAAATAATGTATGAATAAATGGCGACTTACTGTGTGAAATAGGGTTGCCAAATACTGCATATTGATCAATCAGGGCCATATCCTTGCCTTATACTAAAAGTATTGATTACCAATCTCTTGGTGTTAAATAAGAATATAATGCCGACTCCGCCGAACCATCTTCTGTCGTGTAATCATATTCCCAACGCGCTAAAGGCGGCATCGACATTAAAATAGATTCGGTACGGCCACCACTTTGCAAGCCAAATAAGGTGCCACGGTCATAGACCAAGTTAAACTCGACATAACGTCCACGACGGTATAATTGAAATTGACGCTCACGTTCACCATATTGAGCCGCCTTTCTTTTATCTACAATAGGAAGGTAAGCTTGAGTGAACCCTTCTCCTACCGCTTGCATATAAGCAAAGCTACGTTCAAATCCAAGTTGGTTAAAATCATCGAAGAATAATCCACCTACGCCACGAGTTTCATTTCGATGAGGCAAGAAGAAATACTTATCGCACCATGCTTTATGTTGGCTATAGATATCATCACCAAAAGGAGTACAAATTGCCTTTGCAGTGTCGTGCCAATGCTGGCAATCGTCTTCATAAGGATAAAAAGGCGTGAGATCAAACCCACCACCAAACCACCAAATTGGAGCTTCACCTTCTTTTTCAGCAATAAAGAATCGAACATTAGCATGCGAGGTAGGAATGTACGGGTTATGAGGATGCAAAACCAATGACACTCCCATCGCTTCAAACTGTCGTCCCGCAAGCTCTGGCCTGTGCGCAGTAGCTGATGCTGGCATTTTATCACCAAATACGTGGGAGAAATTAACGCCACCTTGTTCAAACACATCGCCATTGCGAATCACACGGCTACGCCCACCACCGCCTAACTCTCGTTCCCACGCATCTTCAACAAAACGCTGACCATCAATCGATTCTAATTGTTTGCAAATAGAGTCTTGCAATGTCATTAGAAAGTCTTTTACCGCTTGTTTATTCACTTGATCCATCTTATCCCACTCTTAATACATTGCCGGTGATGACATCTCTAATTTCAGTTGGCTGAGTTCGACCACCTGTTTCCCCTGCTAAAATAGCAACCAAATGCTGACCAAGTTGTTGCTCTACTTCTTGTGTCGTTCGACACGGCTCTAAGCCTGTTAAATTAGCACTAGTTGAGGTCAGCGGTTTACCAAAAGTTAAACACAACTTTTGAACTAAAGGATGATCAGTCACTCGAACCGCTATTGAATTAAATTTACCAGTAAGATGAGGCGAAATTGAGGAATTCACAGGCACAACCCAGGTTACTGCGCCAGGCCAAGTTGCTAACATCGTCGCTCGCTGCTTATCCGTTAGCTGAGTTTCATCAATATAAGGCAAAAGCTGTTGGTAGTTAGCCGCAATTAAAATTAATCCTTTTTCTATTGGCCGCTGCTTCAGCGCTAATAATTTATCGATTGCTGCCGTATTGTCTGGATCGCATCCAACGCCAAAAACACCTTCTGTTGGGTAAGCAATTACCTCACCTTGCTTTAACGACTCGACCACATGCTCAAAATTATCCAACTGACTGCCCTTTATTCTTAATGACCAACGAAGTGATAGTGTATTAAACCTTTCAATATAGACTAAATGATTTTTACTTCTAAATCCTACTCTAAAACAAAATACCGGACGCAAACGTTTTCCTCATGGCCATTTCTCCGTATAATGCAGCTAGATTTATTTATTTTCTCGTAATCAAGATGTACTAAAGGAGTGTTCGATGAAAGTTGGAATTATCATGGGTTCTAAGTCTGATTGGCCAACAATGAAGCTTGCGGCTGAAATGTTAGACCGTTTTAATGTCCCTTACGAAACCAAAGTCGTTTCAGCTCACCGAACGCCTCACTTACTCGCTGAATATGCTGAAAGCGCTAAAGAACGCGGGCTAAAAGTCATTATTGCAGGTGCCGGTGGTGCCGCTCATCTTCCGGGTATGACTGCCGCTTATACTAGTTTGCCAGTACTGGGAGTTCCTGTTCAATCACGTGTACTGTCAGGCGTAGATTCTTTATATTCTATCGTACAAATGCCCAAAGGAATTGCGGTAGGTACATTGGCGATTGGCGAAGCAGGTGCGGCCAATGCCGGAATTTTAGCGGCACAAATCATTGGAACTCATGATGAAGCCGTAATGGCGAAAGTCGAAGCTTTCCGTAAAGAACAAACCGATACGGTACTCGCCAATCCAAATCCAGCTGAGGATTAATAACATGGCAAATAAGCACGTTTTAGTTTTAGGTGCCGGTCAATTGGCTCGCATGATGTCTTTAGCCGGTGCGCCACTGAATATTAATATTTCAGCTTTCGATGTTAGTAGCGAAAAAATTGTTCATCCATTAACGCAAAACATCATTGGTCATGGGCTTAATAATGCCATTGCCAAGGCCGATGTCATTACCGCTGAATTTGAGCATATCCCTCATTCCATTTTAGATATCTGCCAACAAAGCGGGAAATTCCGCCCTACCACTCAAGCTATTAAAGCGGGTGGTGATCGTCGTATTGAAAAACAATTATTAGATGATGCCAAGGTCGCCAATGCAAAATATGCAGTGATAACTAATCGAGCTGAATTTGATGATGCTATAACGTCTGTCGGTTTACCTATGGTACTTAAAACGGCATTAGGTGGTTACGATGGAAAAGGGCAATGGCGCTTAAAAAATACGACCGACATCGATGCTACCTGGGATGAATTACAGCAAAGCTTATCTGATACACCACATCAAGCTATTGTGGCTGAAGAGTTTGTGCCGTTTAAACGAGAAGTATCACTAATAGGTGCACGCCGAGTTAATAGTGAGGTGGCTGTGTACCCATTAACCGAAAATGTTCACGTGGATGGCGTCTTAAGTTTATCTATCGCCATTGATGAATCTGAATTGCAGCAACAAGCGGCGAAAATGTTCCAAGCTATTTCAGATAAGCTGAATTATGTGGGCGTATTGGCAATTGAGTTTTTTGATGTAAACGGAAAATTATTGGTCAACGAAATCGCACCTAGAGTGCACAACTCCGGTCATTGGACTCAACAAGGCGCTGAAGTTTGTCAATTTGAAAACCATTTACGCGCCGTATGCGATATGCCTCTTGGTAGCACAAAGGCGATACGACATGCCGCGATGATCAATATTTTAGGCCAAGACACATTACCTAAAGAAATACTGGCGATGCCAAACTGTCATATCCACTGGTATGGTAAAGAAAAGCGTGTCGGACGCAAAATGGGACATATTAATGTTTGTGGTAACACTCAAGGCGAGTTAGATAAAGCACTAAAAGAGTTGGCTGCGATATTAGATGAATCCGAATTTCCTGAGCTAAAACAACATATCAATCAACGATAAAGTTACCGTTATAAATTTCAAGTTATCGAAACCTAAAAGACCAACGCCATACAGTTGGTCTTTTTGTTTAACTGTATGGCTCATTTAATCTATCTGTTGCTGCTGGCATTTACGGTTGCCACATAAAGTCTTATTGCCTGATGTCAATTTTTTTTCCACCAATAAAGGAAAACCACATATCTGACAGCATCCAATCAATGGCGGTAAATTAATGGAAAACTTACATTTAGGGTACGCATTACAAGCATAGAAACTTTTACCAAAACGAGATTGGCGCTCAACCAGTTGACCACTAGAACATTCAGGGCAAGCAATTTCTGGCTGCGTCTCTTTACTTGGTTCTGGTTGGTCCATTGACGCAATATGCTGACATTCAGGGAAACAGCTGCAACCAATGAACATACCATAACGACCTTGGCGTAAAACCAGTTCACCTTGGCGTTTATTATCCGAACTTTTAGTGCATTCAGGGCAAGCTACACCTAATTCTTTTACTATGTGCCCATCATGTTGGTGCAAAGGGCGAATGTAATCGCATTGTGGATATTGATTACAACCAAGGAAAGGGCCGTGCTTACCATGACGAAGATGAAGCTCACCTTGCAATGTCTCATGGCATTGAGGACAAGCCTCATGCTCCAAGGCATGTTCATGAACAGTAAACAGTTTTTCGTCTATTTTACTCTTCATTAATGAAGAATACCTTGCTCAGATGCATACAATAACTCTTCCATCTGAGTATAAGCATTCTCATTACCCGGAACATTAAATAGCACCATCAAAATAACCCACTTCAAATCATCTAAAGTAAATTCTTGAGTTTCCAGCCCCATGACTCGGTCAATCACCATTTCACGAGTTTCAGTCGTTAATACTTTGACCTGCTCCAAGAACAAGATAAAACCTCGACAAGCAACATCGATACGGATCATTTCATCTTGGGTATAGATTCGAGTCGAAGTGGCTGAACCTTTCGCAATTTTAGCCCCATCCGATTGCTGAAGAGCCGCTAAACCTTCCAGCCAATGGAGAGCTTTATAGATTTCTTGTTGATGAAACCCAGCGCGTAATAACTCATCTTCAAGTTCATCTTGATCGATCGTTAATTCTGCATCGCTATGAATATAAGTTTCAAACAAATACATCAGAATGTCCATCATAGCTTTACCCTCCGCTTACAGGATTTATTTGGGCTTATTCTTAATAATATAGCCTCCGGGGACAGAAGCAACATAACCACTTAATTCAAGATCTAATATTTGCATCATGACTTCGTGTACAGGTATATGGGTCCTTTGCGCCAAAATATCAACCGGAGTAGGCTCATTTCCTACGTTAGCCAACAGTTCAGCAAATGGAAATGCTTCGAGCTCAGTATTTTTATCGGTTACCACTTTATTTTTATCGGTTAATGTTTTTTCTTCGTCAAAATGAAAACTCGACTGAAGAAGCCCTGTTAATCTATTAGACCGTTCTAATTGTGGTTGTATTTCATCCACGATATCTTGCGCCGATTGCACTAAAATTGCACCTTGTCGGATCAAGCCATTTGTCCCTGAGTGACCGGCTTGATAAATCGAACCAGGAAGCGCAAACACTTCTCTATTTTGTTCTAGAGCATAACGCGCGGTGATGAGAGAACCACTTCGTTCAGCAGCCTCAACCACCAGCACACCTAAAGATAAACCACTGATAATTCTATTTCGACGCGGGAAATATTCTGCTCTAGGTTTCGTATCCGGCCTAAACTCTGACACCAAAGCACCATCGGATTCTAAAATACGTTGCGCTAAACCTTTATGACGAGCGGGGTACACCTGATCAACGCCCGAGCCCAAAACCGCCACTGTTTCTCCTTTGGCTTGCAGAGCACCATCGTGAGCATGCCCATCCACACCTAATGCCAATCCACTGGTCACCGTCAAGCCTTGATTCGCAAGTTCATAACTAAATTCACGAGCCGCACGCAGTCCATCCATACTGGCATTGCGGCTGCCCACCATCGCAATTTGTGAATGATTCAACGCTTCGACATTACCTTTAACAAATAATACTGGAGGATGAGACGACATTTGTTGCATTAGCGGTGGATATTTATCATCCAGTGGCGTCACAATATGATTACCTTCCGCTTGCAACCACAATAAGCAGTCATCGACCTCTTGATGAGATCGCTGTCTTATATATTGAATTTGAGCAGGCTTTAATTTTAAATTTTGTAATTCGAGTTCGCTATACGAAACAATATTTTCAGGGGAATCAATCCTCAATAAACGAGATAAACTCACCCCGCCTAATTGAGGTGTAAAGCTTAATGTAAGCCATGCGGTCAGTTGAGACTCATTCATTATGATGGGTTATTCACTGTCATCTCGTTTTGAGTTTCATTAACGATGGGTAAACTTGATAGCTCATTCACCGCAGGAGAAATCGCAATACTGTCTTTTTTAATTGGCTCTTCGCTTTTTGTGATTAACGCCAAGCTAAACTTCTCATACGGACGTATGACTATCATTTCACCAATGGCAATTGGCGGTAGATCTATTCGCTTCCCAGCATGGAAAAAATCACCCTCTTTATAAGAATATTGACCTTTTTTCCCATAAACGGCCGAACCTACTTTCGACAAGTTAAACATGCTGCCTTGCACCAAACCATCATCACTACCGCGATCAATAATAACCACTTGATTGACCGACATAAAAGCGTGGTTATCCATCGAACCTTTGACGCTAGCGATTAAACCAACCGGAGCCGGAATTGGTGTAAATACCGTTGATAGCGCTAAATCCTCGCCAAACATAGGTAAAGCAATATCGTTAGGTTGAATTTCTTGGTATTGATTGATCACTTGCAGACCGCTGTATTTTTCAGATTGTTCCTTTAATTCAGCTTGAGCCACAATACGTAATGAATAACTACTGGCTTTCACCTCACCACTGCGCTGGTATTCTTCTACGATGCGGTAAATAGCCCACTTCTCATTAGTCACATTGCCATCAATATAAATACGCTCATTACCACTTAAAAATTTACGCCCTTCGCTAGTGCCAAGTACTCGTAATGCTGCGCGTTTTCCGTCTTCTGTTAATAGTTGATCGGATTTCAGGTAAGGGAGAATTAAGCCATTATCTACTGTGGAGATCGCCTCTTTATCTTGCATGCGAACTTGAGGCCCAATTTTCTTCATCGGTTTTAGGCTCAACAATGGCTGGCCATTACGCCACGTCAACGTCAGTTTATCGCCGGGATAAATTAAATGAGGGTTGTTAATATCAGGATTGACTTGCCACAATCTTGGCCAAAGCCATGGACTATCTAAAAATAATGCGGAAATATCCCACAAGGTATCGCCTTTTTTGACTGTATAGGTTTGTGGTGCGTTACCTTTTATCTCTACTGTATTTTGTGCTCTTGTGGCAGCCACCACAGACAAGCTAACCGCAATAAAAGCACATAAATTTAAAATAAAACGAGTTGTTTTTGGCATGACCTACATTTCCTTGGTCGACATTTTGTCGCTTAATGTCATTAGATGCTGTCATTTGCCTTATAAAATGTCTAGAATTGCAGCTATAAGGCCTAAGCTGTTTTCGGCACAGTTCAATATTTAGAGTGTATATGTCTGTATTACAAGTATTAACATTCCCGGATGATCGCCTTCGTACCGTTGCGAAACCGGTAGAAAAAGTGACTCCAGAGCTTCAAAAATTTATCGATGACATGATTGAAACCATGTACGACGAAGAAGGGATCGGTCTTGCGGCCACCCAAGTTGATGTTCATCAAAGAATCGTAGTGATTGATGTCTCAGATGAGCGCGATCAACCGATAGTTCTCATCAACCCTGAAATCCTCGAAAAACGTGGCGACGATGGCATTGAAGAAGGCTGTCTTTCGGTTCCAGGTGCTCGCGCTTTAGTGCCTAGAGCCGCGGAAGTTACCGTTCGAGCATTAGATAGAGACGGCAACGAATTCACGTTTGAAGCCGATGATTTACTCGCGATTTGTGTTCAACATGAGCTTGACCATTTGATGGGTAAATTGTTTGTCGATTATTTATCACCGTTAAAGCGTAAACGCATTCAAGATAAGCTTACCAAGATCAAGCGTTTCAACGAGAAACAAGATAAGTAACAGCCAACATAATACCCAAAATTATTGAAGAGACTCTTTCAGCGGTCTTGGGTATATAAAATTGAGAAGGAAACCTACCTTGAGTCAGTCTTTAAGAATTGTCTTTGCAGGTACTCCGGATTTCGCCGCCCGTCACTTGGCGGCGTTGTTGTCTTCGGAGCATGACGTTATTGCTGTTTATACCCAACCGGATCGCCCCGCTGGTCGCGGCAAAAAACTCACCGCTAGCCCAGTAAAATCACTCGCACTAGAAAGTAATATTCCGGTATACCAACCTGAAAATTTCAAATCAGATGAAGCCAAGCAACAACTGAAAAATCTCGGTGCCGACTTGATGGTAGTGGTTGCCTACGGTTTACTGCTGCCTCAAGCCGTTCTCGATACGCCACGTTTAGGTTGTATTAATGTACATGGCTCTATTCTGCCTCGCTGGCGTGGCGCAGCCCCAATCCAACGTTCCATTTGGGCTGGCGATAAAGAAACTGGCGTCACTATCATGCAAATGGATATCGGATTAGATACGGGGGACATGCTATCAATTGCCACTCAACCTATTGAATCCAGCGATACCAGCGCGTCAATGTATGAAAAATTAGCCGAATTAGGCCCAACAGCGTTGACGGAATGCTTAACCGATATTGCCAATGGTCAAATCACACCAATAAAACAAGATGATGAACAAGCCAACTACGCCAAAAAACTCAGTAAAGAAGAAGCCAAAATCAATTGGCATGATGAGGCAGAACATATTGAGCGCTGCGTCCGCGCCTTTAATCCTTGGCCGATGAGCTTTTTCAGTGTTGAAGAAGGCGATGGCAAAGAAAGCAATGTTAAGGTGTGGCAATCTCGAGTTGAAACGACGAGTAAAAATCACCTCCCAGGACAGATTGTGCAAGCAGATAAAACCGGTATTTATGTCGCGACGGGCAAAAATATTTTAGTCCTTGAGCAATTACAGATCCCAGGCAAAAAAGCACTATCAGTACAAGATATACTGAACGCTCGCAGCCACTGGTTTGAAGTCGGCCGTCAATTAGGCTAGAAAATAGCGTCATCGAAAGGTACAGAAATGTGCCTTTCTTTATTTTACCCATTATTTTGTGGCTTGCGTTGCGAGTTACTGACAAGAGAAAACACTATGAATGTTCGCGCAGCCGCTGCCAATGTCCTTTTTCAAGTGGTCGACAAAGGTCAATCACTATCACACGCTTTACCTGCCGCCCAAAAAACTATTAAGCCGCGAGATCACGCTCTTCTTCAAGAGATTTGCTATGGCGCGCTACGTTACTTACCACGCTTGGAATCTATCACTAACGAGCTAATGGATAAGCCACTTACCGGCAAAAAGCGCGTTTTTCACCACCTTATTTTGGTCGGAATTTATCAACTGAGCTTTATGCGCATTCCTTCTCACGCAGCAGTAGCCGAAACGGTTGAAGCGACGAAAACTCTACGCGGTCCAAGTCTAAGTGGTTTGATTAATGCGGTATTACGTAGCTATACCCGAGATCAAGAAGCGTTAGATAAAAAAGCCGTCAGCCACAATGCGGGTAAATATGGTCATCCTGGTTGGTTATTAAAATTACTGCAAGAAAGCTACCCGCAACAATGGGAACAATTAGTCGAAGCCAACAACAATAAAGCGCCAATGTGGTTACGAGTAAACCGTAAACACCATACGCGAGATAAATATCAAGCATTATTGGATCAAGAAAATATCGAGTACACCCTTCATCCTGAAGCGGAAGATGCCATCAAGCTTTCTTCTCCTTGTGATGTCGCTTTGCTACCGGGTTTCAGTCAAGGCTGGGTTTCAGTACAAGATGCGGCTGCTCAATTATCGGTCAATTACTTACAGCCTCAAAATGGTGAGTTAATTTTAGATTGTTGCGCTGCGCCAGGTGGTAAAACTGCTCATATTCTCGAGCACACCGATAATACAGAAGTGGTGGCAATTGATTGTGACATAAACCGTCTTGATCGCGTTTACGATAATCTTGAACGCCTACAATTACGAGCTGATGTGATCTGCGGTGATGCCCGCTATCCTGAAGAATGGTGGAGCGGAGAAAAATTTGACCGTATTCTACTCGATGCACCTTGTTCTGCGACCGGAGTAATTCGTCGCCACCCTGATATTAAATGGTTACGTAGAGCTAATGACATTGAAGCGCTCGCGGTATTACAAAGTGAAATTTTTGATGCTATGTGGCGTCAATTGAAAGTCGGCGGCACCTTGGTATACGCTACTTGCTCTATCACGCCACAAGAAAACAGCCAGCAAGTAAGTGCGTTTTTACAGCGAACAAGCGATGCACAGCTCATCAATTCAGACATTGAAAATCCAGGTCGTCAAATCTTACCTGGTGAAGAAGACATGGATGGCTTCTATTACGCGGTGCTGCGCAAAGCTTAATGATTGTACATACACTGGCGGTATATAACCGTCAGTGTATTGCTCTCTGTAAAAATGATTATAAGTAAACTGGCTCTCGCGATAACAATCAACATTGATACGCTCAAGGTTGGGCAGAAAATAGGTAAACGTAAGTTATGAAAATCATTATTCTTGGAGCTGGACAAGTTGGCGGCACATTAGCGGAAAACTTGGTTGGCGAAAATAACGATATCACAGTAGTCGATCGCAACACCGATCGCCTGCGCGAGCTGCAAGATAAATATGACTTACGAGTCGTTAATGGCCATGCAAGCCATCCGAACACTTTGCGAGAAGCGGGCGCGCAAGATGCCGATATGTTGGTCGCTGTCACCAATTCTGATGAAACCAACATGGCCGCTTGCCAAGTCGCGTTTACTTTATTTAATACCCCTAGCCGTATTGCTCGAATTCGTTCACCAGAATATTTAGCCGAAAAAGATACACTCTTTCAATCTGGCGCGGTTCCTGTTGACCACCTGATTGCCCCAGAAGAGTTAGTCACCAGCTATATCGAGCGTTTAATTCAATATCCAGGTGCATTACAGGTGGTCAGTTTTGCCGAACGCAAAGTCAGCTTAGTGGCCGTTAAAGCCTATTACGGTGGACCATTGGTTGGGAATGCATTATCTGCTTTGCGTGATCATATGCCACATATTGATACTCGTGTCGCCGCCATTTTTCGCCAAGGTCGCCCTATTCGGCCACAAGGCACGACCATTATTGAAGCTGATGACGAGGTGTTTTTCGTCGCAGCCAGTAATCATATACGCGCGGTCATGAGCGAGCTACAAAGGCTTGAGAAAAACTATCGCCGTATCATGATTGTCGGCGGTGGCAATATAGGTTCAAGTCTTGCTAAGCGTTTAGAAAAAGATTACAGCGTTAAATTGATTGAACGCAGCTACCAACGCGCCGAACAACTCTCTGAAGAGCTAGAAAATACCATCGTATTTTGCGGTGACGCTGCCGATCAAGAACTGCTTAACGAAGAGAATATCGATCAAGTCGATGTGTTTATTGCGCTTACCAATGAAGATGAAACCAATATCATGTCGGCTATGCTCGCTAAACGTCTTGGCGCAAAAAAAGTAATGGTGCTTATCCAACGCAGTGCTTATGTCGATTTAGTTCAAGGTGGCGCGATCGATGTCGCTATTTCTCCGCAACAAGCTACGATTTCAGCGCTGCTAACCCATGTTCGCCGAGCTGATATTGTTAACGTATCATCTTTACGTCGTGGCGCAGCCGAGGCAATTGAAGCTATCGCTCATGGAGATGAAACCACCTCAAAAGTTGTCGGTAAAGCCATTAGCGAAATCAAGCTTCCACCAGGTACAACTATTGGGGCGATTGTTCGAGGCGAAGAAGTACTGATTGCCCATGACCGTACCGTGATCGAACAAGATGATCACGTTGTCATGTTCTTGGTCGATAAGAAATATGTGCCAGACGTTGAACGCCTGTTCCAACCAAGCCCATTCTTTTTATAACAAAGGCTGATTAATTCCGTGCTTAATTATCGTCCTATTTTATTTGTTCTTGGATTGGTGTTATCAAAAATAGCGCTCTTCATGTACATACCAACACTAATGGCCTTTTTTACTGGAACCGGTGGTTTCATTGAATTTGGCGAAGCCGTCATCATTACTCATATTGTGTCGTTTATATTGCTATCTCTTGGTCGAACGCCTAATTTTAGGCTTGGAGTCCGGGATATGTTTTTATTAACCACCTTGGTATGGACGATCTCTAGCGCCTTTGCAGCCCTACCTTTTGTCTTCATTAACCATATTAGCTTTACTGATGCGTATTTTGAAACCATGTCTGGGATCACTACGACAGGATCAACGGTATTAAGCGGTTTAGATGACATGGCACCAAGCATTTTATTATGGCGTTCAACTTTGCAATGGTTGGGAGGTGTTGGCTTTATCGTGATGGCGGTAGCGATTCTTCCTATGCTTAACGTCGGTGGGATGAAACTCTTCCAAACGGAATCTTCCGACTGGTCCGATAAAAGTAGCCCAAGAGCAAAAAATGTCGCCAAAAATATCGTACAGGTTTATTTAATCTTAACTTTATTATGTGTTTTAGGTTTTTGGTACACCGGAATGGGTTGGTTTGATGCCATTAACCATGCCTTTACCACACTTTCAACCGGTGGTTACTCAACCACTGACAGCTCAATGAACCACTTTTCTCACGGTGCACATTGGGTTGGATCACTGTTTATGTTTTTAGGTGGACTACCCTTTTTATTGTTTGTTACCGCACTACGTAAACGAAATCCTAAAGCTCTATTGATGGACGCCCAAGTCCGTGGTTTTGCTTATTTAGTGATCACGACCAGTCTTATTGTCGCGATTTGGCTTACTTTGCAAGACCATTACAACTTTATTGATGCCATTCGCGTCGCCACTTTCAATATTATATCCGTAGTCACCACCACTGGATTTGGCTTAGATGATTTCACTCAATGGGGCGGCTTACCATCCGTTATATTTGCTTTCGTCATGTTAGTTGGTGCCTGTTCAGGGTCAACTGCTGGTGGGATTAAAATCTTCCGCTTTCAAATTGCAGCTACACTTTTAAACAAACAAATCATGCGTTTGGTTCATCCGTCTGGAGTATTTGTCCAACGTTACAACCAACGCCCTGTCAATGATGATATTGTGCGATCCGTCGTCGCTTTTGTTTTAACTTTTATACTAACTATTATCTTTATCGCGGGTTGCTTAAGTGCATTAGGGCTTGATCCAATCACCAGTATCAGCGGAGCAATGACGGCTGTGGCGAACGTAGGTCCTGGAATGGGCCCTGTCATTGGACCAAGTGGCAACTTCTCAAGCTTACCTGATACCGCAAAATGGTTACTAAGCTTTGGAATGCTAATGGGACGCTTAGAAATATTGACTATCTTAGTTCTCTTTTTCCCTGCATTTTGGCGAACGTAGACTTAGCTATCCCATTAACCTCCACTTTCTCATCAACAAAAAAGCGCGTTAACCAACAAGAAGTGGTTAACGCGCTTTTTTACATAATTTATCATTCAGATTATCGACAAAAAATGCCTAATTTAAAGGCGAAATAGGCCATACATAAAAATAAATACTGATGAAGTGACACATGCTACCAGCCAAAACAAATAGATGCCAAATCGCATGATTATAAGGAATTCGTTCATTAGTATAAAAAACAACCCCTAAAGAATACATAATCCCGCCAGCCACCAACCAGATAACCGCTGAAATATCCAAATGCGTCGCCAACTGATAGATAACCACCAACGATAGCCAACCCATCACCAAATAACTCATCAAAGAAAACGATTTAAACCGATGCATAAAGAACATTTTCATGATCACGCCAAGTAGCGCTATTGCCCAAATAACCACCATCAAACCATAAGCGAGATCGGTCCTTAACCCCACCAGTAAAAATGGGGTATAAGTGCCGGCAATCAATAAATAAATAGCGCTATGATCCAGCATTTTTAACCAACGCTTAGCGGGTAAATAACGAATGGAATGATACAAAGTAGAGGCCAAAAACAGCACAATTACACTTGAGCCATAAATACTCATACTGATAAATGTTAAGGTGTCGGATTTATATTCAGACGCTTTCATCAGTAGAATAACCAAGGTCCACACGCCAAATAATACCCCTAGGCCATGGCTAACACTGTTGGCGATTTCTTCTCTATCTGAATATTCCGATACTTGCATGTTTGCACCTCAAAAGATAAATCTATACCCATCTTGCTTTGAGTATATACACGCAACTATTCTTACACATTCAACTTACAAGTGTAAGCTAAAATGACTAATCGACACTTTCTTATATGATCAGACTCAATTTTAATTACGTGGTTTTATCTAAAAACGCCAAGACCTGAATTCCCGCCTCTTCGGGTGGAGTATCTGAAGATAATGTCATTTCACGCTTGAGTTTATTACTCCCAATTAAACTTGATAGCATCCCTCCCATGCCTTGCTTGTGACGATCAACTTCAAACCAAATATTCAGTTCGCTCTCATTTCGGTATATCACTATCTCTAACTCTCTCCAACGACCATGAAAATCACCATGTACAGGAACAAATTCAAACTCTTGCACAAAAGGTAAATCAAAACCTTTGACATATTCACATTCAACTTGGCGAATACGTAAGCCCGCATTCTCTAACGCGGTGAAGATAGAATCTTCAAGTGGATCCGGGCGAATAGTAACTTCATCTTTATCAGAAGGATCACTGGCCATTGCGATGTCCAAACCAGTTTCAAGCCATACTTTTGCATCACCTAAAGTGACGGGTGTGTTCCATGGGATATCAAGCTCCACCGGAAAAATACGCTCTTGATGGGGTTCGATAGAAAAAGCGTACGGCAGCGACCATGAAGATAAAACATGCGTTGCTACCTCCGTGGAATGCGTTATTTCACGGCCATCAGGGTTTTGTCTCGGCTTTTTGTAACGGCAGCATAGCTTAAGATCTATATTATCAATATCTTGTTTGGTTGCCCCACCATAGACATGCACATCCATTACCAACTTTTGCCCGGGAAAAGCCGCATCTTGCTTTAAAATAGTGTCAACCTTTGCCGAGCCAATCCCAAATGTAGCTAATGTTTTCTTAAAAAAAGACATATAGCCTCCTTGTCATTTTTCAATTTTAGGTAAAATTTTGATTTATTGGTTAAAATGTCATCGCCAAGGGAATAAGACAAGTCTATAATTATTAACAGTCGAAATATTGTTCGATTATCTTTAAAGTCATCAAGATCGGATCTGGTGATTATGGCCATGGATGTGCATTTTTATAGGTTATTATTATGCGCCCAATTCCTGCACGTGCCTCTTTTTCTCGTGGTTCAGCTTCCCGTCGTCGCCAGTGTTTTGCAACCTCACCGGTAACGAAAAAGCCTGAAACGCCAGCAAAAACCGAGCAATAGTATTCTAGTTCAATAGACTCTAGAATGAAGGCAATCTTTACTCAAAAAGCGTAGCATTCAAATGAATACTACGCTTTTTTATTACATCAAAAATTTCACCCTCATAAAAATAAAACACTCAAAATATCCATAGAATTGTTACCATAGAGAACAACCTTAATTTTAGTATGGAGAAGGCTATGAAATGCCATCGCGTTAATGAATTGATTGAGTTATTACACCCTGAATGGCAAAAAGATCCCGATCTTAATTTAATCGAATTCATCGCTAAGCTTTGCCTAGAAGCGGGTTATAAGGGCCCTTTAAAAGATCTCACCGATGATGTGCTAATTTACCACCTAAAAATGCGTAACAGTGATAAAGATGCCATGATCCCGGGGCTTGCAAAAGACCAAGAAGATGACTTTAAAACAGCATTACTCAAAGCTCGCGGCATCATCAAGTAATACATACAATCAATCATCCACGACGCTAGGCACACCAAAGCCTAGCTTTTCTTTTCTTTTCTTTTCTTTTCTTTTCTTAAACTAAGCCGCCATATTCAACTTTGTGTGTAAAGCTTGAAACCAATAGCAAACTCATATTCATCCATCTTGTATACTGTGGCACATCAATATTGAACATAAAGTTTCTATGCCTCAATTAAAATAGGTATAGAGATTAAAAAGTATAAGCAATGTACTTATGCGGAGGTAGCGAAAGCGCAATGAAACAAGACAAAATAGACGTTAAAGTCATCATTCCTAAAACCAACCGAGATGCTAATGGCAAGATTTATGTACGTAAAAGCCAAGGCACCTTTCAAGTATTACGCCGTTATGGTGGTTGGTTTTTATTGGTCCTATTTGCGGCAATCCCTTGGATTTCTTATCACGGTCAACAAGCGATTTTATTTGATTTAAATAAACAACAATTTCAATTTTTTGGGGCTACTTTTTTCCCACAAGATCTCACGCTTCTTGCCCTCATTTTTATGATTTCAGCTTTCGGCCTCTTCTTTTTAACGACTTTCTTAGGCCGAGTCTGGTGTGGTTATTTATGTCCACAAACCGTTTGGACATTTATGTATATTTGGTTTGAAGAAAAGCTTGAAGGGTCGGCCAATAAACGTCGTAAACAAGACCATAATCAATACACTAAAAACATCCTTATGCGTAAAACCATTAAGCACATCGCTTGGTGGGTTATTGCCATACTAACGGGGCTTACTTTTGTCGCATACTTTGTGCCAGTGAGAAGTTTAACGTGGGAGTTCATCACGTTTGAATTGAATTTTTGGCCGGCATTTTGGGTATGGTTTTTTGCTGCTTGCACTTATGGTAATGCCGGTTGGATGCGTTCAATTATGTGCTTACATATGTGCCCTTATGCTCGCTTTCAATCTGCCATGTTTGATAAAGATACCTTCATTGTGGGCTACGATAGCAAAAGAGGCGAAAAACGTGGTCCTCGTTCGCTCAAAGCAACGACAAGACCCGAAGGTTTGGGCGATTGTATCGACTGTAATTTATGTGTGCAGGTATGCCCAACAGGGATTGATATCCGTAATGGTTTACAGTACGAATGCATCAATTGCGGTGCTTGTATTGATGCCTGCGATAATACTATGGATCGAATGGGATATGAGAAAGGCTTAATCAGCTACACCACCGAACATAAACTAGCAGGCAATAAAACCAAGGTTATGCGGCCAAAACTTATTGGGTATGGCATCGCTTTGACTTTAATGCTGGCACTCTTTGTGACTCAAGTAATTGGCGTTGATCCAGTTAATATGAGCGTATTGAGAGATCGCAACCAAATGTATCGCGTCGATAATAACGGTTGGATTGAAAATACTTACACCCTTAAAATTCTCAATAAAACCCAACAGACCCAAAAGTATACAGTTGATGTCAAAGGGTTAAGTAATGTGAAATGGCATGGCTCACAAACAATTACCGTACCCGCTGGGGAATTAATTAGCCATCCTCTTAGCTTGGCGGTTAGCCCAGATGAATTGAATTCACCGATTATCAAGTTTGAGTTTATACTGACAGACAGTGAACAATTTAGCTTACCAGTCGAAAGCCGTTTTATTAAAAAACTGTAGATAAGGTCTTAGACTGGAAGTACCAATAAACAAGGAAGGGCTTAGTAATAGGCCCTTTATTTTATGCCCGATATAAATGCGTCACCCAATACACCGTTATTTAACTTTGAATCCTTAACGCCGGATTTAATGTGGTATGCATTAGAAAGCATTGGTATCCGTGCTGAATCTGGCTTACTTGCGCTAAACAGTTACGAAAACCGAGTTTACCAATTTGTGGATGAAGACAAAAAACGCTTTGTGGTGAAGTTTTATCGCCCACAACGTTGGTCCGATGATCAAATTTTAGAAGAACATGATTTTGCTCAAGATTTGATGGATCATGAAATCCCAGTTGTGGCTCCATGCAATATTAACGGCCACACATTGCATCATTATCAGGGTTATAGTTTCGTATTATTTCCAAGTGTCGGGGGTCGTCAATTTGAGGTGGATAATCTCAACCAAACCGAATGGGTCGGCCGATTTTTAGGTCGAATTCATCAAGTCGGAAAAGCAAAAACCTTTATACATAGACCCACAATGAGCCTGGACGAATACTTATATCAACCCCGCAAGCTGCTCAGTAATGCCAGCTTTATTCCTTCTTATTTGGAAAATAGCTTTTTTCATGATCTCGATGTGTTAATTGCCCAATTAGAACAGCATTGGGACACACCAAGTAACATTATTCGTCTGCATGGTGATTGCCACCCTGGTAATATTTTATGGCGAGATGGGCCGATGTTTGTCGATCTCGATGACGCCAGAAATGGCCCAGCAATCCAAGATATCTGGATGCTGCTCAATGGCGATAGAGCTGACAAATTAATGCAGCTTGATATTGTTTTAGAAGCTTATTCAGAATATTGTGACTTTGATAACCAACAACTGAAACTAATTGAGCCTTTGCGTGGTCTTAGGATGGTGCATTACATGGCTTGGTTGGCAAAACGCTGGCAAGATCCTGCTTTCCCGATTGCTTTTCCTTGGTTTAACGATGCAAAATACTGGGAAAATCAAGTGCTCGGGTTTAAGGAACAAATAGCAGCACTGCAAGAACCGACACTTTCGCTCACCCCACAATGGTGATCATTCAATTTATCGACTTTTCTATCTAAATGGAGCTCATGAGATCATGAAGAAAATATTTACCCTAGTGGCTGCTTTAATGCTGAGTTTTACCGTTAATGCGGCGAACTTTAAAGAAGGTGAAAATTACAAAGTTTTAAATACCCCCCATTCATCTTCACCTACTGTGACTGAATTTTTCTCTTTTTACTGCCCACACTGTAATGCTTTCGAACCAATTATTGGTCAATTAAAACAACACCTAGAAGGCAAAGCTGAATTCCAAAAAATGTCAGTCTCTTTCATGGGTGGCAATATGGGCCCAGCAATGAGTAAAGGCTATGCGACCATGGTGTCTTTAGGTGTTGATGACAAACTGGTTCCACTGATGTTCAACCGTATTCACGTACAAAATAAAGCACCACGAGATGAAGCCGAATTGCGTCAGTTCTTCTTAGACAACGGCGTGTCAGCAAAAGACTTTGATGGGACTTACAGCAGCTTTGCGATTGATTCCATGATGCGTCGCTACGATAAAGCGTTTAAAGATGCAGGCTTAAATGGTGTCCCTGCTATTATTGTGAATAATAAATACTTAGTTGAACTGAAAAACTTCCAAAATGTTGATCAAGCATTTGATTTAATAGATTACCTATTGAAGAAATAATCTCGTCGATTAAGAGAATAAGTAATACATTAAATAAAACGGGAAGCTTAATATGGCTTCCCGTTTTTTGTTTAAGTCACCTCACACATAAAACCATTCATACTGCTTGCGCGGTTAATTGTTTGAGTAATCGATCCATATTTCGATAACCCAATGCTTCAGCAAGATGTGATTTATGAATTGCCTCACAACCAGATAAATCTGCAATGGTACGCGCGACTTTTAAGATTCGGTGATATGCACGCACCGACAAACCTAGTTGATGCAGTGCATGTTCTAGAAATTCGGCATCTGATTTTTCTAATGCACAAAAATGCTCAATCTCTCGACTGCCCAATAACGCATTCACTTTACCATTACGCTTAAGCATAACTTGCCTAGCTTGCCACACTCGCTGCTTTACGACTTCGGTTGGCTCACCCCGATCGCCACCTTCAGATAACGTTCCTTTAGGCAGCGAAGGGATCTCTATCGACATATCAAATCGGTCCAGTAACGGCCCAGATAGACGGCTAAGGTAGCGTAATATCATTTGCGGGTTCGTTGCACGAGATTTCGATCCTTCGTAATAACCGGTTGGACTTGGGTTGAGCGCACCGACCAACTGAAAACGTGCTGGAAAGCGAGTCTTTCCTGCTGCGCGAGAAATAATGATCTCACCCGATTCAAGTGGCTCTCGCAGAGAATCTAATACTTTTCGATCAAACTCCGGCATCTCATCTAAAAAAAGCAAACCATTATGCGCGAGGGATATCTCCCCAGGCCGTGGAATTGAGCCACCACCCACCAGCGCCGCCATCGAGCTAGAATGATGAGGCGATCGAAATGGCCTATTTTTCCAATTGTGGTGATTGATATCAATATCAGTCAGTGAAGCCACCGAAGCACTTTCTAGCGCTTCATCATCTTCCATTTCCGGTAATAAATCACATAAACGCGATGCGAGCATGGTTTTCCCTGTTCCCGGTGGACCTAAAAATAATAGGTTATGCGAGCCTGCCGCAGCAATTTCTAACGCTCGTTTACCTTGTTGTTGGCCAATAATATCTTGCAGATCGCGATCATTGGTTTTTACTTCCAGTTTTTCAGGTGAAATAAATAACTGTAAATTTTGTTGCCCACATAAATCCGCGCACACTTCCAATAAACTCGATGCAGATTTATGCAAACCTTTGCCGACTAGCGCAGCTTGATCACCATTATCATTCGGCACCACTAAACAACGAGCAATATTTTTGCAAGCTAATGCAGCCGGAAGCACGCCTTTAACTCGACGTAAGTCACCAGATAAAGCCAGCTCCCCAACAAATTCATAATGCTCAAGTTTATTGATCGCAATTTGTTGTGAGGCTGCCAAAATCCCCAACGCGATCGGTAAGTCAAAGCGTCCTCCTTCTTTGGGTAAATCTGCTGGCGCTAAATTGACTGTAATGCGCTTAGCAGGAAACTCAAAATTTGAATTCAAGATAGCACTACGAACTCTGTCTTTAGCTTCCTTCACCGTTGTCTCAGGTAATCCCACTAAAGAAAATCCAGGCATACCATTACTGATATGTACTTCAACCGTAACCTCCGGCGCTTCAACACCAACACAGGCTCGGCTATGTATAATTGCTAATTCCATTGATTTCTCACCATTTATTAAAGCAACCATCGCTACTTTTATTGTTTGTATATAGGTGTATACAAGGTTTCACGCGGGCAGTATGGTGAAAAAAGTGTGAGTTTTTGCTTGTAATATAACCAGAGTCTGTGATACCACTAACAATACAAGTTTACTAACGTCTTATTTACAAGTTCAATTCTCTATTTATTGATATGGAAAACTAATGAATATTATCGCTCGACTTAACCTTCTCATTATTATCATTCTCGTGGTCATTATTCGATCCGCGCGGGGATTAGTGAGCGATAAGTAAACACCAACACTAATAAGCCCCCGCACTCAAGTCCGGGGGTTTTTTTTATCTTATACAGAATGAAAAATACATAAAAATACAATTAGGAATGAGGCAAGGGAATGTCAATCGAAAAATCGTTAAGGAAACAAACTAGCTCAAAGGGGAGACAAGAATGAATGGATCGGAGCTGGTAGTCAGCGCATTGCAACAAGAAGGCATCAAAACTATATTTGGTTACCCTGGTGGAGCCATTATGCCAATCTACGATGCATTGTATGATGGTGGTGTTGAACACATTTTGTGCCGACACGAGCAAGGAGCAGTCATGGCTGCAATAGGTATGGCTCGCTCCACTCAAGAAGTCGCCGTTTGTATGGCAACCTCAGGGCCTGGAGCAACCAATTTAGTCACCGGCCTTGCTGATGCACTAATGGACTCCATTCCTATTGTTGCGATTACTGGACAAGTTGCTAGCACTCATATTGGTACTGATGCATTTCAAGAAATGGATGTTATTGGCATGTCACTCTCTTGTTGCAAGCACAGCTATCTTGTCACCGATATCAACGACCTTGCACCAACTCTTGCCGAAGCATTTGAAGTGGCTAAATCAGGCCGACCTGGTCCAGTATTGGTTGATATTGCTAAAGATGTACAGCTTGCTCAAGCCCCAGTAAAAACATTACCAGAGTTCACTCCGCCCGCTATTCCTGTTGCCAGCCCAGAAGCAATAGAACAAGCTCAACAAGTGTTAGCCAAAAGCCGTAAACCCGTATTATATGTCGGTGGTGGTGTGCAACTTGCTAAAGCGACGCACTCGGTTCGTCAATTTTTAACCAACAATCCAATGCCTGCTGTTAGTACGTTAAAAGGTTTGGGTAGTATTGAGCGCCATTACCCGCATTACTTAGGCATGCTAGGTATGCACGGCACTAAAGCGGCCAACTTAGTGGTGCAAGAAGCGGATTTATTAATCGTGGTTGGTGCTCGTTTTGATGATCGAGTGACTGGAAAGCTTGATACCTTCGCACCGCACGCGAAAGTGATTCATTTAGATATCGATGCAGCTGAATTCAACAAACTTCGTCTATCTCATGCCTCCTTGCGTGGTGACCTCAATTTATTATTGCCACAGCTAGAGTTAACGACCGACATATCGGAATGGATGGAACACTGTGACCGACTGCGCACTAAATTCAAATGGCGCTATAACCATCCAGGCGATCTTATCTACGCGCCTAAATTACTAAAACAGTTGAGCGATATGATGCCAGATAGCGCGGTGGTTTCTACCGATGTTGGTCAGCATCAAATGTGGGCAGCGCAACATATTCAACCTCGCTTGCCACAAAATTACCTAACATCGGCAGGTCTTGGCACTATGGGGTTTGGTTTGCCTGCCGCTATGGGGGCTAAAGTAGCGCGCCCTAATGATGAGTCTATTCTTATCACTGGTGATGGCTCGATAATGATGAATATTCAAGAGCTTGGAACCTTAAAGCGTCGTCAAATCCCCGTCAAAATAGTCTTACTGAATAACCAACGTTTAGGTATGGTGCGCCAATGGCAATCCCTGTTTTTTGATGGTCGACATAGTGAAACTATTTTAGACGATAATCCTGATTTCATCATGCTCGCTAAAGCTTTTGATATTCCAGGTAAAACTATTACACGCAAAGAAGAAGTAGAACCGGCACTTAAAGAAATGTTAGCCAGTAAAACCTCTTATTTACTGCACGTTTTAATTTCTGAAGAAGAAAACGTTTGGCCATTAGTGCCACCAGGCGCAGCAAACCAAGATATGTTGGAGAATAACTAATGGACAGATATCAATTAAATATAAAAGCCGATGATAAGCCTGTTTTATTAGAACGGGTATTGCGCGTCATTCGACATCGTGGTTTTATTATCAGACAAGTGATCGCGACAGTTAACCACGAAAGCAATATTGCCAGTGTTGAAATCATTGTCGACAGCAACCGTCCAATTAGCATTTTGATCAACCAAATCGAAAAACTATGGGATATTATCACCGTTGAAACGGAACTATTACAAACTCATTTATCTGAATAAATGAGTACGTGTCTATCTAAAGGAAGAAGAAAATGTCTACAAGCACAGCAGATTTTATTTGGTTTAATGGTGAAATGGTTCCTTGGGCAGAAGCCAATGTCCACGTATTAACGCACTCAATGCACTATGGTACCTCTGTTTTTGAAGGCGTTCGTTGCTACGACACCCCTAACGGACCGATTGTTTTTCGCCATCGTGAACACATGCAGCGCTTAAAAGATTCTGCCAAAATTTATCGATTCCCTATTCCATATTCAGTCGATGAAATTATGGAAGCATGTCGTGAAACTCTGCGTGCCAATAAGCTTGATTCCGCTTATATCCGTCCACTTGGTTTCATTGGTAATGTCGGTCTAGGTGTTTGCCCTCCTGTCGATTCCAAAATGGAACTGATTATTGCCGCTTTTCCGTGGGGCGCATATTTAGGCGAAGAAGCCCTTGCTAACGGTGTCGATGCCATGATTTCTAGTTGGAATCGTGCTGCACCAAATACCATTCCAACCGCTGCAAAAGCTGGTGGTAACTACCTTTCTTCACTACTTGTCGGTGGTGAGGCTCGTCGCCATGGTTATGATGAAGGTATTGCACTCAGTGTCAGCGGGTATATATCTGAAGGCGCGGGTGAAAACATTTTTGTAGTAAAAGATGGCAAGATAGTCACGCCACCATCTACTAGCTCGATTTTGCCGGGCATCACACGTGATTCAATTGTTATACTAGCCAAAGATTTAGGTTACGACATTATTGAAGCAAACATCGCGCGCGAAGCATTATATCTAGCAGACGAAGTCTTCATGACGGGCACCGCAGCAGAAATAGTACCAGTACGCAGTGTAGACCAAATCACCGTGGGTGAAGGCAAACGTGGCCCAATTACTGAACACATTCAATCGACTTTCTTTGGCCTATTTAATGGTTCAACAGAAGACAAGTGGGGATGGCTCGATCCAGTCTATCCACAAGGTAAATAAACCTAAAGATAAGCAAGCTGTAAGGTAAAAACTCATCTATATAGGAGGTACACGCCTCCTATTTCGCATTAAAAGCTATTGTATTAAAAGGATTTAAATATGCCCATCTATCGTTCCGCTACCACCACTCATGGTCGAAATATGGCAGGTGCTCGTGCTTTATGGCGCGCCACTGGCGTTAAAGAAGAAGATTTCGGTAAACCTATCATTGCGGTTGTAAACTCCTTTACTCAATTCGTACCCGGCCATGTTCACCTAAAAGATATGGGTCAATTAGTGGCGGCCGAAATTGAAAAAGCGGGCGGTATTGCAAAGGAATTTAATACAATTGCGGTAGATGATGGTATTGCGATGGGCCATGGAGGGATGTTGTACTCACTACCTTCACGCGAACTCATTGCCGATTCAGTCGAATACATGGTTAATGCGCATTGCGCCGATGCCATGGTGTGCATTTCCAACTGTGACAAAATCACGCCGGGAATGTTAATGGCATCATTACGCTTAAATATTCCAGTCATTTTTGTGTCTGGCGGCCCAATGGAAGCAGGTAAAACTAAGTTATCTGATCAAATCATCAAGCTTGATCTGGTTGATGCCATGATCCAAGGCGCAGATCCAAAAGTTTCCGACGCTCAAAGTGAGCAAGTAGAACGCTCAGCTTGCCCAACTTGTGGTTCATGCTCTGGTATGTTTACCGCTAACTCAATGAACTGTTTAACCGAAGCGCTAGGTTTAAGCCAGCCGGGTAACGGTTCTATGCTCGCCACTCACGCCGATCGTGAACAACTGTTCTTAAATGCTGGTCATCGTATTGTTGAACTGACTAAACGTTATTATTTAGAGGATGATGAATCTGCTCTGCCACGCAATATTGCATCACGCGCGGCATTTGAAAATGCCATGGCTCTTGATGTAGCAATGGGTGGATCAACCAATACCGTGCTGCATTTAGTTGCGGCGGCTCAAGAAGGTGACATTGACTTCACCATGGAAGACATTGATCGCATCTCTCGTCTCATTCCAAACATCTGTAAAGTAGCACCTTCTACTCCAAAATATCATATGGAAGATGTGCACCGAGCGGGTGGAGTCATGGCAATTTTAGGTGAGTTAAACCGAGCTGGCCTTATCAATAACCAAACCAATACCGTGCTAGGCATGACGATGGATGAGCAATTAGCCCATTACGACATCATGCAAACTCAATCAGAAGACGTGAAAAAATTCTTCCGCGCCGGTCCTGCTGGTATTCGTACCACTAAAGCTTTCTCGCAAGATTGTCGTTGGGACACTCTCGATGATGACCGTGAGAATGGTTGTATTCGTACCAAAGCCAATGCCTTTAGCCAAGATGGCGGTTTAGCCGTACTCAGCGGTAATATCGCCTTAAATGGCTGCATTGTAAAAACGGCTGGTGTGGATGAAAACAGCCTAACATTCCAAGGCCCAGCCGTAGTATTTGAAAGCCAAGAAAGTGCTGTTGAAGGTATTTTAGGTGGAAAAGTAAAAGCAGGCGATGTCGTGGTTATTCGCTATGAAGGTCCAAAAGGTGGCCCAGGCATGCAAGAAATGCTGTATCCAACCACTTATCTTAAATCGATGGGTTTAGGCAAAGAATGTGCGCTATTAACCGATGGCCGCTTCTCTGGCGGTACATCAGGCTTATCGATTGGCCATGCCTCACCAGAAGCCGCCGATGGTGGAACGATTGGTTTAGTCAACCAAGGCGATATCATTACCATCGATATTCCAAACCGTACCATTGAGCTTGAAGTCAGCGAGCAAGAGCTGGCTGAACGTCGTGCTAAGCAAGATAAATTAGGCTGGAAACCCGTTGCGCGTGAACGCGTAGTGTCTTATGCACTTAAAGCTTACGCTATGCTTGCCACCAGCGCAGATAAAGGTGCGGTACGTGATAAATCTAAGCTAGAAGGGTAATCCCATGGCCGAAGATAGTGAGCAAACCAAGCTAAACCTTCCGCATACTGGCGCAGAATACCTGCGCCATATCTTGCGCGCGCCAATTTATGACGTCGCGCAAGTCACGCCATTGCAAACGCTCACCCGCTTATCTGAGCGTTTAAGTAATCATATCCAGCTTAAACGTGAAGATAGACAACCCGTTCATTCATTTAAACTGCGCGGCGCTTACAATATGGTTGCCAGCTTAAATGATGCACAAAAACAAGCGGGCGTGATCACAGCATCAGCAGGGAATCATGCACAAGGTATCGCGTTATCGGGTAAGCATTTATCCATTCGCGCTATTATCGTGATGCCAAAAACCACCCCCGATATTAAAGTGAATGCGGTGCGTGGTTACGGCGGTGAAGTTGTATTACATGGTAATAATTTTGATGAAGCCAAAAGTGAAGCCGAGCGTTTAGCGGCTAAGCATGGTTACACTTATGTGCCACCCTTTGATCATCCTTTGGTGATCGCAGGGCAAGGGACTATTGGCATGGAAATGCTGCAACAAAATGGTCACCTTGATTATATTTTTGTGCCCGTTGGTGGTGGTGGTTTAGCTGCTGGCGTTGCGGTTCTAATTAAGCAATTAATGCCTGAAATCAAAGTGATTGCCGTCGAGCCTGAAGATTCAGCTTGTTTGAAAGCAGCGCTTGATGCAGGGAAACCGGTGGCTTTAGAACGAGTCAGCATGTTTGCCGATGGCGTAGCAGTCAAAATTATTGGTAATGAAACTTTCCGTTTGTGCCAACAACATTTAGATGGACACATTACGGTTTCTAGCGATGAAATCTGCGCGGCCGTCAAAGATATTTTTGAAGATACGCGAGCAATTGCCGAGCCATCAGGCGCACTTGCATTAGCGGGTTTGAAAAAGTATGCCGAACAACATCAACTAAAAGATAAGCAGCTAGGCGCAGTGCTTTCAGGTGCCAACACCAACTTCCACGGATTGCGTTATGTGTCTGAACGCTGTGAGTTGGGTGAGAAACGTGAAGGCTTATTGGCCGTGACCATTCCTGAACGCAAAGGCGCTTTCTTTGAGTTCTGTAATCTTATTGGTGGACGAGCGGTAACCGAGTTTAACTATCGCTATAACGACGATAAACAGGCCAATATTTTTGTCGGGGTACGCCTACAAGAAGGCCAGCAAGAGCTTGATCATATTGTAGAGGATTTACGTGCGGGTGGTTATCCAGTAGCAGATTTATCGGATGATGAAATGGCAAAACTGCATGTACGCTATATGATTGGCGGCAAACCACTTAAGCCGCTACAAGAACGTTTATACAGCTTTGAATTTCCAGAGTCACCGGGGGCACTACTGAACTTTTTAAGTACCTTAGGCACCCACTGGAATATTAGCTTATTCAACTATCGTAACCACGGCGCCGATTATGGCCGTGTACTATGTGGTTTTGAACTGGCTGATTCCGATCTAGAACGATTCTCCGCTCATCTAAAAGAGTTGGGCTATCAATATAAAGACGAAAACGATAGTCCATCGTATAAGTTCTTTTTATCCTAGAAGAGCACTAAATTTCTGAGATCTAAAAGGTGGCGCGGTTATCTTACTGCCCACCTTTTTATTAATAATCTAAATATTGGAAACATACTTTATTCCAACCACTGTTTATGCAACTGTTCACTATCTCCAAGATAATCGATCAACCATTCCACCAGCTTATTGCCTTCATCTTTACGCCACACCAAACAACAAGCACTTAATAGTTTATCACCACTGATCTGTGCTTCAATTAACTCTCTTTGAGCAATAAAATGCTTAGCCATATGACGAGGCATATACCCCATTCCAACCTTGTTTTTAAGGCATTCAATCGCACTAAACCAGTTAGGTAGTAATAAACGGCGTTGTTGCATTGAATGCCAAGTATGCCTTTTAGGTAGTAACGTAGAAGTATCATCCAAACAGATCGCAGGAATATTCATTAAATCGTCAGCGGTTAATTCACTTTTATTCGCTAAAGGATGGTCAACCGCCATCACATAAGCCCAATCAATTTCACCCATCGACTTCACCCCATAATCACCACTAACAGGAATAGCGGAAGTGGCTCCAATCACAATGTCAGCACGACCTTCTGAAATGGCTTCCCATGATCCATTAAATACCTCCATATTAATTTGCAGTTCAGCAAAATCAAAAGTACGGTAAAAGTCTTCAATTAAAGGCTTTAGTTGCTCAAGTTTAACGATATTATCTAAAGTAAGCTTAACGGTTTTGTGGTAACCATTTTCCACTCGTTTAGTTTGTGCTTTCACCTCTTCCATATGACGTAATAATTGGCGAGCTTCATTGATAAAGTGCTGCCCAGCTTCAGTGAGCTCTACCTTGCGCGCTAAACGATTAAATATTTTCACACCTAATTCATCTTCAACCTGACGAACTGCATAACTTATCGCTGAAGGTACTTTATGTAATTGCTCGGCGGCAGCAGTAAAACTCCCAAGTCGTGCAATGGTATCGAGCATTTGCAGAGATTGTTTTGAATACATTTGACACCACCAATTATCCATCAAAAAATTTGAACGCTAACTCAAAATTATAACGTTTAATTTTGTCATAAGGAAAATTTATACTAGTGCTAATAGATTAACTTTTTAGTGGCACTGATATGAATATTGCAAAAACACAACTCTTTTACCTTGCTGCATTGTCGATGCTGGGCTTTGTTGCGACTGACATGTACCTTCCAGCTTTTAAAATACTCGAAGATCACTTTTCAACTGGACCAGAATCGATTGCGCTTTCTTTATCGATTTTCTTAGCCGGTATGGCATCAGGACAGTTATTGTGGGGATTGGCATCGGATAAATTTGGCCATCGAAATACGCTAGCTGTCGGGTTAGTACTTTTTGCTTTAGCGTCATTAGGATTAAGTTTTAGCCAAGAAGTTTGGCAATTATTGACACTACGATTTGTACAAGCAATAGGTGTATGTGCTCCAGCTGTAATTTGGCAAGCCATGGTGATCAAGCGTTATTCTAGCTCAGTAAGCCAACAAGTTTTTGCTTCAATTATGCCTCTGGTGGCGCTATCTCCGGCAATCGCACCGCAACTTGGTGTGTTTTTAATGACTCACTTTGGTTGGTCAAGTATCTTTATTTTCTTAACCGTGGTTGGTGCAGTGTTAACCTGTATCACTTTAACCCAAGCAAAAGATGAAGCTGAAGAACCAAAGCAAACCTCAGTAAAACAAGATATTAAAGCATTATTCAGCTCTCACGTGTACTTAGGTAATGTGCTGATGTTTGCAATGGCTTCTGCCTGTTTTTTTGCCTACTTGACTGGCATGCCTGAAATCATGACCTCGATGGGATATGACGCTAAAGATATTGGTTTGAGTTTTATTCCACAAACCATTGCCTTTATGACGGGAGGTTATTTTGGTAAGCGCTATGTTGCGAAGCTAGGTGATGCCAAAGTTCTTAAAGTATTACTGGCTTTATTCGGCGCTTCTGCCATCGTCATGTTTATTGCTTCCAATATGGCGATTACAACAATTTGGCCAATATTAATACCATTTTGCTTTATTGCTGTTGCCAACGGTGCGTTGTATCCAATAGTGGTTAACCGTGCTTTATCAAGCTGTAAAAATAGCCCAGCAACAGCGGCTGGTTTACAAAATAGCTTACAGATTTGTATTAGCGGTTTAGCCAGTGCATTAGTCGCTACTTATGCCAGCCAAGCACTACCAACAACTGGTATCACTGCCATTTTATGTACCATCGGTTTATTAGCTGGCTACTTCATGGCAACATCGAAAAAGGCATTGAAGGCCGTTGTTCTTACTGAAAAAAATTAGCGTTTAATCAATTATATACCTTTAATTAAGGTCATTAAAAATGCCGCGCCTCTCAGGTTCCAGTAACAGAGAGTCGCGGCATTTTTGTATTCATATCACATGAGAAAAATATTACTTTTTCGTTGGACGCTTCCAACCAGCAATCACTCGCTCTTTAGCTCGAGTAATAATAAGCTCACCTTCATTCACGCTCTTGGTTACTGTAGTACCTGCACCAATTGTTGCACCATTTGCGATACTAACAGGGGCGATCAATTGTGCATCAGAGCCCACAAAAACATCATCACCAATAATGGTTTTAAACTTGTTCGCACCATCGTAATTACAAGTGATAACACCCGCACCAACATTCACTCGGTCACCAATTTCAGCGTCACCTAAGTAAGTTAAATGACCGGCTTTTGAATCCACACCCAAACGCGCATTTTTAATTTCAACAAAATTACCCACGTGAGCTTTGATTTTAAGCTCTGTTCCAGGACGAAGACGCGCAAAAGGCCCTACAGTACACTCTTCACCAACGGTCGCACCATCAATAATGGTATATGGACTAATCACGCTGTTATCATCGATTTCACAGTCTTTTAATATACAACCAGCACCGATCACCACGTTATCACCAATAGATACATTACCTTCAATGATGACGTTCACATCAATTTCAACATCCATTCCACACTGCAGTTCACCACGCAAATCAAAACGATTTGGATCGCGTAGCATTACGCCTTGCTCTAATAATATTTGCGCTTGCATCGATTGATAAGCACGCTCTAAACGAGCTAATTGAGCACGATCATTAACCCCTTCGACTTCGATTGGGTTAACAGGATGAACCGCCTCAACCGCGCGACCTTCATCATGCGCTGCGGCAATAATATCGGTTAGGTAATATTCTGCTTGAGCATTCTCATTTTTAAGTGCTGCCAACCAACGTTTAAGATCACCACCGGTTGCCACCATCACACCAGTGTTGATTTCTTTGATCAGTTTTTGCTCTTCAGTGGCATCTTTTTGCTCAACGATCGCCACAACAGGACCATTTTTACGAATAATACGACCGTAACCAGAAGGCTTATCTAAAATAACCGTTAATAGCGCAATACCGCCCGTTGGTTGTGCATCTAATAAGTTCTCAACCGTTTCTGTTGAAATTAATGGTACATCACCATACAGAATCAATACTTTTTCATCATCGGTAAAATCTGGTGCCGCTTGATTGACTGCATGTCCCGTACCCAACTGATCGGCCTGTAAAACCCAGTTAACCGATTCTTGTTCCAATTCTTTCTTCATTTGATCGCCACCATGGCCATACACCAAATGAATATTTTGAGCACCAACACTGGCGCAAGTATCAATGACATGTTTTGCCATCGGACGGCCAGCTAATGTATGAAGAACTTTAGGCTTATTGGAATACATGCGAGTGCCTTTACCC
The DNA here is from genome assembly GCF_014694375.1 of Vibrio sp. S17_S38. GTDB lineage: Bacteria > Pseudomonadota > Gammaproteobacteria > Enterobacterales > Vibrionaceae > Vibrio. Next base: position 32,799 of record NZ_JAAUWW010000014.1, read on the forward strand.
GCAGCAAGAATCACGGCACTGAATTTCATAAATGGGATTTCCTATTAATAGAATTGCGACTGATTTTACCTTAAACAAATTATTTTTTGTAAAAAACGTGAAAGTAATAAGCTATATATTGATCTACCACTTAATGACTTATCTTATTTTTAATATATTTCAGGGCAGAGCTACACGATAAAAAAACAAAAAAAGGCGACCACACGGGTCGCCTTATCTTTTGACTGCTAAAGTATTTTTTAACTGATACTGTATTTAGCGGAGTTTTCTAGTCAATTCAATCACTCGTAATTGAGCCATTGCTTTGGCTAACTCACTAGCTGCTTGGGCGAAGTCAATATCGTTATGCTGATTTTGAATATGTTCTTCAGCTTTACGCTTGGCTTCTTCTGCCTTCGCTGCATCTAAGTCTTCACCACGGATTGCGGTATCAGCTAGTACCGTCGCAGTACCAGGCTGAACTTCCAGCATACCACCAGAAACATAAATAATTTCTTCGTGGCCGTGTTGCTTAACTAAACGCACCATACCAGGCTTAATAGCAGATAACAGTGGAGTATGCCCAGGATAAATACCCAGCTCACCTTCACTACCGGTCACCATGAACGATTCGACAGTACCTGAAAATAAATTCTTTTCTGCACTCACGATATCGAGATGAAAGGTCATAGCCATGTTGCCTCCTAATTCACTTTATCGCTTATACCCAGCGTTAACTGGGTATAGTTTTTAAGCTTACAGCTTCTTAGCATTCTCAATAGCATCGTCAATAGTACCGCAGTACATGAACGCTTGCTCAGGAATGTCATCGTAATCACCAGCAATTAGACCTTTAAAGCCGCGTAGTGTCTCTTGAAGAGCAACATACACACCAGGGTCACCAGTAAATACTTCCGCTACGTGATAAGGCTGAGTTAAGAAACGTTCAATCTTACGAGCACGAGATACAAGTTGCTTATCTTCTTCAGATAATTCATCCATACCTAGAATCGCGATGATGTCTTTTAGCTCTTTATAACGTTGTAGCGTTGTTTGAACACCTTGAGCAATACCGTAATGCTCTTGACCAACAACCAATGGATCCAACATACGAGATGACGAATCTAATGGGTCAATCGCAGGGTATAAACCCATTGCGGCGATATTACGGTTAAGTACAACCGTTGCATCCAAGTGAGCAAACGTCGTAGCCGGAGATGGATCGGTTAAATCATCCGCAGGTACATATACCGCCTGAACAGAGGTAATTGAACCTTGTTTAGTCGAGGTAATACGTTCCTGAAGAACACCCATCTCTTCAGCTAGTGTTGGCTGATAACCTACCGCAGATGGCATACGACCCAATAGAGCCGATACTTCTGTTCCCGCAAGGGTATAACGATAGATGTTATCGATGAACAATAGTACATCACGACCTTCATCACGGAATCTTTCCGCCATAGTTAGGCCAGTCAGTGCTACGCGTAGACGGTTTCCAGGTGGCTCATTCATTTGGCCATAAACCATTGCTACTTTTGATTTTTCAGGCTCTTCGATGTTTACAACACCCGCTTCCTGCATTTCAAAGTAGAAATCGTTACCTTCACGAGTACGCTCACCAACACCGGCAAACACAGATAAACCTGAGTGTTGCAATGCGATATTGTTGATAAGTTCCATCATGTTAACGGTCTTACCTACACCAGCACCACCGAATAGACCAATTTTACCACCCTTAGCGAATGGACAAATTAAGTCGATTACTTTAACACCGGTTTCTAGCAATTCCGTTACGTTAGATTGCTCTTCATAACTTGGTGCTGCGCGGTGAATAGCATAATGCTCTTCTGCGCCAATTTCACCACACTCATCGATAGCATCACCTAACACGTTCATGATGCGACCAAGTGTCTTTGTTCCTACTGGTACTGAGATTGGAGCACCGGTATTCGATACTTCCAACCCACGACGTAAACCATCAGAGCTACCCATTACGATTGCGCGAACCACGCCACCGCCAAGTTGTTGCTGAACTTCAAGAACAAGACGCTCTTTTGATTCAGTAACGTTCAGGGCATCGTATACGCGAGGTACACTGTCCTGTGGGAACTCTACGTCGACTACTGCACCGATGATCTGTACGATCTTACCTGTAGCCATCGTTAAATCCTCTAAACTATTTAATTACCTAAGCACTAATTTAATAGCAACATTAAACCGCTGCTGCACCTGATACGATTTCTGACAATTCTTGTGTGATCGCTGTTTGACGAGCTTTGTTATACACAAGTTGTAAGTCATCAATTAAGTTGCTTGCATTATCTGTTGCAGCTTGCATCGCCACCATTCGAGCCGCTTGCTCACAAGCAAGATTTTCAACCACACCTTGATACACTTGAGATTCAACATAACGCTTCAACAAGGCATCTAGCAGTGGTTTTGGCTCGGGTTCATAAATATAATCCCAAGAATGTGTGCGTTTCATGTCATCGCTATCCGATTTAGGCAAAGGTAGCAATTGATCGATCTTTGGTTCTTGTACCATGGTATTCACAAATTTATTGAATACCACGTAAAGGCGATCTAACTCACCTTCATCATATTTCTGTAGCATCACGCCAACGCTACCAATCAAAGATTCAAGACTTGGGTTATCCCCTAATCCAGAAATTTGGGCAGACAATTTTGCGCCTGTGCCTTTGAAAAAAGTGGTTGCTTTAGAGCCAATAACAGCCACTTCCACACCAGCACCTTTCTCTGTCCAATCTTTAATGTCATTTAGAGCACGCTTAAACAAGTTAATGTTCAAACCGCCACATAAACCACGATCGGTTGAAATAATGATGTAACCAACTTTTTTAGCTTCACGCTCTGCGAGATAAGGATGCTTATACTCTAAGTTTGCGTTTGCTACATGACCGATCACTTTACGCATTGTTTGTGCATATGGGCGCGAAGATTCCATAGCGTCTTGACTACGACGCATCTTAGAAGCTGCTACCATTTGCATTGCTTTCGTAATTTTTTGTGTGCTTTGAACACTACCAATTTTGGTACGAATTTCTTTTGCGCCGGCCATCGTTACTCTCCGTTAATAAGGACCCACTAAAGGGAATCCCGTTAATGGATATTCGTTATTGGTGATGAGACTTCGTTGCTTACGTTTTTTACAAAAGCGAATATGCATCGAAAACATCACCTCCGAATTACCAGGTCTGGGTTGCGATAAAATCATCAACAAGCTTTTTCAGCGTTGCTTCGATTTCATCATTATAAGCACCCGTCTTGTTGATTTCAGAAACGAAATCAGCATATTGACCATGAGCATACGACAGTAATGCTGATTCAAAATCCGCCAGCTTATTAATTGCGATATCGCCAAGATAACCGCGTTCAGCTGCAAAAATCACCAAAGCTTGATCAAAGACTGAAAATGGAGCGTATTGCTTTTGCTTCATCAACTCAGTTACTTTTTGACCATGGTTTAACTGTTTCTTAGTTGTTGCATCAAGATCAGATGAGAACTGAGCAAATGCTGCTAGCTCACGGTACTGTGCAAGAGCGGTACGGATACCACCAGACAGTTTCTTAATGATCTTAGTTTGTGCAGCACCACCTACACGAGATACTGAAATACCAGGGTCAACCGCAGGGCGAACACCAGCATTAAATAGCTCCGTTTGTAGGAAGATCTGACCATCGGTAATCGAGATTACGTTAGTCGGTACGAATGCAGATACGTCACCAGCTTGTGTTTCAATGATAGGAAGCGCTGTTAAAGAACCAGTCTTACCTTTCACTTCACCATTCGTAAACTTCTCAACGTAATGCTCGCTTACACGAGACGCACGTTCAAGTAGACGTGAGTGAAGATAGAAAACATCGCCTGGAAAGGCTTCACGGCCTGGTGGACGTTTTAGAAGTAAAGAGATTTGACGGTAAGCTACCGCTTGCTTAGATAAATCATCATAAACAATCAAAGCATCTTCACCGCGATCACGGAAGTATTCACCCATTGCACAACCTGCATATGGCGCAAGGTATTGCAATGCCGCAGACTCAGAAGCTGACGCAACAACCACAATAGTGTTTGATAGTGCGCCGTGCTCTTCAAGTTTGCGTACTACGTTAGCAATTGTTGAGGCTTTTTGCCCAATAGCTACGTAGATAGAAAAAATTCCAGAATCACGTTGGTTGATAATGGCATCAATTGCCATTGCCGTTTTACCAGTCTGACGGTCACCGATGATAAGTTCACGTTGACCACGACCGATTGGAATCATTGAGTCAACAGACTTATAACCCGTTTGTACAGGTTGGTCTACAGACTTACGGTCGATAACCCCTGGTGCAATCATTTCTACTGGAGAAGTTAATTTTGCATCAATCGGACCTTTACCATCAATAGGTTCACCTAGTGTGTTTACAACACGACCAAGCAGTTCAGGACCAACAGGTACTTCAAGGATACGACCAGTACCCGTAACTTTCATGCCTTCCTGAAGGTTAGCATACGGGCCCATTACTACTGCACCAACCGAGTCTCGCTCAAGGTTAAGTGCGAGCGCGTAAAGACCGCCCGGTAATTCAATCATTTCACCTTGCATCACGTCCGCTAGGCCGTGAATGCGGATAATACCATCACTTACAGATACAATTGTACCTTCATTGCGAGCTTCACTTACAACATTGAATGACTCAATACGTTGCTTGATCAGTTCACTAATTTCTGTGGAATTAAGTTGCATGCTCCAATCCCCATTAAGACGTTAATGCATCGTTCATACGGTTCAAACGACCGCGAGTTGAATCATCGATGATTAAGTCTCCGGCTCGAATAATAACTCCACTAAGTAGAGTCGCATCTACACTGCAATTCAGCTTAACTTTGCGTTCAAGACGCTGCTCAAGTTTGCTGCCAATTTCTGCTAGCTGACTTTCTGTTAATTCAATTGCGGCAATTACCTCAACATCAACAATATGGTCATGCTCTTTTCTTAAAATTAAGAACTCTTCACAGATTTTAGGCAAGGCCTTTAAACGGCCATTATGAGCAAGAACTTTAATAAAGTTTTTACCATGCTCATCAAACTGGTCACAAATAGAAACAAAGATATCCGCTATTTTTTCAGCTGCAATCGATCTATTTAATAAATCAATCATACCTTTATCATTTGCAACTTCAGCAGCAAAAGCCAACATTTCAGACCATTGGTCTAATGCGTCTTTCTCAACCGAAAATTCAAAAGCTGCTTTAGCATAGGGGCGTGCGATTGTAGTCAAATCAGACATGTGCTGCCCCTCTAGTTACAGTTTTGCAGTAATATCATCAAGAATATCTTGGTGTACACTCTGATCAATAGAGCGTTCCAAAATTTTCTCAGCGCCAGCCATAGCGAGTACGGCTACTTGCTTACGAAGTTCATCGCGTGCACGATTACGCTCAGTTTCAATTTCAGCTCGGCCTTGATCTAAGATCTTTTGACGCTCAACTTTCGCATCATTTTGGCTTTCTTCTAAAATTTGATTCTTACGCTTATTCGCTTGATCGATAATTTCAGCAGCGGCTTTTTTAGCTTCTTTCAGTTTGTCCGAAGCATTAGCTTGTGCTAGACCCAAGTCTTTAGCTGCGCGGTCAGCGGCGGCTAAGCCATCAGCAATATTTTTCTGACGGTTTTCGATTGCTGCCATAAGTGGCGGCCATACATATTTCATGCAGAACCACACAAATAGAACAAACGCTATCGCTTGACCTAACAGAGTTGCGTTTATATTCACCGCATACTCTCCTTTGTTTGCAATTTAAAAACAAATACCGAATGAAATAGAAAAACTATCCGGCGACCGCAAACATCACATACAGACCTAGACCAACAGCGATCATAGGAATAGCATCCACAAGACCCATAACAATGAAGAACTGTGTACGAAGTAGAGGGATAAGATCTGGTTGACGAGCAGCACCTTCTAGGAATTTACCACCTAGCATACCGATACCGATTGCCGCACCAATTGCCGCAAGGCCCATCATGATAGCCGCAGCAATGTACAGCAGATCCATGTTTAAGTTTTCCATTGTATAACTCCAAGTTTTATCTGAATGTTATGTAAAAAATTTTTATTAATGTTCTTCTGATGCTTGAGATAAATACACTATCGTCAAAATCATAAAGATAAATGCCTGTAGGGTAATGATCAAAATATGGAAGATCGCCCATGGCACGGAGAGAACCCATTGTGACCACCAAGGCAGAAGCCCTGCAATCAAAATGAAAATCAATTCACCTGCATACATATTACCGAACAAACGCAGTCCCAATGAAACTGGTTTAGACAATAATGTTACACCTTCAAGAATTAGGTTAATTGGAATAAAAGCCCAATGATTGAATGGTTGTAAGCCAAGCTCTTTTGCAAACCCAGTGATACCTTTAATCTTAATGCTGTAAAACAAAATTAAGATAAACACACCTAACGCCATAGACATCGTAATGTTAACGTCAGCTGTTGGTACAACACGTAGATAAGGAATGCCAAGAACAGTAGCGGCATGAGGTAGAAAATCGACCGGAATAAGATCCATTAGGTTCATTAGAAATACCCATCCGAAGACGGTTAACGCTAATGGTGCAACTAATGCGTTCTTTCCATGGAAAATATCTTTTACTGAGGCATCAACAAACTCAACGACCATCTCAACGAAGCACTGTAGTTTGCCCGGAACGCCGCTTGTGGCATTTTTGCCCACGCGATAAAAGACCCACATCATCAAGCTGCCCAATAGCACAGAGACAATTAGTGAATCAATATTAAACGTCCAGAAGCCGGAAGCTTCGCCCATATGAACGATGCTGCCATTACTAGCACTTAAGTTAGTAAGGTGGTGTGAGATGTACTCCGTTGGAGTTAATTCACCTGAACCAGCCATTAGATATCCTGTCTAATTACGTTTGATAAAACCAAATGACATAATGCATTGCACAACAAAGGCCAATATATAACCCATAAAGAAAGTAATAAGATGCACTTGACAGTATTTAAAGAAAAATACAAATAGTGCGCCTGTAATTACAAATTTATAAGCGATACTTATATAGGCTTTCACCATAACCTTTGCAGCCGTATCAGCACCGGGTTTATTTAAATATAAACTCGTTACAATATATGGCACACAGTACACCAGCCCCCCAAAAATGGCAGATTGACTCGCCATATCTCCCTGTACATACAAACTGATTAAGCTTAATGCACCAACAACAATAAACTGAGTTAAAACTAAAAAAAACATTCTATTTACACCCAATTACACTTATTTTTGGCTCAGCTGTATGCGCAGGACATACTACACCTTACTCAACTTTGATTACAGTCAATAGCAAGGCGTAAAATGATTATTTTTACATTCTGTTAAATGATTGGCGATATTCTTATAACAGAGTTAATTAATTTCCAATTCTGTGTTAAGGATCTTGAGAACCTGCTCCATATCATCAAAACTGATAGTAATTTTACCTTTACCTTTCGCGTTGCGGTTAATAACCACTTTATTACCTAATTTTTCAGATAATAATTCAGCAAACTGCTGAGCAGGAAGATCATCACTTGGCCGCTTTTCAATTTTAGGCTCCAAATGCTTTTTGACTAGAGCTTCAGTTTGTCTAACGGTTAATTTCTTATCAACCACAATTTTTGCAACATTACTTTGATCACATAACTCTAGTGATAACAGGGCTCTAGCATGCCCCATCTCTATTTTTTTTGATATAACGCAATGTTTTACTTCTTCATCAAGAGTATTAAGGCGGATTAAATTCGTGACTGCTGTGCGTGATTTACCGATAGCATCAGCAACTTGTTGGTGCGTTAGTTCAAACTCTTGCTGTAAACGTTCAAGTGCTTGAGCTTCTTCAATTGCATTTAAATTCTCACGTTGAATATTTTCAATCAATGCCATTGCGATAGCTGCGCGGTCCTCAACATTTTTAATCACACAAGGTACTTGAGTAAGACCAGCTAATCTTGCAGCACGCCATCGACGTTCACCCGCGATAATTTCAAACTTATCTTCAGAGATCTGACGAACCACAATAGGTTGAATAATACCTTGCGAACGAATAGAAGAAGATAATTCTTCTAATGCTTCTGGTTGAATGTCTTTTCGAGGTTGATATTTACCGGAAGATAACTGAGATATTGCGATTTTAGCCAATTGCCCTTCTGAAGATAAGGCTTGGCTATGGGCGACTTTTTGTTGTTTTTCACGCGCTAAAGAACTGGTAGAAAGTAGCGCATCTAAACCTTTACCTAACCCACGTTTAGACATCGGAATGGTTTCCCTATCGGTATATAAATATGAAAAATAATTATTATGGCGTTGTAATAAGAAGCTCTTCTTTACGCAGCATTTCCCCAGCTAAAGCCAAATATGCTTTAGAGCCGGCGGAATATTTATCGTAATACATAGCTGGTTTTCCATGACTAGGTGCTTCGGCTAAACGAACATTACGAGGGATCACTGTACGATACATCTTATCGCCAAAGTGTTTTTTAAGTTGATCCGAAACATCATTAGCGAGACGATTTCGAGGATCAAACATGGTGCGTAAAATCCCTTCAATTTTCAGATCATGATTAACTACAGCTGCCAATTTACTAATGGTATCCATTAAAGCTGTTAATCCTTCTAAAGCAAAGTATTCACATTGCATAGGCACTAACACCGACTGTGAAGCTGCCATGGCATTAATCGTCAATAGGTTAAGCGAAGGAGGGCAATCAATAAAAATATAATCATAGTTATCTGCTACGTTGGCTAATGTGTGCTTTAAACGTAACTCACGAGAAAAAACTTCCATAAGCTTAATTTCAGCAGCGGTAACATCACCATTAGCAGCAATTAAGTCATAACCAGCAGGTGTATTTTTACACACCACATCATCAAATGGGATCTCATCAACTAATAAATCATAAGCTGTATAATCAAGATCATATTTATCAATACCACTGGCCATGGTTGCATTACCTTGAGGATCAAGATCAATGACAAGCACTTTTCTTTTAGTTGCAGCCATTGATGCAGCAAGGTTAACGCAAGTTGTAGTTTTACCAACGCCACCTTTTTGATTCGCAATTGAAATGATTTTACCCACGACTACCTCGTTATAATTCCTTATTTTCCAACAAGACCAAGTGACGGTCACCCTCTAACTCTGGAACTTGAAGAACTTTGATATCAATGACAGCAAAAGCTTTTGGTAATTGAGCAATTTCATCTTCAGGTAATTGCCCTTTTAACGCAAGAAAAACACCACCATCCAATTTTGGTAAATGGTGGCACCATTCAACCATATCAGTTATAGAGGCAAATGCGCGACTGATAACGCCATCAAAACCGTGCTCGGGATCGAATTCTTCAACTCTACTTTGTACTGGCGTGACATTATCTATTTCTAGTTCATGCACCACTTGTTTAATAAAACGAATACGTTTACCTAAACTATCAAGTAAAGTAAACGTCATTTCTGGGTTTAAAATAGCCAGAGGGATCCCCGGTAAACCAGGTCCTGTCCCTACATCAATAAAGCGTGATCCAGTGAGGTATGGGCTAACCACTAAACTATCAAGAATATGCCTAACTAACATATCCATAGGGTTACGAACGGATGTTAAGTTATAAGCTTTATTCCATTTATCTAACATCAAAACATAGCCAACTAATTGATTACGTTGTAAATCACTAACAACTAAATCAGTTTGAGACAATAATGAATCTAGCTTATCTCTTAAATTATTATTAATTAGACTGGAATTCATGCTGCATTGCCTTTTTTTAGAAGGCCTTGTTTTTTCAAGTGTACTAATAAAATTGAAATCGCTGCTGGTGTAATACCAGAAATACGTGAAGCTATACCAATCGTTTCTGGCTTGGAATTATTAAGCTTCAACACCACTTCATTAGAAAGTCCTTTTACATCAGCATATTCTAAATCAACAGGCAGTTTCGTATTTTCATGGCGCAATGATTTTTCAATTTCATCTTGTTGACGTTGAATATACCCTTCGTATTTAACTTGAACCTCGACTTGTTCAGTCGCTTGTTGATCGTCAACTTGTGAAGCAAACACATCTAAACTGATCAGTTTTTCATATGTCATTTCAGGGCGACGAAGAAGATCTTCACCGTTGGCTTCACGAGTGATAGGGGTTTTTAATAGCTGATTAAGTTGTTCAATATTGTCTGAATTAGGATTAACCCAAATATCTTTTAGACGTTGACGCTCTTGCTCAACATGTTCAACTTTTTGATTAAATCGCGCCCAACGAGCATCATCAACCAAACCAAGTTCACGGCCTTTTTCAGTCAAACGTAAATCGGCATTATCTTCACGCAGCAATAATCGATATTCAGCTCGAGAAGTAAACATACGGTACGGTTCTTTCGTGCCCATAGTAGATAAATCATCAATCAATACGCCCATGTAAGCTTGATCACGACGAGGGCTCCAAGATTCTTTTCCTTGGGTGTACAACGAAGCGTTTAAGCCAGCCATCAGCCCTTGAGCTGCAGCTTCTTCATAGCCGGTAGTACCATTAATTTGTCCAGCAAAGAATAAACCATTAATAAATTTAGTTTCATAGCTTTGTTTTAAATCACGAGGATCAAAGAAATCATATTCAATGGCATAACCAGGACGCATGATCTGAGCATTTTCAAAACCATGCATTGATTGAACGATCTTCACTTGAACATCAAATGGCAAACTGGTTGAAATCCCATTTGGATACAATTCTGTTGTTGTTAATCCTTCTGGCTCAATAAAAATCTGGTGACTATTTTTATCGGCAAAACGCATTACTTTATCTTCAATCGATGGGCAATAACGTGGACCAATACCTTCAATCACGCCAGAATACATTGGACTACGATCTAAATTATTACGGATCACATCATGCGTTTTTTCATTGGTATGTGTAATGAAACATGGGATCTGAGCTGGATGATCTTCTTTTTTTCCCATAAATGAGAATACAGGGATCGGTGTATCACCGTGCTGTTGTTCAAGACATGAAAGATCAACGGTGCGCGCATCAATGCGAGGAGGTGTTCCTGTTTTTAAACGATCAACTCTAAATGGAAGATCACGTAAACGATTTGCTAAGGCGATAGATGGTGGATCACCCGCACGACCGCCAGAGAAGTTTTCGAGTCCAATGTGGATCTTTCCACCCAAGAATGTGCCTACCGTTAACACGACAGCTTGAGCTTTAAATTTAAGGCCCATTTGAGTTATTACGCCAATAACTTGAGAACCTTCAACAATTAAATCATCAACGGCTTGTTGAAATAAAGTTAAATTAGGCTGATTTTCTAAGGTTTGTCTCACTGCGGATTTATATAATAAACGATCAGCTTGAGCTCGAGTAGCACGTACTGCAGGCCCTTTAGATGCATTAAGTGTTCTGAATTGAATTCCAGACTTATCAATAGCTTGAGCCATTAAACCACCAAGAGCATCCACTTCTTTAACTAAGTGACCTTTGCCAATTCCCCCAATAGCAGGGTTGCAGGACATTTGGCCTAACGTATCGATATTGTGAGTTAGCAATAACGTTTTTTGGCCTGTTCGTGCAGATGCCAATGCAGCTTCCGTTCCTGCATGGCCACCACCAACGACAATAACGTCAAAGTTTTCGTGATAAAACATGAGCAGACCTCGAGTTCAATAGTTGATCATTTATTTTAGATGATCGGGAAATAAAAGGAGCGCTATTCTACCTTTTTTCATGGGAAGAGAGAATCGATTTGTCTAATTAAATAAAGGGCTCAAAGCTCTTAATATAAATAAGATCTTTATATAGATCTTTTATTAGATCTATTATTAAGGAAGCTCGATCTTGTGGATAATCAAAAAATGATCTTAAAGATCATAGAGTTTAAGAAGATCCTTTCCTGTGATCTAGCTTGGATCATCACGGGTATTAGCTGGGATCAAAATGGCTAGTTATACACAGGTGGATCTTTCTAATTAGTTATTAAGTGAATAACTACGTGAAGATCACAGGGTAAACGGCTAGTTATCCACATACTGATTGATTGTTTTTTGACCGAATAGATTTTATGTTTGCGCTTAAATGCAAAAAAATAGCCAAAGATTTTATAAATATTCTTTGGCGTTAAGTGAAAAATGCCCTGCCTTTACCTATCAAATGAAAGAATTTATATTTTTATTCAGCCATTCCTCTGCTGCATCTTCTGGAACAGGAGTGTTAATTACATCTATTTCTAAAGGAGGGCATAATTCTTGTGTTCCAATATCAATAAATGTGGCTCTTGCATCCTTACCGGCAGCACAAAAAGTGTCATAACTTGAATCTCCAATCGCAATAACGGCAAAAGACACATTGGACATTCGGGGTGGTGTATTTTTTATATTATCGATAAAAGGCTGAATATTATCAGGATAATCACCAGCACCATGAGTTGACGTAATGATGAGCCAAATTCCCTTTGCTTCTATTTCTGCAAGATTAGGCTGATTATGGATGGTGGTCTGTGCACCTTTATCGATAAGAAGATCACTTAAATGATCGCCGACATATTCAGCCCCACCGAGTGTGCTTCCTGTAATAATATGGATCATACCTATTCCTTTATTGTTTTTAGGATTACATAGAAGGAAATAGTAGAGTTTTGCGAAGAAAATTGCGAACAGTTATTAAGGCAAAATAAAACCCTTCACGTTTAGCTGAAGGGGTTTATTTTTATCGATATATCGTTGTTTTTCTGCATGGTTTTTGGTGTTTATTGGCTTACTATTTTCCTATGCAAAAAGAAGAGAAAATACGACCTAATAGGTCATCTGAGCTGAATTCTCCAGTGATTTCATTTAAGTATTGCTGAGTAATCCTCAGTTCCTCTGCTAAGATTTCTCCTGCCATGTAGCCTTCAAGTTGCTGTTGCCCTACCTGTAAATGTTCAGCTGCTTTATCTAGTGCCTCTAGATGGCGACGGCGGGCCATAAAGCTGCCTTCTGTGCCACCAGCAAATCCCATACAGTCTTTTAAGTGCTCACGAAGAGCGTCAATACCTTCTCCTGTCTTCGCGGAGAGGCGAATTAAGGTTGGATTGTTAACATGACAAATACCTAACTCTTCATTGGTTTGATCTGCTTTATTACGGATCACCGTCATGCCTATATTTTCAGGCAAACGTTCAGCTAAATCAGGCCAGATTTCTTTTGGATCAGTAGCATTCGTAGTAGTGCCATCAACCATAAATAAAACTCTATCTGCTTGGGCTATCTCATCCCAAGCTCGTTCTATTCCTATTCGTTCTACTTCATCTGAGGCTTCACGTAGTCCAGCGGTATCTATTATATGTAATGGCATACCGTCAATGTGTATATGCTCGCGTAATACGTCTCGAGTGGTTCCTGCTATATCTGTCACGATAGCCGACTCTTTACCTGATAACGCGTTTAACAGGCTAGATTTCCCTGCATTAGGCCGGCCAGCTATTACTACTTTCATGCCTTCACGAATAATAGCCCCTTGATTGGCTTCTTTTCGAACCGCGGCAAGATTATCAATAATACTTTGTAGATCGCTGCTGACTTTGCCATCAGCTAAAAAGTCAATTTCTTCTTCTGGAAAATCAATGGCAGCTTCGACATAAATACGCAGATAGATGAGTGAATCAACAAGCTTATTGATTCGACCAGAGAATTCGCCTTGCAAAGAATTTAACGCTGATTTTGCTGCTTCTTCAGAACTAGCATCGATAAGATCGGCGATCGCTTCTGCTTGAGTTAAATCTATTTTGTCATTGAGAAAAGCGCGTTCTGAGAATTCACCAGGGCGTGCTGCGCGAATACCATTAATTTTAAGAATGCGTTTGATCAGCATATCCATAACCACTGGGCCACCATGGCCTTGTAGTTCAAGCACATCTTCTCCGGTAAAAGAGTGGGGGTTAGGGAAAAATAAGGCAATGCCTTGGTCTAGTTGCTTCCCTTGTTCATCTTTAAAAGGTAAGTATTCTGCATAGCGAGGCTTTACTGCTCGCCCGAGAACTTCTTGAGCCACCTGAGTTGCTTTAGAGCCTGATACTCGAATGATACCAACACCACCTCGACCGAGAGCGGTTGCTTGAGCGACGATTGTTTCTGTTGTCATAATGTAACCAATGAAAGGTGGAAATAAATAATAGATTATCGACTAAATATCAATAAAGCAAAAGGCGACCATAAAGGCCGCCTTAATATTGATACTCATTGCTCAGAGTTAGCTTTTACTTTTTTTAGAGTGTAAGCCTTTTTTCTCTAACGCTCGGTAAATCAGCGTTTGCTGTACTAAGGTAACAATGTTTGACATTAGGTAGTAAAGAACCAAACCTGATGGGAACCATAAGAAGAAGAAGATGAAGATCAGTGGCATAAACATCATCATTTTCTGCTGCATTGGATCAGTAACCGTTGTTGGGCTCATTTTTTGAATGATCAACATCGATATACCCATCAATACTGGCAAGATGTAATACGGGTCTTGCGCAGATAAATCGTGGATCCAACCAAAGAATGGTGAATGACGTAATTCAACCGATTCCATTAATGCCCAATAAAGCGCAATGAAGATAGGCATTTGAAGAAGAATAGGGAAGCAACCACCTAGTGGGTTTACTTTTTCTTCTTTATACATAGCCATCATTTCTTGACTAACACGTTGGCGGTCATCGCCTAAGCGTTCTTTCATAGCGGCAATTTTTGGTTGCAGCATACGCATTTTAGCCATTGAGGTGTACTGAGCTTTTGTTAGTGGGTACATAGCACCACGAACAATGAAAGTTAGTAGAATAATTGCTACACCCCAGTTACTTACAAAGCTCTGAATAAATGAAAGCAATGAGTGAAGAGGTTTAGCAAGAAACCATAACCAGCCATAGTCGACCACAAGATCTAAGTGAGGAGCAACCGCTGCCATTTGATCTTGTAATTTAGGCCCAGTCCAAAGCGTTGCTTTAATTTCTGCGCTTTGATTATTAGCAATGACTTGATTTGGTGTGCGTACACCAATATCCGCTACATCGCCAATAACACGAGAATAAAGAATGGTGCCTAGTTGCTCACGCGGGATCCAAGCTGAAGCGAAATAGTGTTGCAGCATAGCAACCCAACCTTGGCCGTCACTTAAAGTCACGTTAAGGTTTTTGTCTTTCATTTCATCAAATTTATATTTTTTATATTTATTATCTGATGTTGAGAATGCACCACCAGTATAGACAGGCATACCAATGTGACCACCACCTTCTACCATTGTTTGGCGTAAGTGCGCATACATTCCAACGGTAGCATCTTGACCTGATTGGTTATTAATACTGTACACAACATCAATCGCGTAGCTATCACGCTTAATGATAAATGTTTTGGTGTATTGAATGCCGTTTGCTGAGTAAGTCAGAGGAATACGTAATTCATTTTGTCCATCAGCAAGTGTGAAAGATTGTGCTGTGGTTTGATAATGAGGTCGTTTTGAGCTACTGACATCAATACCTTGAGGACCGACTAAACCGCTTTGTGCGATATATTCATGCTCAGGAGTGTCTTGTAGTAGTACAAATGCATCCTTTGACTTTAATTCTGCAGCGTATTTATTTAATTTAGCAGAGACAACATCACCACCAACAGGGTTGATAGCAAGATCTAACACATCAGTGTGAACTTTGATGGTAGTGGCTGCAGGAACCGTTTTTGTATGCTGAGGAGATAATGGATCGGCTGAAGCTTCAGCAGGATCATTTGACAAACTAGTATTAGCTTGAGTCTGTTGTACAGGTGCTTTTTCTGGTTGAGCGTCTTTATTACTCCATTGTTGGAATAATAAAAAACTTACTAGAGCAAAAGCGATTAACAGAATATTACGTTGAGAATCCATTGTTATTTATCTCTGTCGTGTTTTTGATTTGGTGGGACAGGGTCATATCCCCCAGCATGTAAAGGATGGCATTTTAATAGACGTTTGCCAGATAACCAACACCCTTTTACACAACCATGCTCTTTTATTGCTTCAATAGCATAAGTAGAGCACGTTGGTGTAAATCGACATCGTGGGCCAATTAAGGGACTGATTAATCCTTTATATAGGTTTATTAAACCTATAGCTAACCACGATAAGGGCGAGATAGGCGATGCCATAACTTCTCAAATATTTTAAAAATATCTTCGTTACTCAAATCTTGAGCACTCTTTTTTGCAATTACGACAAAATCTTTACTTGGCAATTGGTTTTGTTGTAAACGGAAGCTTTCACGGGCTAAGCGTTTAAAACGATTACGACCAACGGCGGTTTTGATTTGTTTTTTAGGAACTGCTAATCCAAGTCTTGGATGGGAGAGTGTATTATTGCGAGCGATAATAGTGAAATGAGGGGAGCCTGCTCGATGAGCTTGCTGAAAGACATTTTGATAATGCTCGGGAGTTAACAAACGTAACTCCCGAGTAAAAGTAGACTTAGTCAAAATAATTCAAAAATTATTTTGAAAGGCGCTTACGGCCTTTTGCACGACGTGCATTAATTGTCTTACGACCGTTCTTAGTAGACATACGAGCACGGAAACCGTGAGTGCGTTTACGTTTAAGAACAGTAGGTTGAAAAGTGCGTTTCATGGTAATTACCTTTACTGATCAGTAGTTTATAGGTTCTTGTTAAACCCGGTGTGAGATGTTTTATCCGACACCTCTCAACAAAGAGGCGGAATTGTAATCATTGACAACCAAAGAGTCAATGCCTACGAGGCTTAATAAACAGTATTTAATACGGAGTACAAAACCAATTGGCCTAAAAATCTGTGTGCGGATTATACGGTTTATGTGAGCAAGTGCAAGGATCATCCTAAGATCTATTTATACTCACAATTTATATACAAATTATACCGTTGATCTTGATTGATATGGGTCATTATTAACAGTGATTAAACTTTGATTGGAATCGATTTTGTATAAAGCATTAATAAGGTGTTGTTAAGGTCAGTAAATCCTTATTTTTAATAGATGTGGGATTAGAAACCATTTTGGGGATAACTTTAGTTTTATTAACAGTTATGGCTATATTAATAGACAATGTGAGTTTTATTTTATGATTAAACACGGATTACTAATAAGAATCTGTGAATAACTTGAGATCTTATTCACTATTATAAGGATCTATCTCTGGTGATCTTGCTTGTTGAGATGTAGAATCGCTTTCCTTTAAGATCATTTCATTTCGTGTGAGGTTTCTGTGTCGTCTTCGCTATGGTTGCAGTGCTTGCAACAACTTCAAGAAGAGCTTCCCGCCACTGAGTTCAGTATGTGGGTTCGTCCTCTTCAGGCTGAACTTAATGACAATACTCTCACTCTATTCGCACCTAACCGTTTTGTGCTTGATTGGGTTCGCGATAAATATCTCAATAGCATTAATAGATTGCTTAAAGAGTTTTGTGGTTCAGATACACCCAATTTGCATTTTGAAGTAGGGAGCAAGCCTACTCATGCCCCTATTTCTAAACCAAAACGTACAGCAGCCGATGTGGCGGCAGAATCGTCTGGGCCAGCACAAGTTCAACAAAGCCGCCCATTAAATAAATCTTGGGATACAGGTCAACGTGAAGTAGTGATTGATGTCAATCATCGCTCTAATGTTAACCCTAAACATAAGTTTCATAATTTTGTTGAAGGTAAATCGAATCAGCTTGGCTTAGCGGCAGCAAAACAAGTTTCTGATAACCCTGGCGTTTCTTATAACCCACTCTTTTTATATGGTGGAACAGGTTTAGGTAAGACTCACTTGTTGCACGCTGTGGGTAACGCCATTGTTGAAAGTAAACCTGATGCGCGTGTTGTCTATATGCATTCAGAGCGTTTTGTACAAGATATGGTAAAAGCGCTACAAAACAATGCCATTGAAGAATTTAAACGCTATTACCGAAGTCTTGATGCACTGCTTATCGATGATATTCAATTTTTTGCGAATAAAGAACGTTCTCAAGAAGAGTTTTTTCATACCTTTAATGCGTTATTAGAAGGCAACCAGCAAATTATCTTAACGTCGGATCGCTACCCAAAAGAGATTAATGGGGTAGAAGATCGCTTAAAATCTCGTTTTGGTTGGGGGCTGACCGTTGCTATTGAGCCACCAGAGCTTGAAACTCGCGTCGCTATTTTGATGAAAAAAGCTGAAGATCATCAAATTACTTTAGCGGATGAAGTGGCATTCTTTATAGCTAAGCGTTTGCGTTCTAATGTGCGTGAACTTGAAGGGGCATTAAACCGCGTGATCGCGAATGCGAACTTTACTGGCCGTCCAATTACTATCGATTTTGTACGTGAAGCGTTGCGAGATTTACTGGCGTTGCAAGAAAAGTTAGTCACCATCGACAATATTCAAAAAACAGTGGCTGAATATTACAAAATTAAAATGGCTGACTTATTATCTAAGCGTCGTTCTCGTTCTGTTGCGCGTCCACGTCAAGTGGCAATGGCATTATCAAAAGAGCTCACCAATCATAGCTTGCCAGAGATTGGAGATGCTTTTGGTGGACGAGATCATACTACGGTCTTGCATGCATGTCGTAAAATTAAAGAATTGCGTGAAGAGAGCCACGATATAAAAGAAGATTACTCAAATTTAATCCGTACTTTATCGTCTTAATTTTCACCATTATATATAACATTATTAGTTAGAGTAGATAATGAAATTTACTATTGATCGCACCCAATTGATAAAACCTTTACAACAAGTATCTGGCGCTTTAGGTGGACGTTCGACGTTACCTATTCTTGGTAACTTGTTAATTAAAGTGGAAAACGGTGAATTATCCATTACCGCTACCGATCTTGAAGTCGAGCTGGTTTGCCGTTTAGCGCTGACCGATCACTTTGAACCGGGCTGTACAACGGTGCCATCGCGTAAATTTTTAGATATTTGTCGAGGTTTACCCGATGATGCACATATCGACATTATTTATGAAAACGATCGATTATTAATGAAATCAGGCCGCAGTCGTTTTTCATTGACTACATTGCCAGCCACTGATTTTCCTAATATCGAAGATTGGCAAAGTGACGCACAAGTCACGGTTACTCAAGGTGAATTGCGTCGTTTAGTGGAAAAAACTCAATTTTCAATGGCAAATCAAGATGTTCGTTATTATTTAAACGGCATGTTATTTGAGATTGAAGGCAATACCCTACGTTCGATTGCGACCGATGGTCATCGTATGGCGGTTTCTGAAACTGGTTTGGTTGGTGAGTTTAATCAGCAACAAGTGATTGTTCCGCGTAAAGGGGTTCTTGAATTAGTTAAGCTGCTTGATCGCCCAGACGAAAACGTCACCCTACAGATTGGCAGTTCAAATATTCGTGCTAATGTGAATGAATTTACCTTCACCTCTAAACTGGTGGATGGTCGTTTTCCTGATTATCGTCGCGTAATGCCACAAAGTACCAATAAAACGCTTGAAGCTGATTGTGATGCATTGCGTCAGTCATTTTCACGTGCTGCTATTTTATCGAATGAAAAATTCCGAGGTGTTCGCGTTAATTTATCTGGCTCTGAAATGCGTATTACTGCCAACAATCCAGAGCAAGAAGAAGCAGAAGAAAATCTTGATGTAAATTATCAAGGTGAGCCACTAGAAATAGGCTTCAACGTTAGCTATGTATTAGATATTTTAAATACCTTAAAATGCCAAACGGTTCGTATGTCATTAAGCGATGCCAATGCCAGTGCGTTGGTTGAAAATGTCGATGATTCATCAGCCATGTACGTTGTTATGCCAATACGTCTGTAATATATGATGTCACTCTTAAATAGAGTCGGTGGTTGATCATGCCGTTAGCACGATTAGCCATTCAACAATTTCGCAATATTAAAGCCTGTGATCTCGAATTATCATCAGGCTTTAATTTTCTTATCGGCGCCAATGGTAGCGGTAAGACTAGTGTGCTTGAAGCTATTTATTTGCTGGGACATGGTCGTTCATTTCGTACTAGCTTAACCGGGCGGGTGATCCAGCATGACAATAGTGAATTGTTTGTGCATGGCCGTTTCATTAATAACGACGACTATGAATTGCCGATTGGTATTAATAAGCAGCGTGATGGTAGTAGTGAAGTAAAAATTGGTGGCCAAGGTGGGCAAAAAATAGCTCAGCTTGCTCAAACATTGCCATTGCAACTGATCCACACCGAAGGTTTTGAGCTGTTAACGGAAGGGCCTAAATTTCGCCGTGCATTTATTGATTGGGGGGTTTTTCATACTCAACCGCATTTTTATCAAGCATGGACACGATTTAAGCGGCTAATGAAGCAGCGTAATGCCTTATTAAAGACGGCTCGAAACTATCAAGAGCTCAGTTATTGGGATCAAGAACTGGCGCAATTGGCTGAAACGATTAGTCAATGGCGATCGGAATATGTGGCTCAGTTAAAACCAATTGCAGAACAAATTTGCGCGGTATTTTTACCTGAATTTGAAGTGAAAATTCAGTATTATAGAGGTTGGGATAAAGACACCCCATACGCGGATAGTTTGAAGAACAATTTTGAGCGTGATCAGCAACTCGGCTACACATTCAGTAGCCCTAATAAAGCTGATTTAAAGCTTAAAATTCATGCAACACCGGTAGAAGATATATTGTCACGAGGTCAGTTGAAATTAATGGTGTGTGCGCTGCGACTTGCGCAAGGCCAACATTTAAGCCAAGCGGTAGACAAACAGTGTATTTATTTAATTGATGATTTTGCATCAGAACTAGATAGTCAACGTCGCACACGTCTTGCTCAATATTTGAAGCAGACGCAGGCACAGGTTTTTATAAGCGCTATTACTGCAAGTCACATTGCTGAGATGCAAAGTGAAAATAGCAGGATGTTTCATGTGGAACATGGCAAAATAGAGCAAAGATAATTAAGGCGAGAACAATACATGTCGAACACTTACGATTCATCGAGTATTAAAGTACTTAAAGGGCTAGATGCCGTACGTAAACGTCCAGGAATGTATATCGGTGATACCGATGACGGTACTGGTCTGCACCATATGGTTTTCGAGGTCGTCGATAACTCAATTGATGAAGCGTTAGCGGGTCATTGTTCTGATATTATTATCACCATTCACGAAGATAATTCGGTTTCGGTTAGTGATGACGGTCGTGGCATCCCGACAGAATTGCACGAAGAAGAAGGTGTGTCTGCTGCTGAAGTTATCATGACAGTATTGCATGCGGGGGGTAAATTTGATGATAACTCATATAAAGTTTCTGGTGGTTTACACGGTGTAGGTGTTTCGGTTGTGAATGCCTTGTCTGAAAAGGTCGAATTAACCATTAAACGTAATGGTGAAATTTTCCAACAAACTTATCACCATGGTGTACCTGCAGCGCCACTTGCCGTGACTGGTACTACTGAATGTACCGGAACTCGAATCCGTTTCTGGCCAAGTGATGCAACGTTTAACAACATCGAATTTCATTACGATATTCTAGCTAAGCGTTTACGTGAGCTTTCTTTCTTGAACTCTGGTGTTTCTATTCGTTTAAGCGATGAGCGTGAAGAAGATAAATCTGATCACTTCATGTTTGAAGGTGGCATCCGTGCTTTCGTTGAGCATCTAAACCGCAACAAAACCCCAATTCATCAGAAGATTTTCTATTTTGACCATGCTCGCGAAGAAGATGGCATTACGGTTGAAGTGGCGATGCAATGGAACGATGGTTTCCAAGAAGGGGTTTACTGTTTTACCAATAACATCCCACAACGCGATGGTGGTACTCACTTAGCGGGTTTCCGTGGTGCTCTAACGCGAACCTTAAATAACTTCATGGACAAAGAAGGCTACTCGAAGAAAGCTCAAGCAGCCACATCGGGTGATGATGCTCGTGAAGGTCTAACCGCTGTTGTTTCAGTGAAAGTACCGGATCCAAAATTCTCAAGCCAAACCAAAGACAAGCTAGTATCAAGTGAAGTGAAGTCAGCGGTTGAATCAGCAATGAATGAAAAATTGTCTGAATTCTTAATTGAGAACCCAAGTGAAGCAAAAATTGTATGTGGCAAGATCATTGATGCCGCTCGTGCTCGTGAAGCCGCGCGTAAAGCTCGTGATATGACTCGTCGTAAAGGCGCACTCGATTTAGCCGGTCTGCCGGGTAAACTAGCCGATTGCCAAGAAAAAGATCCTTCTCTTTCTGAATTGTACATTGTGGAAGGGGACTCTGCTGGCGGTAGTGCCAAGCAGGGACGTAACCGTAAAAACCAAGCGATTTTGCCACTGAAAGGTAAAATCCTAAACGTTGAAAAAGCACGTTTCGATAAAATGTTGTCTTCACAAGAAGTCGCTACACTTATTACTGCACTTGGTTGTGGTATCGGGCGTGATGAATACAACCCTGACAAATTGCGCTACCACAACATCATCATCATGACCGATGCCGATGTCGATGGTTCACACATCCGTACTTTGTTATTGACTTTCTTCTATCGTCAAATGCCAGAGCTTATTGAGCGCGGCTACATCTATATTGCTCAACCACCACTTTACAAAGTGAAGAAAGGTAAGCAAGAGCAATATATTAAAGATGAAGATGCGATGGAGCTTTACCAAGCTGGTCTTGCACTTGATAACGCGGGTTTATATGTTAACGCTGATGCGCCTGCGCTAACCGGTGAGCATCTTGAGAAGTTAGTGCTTCAATATAACGAAGGCATGAAACTGGTTAAACGTATGAGCCGTCGTTACCCACTAGCGATGATTAATGAGCTGACTTACATTCCTCGCTTAACCGCTGAAATGTGTAAAGATGCCCTGCAAGTACAAGCTTGGGGACAAAAACTGGTTGAACAATTAAATGCTAAAGAAGTTGGTGCGAGCCAATACTCACTTGAAGTGGAAAAACACGAAGAGTTGGGGGTTAGTATCGTTAAGCTGGTGGTCCGTACTCACGGTGTGATGCATGAATACGTAGTGTCTTTAGATTTATTGAATTCTAAAGAATACGCTCGTTTAGCTGATTTATCTGAAGCGCTAGATGGTCTGATTGAAGATGGTGCTTATGTTAAACGTGGCGAGCGCCTTCAACCTGTTTCTACATTTGTTGAAGCGCTTGATTGGTTGATTAAAGAATCTCGTCGTGGTCTTTCATTGCAACGCTACAAAGGTCTGGGTGAGATGAACCCGGATCAACTTTGGGAAACCACCATGGATCCTGAAACGCGTCGCATGATGCAAGTTACCATTAATGATGCAGTTGCTGCGGATGAATTGTTCACTACCTTAATGGGCGATCAGGTTGAACCGCGTCGTAAGTTTATCGAAGACAATGCATTGAAAGTAGCTAACCTAGACGTATAGATATTACTTCTTAGTAAAAGAGATACTCAAAACCCTCGCCAGTCATGTCGAGGGTTTTTTTATGCTAAAAATGTGGGAAGAAATCCCAAAGGATCAGGAGTTTATGTTTTATATCAATTCCAACATTTAAGTCTGTATTACACTTATTATCAACATGATAATTAACGTATCCATCTATTTGAATATAGATATTTAAGTATTTTTGGTGTCATGTAATTAAATTTTTTAGGAGTCATTATGGATATTATGCTATTTAGCAACGGTAAATTACCGGGCAATACTCAGATACTTGAATTTGGTATGAATTGGATAGAAAGCATGGTGAAGCGCACTGGGGCTAAAAACTTTGTATTTATTCCTTATGCGATGATCCGTGGTGATTACCAAGAGCGTACCGATCAACTCCAAGCAGGCTTTGGTAAGTTTGGTTGTAATATTATTAATATCGATCGCGCTGCCGATCCTGTCAAAGCATTGCAAGCTGCCGATGGCGTTTTGGTGAGTGGTGGTAACACTTGGGTTCTCAACAAAATGCTGCATGATAAAGGTTTAGTTGGCCCACTTCGTCAAGCCGTGTTGCAACAAGATAAGCCGTATATTGGTTGGAGTGCGGGCACTAATATTGCCGCGCCAACCATGTGTACTACCAATGACATGCCCATTGTCAGCGCTGCGATTTTAACCTCGCTTAACTTTGTGCCATTTCAAATTAACCCACATTATATTGAAGCGTCGGTAGAAGGGCATATGGGAGAAACACGAGATGAGCGGATTGAAGAGTATTTGTTAGTCAACCCAAATCAAGTGGTTGCGGGTATTCCAGAAGGCACATTATTGCATATTAAAGATGGGCAATTGACGTATCACGCTGCGAACAACAAGCCTATGAAATTGTTTGCTTATAAGCAAGAACCACAATACTTTGAGTCAGGTTCAGATATTCAGTTTTTGATGGCAATGGGCTGCTAAGTTTTAATCATTTCAAATCAAAAGCACTCAAGTTTTGGGTGCTTTTTTTGTTTCCTTCACTTGAAAGTTAACCCTTGCATCCTTATATAGATAAAAGAAGATGATGCCGTTAGGGTCATTTTCGATTATTGCTTATTTAGTTTCGCCGTTAGGGTTACTGAAAAGCACACAACTTAAACTGCAAGCCTCAATCGTTGAATACTTGCACACTATTGCTTAATAAAAAGGATAGTCTTATGCGTAATGTAGATTTTACTCCCCTATATCGTAATGCCATTGGTTTTGATCGTTTATTCAATCTAATGGAATCCAATAATGCCAAGAACACTTCTGGTGGATACCCGCCGTATAATATCGAGCAAAAAGACGAGCATCACTATCGCATCACGATGGCGGTGGCGGGTTTTTCTGATGAACAGCTAGATATCACCCAACAAGAAAATATGCTGATTGTACGTGGTGAGAGTCAAGCTGAAGAAGGCAAAAGTTACGTTTACCAAGGCATTGCCGAGCGTGATTTTGAACGTAAATTTCAGCTAGCTGATTATGTCAAAGTGATTGGCGCGACCATGGAAAATGGTTTGCTGCATGTCGATCTCGAGCGTGAAATTCCAGATGCGATGCAACCGCGTAAAATTGCGATTAATGGCAGTAAACTTCTCGAAGATAAATAATCGAGTCGGTTGATATGTTAATAAATGAAGATAAGGGTGCTGATTAGCACCCTTTTTTGTTATTTAGAAAGTTTTATATATGGGTAAGTTCCTTTTATTTCTTTGTTTAAAAATGTCCCTTTTGACTCTGAAGTTTTAAAGGATTCAAATATATCACTGGGCACATGGTTATAACGATATATTAAGGAGTCTTGAAATTTTATATCTAGAACTTGGCTTAAATATGAATATCCATAACTGAGCATTGCAGTGCTATTACTAGGGTATTGATTAGCAATTGATGGTTGATGTTAAGTTCTGTAAACTTATGTAAAGCGACTTGTTTGAATTGCTGTAAGAAAGGCTCACTTGGGTTCCAAGAACCACTAGAGCTAATGCTAATATTAGGTGTTTTATCTTTTAAATTATCTTGAATGAAATTATGTAGTTAAATTATGTAGTTAAATTATGTTTTTGTTATAGCTTTTTTGATTTGTGAACATCCCATTAACGTAGTAAACGCTTGTGCTATCCACATTGTCGATACAATTAGCATAAGATAAATTAGAAATAGATAAGATAAAATAATTATATATTTCATTACTTCACCTTAAATGATTGACAAATTTTTTCATCAATATAATTTTTATTCATATCGATTATTTTTGCTAGTTTTGATTCTGCCATACGATAAGCGTAAGAACGGTTAATAGTATTAAAATATAATTCTGAAGGTGGTGTGTATTCGTTATTTACATAATATTTATCTTGAGAGCAAGAGTATAATGAGCTGGATAAGGTAGTTATATTTTTAGCTGTTTCTTTATCTATTAATTCTGGCTCTATAAAATAAAATTCACTTATTGATCTCCAGCTTATCCCTAAAGCCTTAGCCAGTTCCTTATCTTTTTCATTACTGTAAGTCTCTTCAATTTTTTCTTCATACACATCATCAAGGCCATTATTGTTTGAGTCTATCCCTAAAATTGCTTCTTTACTTTCGGGATCTAAAGGTGTGTCTGGTTTCGTGGGCGGAGTTGGTTTCTCTGCTCCAATTAATATCAACCAAGAGTCACTATTATGCGGTGTCGAGCCATTGTTCCAGTATTTAGATAAATAGAATTTGTCTTGATAGGCAACCATATCACCACCGTGGTATGTAGTTGATGCATCCCATTCTGGCTTGTTGTTTGGGAATTTAATCCAGCCATCCCAATTGTTTTCATTATTGACTGGCGGTGAACTTTTGTTCCAGTGAGTAGAAACATAAATTACACCGTCTTTCGTGACCATATCCCCAGATAGGTAAGCTGTATTTTTATTCCAAGCCTCATAGGAATAGCTCAAAGATGAGTATAAAAATAAGCTTGATAGCAATAGCCTTTTCATTATTTTTCCTTTGTTTAATCAATTGTTCAAAGGAAATTACTTAATTTTATGGGTAATGTTGAGTGAATTTTTTCTTAGGAAGAAAGAGAATGTTTTATTTTAGAAAGAGGTGAAATTTTAATGGATGAACATCAATAATTTCTTATTTTTGAGAGAAAAAACACCAAGATAACTAGGTTGTATATTGGTGCTTTTATCGGGATAAATAAGATGAGCTTTAGCCTTGATACGCCTTATTCACTTCCTCGGCAATGATCTCAATACCTCGCTGCATATCTTCATCACTTTGCACATAGTTCATGCGCAGGCATTGATGCGCGTGATCCCATTTTTCTGCTTTAGATTCTTGCCCAAAGAAAAAGTATTCGCCGGGAACAATTAATACCCCGCGAGCTTTTAAGCGTTGATACAATTCCATGGTAGTGATTGGTAGCTCGTCAAACCATAACCATAGAAAAATAGCCCCTTCCGGTTTATGAATTTTAAAACGAGGATCAGAAATAGCGGCTTGCAATAATTCCACCGCATGCAGGGCTTTGCGCTGGTAAAATGGCTTAATTACATTTTCGCTTAATGGTAATAAGTCACCTTGTTCTATCATGTGATTGGCAATAGCTGGGCCGATGCTGCACGGCGCGAGGTTAACAATGCCGTTAATGTTGGTCATGGCTTGCGTCATTTCCTCACTGGCGATCACGATGCCGCAGCGCACACCAGGTAAACCCAGTTTTGATAAGCTCATGCACAATATGGTGTTTTGATTCCAAAAGGGCGTCACATCTTCAAAGATAATATTGGGGAACGGGGTTCCATAGGCGTTATCGATGATCAGAGGAATATTATTATCGCGAGCCAGTTTATCGAGCTTGCGAACTTCTTCATCAGTTAATACATTACCGGTTGGGTTGGTGGGGCGTGAAGCGCAAATAGCCGCTATCGAATCATCCACATGCACTTGCTCAAAATCAACGTGATATTTGAACATGCGATTTTCCAGTATTTCAATTTCTGGATGGTAAGACACAAAGATATCGTCATCGATTCCCGCATCGCTGTAGCCAATATATTCAGGTGCAAGTGGCAGAAGTATTTTCTTATGATGCCCATCACTTTGCTGACCTGCGAATAGATTAAAAATGGAGAAAAAAGCACTTTGGCTACCGTTAGTGAGGCTGATGTTTTTACTGCTAATATCCCAACCATAAGTGTCTTTTAATAGTTTGGCTAAACTTTCAGTAAAGGTATTTTTGCCTTGCGGGCCATCGTAGTTGGTCATGGCATTAATGAGTTCACCACTGGCGAGCATGTCGGCGCTGGCTTGTTTAAAATATTCCACCATTTCTGGGATAGCGGCTGGGTTTCCCCCCCCAAGCATAATTGCACCCGGTGTACGCAGGCCGTCATTAAGATCATCCATTAACTGGGTAATACCAGAATAACGATTGAACTTGTCACCAAATTTAGAAAACTGCATATTTTATATCCAAGGTTACGGTTATCGATTGAATGCTGAAACATACCTGATTGTGGTGTTGATAAAAAGAGGCAGTGTAGAGGCGAGCAACAAAAAAGCCATGAGTTGAGTCATGGCTTTAAGGGCTCGGTGAATAAGATATTAAATAAAGGCTTTCCAATCAATGTTGGTGATGCGTTCATCTGCAATATAAACCAACACATCGCCAGATTGAATGACATGTTCCAGCGGTGGATTGAGAGCCAAGCCATTACCTTGATTAATGGCGATTAAAATCGCATCGTATTGCTGCTTAAAGCGAGAAAATATTGTATTAAAGCTGGTGGGTTGGCCTTGATATTTGACCATGTATTGCGTCATGCCGAGCGCGTTATTCACCAGTTCATAATGCAATTGACTTGAGCCGGGATCAACGGCTGATTTGGCTATCATTTCTGAGGCAATGGATGGAATGCATTCGACATTCTTACAGTGCTGCTTAAGTAGGGTACCAAGATGTGCATCTCTAAAGTAGGTCACGATATGTGCGTTAGGATTTTCATTAGCACAATTTAATCCAGCCGCCATAATGTCGTTATCGCTGTCTAAATCAATGATGATGGTTTTAGCTTTATTGACACAGGCTTTTTGCATATCGGCTTGGTCGGTAAAAGAGCTGACATGAACAAATTCGATCTTGCTTGGAAACGGGTTTTCAATTTCTTGTGCTGAACACAACACGATGTCTTGATGTGAGCTTTTGATTTCATGTAACAGCATTTCGATAAGGTGGGGTGTGCGTTCTTCGCTCCAACCTAAAATTAAAATATGATTTTCTACGTTCACTTTTTTGTGTCCCATTAGTCGTGCTTTCCATAGTTGAATAGCATTAGCCGCTAAGCGGCCAACCACCATTGCAAATAGCCCCACGCCACCGGGAATAATAAATAGAGCGGTGATCCATTTTCCTAGTTCGGTTTGGGGTGACATATCGCCATAACCGACGGTTGATCCCGTTACCATGATGTAATAAATAAAATCAGAAAAAGGCGTTAAAGCCTCTTCTTGAGCAAAATTCAATAAACCCCAAGCGATGACCAAGTAGATCAGTAAAGCGAACAGTAGGTTTTGCCCGCTGAGTCGATTGAATTTAGCCGTGAACCAGCGGTGAAGCTGTTGCAATATTGGCACGTAAATCGAATCCTTTTCTTTTCGTACTCAAAAATAAAAAGCCCAAGCTAAATTATAGCTTGGGCTTATCATGACCAATATTAACGTTAATCCCAAGAGTCTTTTAGTAACAACTCTTATCGGTTCACGTTATTGGTTTATTTTTGCAATAAAGAGATGTCCGCGATCTGTAAGAACAAGTTACGTAAGTTATTCAGCAGAGTTAAACGATTTTTCTTTAGTGCTTCATCGTCGCTCATAACCATCACGTTATCAAAGAAAGCATCCACTGGCTCACGCAGTGCTGCCAATTTACTTAACGCTTGTTGGTAATCACCCGTTGCGAATGCAGGTTCGAGTGCTTCGGTCATCACTTCAACTTCTTCTGCTAAAGCTTTTTCAGCATCTTCTTGCAATAAAGTAAGATCAATGTCGGCGCTTAATTTACCATCAAATTTAGCCAGAATATTACCCACACGCTTGTTTGCCGCCGCAAGTGCTTCGGCTGCATCTAGACCACGGAAGTGTGATACCGCTTTTACGCGTTGATCGAAATCTAATGGTTTAGTCGGACGACGAGCCAATACCGCTTGGATGATATCGATGCTAAAGCCAGCATCTTGATACCAAGCGCGGAAGCGACCAAGCATGAATTCAAGTACGTCGTCTTCTACATTCTTGTTACTAAGATCAACTTTAAATTGAGCTTTGGCTTGAGCAATTAATTCCACTAAGTCTAGGTTATAACCTTTCTCAACGATGATGCGCAAAATACCTAATGCAGCGCGACGCAACGCAAATGGATCAGAACCTTTTGGCGCTTGGCCAATACCGAAAATACCCACCAGCGTATCCAGCTTATCTGCCATAGCAACGCTTGCTGCTACATCTGAACTTGGTAGTGAGTCACCGGCAAAGCGTGGCATGTATTGCTCATTTAGCGCCACTGCTACTTCTTCATCTTCACCATCATGGCGAGCATAGTGCATACCCATGACGCCTTGAGTGTCGGTAAATTCAAATACCATTGACGTCATCAAGTCGCACTTAGCTAATAAGCCTGCTCGTTTTGATTTAACCACATCCGCGCCAATAGCTTCGGCAATTAAGCCCGCCAATTCAGTGATGCGATCGGTTTTGTCTTTAATGGTGCCAAGTTGTTTTTGGAAAATAGCCGTTTCAAGCTCTGGCAGATGGGATTCTAGCGTGCGCTTGCGGTCTGTATTAAAGAAGAATTCCGCATCGGCTAATCGTGGACGAACCACTTTCTCATTCCCTTCGATCACTTGGCGAGGGTCTTTTGATTCGATGTTCGATACGAAGATAAAGTTAGGTAATAGCTTCTTGTTGTCATCGTAGACAGGGAAGTACTTTTGGTCGCCTTTCATAGTGTAAACCAAAGCTTCAGAAGGCACTTTTAAGAACTCTTCTTCAAACTTAGCGGTTAATACTACTGGCCATTCAACCAAAGAAGTCACTTCTTCGACTAGATCATCTTCTAGATCCGCAGTACCGCCAACCGCTGCTGCCGCTTTTTGTGAATCACGTAAAATGATCGCTTTACGTTCTTCGTAATCGGCCATTACTTTGCCTTTTTCAGCCAGTAATGTTGGGTATTGATCGGCGTTATTGATAGTAAACTCACGTTCACCCATAAAGCGGTGACCACGAATAATGCGAGCAGACGCCACACCTAAGATTTCACCTTCGATAAGCTCATCACCTAACAAAATGGTCAAGGTTTTGACTGGGCGAATAAATTGGATGTCTTTATCTGCCCAACGCATTGGTTTGGCGATCGGAAGATTAGCCAGTGCTTTAGCGGCCATATCAACCACTAAATCTTTTACCGCTTGGCCTTTGACTTGTTGTTTGTGCAGTAACCATTCGCCTTTATCGGTTTTCACACGCTCGGCTTGCTCAACCGTAATGCCATTACCGCGAGCCCAGCCTTGAGCCGCTTTGGTTGGGTTACCATCAGCATCAAATGCAGAAGCGATCGCGGGGCCACGCTTTTCAATGATTTTATCTTGTTGGCCTTCTTCCAAATCGGTTACTTTTAATGCTAAGCGACGAGGTGTGGCGTACCATTTAATTCCAGCGTGAGCGATATTCGCGGCTTTTAATTCAGATTCAAAGTTAGCTGCAAAGCTTTCCGCTAGCGTGCGAAGTTGTGTTGGTGGCAGTTCTTCTGTTCCGAGTTCGATTAAGAAATTCTTCGCCATGATTACTTCTCCTCGCTAGTGTTGGATGTATTTTTAAGCATCGGGAAACCTAATGCTTCGCGAGAGGCGTAATAAGCTTCTGCAACTGATTTGGTTAAATTACGAATACGCAAAATATAACGCTGACGTTCAGTTACTGAGATCGCTTTACGCGCATCGAGTAAGTTAAACGCATGACCGGCTTTTAGAATACGTTCGTAAGCAGGAAGGGAAAGCGGTTTATCTAGCGCAAGTAGCTCCTGACATTCTTTTTCACATTGGTCAAAGAAGCCAAATAGGAAGTCCACATCTGCGTGCTCGAAGTTGTAAGTTGATTGTTCAACTTCATTTTGATGAAAAATATCACCGTAAGTTACTTTACCTAATGGGCCATCTGTCCACACTAAGTCATAAACAGAATCAACACCTTGGATGTACATCGCCAAGCGTTCAATACCGTAAGTGATTTCGCCGGTTACTGGTTTACACTCAAGGCCACCGACTTGTTGGAAGTAAGTAAATTGTGTTACTTCCATACCGTTTAGCCATACTTCCCAGCCTAAACCCCAAGCGCCCAGCGTTGGGTTTTCCCAGTTGTCTTCTACAAAACGAATGTCGTGCACTAAAGTATCAATGCCTAACGTTTCAAGTGAACCGAGGTACAGTTCTTGAATGTTGTCTGGAGATGGTTTGATGATTACTTGAAATTGATAGTAATGCTGTAAACGGTTCGGGTTTTCACCGTAACGACCATCAGTAGGGCGACGTGATGGTTGAACATAAGCCACTGCAATTGGCTCGGGACCGATCGCGCGAAGGCAAGTCATAGGGTGAGAAGTGCCAGCGCCTACTTCCATATCTAAAGGTTGAACAATGGTACAGCCTACTTGGGCCCAATAATCCTGCAGCGCGAGGATCATTCCTTGAAAGGTTTTGACGTCGTATTTTTGCATAATGTGATTTGCCTACTAATGTTCGCGCGATCTTTTAAAATAGTGGATTAGTATAGCGAGTTCACTTATTCGCCTCAATCTGTGATTACAGTAAAAGCTAAGGATTGCAGTAAAAGAGAAGAACTTATAAGCTTTGGCCGAAAAATAAGCCTGAAAAAGGCAAAAAGAATCACATTGATGTAAGTTGAGTGGCGATATTGGAGAGAGATAAGCAATGTTGGATGTAATTTTGTTGGCTTTAGCGTTAAGTATGGATGCTTTTGCGGTATCGATTGGATTGGGATCCAAAATAGGCACAGAGCAAACTAAGCCAATTAATTTAGCATTAAAAGCGGGTATTTATTTTGGCGTGTTTCAGGCATTAATGCCATTTATTGGTTTCCTTGGAGGTCATGGCGTTTTAGGGTGGGTTGAAGATTATGCTCCTTACATTGCTTTCATTTTATTGTTATTTATTGGCGGCAAGATGGTGTATGAGTCTTTTTCAGAAGGAATTGAAGAGGATATTAGCCAAATTACTCACCGTATAATGCTTACGCTTGCGATTGCGACCAGTGTCGATGCGATGGCTGCAGGATTTAGTTTACCTTTATTGGATGTGAATCCATTTTTAGCTTGTGCCATTATTGGTTTCATCACTTTTGTATTCAGTTTCTTGGGTGTGTTTATTGGTCGAAGAAGTGGGACTTGGCTTGAAAGTAAAGCTGAACTGGCTGGTGGTGTGGTGTTGATATTGATCGCGTTTAAGTTTTTATTGCTTGATGCTTGATGCTTGATGCTAGGCAAAGTATCAACTGGGTAATACAAGTTCTATCATGTTTTAAGGCCGTTAAGTGAATACCACTCAACGGCCTTTTTGATTTTGGAATACTGAGAAACTCATAACCCTTTTTTGATCAAAAACTGATAAGGCAATTGCTCAATTTGAGCGGCAATCAATTGATGATCCATAAAACGGCAAAAGCTTGGAATATCACGCGTGGTGGAGGGATCATCGGCGGTAATAAGCAAAGTTTCTCCATCTTGCAGTGTGCGGATGGTTTTACGCACCATCATTACCGGTTCAGGGCAGCGCAGTCCATTAGCATCTAAAACCTTATTAGCGTTGTTGGGATCAAAAGGCATCGCTTATACCCACTCAATCTCTTCATCGGCATGCTTGGCACATTCTTCTTTGACCAAGGCAAATAATTCAATGCCTGTTTTTGAGCAGATCCAGTTGTTATCAACATACTTAAAATGATAACCGCCTGATTTAGACGCCAGCCAAATTTCATGCATTGGTTCTTGGCGATTAATAATAATTTGACTACGGTTTTCAAATTCAAGCGTCATCACATTTCCCGACACTTCGTAATCAATATCTGCGCCTGAATCGTCAATGGCTTCTTCGATGGCGGTCATTTGAATATCGACCAATTGGTGGAATTCGGTATCATTCATTGTTTGGTTGTCCTTTGTTGATAAACATGGGCAGATAATGCTTTCGATATCACTTGATCTTGGGGTGTTTGGTATTGCTTTTCTTGTGTGTGGTGCGATTATAGAGGGCATTAAATCATTAATCACGATATCGATATGAAAAAACATACTTTAGCATGGTTTGCCTTGATGGTAACAACGTTAGCAGGATGCGGTCAGACGGGTCCACTTTATTTACCAAAAGATGAACCAAAGCCAACCAATACGGGCACAATCTCGATTAAAGGTTCTGATGGTTCGGTTACCACTACACCAGTAGAAAGTGATGAAAAATCGAAGACAGAAACGCAACAATCTCAACCTACAGAATCGGCACAGTAAGGAAGACAAAATTGGATTATTTTAATTATCAGGATGATGGTCAGCTTTGGGCTGAAGATGTATCGCTTACTGAACTTGCACAACAGCACGGAACTCCACTTTATGTGTATTCACGTGCCACTCTTGAGCGTCATTGGAAAGCCTTTGATTCTTCGGTAGCAAACCATCCTCATTTGGTGTGCTATGCCGTTAAAGCCAATTCGAATATTGGTGTGTTAAATGTGTTGGCTCGCTTAGGTTCTGGTTTTGATATTGTTTCTGGCGGTGAGCTTGAGCGTGTTATTGCAGCCGGTGGCGATGCGAAAAAAATCGTATTCTCTGGTGTGGGTAAAACTGCCGCAGAAATGAAGCGAGCTTTAGAGTTAGGGATTAAATGTTTTAACGTTGAATCAGAACCTGAGCTTGAGCGTTTAAATAAAGTGGCGGGTGAGTTGGGTGTGATTGCCCCGATTTCTCTGCGTATTAATCCTGATGTTGATGCGCATACTCATCCTTATATTTCCACTGGTTTGCGTGATAATAAATTTGGTATCGCGTTTGATCGTGCGCCACAAGTATATGCGTTTGCTAACAGCTTACCGAATTTGAATGTGCAAGGCATCGATTGCCATATTGGTTCTCAGTTAACCGAACTAACGCCATTTATTGATGCCACTGATCGTTTGCTGGCCTTAATTGATGAGCTAACCTCGCAAGGGATTCATATTCGTCATCTTGATGTTGGTGGCGGTTTAGGTGTGGTATATCGTGATGAATTACCACCACAACCATCCGATTATGCTAAAGCGTTATTGTCTCGCTTAGAAAATCACAGTCATCTTGAATTAATTTTTGAACCTGGACGCGCTATTGCTGCGAATGCAGGAATTTTATTGACGAAGGTTGAATTGCTAAAACCAACTGAGTACAAAAACTTTGCCATTATTGATGCAGCAATGAATGACTTAATTCGTCCTTCTTTATACCAAGCTTGGATGAATATTGTGCCTGTCGCGCCGCGTAAAGGTGAAGCGCTCATGTATGATTTGGTCGGCCCGATTTGTGAAACCGGTGACTGCCTTGGGAAAGACCGTGAATTAGTGCTTGAAGAAGGCGATTTACTGGCGATACGTTCTGCTGGCGCTTATGGTTTTGTGATGGCATCAAATTACAACACTCGCGGTCGAGCCGCAGAAGTGATTGTCGATGGCAGCCAAGCGCATGTGGTTCGTCAGCGTGAAAAAATTGAGTCTTTGTGGGAATTGGAAAGTTTACTTCCGTAAGACCTAAATTTTATCGCCTTAACCTAATATTGTAGGTTAAGGCGATGTTTTATTTAAAACGAGTTATTAACGAGGCGATATGCATTTCCATTTTTCTAAAATGCACGGGTTGGGTAACGACTTTATGGTGGTCGATTGTATTACCCAAAACATCTTCTTTTCCCCTGATCTGATCCGTCGTTTAGCCGACCGTCATACTGGTGTTGGTTTTGATCAATTGTTGGTGGTAGAAGCGCCTTATGATCCAGAAACAGATTTCCATTATCGTATTTTTAATGCCGATGGCAGCGAAGTAGAGCAATGTGGCAATGGCGCACGTTGTTTTGCGCGTTTTGTGCGTATGAAAGGCTTAACCAACAAATACAGTATTAATGTCAGCACTAAAAAAGGTCGCATGATATTAAAAGTGGAAAGTCACGATCTCGTTACCGTGAATATGGGGCATCCAGTATTTGAGCCAAGTAAAATTCCATTTAAAGCTAAGCAAGCCGAAAAGACCTATATCTTGCGTGCGGGTGCACACACTTTATTTTGTGGCGCCGTTAGTATGGGCAATCCGCATGTTGTCACCATTGTTGATGATGTGGATACCTTTGATGTTGAATCGATAGGGCCATTACTGGAATCGCATGAGCGTTTTCCTGAGCGTGTTAATGCGGGCTTTATGCAAATTATCGATCGTAATAACGTGAAATTACGTGTGTATGAGCGTGGCGCGGGCGAAACCCAAGCCTGCGGCAGTGGCGCGTGTGGCGCTGTGGCTGTTGGTATAGATCAAGGCTTACTCGATTCAGAAGTCACCGTACAATTACCGGGTGGAGAGTTACGTATATTCTGGGTTGGAGAAGGTCATCCATTGCATATGACTGGCCCTGTGGCGCATGTGTATGATGGTCAAATTACTTGCTAAATAATGAATAAAAAGAGTGCATTGTGGTGTCCGTAACTGAACAGAAAATAGCAGCTGATAATTTAACTGCCGAAATTGTGGCTGATTACTTAAAAGATCATCCTGATTTTTTTGCTGAGCGTGGGCGTTTATTGGATCGATTAGCTATTTCGCACTCTCAGCAAGGCGCGGTGTCGTTAGTTGAAATTCAAATGCGTCGTCAGCGACAAAAAATTGAAGAACTTGAAGAAGACATTACTCAACTTATGTCACTGGCGGCGAAAAATGATCGAACGTTTCATCAACTTATGGATCTGCAACAACAGCTATTACGTTGTGATTCGCTGACTCAAATAGTTGAAGCGCTAGATGGTTATTCCAATGCTATTGGGTTGAAGTCGCATATCTTTTTGCTCGATCAAAATCATAATAAATGGGCTTTGGAATCTGAAACCTACCAACGTTTTATAACCAATCATCTTAATGGTAAACCGGCTTATTTAGGGCGTTTAAATCGACATGATCGCCACGCTTTATTTGGTGGTGAACGTTTTAGTAATGATGAATTATCAGAGCTAGGATCTTATGTGATTTTACCTTTAGTGCGTAAAGATTCGTTGGGCCTACTGGCATTTTCTAGCCAAGAAGGTGGCCACTTTCAACCGGAGATGGATACTTTATTTTTACGACATCTGTGTGCTTTAGTGGCATTTTTAGTGGTGTCGATAAATGATAATAAAGAGGTTGAATCTTCCGCTGTTAGTGTTGAAAAACTCAGTTGTGTGAATGAGTCTTAAGCATGAGCTTTGAATCAGACGAACTTTCCGACAGCTTCGCGCAACCATTACAGCAGTTTTATGATTATCTCATCAATGAAAAAGGCTTGAGTGAGCGCACTAAAGCCAATTACCAACAACAACTTTGCACTATCGCGTTGCAGCTCTCTGAATCAGGTCTTACGGGTTGGCAGGAGATTGACGCTGCTTGGGTTAGACAAGTGGCAAGCAAAGCTAAGCGCGAAGGCCTAAAGGCTAGCAGCATTGCCACGCGCCTTTCTTCTCTCCGCAGTTTTCTTGATTATCTTATTGTGATTGGGTTATTGAAAGCTAATCCTGCCAAAGGTGTATCCGCGCCTAAAAAACAACGACCATTACCGAAAAATCTTGATGTCGATGAGATGGGAATTTTGCTGGAAGTGCAAGATGACGATCCATTGGCTATTCGAGATCGTGCCATGATGGAGCTTATGTATGGCGGTGGTTTACGTTTGGCTGAATTGGTAAGCATTGATGCCAAACAAGTGCATTTAAGTCATGGCAAAATGGATCAAGGCGAGATTCGCGTGATTGGCAAAGGAAATAAAGAGCGAAAAGTACCGGTATCGGGTTACGCAAAAGAATGGTTAGAACGTTGGTTAAATATTCGCTCATCCCTTGCGGCGGAAGGTGAGCCGGCTTTATTTGTGTCTCAACTCGGTAGCCGTATTTCGCATCGTAATGTGCAAAAACGTATGGCTGAGTGGGGAATTAAGCAGGGTGTCTCAAGCCACATTAGCCCGCATAAGCTGCGTCATTCTTTTGCTACCCATCTGCTTGAGTCCAGTGGTAATTTACGTGCGGTACAAGAGCTACTCGGGCACGAAAATATCTCCACCACGCAAATTTATACCAGTTTAGACTTCCAACATTTAGCACAGGTGTATGATAAAGCGCACCCAAGAGCTAAGAAAATCAAAAAATCGGACGACTGAGTGGATTAATACCATTATCGCTTCTCGTGACTGCTTGTATAAGGATTATTTATGCCACTTCGATTCTACCGTAATATTCCGACCATTAAAGCCATGACCTTTGACCTCGATGATACCCTTTATGACAATCATCCTGTGATCATGTCGGTAGAAAAAAGGGCGAATCAATGGATGCATCAACATCATCCGATTAGCAAGGAGATGGATCAGAAGCAATGGCGCACCTTTAAACTCAATCTTGCCAAGCAAACGCCATTCTTGCAAAGCGATGTTAGCGAGTGGCGCTTTCAACAGATCCGTCAGGGGCTAATGCATTTGGGTTACGATGATCCAAGCGCCTCTCAAGCAGCGAAAGATGTCATGGAACAAGTGCTAATTTGGCGCCATGAGATTGATGTTCCTGATCTTACTCATCAAGTGATGAAAGAGTTGAAGCAACATATGCCTTTGATTGCGATCACTAATGGTAATGTGAACCCGGCTAACATCGGCTTGGGCGAGTATTTTGACTTGGTTCTAAACGCAGGACCAGATGGTTGGGCTAAACCGCATGTAGATATGTTTACGACTGCATTAGCCTACTTAAATGTACCAGCCGAAAATGTGTTACACGTTGGCGATAATTTGATTTCTGATGTTGCTGGAGCCAAATATGCAGGTATGCAAGCGTGCTGGATGAATGATTTTGGCAAAGTATTGAAACAGCAAGATGATGCCATATTGCTGCCAGATGTGGAGATCACTTCGATGAATGATTTATTGGCTTTTATTGGTCTATAGATGTGAGGGAGGTTGTGACAGGTCGATTAAAAGGTTTAATGCTATTGATAAGTTTGTTATAAAAGCATGAAGGCTTATTAGTTAGGTCTATTCTTCGAGGTTCATGATGAGCTCGATCTATAATTATAAACACGGATGTTATTATGAAAAAAATGATCCAAGCGGCTGCTCTTGCAGTATCGCTTTTTGCCGCGACGTCAACGATGGCAGATACTACGTTACAAAACATTTCTAAATCAGGTGAGCTGCGTGTGTGCTTTGATGCCGGTTATATGCCTTTTGAGATGAAAGCCAAAAATGGTGAATTCATTGGTTTTGATATCGATCTTGGTCAAATGTTGGCGAAAGCGATCGATGTGAAATTTACGCCAGTGAATACTTCTTGGGACGGTATCATCCCTGCTCTATTAACCAATAAATGTGATGTGATCATGGGGGGTATGACTATTACGGCCAAACGTAATATGCAAGTCAACTTCACCCAACCTTATGTCGTTATTGGTCAAAGTATTCTATTAAATTCTAAATTGGCCGGTACGGTTACCAGTTATCGTGATCTCAATGATGCTAAATACACCATTGCCACGAAGCTTGGTACGACAGGTATTGTGGCGGCTGAACGCTTCCTTCCAAATGCAAAACAAAATAAATTTGAAACGACCGCTGATGCCGCTCTTGAGGTTTCGAATGGTAAAGCTGATGCGTTTGTTTATGACTTACCTTTTAATGCGATTTATGCCGCGCAAAATAAAGGCCAAGTGGTTCATCTTGACCAACCCTTTACCTTTGAACCGCTTGGGTTTGCAGTTCGTCAAGGCGATGCTGATTTCCTTAATTTCCTTAATAATTATTTAAACCAAATTAAAGGTGATGGTACTTACGATCGTATTTATAACAAATGGTTTAAATCGGCTTCTTGGTTAAGCAAGGTTCAATAATCTCCTCTTAAATACGGCCAGTGATTTATTTTTACAATGAACACTGGCCGTATTTTATTGATGCAATTTTAAATATGTTCACTAGAGAATTTTTATGCAACCTAGACCCAATAAAGTTTTTTGGAATTTAGTGTTTGTAGGCATTGTTGTCGCATTGTTTTCACTCATTTATTTATCCACTTCACGTATTAATTATCATTGGAATTGGGAGCGTGTCGTTCCTTACGTTATCAATACTCAACCCGAAATCATTACCGCGCCTCGTGATGGGGATGTTGTGACTAATTCACAAGGAAAATTGATCCTACAATCGGTTTCTGGTGATGAGTTAATGGATTTGTCTCCGTTTAAAAACTTGAATGTGACAGATGGTGACTTGGTATTTGAAGGCGACACTCTAGCGGAGCGTAGCCAATGGCGACTCGGCACGTTAAGTAAAGGCGTGATCGTGACCATTCAATTATCTGTTATGTCATTAGTTTTTGCTGTAGTTATTGGTATGGTGGTCGCGTTAATGCGGTTATCAAGTAATATCGCACTGCGCAATTTAGCCATTAGTTATATTGAATTAATTCGTGGCACACCATTATTAGTTCAAATCTTCATTGTGTATTTCTTTATTGGTACGGTTTTAGATTTAGAGCGATTCACTGCAGGGGTTGTCGCTTTGTCTATGTTTACCGCCTCTTATGTGGCAGAGATTATCCGTTCTGGTATTCAATCTATCCATAAAGGTCAAATGGAGGCTTCTCGTTCATTAGGTATGACATATCCTCAAGCGATGACTCATATTATTTTGCCGCAAGCCTTTAAACGCGTATTGCCACCCATGGCAGGACAATTTATTAATTTAATTAAAGACTCTTCTTTAGTTTCTGTGATTGCGATTACCGATTTAACCAAAGCGGGCCGAGAGGTCGTCAGTGGTAGTTTTGCGCCATTTGAAGTGTGGTTTACCGTGGCTTTATTGTATTTGCTGCTAACAGGTAGTTTGTCGTGGGCCATTCAGATATTAGAAAAGAGGTTATCTGTCAGTGATTAATTCTAATGAAACTCACTCGCCGACACTACAAGGTGAGCCAATGATCGTCGCCGAAAAAATTAATAAGATTTATCCTAACGGTTGTCATGCTTTAAAAAATGTTTCCGCGACAGTTAAGCGTGGCGAAGTTGTAGTGATTGTTGGGCCTTCAGGTTCAGGTAAATCAACTTTTTTACGTGCTTTAAATCAATTAGAAACCATTAATGATGGCAGTATTGTGATTGATGGTACTGATATGTATGCGCGTAAAACTAACATAAATACTTTGCGTGAGAATGTAGGAATGGTATTCCAAAGTTTTAATCTATTCCCGCATAAAACCGCATTAGAGAATGTCATGCTTGCGCCAATGGTGGTATCTAAGCGCAGTAAAGCTGATGTTGAAAATGATGCCAAAGCATTAATGGATAAAGTGGGGTTAGCCGATAAGATGACGAATTACCCAAACCATTTGTCTGGTGGTCAGCAGCAACGAGTGGCAATTGCTCGTGCGTTAGCGATGCAGCCGCATATTATGTTATTTGATGAACCAACTTCTGCTCTTGATCCTGAAATGGTAGGGGAAGTATTAGAAGTTATGAAAAATCTTGCTAGCGAAGGGATGACCATGGTGGTTGTGACGCACGAAATGGGTTTTGCACGTGAAGTGGCTGACCGAGTGCTGTTTATGCAAGATGGCGAATTACTGGTGGATGCAAGTCCGAGTGATTTCTTTGATAATCCAGAGCATCCTCGATTACAGCAATTTTTATCTATGCTGCTTTAAATTGGCAGAGATGAGCTCGTCCAATTGTGCCTATTTTCTATGGGTGCTATTGGTTTGAGCATGCACCCGATGATGCCTATCATCTTCATATACTTCTAAAAACAGCTCGAAGTAATCTTGTAGCTGTTTTACCTCTTGCTTATGTCCAGCCTCTAATTCAGTCAATAACCCAATCCCTACTTCACAGGTACATAAGTTACCAGTGGCTTGATTGCGGCGCAGTGCGTAATGAGACTCTTGTTTCGGTTGTAATATAACTTTGGGCAAGGCGCTTAACCACGGGCTTTTGTTGATCATCTTTTTGGCTTCTTGCCATGTACCATCCAAAATAATAAACAGTGGTGAAGTATGATCGGTTTGAGTTTTTAGCGTATTCATATCGACCGCATCTTCATTTGGAAATACCACATAACTTGGTCTTTGCTTAATTTGTTCAAGTAAAGCGGCTGGTGGATGCAGGCGATCCCAAATATGTACTTCGCAATGAGGTAAGCACTGTTGCAGCAGTTTGCCAGTATTGGTGGCACGAGTGAGTTCTTTGGGGTGCGAGAGCAGAGCAATGTTGAGTGAGGAAGATAGTATTGGGCGCTGATTACACAAACACTGGTAACGTAAACTGCATTTAGGGCAAGCAGGAGGTGTGGATGATGTAGTATTGGACATGCTGAACTCAATAAAAAATATGCAGAATAAATTGTATCATTACTCCGCGTATTTTAGGCCGCAAGACATCTGGTAATATTGGTGTAAGCCTTACATTTTCACCCCGTGGGTCGGTGATGTTTGGTCTGAAAATAATACGACTGAACTTAGTGATTTATTGTTTTCTTCCTTAAAGTCTGGTGCCATGCTCGCATTGTTGGGGTAGCTTACCCCGGTATATTCCAATGTGCGGTTAGACGCTTTTGCACCGCCACCGCTAACCGGGATAATAAGATCACGCCAGCCATTGTGTTCATAATTCGCTAATGTTATTGGACCGCGAATACTGGTGATACGGCTATTGAAGCGCCAATCATCATTGTGGTTTTCAAATATTAACATGGTGCAACCGCCCGTTCCGCACCAGTTCATCATCGCCAATAACTCGTCTTTACCATCGCCATTTAAGTCATAAGTTAGCCAAATATAACGATTATCCTTTGGATTGGTGCGATGCATAGCAAAGTAATCTCTCAGTGTTTTATCTATTTTTTCATCAAATTTTTTGCTGGCGATGATGGATGTACTGGTTAAATCGGGCAGAGGCCCTTGAGTTTTTTTATCCTGACTCTCAATCATGGTGACTTCTGATTGCATGCGATTGAGCTCTAGGCGTTGTCCAAGTGGGTAGATTTGATTGTTGATTTGTTCTTTATCGGTACTTAATTCAAAACCTCTTATGGTGAACAAGCGTTGCGATACCACTGATTTGTCTTGGTG
Source organism: Vibrio sp. S17_S38 (assembly GCF_014694375.1). GTDB lineage: Bacteria > Pseudomonadota > Gammaproteobacteria > Enterobacterales > Vibrionaceae > Vibrio. Next base: position 75,603 of record NZ_JAAUWW010000014.1, read on the forward strand.
TTGGGTCATGACAACATGCAGTTGTTGACCGTTCGCTTGTTGCCAAAATCCATGTTCGATTAAACTTGGGTTGCCATTTTTATATATATAACGAGTGTTCGCAGTATGGTCCGAATTTAATTCTAATTGAGTCGATAGGCCATGTGTATAGCCTTGGCTTTGATAGGTGCCGGTATACGTTACTGAGTCATTTTGGCTGGCCAGTGCCGCGCAACCTTTTAAGTTTGTATCTGGAGTGTCTAAATTGGCACTCCAGGCAAATAAAGCTCCGCTCATGGTGTCTTGGCAGGTTTCTTTATCGAGGGTTAGAGTGCTCTTCCCAAATTGATAGCGGCGCTGAGTTTGGCTGCTGTTGCTTTTATTGATGGCGCTGTTGGTTTGGCTATTATCTATATTCGTTTGGGTGGCCATACCTTTCTCTATCGCGATATTCCAGCTTGGTTCATTACCAAAAGCCCGTAATGTTGTATGCGAGATCTGGCATTGATTGCCCATTTCAGGCGATATTTGGTTAAGGTCTGAAACGACAAAACGTGCAATATAAGCAGAAGAATTACCCTTGGTTGGCGTTGGTTTTAGTTCACCCAATAACTCTGCATAAAATGAAGTGTGAGAGTCTGCTTTGAGTTGATTGAGCTGCGCTAAGATACTAGCTGGCAATTCTAGCCAATATTGAGTTTGGCTATTGCAAGGTTGAATCACATAACCATTATCCTTAAAGCTTACTTCGCCAAACAGAATATAAGGTTGTACCTCAACGGTTTTCACCACAGAAAGTTCGGTCGTTTTTGGCTTAAGTTCTTGTGGTTGGGTTGGGGCTTGACTAGAACAAGCCACTAAGAAAGAAACCACAACAAAACTCAGTGGGATTGTAAAAGCCTTCATGTTACTTTTCCTTGTTGTGAATGAGAGGAATAATACCCGTTAATTATTTTGGGTATAGACTGACAATAACGAGTAAGGTTCATTATGGCATATTGGTTATTTAAAACAGAACCAGACACTTTTTCTATCGATACTTTGCAGACAAAAAATGTGTCGTGTTGGGAGGGAGTGCGCAATTATCAAGCTCGCAACATGATGAGAGATGAGATTAAACTTGGTGATGAGGTATTAGTTTACCATTCGTCTTGCAAGCAGATTGGGGTGGCCGGAGTTGCCAAGGTTGTTAAGGAGGCCTATCCCGATTATTTTCAATTTAATGAAGCCAGTGCGTATTTTGATCCAAAATCTGATTTTAGTAATCCGCGCTGGGTAATGGTGGATATTGAATTTGTGCGAAAATTCGATCGCATTATTAGTTTGAGCCAAATGAAAGCGATGCCAGAACTGAGTGAAATGCCACTGGTTAAAAGAGGTAATCGATTGTCGATCATGCCCGTTTCTAAAGCTGAATGGTTCGCTATTTTAGGGAAGGAATAAAAGAAAATAATAAAGGGAAAGAATCGCTGATTTAGGATCAGCGATGTCTATTTGAAATAAAAACTACAGTAAGTGGTCTTCTAAATAATGTGCGACTGCTTCATCGATACAGCAACCAATGACTTCGTTATTTGGCAGAGCCAGTTTCACTTTTTCATGTGCTGTTTCCATGACTAAACCTTTATGCGCGGCTAATAGCATTTCTACATCATTCATTCCATCACCAAAAGCAATGCAATTCTCTAGCTCTTTACCGAGAGTTTGAGCGACAGCTTGCAATGCATCACCTTTAGATACATTAAGCGCCATCATTTCTAAGCACCAAGGTGTTGAGAACGCGATACTTAAACGGTCACCATATTGCGCTTTCAGATCCGCTTCATATTTCGATAGATGTTCATGATCTGGATGAGTGAAGAATAGTTTAGCTATATCTTCCGTAGGCGCGTTGTTGTCATCAAATAGTTGGTAATTGAATCCAGATTCTTGATGATGTTGGCTGAGTTTTAAGTCTTCTTTATTGGTGAGCCAATCATTGCTGCGATAAATATGGATGCTGTTGGTTGGATCTTGCTTGATGATATTCACAATTGGTTGAATCAGGTCAGGTTCAATGTTTTTGCTATAAAATAATTCATTGTCTGGCGTATGAACACGTGCGCCGTTTGAGGTGATCATATAAGCCGGAATGCCCGCGATTTCACGAAAACTTTCTACATCCACATGATGACGGCCTGTAGCAAAGATAAAAGTAAAGCCTTGTTGGTGCAGCTTTTTCAGTGTTTGTTTGGTGAAGTCACCCAAGGTGTGATCGGGTAAGAGTAGTGTGCCATCTAGATCTGAGGCCACAATGTGGTAAGGATGAACCGGTTGCGAAGAATTTGACATATGACCTCTATTATTAATCAATTTATAAACTTTTATGCGTGAATGTTTAATCAAGTTAGTGCGATTTAAACCGTTAGTGTACGTGAATTAAAGCGGAAGAAAGAGGGTAAACTTTTATTTCTTCTTTTCCGCTTTAAGGAATTCTAAAGTAGCCGTTAATGCTTGATTGCGTAGTGCATCGGTTTCAAAAAAGATCTCATGCCGCGCTCCTTTTATTTCCACCAGTTGGGCTAAATTAGGTGTATGTTGATTGATTTTTTTTACAAAACGATACTGAGCGGGGTTATCGACAACGACATCTTCTGTGGCTTGCAATAATAATACTGGGATGTCTATCTTATTAGCTTGCTGATGACATAAGCGCGCACTGGTAAGGGATTGATTCACCCAATGACTACTTGGTCCACCGAGCTGAATTCCGGGGATACTGTCATACAGTTCACGAAACCACTGATAACGAATTGGGCTATGAGTGAGCGCATTAACAGAGAAAGGTTTGACGTAGTAGCCTTTTTTTCCAGGTAAATACGAAAGTGGATTTCGAAAGGCCATCCAACGAGTTAGAGGTCTTGATAGCCAACGTAAATACCAAGGCATGTGGATACCCACCATCGGCGCACTTAACACCACACGATCAAATCCATGTTGGGGGTAGGTTTGTAAGTAACGAGTGCCAATCGCTCCTCCCATTGAGTGAGCAATTAAAAATTTACTTTTATACGAGGAAAGATCAAAGTGCTTAAGAATATGATGGAAATCTTTAATGTAGTAATCGAAGTGTTCGACATAACCAACATGAGGATCGGGCGTACTGCGATCAGATAAACCTTGACCACGGTGATCATAAGAGTAGATATCATAACCTTGTTGGAATAAATCGTAGAATAATTCTTGGTATTTGCACACACTTTCAATTCGTCCATTGACCACCACAATGGCTTTGGTGTTTTCAGGGTGAGTGAAAGAGACCCAGTACAGTTTTTTCCCTTCTTGGCCTTCAATGGTCCCTTCTTTTTTTGTGTTCCAAAAAGGGGTTAATGTACTTATTGAAAATGCTAATAAGTTCTCTTCTTGACTAAAAGACGGATATTGATGACTTGGGAGGCTCATGATGATTCCGAATTGATAATATTGCCGTTAATAGCCATAAACTATGCCATTAATTGCGCATGATCCGTAGTGTTTTTTGGAGTGAACTAAAAGCTTAGTTCATCTTTATATTGAACCTTCGTTGGCTTGTTTGGTCTTTTAAAGAGATCTTATCGAAGATATAGAGGTCTATAATAATTGTGAGTTTAAAGCGTGATTGGAGGAAATATTGAAATTAAGTGCATATTTTAGCATTGGTGCGTTGATCTTTAGTACGGTGGTGTCAGCAAAAGAAGTAAGGAAATATCATTATACTGACGGCCATTTGCATTATGTAGATTTCTTTCAAGAAACGGAAGGAATGAAGAAATTGTTGATGGATATGGATAATAACCATGTTGACCATGCGATGATTTCAGGGATCAGTGTGGTGAAAAAATGGGATAAAGATGAACCGCAGAGACCACCATATTACATGGGAGATGATGCGAACGTTTATTGGTATAGCGCAACCGATGTATTAGTGGCTAAAGCCGTTCAGAAATTACCGAAAAGCCAACAAGATCGTTTTCATCCTTTCATCACCGGATTTAATCCAACCGATCTTAACGCGGCTGAACATATTGAACGTATGTTGGAGTGGGATCCTAATTTTTGGCAAGGTATTGGCGAAGTCTTTGCTCGTCACGATGATTTAAGTGCATTAACTTACGGGGAATCGGCAACCGCAGATCATCCAGCAATGATGAAAGTGTATCGTTTAGCGGCCAAGCATCATTTACCTGTGATGATTCATTCCAATATCACTTCAACCCGAGTTAAAGAACCTATTTATTTAAGTGAAATGGAAACGGCGGTTAAACAAAACCCGAAAACGACCTTTATTTGGGCGCATGCTGGAACAAGTGCTTCGATTAATCGTCGGATCCATCTGAAATTTTTATACTCCGAAGTCAGTCGAATGTTGAAGGCATACCCTAACTTGTATATCGACATGTCATGGAGTTTATTGGATGACTATTTATTAAATGAAGATAAGTCACCGAATAATAAATGGTTAGAATTGGTTGAGCGTTATCCAGACCGATTTTTCATTGGATCGGATGTGGTGGGTAAATTTGATTCTTTAGGGCGCATTTTACAAGAGTTCAATGGATTCTTAGACGCGCTCCCTGAAGCTGTTGCTAAAAAAGTGGCTCGAGATAATTTCTTAAACTTATTACCTAGGCGTCACGATTAATCGTTTTAGCAAAGTGCATGAATTTAGTACCACGATACGTTAGCACGCCTTTATCCCCAGGGCTTAACGCGTGGTAATAATGTATGCCAATCTTAAATTCTCGTTTAGGGCCGATTGGTTTTTTTTGCACATAAATCCAATACTCTTGGTCTTCTTCACCTGGTTGTGCATTTGGAATATCAATGGCTTGTTTGTCTAATACCACCACTTGAACTTGCTGCTCTTTAGCGTTTGTTCCTAGTGTGTGCTTCTGATGGAATGAAGAATAGGTAATAAAAGAGACAATAATCAGTAACAGCAAACATAAGAGTAAAGTGATAGGCATTATAAATATCCTGATTAAAATTAGGATGTTAGTGTATCTATTTGTAGATGATCATGATGAAAATGTATCGTAAATTCGTGATCTAGGTTGTTTTTAATAAGAAATTTCCATCTGTTGGCATTACTTTGCAGTAAGCTATTTAGACAGTTAAGGGCAAATAAGGAGGGGACGGTGTCAGATATTGAAAAAGTAGTCTCTTGTACTCGGCGTTTAGAGCGCCTACTTAGAGAGAAGTACTATGCTCAAGGCCAAGGGTTAATGGAATTAGCTCAGAGCTGCGAGCAACGTTTACCTCATGCAATTATTAAGAAAATACATCACATTGCTGATATTCGTCAAAAAGTTGTCCATGACGATGACTACCAATTAGATGATCCCATTGCTTTTGAACGAATGTGTATTGAATGCGAAAAAGAGTTGACCCCGAGAAGTGGGAGATTTATTTGGGGGGTTGCGATTCTTTTGGTTTTAGCTATGACGATAGGTGCAGTTGTATTTTATAACATTCATTGGGATGTTATTGAGCCACATTTACCTCGTTGAAGAGATTTGAATGCTAGATAAACAAAAGGACGCTTGAGAGCGTCCTTTTTGTTTGTCTGTCAGATTAAGAAATCATCGGTAATGTCATTAAACCAACCATTACTGCGATCATTACTAATCCTTGTTTTTGTGATGTTGTCATTATGCAAATTCCTTCGGTTGGTTAGCTTTAGAACAACTATACCAATAAAATTGCTGTTGGTATAGATCTATTTGATAAAGGCTTAAAAATATAAGTTTAATGTCATGGTTTTATCTATATTAAGTCATTCAGTGGTTATTGATTTTAATGTGGAATGATAAGTTTCATTTATGGTGCTTTGTGTTTTGTTGTAAGTTATTGTTTTATAATTATTTTGTTTTATTTTTTTTTGGTTGTTATTGTTTTCTCTATTATATTGAGTCATTTTAGCTGTAGGGGCTTTGAGGTGGTGTTATCTAACGTTTTTTCATTTTTACTTTTTGGCTTGTTGTTTTTGTATACATGTTCACTCATTTTTCATACTCAACTTGTGTGATCTAGTCGTGTTTTTTAGTTTTAATTTTTTGTTGTTGTTTTTTATTGTTCACTATTTTGTTTGACATTAACTTAAATCATTGTTTTATAGTGATTTAAATTATCCATTTTATTTATAATGTTTATTTTAGGTCTGGTTTTAGTGGTTTTGATCCCATAAGGGCTCCTATGGTGGTTTTACAGGTAAATACGTCCATGTTTGGGTGGAGTTGTTTTTAATCTTTACCTTCTAAAGGTGTCTCTTTACACTGAGTTCATTATTTTTAAGCTTGGAGGTCACATGAGCTATTGGTTAACAATGGGTTTATTGACGATATTCATGTGTATTGGTATTAAGAAAGAGTCTGCTACGGCTCTAAAATTTTTAAAACCTGCTTCCTTGGTGGTTTTGCTCTTATCTGCCTTCTTATTTACCACGACTCCCCATTCTTTATCTTATTTCGCATTATTGTGTGGTTTAGCTTTGTCTTTGTTTGCACAAATAAAAGAAGCGTCTGGTAATCAAAATAAAAGATGGCAGTTGATATGCTTTGCATTGGTATCTCTTTGTTATAGCGTGATGTTCTGGATTCAGGTTGATAAGGTGAGTTGGGTCGTGCCTGTCATCTTGCTAGCTTTTTCTATTGTCTTATTTTTTTTATTACTTCCTCTATTCGATGGCTTTGTCATTCCGGCTGCGGTGATTGGCATTATTGTATGGCAGTTATCTTGGGCAGCTGGTGAAGTGTGGAATCAGCACCATGCTTGGTCTAATTTTATCGGATTCATTGGGAGTCTGTTTCTCGCGCTTTCTGCTTTAATTTGGGTCATCCATCATTTTAAGAGTTCTTTTCGATATTCTAATTATTTGTTCTTAGTTACCTACTTTGCTTCTCAAACGTTCATTACCAGTTCTATTATTTTTTAATGAGTATGGTCTGATGACATGTATTTATCTGATGTGATGCCTTAAGGAGAACAATGGAAATCATCTCTGCCGCAGTAATGTTATTTTTAATTATGGACCCACTGGGGAATTTACCCGTGGTGCTGTCGATTTTAAAACATTTGGATCCTAAACGACGTCGAAAAGTGCTGGTGCGAGAGTTATTTTTTGCATTAGGTATTTTGTTGCTTTTCTTGTTTGCTGGAAAATCTATTTTAGGTTTTTTACATGTTCAACAAGAAACCTTGAGCATTTCTGGTGGATTGATTTTGTTCATCATTGCGATAAGAATGATTTTTCCACAACCTGGAGGTGTGGTGGGGTTAGCGGCGGGTGAAGAACCTTTCTTTGTACCTTTAGCAGTTCCTATGATTGCTGGACCGTCAGTGATAGCCTCATTGTTATTGTTATCAAGTAAAGCGCCTGATCAGATGTTGGATTGGTCTTTGGCGGTATTATTGGCTTGGGCGGCGACATCGGCTATTTTGATGTTCTATAGTTTCTTCCATCGTGTATTAGGGGAAAGAGGCCTGAAAGCGATAGAGCGTTTGATGGGATTATTGTTAGTTATGATGTCGACTCAAATGTTCTTAGATGGATTAAAGAAATTTCTAGAGTAGCGTTATTTATAACCGAACATATAGAAAGCCGTATCGAAACTGGATACGGCTTTGTTGTTTTTGGTTTGGCAAAAATTACGATGTTAAAAGAACGTTGGGATAGAAATGGCGTGAAGCTAAAGTGCTTTTAGATAATCCCCAGTTATTTTAAATATTTATTTTTAATATCGATTAGCGCAAAAGTGCCAAAAATAAAGATCGATATTTTTTCCCAACGTGTCAGTTGAACCTCTTTTCCTAAGGCGTCACCAGAAAAGAGCAAGCTTTGTAGACCATGCATAAAAATAGTAAATATCGCCATTACGTTCAATGCAATGTGAGCAACACCGGGGAAAGGTCGAATGACATTAATAATAAATACAGCCCACACGACCAGCATGAATAGCTTAGCAAAAAGAGTGAATATAGTTTTCATAACTTACTCTACGTTACGTTGATAAAGGCGGTAGCAAACTTGCCCAGCCGTTTTCTCGCGATGTAACTGCCAATCTTGTGGTAAGGATGGCAATCTTAATTCTTTTTCGGTTTCGATATAAATAAGAGCTTCAGGGCTGAGCCAGTTGTTCTTGTCTAATAATTCGATAGTTTTATCTAATAAATCTTGGCGAAAAGGGGGATCAATGAAAACCACATCGTAAGGATTCCCTGATTGTTGCAAAAATAACAGGGCATCTTGCTGTAATACTTCAATATTACTCGCTTTTAGATCGGTGACATTTTTGCTTAATTGTTGTTTGGCCGACTTATTAAGCTCTAACATGGTGACGTGAGCGGCTTGTCGTGATGCTGCTTCAAAACCAAGTCCGCCAGATCCTGCAAATAAATCTAAGCAGCGGGAGTGAGGAATATCGGAAGCTAACCAGTTAAACAGAGTCTCTTTGACTCTATCGGTGGTTGGGCGTAATCCTTCTGCATCATATACAGGCAGTTTTCGGCCTCGCCACAAACCACTAATAATGCGAACAAAACCACCAGTTGACTTTTTTGCTGATGGTTTTGATGTGTTACGTTTGACCATTGTTTTTCTCACCACAGATAGATTTTTTTGACCATAGAATAAGTGATAGTATATACCGAAATACCCTTGAAATACTGCTTCAATCAGCAAGACTGTTTAGAATAGTATTAAAGATAAACAGACCGTAGTTTGTTATTATTAAGCCAATGGCTATGAATTATAGTTTTCCCATATTATTTCATCACTTTTATTTAGATGAGCGCTAGGATTTCCCGATGACAGGTAAAAAGAAACGCGGTTTACTTTCATGGTTAGGTTTTGACGATGAAGAAGAGAAAAAAAACGCAGCAGTCGAATCAGAAACGAATGAATCATCAGAACCGAAAATTGATGAGTTATCCTCATTAGAACCCGATTCTTTAGCTCAAGATGTACAGACTGAATCCGAGGGAGAATCGGAATCTCAACAAGAAAGTGAACTGGATACTGATCTTGATCCCACAGAATCGATCTTACAAGATGCTGAACCGGTTTCTATAGAGCCTAATGATCATAAAGCGAAAGAACTGGAAAGTAGTCGAGTTCAAGAGCAAGTAAAACCGACAGAAAGCTTTTTTGCTCGCTTAAAGCGCAGTTTACAGCGTACCAAACAAAATATTGGTGCTGGTTTCTTTGGCCTATTCAAAGATAAAAAAATTGATGAAGATTTATTTGAAGAATTAGAAGAACAATTATTAATTGCTGACGTTGGCATGAGCACCACCAGTAAAATAATTGCTAGCCTTACTGAAAAAGCATCCCGCCAAGATTTGAAAGATGGTGAAGCCTTATACGGCATCTTAAAGCAAGAAATGGCCGATATTTTAGCAGAAGTTCAACAACCACTAGAAATCGATACGAGCAAAAAGCCGTATGTGATTTTAATGGTTGGTGTAAACGGCGTAGGTAAAACCACCACGATTGGTAAGCTAGCCAAGCAATTTCAGTCTCAAGGACAATCGGTCATATTAGCGGCGGGAGATACTTTCCGCGCGGCTGCAGTTGAACAACTGCAAGTATGGGGACAACGTAATGGTGTTCCAGTTATTGCTCAGCATACTGGCGCAGACAGTGCCTCTGTTATTTATGATGCAATAGAAGCGGCTCGTGCTCGCGGAGTTGATGTGGTGATTGCTGATACTGCTGGTCGCTTGCAAAATAAAAGTCATTTGATGGAAGAGTTACGCAAAATTGTACGTGTTATGAAGAAAATTGACGATTCAGCACCGCATGAAGTGATGTTAACGTTAGATGCTGCAACCGGCCAGAATGCGATTAGTCAGGCGAAATTATTCAGTGAAGTTGCACCAGTGACAGGAATTAATTTGACGAAATTGGATGGTACGGCAAAAGGTGGGGTGATTTTTGCCTTAGCCGATCAATTTAAAATTCCAATTCGTTATATTGGTGTGGGTGAAGGTATTGACGATTTGCGTCCATTCGATGCGCATGATTTTATTGAAGCATTGTTTAGCCGAGAAGAATAGTTTAGTCGAGAAGAAGAGTGGTCGAGAAGAATCGTAGCCGCGAAGCAGAGATACTTGCGAAGAATCGAAATCACGGCATGCCAGTGACTGAGGGAAATAAATGATCCAGTTTCAACAAGTGAGTAAAGTATATCGCGGTGGGCATCAAGCACTGCAAAAGGTTAACTTTGAACTGCATAAAGGTGAAATGGCCTTTTTAGGTGGTCATTCTGGAGCGGGGAAAAGTACTTTACTTAAGCTTATCTGCGCGATTGAACGCCCAAGTGATGGCAAGATTTTATTTAATGATCATGATATTAGCCGGATTAAAAGTGGAGATATCCCTTTTTTACGTCGTAATATCGGGATCATTTTTCAAGATCATAAACTCTTAATGGATCGTACCGTCTTTGATAACGTGGCGATGCCAATGAGAATTGAAGGCGCATCAGAAAATGAGATTAAACGTCGAGTTTCTGCCGCTCTAGATAAGATAGGTATGCTAGATAAAGCACCTTGTTTGCCTCGTCAGTTATCTGGTGGTGAGCAGCAACGCGTTGGGATTGCTCGCGCGGTTGTTAATCGCCCACGTTTATTATTGGCGGATGAGCCAACGGGTAACCTTGACCATGATCTTTCCCACCAAGTATTGCGGTTATTTGAAGAGTTTAACCGTGCCGGTGTTTCTATTATTTTAGCAACGCATGATCTGGAATTGGTGAATAGCCGCCCTCAATATCGTCGTCTGGAATTGAATCAAGGTTTCTTAAGTGAGGTTGATCGTTATGGTCAGTAAGTCCGTTAAGGCGATGAACAAAGGTAAAGCTAACAAAGCTAGACCGAAGTCTGAAGGCTTTTTTAGAACACACATTAAACAAGCAAAAGAATCTTTTAATAGCTTAATGCAGCGGCCAATGGGAACAATTTTGACTATTACCGTGGTGGCGATGTCATTGGCATTACCTGCTATTTTTTATACCGCAGGTAAGAATATTGCCACTTTAGCGGAAGATATGAATAGCGCTTCTCAAGTGAGTGTTTATTTTAAAGAAGGCACACCAGAAGCACGTTTAATGGTGTTAAAAGATGAAGTGGAAAGTTGGCCAGATGTTCAATCGGTACAATACATTTCTTCACAGCAAGGTTTAGAAGATCTCAGCCATTTTGCCGGTTTAGAGCAAGCGATGTCCTTGTTGAGTGATGCGGCATTACCGCCAGTATTAGTTATTTTGCCAAAGAGCGAATCACAACAAAGTGATATTGTGAAATCGATGGCGCAAAAACTGCAGCGCGAAAATGGTGTAACCGATGTTCGCATGGATGAAGATTGGTTTTCGCGACTCGATGCGATTAAGCACCTTGCTTATATTGTGTCGTGCTCATTTGCGGTTTTAATGTTGGTATCGGTATTCTTGATTGTTGGTAATACGCTACGTTTTAATGTCTTAGCGCATAAAGATGAAATTCAAGTGATGAAGCTGATTGGCGCAACCGATCGCTTTATTTTGCGTCCCTATTTGTATACGGGGTTATGGTTAGGCTTGATTGGGTCAGTAACCGCGTGGGTCCTTACCGTATCGGTGACTTTATTAGTTAGTGGCGCAGTGGATAGTTTATCTGAGTTATACGATAGTCATTTCAGTCTAATGGGATTAGGTTGGGATGAAAGCGTTCTATTACTGATGATAGGCTCAATATTAGGTTGGGGGGCGGCTAACTTGTCGGCGCGTAAACATCTAAAAGAAATTGAACCAGTGTAAAGTTTAGTGTTCTAATGAATATTGAACTCGGCCTCTGGGGAAATTCAGAGGCCGTTTTTATTGATATTTTCTTATAGAGATATCAATTTCATGGCTGCAGCTACCCACTTGTATCCATACCGCGTCATTACTTTAGCTAGATCACTCACATTTTTTATCTTGGCTTTTATTTATTAGATTGATCGACTTGCATTCAAGTTTTTTACTATGAATAATAGTTACCCCCTTGAAGCTGGTTAAATTTAGGTCCAGAATAGATGGGTTAAATCGAAGTAAATCTCTAGTTTTGTATTCATGAGAGAAAACGAGGAATAGAATGTCTAACGCATATCCAATGGCTTTTGTCACAACAGATAGTCTAGATAGTTACATCCGAACAGCAAACAGCTATCCAATGCTGAGTGCTGATGAAGAGCGTGACCTAGCAGAGCGCTTACATTATCACGATGAAATCGATGCTGCGAAAGGTCTAATTTTGTCTCACCTACGATTCGTTGTTCATGTTGCGCGTGGTTACTCTGGTTACGGGTTGCCTTTAGCTGACCTAGTTCAAGAAGGGAACATTGGTTTGATGAAAGCGGTTAAACGCTTTAATCCCGAGGTTGGTGTCCGCTTGGTTTCTTTTGCTGTTCATTGGATCAAAGCTGAAATCCATGAATATGTATTACGTAATTGGCGTATCGTCAAAGTGGCAACCACTAAAGCACAACGTAAATTATTCTTTAACCTGCGTAAGTCAAAAAAACGTTTAGGTTGGTTTAATAATGGTGAAGTAGAAACAGTCGCGAAAGAGCTTGGTGTTTCACCAAAAGAAGTTCGTGAAATGGAATCTCGCTTAGCGGCGCAAGATCCGACCTTTGAAGCGCCATCAGAAGATGATGATGCCGTTTCATCGTACACTGCTCCAGTATTGTATCTGGAAGATAAACATTCTGATCTCGCTGAAAGTGTTGAAGCTGAGAACTGGGAACAACATACTACGGGTCGTTTAAGTCATGCGATGGCAACACTAGATGAACGTAGTCAACATATTGTTCGTTCTCGTTGGTTAGAAGATCAAAAATCAACACTACAAGAATTAGCAGAAACTTACAGCGTATCGGCTGAGCGTATTCGCCAACTAGAAAAGAACGCGATGAAGAAACTAAAAGCAGCAGTAGGTGATTTTTAACCATTGAGCTACTTTAAATAGATTAGATGAGTTGATATTTATTAAGAGCCAAGATCATTTGATCTTGGCTTTTTTGTTGGATCAAAACCTGCGATCCAAAAGAGATAAGATCGAATATGTCTCTGTGGATAAATGTGTGGGGAACTTATGTGTCGATTAAGATCAAGACACACAATATATAGGGTATGTCGGGTTTCATGAATGTGAGTAAATTTAAGCTTACCCACACTTAGATCAGGATCCTTACTACATGTTGTGGATCTGAATTTAGAAAACCACGTTATCAACGTAATTCACAGCTTTATCCACAGTCGGTTATAAAACAAACAAAAAAAGTATCCTCATTTTTTCTCTGTCTAAGTTTACTGTGGGATACGTTATACTGTTGCCCGATTTTGATGCATGTAACGCTTTATCATATCGCACTTATGTACCTGTCTTACTTGAAGCTGTATCTTGGTTGGCTACGTTGACTGAAATTTCAATGAATTTGGGTATCGACATTCACTATTCAGTTATTATTGATTGAATATTTGCATTATAAAGGAAGAAAAATGGACCAGTTTCAGCATATTAGTGTCGAACAAGCTCAGCAGTTGTTAACAAATCAATCGACAGTATTATTTGATATTCGCGATCCACAGTCTTTTGCCGTCGCACATGCTTTACCGGCTCAACATCTCACTAATGATACGATGGTTGGTTTGTTAGAAGAGGTTGAGTTTGATCAGCCTATTCTAGTGATGTGTTATCACGGTGTGAGTAGCCAAGGTGCTGCGCAATATTTGGTGAATCAAGGTTATGAAGAAGTGTATAGTGTTGATGGTGGTTTTGAGGCTTGGCAACGAGCAGATTTACCACAACAAAAAATGGCTTAAAAGTTTAGGTCTAAAGGATTGATTTCAGAAGATGGATGTATCGAAATTCATTATTAGCAGTAGGTTGTCGCATGATTCGTTTGGTTTCTATTAATAATCCCCGTGTCGCTCAAGCTTTTATTGATTATATGGCTTCTCGCCAAATTACCATTCAAATGCTGCCAGAAGGTAGCGGTCAGTTTGCTTTGTGGTTAAAAGAAACCGAACACCAAGTAGAAGTTGAGGCTGAGTTGTCGATGTTCTTTGATAATCCTAACGATCGAAAGTATCAAGCGGCCTCTTGGCAAGTAGCGGATACTCGAACTCAGAAATTTAATTACCATACTCCGAGTATTATGGCGATGGTGAAAGCCAAAGCCGGTCCGTTGACTTTGGGCGTGATGGTGATTTGTGTTGTTATTTATGTGCTGCAATTTTTAGGATTAGGGACGCAAATTTTTCAAGCGTTTCATTTTCCAGCTGATCCTAAGCAAGAATGGCAAATATGGCGTTGGGTATCCCATGCTTTTTTACATTTTTCTGTTGCACATATTGCCTTTAATATTTTGTGGTGGTGGCAATTTGGTGGTGATATTGAGAAAAAATTGGGTAGTGGTAAATTACTGCAGATCTTTTTAATCTCCGCCGCTTTATCGGGTGCTGCTCAATACTGGGTTGGTGGTGCTAACTTTGGTGGTTTATCTGGGGTAATTTACGCTTTGATGGGCTACTTATGGGTTGTGGGTTGGCGCTTTCCTGAAAAAGGCGTTTCGGTTCCACGCCCTTTGGTGATTTTCATGTTGGTTTGGTTGGTGCTTGGTTTTATTCAACCGGTCATGGCGATTGCGAACAGTGCGCATTTAGCGGGTTTACTCGCCGGTTGTTTATTAGGTGCCATTGAATCTAAAAAAAGCGCCTAAAATGGTGGCGAGTGCGTATTCTTGGCCTTGCCCATATTTTCTATTTAACCGACTTGGTACAATACTGTTCGGTTTCGATTAAAACGTATTAACTGTCTAGCTATGATAAAACAAGATTATTCTCATAATTTTAAAAGTTTAAAAGATATTGATTGGCAAGGTGCTGATGCTTTCGATTTTGCTGACTCATTAGATTCAGATTGGCTACTTGAGCAGGGCTCGCTGTCGCGTTTATTTTCGCAACATTGCCAAAAATTAAGTGCGCATGTGGTGCAAAATATTCGCATTGAAGCAGATCAATTAACAGATTTTCAACGCAGTATGATTGGTGATGAAGCGTGCTTGCTACGTGAAGTTATTCTAGCGGCGGATGATGACGCATGGCTATTGGGAAGTACGCTGATCCCAATTTCGTCTCTGAGCGATGCCCAGTTTGATTTAGCTAAGCAAGGCTCTATTCCTCTAGGTTTAACCGTATTTCAAGCTCAAGAAGTAAAGCGTAACGGTTTGCATTTAGGGATGTTAGCCACCGATTTAGGGCATTTGGCCGCCCGATGCTCTCGTTTATGGATGAACGATAAGCCGATGCTTGTGACGGAGTTGTTTTTACCACTGTCACCGATTTATCGAATAAATTCAGTGAAATAAATATGATTGTTAATGGATGTTGTGTAAGAGGGATGTCGTTATAAATGAACATAGTTAAGGCTCGCGCATTTTGGCAACTAACACGAATGAACCGACCGATTGGTTCATTGTTGTTAATGTGGCCGACATTATGGGCATTGTTTCTTGCCAGTGATGGTTTGCCGCAATGGGATGTCGTGGTGGTATTTGTTTTGGGGGTATTTTTCATGCGTTCGGCTGGGTGTGTGATCAATGATTATGCTGACCGAAAATATGATGGCCATGTAAAGCGCACCAAAGCCCGTCCCATCCCATCTGGTTTAGTTAGCCCGAAAGAAGCGCTGATATTGTTTTTTGTGCTGGTTATTGCTTCGTTCTTATTGGTTTTGAGCATGAACGCACTCACTATTGAGCTTTCTTTGGTTGGTGTTGTATTAGCGTTTATTTATCCTTTCATGAAGCGTTTTACGCATGTTCCGCAATTATTTTTAGGTTTGGCGTTTAGTTGGGCGATTCCTATGGCATGGGCGGCGGAAGCTGGACATTTGCCGATGGAAGTATGGTTATTGTTTATGGTTAACGTGATGTGGACCATTGCTTATGACACGCAATATGCGATGGTTGATCGTGACGATGATTTAAAAATTGGGATTAAATCGACGGCAATTTTGTTTGGCCGTTTTGATAAGTTGATTATTGGCGCATTACAACTGCTCACCTTATTACTATTAATGCTATTAGGGTCATGGATGGAGCTAGGTTCTAGCTATTATTGGGGCATATTAGTGGCCGCTGCTTTATTTGTTTATCAACAACGTTTAATCCGAAATCGTAGTCGAGATGGTAGCTTTAAGGCTTTCTTGAATAACAATTATGTTGGTATGGTCATTGCTGTTGGTATTTTTATTAGCGTGTGGTAATCGATCTTAAATGATTAAAAAACCGCGTACATTCATATTGGGTCACTTCAATATGAATGTACGCGGTTTTTATTATAGATTCTAAAATGTTACTTTATTTTATGTAACACGCTTTCTTGTAAAGTCAGTAATACTTCAGAAGACAGTAATTCACCAAGCAAATCAACCAGTTCTTTGGTCTTGTGTTGATCATTCTCATTTGTGCTTTCAATATAGCCTTGTTGTTTTAAGGTTTGGAAGAAAGTAATGAACACGCCTTTATCGAAAAACTCTGGTGCATTAATGCCATGCAGTCGGCCTAAGCGTTGTGCAATATCTTGGCTCTGCTGCTCTAGACTCGTTTTATCAATATCGGGAATGGCAACCAATTGAGTGAGAGCAATCGCATAGCGTTGTAGTGTTTCGACGATGGTACGTGATAGCAATATTAAGGTTTGCACTTGTGTTGGATTGGTCGATAGCTCTCCATTGGTTTCAATAATTAATTGTTGGCGCAATAATTCATCTATCAACTTATCTACTGCACTTTCTAACCCTTGTTCTGAATGATGTAAGAATAATTCCGCTTTTAAGAAGGGATAAATGAGCCCAATTGCCTGTTGTAACTCTATACGAGAGATATGTCCTTTTTGAATGATTAGATGGGCGATTAAAGACGGCAGAGCAAACAGGTGAATAATATTATTACGATAAAATGTCATTAAAATTGATTGTTGACGATCAAGAGAAATAATATCGCCTTTGCTGTCTTGCTCTACTTTAAATTTATCCAATTTTTCAGCGTGTTCCACTAATTCGGCTGCAGTGGCATTCGGTACGGTTGATGTCGCCGTGTAGGGAACTTGAGTAAGAAGTGAAATATAACAATTAATCTGTTGTTCCAGTTTCTTGCGAGACAGGGCTCTTTGGTTAGATGCGAGCAATGCTGTTGCGCATAAAGTAAGAGCGTTAGTCGCGGTCGCATCATTAATATGGGTCATCATTTTATTTGCAAGTTTATTGACCACAGGATTTATCCATTGTGGTTTTTGAGATAAGTCTTGCGGATCATTTTCAGTTTTACTCGACCAGCCAGGTATTTGTTCATTTAAGTATTGGTTTAGGTTAATGGGTTCACCAAAGTTGACATAACCTTGCCCAAAATTGCGCAGCTTACGAATCGTTTTCAGCACCATACCTGCATTTTCTTTCTCTTTACGCTTTCCTGTGAGCTCCTTGGCGTAAGTCGATACTTCCATAACATGCTCATAGCCAATGTAAACAGGGACTAAAGTGACAGGACGATTTAAGCCGCGCAACATAGTTTGAATCGTCATTGCGAGCATGCCGGTTTTGGCTTGTAGCAAACGACCAGTGCGCGAACGACCGCCTTCACAGAAAAATTCAACCGAATAACCTTTGGTAAATAATTCGGCTAAATATTCACGGAAAATAGTGGAGTAAAGCTTATTACCTTTAAAAGTGCGACGAATAAAGAAAGCACCGCCTCGTCGGAAAATAGGTCCTGCTGGGAAGAAGTTTAGATTTACACCGGCGGCAATATGAGGCGGTACCATGCCTTCGTGGTGTAAAACATAAGACAATAGTAAGTAATCCATATGGCTACGGTGGCAAGGAACATAAATGATTTCGTGACCATCTTGGGCTAATTTCCTAACCACTGACATATTATTGATGTTCAAACCTTGGTACAGCTTGTTCCATAGCCAGCCTAGGAATTTTGCCCCAACTTTAATTAACGAGTAAGAAAAATCGGCTGCTATTTCTTCTAAAATATCTTGAGCCTGCTTTTGGGCTTTTTCGTGTGAGATTTTTTTAGATTTAGCTTCATCATCGATGGCTTTTTGAATAGCCGGTGATTTTAATAAGCGATTAAACAGAACTTGGCGCTGTGGCAGGCTTGGACCTGATGCGGCAAGTTTTTGACGAGAGAAATGAATTCGAGCGACACGGGCGAGTTTATGGGCAATGACTTCATCGACACCGTGATTGTCAGCCATGTAACGCAGCGAAACAATTGGACTAAAGCGAATTAAACAATCTCGACCTGAAGACACCAACACTTTTGTTTTTTGGCAAGCGCTCATGGCTTCTAAATAAGGTTTCTCTTGACCTTCTTTACCGGGTTTTCTTCCCCATAATACCGACGTCGGCAAAATTTGAATATCGAGTTCGGCATCATCTTGGTGCTTTGCTAATAGTTCTGAAAATAATAAGACCGATTTTTTAGGTAAAATATTTTTTGCGCCGATTGACGTCCCTTTAGCAGTAATAAAAACAAAGCGGTCATATTCTTGTCCGTTAATCGCAAGAGGGGTTAACGGATCGGGCAAACCTAACGTCTTTGCTTGTGTTTGCAACGAAATTAAGTCGATATCAGAGTCAAAAGGTAAGACATAAACAATAGGTTTGGATAAATCGAGCTGTAATTCTTCGACTGGGTCGGCTGGTATGGTTTTACCTTTTACCATTACTGAAAGGGGTAACTTGAGAAGTGAACGAGAAATCAAGTGTCCATAAGACATAGCAATGTGAGCCTCAGAATATATACCCTTTTATTGGGATATAATTTTAGTTAATACGTATCAAAAATAGTAATCAAGAAGACTACTCATGCATTCAATCCGGCTATTCTACCTTTTTCATGATCATTTGGCTTGTTTTGATCAACGGTTGTTTTATTCGGTACGATATACAAAAAATGTTAACTATTTGTCTAATAGTAAAAAATTATGATTTCACTGGCGTTATTATTTTTCACTGTATATACTCACAGTCAACTGTATAAAAAGACAGGTGGAGTATGAAGCCCTTAACCCCTCGACAGCAACAAATTTTTGAGCTGATTAAAGAGAAAATAGACATCACAGGAATGCCGCCAACTCGTGCAGAAATTGCTCGTGAACTTGGGTTTCGTTCTGCAAATGCCGCGGAAGAGCATTTAAAAGCCTTAGCGCGTAAAAATGTTATTGAAATTATACCGGGTGCTTCGCGTGGTATTCGTATTGTTCAAACAGAAGCTGAATTACTTGAAGAGCAAGGATTACCCTTGATCGGTCGAGTGGCGGCTGGCGAGCCGATTCTGGCGCAGGAGCATGTTGAAAGCCATTATCAAGTCGATCCGAGTATGTTTAAACCTCAAGCGGATTTCTTGCTGCGCGTACATGGCATGAGTATGAAAGATATCGGTATTGTGGATGGTGACTTACTTGCCGTACACAAAACTCAAGATGTTCGAAATGGTCAAGTCGTGGTTGCGCGTGTCGATGATGATGTGACCGTAAAGCGATTAGAGCGCAAAGGTTCTATCGTTTTATTACATGCTGAAAATGAAGAGTTTAGCTCAATTGAAGTTGATTTAACTCAGCAGCAATTATCGATCGAAGGTATTGCCGTTGGGATTATTCGTAATAATACTTGGATGTAATCGTTTGTATTTATCGATGTGATTAAGGCAGCACTTAATCGGTTCAGCGATCATTTGCTTTCAGCTAATTGATTATTTAACTTGCCAGTACAAATGATAATCATTATCATCAGTTAATCTCAAATAAGGAGATTAACTGATGAATTCCCCTCAGCCCGTTTCATCTTCTGATACTAAGCCAACTAGGCTTGATTCTTTTACGATGCCTTATCAAGTTCCTGCTAATTTATTGCAACCATTATGGTTACGCAGTCGAGAAAGTTTGATTGATAATGGTTTGGTGTATGATCCGATTGCTGCACGAGCTTGCCAACGTTGTCAGTTATCTCTGGCTTGTTTGTCTGGTGATGTCGATCAAAAACAATTACTTCATGCCACACTCACGCAATTATGTGATATCGAAGTTCGTCAATTTTTAGAGCGATACCCTAATGCTTGGATCATTAATGTTGGTGCTGGTCTTGATACTCGCTTTTATCGTCTTGATAATGGGCGTTGTCATTGGATTGAGCTGGATGTGAATGAAAACTTAGTGTGGCGACAAAAATTATTTCATCATAGCGAACGATACAAAATGATGTGTGGATCGGTGCCAGATATGGATTGGCTAGAGCAGTTAGTTATTCCTGAAAGTTCGCCGATCTTAATTGTGTGTGATCAAGCTTTACTCACTCATCAACGTAATCAAGTCGCTCATTTTATTCAAAAATTAGGGCGTTATTTTACTCATGCCCAAGCTTGTATAGTGTTAGCCGGAGATAGAACTCAATCTTATTGGGGGCGAAAAATGGGTTGCGAAATTTATTCTCATGGTTTAGCTGAACCAGCTAAGAGCGTATTAAATTGGTTACCGTGGATTGTACGAATTAAAGCTCGATCTCCAATGGATCATAATTGTAAACGCTGGACAATTTGGCAAAGAACGGTATCTCGATTACCGTTTTTAAAGCATCGCTTAACGCCAGTATTAGTGTACTTCCGTTGGTAAGAGTCCACGCTAAGTAAGTGTCCACTGACTTCCATGGCTTGGCGTATCTCTCTATTCTGGTTTGATATCTTTATGCTCACATAAAGCTTTGCTTGGTATACACTAGCCACTCATAAAGAGAGGTTCTCGTGTTCAGACAACTCCAACATATTTTATCTCAACGATCCATTCACCAGCAGGTGTTAGTACTCGCTATTCCTATGGTGCTCTCTAATATTACGGTTCCCTTACTTGGCTTGGTCGATGCCGCAGTTATCGGTCATTTGGATCGTTCGTGGTATTTAGGCGGTGTTGCGCTAGGAAGCACTATGATCAGTGTGACGTTTTGGTTGCTTGGTTTTTTACGAATGGCAACTACGGGCCTAACGGCGCAAGCACAAGGAGAGCAAAATCCAGAGAAATTAGCGAAAGTATGGTTGCAGGGAATGCTGGTCGCACTATTGCTGGCGAGTTTGTTCTTATTACTTCATTCTCCACTCGCCGATCTTATTTTCTCTTTTAGCCAAGCCAGTGAAGAGGTGAAGCATTATGGTATGCAATATTTTTCGATTCGTGTTTGGAGTGCACCGGCAGCGTTAGCCAATTTTGTTATTTTAGGTTGGTTGCTCGGCACTCAAAATGCCCGATCCCCGATGTGGTTAGTCATCGTTATCAACCTCGCCAACATTGTTTTGGATATATTGTTTGTGTTGGTGTTTGATTGGAAAGTTGCGGGCGCTGCTTGGGCATCGGTATTGTCCGATTATACTGGTTTGGCTCTCGGTTTATTTTTTGTCGCCCGCACATGGACAAAGCAACAATTACCCTCGCTATGGTCACTATTACCTTCCGCTACCCACAATATGGGTCGAATGCTAAGACTGAATAGTGATATCTTTTTACGATCTTTATGCTTACAAGCCGTTTTCAGTTTTATGACCTTCCAAGGCGCAGCCTTAGGCGATGATGTTGTTGCCGCCAATGCGGTTTTAATGAGTTTTTTGATGATGGTGTCTTACGGCATGGATGGCTTTGCTTATGCGATGGAAGCTATGGTGGGTAAAGCCGTAGGGGCAAAAAGTCGAGATCAGCTTTTACATTCATTAATAGGAACTTCATTTTGGGGCTTGCTCTGTAGTTTGGGCTTAACCTTATTATTCTTGTGTTTTGGCGAAGGCTTAATTCGACTAGTAACTGATATTAATAGTGTTCAATTGCAAGCGAATACTTACTTGCCTTGGCTCATTATTATGCCGATTGTTTCCATGTGGTGTTTTTTACTCGATGGGATTTTTGTTGGTGCGACTAAAGGCAAAGAAATGCGTAACAGTATGTTGGTTGCCATGCTGAGTTTCTTTATTTTGTATTATAGCTGTGCTAACTGGGGCAATCATGCGTTATGGTTTTCGATGGTTATGTTTATGGGGATGCGTGGCGCAGGGTTAGCTTTTATCTTTATTCGACAGTGGAAATCGCAAAGCTTTGTTAAGGTAAACTAAAGCTAAGGTAAATTAAATATGGGTAAGGACAGGTAAAAACAGGGAGCTAAATAGCTCCCTTTTGTTTGTCTTTATCTATATAGAAAGTCTAATTCTATTTAAAACAACCGATTCAAACCATTTAGTGCTGCAACTCGGAAGGCTTCTGCCATGGTTGGATAGTTAAAGGTAGTATTCACAAAATACTCGATAGTATTAGCATCTCCTTTTTGTTCCATGATCGCTTGCCCGATGTGAATAATTTCCGCCGCGCGCTCACCAAAACAATGAATACCTAAAATTGCTTTAGTCTCTCGATGGAATAAAATTTTCAAACTACCCACGTCTTTACCGGCAATTTGCGCGCGTGCCAAGTGTTTAAAAGAGGCGCGACCTACTTCATACGGAATTTTTGCAGATGTCAGTTCTTGTTCTGTTTTTCCGACCGAACTAATTTCTGGAATGGTGTAAATGCCTGTTGGAATATCTTCAATTAAGAATTGATCGGCTTGGCCTTTTGCAATGGCTTGTGCAACAAAACGACCTTGATCATAAGCAGCGCTGGCAAGGCTTGGGTATCCAATGACATCACCAACTGCGTAAACATGCTCAACACTGGTTTGATAATGTTTGTTCACCGAAAGTTGGCCACGAGAATCAGGTGTTAATCCTACTTCTTGTAAATCTAATGTATCGGTATTACCTGTGCGGCCATTGGCGTATAACAAACAATCGGCTTTCATTTTTTTGCCTGACTGCATATGGACGATCACACCGTCAGATGTACCTTCAACTTTTTGGTATGTCTCATCATTGCGGATCACTACACCGCTGTTCCAGAAGTGATAAGACAAAGCATCGGAGGTTTCATTATCTAAGAAGGCTAATAAACGATCGCGAGTGTTGATCAGATCGGTTTTAACACCAAGACCTCGGAAAATAGAGGCATATTCACAGCCGATCACACCCGCCCCATAAATAATAATATGGCGTGGATCGTGTTGCAGATTTAATACGGTGTCGCTGTTATAAATACGTGGATGGTTAAAATCGATATCATCAGGTTGATAAGGACGAGAGCCTGTTGCGATAACAAATTTCTCTGCGGTGTAGTGTTCAAATGATCCGTCTGCTTGAGCGACAGAAACTGAATTTGAGCCAGTAAATCGGGCTTTGCCAAAAATTAAGGTACATTCATTTCGATCGTAAAACCCTTGGCGTAACCGAGTCTGTTTATCAATAACTATTTTGGCATGATCTAGAATATCTGAAAATGATGCGGTTAAGCTGGTGTTATTTTTGCAAAACAAAGGGTTACTATTGAATTCAATAATACGGCTAACGGCATGACGTAATGCTTTGGAAGGTATGGTGCCCCAGTGAGTACAACCTCCACCGACACTGTTTTCTTTTTCTATTATGGCAACGTTTAACCCAGCTTTGGCCAATCCCATCGCGGCACCTTCTCCACCTGGGCCGCTACCAATGACGATGACATCAAAGTGTGTTGAATCCTTCATGCTTTACCCTTGTTATATTTCACAACATAATATATTCACTATATTAACCTATTCATTTTATGGGTAAATGATCCACATGAAAACACATCGGGGGGATCACAAAGATAAGAAGGATTCATCTAAATTTTGTTGTATTGAAAATGAAAAGTTATTATGGAAGTGGTTGATGGCTCTATTTATAGGTATATTGTCTTGATGGTTTTTGGGTTCCGCACGTTAAAATAAGTAGATAGCATTATGGGTATTCGAGCTCAACAGAAAGAAAAAACACGTCGCTCCCTAATTGATGCAGCGTTTGGTCAATTGAGTGCTGATCGAGGTTTTTCTAATTTAAGCCTACGAGAAGTATCAAGAGAAGCAGGGATTGCGCCTACTTCTTTTTATCGTCACTTTAAAGATATGGATGAACTAGGTTTGGTTATGGTGGATGAGGGCGGTTTGTTATTACGCCAGCTTATGCGCCAAGCACGCCAACGTATTGTTGCTGAAGGGAGTTTAATTCGGACTTCGGTGCATACTTTTATGGAGTTTATAGAGCACAACCCGAATATCTTTCGTTTATTGTTGCGTGAGCGTTCTGGAACATCGACAGAGTTTCGAACTGCTGTCACGCGCGAGGTGCATCATTTTGGCGCTGAATTAACGGAATATTTAATGAGAACGGGTTTAGAGCGTGAATTTGCGGCTATTCAAGCTGAAGCGGCGGTCACCATTGTCTTCACTTCGGGAGCAGAAGCTTTGGATTTAAATGTTGAAGATAGAAATGCTTTATCTGAACGAATGATTTTACAGTTAAAGATGTTGTCGAAAGGTGCGATGTTAACAAAGAGAAAGTACCGTCAATCTGGTCGTTAATATATTGTTTGAATTTGAATGTTAGGGGTAAAAATATCGACTTTATGTAAGCAGTAAAGTCGATATTATTGTTCACCATGAATGATTATTTACGCTCTAAAAACACACCGACTTCCATATGATGGGTGTAAGGAAATTGATCAAACAGAGCAAAGCGCGTGACATGGTGAGTTTGAGTCAAAATGGCTAAGTTATCTTTCAGGGTTTCAGGGTTACATGAAATATACATAATACGTTCATAACCTTGTACCATTTTACAGGTGCCGTCATCCATGCCCGAACGAGGCGGATCGACAAAAATGGTGTTGCAGTGATAACTGTTTAAATCAATGCCATTATCTTTCAAACGACGAAACTCGCGTTTACCTTCCATTGCATCCGTAAAATCCTCTGCCGACATGCGAATAATTTGTACGTTATCAATGTTGTTTGCTTTGATGTTGTATTGCGCTGAATCTACGGATGGCTTCGCTAATTCTGTCGCGAGTACTCGATTAAAGTTTTGCGCCAAGGCAAGGGAGAAATTCCCGTTACCACAATACAGTTCAAGTAAATCACCTTGGCTGTCTTGAGTGCAATCAACCGCCCATTCCAACATTTTCTGCGCCACAATTCCGTTAGGTTGAGTGAAGCTATTTTCAACCTGTTGATAGATATAAGGCTTACCGTTGACTTGCAGTTTTTCTATCACATATTCGCGATCCATGACGATTTTCATTTTACGAGCGCGACCAATTAAATCTAGGTTAAATCCTTCATCGTTAAGGCGTTGCTTTAAGGCTTGTGCTTGTTGCTTCCATTCTTCATCGAGTTGGCGGTGGTATAACAGCGAAACTAAAATCTCACCACTTAATGTAGACAAAAAATCCACTTGAAATAGTTTATGGCGCAAGCTGCGATTCGGCTTCATTGCATCTAATAGCAGTGGCATTAAATCATTAATAAGGCGGCTAGCGGTTGGGAATTGATCAACACGGTATTTTTCACGAGTTTCTTGGTTAAACATGATGTAATACATGTCTTCACCTTCATGCCATACGCGAAATTCAGCACGCATGCGGTAGTGTTGTTCTGGTGATTCAAAGACTTCGATTTCTGGCGTCGTAAACTCACAAAACATCTCGTCTAGACGTTGCAGTTTGTTGGTCAGTTGTTGCGCATAGCGATCCGCGCTGCTGTTTACAGTTGCCATAAATAAGCCTTTTGGTGTTCTTTTTAAATAGAGATTGGAACAAGGAGCGCAGATTTTATCTATTGCAGCAAAGATGTCCAGTTTTGACTATAAATCATCGCTGACCTGAATAAATGAGAAATACATCATTCATTGCTCTTAATAATAGTGTAGACAAGGCGATCATAGCACTTTAGGATCGGCTTTGCTGGTGACCTCTGTATTTGATTTTATTGAATAGGGGAGGCTGAAAAGGGAATTTGGTGTAAATCCAGAACTGACGCGCAGCGGTGTGAAGAACGAAACTTTCAAGGTTAATGATTAACCGAGACACTGTTTTAGCTTGAGGTTAAGCAAGATGGGAAGTGGAAAGGAGTAGGTGGTAGCAATACCGAGCTTTAAGTCCGAAGACCTGCCAGCAACGGAGCAAATGCTCGCAATGTTTCTCGCGTTTTAGGACTTACAATAAATGAAAAAAACACTTTTAGCAGCGTCTATTATGTCGCTGTGCACCCCTCTCTCTTTTTCATATGCTGCTGAGGCAGTTTCACAACAAATAGTCACAGTATTAGGCACAAGTTTAACCGAATCAGTTGAAAATACGATTGTTCCTGTTGTCGTTGTTACAAAAGCGGATATTCAAGCCCAACAAGCTAACACGCTAACCGAAGTATTACGTCAACTTCCTGGTGTCCAGTTAACCCAGAATGGTGGTTATGGCTCTACAGGAAAAGCGTATGTTAGGGGTAGTAGTAATGTCTTATTCTTATTGAATGGTTCTCGGATAGGCAGTGCTACAACTGGTTATGCTGATATTGGTCAAATACCGCTTACAGGCATTCAACGTATTGAATATGTTCGAGGCGCAAGAGCTGCTGTTTATGGTGCGGATGCCAGCGCGGGTGTGATTAATATCATTACTGCGACTAATCCAAGCAAGAATACAGCAGGCATGAGTGCAACTGGAGGTAGCGATCAATATCAATCATATACTGGGAATGCGAGTATATTGATCGGAGATAAAGGCTGGTTGAATTTGGTCGCTAAGCATCAAGAATCTAATGGTTTTGACGCATTGAAAAATAATGATCCTGATGACGATGGATTTAAAAATCAAGATATAGTCGCCGATTTAGGTTATCAATTATCGGATAACTGGTTGCTTAGGCTTGGTGGGCAATACCATGATGGGCAAGTTGATTATGATGACAGTTATACCAATGGTGCAACCAATGATAATTATAACTACACACTTTCCACTCAGTTAGAATATCAATCCGCTCGTTATGCATCGACCTTTGCAATGACTCAAAATAAAGAAGAATTAGTCGATAGTTTATATGGTGAAACTACGACAGAGCGATATACATTTAGCTGGCGCAATAACGTAGCTTTAAATAATACGAATAATATTGGATTCGGAGCAGAATATTATAATGACGATGTTGGTTCATCGGATACACAATACGATGAAACGGAGCGTTATAATCGAGCTGGGTATTTAGCTTATGGTTATAATGACGGTACTTACCAGTTAGAGTCGAGCGTTCGACTTGATGATAATGAACAATTTGGTTCGCATACTACTTGGCAGCTTGGGTTGGGTTGGCAGTTTGCTTCAGAATTACGATTAACTGCCAATGCGGGTACTGGTTTTAAAGCACCTGATTTTAATGCTCTCTACTACCCTGGAAGTTACTCAAATTCAGATTTAGAACCAGAAGAAACGACAAGTTATGAAGTTGCCATTGAAGGTGAGCATAGTTGGTTAGATTGGCGTTTGAGTGTTTACCAACAAGATATTGATAACCGTATTAGCTGCCAGGATAATAATAGTTGTGGTAATGATGATGTCTTGATCAATGGTGTTGAATGGACCGGAACTTTCATGACTGGTTGGTTACAACATACGCTCAGCTTAGAGTATTTAGATCCTAAAGATAAAAGTAATCAAAACAATAATCCACATAACCAAGCAACTCGTATAGCGAAAGAAAATGTGAAGTGGACGATTGGTTATCAAGGTGATAAATGGCAAGCGGCGATTAATTATCTTTATCAAGGAAAACGTTATGATACCTCTTTTGGTGGAGCCCCAAATTACTTACAAAATGTTGAAACACTTGACGCCTACTCGTTGGTTGGTTTAACAGCAAGTTATTATATAACTCAGCAATGGACTATAAGTGGCAGAATTGAAAACTTACTCGATGAAAATTATGAAACAGTGTATGACTATAATACAGCTGAACGTAGTTATTATGGCACCCTCGCTTATTCATTTTAAATGATCAGATAGACCGCCAACGGTTCAGTTTGGCGGTTTTTTATAGGAAGATATAAAGGTGCAGTGATAACAAAGGTGAACAATATATGAAAAAAGTCATGGTCAGTTGGTCATCTGGAAAAGATTCGTGCTTAACTTTAATTCGATTATTGCAGGATCCTACTCATGAAGTGGTTGGAGTCTTTACATCGTTTGTGGGTGAACAAGTTCCTTACCAAGTGACTCCTATTTCAGTGGTCGAGATGCAAGCTCAATTAATGGGATTACCACTGATCAAGATTGAGCTACCAGAAGTCTTTCCATCCAATGCAATTTATCAAGCGTGCATCGTCAATGGATTAAAGTCGTGCGAGCTAGAGTTTGATTGTGTTGCCTTTGGTGACATGTTTCATAACGGTATTGCCGATTATCGACGAAGTTATATTGAACCGGCTGGTTGGAAATGCATTTTTCCTTTATTAGGCACTTCAAGTAATCAACTGGCAAAAGAGATTCTAGATGTAGGTATAAAAACCATTTTGGTCACTACTCAAAATGAAATGTTACCAGCAGCATTTTGTGGACAGTGGTACACCTCAAGCTTGCTTAATCAACTTCCTGAGAATGTCGATTGGTGCGGTGAAAATGGGGAGTTCCACACTTTGGTGACTCAAGCTCCTTGTTTTACTGGGAAATTACAGCTTAGTCAATTACACATTGAATCTTTATCGGATTACTGCCACTTACGCTATCGAGCCGTTATTTCTTAATACATCACAAAGCGGTATGATGGCCCTCTTAATTGACTTGTAATGGTTAGGCGGATGCAAGCAGAAAAAAATGTGCTGATTTTTGATTCTGGCGTTGGCGGATTATCCGTCTTTAAAAATATCCATGCACATTTACCCCATCTCAATTATATCTACTTATTTGATAATGAAGGTTATCCGTATGGGGAGCTTGATAGTGAGGTATTACTTGAGAGAGTAAGTCGTTTGGTCGGAAAAATGGTGACTGAACATAATATAGATTTAGTGGTTATTGCCTGTAACACGGCAAGCACGATAGTCCTACCTCGTCTAAGGCAAGAGCTTAAGATCCCAGTTGTTGGTGTCGTTCCTGCGATTAAGCCTGCGGCAATGATTTCAACAAAAGCCATTGGCCTTATTGCTACACCAGCAACCATCAATCGTCACTATACTCATAACCTAATTAAAGAGTTTGCTCCTCAATCTAAAGTTCATCTGCTTGGTTCTACTCGCCTTGTTACAATGACGGAAGAAAAACTAAGAGGCAATCCGATTGATTACGATGAATTAAAAGAAATACTTTCTCCACTTATTAATCAAATTGATGTGGCTGTTCTCGGGTGTACACATTTCCCTCTTTTAAAATATGAGATGCAGAGTGTTTTTGGGAAGGATGTAGTGTTGATCGATTCAGGAGAAGCTATTGCGGTAAGAGTTGGTCGATTATTAAATCAAAATGTAACAGATAGCAAATTAACGAAACGTGGGTACTCTATATATAGCAGCGCCACACCTTGGGAAGGCGTGGCGCTGAACTTGGGATTGGCTGAATTTGGATTTAATCCAGTTCGGACATTTCCCCTTCCGGGTGTTTCGGATCATTAGCAACGCGAACTTTTAAAGTGCGTTGCATATAATCTTTTTCATTAAGGTTATTAATGATGCTATCGGTATCTGCTTCTGCAACAACAACAAAACCAAAACCACGTCGCTTGCCAGTTCTTTTATCTTTCATTAAACGAACAGCGAACACCTCACCATACTCGGAAAAAATTTGACGAACATTCGATTCATTTGCTTTATAAGGTAAATTACCTACATAAAGTGTTTGAGTCGAAGCTGTCTCTTTATTCGAAGAGCTTGCTTGTGTTGACGAAGAAGTAGAAAGAATAAGAGTGGTTGCGACAACACCAACTAGAAAGCTAACAATAGGTGAAACGTTAAAATAGAAAAATAACACGGCACCTACTACTGCAAGCACCATAACCATCATAATTGATTTTTTTGAGTTCATATTTGAATACTACATATTGAATAAAAGAAAGTTAAGAATACGCCTGTATAAGAACAGACTTATTGATCTTACGTTTAATAGAGAGTTTTTACCAACTTATTGCTGTGATATCGCTCAAATGTTTAAATTATAATCAAAAAATAATGGTTTGATTATAATTTAAACGGTTGAGCGATAAATTAAAAAAAGCCCTTGCCAATGTGAACTTGATCTCTATAATGCGACCTCACTGACACGGAGCACACAGCTTAACGGCCGCAACGGGTCAGAGGTCACAACCTTCTCAAAAAGGGTAACGAAAAAAGATTGTAGAAAGTGTTTGACACTCTCAATCAAATCGTTAAAATGGCCGCCCTCTTAACCGGAAAGCAAAAAGCTTGCCACGTTAAGATTGCTCTTTAACAATTTAAACCTATCAATCTGTGTGGGCACTCGTTGATGATAATCAATAAGATTTATCAATGAACTGAGTGACCAAACGGCTATTAATAAGAACAGCCTTGAGCTTGTTTG
>NZ_JAAUWW010000015.1 GCF_014694375.1 Vibrio sp. S17_S38
TTAACTGCTGAGTCTGACCTTTTACTACGTTGACCGGTGAAGGCGTCACTTGAATCGATGTAATGACCGCTGCCGACACATTCACATCCACCGTATTACTGGTGATGCCATCTTTCGAAGCCGTTAACGTTGTGCTACCAACTCCATCACCCGAGAGTGAACCGGTTGATGACACGGTAGCCGTAGCCGTATCGATAGGTGTCCACGTCACTGAGCTAGAGATGTCAGAGGACGTCGTATCACTGAACGTCGCTGTTGCAGTTAACTGCTGAGTCTGACCTTTCGCAATATTCACAGGTGAAGGCGTCACTTGAATCGCAGTAATGACTGCTGCCGACACATTCACATCCACCGTATTACTGGTCACTCCATCCTTCGTGGCCGTGAGGGTCGTATTACCCACCTCAACCGCAGACAATAAACCCGTTGATGACACGGTAGCCGTAGCCGTATCGATAGGTGTCCACGTCACTGAGCTAGAGATGTCAGAGGACGTCGTATCACTGAACGTCGCTGTTGCAATTAACTGCTGAGTCTGACCTTTCGCAACCTTCACCGGAGAAGGCGTTACTTGAATCGATGTAATAATGACCGCTACCGACACATTCACATCCACCGTATTACTGGTGATGCCATCTTTCGAAGCCGTTAACGTTGTGCTACCAACCTCATCACCCAAGAGTAAACCGGTTGATGACACAGTAACCGTCGTCGAATTAGCTGGCTCCCACGTCACTGAGCTAGAAATGTCAGACGATGTTGCATCACTGTACGTCGCTGTTGCGGTTAACTGTTGAGTCTGACCTTTCGCAACCTTCACCGGTGAAGGCGTCACTTGAATTGATGTGATGACCGCTGCTGAAACATCCACGCTCACCGTGTTACTGGTGACACCATCCTTCGTGGCCATTACTGTGGTATAACCTTCGTTAGTCGCAGTAAATACGCCTGGCTCATCAAAGCGCCCTACTTCAGAGTCGCTTGTGTGCCAATCACTCACGGTTAAATCCGTCAATGTGCTAGATGAGCCATCAGAATAGTGACCAACCGCTTCAAAGGGCTGATCGTTACCTACTGCAAGCGTCAGTTGACTCACACCTTTCGTTGTGATCGGTGAAGCGGTGATATCTATACGCTCTAATTTTACCGTTGATTCCGAGCCGGAGAAAGCGCCCTCTGAATTACAACCGGTTAATAACGTTAGTAGTGGAAAAACCACTATTAAAAATAAGACTTTAAAATATTGATTCATCGTAATACAACCTATTCTTGAAACTGGAAGCTAGGGATGGTGATCTCAACTCGGCGATTTTCAGCTCGTCCTTCTGCAGTATTGTTATCTGCAACAGGTTGAGACTCACCTTCACCTCTCCACTTAAGTTGTGCCTGTGCGGCACCCAATTCAATCAGTTTATTCACGACCGCTTGAGCACGATGCTCAGATAGGTTTTGATTGTAGAGTGCTGAGCCTGTTGAGTCAGTGTGTCCAACAACCACGGCCTGAGCTTGTGGGTAAGAATTTAATACTGAAGAGGTCTCAGTTAATTGGTCAGTAAACTCTTGGCTAGGTTCGACTGAATCAAAACCAAACAATCCATCTGTAGTTTTTGGTGAAAATGCCTGTATTTGAGGCGGTGCTTTTGCAGTGGCTGTCTCTTTAACGGGAGTATCTTCAATAATAGACGTCGGTGCTGTTTCGACTAACGCTGGTTGAGTTGTGCTGCCAAACGTATAGGTTAGACTGACCAACAATCCATGGCTATCATACTTACCCGTGTTTGACTTACCAATACTGTCAATGTATTGATAGCCCATTGATAATCGGACGTTAGGATTAAAGTGATAGTTAATCCCCACCTCACCAAGAGGAGAAAAACCTGTTGCATCGCTCTTACTTGAAGACAGTTGTGTTTTTTCCATGTCCCAATAAGCAGCACCAATTCGACCGTACAAACTCAGGTCATCTTGTAGGTACCAATCGTAACGCAGAGCACTTTCAATCAACCAAGTTTTAACATTAACCGATGTGGCGTCCGCCTTTAGTTCATCGTGATATTGATAGCCTAAATCCCAACTCCAGGAGGGAGTAAACTGTAACCCGCCATAGAGACCTAAAATTATTCCCTCTGGATTTGAATGATTGTAATTGTCGTCTAGGGCCCATTGATACCCACCCTTTACGCCAACAAAAATCTGAGGGGATTCCGGCGCAGCCAGTACTGGAATACTGAATAAACCTGTAAGTAATATTGTTTTTTTCATAATTTCTTTATATATCAACGCATAGTATATGGATATATAACATATATCCATATACTATGCATGGAAATATTATGTTATTTTCAATCAAACATTGTGTTTATCTATATGGGGACTTAAAGCAACTGATCGGCTTGGTTTGTACTTTATTTTCTACAAAGAACGAACTCTCTATCCAAAAAATGAAAACCAAAATAGCCGGTCTCAGAGAGATAAATATCGATAGAAGGTAGCGCAAGAAAGCGAAAGAGACTCACAAATAGAGTCTACAGATAATAACTGGTTTTGATGCATTTGCTTTGCTATCAGAACACTAGAATTATTTAAGTTCACTTTTCGAACTTAGCTGGGCTTTTTCTGATAAACCTAATAGTGAGCTAACGACCAGAGCCCTACGTCTTGCAGTCCAAAAGCGAAAAATTAAAGGTAATGTCATTTTTCATTCAGATCAAGGTTGTCAATATACTAGTTATTCTTTTCAAGGGTCACTAAAGGAAAATGGTATTGAAGGAAGTATGAGCCGTGCAGGAAATTGCTTAGATAATGCAGTCACAGAACGATTTTTTAGAAGTTTAAAATCTGAGCGAGTTAATTATCGGCGTTATGACACTCGGCACCAAGCCATAAGTGACATTGTTGATTATATCGAACCGTTCTATAACCAAAAAAGGAAACATTTAAGATCGGGGAATATATCACCAGTGCAATATGAGCATAAATTACAGAAAACAGCCTAAAACAATCTCCAATTTTAGTTGAGCCTTACAGGTAGAACAGGTGGTTTAAGAAGGATATTAGAAAATAGGCCATTTCCGTCAGCCCTTATAAATAAAGGGCTGTCGGCTTACATTCGACTTTTCGCTGAAATGGGCGCAAAACCCCTATTTGGTTAAGTCTTCTTACCAATAACCCGAAGAACGATCTGTTTACGAATTTCACTTAAGTGTACCGCTTTATCTTTTTGCCAAGGTAAAGGACGCAATAATGCCATAGCCTTAATGCCTAATCTTGCCGTTAATAAACCAACACCAATTCCTTGTGCTGCTCGCGCTGAAAGCTTACCTGCAATATCAATCGACAGTGCATGCATACTCGCATCTACCACTAATTCACTTGCTCCTGCTGCCGCCATATTAATAAAGACAAGTTTCACTAATCGTAAACGTGAAAAGTAACCAAGCTCAACACCATACACCTTACCTAATTCATTAATCAGCTTAAAGTTACGCCAAGCAATTAAGACCATATCAGCAATGGCGAGTGGACTAATTGCAACTAATACTGCGGCTTCGCATGAATAATTAGCGACAAGTTTTTTCGCTTGTTGGTCTTGAAGGCTGACCACCATAGAATCGTATAGCTCGATCACATCTGCATCATTATGATTAGCCGTGACTGATTTTTTCCAACGATCATAACCAACATTCTCAAGTGTTATTCCAGCATCTTTAGCAATCAACTCACAAAAAGGATAAGCTTTACCATAGCTTGCTTGCTTAGTGTTTATTTTTGATGAATTAACCGAGTTCGCATAAATAATATCCATGGCTTTTTCTTGGTTACTCAATTGATTACGCAGGCGGCGTAGCTTCCATAATTCTCTGCCAATGACCACAACACCAAAAGATGCAGCCCCTGCAATAAGGGCAGACCAACCCAACGATAGCCAATTATTGGTTTGATAAGCCGTTACAATGTTATTAACACACTGCCAACCCAATAAACCTGCAAACGAAAGACAACCAATCGACCACAATAAAGGACGTTTACCTTTTGGGTGGATAACTTCCACCATTTGAGCCTCTAAAGCTTGTCCTTGAACGATGGCAGATTGCTCTGAAAGTGTCATAGGCGTAAATTGAGTCTGTTCAGTAAAATTCACTTTAGCCGTTAAATTCTCAGCACCTTCTACTTCGTTAACAATTTTTTGTAATTCTTGCTGCCCTCTTAATAAGGTTTTCGTTGGCTTGGGAGTCGATTTTGTTGGTTGAGTAACGGCTATTGATTCGCTATCTATTGTTGAAGCGTTAGGATCTAACTCACCATCATAAGAATCAAATTTATCACTAGAAAATACCTTCCTCGATTTATAATCACTCATCGTAATTTATCTCCTAATAAAAACTGCATCGCTTTATCCACTCGAATGTGTGGCAATGACTGACCTTGTGGGATTTTTAAAGGTCGGAACTGATGAAAATCAAAGCCATGTTGTTGCCAATATTGTGCATTGGGTAATTTTGCCGGTACTTCACCGGGATAAAGAGTCAATGTTTCTTCATCCAGCGTAGTGCCTTTAATCGCTTGTAAGGTTGTATCTCCAGCACTGGCATAACCAGGCATCGTGGCTTGAATAGACGATAAACTCATGCATTCCATATCAATGCCTTCATAGGACACATGTTGCCACGCTTCATTCACCAGCTGTTGCAATAGCGATACCATATTGCCATGTTGATCCGGAGTAACATGATCAGCTTTAGTGGCAACAAAAAGCACCTTGTCAATTTTGGCTGAAAATAAACGTTTAAGAATAGAGTTACGTCCATACTTAAAGCTTTGTAAAAGTTGAGTGATCGCCCCACTCATATCATTAAAAGAATCATGTCCGGCATTGAGAGGTTGTAAACAATCCACCAGCACTATTTGTCGATCAAAACTGGCAAAATGCTCTTGATAAAAGGCTTTGACAATTTTCTTTTTGTATTCATTAAAACGTGAACGCAGCATGGCATACGACGAATTTTTATTAATGTCTTTTAGTGACTTCCCATCCGTATCAACCTCTATCATCACAGGAAAAAACTGTAACACTGGCGCCCCTTCCAACTCACCAGGTAAAACGAACCGCCCAGGTTGCACCCAGTGTAATCCTGCCTTTTTACATTCGTGTAAATATAGAGTGTAAGATCTTGCCAACTCAGCAACACGGTTTTCATTCGCACTCGCATATAAGTCAAAGTGGTTTAATTTAACTAGCCACTCTTTAGCTAGTGCGGCACGCACGCTAGACGTACCATCAGAAGTCAGATGTTTTAATTGCTCGTTAGACCATTGCTCAAAAGTCATATCCAGCAAAGGAAGATCCAATAGCCATTCCCCCGGATAATCCACAATATCTAAATACAAAGTAGAAGTTGATTTAAGTAAACGACGTGCCCCTTTTTTAGGTTTAAACCGAATAGCTAAGCGAATTTCGCTGACATCGCGAGTTGGCTCCGGCCATTTTGGTGGCGTTGAATTTAGTTGCTCTATCGCTAAATCATAATCAAACCTTGGAACCATTAAGTTGGTTTGAGGAATACGCTTTGCACCAAGTAATTGTTTATTACGGCTAGCTTCAAACAGAGGCAAATTATCTTGGGTTGAACTATGAAGTAACTGGTTCACTAATGAAGTAATAAACGCTGTTTTTCCTGCTCGAGATAAGCCCGTCACAGCCAAACGTAAGTGGCGGTCAAGGCTACGCTTTACGAGATCATTCACTTCTTGCTTTAACTTCATTAACTACTCCAACCATACGATAAGGTAAGACACACATAATACCACTGACGAATTTATAAATAAAAAAGGCTCGCATAAATTCATGCGAGCCTTTGTAACATAGGATGAATAAAGAGAATTAATCTTCTTGTATCATTTTATAAATTACGAACAACGCTAACTCTAAGAACAAAGCTAGAACAATGGTCATGGTAACAAACGTACCTAAAGGTTCACTGAAAATAGAGATCCCAAAGCGAATGAGTTCAAAAATCGTATAACCACCAACCACTATCGCGATAAGAATTTGTAATATCCGTACAAAACGTGGCATGTCATCTCCTAAATATTCAGCCGTAAATACTTATGTCAATTACGTATGTGTAAGTTAAGTATATGTTCAATAACCAAACTATAATCAATTTCCTTTGATTAGTCAGGTTATTTTTCCATTTCAGCTATTTTTACCTTCCAGGTATCAGGTCCGATTTGGTGGGCATTTGCCCCTGTAGAATCAACCGCAACCGTAACGGGCATATCTTTTACTTCAAATTCGTAAATAGCTTCCATACCTAATTCTTCAAACGCCACAACACGTGCTTTTTTAATCGCTTTCGCCACCAAATACGCTGCGCCGCCGACTGCCATGAGATAAACCGATTTATTATTTTTAATCGACTCAACGGTTGCCGCGCCACGCTCAGCCTTACCAATCATTCCCATAATGCCGGTTTCTTCTAGCATCATGTCGGTAAATTGATCCATACGTGTGGATGTTGTTGGTCCTGCTGGACCGACAACTTCATCACCAACAGCGTCAACAGGGCCAACGTAATAAATAAATTTACCTTTAAAATCTAGTCCTTCAGGTAAGCCTTCACCGCTTTCTAATAAACTCTGAATACGTTTATGAGCAGCATCTCGTCCAGTTAGAATTTTACCCGACAATAAAACCGTTTCACCTGTTTTCCATTCTTGGACATCTTCTTTGGTCACTTCATCTAAGTTTACTCGACGAGTATTCTCGCCGGCTTCCCAAGTGATTTTTGGCCAATCTTCTAGTTTTGGTGGATCTAATTGAGCAGGACCAGAGCCATCTAAAGTAAAATGAACATGGCGTGTCGCTGCGCAGTTTGGAATTAAGCACACAGGTTTAGACGCTGCGTGAGTAGGCGCGGTTTTAATTTTCACATCCACAACAGTAGTTAAACCGCCAAGGCCTTGTGCACCAATACCAAGCTTGTTCACACGGTTAAAAATATCAACACGCAATTTTTCTTCTGTGGTTTCAGGGCCGCGTTCTATCAGCTCGGCAATATCAATGTGCTCCATTAAAGATTCTTTTGCCAACACTGCTGCTTTTTCTGCCGTGCCGCCAATACCTATTCCTAGCATGCCCGGAGGACACCAACCTGCTCCCATTAATGGCAAAGTTTTTTCAACCCATTCAGCAATATCATCCGATGGGTTTAACATCACCATTTTGGTTTTATTTTCTGAGCCCCCGCCTTTTGCTGCAATTTGAATATCGACTTTATTACCAGGAACCATATTAATATGCACAACACCCGGCGTATTATCTTTAGTATTAATTCGTTTACCTGCAGGATCTGACAATATGGATGCTCTCAACGGATTATCAGGATTGGTATAAGCTTGACGAATGCCTTCATCAACCATTTGTTGTACCGTCATATCGGTTTCATCCCACGATACTTCCATCCCGATATTAACAAAACACGTCACAATCCCAGTATCTTGACAAATTGGGCGGTGCCCTTCGGCTGACATGCGTGAATTAATTAATATCTGAGCAATAGCATCTTTCGCCGCTTGGCTTTCTTCTTTGTTATACGCTTTTTCGAGCGCTTGAATAAAATCCAGAGGATGATAATAAGAGATATATTGGAGGGCATCAGCAACGCTGCTGATCACATCTTGCTTACGGATAACGGTCATAATTGCCTCAGTAATAATGATTCTTCACCTGAAAATACTTGAATAATCGGACGACATAGTACTTACGCGTCCATTTTCATTCATCTATCTAATTCAATTAACAAGTGGTGATTAAATTCTTTTTAGATTATTAGGTTACTGTTCTTGTAACTCGATTGCTTTGTGCGGTTTTATGATACTCTTGCTACTCGCTAGATACCATGCAACGATTGAATCCTTGTCACAATTTACGTAATGAAAAATCAAATAAAAACCATGAAAGCTACGTTGTCACATTCAGTTAACATAGAAATGCTCAATTATTCGTCAGATTTAAGTTTGACCTATTTTTCACGTCTGCAGCACCTACCTTGGGCAATGTTGTTACGCTCTGCTGCCGAAGGACATCCAAACAATCGTTACGATATTTTAGTCGCCAACCCTATCGCGACTTTAATAACGAAAGACGAACGTACCCAAGTAACACTCTATACAGAAAATAACGTAACCACACACGAGCTAAACCAAGATCCATTTGAACTGTTAGAGCACTATCAAGCTAAATTATTACCCCCATTATCTCCTATTGATAACATCCCTTTCATTGGCGGTGCATTGGGTTATTTTAGCTATGATCTGGGGAGACGTATTG
Source organism: Vibrio sp. S17_S38 (assembly GCF_014694375.1). Taxonomy (GTDB): domain Bacteria; phylum Pseudomonadota; class Gammaproteobacteria; order Enterobacterales; family Vibrionaceae; genus Vibrio. The sequence goes on from NZ_JAAUWW010000015.1 coordinate 8,333, forward strand.
AAACCATTCCTAGCACTGCCGCTGAAGATATTCCAACGGCCGATATGGCGATTGGGATCTATGAGTGGGCGTTAATCATAGATCATCAATTAAAACGTGCTTATTTTGTTGGGCAGAACTTAGACAAACATCAGCAATGGTTGGGTGAACAACAAAAAAAGACCAATGACGAATTCAAACTCACCTCCGCTTGGTCTTCCAATATGACTAAATCGGAATACTCTGAAAAGTTCGCCACCATTCAAGAATACTTACATTCTGGTGATTGTTACCAGATCAATCTTGCACAACGATTTATGGCCAGCTACCAAGGTAGTGAATGGCAAGCCTACCAAAAACTTGAAAATAGTAACCATGCGCCTTTTTCTGCTTTCATTAGAACTAATGAGCTTGCAGTGATGAGCATTTCACCAGAAAGATTTTTGTTACTCAACAATGATTCATCCAAACTAAACATTGAAACGAAGCCGATTAAAGGCACTCGCCCTCGCAGCTCTGATCCACAAGAAGATACAGAACTTGCGCATCAGCTAAAAAATGCTGAAAAAGATCAAGCTGAAAACTTAATGATTGTTGATTTACTACGTAATGATATTGGTCGAGTAGCAAAGCCCGGTACCGTAACCGTTCCTCTTTTATTTGAAATCGAAAGCTTTCCTGCGGTGCATCATCTAGTCAGTACCATACGAGCAGAGCTTGATTCGAAGCAATCAGCCTCTACATTATTGAGGGCTTGTTTCCCTGGTGGTTCTATTACTGGTGCACCTAAAATTCGAGCAATGCAGATTATTGAAGAGCTAGAACCACATCGAAGAAACCTTTATTGTGGCAGCATTGGCTATATTAGTCGCTGTGGCAATATGGACAGCAACATAACCATACGCACATTACTGGCTCATCAGGGGAACCTATACTCTTGGGCTGGCGGTGGTATTGTTGCAGATAGCGAAATGGAAGCTGAATACCAAGAAACTCTTGATAAAGTCAGCAGAATTTTACCTATATTGTCAGACTGTTAAAAAACGAGTCTATACTCGATATTAAACTATATGAACAATCGTATTTAAGGAAAATAAAGGGCATGAAAAGAGATGAACTCATACGACAATTTTCTTTAATTGCTCCTAGCCAATATCAAGCCGAAAGTTTACTGCGTGTCGCTCATTTAAAACAACGCCCTCTTAGAAAAGCAGCCATCCTTATTCCTTGTATCGATAGACCTAACGGAATACATGTTTTGTTTACTAAGCGAGCCTCTCACTTAAAGCACCACGCTGGTGAAGTCAGTTTTCCCGGAGGAAAGTATGAGCTGAGTGATCATTCACTTGCTGATACAGCTTTAAGGGAAACAGAAGAAGAGATAGGCCTATTATCTGAGCAAATTAAACTGCTTGGTCAACTACCTGAACTGATCACAATTAGCCAATTTGAAATCACCCCATTTGTCGCTCTGATTAACAACAACCCTCAATGTATTCTAGACCCTAATGAAGTAGATTCTATCTTTGAAGTACCTGCAAGCTACTTATTTAACCCTCGAAATTTACATACTACCAATATGATGATTAGAGGAATAGGCCATCAAATCTACTCTGTGAGCTATCAAAAGCACTTTATTTGGGGAGTGACAGCTCAAATAATCCAAGCTCTCCAAAAACAACTACAAATAAAAACCTAACCTTATTTTATAACTTAAAATAATCTATAGGTCCTAATAACTACAAGTTATCGTTAAATTAGAAAATCTAATCCGAACCATCTTCATTATGTGATACAACGCAAGATCTGCGCACTTCAAATTCTCTATCTAAATTTAATTGATATGGATCGTGTTTTTTGCCCTTTAAACACGCATAATCCACCGCAATTCTTCCTGTTCCCACAATTAAGAGAATTTATACCATGCAAACAAACACTGTAAACACAGCGAGCGAAAGCATTTCCGCTACAAGTAAATGGACCTATAAAGATTTTTCTTGGGTGCTATCACTTTTCGGTACTGCCGTCGGTGCTGGTGTTCTATTTTTACCAATTAAAGCGGGTGCGGGTGGTTTTTGGCCATTAGTGATTTTAGCCCTAATTGCAATGCCTATGATCTGGCTAGCACACAAAGGTTTAGCTCGTTTTGTACTTTCATCGAAAAACCCCGACGCCGATATTACTGACGTTGTAGAAGAGCATTTTGGTAAAACCGGTGCCACCATCATTACTTTTGCTTACTTCTTTGCCATTTACCCTATCGTTCTTATCTATGGTGTTGGTATCACTAATACTGTTGACTCATTCTTAGTAAACCAAATTGGTATTGAATCGATTCCTCGTTGGTTACTTTCTGGCGCTTTGATTTCATTAATGACTTGCGGCGTGATCTTTGGAAAAGATCTCATGCTTAAAGTAACGTCTGCTATGGTTTACCCATTAGTATTCATCTTACTTGCGCTTTCTATCTTCCTTATTCCTGAGTGGAACACTTCAATGGCAGAAGTTAGCCCTGATTGGGTGGCAATGCCTAAAATTATTTGGCTTGCGATCCCTATCATTGTGTTCTCTTTTAACCATAGCCCAATCATCAGCCAATTCACAAAAGAACAACGCCGTGTATATGGTGATAATGCAGCCAAGAAAACCGATATGATCACTGGCGGCGCTGCAACCATGCTGATGGCATTCGTTATGTTCTTCGTATTTTCTGTAGTGCTTTCTTTAACCCCAGCACAACTTGGTGAAGCACAAGCTCAAAACATTAGCGTGCTTTCTTACTTAGCCAACATTCACTCCTCTCCAATGATTTCTTACTTAGGACCAATTGTTGCGTTTGCGGCGATTACTTCAAGTTACTTTGGTCATTTCCTAGGTGCGCACGAAGGTCTTGTTGGGCTAGTAAAATCTCGTTCAAAAATGAATGACAATAAGTGTAATAAGCTGTCACTTATTTTTATCGTAGTCACCACTTGGATCATTTCAATTATCAACCCAAGCATTTTAGGTATGATTGAATCAATGGGCGCACCTATGATCGCTGCCATCCTATTCCTTCTTCCTATTTATGCGATGCGTAAAGTTCCAGCGATGGCAAAATTCAAGACATCAAATGTTGCACAAATCTTTACAGCAACTTGTGGTATTGCTGCTATCACTTCTGTACTCTACAGCTTTTTTTAATGGCCTAATTTAAAGCTAAATTGTCATTAATATAAAAGCACCAAAACGACATAAGAAAACCAAAGCCTCTTAATTTTAAGGGGCTTACTTCGAGGTAATAACATGGTAAGTGTTTTTGATATCTACAAAATTGGCGTTGGCCCTTCAAGTTCTCATACTGTTGGTCCAATGAAAGCCGGTAAACAATTTATTGATGATCTTCGTGGTCAAGGTAAGTTGCGTGATATTACAAAAATTACTGTCGATGTTTACGGTTCATTATCACTGACAGGGAAAGGTCACCATACTGATATTGCTATCATTATGGGTCTGGCAGGTAACACGCCAGAACATGTAGATATTGACGCTATTCCGAGCTTTATTGCTCGAGTAGAGGAAACAGAACGTTTACCCGTGGGCATGCATTGCCACACGGTTGATTTTCCAAAAAATGGTGGAATGAACTTCCAAAAAACAAACCTTTCATTGCATGAAAATGGTATGACCTTACATGCATGGATTGATGATGACGTCGCCTACTCCAAAACTTACTATTCTATTGGCGGTGGTTTCATTGTTGATGAAGAAAGTTTTGGTAAAAAAGTAGAAGATGCCATTAAAGCGCCATATGAATTTAACACGGCTACTGAACTTCTTGCATTATGTAAAGAGCATGGTTTATCCATTAGTACATTAGTGATGAAGAACGAAAATGCTCAGCACTCCAATGATGATGTGCGTACCTATTTCGCTAATATATGGAAAACGATGCGTGATTGCATGGAAAAAGGCATGAGCACCGAAGGAATTCTTCCTGGTCCATTGCGTGTGCCTCGTCGTGCACCTGCCCTGCGCCAACTGCTATTAACCTCATCGAATACTTCAACCGATCCAATGGCGGTAATTGACTGGGTCAACATGTATGCCTTTGCTGTAAATGAAGAAAATGCCGCTGGTGGACGTGTCGTTACCGCGCCAACTAATGGTGCATGTGGCATTATTCCCGCTGTTTTAGCTTATTATGATAAGTTTATTCAAACGGTTACAGAAAAAGATTACATTCGATACTTTGCCGCTTCTGGCGCAATTGGTGGCTTATACAAACAAAATGCTTCTATTTCTGGAGCAGAAGTAGGATGCCAAGGTGAAGTTGGTGTCGCTTGTTCTATGGCGGCAGCAGGTCTTGCGGAATTACTTGGTGGCAGCCCAGAACAAGTCTGTATGGCAGCGGAAATTGGCATGGAACATAATCTTGGACTAACCTGCGACCCGGTTGCTGGTCAAGTTCAAGTGCCATGTATTGAGCGCAATGGTATTGCCGCAGTTAAAGCAATTAACTCAACTCGCATGGCAATGCGTCGTTCATCAGAGCCACGCGTCTCTTTAGATAAAGTTATCGAAACCATGCTAGAGACAGGCAAAGATATGAATGCAAAATATCGTGAAACATCACAAGGTGGATTAGCAGTTAAAGTGATTTGTTGATTGTTGAGTTAGGGTCTTAACCATTTTTACTCAGCCCTAAAAAGCATCGATTAAAAGAACAAAAAGGCGTACTTTCATTTAGTACGCCTTTCTTTTATTTGAGCATTTGAAAACCTTTTATTCTCCCGCTGCCGCGACAAAAGCAATTTCGACTAACAGTTCAGGATTGGCAAGTTCAGCTTTTACACAAGCCCGGCTTGGTGCGCATCCTTCAGGAAACCACGCTTCCCATTCTTCATTAAATGCATCAAAGTTTGAAAAATCGGTAATATAAATGGTGCATGACAACACGCGAGAAGAGTTACTCCCAACACTGGCGAGCATTTCTTCTGCTTGTGTAAATATTTGCTGCGCCTGGCCACGAATATCAGCGCTAGAATCTGAATCAGCAACTTCTACGAAATGCGCTATACCATTATAAACCGTCACATCAGACCAACGGGCGCATGGGTTAACTCTTTTTATTGTCATAATTTTATACCTATTTCAGTTTGTTAATTATTCTTTTCTAATGATGACACTTGCTTAAGTAAAGCATCTAGATTCAAACTAAACACTCGGCTAACTGGCTTTTCAACAACGATTTTGCATTTATTCTTATCTCCCACCAATTGTAGTGTTAATGGATCTTTGGTAGCGGCCTTCAACTGTTCAGATGAAAAATCTAATGCAAAGTATTCATACACGACGGAATCAGATTTACTCTCAGGGGAATAAACCGTCACAGGGTAACTATTTCCAGTTTCATCAAACGCTTTATTTATCCCGTAAGCTCCTTGCGATGACTTTAACCGAATATAAAGTTGGGTTTGCTGATGAGCATTACTATAAACCGATGTACGGTAACGGTAACCTACACCATCAAACTTGCCATCACATTTAGCCCAATATGATGCGGTTTGTAAATCTTGGCTCTTCGTCAATGGATCTTGTTGTAAGGTTATTTTTTGATTGATTTCATCAGAAGAGCCAATCGATACTTGATCGCCTCCAATGGTTGAACAACCACTCATTAGAGCAGCCATTATTATTGCTGAATAGGTTAGTCGATATTTCACATTTACCTCTTCTTTCTATCCAAGATATTTCTTATTCATTGTCGCATAGTAACCTGTGTCACTGGCACTTTCTCCGAGAGAAATCGATAATTTCGCTAAGCAATACAATAAATCATATTCAACCCATTAAAAATGCAGAGAAACGAACAATAAAAGGTTGAAGCGAAAAAGATGACAGGTAATATGTCAGGTACTTGTGATACGATTTTGTATCGTACAAATTTAAGACAGTTCGCACCCTCAGATTATCAAAGAGCGGTGTTTTAATGGAGAAAAAAATGACTTACGCGCCTGTAACAGACGTTTTAAGCGGAAAATTAGCAGTAGGCAGTGAAGTCACTGTTCGCGGTTGGATCCGTTCACGTCGTGATTCAAAAGCTGGAATCTCTTTCCTTGCCATTTATGACGGCTCTTGTTTTGACCCAATTCAGGCCGTAGTTCCAAATGAGTTAAATAATTATCAGGATGAAGTACTAAAACTGACAACGGGCTGCTCTGTTGAAGTCACAGGCACTATTGTTGAATCGCCTGCAAAAGGTCAAGATTGTGAACTTGCTGCTATCGCAGTAAAAGTCGTTGGTTGGGTTGAAGACGCTGATACTTACCCAATGGCAAAAACTCGTCACTCTATTGAATATTTACGTGAAGTGGCGCACCTTCGTCCTCGTACTAACGTTATTGGCGCAGTCGCTCGCGTTCGTAACTGTTTATCTCAAGCTATTCACCGCTTCTATCATGAACAAGGATATTTCTGGGTTTCAGCGCCATTAATTACCGCATCCGATGCTGAAGGCGCTGGTGAAATGTTCCGAGTATCAACATTAGATCATAACAACCTTCCTTTAGATGACAAAGGTAACGTTGATTACAATGAAGACTTTTTCGGTAAAGAAACATTCCTAACGGTATCTGGTCAACTTAACGCAGAAGCTTATGCTTGTGCACTAAGCAAAGTGTATACATTCGGCCCTACTTTCCGCGCAGAAAACTCAAATACCAGTCGCCACCTTGCAGAATTTTGGATGGTTGAGCCAGAAATCGCATTTGCCGATCTTGATGATGCAGCTAAATTAGCCGAAGACATGTTGAAATACGTATTTGCAGCAGTGCTAGAAGAACGACGTGACGATCTTGAGTTCTTTGCTTCTCGCATTGATAAAGAAGCAATTACTCGTCTTGAGCAATTCGTAAAATCTGATTTTGCACAAGTTGACTATACTGATGCAATTCAAATTCTGAAAGATTCAGGCCGTAAGTTTGAATTTGATGTTGAATGGGGAATCGACATGTCTTCTGAACATGAGCGCTTCCTTGCAGAAGAGCACTTCAAAGCACCAGTGATTGTGAAAAACTACCCGAAAGACATTAAAGCATTCTACATGCGTCAAAATGACGATGGTAAAACTGTTGCAGCAATGGATGTACTTGCTCCGGGTATCGGTGAAATCATCGGTGGCGCTCAACGTGAAGAGCGTTTAGATGTACTTGATGCGCGTATGATTGAGATGGGCATTGACCCTGAACATATGTCTTGGTATCGCGATCTACGTCGTTACGGCACGGTACCTCACGCAGGTTTTGGTCTTGGGTTTGAACGCTTAGTGTCTTACGTGACTGGCATGGGCAACGTTCGTGACGTTATTCCATTCCCACGTACACCACGCAGCGCAAACTTCTAATTTAGAAATAGTATCTGATTTAGCGTTTTAGCGTAAAAAACACAGAAGCCTGCTCAATTTTCATTGAGCAGGCTTCTTTATTATGTGGCTAGTCTAATATGACCTTATATATTTAGCGTTTCCTAAAGATATTAATCAACTGTAATTCTACGACCAGCGAATAACCCTAATGATGCTGCTATAACACAAACAATCACAATCATGGTCATCACTTCTTGCCATCCATTATGAAGCCCATGTAAGTAACCCGCCAGCATAGGCCCTACAGCTGCAAGTGAGTAGCCAACAAATTGCGCCATTCCTGAAAGTGTCGTGGCTTGTAATGCACTACTTGTTCTAAAACTAATAAAAGAAAGACCTAAGATAAACCAAGCGCCAGAAGTTAAGCCTAATAGAAAGGACCAAATATAAGCAAACTCAGGCAAATACAACAAGCCAACAGAACAGATACCCGCAATAATGCAAATACCAAAAGCGGGCAAACGTTGATCATTCAAGCGAGCGACTAAAGGGATAATAAAAATCCCAGGTAACGCAGTTCCAATTTGAAATATGCCATGGATCCCCCCAGCTTCTTCAGCACTAAAGCCTGACTGGATCAATAGACTTGGCAACCATGCGATCATGGTATAGGTAAAATAAGAACCTAAACCTAGATAAAATGAAACCTGCCAAGCCAACCGTTTTGTCCACAAATTAGTTGTAGAACTAGAAGTACTAACTTCCGTAGGTTTACTGTTATTACGTAATTGCGGCAGCCAGAAAATCATAGCGATAAAAGTTAAAATCGAAAGTGCTGCTAACGATCCCTGCCAACCTAGTTGGTAATCGTTCGCTAATGGAATTGAAAATGCAGAGGCGGCTCCTGATGCTATTCCCATTGCCAATACATAGCTAGAAGTCATGATTGCCACCTTCATTGGGAAATCACGTTTCACAACTATAGGCAGCAACACATTACCAATACTTACCCCAACTCCAATGAGTGCCGTCCCCATGAATAGCGCGCTCACACTCCCTAAAGAACGAAACAATAATCCTGCCGCGATTAATACCAAAGCTAAGAAAACGGTATATTCCAAACCGAATTTTTTCGCTAAGTAAGAGGATGGCGGAGCAAATAGAGCAAAAGCGATAAGAGGTAATGTGGTTAGCATTCCAGCTTGCATCGAAGATAATTGAAAAGAATGAGAAATCAATTCAATCATAGGTGCAATACCCGTTACCGGTGCACGTAAATTGGCAGCAATCAGCATAACCCCAATCACCAATAACATAGTTTTATTTCGATCTGTACCGAATGCGTTCTTGTTAGTCATATGGCCAATAATGTTAAACATGAGTAACAAGTAGTATATAGGAACCAGGTTAAAATTGTATACAATTTAAAGGGGAGATATTGTTCACTTCACGTTATTTAGATAGTAGCCGATGACCTCTGTAGGTACTGGCAAGCATCAAACAAGTCACCGCAGGAAATAAAGTACGCTGACATTATAGAGTGTGAATAAATATTGCCCAACCACATCGCCAATGACAGCTAATGTAAATACACCGTACTCCCCACCATTTAAGTAATATAGTAAACATAAAGCCCCCTTATAAGGCTAAATTATACTCCTCAAAATATCGATAAAGAGGATTTTTTCCTGATAAACATTGCCTTAGAACAAACCTAATATTAAAACTTAATCGCTTTCATTTAAATTCTAAGAAAAAACGGTCTTTATGAATAACTTAATTAATATAATGTATGGATTTCCAGTTGTATCCGTAAGCGTATAACGGTATAAATAATTGGATTAATTACTCAAATTACATGGATGGATTTATGTTTGAAAAAGTACCTGCTGCACCTGCTGACCCGATACTTGGTTTAACTGAAGAATTTAAAAGTGATTCTCGTTCAACCAAAATCAACTTAGGTGTAGGCATTTACAAAAACGAAGAAGGCCAAACCCCTGTTCTTGCTACCGTAAAAAAAGCAGAAGCAGCGTTATTAGAATCCGAAAAAACCAAATCGTACTTAACCATTGAAGGTACTGCTGAATATGGGTCGGCGGTTCAAAAGCTATTATTTGGTTCTGAATCAAAAATAGTTACAGAAAAGCGCGCTAAAACAGCTCAAGCGCCTGGTGGTACCGGAGCGCTTCGTGTCGCAGGTGAATTCATTAAACGTGAATTAAATACAGGTAAAATTTGGATTTCAAACCCAACATGGGCAAACCACGTTGGTGTATTTACTGCCGCTGGTGTTGAAACTGCGCAATACAATTATTACAACGCAGAAACTCATGATAAAGATTTCGCTGCAATGCTAACCAGCCTTGAAGCGGCACAAGCAGGTGATGTTGTTCTTTTACACGGCTGTTGTCACAATCCAACTGGTATTGATCCAACGGCTACTGAATGGGAACAGTTGGCGGAACTTTGTGCGGATAAAGCCCTGCTTCCATTATTTGATTTCGCTTATCAAGGCTTTTCTAAAGGTGTTGAAGAAGATGCAGCAGGTTTGCGTATTTTTGCACAATACTGTGAGGAAATTTTAGTTGCGAGCTCATTCTCTAAAAACTTTGGTTTATACAATGAGCGTGTAGGCGCATTCACTTTAGTTGCAAAAGATAGTGACATTGCAGCAACTGCGTTTTCTCAAGTGAAAAAAATCATTCGTTCAATTTATTCAAATCCACCAGCGCACGGTGCAGCCGTCGTCACTTACATCTTGAATAATGAAGCCCTTCGTAATGAATGGGAGCAAGAAGTAACTGAAATGCGCGACCGTATTCAAGAAATGCGCACTTTATTCGTCCAAACGTTGAAAAATGAAGGTGTCACGCAAGACTTTAGCTTTATCGAAGCTCAAAACGGCATGTTCTCTTTCTCAGGTTTAAGTAAAGAACAAGTTAATCGCTTAAAAGATGAATTTGCGATTTATATCGTAGGCTCAGGCCGCATCAGTGTTGCTGGCATGACCAAAAATAACATGGGTCCATTATGTAAAGGTATTGCTGCTGTTTTGTAGGCACTTAAATTATCTCTACTTTTGAAAGGTCAGCATGTGCTGGCCTTTTTTATTAATAAGATAAGAATCATCTAAAAATACCGATTATGTCTTATGCGTAGAGGCAAAATAAATCAATTAGTGTGAAAGTTATACGTGAAAAATTCTTTCTTATCGTTAACTCTTATTTATTTTAGTTATTTAAATCTGGAATTTTAGCTGAAATACCATAAATGGAATAAACATGCTTAAAAAACTAATAGTACTCATTGGAATATTCCTCTTAATAACTTTATTTTTCACTTTCGATCTTCACCATGTTTTAACGCTGGAAGGCATTAAATCTCGCATGGATGAATTTTCTCATTGGCAACGCACTTCCCCCTTTCTTGTTGCGACTGTCTTTTTTCTTATCTACATTGCCGTCACTGCATTATCTTTACCAGGTGCTGCAATTTTGACTTTGGCGGCCGGTGGCTTATTTGGATTAGCTACAGGACTTTTCATCGTTTCCTTTGCTTCCACAATAGGAGCAACATTAGCATTTTTAGTATCTAGGTATATTCTAAGAGATACGATTGAAAAGAAATTTTCAAAGCGTTTAAAATCCATTAATGCCGGTATTGAGAAAGATGGCGCTTTCTACCTATTCACTCTTCGCCTCGTGCCGGTATTCCCCTTCTTTTTAATTAACTTATTAATGGGGCTCACCAAAATAAAAACACTGACCTTCTACCTTGTCAGCCAAATAGGTATGTTTGCCGGTACTGTAGTTTTTGTTAATGCTGGCACTCAATTAGCTCAACTAGATAGCTTAAAGGGTATTTTATCTTTCAATTTAATCTTATCTTTTGCTTTGCTCGGCCTATTTCCTTTAATAGCAAAGGCGCTTATTTCATCGATTAATAAACAGCGTGTTTATGCTAAATGGACCAAACCAAAAACGTTTGATCGCAATATGATCGTCATTGGTGCTGGCGCAGCAGGTTTAGTCAGCAGCTACATCGCCGCCACCGTACGCGCTAAAGTTACGTTAATTGAAACTCATAAAATGGGCGGCGACTGCTTAAACTATGGCTGTGTTCCGAGTAAAGCGATCATTAAAAGCGCCAAAGTTGCTCATCAATTTCGTCATGCTGAAAATTATGGATTAGACAGCCAAGATCCTACCTTTTCGTTTAAAAAAGTGATGCAGCGTGTCCATGATGTGGTGGCACAAGTCGAGCCTCACGATAGCATTGAGCGCTATACCAACTTAGGTGTAGAGGTGAAAACAGGTTATGCCACCATTATTGACCCGTGGACGGTTGAAATCAAAGCTCACGATGGTTCCACCGAGCGCTTAACTACTCGCAGCATTGTTATTGCAACAGGCGCTCGTCCATTTATTCCATCACTTCCCGGTTTAGATGATGTTGGTTATGTCACAAGCGATACGTTGTGGGAAACATTTATGCATTTAGAGGTTCCACCAAAGCGCCTTGTCGTTTTAGGTGGTGGGCCTATTGGATGTGAGCTTGCTCAAAGCTTTGCTCGTCTAGGATCTAAAGTCATCCAAATTGAAATGGCGGAAAGAATCATGCTGCGAGAAGATTTGGAAGTCTCTGAATTTGCCCATACCGAATTAACCGAAAGTGGCGTAAATATTTTAACCAACCACAAAGCCCTACGCTGTGAATTACAGGGGAATAAAAAAATAATCGTGGTTGAACATAATGGTAAAGAAGTTGAAATCGAATTTGAACAACTACTTTGCGCGGTAGGACGCTCGGCACGCCTTGAAGGTTACGGATTAGAAACACTCGGTATCGAAACCAATCGCACCGTACAAACTAATGACTATTTAGAAACACTTTATCCTAATATTTTTGCCGCAGGTGACATTGTTGGTCCTTATCAATTTACCCATGTCGCGGCACACCAAGCTTGGTTTGCTGCCGTTAATGCTTTATTCGGTAGCTTTAAAAAATTCAAAGTCGATTATCGAGTCATCCCTTGGACAACCTTTATTGACCCAGAAGTTGCCCGTGTTGGTTTAAATGAAACCGAAGCGCAGCAGCAAGGAATTGATTATGAAGTGACTCGTTTCGATTTTGAAGAATTAGACCGCGCCATTGCTGAAAGTGCGACTAAAGGGTTTATTAAAGTCATCACACCAAAGGGAAAGGATACGATTCTAGGCGTCACGATTGTTGGTCAACAAGCCGGTGATTTAATAGCTGAATTCGTATTAGCGATGAAGCATGGGCTTGGCTTAAATAAAATACTTGGAACTATCCATGCATATCCTACATGGGCAGAAGGTAACAAATACGCAGCGGGTGAATGGAAACGAAATCACGCACCTCAAACTATATTAAACTGGTTAGAAAAATACCATACATGGCGTCGTAGCTAACCACCAATGGCTAACCTAAGAACGAGAACGTTGCTGATAACGTTCTCGATTTTATTTAAAAAGTGCGCATTTTTTACATAAGAGCTCTAAAAACCTCAGCAAGCCCAAAAACCCTACTAAAAACAATAATAATGCTTTAGATCCAGACTTTGATTGCCTATAGTTAACCTATCTCCCATTAGTAGTTGTGGACATCATGGAAGCAGAATTACACGAAATTCAAAACTTTATTGCTCAATACCCTCCCTTTGACAGTTTGCCAGAAGACAAGCTAGCTTATGTCGCTCAAAACACCGAAATCTCTTATTACCGAGAAAATACGCCCATTATTAAATTTGGCGATCATATAAAAGATTTGTACATGGTCAGATCTGGCGTTATCGAGATTTATCGTCGTAAAGGTGAACTTTATAACCGCTTAGACCAAGGTGATATCTTTGGTCAAATGGGGTTATTAATGAATGGTAAAGTTCGTTTACCGGCTACGGCCACTGTAGACTCACTGCTGTATTGTATTCCTGTAGAAATATTTAACGAGTTATATGAAAGCGAGGATAGTTTTGCGGATTTTGTAGAAGTTGAGAACAACGCACGTTTACGCCAAGCAAATTCTGACAACAAAAACTCCAACGATCTCACTACATCAAAAGTAAAAACCTTAATCACTCGAGAAGCATTTTCTCTTGATAAACAAGAATCGATTCAACGTGCTGCAAAATTGATGGCTGATGAACATATATCAGCCTTGTTAGTGATTGATGAAACCATTCGTATTGATGAAAATAATGAAAGCCAAGTGGTAGGCATTATTACCGATCGAGATTTATGTACTCGAGTTTTAGCCGAAGGATTAGATCCCAGTACCGCCGTTAGCGAGGTAATGTCACCAGAGCTAATATCGTTAGATCATAACGCTTATATTTATGAAGCTATGCTAGCAATGTTACGCTGCAACGTTCACCATTTACCTATTCTTAAAAATAAGCAGCCAATCGGTATTATCGAAGTAGCTGATATTATTCGTTACGAGTCCCAAAATAGTCTATTACTCGTCAACCAAATTTTCCACCAACAAAACATTGATGATTTAGTCACTATTTCTGAACAAGTAAAAGATTGCTTTGTTCGCATGGTACATGAAGATGCCAATTCACATATGGTGGGCAGCGCAATGGCTGTAATTGGCCGCAGTTTTAAGCAGCGCATTGCAGAGTTAGCCGAAGAACATTTAGGCGCTCCCCCTATCCCATACTGCTTGCTAGCACTAGGCTCAATGGCTCGTGATGAACAACTTATCGTGACAGATCAAGATAACGCCATCATTCTAGATAATAGCTATGATGAAAAGAAACATGGTGAATACTTTGCTCAACTTGCTGAATTTGTTTGCCAAGGATTAGCTCGTTGTGGCTATGAATTATGCACTGGCGATATTATGGCAACCAATCCCATGTGGCGTATGACACGGGATGAATGGGAAGAGTGCTTTGCAGACTGGATAGATAACCCGAACCCTAAAGCTCTATTAAATAGCTCAATATTCTTTGATTTAGATGGTGTTCACGGACGTATAAAATGGGCTGAAAACTTAAATGGTTTTATTGTCCGTCGCGCTCGTAACAGTAATAAATTTTTGGCTTGTCTTGCCCGTAATGCAAATAATAGAACCCCGCCGCTTGGATTTTTTAAAAGCTTTGTGATGGAAAAAGATGGCCGTCATAACAACTCGATTAATTTAAAACGTCGTGGAACTGCACCATTAGCTGATTTAGTTCGTGTGCATGCCCTCGCTGTCGGTTCTCGCTCACAAAACTCATTTGATCGCTTAGATGACATTATTGAAGCCGGTATTTTACCAAAAGGCCGCGGTCAGGATCTGCATGATGCAATGGAATATATTTCTATGGTCAGGATCCGCCACCAAGCATTTGATGTTGAAAATGAAATAGAACCTGACAACAATATTGAACCGGATAACATGTCTGATTTTGAGCGTCGAAATTTAAAGGATGCTTTTCAGATTTTAAGTAATGCTCAGAATTTCTTAAAGTACCATTATCACGGTAATTCATTTAAAAATACGCCACCGCCAACTAAGAGCCAACCAAACACTATCCGCCGTATGCGATAAGAGTAATGACTATGAATAATACACACTCTGAAGAGGATTTTGATTGGAATGTTTTCTTTAGTAGACAAGCTAAAGAAGTCAAAGATCATCGTTTACAAACGTTTTATCAAACTGGAGTCATTGACCCTGAAACTCCATTAAGCGCGGTTGAATTTGTGGCATTAGATTTTGAAACCACCGGTCTTGATTATGATAAAGATGGGATTATTAGTATCGGTCTTATTCCCTTTACGCTACAACGGATCTATTGCAACCAAAGTAAACATTGGCTCGTTAAACCGCGCAAACCAATGAATGAAGATTCTGTCATCATCCATGGTATTACACATAGCGATCTATCTGATGCTCCTGATTTAAAGCGGATATTGGAGGAAGTTTTAGATTCGTTAGCGGGTAAAATTGTGGTTGTACACTATCGTAATATTGAACGTCGATTTTTTGATAGAGCATTAAAAGAGCGGCTTGGTGAAGGGATTTTATTTCCAATGGTGGACACACTCGAAATCGAATCCATAATTCAAAACCAAGCTGTAAGTGGCTGGTGGAATAAACTACGACGGAAAAAAGCAGAATCCGTACGATTAGGAACCAGTCGTACTCGTTATAACTTACCAGCTTATCAACCTCACCATGCATTAGTCGATGCTATTGCAACTGCCGAGTTGCTACAGGCCCAAATTCATTATCACTTCTCACCAGAAACTCCCATCAGTGACATTTGGTGTTAGTTAAAATCCAGTGAATTATAGTGATTAAATGTTAGATAAGAAAAAGGTTGGCCATTATTAAAACGGCCAACCTTTTATTATTTACTTTTATTCTTACTAACTAATTTTAATGCTTAATACGTTCCGTTCTCATCCCCATGATCAAACTAACACACATGATCAATAGTACGAATACAAACGGCAGTGCGGTTGAAATAGCCACGGCTTGTAGCGCAGCAATAGCATTACTTCCTCCAACCCAAAGCAACGCCATAGCAACAGCCCCCTCAATCAAAGCCCAAAATAGTCGTTGAGGTACTGGTGCATCAATTTTCCCGCCAGCGGTAATACTATCAATCACTAGTGAGCCTGAGTCAGATGAGCTAATAAAGAAAACTAAAATCAACACAATGCCTACAACTGAAATTACATTACTCATTGGCAGTGCATCGAACATTTGAAACATAGCCATAGTGACATCAGTGAAACCTTGCTCCCCTAATACACCAACTTTATCGACGATCTGTTCAATACCAACACCGCCAAATGTTCCCATCCAAATAGTCGTAATAAACGTTGGAAGCAACAAAACAGCAATAATGAACTCACGCACTGTGCGACCACGAGATACACGAGCAATAAACATACCTACGAATGGTGACCAAGACATCCACCATGCCCAATAAAAGACAGTCCATCCATGCATCCAATCCGTATCAGTACGACCAAATGGATTCGACAAAGGAAGAATGTTCTCAATATAGCTCATTGCTGTTTCAGGAATAGTATGGGATACCGTTCCAAAAGAGACACAAATAATAAAAACGAGTAAAATAAATGCAACAATCATATTAAGGTTACTGACTAATTTCACCCCACCATCGATACCTCGATAAACAGAAACTGCCGCCAACAATGTCACGACAAAAATCACAATAAGTTGCAAACCGACACCTGCATGAATACCAAAAACATGCCCAATACCACTTGCAGCTTGCTGTGCACCAAAACCTAACGATGTTGCAAGACCAAATAATGTAGCAACTACCGCAAGAATATCAATAATATGCCCAGGCCACCCCCATGTTCTATCTCCTAAAATAGGATAAAAAATAGAACGCATGGATAGAGGTAACCCCTTATTGTAAGCAAAGAAAGATAATGAAAGCGCGACTACAGCATAGATCGCCCAAGGATGAAGCCCCCAATGGTACATGGTTGCTCCCAATGCCATTCTTGCAGCTTCTGGAGTATTAGGGGCTACATTAAGAGGCGTTCCAAACCAGTCCGTATAATACGCGGCAGGTTCAGCCACACTCCAAAACATCAATCCAATCCCCATACCTGCGGCGAAAAGCATCGCTAGCCATGAAAGATAAGAATGTTCTGCTTTTGCATCAACACCGCCTAAGCGAATTTTTCCATAAGGAGAAACAACCAACGCTAAGCAAAAAATAACAAAAATATTACCTGCGATAATGAATAGCGAGTCGAATCGATTGATGATGGACATTTTCACACCATCTAAAACATCTTTTGCGGTAGCAGGATCAACGATTAAAATAACGGCCAAAAAAAGGAGAATTAACCCTGCACTAATACTAAATACCGCATTATGGACATCAAAGCCCCATTTTTGGACATTATCTTGCCCTATCGTATAGTCCGTGCTGTCTATACTATATTTGTCTATACCTTTAGTCATACATCTCATCCATATTGGAATAGCGAACCGATTTCAGAGCACAAATATACTTGTACACTGAACATAAAATTGTAAAAAAATGAAACTCAATTGACAGGATCCTAACGTCCAAATGAAAAATATCTAGTTAAACTCAAAAATAAACGCTCAATAGGATATAAAACCAACAATACGAACAAATAACACTCGAAAATATCATGGTATTGTTTGGTCATAAGAACATCAGTAAACCAATTTAACGTGAACTAAACTAGGATCAATCAACTAAGCCAGTTTGTACATCACTTTGTTCGATTCAGCTTGCTCTTTAATCACTAAATCCTCTTCAAGCAGCTTTTTCAAACCACCAGTTGCCCATGCTGCTGCTTTAGCTTCTTCTTGACCCGCTTCAAGGCCAATATCTTTAGAGTTAATACCTTCAACGTGAGCAGCAACAATATCAAGAATAGACTGCTGCTTTGGCGTCAACTTAATATCTTGAGTCGCCTCAACCGCAGCTATTACTTTTTTCTCAGCTTTAACTACAGCTGATTTAGTTTTCGCTATTACTTTTTTAGCGTTAGGCTTAGCTGCTGTTATATTGCTATCAGCCGTTACTTTAGCAACTTTTACTGCTTTCTTAAGTTTACGCTGTATGTTGCGCTTATGTGCCAGTCTCATTAAAACTCTCCATAAAGTCACTATTTATAGTGTGGTAAAAAGTTGACGGTGTTATAACAAAATATAATTCAAATTCACAGTAATTGGCTATTTTTTACACTACATTACTAACATTTCATTGAAATTAGCTAAAATAAACAAATTAACTCATGATTTTATTATATCGTCATAGAGCTGCCCCAAAGCAAGATGAGCAAAAGACTAAATTTATTTAATCAAGTGGTACATAAAATGAAGGTAATGCCAACCCTACAGTTTTTCCACAAGCAACCAGATATCCCTCTATGGTTAAAGTACGTGCTATGGGCACTTTTACTTTGCTGCATTTTCACGATTCAAGCTCAATTTAATATCAAAGTTACCGTACTTTTTTGTCTCATTATCTTTAGTCTTTACATCGCAATTAAAGAATTAATTTACAGCCAGAATTTTGGCTTTACTTTGACAGACACTCATTTACAACAACATTTATATCGAGGTGGCTGGCTATTGCAATGGAGCAACATTAATCATACCGGCAATTGTGAATATACAATTCAAGGCTGGAATACAGATATTCCTTGGATCGGAATTGAAATGAAGAACTATCAACCTTTTATTCAAAGCATCAGTCTTAAAGCGATCAGACACATTTTAATCCACCAACGTAACTTGCTGTATCTCGGTTTGAAGCAACAACAAAAACAACATGAATTTGAAAATCACATTATCAATGACACGGCTTATACATTTAAAGATGGTTGGACTGTGACTGGATTAAGAGCAATGTTAATCAATAGAATGATCATTCAAAGAGAGCTATGGGGCTATGATATTTTTATAGCGGAGTGCGACTTAACCACATCAAAAGATGAATTTATAGGATTAACTCGCCGATATCTCGCGGCGAGTTAACTTTATTGTTTTTAATACAACGGCATTTCATCAGCCACATACGGATTCGATTTCCGCTCTTGTCCGAAAGTAGACTCAGGGCCATGACCAGGAATAAAACGAACATCGTTACCCAATGGCCATAATTTATTTTTAATACTGTCAATTAGGGTTTGATAATCACCTTTAGGAAAATCAGTACGGCCAATCGCACCGTTAAATAACACATCACCGACAAAAGCAATTTTTGCACTTTGACTAAATAAAATAACATGTCCTGGAGTATGGCCAGGTGTATGAATGACCTTTAAAACTTCCTCTCCAAATTCAATGATGTCCCCCTCCTGCAGCCATTGTGTGGGTTCAAAAGGATCAATCGGTGGAAAACCAAACATTTGACTTTGATTCATTAAGCCTTGTAACCAAAATGCATCATCGATATGAGGTCCTATTACAGGAACATTCATTTCTTCTCGTAAATCGGGAGTTCCACCGACATGATCAAGGTGACCATGGGTTAAGACGATTTTTTCGAGCTGAACACCTAGCGTATTGATAATAGTCACCAAATGATTCACTTCTCCACCGGGATCAACAATCACACCTTTCATGGTTTGATCACACCAAACGATAGAACAATTTTGCTGAAATGGCGTCACCGGCACAGATTGATATTGCAAGCTCATAAGGTATCTCTTTCATTCGATAATGGAGGGACTATGCCAGTCTCACCTTCATTTGACAAGATCCGACCTTTAATCTATATATTGAATTTGCATATTGGCTTGTGACCAAACTTTCCACTTCTCACCTTCTTTCTTAAACACAATTAATGCCTCAAGTTTATTATTATTAAAAGAAGGTCCTGAAACCTTTGTTGTTCTTATCCATACTCTTGCGTAAGCGTATTCGTTCTCTTGGGCAATATAGTGAAACTGTTCCAAATAATAGTTCAGCTTATAGTTTCCAAATATACCTTGAATCGCTTTTTTCGTTGGGATCCAAGCAAGCGATTGGCTATGCATGGTCGCCATATAAGCATCACTATCTTCTCGTTGAGAAGCATCCAAATTTTCATCAATCACTTGCCGTACTAAGCTTTCGGTTGTAGCAGCACTGACTGGCGTTGTTATTAAACCAAATAAAACTACGCAGCATAAATATATTGCTTTCATTATTAATTCCTATGTTATTAAAACTAATAGATTTATTTTCAATTCATATGCTCAGTCATAGTTTATTTACACCCTATAAAAATTGGCTTTAAATAGTAAATGTCATTTGTTCTTATCCTCAGACTAAATGCAAGTGATTATCACTACCATGAGATCATACGAATAATACTGAATTACACCCCATATACAACCTGTTCATCAACTCTTCATAAAGTTTTATGATGTAGATAAAATTTTGGTACAAAAAAACCTCTATCAATAAGATCGATAGAGGTTCATAAAATAGATAATGATTGACTACATATAAGGTGTTACAGACTAGATTTTTTACCACTAATCGAATTTTAAACGATGCTTCCCATGAGATGCTTTCGCTTTCAAGTAACTTTCATTACCGGTTTTCATATGTACATGAGTTGGAATAACTTCTTCTAGTTCAATGCCAAACTCTTGTAACTCTTTCATTTTTTTAGGGTTATTCGTAATCAATTTTATTTTATCAATTTCTAGCGCTTTTAGCATTTGAGCTGCTTCGGAAAAGTCACGTAAGTCATCCCCAAACCCTAAATGATTATTGGCTTCATAAGTATTCATACCTTCACTTTGTAAGCGATAAGCATCAATTTTATTGTATAAGCCAATACCACGACCTTCTTGACGCAAATATAATAAGATGCCGCCGTGTTGGCCCATTTTATTTACCGTTTCATCAAGTTGCTCGCCGCAATCACAACGAGAAGAATGGAATACATCGCCAGTTAAACATTCTGAATGCATACGAACTAATGGCGTCTGATCTTGTTTATCAGCTTGCTTAAAAATAATAGCGATGTGTTCTTTTTCGGTTTTAAGACCGTGAAATGACAATATCTCTGCACTAATATCACTATTAATACCCACTTTTAAGTCAACTCTGGCACGTACTTCAGCCATTTTATTCTCTCTATTCATTTGTTCTTCTACGAGATATTATTTCCCTAAACATCTTGAGACACAAGTAAAGTTAGGATTAATGATACAAATAATTATTGTTATAATATAACAATAACATGTGTAAGCAAGTAAAAACATAGTATTTTAGTCGGATATTATTGAAATACCTCTTTGAGGTAAGGTATCAAATTTTTGACGTAAAAAAGCCGAAGGCTTGAAGCTTCGGCTTTTATTTCAAATAACAGTTGAAGAATTAATGACTATTCTTGGTCTGTTTCTTGATTATCATCCGTTAAGTTGTCTACTTCTGTCGCTGATTCATCAGTTGTTGGAGCAATAACCGCGACAACATCACCGTTCTCATCTAAGATAATTTCTTCTTCGATTTCTTCGATACGTTGTAAACCAACCACTTTTTCACCTTCAGAGGTACGGATCAATGTCACACCTTGTGTGTTACGACCAACCTGACTCACTTCCGATACACGAGTACGAACCAACGTGCCAGCATTAGTTATCATCATGAACTCATCCGCATCCAATGCCTGAACCGCACCAACCACTTGGCCGTTACGCTCAGAAACCTTAATCGAGACAACACCCTTAGTGCCACGACCTTTAGTTGGATACTCAGTGATAACGGTACGTTTACCATAACCATTTTCAGTAACAGTCAGTACATCACCACCTTCGTTTGAAGGAATAATAAGTGAGACGACTTGATCACCTTCTGCCAAGCGGATACCACGAACACCAGAAGCAGTACGTCCCATAGCGCGAACGTGCTCTTCACTAAAGCGAACCACTTTACCTTCTTTCGAGAACAGCATGATTTCATCAGAACCGGAAGTAATATCAACACCGATTAAAGAGTCTTCATCACGTAAATTTACTGCAATCAGGCCATTTGAACGAACATTAGCAAAACTTGCTAACGATGTTTTCTTAACCGTACCATCACCTGTTGCCATAAAGATAAATTTATCTTCAGTAAACTCAGTGACAGGAAGAATGGCGGTAATACGTTCATTTTCTTCTAGCGGTAAAATATTTACAATTGGTTTGCCACGAGCGTTACGACTCGCAAATGGTAATTGGTAAGTCTTCAAGCGGTATGTTTTACCACGAGTTGAGAAACATAAAATATTGTCATGCGTATTGGCAACTAATAGACGCTCGATGAAATCTTCATCTTTCATCTTAGTTGCACTCTTACCTTTACCACCACGACGTTGAGCTTCGTAATCGCTTAGAATTTGATACTTCACATAACCTTCGTGAGAAAGTGTTACAACAACATCTTCTCTCGCGATCAGCTCTTCCATATCAATATCATGGCTAGCCGCTGTAATTTCAGTACGGCGAGCATCACCAAACGCTTCACGAACCGCTTCAAGTTCTTCACGAATCACTTCCATCAAACGCTCTGTGCTTGAAAGAATGTGAATCAATTCTGCAATTTCATCTAATAATGCTTTGTATTCATCAAGAATCTTATCGTGCTCTAAACCAGTTAGGCGGTGTAGGCGCAATTCTAGGATAGCTTGTGCTTGTTGCTCGGTTAAGAAGTATTCGCCATCACGAATGCCGTATTGATCTTCTAACCAATCAGGTCGCGCGGCATCTGTCCCTGCACGCTCAAGCATGCCAGCAACGTTACCAAGCGGCCAACCACGAGCCACCAAGCCAATTTTAGCTTCAGCAGGGGTTGGAGCTTGTTTAATAAGTTCGATGATTTCATCAATGTTTGATAGAGCAAGTGATAAAGCTTCCAGAATATGAGCGCGATCACGAGCTTTACGTAATTCGAAGATAGTACGACGTGTTACTACTTCACGGCGATGATCAACGAAGCACTTAATCATTTCTTTAAGGTTGAACAGTTTCGGTTGGCCGTTATCTAGCGCAACCATGTTCACGCCAAAAGTCGTTTGCAATTGAGTTTGTGAATACAAGTTGTTTAAAACCACTTCACCTACCGCATCACGCTTACATTCAATAACGATACGCATGCCGTCTTTATCTGACTCATCACGCAGCGCACTGATACCTTCAACTTTTTTGTCTTTTACTAACTCGGCAATTTTTTCAATTACGCGAGCTTTGTTCACTTGGTATGGAATTTCAGTTACAACGATTGTTTCGCGACCATTTTTTTCCACATCGATATGTGCTTTTGAACGCATGTAAACTTTACCGCGTCCAGTTTTGTATGCGTCAATAATACCTTTACGACCACTAATTAAAGCCGCCGTTGGGAAATCAGGACCAGGAATGAATTCCATTAACTCATCAATGGTAATGCTTTCATTGCTAATATAAGCCAAACAACCATCGACCACTTCACCTAAGTTATGTGGTGGAATATTAGTTGCCATACCTACCGCGATACCTGAAGCACCATTAATCAATAGGTTAGGCACTTTAGTTGGCATAACCGCCGGAATTCTTTCCGTTCCGTCATAGTTATCAACGTAATCAACTGTTTCTTTATCAAGATCAGCAAGCAGTTCATGTGCAATTTTAGACATACGAACTTCGGTATAACGCATCGCCGCGGCAGAGTCGCCATCGATAGAACCAAAGTTACCTTGGCCGTCGGCAAGCATATAACGTAAAGAGAATGGTTGAGCCATACGAACGATGGTGTCATATACCGCACTATCACCATGTGGGTGATATTTACCGATCACGTCACCAACGACACGAGCAGATTTTTTGTAAGGTTTATTCCAATCATTACCAAGCACATTCATCGCGAATAAAACTCGGCGGTGAACAGGCTTTAGACCATCGCGCACATCAGGAAGTGCACGACCAACGATGACAGACATCGCATAATCAAGATACGAACCGCGAAGTTCGTCTTCAATATTTACTGGCGTAATTTGTTTAGCTAAATCGCTCATAGAGCCATTATCCCTCTATTCTTTTTGATCGCATGATTTATATAAAAGCCCAAAATAGCTTTAAAATTGCGACACGCACAAGGTGTAAAAATATAACACATAAAACCACTTCTCGGCATCTATTTCATATTGCTTTTAAGCTGTTGATAGCAACTTCACGCTTTAAGTGCAGAAAAATTGAACTACGCTCAAAATATTAGCGCGATGACAAGGCAATAAGATAGACGAATAGACATAATCTCAATCTATTTTAATGATAAGTAAGTGCATCTTATATCGTGCTAACTCTAAATCTAATGAATATAAAATTGGATTAATGCTATTTATCAAATACATCTTGTTCTATTTGTCGCTCTATTCTTTCCTGATATAGTGTTAACCATCTTAATATTGAGAAAGAATGACCAATATGACAACTAAACAGAATGTTGATCCTG
Source organism: Vibrio sp. S17_S38 (assembly GCF_014694375.1). Taxonomy (GTDB): domain Bacteria; phylum Pseudomonadota; class Gammaproteobacteria; order Enterobacterales; family Vibrionaceae; genus Vibrio. The sequence goes on from NZ_JAAUWW010000015.1 coordinate 32,625, forward strand.
CTGAGATCAAAAAATTTGCGGATATGGCCTCTCGTTGGTGGGATTTAGATGGTGAATTTAAGCCTCTACACCAAATCAATCCGTTACGTTTAAACTTTGTTTTAGATAATGCTGACGGCCTATTTGCGAAAAAAGTACTTGATGTCGGTTGTGGTGGCGGAATTTTAGCTGAGAGTATGGCAAAAGAAGGCGCCGAAGTTACTGGATTGGACATGGGCGCAGAGCCGCTTGAAGTCGCACGATTACACGCACTTGAGACCGGTACAAACCTAACTTATATTCAAAGTACAGTAGAAGATCACGCCGAACAGAATCCTGCCAGTTATGATGTTGTTACCTGTATGGAGATGCTCGAACATGTGCCAGATCCTTTATCGGTGATCCAAGCCTGTTCAAAATTAGTTAAACCCGGCGGTCATGTTTTTTTCTCAACCTTAAACCGTAATGTTAAATCTTACCTATTTGCGATTGTCGGTGCTGAACAAGTCATGAAATTAGTCCCTAAAGGCACTCACGACCATGCTAAATTCATTCGACCTTCAGAACTGCTTAAAATGGTCGATAGCACATCACTACAAGAGCAATCCATTACTGGTTTAGGTTACAACTTACTCACTGATACTTACTCGCTTGGTAGAAACGTTGATGTCAATTACATCATTCATACTCAGTGTATAAAATAACGAAATTTCAAATCATTTACCGTGTGAATAACCGATCATAAAACATCGGTTTTCATACATGACTATTTCATAAAAACATGCCTAATCGCACACAATTAAATCGATCTTTTTTCTGATCATTTTCTATTAAAGATCAAGCTAAATATTTTTTTGATCGGCTAGTTTTTCTGCATAATATTATGAGATTTTTTTTCTTTCCCAGTAATACATAATTGCATAGGTTAGTAGCTACTTACTGAAAAAAAACTATCCCTCACTTATCCACAGCCCTCATTATTTCCTGACTTGAAAACTCAAGCATTTCGCACTATCTTGTAACCTATTCAAGGAAGAGGCCCCATATGTAGTGTTTGTTACTTTTCCTTGAATCAAGACAAGCCAGTCAAAAGCTCGCAACTTTCGAACACATTTAGCATGCGGCTTTGCACCATTTAGTTAGTTAGGGAACTCAATTCGAATGAATCAACAATTGACAGTCACGAAACGTGATGGATATAAAGAGCAAATCGATCTTGAAAAGATCCACCGAGTGATCACATGGGCTGCAGAAGATTTACATAATGTTTCCGTGTCACAAGTTGAACTAAAGGCTCATATCCAATTTTATGACGGTATTACCACTTCTGATATCCATGAAACTATCATTAAATCAGCAGCGGATCTCATCTCAGAACAAAGCCCTGACTACCAATACTTAGCAGCACGCTTATCCGTTTTCCATTTGCGTAAAAAGGCTTATGGCGAATTTGAACCACCAGCATTATTTGATCATGTCGCTAAATTAGTTGATATGGGTAAATATGATAAACATTTGCTAGAAGATTACACGGCAGACGAATTTAACGCGATGGATCAATTCCTTGATCATAACCGCGATATGAACTTCTCTTATGCTGCGGTTAAGCAACTTGAAGGTAAGTATTTCGTCCAAAACCGTGTTACCAAACAAATCTACGAAAGTGCCCAATTTCTCTATATTTTGGTTGCTGCTTGTTTATTTGCCAAATACCCAAAAGACACTCGCCTTGATTACATCAAACGCTTTTACGATGCTGTATCAATGTTTAAAATTTCGCTACCAACACCAATCATGGCTGGCGTCCGCACGCCTACTCGTCAATTTAGTTCATGTGTCTTAATCGAATGTGGTGATAGCTTAGATTCTATTAACGCCACTGCTAGCTCAATTGTTCGTTACGTTTCTCAACGTGCAGGTATCGGTATCAATGCAGGCCGTATTCGTGCGCTTGGTTCTGAAATCCGTAATGGCGAAGCCTTCCATACCGGCTGTATCCCATTTTATAAATACTTTCAAACAGCGGTAAAATGTTGCTCACAAGGCGGCGTACGTGGCGGCGCTGCAACTATGTTCTACCCTCTTTGGCACGGAGAAGTTCAATCCCTGTTAGTCCTTAAAAACAACCGTGGTGTTGAAGAGAACCGCGTTCGCCATATGGACTACGGTGTTCAGCTAAATAAACTTATGTACTCTCGCCTCATTAAAGGCGGTCACATCAGCTTATTCTCACCTTCAGATGTTCCTGGTCTTTATGATGCATTTTTCGAAGACCAAGATAGATTTGAAGAACTGTATGTGAAATACGAAGCGGATACTTCTATCCGTCGTGAAACCGTGAAAGCCGTCGATTTGTTCTCTCTACTTATGCAAGAGCGTGCTTCTACTGGTCGTATTTATATCCAAAACGTCGATCACTGTAATACTCACAGTCCATTTGATCCAAGCGTAGCACCAGTACGTCAATCTAACTTATGCCTTGAGATTGCACTGCCAACTAAACCACTTAGCAACGTAGATGATGATGAAGGTGAAATTGCACTTTGTACACTTTCAGCCTTTAACTTGGGTGAAATTAAAGAACTGAGTGATTTTGAAGATTTATCTGATCTTGTTATTCGTGCTTTAGATGCATTATTAGACTACCAAGATTACCCTCTTCCAGCTGCACGTAAAGCAACAATGAACCGTCGCACATTGGGTGTAGGCGTAATTAATTATGCATACTACTTAGCTAAAAATGGTGTGAAATACTCAGATGGTAGTGCTAACGGTTTAACCCACCGTACTTTTGAAGCGATGCAATATTACCTTCTAAAAGCATCAGTAGAACTTGCGAAAGAAAAAGGCGCTTGCCCTGCTTTCAATGAAACGACCTATTCAAAAGGCACTCTACCAATCGATACTTATAAGAAAGATTTGGATGCCATTTGTAATGAGCCTTTACACTTAGATTGGGAAACGTTGCGCAGCGAAATAATGACGCATGGTTTACGTAACTCGACCTTAACAGCCTTGATGCCATCTGAAACATCATCACAAATCTCTAATGCAACCAATGGTATTGAACCACCACGAGGATTTGTATCGGTTAAGGCATCAAAAGACGGCATTCTGAAACAAGTGGTTCCTGAATATCAAGCATTGAAAGACAAATATGAACTATTATGGAAAATTCCATCTAATGACGGTTATCTGCATTTGGTCGGGATTATGCAAAAGTTCGTTGATCAATCTATCTCTGCCAACACAAACTACGATCCAAATGCTCAAGAAAATGGTAAAGTCCCAATGAAGCTGCTACTTAAAGATTTACTGACAGCTTATAAATTTGGTGTCAAAACATTGTATTATCACAACACTCGTGACGGTGCGAGTGATGAACAAGGTGATAATGGCATAGTTGTTGAACAAGAAGATGATTGCGCAGGCGGTGGCTGTAAAATCTAACACCATTTAAAAACCGTAACCTGCTTCTTTTGTTGCAGGTTACTTTCATTAAATACCTTCTAAAGTAAAAGCATCAATAGAAATATGCTCTCATTATATTTTGGAAGGTAATACAGCAGCTTATTTTAAGTAACAGTTGCTTTTGAATAGCCAATATCCCCAATAATTGAAGTTACAGTACACGTAGCCAACAAAGCTGCAGTTTCAAAATAATATGGGTATACGCTATTCACTTAAGAGGTTTACATGGCATACAGTATTTTTAATCAAAATAAAAACGATCAACTAAAAGAGCCAATGTTTCTTGGCCAATCAGTCAACGTTGCACGTTACGATCAACAAAAATTTGAAATCTTTGAGAAATTGATCGAAAAACAATTATCTTTTTTCTGGCGTCCTGAAGAAGTTGATGTTTCAAGCGACCGTATTGATTACAACAAGTTACCTGATCATGAAAAACATATTTTCATCAGTAACTTAAAATATCAAACGCTATTAGATTCAATCCAAGGTCGCAGTCCAAACGTTGCCCTCCTCCCTTTAGTGTCGCTACCTGAGTTAGAAACTTGGATTGAAACATGGTCATTTTCTGAAACAATCCACTCCCGTTCTTATACGCATATTATTCGTAATATTGTTAATGATCCAAGCGTGGTGTTTGACGATATCGTTGAGAATGAACACATCGTTAAACGTGCTAAAGATATCGCGCATTACTACGATAAATTAATCAGTTTAACCAATGATTATCATCGCTATGGTGAAGGCACACATATTCTTAACGGCGAAGAAGTAAATGTCAGCTTAATGGCATTAAAAAAGCAACTTTATCTTTGCCTAATGTCTGTTAACGCCTTAGAAGCAATTCGTTTTTATGTCAGTTTTGCTTGTTCATTTGCCTTTGCTGAGCGTGAATTAATGGAAGGCAACGCTAAAATCATCAAATTGATTGCGCGTGATGAAGCTCTTCACCTTACAGGAACTCAACATATGTTGAATATTCTACGTAATGGGCAAGATGACTTTAGCTTTATGCAAATTGCAGAAGAATGTAAGCAAGACTGCTTTGATCTTTTCAAAGAAGCAGCCGAGCAAGAAAAAGAATGGGCAGAATACTTATTTAAAGATGGCTCAATGATCGGCCTTAACAAAGATATTCTGTGCCAATACGTTGAGTACATCACCAATATTCGAATGCAAGCGGTTGGTTTAGAAATGGCCTATCCAAAGGCAACGTCAAACCCTATTCCATGGATTAATGCTTGGTTATCTTCTGATAATGTACAAGTTGCACCTCAAGAAACTGAAATTAGTTCATACCTTGTTGGTCAAATTGATAACGAAATTGGCGCGGATGACTTTGGAGATTTCGAGCTGTAATCGCTCTTATTGCTTATGAATAAAATGCACGTCAACCAAGCCACTTTATTAGAGACCGACAACAGAACAACCTTGCTTGAGGCAATGGAAGGTGCAGGATTACAACCTGAATTCCAGTGTCGAGATGGGCATTGTGGTGCCTGTAAATGTGAATTGGTATCTGGTGAAGTAGAATATGTTGGCTTTGCATTAGCCTTTACACATCCAAAAGAAATTTTGCCTTGTATATGTAAAGCTAAAACAGACTTAGTTTTAGAAAAAGTTCGTTATCAAACCATAAAACAACGGGCATAAAGAATAGCTGACCTCGTAAAACAGATATAAAAAACGCTAAGTATTTTAATTACTTAGCGTTTTTTAATCAATCATAAAGACGAGTATAAAAGGTTATTAAAAATCGTAGCTGATACTGACCGTCGTATAAATTTCATCATTACTCTTATCCGAAGCCACATCAGTGTTATAGATATATTTAGCATCAAATACTAATGCAACATCCCCAATCAGTTTATTACTTAAATTCGCTCCTAACGTATAAGTTGTATTGGATTTACCATAATCGACTTCTGCATCTCCACCTACCGATAAGCTATCTGTTACTTCTGTATCTGCATTAATGAAGGCATTCGCAATGATATCTTCCGTAACTTGATTTGGCGCATCCACATCATCTGGTTGACGTTTGTTGTAACGATAACCAGGACCACCACCCACATTAACTTGTGTTGTATCACTATCAATTAATGCTTTTTCAATACCAGCGGTGACCGAATACACTTCACGATAAGTCTCAAATTGATCATGTTCATATTTATTATCAATAAACGTTTTATAGCTCTTGGCGATTTGATAAGACAACTTATACCCAAGAGAATACTTATTAGTACCATCATCCTCTGAATCAGACGATTTTGTATAGTAAGTATCGCCTTTAAATTCATTTGTCCATTTAGCTTTTTCATACTTCAACTTAGCCGCTGAGTTCAAAGACGTTGAGCTGGTTGAAGCATTGGAATAGATAAAACCAAGTTTCATACCACCACTGAACTTTCCTTCATCAGGATCTGGAGTTTTCTCAGCTGAATAAGCAGTCGTTGTCGCAAGCAATATTGAAATAGGTGCAAGTGTTGTTAATTTCATGTCAAAGTCTCATTGTTATACCCCTGTAAACCGTATTAAAAACACCATTTACATTTGTCATAGCAATGACATGTTATTTAAACACCCACTTCAATCGAGTAAATATCCATCACAAAAAACTCATAATAAATAAGGCTACTTTGTATTCTATAGATATTTACTCATTGTTTATGATTCCATCAACCCGACACGTTCACATTGAGCAAACTCACCAAACACTACTTCATGTTTTGCATGACGACACAACATGTCAAATAACATGGTACTGAGTAAGATCTGTTGAGACTTTAATGGATAATTACGCTTAAAGACCACTTGTTGAGCAAAACAATTCTGACTAGTTACCAGTACCAATGCATAACTGTCATCTTTCAATTTAAAGCTAGCTAAACTCACATCACCTTGAGTATCTATGCGGTATTCTGTTGCGATAATCACACCATCTTCTAGATCTGACAGCGGTTCAACCTGGTTATCGACAATGCTTTGCTGAAAGTACTGCTGTGCTTTTTCCGACTGATATAAGGTTCTCGCCAGCTCTCCACCTGTCGCTTGTTCCATTAATGAAAGCTGCCATTGATTATCACTCAACGCCTCTCCTACCACTTCAATTAAAGGTTGATTAATACCGACAACATAAGCAGATAATGTTTCATCGATCTGAAACATTATGGATTCAATTTGTTCATGATCACGCGGGCTAAACACTTTAACCTCAATAAAAGGCATATAAGAGCGGTAGCCTAAACTGAATCCTTTTGGAAGATCGATTGGTTGCAATAAATCCGCAATTCCAGATTCACCTAAGCCAAAAGTATAAATTTTATGACACGCTTGTTGCTCAACTTCAGGGTAAAGCTTATGCAATAAAGGTAAAATTTCTTCTTTAATCATTCGCTTGAATTCAAACGGCACACCAGGCGTAAACATGATCAATGCATCATTTAATCGCATACTAAAACCGCAAGCCGTCCCAACCGGATTATCAATCACTTCCGCGCCTTTCGGCAACATAGCTTGTTTTAAATTACTCTGTGCCATCGGCCGCTTAGACTGAGAAAAATACGCTTCCATTTTCTCTACCCAAGCTTGATTCAACTCCAGCTCAACACCTGCTGCATCAGCCATCGCTTGTGCACTCATGTCATCACTGGTCGGCCCCAGTCCACCATTAACGATGATGACATCGCTACGCCAGCTTAATGTTGTAATTTCTTTAACTAAAGCATCAAGTTGGTCACCCACAGTAGCTCGATAACTTAAACCCAATCCATGTTGGAAAAACTGCTCACCAAGCCAAGAGGCATTAGTATCAACAATATCGCCATGCAACACTTCTTCACCTGTACTTAGCATCGAAATTTTCATGTCTTGTCCTTTTATCTATAACGATTAGTGCTTTAGAGAACTTTAACTCTTTAAATAATGACATACCAAAATCTAGAACACAGCCTAAATACACAAAATAATTGAGATAATTGTTCAACTAAATACATTCTGATATTTAGCCAGATAACGGAAAGTTACCTAAACTAATAATAAGCTTCAATTTAGATTCAGATAGATGGAGTAAAATGATGACTAAGATTTTCATTATCAACTTTGCAGGACAAGCCTCTCCTGCCATGATAAATCAGTTGGCGAAAACAACCCATGATCATGATGGTAAATGGCTCATTACAAAAATTAGCTACCTCGACAATCAAGTATCTGGCCTGATTAAAATAAGCATACCAGATGATAATGTAGAAACAGTTAAGCAAGCCTTTCGAGATCAACCGGATCTCTGTGTTTATTTCGCAGATTCAAGCATCAATGTGCAGGGTGAAAATAAAAATACTTACAGCCTTCGCATTGATGCCGATGATCGAAACGGTATCATGAAGGATATTTCCAACACCCTTGAAGCTGAACATGGGCAAATACTCGATATTGAAAGCAATAGAGTCTTTTTAGCGGATAGCCTTGGAGTGAGCTCCAGCATGTTCAGCTCACATTTAACCGTTAAGCTCCCCACCGCCACTAATGTACAAGATGTAATTTCAGAACTGGAAACAATGGGACTAAAGGCTTGGTTACCTAATACTGATGCTCAACTAAAATCGTGATAAACATATCTATATCGCCCATGAAACAACATTTATGTAACATATTATTTACTCTAAGCTTGGTGGCCAGCAGGTACTTGTGGCATTCTAGCTGAAAATAATAAGGAGATATTTATGTTAGGGACGATCACACGCCTGTTTCCAGTATGGGCGATACTCATTTCAATTATTGCTTACGTACAACCAGAACTCTTTCAACCATTAAAATCTTACATTGTGCCACTACTCGTCACAATTATGCTCGCGATGGGACTCACATTAAAACCTTCCGACTTCATTAATGTAGTCAAACACAAAACTGCAGTAGTAGTTGGTATTATTCTACAATTTACCATCATGCCATTAGTCGCGATTCTAATTAGTCATTTGTTAGATTTCAGCCCTGAATTAACCATTGGTATGGTGCTTGTGGGTAGTGTGGCAGGAGGTACATCTTCCAATGTTATGTGTTACTTAGCCAAAGGAAATGTGGCACTGTCTATTTCAATGACCGCGATTTCGACTTTATTGGGCGTGTTTATGACACCATTTTTATCTGAAATGTTAGCAGGCCAAACGGTTGATGTACCCGCCAGCGCCATGCTTTTAAGTCTAGTGAAAATTGTCTTAATTCCTGTCGGAGCAGGCATTTTAATTAATCAATTCATTCATAGTTTTACGAAAAAATTAGAGCCTATTCTTCCTCTGATTTCAATGATCGCCATTGTGATGATTATTGGCATTGTGATTGCTCTCAATGCTTCACAATTTACCACTATTGGCCCAATCATTGCGGTTGCTGTTATCCTTCATAATGGATTTGGATTACTAGCCGGTTATTGGATTTGCCGCTTACTCAGGTTTGATGAAACTATCTGTCGAACGATTTCATTTGAAGTCGGGTTACAAAACTCCGGCTTGGCAACAGCATTAGCAATGAAATTTTTTACCCCTGCTTCGGCTATGCCTGGTACCCTATTTTCGTTATGGCATAACATTTCAGGCTCAATTCTCGCTGGTATTTGGGCTAGGAAAGCACCAAGTGAAGAACAAGGTATCAGCGACGATACCGAAAAATCAGCCAATTAAAATAGTTAACTAATCCCAAGCGCTGAACGATCAAACTCAAGGTCGCCATTATCTAATAACGTAATGGTGACCTTATTTTTTTCCATGCCAGACTCATCCGTATTGGTACAGCCACTAAAAATAAACCAATCATACTGGTACACAAGAGAATAACGATTATCTACAAGATAATTCACCTCTAAGATCTCAATTCCCTTTTCATTTAACGCTCGATGGTCAATATGATCCATATTCGGAATCAAGCTATGTTCAAACTGGGCTTTATTCTCTACCAAAAATGCTTTTAACTTTGTCGCTAGAATATCACTCGGTTCAACATCTATGTTTTGCTTAGTAAATCGCATATATATCCTTTTTGGGTTTTATATCTTTCAGATTAGAAGCTGTTATTTTTAATTATATCGGCTTCATCACGTCAGTAAATACCTCACCGGTACCCGAGACTTAAATCAAATCCTTACGGTAATCTTTTCTCAAATTTACCTTAGGCGATTCTAAATTACACTCCTTCGTCGATATTCAAAATGACAACATCTAACTAATTTTGGGGCAGGATGGTTTTAGGCGATATCTTACACAGATTACAATCAATATTGGGTTTGGATTGTAATAGCAACGATGCGGTATTAAATTTTTATGATAAGGGCGCAGTTACTCAGCATAACCGAAGGTGAGCAATATTAACGATTGAAATGATTATTTTCTCTTATTCAGCTCGACCAATGTTTCATTCCACGCGGTATTACCGTCTCGCTTAGTGACATCATATTCCGAGCAAAACTGAGATATAGTCATATTGTTGTCACCGGTCGCTAATTTCAACGCTATTTGAACTTGCTGAAGTTTACTTTGAAGACGCAAAACTTGACCTGCATTAGGGTTCTTTTCTTTCGCATATTTTAAAGCTGCATGCTTACGATCTGCCGCGCCCGCTCTACGATCGGCTTCACCAAGTAGATATTTCAACTGAGCGACACTTTTTCCTTTTTTAAAAGCAGGTTCAATCAGCTCGACACATTCATCAAATGATGGATTAACAACATACTGATCAATTTTACAAGCTTGTTGGCGCATCCACTTTAGAGCGAGTTCTTCATCTGACATAATAAAATCTTTACAAAAAAATAGCCGTATATGATATCGCTCAATAGCAAACAGTTTCAATAAAAAACTCAGTGCGTTGGTGTATTTTTACCCAATGCTTGTTAAATAGATAAAGAAAAGAATTCATTTAGGGTATTTTAATATTAAAAATGACAGTGAATCGGACGATTACACTGCCATTTTATAAGATGAACTGCCACTATTTAGGCTAAATAATTAACTTACTGACCATTGCGATAGTGACCGCTTGAAATCATCATAGCCAAATTCGTTCAGCTTTTGAATATCGCCATTAGAACGCTTGCAATACACGCTTGGCATTTTTAATCCATTAAACCAATTCAATTTCACCATGGTGTAACCTGCGCTATCAAGAATATGCAACCGTTGACCAATATTTAAAGGCTCATCAAATTTCGCCACACAAAACTGATCTCCGGCAAGGCAAGAACAAGATCCTATCACATATTCAAACTCACCATTTTCAGTCGCTTCACCAATGGTGGCTGGTTCATTGTAGATTAAGGTATCAAGTCGATGCGCTTCAGTAGCAGAGTCCACAATCGCCGTTTTCATGCCATTTTCAACCACATCAACCACCGTTACCACTAAATCAGCAGTTTTGGTAATGACCGCTTCACCCGGCTCTAAATAGAGTTGAACATCATGTTTCTCACTAAAGTGCTTTAAGGCTTGTGCGAGTTTTTCAACCTCATAACCCGGCCAAGTAAAGAACACCCCACCGCCTAAACTTACCCAATCTAGCTTATCGAGATAAGTGCCGAAACGTTGTGAAATACTGTCTAGTAAAGAGATAAAGTCGTCGGCAGATTTATTCTCACAGTTCATGTGAAACATCACACCATCGAGAGAATCAAATAGATCCGCATTTAATTGAGCGTCTTGAACCCCTAAACGTGAAAACTGACGCGCAGGATCGGCCAAATCTTGCCCTGCACGACTAACCCCCGGATTCAAACGAACGCCAATTGACGCTTTACCTTCCACTAAGTGACGATGAGCTTGTAGTTGACTTAATGAATTAAAGATCATCTTGTCGCAAATGCCCACCACCGCTTTTACATCATCTTCACTGTAACCCACACTGTACGCATGATTTTCTTTACCAGAATCAGCGCCACCGAAAGTTTCATGACCAAGCATAACTTCATAAGGACCGCTGCTTGTCGTGCCATCAAGATAAGGTTTGATAATGTCAAACACGCCCCAAGTAGAAAAGCACTTGAGCGCTAAAACCAATTTAACACCACTTAATTCTTTTAGTTTTTTAGCGATCTCAAGGTTATGAATAAGCTTGTCTTCGTCGATCATAAAATATGGCGTTGGGAGATTTTTTTGCATAGAAAGTTCTCAATCAATAAGGGAATGATAAACAAACAGCCATGAGATAGTCACATGGCTGTTTTTTCAATAGATAATTAAGTAAAGCTTATTTTAAGATATTAATCTTCGGTTGGCCCGGTTCTAATTCTTGAACATGCCAATCAAGACCAATTTTGGGCATTGTCTCTAAGAACATATCAGGATCAAGTTGTTCCATGTTGAACACGCCCGCTTGATTCCAACTACCATTAAAGTATTGCAATGCCGCCGTAATAGCAGGAACACCCGTAGTATAAGCAATCGCTTGATGCTCAACATCTTCATAAGCGACTTCATGATCAGCGTTGTTATAAATAAACACGCTGCGTGCTTTACCATCTTTCGTACCTTGAACCCAAGTACCAATACAAGTTTTACCTGTGTAACCAGGTGCTAATGACGTTGGATCTGGCAGTAAGGCTTTCAATACTTTCAGAGGCTCAACCACAGTACCGTCTTGTAAGGTCACAGGATCTGGGCTTAATAGGCCAATATCTTTCATGCAGTTGAAGTAGTTTAAGTATGTATCGCCAAAACCCATCCAGAATTCGATACGTTTTGCAGGAATGAACTCCTGCATTGAACGTACTTCATCGTGTGCCATTGAGTAGACTTTAAACTCACCACAATTTGGAAAATCAAACTCAAGCATGCGCGTATGACAAGGAACTTGTTTCCAGCTGTCATTTTCCCAATAGAAAGAATCACCTTGGATTTCAAGCATGTTGGTTTCAGGGTCAAAGTTGGTAGCAAACTTCTTACCATGATCACCCGCATTAACATCCATTACATCAATGGTGTCAATTTCATCGAATAAATGTTTAACGGCGTAAGCGGCAAACACACTCACCACACCAGGATCAAAACCTGCACCTAAAATACCGGTAATGCCTGCTTGCGCAAACTTTTCACGAAACGCCCATTGAGGATCATACGCTTCTGGCACTTGCTGTCCTTCGCTGCATAAATCAACGGCAACAGACGTATCTAAATAAGAAACCTTAGCTTGGTAGCACGCTTCCATAATGGTCACGTTAACCCAAGGAGGACCGGCATTAATCACTAAATCTGGCTTAACGTCATTAATTAATGCCACTAAAGATGCCACATCAACTGCATCTACAAATCGAGCTTCTAATTTCTTTGATGGGTCTTTGAGGTTATTTTTACCTTTAATTGAATCAATAATTTTTTCGCACTTAGATAACGTCCGAGATGCAAGAGTAATATCCCCTAACACATCATTATTTTGAGCCGCTTTATGCGCAACAACCCAACCAACACCACCCGCACCAATTTGTAAAATAGACATCTTTAGTTCACCTTCCTTCTTAATTTTTAATCATGCTCATATAAGTAATATTGGCTTATATAAGCTGTAAATTTTGTTTTCAACAAAGGCAACAACCGCGCCTACCTTAAGCACCACCAGTAGCAATACTTAAAATAGACATCTTTAGTTCACCTTCCTTCTTAATTTCCTACCATGTTCAACGATAAGCGATGATTGCTTATATGAACGTAATTTTGTGTATTATTTATTGCTTGTTAATGTTTGTGCCAACTGGTTAATGTCATGTAATAACGATTCAAAACCAGATAACTTTAAACATGGATTTAAAATTGTGAATTTCAATGCTGCTTTGCCATCAACCGTCGTTTCGCCTAGCACTGCAATTCCGCGAACTAAGGCTTCAATACGAATTTGACGATTTAAATCATTCAATGCTTCTTCGCTTAAATTTACATTACTGTAACGCATTAACACAGTCGATAATGCTGGCGGTGCTAGCAGTTCAAAAGCCGCATCATTAGAGACCATTTGAGCAACCTGCTGAGTTTGTTCGATCAAATGATCATACATTTCACCCAACGCTTGCGTTCCCACACTTTGCATTGTCATAAAGACTTTTAAAGCATCAAAACGGCGTGTTGTTGCCATTGATTTATCCACCAGGTTTGGCAATTCATCAGTTTCACGATTAAGGTAATCAGCATGATGAAGCAGATACTTAAAGTTCGCTTTATCATTCACGAGTACCGCGCCACAGCTAATTGGTTGATAAAATAATTTATGGAAATCGACACTGATCGACGACGCCCTTTCAATACCAGCCAAACGGTCTTTATGTTGACTCAAAATCAATGCGCCACCATAAGCGCCATCAACATGTAGCCATAAAGAATGCGTTTGCGCTAAGTCGGCAATCGCATTCAAATCATCAATCGCACCATGGTCAGTTGTGCCCGCCGTACCAACCACAGCAAACGGAATTAATCCCTGCGCTTTCAATTCAATCAATGTCTCGGCAAGAGAGTCAATATGAATGGTTCCATCGGTGTTGGTATCGACACACACAACCCCTGCTTCACCTAACCCCATTAAAGATGCCGTTTTTTGCACCGTAAAGTGGGACTTATTGGAACACACGATTCTCAGCTTATCGGCATAATCCGGTAAACCTAATTTTTGAATAGAATGTTGACTCAATTTATCGGCAATCCAATCACGCGCGAGTAATAAGCCCATTTGATTACTTTGAGTACCACCACTGGTGAATACTCCATCAGCCTGGGAGCTCATACCATATTTGTCACATAACCAATCCACTACGCGCTGCTCAACATAAGTTGCTGCCGATGCTTGATCCCATGAATCCATCGATTGGTTTAGTGATGCGATCATAATTTCAGATGCAATAGCCGGTACAAGTGGCGGTGTATGCAAATGAGCAATGCAATTTGGATGCTGAACAAAAATCGAATTTTTAGCGACTAAGTTAGTATTGTTATGGATAACTTGTTGTAAATCATCGTTGCTTGAATCCAAATCTACGGCTTCAATTTGTGCTTTTAGCAATTGAGGGTCAATGCCTGAATAAGGTTTATCCACTGCTTCAAAAACTGCTTTCATCGCTTGAGTGGCTTGATTCATCGCATGCTCAAAACTATTTGCGCCATTTTCACCCGTTTGGATAAAGTGCTTATGCCACTCTTGGTGATTAGTCTCTTCTTGTGGAAGCTGAGCTTTTTCTGGATCAATACCACCACCAGCGGCAATGATCGCCTCTTTTAATGTTTTTAATGCAAAGTCAATTTGCTCAAAACTGATAATAATTGGTGGTAAAAAACGTAGAACGGAACCATCACGTCCACCTTTTTCAATCATCAAACCACGCTCTAATGCCGCGCGTTGGATCTTTAACGTTAATTCAGAAGCAGGAATGCGTTCGCCAAATTTATTTAACTCACCATTTGGATTAACAACCTCTGCACCTAACATTAACCCTTTACCACGAACTTCTGCGATACAGCCGACTTCACGTTGGATTTTTTCAAGACCTTCACGCAAGTATTGACCTGCAGCTTTAGCATGCGCGACCAAATTATCACGTTGAATAATTTCTAATGCTTTTGCACCTGAAACCATCGCGAGCTGATTACCACGGAAAGTACCGGTATGCTCACCCGGATTCCAAGTATCAATTTCTTTATTGAACACAAGAATCGACATTGGCAATCCACCGCCGATCGCTTTTGATAGGCAAAGAATATCCGGCGAAATGCCCGACTCTTCAAAAGCAAAATTATGCCCTGTTTTACCAACACCACATTGAATTTCATCAAAAATTAATAAAATACCATGCTCTTGAGTGATACGACGTAACTCACGTAGCCAAAAAGCAGGGGCAGGAATAACGCCACCTTCACCTTGAACGGGTTCAACAATAATCGCCGCCGGTTTTTGAATGCCACTTTCATCATCATTGAGCATACGTTCAATATAACGAATACTTTGTTTCGCACCGTCGTCACCGCCGATACCAAATGGGCAGCGTAAGCTATATGGAAAAGGCATAAAGTGAACATCAGACATCAAACCCGTGCGACGTGCTTTCGTTCCTAAATTCCCCATCATTCCCATCGTGCCGTTTGTCATACCGTGATAAGCACCACGAAACGCCATCATAGTATTACGACCGGTCGTTTGCTTAGCCAGTTTAATGGCGGCTTCAACTGCATCTGCGCCAGAAGGACCACAGAATTGGATAACGGAATTATTCGCAAAATTTGCAGGTAGGAAAGATTTTACCTGCTTAATGAAATGATCTTTTGCTGGTGTCGTAATATCAAGGGTTTGATAAGGTAAGCCTGAATCTAATTGTTCTTTAAGTGCCTGATTAATTTCAGGGTGGTTGTAACCCAACACTAAAGTTCCTGCTCCAGCTAAACAATCTAAAAATAATTGTCCACGAGTATCCTCAACCAGCACACCGTAAGCCCTCTTTATAGCAATAGGCAAACGACGTGGATAAGAACGAACAGCCGATTCGTGTTGTTCTTGATCGAGTAATACTTGATCTAAAGTAAGGTCATACACACCATCTACATATGGAATATTAGTAGTGAATGGAGCATGAGCGGTATTAAGCTCAAAATTAAAAGCAGTAGTCATGTCAGTAACTCTTAAATGTAATTGTATACTTTTCCTTTCCAATCAAATGGGCCAGAAAAAGCAACCAACCTAAATAACCTTATTCAAACTATAAATAAGGATTCGTTTAAAACACAAAAGGAAATCGAAAACAGACCTATATAGAAAAATAGCGTAAAGATAAACGCTAAATTAAAGCCATAATAAGTATGTTTACATTTTAAATTCGTATTAAATCAAGGTTCGGTAAGGCTTGACGTGCGACGATTAAGTGGCATGCAGCAATAGCATGAAAATCGAGTCGAGTTGATAAGTGTCATCACCAAAATGATTTGGTTGATGATTTTATTTATGCTTCTAAAGCTGATTTTAAAAATCGTGGCTAGCGTGTTCAATGTTGGGCTTCCTATAAAAATGCTTCCTTTAATTTCAGCATTTGTATCCCTTCTACTGATAAACGTTTATCAGTACCTACTCATACGTAATGGCACAATCAGCTTGAATGTCCTTACGCGTATCCCCCAAGGTACAACTTTTACTCCTCAAGATTGCCGCAAAAATAACATAATTAATATTTTGTTAGCAATCTTATTTTAAAACTAAAGGTGAATTTCTTTTATGTTTAATCATCCATTTAATTTTAACCAATTGATATATTTCTAACTTCCAATATTTAAGGATACATAGCTTGGATTTCAGAGGCATAAGTTTGGTAAATGTTTTTACGACGTAATTTTAACGTTGGCGTGATCAAGCCTTTCTCAATCGAAAATGCTTCTGACAACAAAGTAAATTTTTTAATTTTCTCAAAACCAGCTAATTCTTGCTGTAATTCTTTCAAGCGGCTTTCGAAATGTTCAATTACATGATGATTTCGAAGTAGCTCAATAGAGGATTCAAACTGTAAACCTTTGTCTCTTGCCCAAACTTCAAGTGATTCAAAAGCAGGAACAATTAAAGCCGTTACATAATTACGTTGGTCTGCAATCACCGCGATTTGTTCAATGAACGAACAACACCCTACTTTTCCTTCCACACGTTGAGGCGCAATGTATTTACCATTAGAGGTTTTCATTAGTTCTTTAATGCGATCGGTAATATATAAATTACCATTAGCGTCAAACTCACCGGCATCACCTGTTTTCAACCAACCATCTTGAAATGCATTTTTTGTATCGATTGGTCGATTATAATAACCACGCATCACAGTATCGCCTCGTACCAGTATTTCATTACTTTCCCCGATCTTAACTTCGGTTTCACTCAGCACTTGGCCATTTGATCCTGATACACGATTTACAATTGTATTGCATGTCACCGTAGCGGTTGTTTCCGTCATGCCATAGCCGCATAGTACAGGTACTCCTATCGCATGAAAAAAGCTTGCTACCTCTTTATCTAATGCAGCGCCACCACAAGGCATAAACTTAAGGCGACCACCAAGCACTTGCTGCAACTTTGAAAAAACCAATTTAGTGGCTAGCGCTTGTTGAATACTTGACCAAATCGTTCCTATCATTCTGCCTTGTTGCACTTCAAATTGTCTAATACCAACCGATAGTGCCCAACCAAATATTTTTTGTTGCGTAGATGAGCCTTTAGACACTTTTGCTTTTACTGCACTGTATACTTTTTCTAAAAATCGAGGAACGACGCACATAGTGTTAGGGCGAACTTGTGCGATAGCCTCTTTCACTTTATTCGTATCTGCGAGATATACATTTTTACCACCTCGGCATAACACATAGAAACTCCAAGCTCGTTCAAATACATGGCTAAGTGGTAAAAATGCCAATGATACATCACCAGTAGAGAACGCAAGTTTTTCATCATGCTGACGCATCGTTGAAGCAATATTTCGATGATCGAGCATAACCCCTTTAGGCTCACCAGTAGTTCCTGATGTATAAATCAAGGTTAACAAATCATCAAGATTGGCGTCGAATAAACGTTGCTGTAATTCAGTTTCATGTTCTTCCGTGATTAACATTTCATCGACAAGCAAAGCATCAAAATGATGATGGTATTCGGTATTCAGTAAAGCTGTATTTGAATCAAAAACTACAATATGGGAAATGCTATTACTATGCGCTTGTAGGTTACACGCGGCTTTATATTGCTCGGCAGTATCGACAAAAATAACACTCGCTTGAGCATCATTAATAATATAACGAGCTTGTTCTGAGGTATTGGTTGGATAAATAGGAACGACAACAGCGCGCGCTTTCAAACAAGCAATATCAGCACAAGTCCATTGAGGCTTGTTGTCCGATAAAATCGCACACTTATCTTGAATACCCACACCAAAATGAATTAAAACTTGCGCCATTTTAGTCGATATAGCGTCAAATCGAAACCATGAAACTTGATCCCAAGGCGCAGATAATTCGAACCCTTCAAGGGCAATTTGATCTGGCTGTACTTGTACTTGCTTATAAAGCGCACGAACTGGATGATATTGTTCTAATGACATGCTGTATTTACCTGTTGACCAATCTTAATATAATGATTTGGTTTGGTTTATTTGAGCTTACATGTTTTATTTTTTGTCTGCATTTTACCCACCAAACTGACAAACGCTATAAATTTCGGCTTACACTTGTAAGTTTTTATGTTTCTCCAGCAAAGCCATATCCTATATGAATGAATACTTTACGCGTTATAAGCTATTCAATATTACAAAGCACTCCAATATTACAAAACAGTTCAATTTTTCACCGCTTTTACGGAAAGTGTTAATTCAAAAATAGCCATTGGGTCATCGCCATTTAAGCTTGGGCAAAGTGCGGTTATCGTCACGACTTGATTCACTCTCAAACCGGTACTCATCGTTTCCGCTAGCATTTGATCAATCAACTTCCCGTCATTACACACAAACACAACATCCGCTTCAGGCCTAGCTAAAAATTCAGCTTTCACTGCTTTAAATGCTAACGATATTTTCTGCCCCATCTGTTCTGATTTACTGATAGCTAAAAAACCACCTGCCGTATCCGCACCAACCGCTAATGCACCAAAATACATACTATTTAAATGATTCTTAGTCGATTTAATTAATGGCATTTTAATCTCGACCGATTCTTGAGTGAGCTTAATGATCTCCGGTTTGCAATATCCTATCATTGGTACCAATTGCTCACCGAAATACGCCAAATGTTGATTTACAGAAGTTAGAATATCCATGTTTATCCTCATATTACTAAATGGGTTGAATAGCTATCACATCAGACCAGTTAACTTACTATTAACATTTAAGTCAATTAGCAATATCCAAACTTGTAATAGAGATAAAAAAACCGACCATATAAATGGTCGGTTTGTGGTGACAGGCAAAGTAAAACAGCCAATTTAAATTAAACGCCAGCCAGTACCTGTAAACCGTCTTGATCGAGTAAAACATCTTGAATCTTAGAGTACTCTGCCAATTTTTGACAATACACTACACAGGGTTTATTCACTTGTTGAGCTGTTTTTACTGCTTGACTGATCAGTAAAACCACCGCTTCATGTTCAGGATTAAATAGCGTCCCTAAGGTGGTATTATCTTGATCCGCACCGATCGTTAATTGAGTTAAGTTATTTGTGTTCACTACCATGCCATCGAAATATTGCAGTAAACGATCCGCTAATAATATGGAAGCAGGTGCATCGCAGCAAAACAAAACTTTTAACCCATTAAGGCCGCGCGGCAACCCTTGAACGGCAAGGCGATCAATTATCGTGGCGGCATCACTTAATGCGCGAACAAATGGCACCACAATTTCAATATCTAACCCTTTAGCCCGTAATTGTTTTACCACTTGGCATTCCAGCTCAAAAGAATGGGTGTGCTCAAGAGAAGCAAAACGAGCCACACCTCTGAGTCCAATCGCAGGATTAACCTCTTGAGCTTCAATATGACCACCTAACAATGCAGCATATTGGTGGCTATCGGCATCTGATAGACAAACTCTGATTTGTTGATGAGATGGATTAACTGCCGATTCAACCAAGCTCACTAAAGTTTGAATAAAATGTTCATCCACATCACTAGACGACAGCTCATGAAGATTCAGTATTGATGATAATTCGATTTTTTCTTGCTCGCTTAACGCATCCAGATGCAAACCAATTTGAGGATGATAAGTAATATTGTCTAAAACTAAATCACTAAAAGAAACATATAAATGTTGCGCCCCTTCAATACAACGGCTTGACTTTGACGAAAGAACATCACCCAATAACAAGTGTTCTGGGATCTTTCCAGGATTTGTGTGAGACATAACTACTCCGTTTAAATACATCTGATGTACAAAGAAAATACTGACGAAACATCAACAAAACAAGCGAAAAAGTCATTACATTCGGTTTAATCGAAAAATTTCCAATAAATTCCTTAATTCTTATGGATAAAAACCAATCTGGCGTTTATTACCTTGCCCATTTCCGTTATCTTTATCGGGTGTACCTTTAAATCAATAAGACAGTCGAATGACACACGTAAAAACAGATGAATTAAGAACGCAAGCACTTGGCCCAATGCCAACGCCTCTGGAACTCACCCAAGCTCACCCACTTTCCGATCACGTTGCCGAACATATCGAATCTTCTCGCCGTCAAATTGAAGCGATTCTTTCGGGTAACGACCATCGTTTATTAGTGGTCGTTGGCCCATGTTCAGTCCATGACACCAATGCAGCGTTAGATTACGCCCAACGTTTAAATGAACTTCAAGCTCAATACCAAGATCAGCTTTTCATTGTTATGCGCACTTACTTTGAAAAACCTCGCACCATTATTGGGTGGAAAGGTTTAATCTCTGATCCTAATCTTGATGGTAGCTACGCCTTAGAAGCGGGTTTACACAAAGCGCGCAAACTTCTGCTCGATATCAACACACTTGGTCTGGCAACCGCCACTGAGTTTTTAGATATGATAACCGGCCAATATATTGCAGATTTAATTTCTTGGGGCGCCATTGGGGCTCGTACAACCGAATCTCAAATACATCGAGAAATGGCATCTGCACTTTCTTGCCCAGTTGGTTTTAAAAACGGAACCAATGGTAATGTTAAAATTGCCACTGACGCTATCCGTGCTGCGCAGGCCTCTCACTATTTTTGCTCTCCAGATAAAAATGGCCGCATGACGGTATACCGCACTGCGGGTAACCCATATGGACATACGATTTTACGTGGTGGCGATTCTGGTCCAAACTTTGATGCAGACTCCGTAACACAAGCTTGCCAACAATTAGCTGAGGTTGAATTAACACCTCGCCTTGTAGTTGATTTTAGTCATGCCAACTGCCAAAAAGAACACCGTAAACAGCTCGATGTGGCAAAAAACATCTGCCAACAAATTGAAAGTGGCTCAACCTATATTGCTGGAATAATGGCGGAAAGCTTTATTGAAGAAGGCAATCAACCTATGAACGATCTCGAGAACTTAGCTTATGGTAAGTCCATTACCGATCCATGTTTAAGCTGGAACGATACGTTGACCATGCTAGATATGTTAGCGTCATCAATTCAGGCAGTAGCCACTAAAAATACAACCAATAAATAAAATAGAAAGGACTAACCTCATGCCTTCATTTGATATTATTTCTGAAGTAGACAGCGTTGAAGTGCGTAATGCGGCTGAAAATGCTAACCGTGAACTTGATACTCGTTTTGACTTCCGTAATGTCGAAGCCAAATTCGAATTTAAAAACGATATTGTGAAGCTTTCGGCTGAAAATGACTATCAACTCGGTCAAATGATGACCATGCTGCGCGGCCAATTAGCGAAACGCGGTGTTGATGCTAACTCTGTTGATTTAAAGAAGCCCGATCAAACAGGTAAAACATGGACACAAGAAGCGAGCTTTAAGCAAGGCATTGAGCAGGATGTCGCCAAGAAAGTCGTTAAATTAATTAAAGAGGCTAAATTAAAAGTTCAAGCCGCTATCCAAGGCGATAAAGTACGAGTGACTGGTAAAAAACGTGATGATTTACAAGAAGCGATGGCTGCTATTCGTAATTCTGAGTTGGAACAACCTTTCCAGTTTAATAACTTTAAAGATTAACCGTCTTTAAATGATAAACACAAAGCCAGCCTTAGTATTATTAAGGCTGGTTTTATTGCATTTAAATCATAACTTTATTATCAGTGGTATATTTTCTACTCATTCATTTAGTCCTGAAAATCACAGTTGACTAATATTAACGACTTTTGTTCCTAGAACGTTACCGAGATTATCTCTCAAAATATCAACCTGTGTCGTGCTTCCATTAGATATTTGTAAACTGGAATGCCATTGCGGTTGTTTAAAATTAACACCAAGTATTCCTGCCAAAATCATCCGAATGACACCACCATGACAAATTAGCAAACCATCTCCAGTTTGAGCATCAAGTAGCTGCTGCCAACCTTGGGTAATACGATCATAAAAAGTCGACAACAATTCACTATTAGGTAAAGGATACTCACCTGGTTCTGCCCAGAAATGCTCTAATTGTGACCACTCTTGATTCAGTTCATCAAAAGGAACGCCATCAAAATCACCAAAATTCATTTCTTTAAATTGGGCGTTAACTTGTACTGATATTGAATGATACCGAGCAATTTCAGTTGCCAAGCTATGACAGCGACAAAGTGACGATGTAACAATAAAATCAGGCGTAAAATTTAACCCGCTCAGCCTTAATGCAATATTCTGATTATCTTCATCATTAACTTTAGCATCCGTATAGCCATATAAAGCAGGATCGCCAATCACTTTTGCATGACGAATCAGATAAAGTGTTTGAGTATGATATTTTTCTTCCACCACTTATCCTTTTAACTTCAATGGTAAGCCCGCGGCAACAAACGTTACGCCATCCATCAATTTCGCTATGGATTGATTCATCCAACCGGCATGATCGACAAATAAACGAGAGACTTCACCTAATGGAACAATGCCCATCCCTACTTCATTGGAAACCAAAATAATATGAGCTTGAGATTGCTCAATACCTTTGACTAATTTATCAACACATTGCATGAGCGTTTTACTATTCGCATTCTCACCTAACTGAAATATTTGATTATTCAGCCACAAGGTTAAGCAGTCGATCAACACAACATCTGTTGGCGTAAATTGGGGTAGTTTTTCGCAAAGTTGATAAGGTGATTCATGTAGAATCCACTCAGCTCCTCGCCTTGCTTGATGATGATCAATCCGTTCCGTCATTTCATCGTCAAACGATAATGCGGTAGCAATATAATGCAAAGTGAAGCCGTTTTTTTGAGCTAAAGATTGAGCTTGTTGTTCAGCAAAACTGGATTTACCTGAGCGCGCACCACCTAAAATCAACTGTTTCATACCATCCACCCTTTTAAGACATCAAGCAGTAAATAAAGGGTACGTTCTTGATGCTGAAAGACAGGACTCGCCCCAACGATGATAAGGTAAAAAATCAACTCCGATAACTGCTGAGCCGCACCGAGACAATCTCCAGTAAAGCCACCTAAGCGATCGAATAACCAATGCTTAAAACTAAAACGTAATAACATAAAGCTAATCAATAAAATCACGACAACACTTGGACTTAACCACAATAAAGGCAAGATTCCAGTAAGTAAAATAACGCTCAACTCACCCGAATTTTGCTGGCTCGCCAATGGCTTACTTTTACTGCCATCACTTTCCGTCACATAAGGCATATCATAAATAAAACTGGCTGCCATACTGCGGCTGAAACCATAAGCAATAATCACGATCATGGCTAATGAGTCTAATTTTTCAACCTCGTTCAATAACACAAATTTACCGAGTAACGCCATCATTAATGCTGATGCACCGTAAGTCCCGATTCGGCTATCTTTCATTATTGATAACCGGCGTTCAACTGTCATCCCTCCACCAATACCGTCAGCCATATCTGCCAAGCCATCCTCATGGAAAGCGCCAGTTAGCATTAAACTAAACACCATCATTAAAAATAAGCTCGTAGAAACGGGCAGAACAAAATGAGCAAGGGTATAAACGAGTGCGCACATTCCTCCAAGCAATAAACCCACGAGTGGAAAATAACGTCCACTATGATTCATGCGAATATCACTATAAGGAGTGCTCACTGGAATAGGCAGGCGTGAAAAAAATCCAATTGCTAGCAACAATAATTGCCATTGATATGTTAACCATTGGAACATCTAGCATCCTTAAGTCGAGTATCGTTAAATTGCACGAAGAACTCACATCGATTAGATAAGGCGCTAGTGTACCTAAATCTCTATTTAATGTTTATAAGAAAACTCTCCAATGAATAATCAAAGGAGGGTAACAATATGGTTAATTTTCATCACTTAATCTGAGTATAGAAAAATCAGTGCCCTACCCACATATCCATAAATTCATTCACAGGCATAGCTTCTAGCACTGGCTGATCTTTGCACGCCGTTAAAATACGTTTCACTTGATGTGGTACAAATCGAGTGTTGAGGTTACGTTCAAACTTACTTTCAAGAACTGGGATCCCTTCTTCGCGACGGCGGCGATGACCAATGGGATATTGCACTTCAATCTTATCAGTGGAACTTCCATCCTTAAAAAACACTTGTAGCGCATTAGCTATGGAGCGTTTTTCAGGATCAAGATAGTCCTTGGTGTATTGCGTATTCTCTTGAATCACCATTTTATTACGTAAAGCATCAATTCGAACATCGGCTTGATGAAAACTATCTTCATAATGTTCCGCGATTAAATCACCGTAAATCAATGGCACTGCGATCATATATTGTAGGCAATGATCTCGATCCGCTGGATTGGCTAAATCCCCTGTTTTGGAAATAATACGCACCGCTGACTCATGAGTCGTCACCTCAATTCGTTCAACTTCATCCAAGCGATTTTTTATTTTTTGATATAAAGACACGGCGCACTCAACCGCAGTCTGAGCATGAAATTCTGCAGGAAAAGACAGCTTAAATAAAATGTTATCCATAACGTAGCTGTCAAAACCTTGGCTTATTTTAAAAGCTTCGCCTTTGAACAACACATCATTAAAACCCCATGTTGGCGCAGATAATACTGATGGTAATCCCATTTCGCCTTTCATGGTGATCATCGCTAAGCGCACTGCACGCGAAGTAGCATCTCCTGCAGCCCATGATTTACGAGAACCCGCATTTGGCGCGTGACGATAAGTACGCAACGCGCAGCCGTCCACCCAAGCTTGTGATACCGCATCCACAATTTGATCGCGATTGCCACCGAGCATTTTAGTTACCACCGCCGTTGAAGCAACACGCACTAATAACACATGATCAAGCCCCACTCGGTTATAACTATTTTCCAACGCCAATACACCTTGGATTTCATGGGCTTTAATCATCGCCACCAGCACATCTTTCATGCTTAATGCAGTTTTACCTTGAGAGATTGCCACTCGGCTTAAATAATCGGCGGTGGATAAAATGCCGCCTAAATTATCAGAAGGATGCCCCCATTCAGCCGCAAGCCAAGTATCATTAAAATCCAACCATCGGATCATACAGCCAATATTAAAAGCGCCCGCAACCGGATCAAGCTCATAAGCGGTACCAGGCACTTTTACGCCATGTCTCACTGTCGTACCTGGAACAATTGGTCCTAAATGTTTGGTGCATTCGGGAAACTTTAATGCCAATAAACCGCAACCTAAAGTATCCATCAAACAGTTACGGGCGGTATTTAAAGTTTCCTTTGAAATTTCCTTATTATCAGTCACGTAGTCAGCAATTTGGACGAGCAACGCATCCGGTTGTGGACGATGATTCTCTTCTGCTTGGTTAGTTTTTGTATGATTAATGATGCTTAACGACGACATGTAGGATTCCTTTCAACTTCGATGTGAATTAAAACTGAGAGTGTTGTAAATCGACTATTTTCTTTGCTCAATCGGCAGCCAATCTTGGCGCTCTGGGCCAACATAATCTGCACTTGGTCGAATAATGCGATTATTCGCACGTTGTTCAAATACATGCGCAGCCCAACCAGTCAAGCGACTCATCACAAAAATGGGCGTGAATAATTTGGTGGGAATATTCAAAAAGTGATAGGCCGATGCATGAAAGAAATCGGCATTACAAAACAGATTTTTCTCACGTTTCATCACCGCTTCTACTCGTTCCGAGATCGCATATAAATGCTTATCACCAACCGATTCAGATAGCACTTTAGACCAATGCTTGATTAGGGCATTACGCGGGTCGCAGTCACGATAAATCGCATGACCAAACCCCATGATCTTGTCTTTGTTTGCAAGCTTTACCATCAATTCGGCCTCGGCTTGTTGTGGCGATGTCCACGATCCAATCATATCCATTGCTGCTTCATTTGCCCCACCATGCAGCTTCCCTCGCAATGTACCAATGGCGCCGGTAATACAAGAATGGATATCTGACAGCGTTGAAGCGCACACACGCGCGGTGAAGGTCGAGGCATTAAATTCATGCTCAGCATATAAAATTAAAGAGCAGTGCATAGCTTGACGCTGTAGATCTGTACTTGGTTTATCGGTAAGCATTTTTAAGAAGTCACCACCAATACTGCCTTCAGTTTGATCAAAAGTGTCGATGCGAATTCCGTCATGGCTGAATCGATACCAGTAACAGATGATGGCTGGAAATAATGCCAACATACGCTCAGTCGATTTTAGCTGCTGCGAAAAATCATCTTCTGTTTCCAGATTACCTAATATTGAACAACCAGTACGCATCACATCCATTGGATGAGCATCCGCAGGAATTAACTCTAAAGCGGCGATTAACTCATCAGGCAACCCTCGTAATTCTTTCAGTTGTTGGGTATAACTTTCTAGTTCTAAAAGATTAGGAAGGTGACCTCGTAACAATAAATGTGCTACTTCTTCAAATTGAGCATGATGAGCCAGATCCGTAATATCATATCCGCGATAGGTTAAACCGGTGCCCGATTTGCCAACAGTGCATAACGCCGTTTGTCCCGCGCTTTGCCCACGTAATCCTGCGCCAGATAAGGTTTTATTTGAGGTAGATGTTGCACTTTTAATGGGATCAACAGCCGCAAAGGACTCATGTAGGTTTGCAGGTTTATTAATAGACATAACATTCCCTTTTACATTATTGATGTTGGATTAAATGCTGTAGCAGCAACATAACGAATGAGGATCAATGCCTTCTATTTGTTGTTATCTTACTTGTCGTATCTTCCTTGTCTTTATCTAGAGCCGGTCTGTATCTATGGATTATTTTTATTTGTAACCTATGTGGATTGTTTGCTTCGCTTTATTTTTTGTTAATTAGTCATCACCTATTTTACTTAACTCCTTAGCATTAAGACTTAAATAGTTGATCAAGCTTATCTTCGTAATGGTGATAATTAAGATAATCATAAAGCTCATTACGCGTTTGCATCTGCTCAAGCACCGCTTTTTGATCGCCGTTTGCCAATATCGAAGCATATATACTTTCGGCGGCTTTATTCATGGCTCGAAAGGCACTGAGTGGATACAACACCATATCCACACCATGTTGATATAGCTCTTTTTGGTTAAACAAAGGGGTTTGCCCAAATTCCGTAATATTTGCCAAAATAGGTACTTTCACTGCGATTGAAAATTGTTGGTATTGTTCAAGTGTTAGTATCGCCTCTGGGAAAATCATGTCCGCGCCTGCTTCTACACATGCCACTGCACGTTCAATTGCAGCCTCCATACCTTCTACCGCGAGTGCATCGGTTCGTGCCATCACCACAAATTGAGGATCCACTCGCGCATCAACGGCTGATTTTATTCGATCCACCATCTCTTGTTGCGACACAATCGCTTTATTAGGACGGTGACCACAACGCTTTTGCGCGACTTGATCTTCAATATGTACGGCGGCGACTCCTGCTTTTTCCATCGATTTAATGGTTCTCGCAATGGAAAACGTTCCTCCAAACCCAGTATCGATATCCACTAACAAGGGCAAATCACAAGCATTGGTAATACGCTCAGCATCAATTAACATATCATTTAACGTCGTCACGCCTAAATCGGGTAAGCCATAAGAAGCATTGGCGACTCCCGCACCGGAAAGATAAAGGGCTTGGTGTCCTGCTTGTTCAGCCATCATCGCGCTATAAGCATTAATCGCCCCAACAATTGGCAATGGTTTAGCTTGTTGAACGGTAGCTCTAAATTTTGCTCCTTGGCTCATGACATATCCTTATCGTTCTATGACTACGTTTAGTCTTTCATAAATATCAGTTAATTGAGTTGAGATTCAATGATTTTACGGCTGGCGGCAATATGTCGGCGCATCAATATTTCGGCCAATTCTTCATCTTGATTTTTTAGTGCTTGTAGAATGAAATAGTGCTCATCTAATGCTCGTTTTGGGCGTGCGTTGTAATTGGCCGATTGCAAACGATACATGCGAATCAGGTGGTACAATTCACCGCATAACATATGAATGAGTTGCTGATTTCCACTGGCAATAATGATTTGATAATGAAAGTCGAAGTCACCGTTTTGATGAAAATAGGTCGCGCCATCAACCTGTTCAATATGCTCGGCATGCGTGTCTAACACTTGTTTTAGCATTTGCCACTTTTCATCTGTCATATACCGAGCTGCCAAGCGAGCCGCCATGCCTTCTAATGCTTCACGAACTTCATATAATTCAATCAGTTTTTCTGGCGTGAGCTGCACTACCTTTGATCCAATATGAGCAATCCGTTCAATCAATCCCAATGCTTCAACTCGCATAATAGCTTCACGCAATGGCCCTCGACTCACTTGTAATCGACGTGCCAGTTCTGGTTCTGAAATTTTACTGCCTTGTGCCATTGTGCCATCGACAATATGTTCAATCAGGTATTCAGTTAAGCTGATAGATTTCGTGCCTTCTTTTTCAATCAACTCATTTTTAATAGGTAAGTTACTCATGGCTACATTCATCTATTATTCTCGGCTTAGATTTATTAAACAGATCTATTCCATTCATTGGCAGGAGTTAACTGTCTACAATTCACTCAATACATATCGTTATAGACGATAAAAATACCGACAACAACCCACAATTGTCGACAGATAGAGTTGGATCACGAATTTAATGTATAAAAAAACACCAGCCAAAAGACTAGTGTTTTTAATGATGAAAACAAATTATAGAAAGATAACTAAGATTTAGCACTCTCTTTTGGATCTGGTTTAATACCCAGTTTTTTAATTAACGCTTGTACTTCATTCAGCTCTTTCTGCTTGTTACTCAAACTATTATTAAGCTTCTTAGTTTGATCGATTGCTAATTTTTCTTTATCACAAGAGTCCGATTTAGGATCCCAACTCGTCCCTTCTTTAAAGAGCTTACATTGCTCAGTAAAATTTTTCGTTTGGACAACCAATTTATCGCGAGTTGTCGACATCTTCGTAATATCTTTTTGTAACGTTTCTTGCTTTGAAAACAACTCATGGGATTGCTGGTATAAACCGGATTGCAATTCCGTCGTTTGTGCTAATTCTTTATTTTCTGTTTTTAACGTGACAGTCTTCTTCTTTTGTACGGCTAGTGTATTTTCGACACTTTTCTTGGTTTGCTTTAACTTTTCAATTTCAGCCGTTAGATCTTGTATCTTTTGCTTATCACTTTTACTCGCTAACTTAAATGCTTCAAACGCTTGAATCTCTTTGGATAGCGATGTTTGTAATTCTTCTGTTTTATCTTGTTGTTGCGAATTTTGTTGCTGCAGCTCTTTATGAGTTGGAGCGACGGTATTATAAGTCACACCACCACCGACTACTGCTCCCAACAAAACAGCCAAACTGATATGTTTTATATTGATCATTGGCAATCTTTCGCATCCTGTTTTATTTGAATTTACCTAAATAGTTCACTGACCACCACAACCGAAATATACACACCAAAGCACCCTAACAGACTATAAATAATCCAGTGTTGCACTTTCGCATTGGCTCTATAGCGGATCAGTAAATACGCAAGAGCAGCAAAAACAGCAATAAAAATTAATCTAATCATGTTCCCTCCTCTTACTCAATTAATACCAAGTACTTATATAACATCTTGAAAGTACAATTACTTTAGAACAACGCAAGTTTTACATACTCCTTTCAATTAATCGTTTTTTAATTGATATTCAAACGATCATTAAAATGAAATCTGCAACAAACGTTATTTAATCACTATCTAAAGCTAACTTTAGACCAAGAGAGACTAAAACTACACCTGTGATGCCTTCCATCCATTTCATCGCAGAAGAATTTTGCACCCAATTTTTGGCCGAATGAACCATGGTCGCCATGCCGCATTGCCATACCATTGCAATGACAAAATGTATCGAAGCCATTAATAAAGATTGTAGCAATGGAGAATACGCTGGGTTAATAAATTGCGGTAAAAATGCCAAATAGAAAACCGCAGTCTTGGGATTCAACACATTAGAAAGTAGTCCTTCACGGAACGAACGCTTGACACTCGCGGCCTGCTTAACCGATATATTGCCAATCTCTAGGTTGCCTTCACCCTTCCAGACACCAATTAAACTGATCACGCCTAAATAAACCAAGTACGCCGCGCCAATCCATTTCATCACATGAAACAGTTCCGCCGATTGTAATAAAATAGCTGAAATACCAATTGCCGATAAAGTTGCATGCACAAATAATCCGCAACAAATACCTAAGCTAGTAATACACCCATGCATACTGCCATTACGTGTGGTATTACGGATAACTAAAGCAGTATCCAGCCCCGGAGTTAACGTTAATATGATAATGGCGACTAAAAAAGCACCAGCATTCAAGATGTACAAATCCATGTTATTTCAGCGTCCTATCGGTTATCTAATGATGTAAATAATGCGTTTGATGAATCCGTTTTATATCAGGCTGTTCACTAGAATGAAATCTTTTTTAATCAATCTGCAATAACATTTTCATCAAACGGATCTTAACGTTTTTAGTAAAGGCTATTTCTTCCCCACCCCCATATTTCCTTCTTTGAGATAACGCTATAAGATGAACCAATATGTTTACCCAACAGAAATAGGGATGTCATGAGCTATTATCAAAAATTAGTGAGCCACACACACAAAATTGCCAACTTTAATCACCTTGCTGCGATTTCTGGTTGGGATCAGGCTGCTGTTATGCCAAGTGGTGGTAATGAAGCCCGCTCCAATGCAATGGCAGAACTATCTGTCTTAGTGCACCAACTCAATACCGAACCACAGCTTTCCGATTGGTTTAATGGCGCTGAACAAGAAACATTAAATACTACCGAACAAGCCAGCTTACGAGAAATGAAACAACGTTGGCAGCAGGCTACTGTCCTACCGCAAGATTTGGTTCAAGCAAAATCGCTTGCCGGTTCTAAATGTGAACATGCATGGCGCACTCAGCGTAAAAATAATGATTGGCAAGGTTATGCTAAAAATTGGCAAGAAGTTGTTAGTCTTTCTCAACAAGAAGCTCAGATCCGCGCAGAAGCCCTCAACATCACAGGCATTAACTGTACGCCTTACGATGCTATGCTTTCTTTATATGAGCCTGGCACTACAACGCAATCATTAGATGTTGTGTTTAATAACGTAAAAACATGGTTACCTAATTTGATTGATACGGTTATCGATCAACAAAAACAACAAAGCTTTATTCAACCACAAGGTCCTTTTTCAACCGCGAAACAAAAAGAGCTCGGTTTGAAAACCATGCAGCTTTTACAATTCGATTTTAATCACGGCCGATTAGATGAAAGTGTGCATCCGTTTTGTGGTGGCGTGCCAACCGATGTTCGCATCACTACCCGATACGATGAAGCTGATCTGATGCAAGCTTTAATGGGTGTTGTACATGAAACAGGTCATGCTCGTTATGAACAAGGTTTACCGAAGACACTTTCAGGCTTACCTGTTGGTGAAGCGCGCTCAATGGGGATCCATGAATCTCAATCATTGTTTTTTGAAATGCAATTAGGCCGTAGTCCTGAATTTATTCAGCATCTATCAACCATGGCTTCTCAAACCTTTCAAGCTCAAAATGATGCAGCATTTAGCCCTGCTAATTTCCAAGAACTTTATACGAGAGTAGAAAAAGGCTTCATTCGTGTCGATGCTGATGAGCTCACCTATCCTGCACATGTGATCTTACGTTATGAAATTGAAAGAGATTTAATCAACCGAAAAATTCAGTATCAAGATATCCCTGAATTATGGGATCAAAAAATGCAGAACTATCTTGGTATCAGTACCAAAGATAATTATCAAAATGGATGTATGCAGGATATCCATTGGACGGATGGGAGTTTCGGCTATTTCCCAAGTTACACACTGGGTGCAATGTACGCAGCGCAATTTATGGCAAGCATGAAGAAAACCGTTGATGTAAGCGACGCAATCCAATCGAGTAATCTAACACCGATTTTTAATTGGCTTGAAGAAAATATCTGGAGTAAAGGAAGCTTGTTCACCACCGATGATTTAGTGACACAAGCAACTGGAGAAGTGCTTAATGCCGAGCATTTTAAACGACATCTAGAAATGCGTTACGTGCGTTAGCCAATACGTTTAATCAATTAACACTAATTAGGATCTTGGTGATGCATACAAAGTGCATCACCAGTACATATTAATTGTTATGCAATCTTACCGAACTGTCTTTCCGCCGCGTATTCAAAGCAGGTTGATAGCAAAGCATGGTCAGTAGTTGGGAACCGTTTTACGATCTCTTTCCCTAAAACATCAATCGTCACCGTCAATGGAAATCTGTCTTCATGCGTCACATAAGGTTCGTAGCGCTTTAGTACTTTACTCATGCCCTTTTGAATAATATTGATAAAATTATCTTGATGGCGAGTTAATGCTAAAAGCTCTTGGTTAGAGTCTACAAAACCGACCCCACGAATCCCCAACATTTCTAACCCATGTTTCATTACATCCGAAACTAGAGGAGGTTCAGGATTAACCACGTGAAAAGTTTTGCCAGTACAACCGGCATTAACGAGATCAATAAGTGTATCAACTAACCAATCTGCAGGGACCAAATTTAAGGTAGACGTAGATGAGCATATAAGATGCACAGGCAAATCAATTTGGTCTGCAACGTTGTATTTTTTACGGAATACGTTCGCGATTTCATGTAAACCAGAAAGAAAACCATAATAACCGTCAAAGCCATTAGTTATGCCTGACTTAGACTCACCAATCACAATACCAATGCGATAGATAGAATGCGGCAATCCAGATTCAGTCACTAATTTCTCAGCAGCAAACTTAGATTCTTCATAAGGATTACGATGATTCTTGGTCGCGTAAGCGGTTGAGACATAATGAAATTCATTGGCTTCAATCTGTTTCCCCAAAGAAAGAATATGCTCAGTACCTTGATAGTTAGCTTCCCAGATTTGTTGTTTTAGTTCATGATCAAACTTAACTAAACCCGCGAGATGCAAGACTTTAGTAATATTAGCCGCTTTTAAATAGGTAATTTGTTCTGAAGTTAAACCACAATTTGGTAGAGTAATATCACCGTCTAATAGATATTCATTGGGAATATCAATATCCGTTCGTGTATGAGCATTACGCACAATACAGAATACTTTTTGATTTGCTTTTACTAATGCTTGATAAAGTGGGTACCCAACTGCGCCAGTAACACCCGTCAATAATATTGCCATTTTCTTCTCTTTAATTTCATGTGTACTTTACAAACAAGCCAGGCCACTGATATCACCAACCTAAGGTTTGCAAACACTACACCCACAAAACCCTATAATCCAAATCAAAAATGACTAATATTTTAAGCAAATGTTAATGTTATTTTTAACCACACTGCATATCTCATTTTTAAGCAAGTGCTCTAATCGGAAAATTAGGAGAATAATTAGCAACTAATCCATTAATTTTCGTTCATTTAAGCATTCATAAGACCCCATCTCAAACTCGCGACAAATCCACGGTCTATTTTCATAAATCGTACACATGAAATTATCTCGGTCCATGGCTGAGCACCAACCATCCTCTAAGCGCAGCATTGTCTCCCCCCCCCACTTATCAAATGCAATATGCTCTTCGGGAACACCAGTATCCGTGATGATCATGACTTCCAACCGACAACAACAAGCTTGGCAATTCGAACAAGCAACTTCTTCAACGGGTACATTTTTAACTTTTATCGTCATTAATTACTTCAATTTATAATATGAATAGCTGCCATAGTACGCTAAAAAACACCTCAAACTATATAGCTGAGTTGATGGTAGTGCTCACAACAATGTATTATACGAAATTCAACCACATCTTTGTTCAAATAAAGACAAAGCACAACAAACCTTCATTCAAACCGAATTTGTATAGAGATGAATATGCTAACACCAGAGAAAATCGATTGGGTCATTTTAGCCGGAGGGCAAGGCTCTCGAATGGGTGGTGTTGATAAAGGCTTAGTCACCTTAAATGGTAAGCCTCTGGTTGAATACGTGATTGCAGCACTTCAACCTCAAACTGATTCCATCACCATCAATGCTAATCGTAGCCATAAAAGTTACCAAGGTTACGCCCCCGTCATTGCGGATACTTTCGATCAATATCCCGGTCCATTAGGTGGTATTCATGCAGGATTAATTCATTCAGGTAAACATGATTGGGTCGGTTTTGTTCCTTGTGACAGCCCCAACGTACCATCAAATTTAGCCGAACTTTTTTGCCAAGCATGGCAACCGGATGCGGACATTTTAGTCGCGCATGATGGCGATTTTTATCAACCCGTATTTACTTTATTTCATCGCCGCGCATCCGAAAAGCTCCATGATTTTCTTGCTCGTGGTGATAGAAAAATAACTCTGTTCTATGATGAATGTAAGACCTACACGGTCGATTTTTCTCAGTTAAAAGAGACCTTTATCAATCTTAATACACCCGAACAACTTGCTGATTTTTCAAAGCAGATTATTTCCGAAAAACATTCTGTTTAAAACAATAACGGCCAAAGGTTAATTATGAACTCATTTCCTATCCCTATTCTTGGTTTCGCCGCCTACAGCGGAACTGGCAAAACAACACTCCTTGAAGCCTTACTGCCAAAACTCACCGAGAAAGGTTTACGTATTGGCGTTTTTAAGCACGCTCATCATGATTTTGATGTCGATAAACCGGGTAAAGATAGCCACCGTTTACGTAAAGCTGGCGCAGGTCAAATGCTGATTTCATCACGCAATCGCCACGTATTAATGACGGAAACGCCAGAAAAAGAAGCTCACTTTTTTGATTTGCTTTCACATTTTGATACTAGCAAACTAGATTTCATTTTAGTCGAAGGCTGTAAAAACTTATCTTTCCCAAAAATTGAATTACACCGTGAAGAAGTCGGCAAACCGTGGTTACACCCACATGATGACAATATCATCGCCATTGCTTCAGACAGTGAAAAACTCAATACTCAATTGCCACATGTTGATATTAATGATCTTGATGCGATTAGTTCGATGATCATCAACTTCACTCAAGGACGCCCGCTAGTTTCTGATCAAGCCAACCTTTCTAATCATGCAAATATAGATAGCTGTGACCAATTATCTCCAGCCTTTTTATCTGTTGATCAAGGGTTAAATAAAATATTAGCTACATTAAAAACACCCACCATCATTGAATCGGCCTCTCTTCTAGAAGCTCGTTTACGTATTTTAGGTGACGATATTCATTCACCAATTAATGTTCCGGCTTATCAAAACTCTGCGATGGATGGTTATGCAGTTCGTAGCCAAGATATTATCGCTTCACAAAAAAACACAACGACAATTAACAGTTTTGAAGTTGTGGCGAAAATCATGGCTGGGAGCAGTTTTGATGACGAAATCCAAGTCGGTCAAGTTGCAAAAATAATGACCGGCGCACCAATGCCAAAAGGCGCAGATACGGTGATCATGCGAGAGCAAAGCCAAGTTACTGAAGATGGACGAGTCAGTTTTACACTTTCACTGGATGATTTTAAAGTTGGTCAAAATGTACGAAAAGCCGGTGAAGATCTAGCAAAAGACAGCATAGTATTCAGTAAGGGTACACGAATCGAGTCCCCTGAACTTGGCATGCTAGCGTCATTAGGTTTGAGCCAGTACCCGCTTTTCTCTCAATTGAAAGTCGCAGTATTCTCAACCGGAGATGAAGTTCAGGCACCCGGTAGTGAGCTCAAAAATAATTGTATTTACGATTCAAACCGCTACACAGTCATGGCGCAATTACAACGTTTAGGCTGCCAAGTCATCGACCTTGGTATTATTGAAGATTGCGAAGCCGCTTTGGAATCCACTTTATTAGAAGCCAGCAGCAAAGCCGATGCGATTATCTCATCTGGAGGCGTTTCCGTTGGGGATGCTGACTTTATCAAAACGGTATTAGAGCGTATTGGAAAGATTAACTTTTGGCGTATCAATATGCGCCCGGGTCGCCCACTGGCATTTGGTCATATAAATGAAACACCATTCTTTGGTTTGCCGGGAAATCCCGTTGCGGTAATGGTTTCATTTTTAATGTTTGTCGAACCTTCACTTCGCTTTATGCAAGGTGAAAGCCATTGGGAGCAAACGAAGATCCCAGCGGAAGCAACAGAAGTCGTCCACTCACGTCTTGGGCGAACCGAATTTACTCGTGGTATTTATACATTAAACAAATTCGGACAGTTACAAGTTCGCACAACAGGCAAACAAGGCTCTGGTATCCTACGTTCTATGAGTGAAGCTAACTGTATTATTGAAGTTCCACCACATGTAGAAATGGTGAAAACAGGCGAGATGATAAAAATCATCCCTCTTGAAGGGCGTTTGTAAATCTACTCTAAAGACAGGCCTCATCTTATCTCTGATGAGGCGTGTCTTTTTTAATTCTTTTCATTACAAAATAGAGGCTAAACTCTCTGCCTTTAAAAGACCTATTTGATTACCATTTTGGTCTATAACCACAATAGGTGTCGAGTTTCTTAGCACCAATGGCGTAACTTCCTCTAACGTTTGGTCCTCTCTTACCGTTTCAAATGCACCAATATCAACTTTTTCATCTAGTGACGTCATCACCGCTCTAACCGTTAATGCACGAGCTCGATTAATATCTTTAACAAAAGAAGCCACATAATCGGTTTGTGGGTTGAGTAGAATATCAATCGGTGATCCTTGCTGAATCAACTCTCCATCTTTTAATATTGCTATTTTCTCACCTAACCTCAGCGCTTCGTCTAAATCATGAGTGATAAAGATAATGGTCTTATTGAGCTTTTGTTGCAGTGACTTCAGCTCCCCTTGCATCTCGCTTCTAATTAAAGGATCAAGCGCTGAAAAAGCTTCATCCATTAATAAAATTTCCGCATCTGTACACAGTGCGCGAGCTAATCCCACGCGTTGCTGTTGACCACCTGAAAGTTGACTTGGGTATTGTTGCTCATACCCATTCAGTCCAACCACATCAATCCAGTGTTGAGCTTTATCCAAACAAGTTTGCTTACTAAGACCCTGCACTTTTAAACCGTACGCAATATTTTGAATCACCGTTCTATGAGGAAATAACCCAAACCTCTGAAAAACCATCGACATTTTATGACGACGCAATACTTGAATCTCTTTATCTGATAAAGAACAAATATCGATACCATCAATTTCAATCACGCCACTTGTCGGTTCAATTAAACGATTAAAATGACGAATTAACGTTGATTTACCAGAGCCTGAAAGCCCCATCACCACAAAGGTTTCCCCACGCTGAATATCTAAGCTGATGTTATTAAGCCCAACACTTAAATTAGATTCATGTAAAAGTTGGTCTTTTGATTTTCCATCCTGAAGCTGTTTAATTGCGGTCTTAGATTTTTCGCCAAATATCTTATAAAGGTTTTTAATCCGAATATGCGGGCTTTCCATTACCTCATTCATGATTTGTTCCCAGTAAGATGTTGTTGAGTACGCTTAGCATAACTTTGAGTTATACGATCAAAAATAATCGCGAGCGCGACAATGGCCAGTCCATTTAATAACCCAAGCGTAAAATATTGATTGGTTATTGATTTGAGAACAGGCTGCCCGAGTCCTTTCACGCCAATCATTGACGCAATAACCACCATCGCTAATGCCATCATAATCGTTTGGTTGATGCCCGCCATAATATTGGGCATTGCCAATGGAATTTGGACACCAAATAAACGCTGGAAAGAATTTGCACCAAAAGCGGTTGATGCTTCTAACACCTCTTTATCCACTAAACGAATACCAAGGTTGGTTAGCCGAATAACCGGTGGAATCGCATAAACAACCACGGCAATTAACCCTGGAACTTTACCGATCCCAAGCAACATCACGATTGGTATAAGGTAAACAAAAGCGGGCATGGTTTGCATAATATCAAGTAAAGGGGTCACGATTCGTTGCACTCGATTAGAGCTCGCCATTGCAATGCCTGTTGGCACGCCAAATAAAATCGCCACAAAGGTTGAAACTAAAATAATGCTCATGGTTTGCATGGTGTCTTCCCACATACCGAGATAACCAATCATAAAAAATGACACTATCACGCATAAAGTTAGCTTCCATGACCGACTTGCCATATACGATAAACCGGCAAGTACAGCGATCACTAACCACCATGGGGAGCTTAATAATAACTTTTCAAATCCCACTAAAAATGACAATAAAGGGTGGAAGAATGCTTCAATTGCATCACCATAATGCCGAGAAAAGTCACGATACGCACCATCCAAGGTACGGCGTAACCACAATAAAGAATGGCGGTCTAACTCCGGAAATTCAGTTAACCATGACTGTTGAGACATTTGAGTTCCATTTTATTAATTTTCATTCTATTGGTAGATTTTAAAACAAAGCCAAGTTTAATTAGACTTGGCTTAAACGTAAGCTATAAATCTTGAACCGCTTGATCCACTTTTTTCATGGCTTCAGGCGTTAACCACTGTGACCAAATATCTTTATGATCGAGCATGAATTCCTCCATCGCCATTTCACCATCAGCTTGATTATCTTCCATCCATGCCAACATGCTGTTCATTTGTTTATTGGTAAAGGAGCGTTTAGTGAGGTATTGCATCGCATCCGGTGCTCGCTCTGCAAATGACTCAGTAACAACAGTATCAACTTTTGAAGGTGGCCACATTATCGGTTTTGGATTGGCACATTCAACCTGAGTAATACAGTCTTGATAGTGTTTGGCATCGGTGCCATGACCAAATTCGACTTTAACCATTGGATACTTTCCTAACACAGCCGTTGGTGCCCAATAATAACCAAACCAGGGTTGTTTTCTCTCATACGCTTTGGCAATAGTGGCCGCTAATGCAGCGCCCGACCCCGGATCAACTTGCTCAAAGCCAGATTTTTGTAGGTTTAAAGCATCAAATATATGGCCTGCTGAGATTTGGCATGTCCAACCTGCTGGACAAGTATAAAATGCAGATTTGCCGTCATCTTCAGGGTTAGGGAATTCTTTTACGTGAGCAATAACACCCTCAATAGTGGCAAGGCTAGGATCTTTATCCACCATATATTGAGGTACCCAAAAACCCTCTTCTCCACCATCGGACAGACTTTGAACTGCAAAGCGTAAACGTTTATCTTTAACGCCTTTCTCTAAAAGATCTTTAGCTGAATTACTCCATAACTCTGGCGCAATATCCGGCTGGCCCTTTTCGACCATTGACGTTGTTGTCGGAACTGTGTCCCCAGGCACCAAACTAACATCACATTGATATGCGTTTTCTAAAATGAACTTATCAACATTCGCCATCAATGTGGCTGAACTCCAATTCATATCGGCAATAGAAACCGCACCACAACTTGGCGAGTCTGCTGCAAAAGAGGAGAAAGAAAAAGAGGTGGCAAGACAAAGTGTCGAAAGGGTAAATAATTTATGCATGATCATGTCCTTATGTACAATAAATAAAATCCTACCTTAATTAAAGTTCATATTTAAAGAACGGACCTCTCATAAACCAAAATAAATGCATTAAAGATAAATAAATGAATGAAAAACCACCAGTTAGATGATAAACGCGTCAAACTCTCTCATTCGCGATAATTTCTGCTTGCATCGTCTATTTAGCATGGTTAATATCAGCTTCGTTCTGGAAAGGTGACTTTTAAGAACGTGAAAATATTTTACAAAATGCCCGCTTAGCTCAGTTGGTTAGAGTACTTGCATGACATGCAAGGTGTCACTGGTTCGAGTCCAGTAGCGGGCACCATTTTGAAAGTGTTTTTCCTTTATTGAAAAGCAACAATAATACAATTTGCCCGCTTAGCTCAGTTGGTTAGAGTACTTGCATGACATGCAAGGTGTCACTGGTTCGAGTCCAGTAGCGGGCACCACTTTTCTTTTAATATTAACGTCTTAGTTAGTGCTAAAATGAAGCTTAAAACAAAAAATCCTGCTATTTATTTAGCAGGATTTTTTTGTTTATATCTTTTCAGTTGTTTCAATTATTACGGCATGCCTAAAGCATTCGGTAACCACAATGATACCGCTGGGATATAGGTAATGATCATTAAGAAACCTAACAACAACATTAACCACGGTAGCGCGGCTCTAATCGTTTCACCTAACGACATCCCCGTCACCGCAGACGTTACAAATAGATTTAATCCCACCGGTGGCGTTATCATTCCTATCTCCATATTAACCACCATGATGATGCCTAAATGAATAGGATCAATGCCAAGCTCAACACCAATAGGAAAAAGGATCGGTGCTAAAATCAATATAATCGCTGATGGCTCCATAAAATTACCTGCCAGCAACAATACTATATTCATAATGAGCAAGAAAACCCACGGAGTTAATCCCAGACCTATCATCCATGCAGCTATCGATTGTGGGATTTGCTCGGTGGTTAAAACAAAGGCAAACAGCATTGCATTGGCAATAATAAACATCAGCATGATGCTAAGTTTACCGGCATCAAGCAACACTTTAGGGCAATCACGAACTCGTATATCTTTATAAACAAACAACGCGACAAAGCCAGCATAAACCGCCGCCACCGCCGCCGCTTCAGTTGGGGTAAACATACCACTATAAATGCCCCCCAAGATGATCACCATTAATAATAATCCCCAGATGGCTTTACGCCCACTGGCACACCATTCTTTAAGGGTCGCTCTTGGCATGGCTGGCAAGTTTTTCTTACGCGCGATAATGTAAATTGCCACCATTAAACTGACACCAAGTAATGCCCCTGGGATCACCCCTGCCATAAACAACTTACCAACCGAAGTTTCGGTGGCGGCTGCATACACAACCATCACAATAGAGGGAGGAATAAGGATGCCTAATGTTCCTGCATTACACACAATTCCAGCGCCAAATTCTTTGGGATAACCCGAACGAACCATCCCGGCAATCGCAATCGAACCAACAGCAGCTACCGTTGCAGGCGATGATCCTGATAATGCTGCAAACAACATACACGCCATTACAGCAGCAATAGCAAGACCACCTCGAATATGCCCAACGCTGGAGTTAGCAAAATCAATCAATCGTTTAGCAACACCACCACTGGTCATAAACGCACCAGAAAGTAAGAAGAATGGAATAGCGAGTAAAGTATAGTGCTCTGAAGTTTCAAACAATTTAATAACTAAAGATCGAATTGAATCTTGGCTAAAAAATAAAATACTTAAAGCGCCTGAAAGTCCTAATGAAATTGCGATCGGCACACCAATAAACATCAATAAAAACAGCATAAAGAAGAGAAATAAAATGGTCATTTTTGTTTCCCCTCTGACGATTTATGAACGTGCCCAAGATTAGAGCTATTAGCTGTAGTCATCTCTCCTTGTAACGCTTCTTGCATTGCATGTCTCATGGCATCTTTGGCTTCATCTGCGTTACCAAGATCGGTTTGTAAGCCACGTAAAATTCGAACTAATACTTCAAGAAATCGTAAACCGACTAAGGTAAAACCAAAGGGCATGATGATTCCGACATACCAGAGTTTAACGCCTAACTTCTCAAGATCTTCTGCATATAGGTTGGCATTAAACATCGTGTTAACCCAATCATAACTCGCATAAGTCATCATGCCGGCATATAACAAACAGGCAAAGCAGGCAATAATCGCAATGATTTTCTGAATCGGTTTAGAACACAATTTAACCACCATATCGACGCCAATATGACCACCGACTCTGACACCATAGGACATACCTATAAACAATAACCAAGCAAACAAGGCTTTCGTTAATGCGGTACTCCATGTCATCTCTTGGGCAAGACCAATGAAAAAATCACCGACATCCAAAAAGAAATCACTGGCCGCCAAGTATTGTTGATCAGCAAACCAATCGGACAAATCATAGAAGGGTGTATAGAGGTTGTTCAGAACCACATAAACAAAAGTGACAAGGGTCATAGCGCCTAAGAGGAAGGCAACCAAGCCTTCCTCTAGCTTTGACCATAAATGATATACTGCTCTCATTTAACGGGCCTTTTTGAAATTAAAAATAAAAACTTATTTCGCATCATTAGCAGCAAGAGCCGCTTTAATCACATCTGAACCAATTTGATCTTCAAATTTAGACCAAACAGGTTTCATTGCTTTGACCCATTGAGCTCTCTCTTCTGGTTTAAGCTCAATAATTTCTGATGTACCCGAATCAATAACTGATTGCTTAGCTTTTTGATTCAGTTCACCTGCCTCTGCGTTAACCGTATCCGTCACCTGCGCTAAAATATCGGTTAATTGGGATCTAATATCAGTAGGCAAACCATTCCAGAATTTAGTATTTGTGATCACCATATAGTCCAATACGCCATGATTGGATTCAGTAATGTATTTCTGAACTTCATTGAATTTTTGAGAGTATATGTTAGACCATGGGTTTTCAGCACCATTGACGACACCAGTTTGTAGCCCTTGATATACTTCGGCAAAACTCATTTTAC
This sequence comes from Vibrio sp. S17_S38, assembly GCF_014694375.1. GTDB lineage: Bacteria > Pseudomonadota > Gammaproteobacteria > Enterobacterales > Vibrionaceae > Vibrio. The sequence continues at coordinate 75,568 of NZ_JAAUWW010000015.1, forward strand.
GTGGGTTAGCTCGTAGTGCTTTAAATTGCTCATCTAACACATCTGAAGATTGAACGCGGAATTTCAAACCACGAGCATCACGTGGCACATGTAAAGCTTTATTGGCAGAAAGTTGTTTCATGCCATTGTGCCAATAACCTAAACCTGTAATGTTATTGTTTTCCATAGATTTAAGTAGCTGTTTGCCTGTATCACTATGTTGGAAACGATCCACTGCGTGAATATCATTGAATAAAAATGGCAGATCAAAAACTTGTAATTTTTTCGTATATTGGCCAAATTTAGCTAACGATGGCGCAATCATCTGAACATCGCCTAATAGCAAGGCTTCCATCTCTTTTCCATCACCGTAAAGTGACGAATTGGAATACACTTGAACTTCTACTTTCCCTTTTAGCTTTTCTTCCACCAGCTTTTTAAATAGCAACGCGCCTTGCCCCTTTGGCGTGCTGTCAGCCACCACATGGGAAAACTTAATCACAATCGGATCTGCTGCATGAGCAATACTAGAAAATGCCATAACTGCGGCACATGCCAACATACTCATCTTAAATTTTGTCTTTGCTTTTAGCTTTGTTTTATCCGTCATTTTAAACATGATTTAATCCTTTAATTATCCGCTCTGCAGTAAAACTGCATTCATTAATGCAACGAATAAAGCTTAGTCCTAAATCAATTAAGCGATATTCGACTTTTGGATAAATGTGCTCTAAAGCAATAAAATCATGTCTCGAATTAAAATCACTACTTACCATATATAACATTGCCCACAAAAAATCAGAAAGACCTACATTATTAAATACTGGAGAGGTTTAAACCTGCAATGATAGGTACTGCTTAATCGACAATATCCGGTATAAAATGACAATTTTATAGTTTAGCTATGATAATCGACTGCTAGCACACTTAATAAATAGTTACAAATACCACCATTTATGTGATAGGGATCACAACGAATGCACTAATTTCAGGTTGAAAAATAGTCTTTTAACATTGTTCTGATAATCTGCTCGCCACTTTGAGAGTTGTACAAAGTAACTTAATGGAGATCAGTTCATGACGAACGACAACAAGAAAAATAAACGCTCACTCACGAGCCGTATTATTATTGGCATGGTTGCTGGTATTTTATGTGGTTTTTTAATCCAATCTTTTTTTAGTAGCAATGCTTTTATTAATGAATATTTGGTCGAAGGCTTATTTGATGTCGGTGGTAAAATATTTATCGCCAGCTTAAAAATGTTAGTTATCCCTCTTGTCTTTGTTTCCCTTGTTTGCGGTACCAGTTCTTTAAAAGATTTATCTACTTTAGGTCGCTTGGGTGGTAAAACCCTAGCCTTCTATATTGGAACTACAGCACTAGCGATATCTTTGGCACTGGTTATGGGGATTTTCTTACACCCTGGCTCTGGTGCAGATTTAACTTCTGCCGCTTCATTTAGCTCTACTGAAGCCCCTTCTCTAAGCCAAGTTATTGTGGGTATGTTCCCAAGTAACCCAATGGCGGCGATGTCTCAAGGTAATACGCTTCAAGTTATCGTTTTTGCCGTATTATTTGGTGTAGCAATAAGTCTTGCGGGTAAGCCAGGTCAACGTGTTGCTGATTTCTTCGGCGACATTAACGAAGTCATCATGAAATTAGTGACGCTTTTAATGGAAGTCGCGCCTTACGGTATTTTCTTCCTAATGGCCAAACTATTCACTGGTCTTGGATTAGATGCGATCGCAAATTTAGCTGCATACTTCTTAGTATTGGTTTCTGCATTATTAATTCATGCTTTTATCACTTACAGCCTATTGCTAAAAGTATTATCAGGATTAAACCCAATCGTATTCTGGAAGAAAATGAAAGACGCCATTATGTTCGCGTTTTCTACCGCCTCTTCCAATGCAACTTTGCCTGTTACGATGGAAACCGCAACACATCGTTTAGGGGTCAGTAACAAAATAGCTTCGTTCACTATTCCTCTTGGCGCTACCATCAATATGGATGGTACGGCGATCATGCAAGGTGTGGCGACGGCGTTTATCGCACAAGCATTTAATGTTGATTTAAGTCTTGGTGATTACATGACCGTGATCCTAACCGCAACGCTAGCTTCTGTCGGTACTGCTGGTGTTCCTGGTGTCGGTCTCATCATGCTAGCCATGGTATTAAACCAAGTCGGCCTACCACTAGAAGGTATCGCACTTATTATGGGTGTCGACCGTTTACTGGATATGATCCGCACTGCGGTTAATATTACCGGGGACAGTGTGGTGACTTGTATTGTCGCGAAATCTGAAAATGAGCTCGATATTGATGCTTTCAACGATCCTAAAGCAGGTGAAATTGAATTAGCATTAAAACGAAATGCTTAAATTCGATTGAGTAAACTAAGGCCTTAGCATTTATTGTTAAGGCCTTTTTTTGTACTCAATGACAGCAATAAACTGATAGATAAAAATAAACTAAGCGGTTGAACTAAGCCAAATAATTAAAATAAATCAAGCTACTGAAATATATTTAGTTACATGATACTCTGCGAGCCACCTTGTCTTTTGCAGTGATCACGATGAATCAGGAAACCAAAGCCACCATTATTTTGGTACTCACCACTGTATTTGCAGGACTCGGCTGGATATTTTCAAAACAAGCCATTGCAGAGCTTCCTCCTTTTGCATTTATTAGCATTCGTTTTTTAGCCGCATCCATCTTCTTGCTGCCTTTTTGCTATAAACAATTATTCACACTCTCTAGCACTCAAATACGCAATGCAGCTTCTGTTGGCATCATCATGTCATGCGCGTTATTAACTTGGGTAAAAGCTATTTCTGTCACCGATACTTTAGCTGAAGGAGCTTTTATTTCGAGCTTAGCAATGTTGTTTGCGCCATTAGTTGGTTGGGCACTCTTTAAGCAGAAACCTATTCGCATGTTTTGGATCTCATTACCTTTTGCCGTGGCAGGTTTGGCTTTCTTATCTTTATCCAATGGTTATCATCATTCACCTAGTCAAATTTGGTTTTTAATTTCAGCGATATTTTTAGCATTCCATTTCAATTTTAATGCCAAATACGCACAAAGTGTTCCTAGCCTCACACTCGCTTGCATTCAGTTATCGGTTGTTGGTGTGGTTGCAGGCGTAGCATCTGTCTCTCTTGAAACATGGCCTGAACAAATAGGAAATATAACGTGGTTTTGGCTAGCGTGTAGCACTATTATTGCCACCAGCTTACGTTATGTAATGCAAACTATCGGCCAGAAACTGACCTCTTCTGGTAATGCCGCCATCATTATGATTTTAGAGCCAGTATGGGCAAGTTCACTTAGCGTTCTGTTCTATGGCGATGATATGCCAGTAGGAAAAATAATTGGCTGTGGATTGATCTTATGGTCATTATTTGTGTATCGAGGCGGGGCAAAACTATTAGAACGTAAGCGGTTGAATCCATAAGATCCATCAACATAACGACTTTTAATAAAAACATATCGAAAAAAGGATAATGGCAGATACACATTTATACTGCCATCGCCTACTGAGCATCCGTGGGAGCCAGTTTTATCTATGCCACATGATGCGGTGTTTCATACCGTCTACATTGTAAATTATTCATTAACGCTAACTCATCAAGTTGATGCAGCTTATCAAGTAAATGTATTTGTAAACTGCCCGGCCCTTGGCTTTGCTGGGCGGCAAGCTCTCCAGCCACTCCCAATATTGCGGTTGAACATAATCCTGCACTATCAAAATCAATCGCAGTAAACGCGCCAGTCAATGCTGTATGTGTGCACCCCATCCCAGTCACTAACGGCATTAAGACATGCCCATTATCTAATTGATAAGTGTGTTGCGCATGTACGATTAATATAAGTAAGGTGTCGGATCAACGGCCGTTTTTATCACGTTATTTTGATACATAAAATCGGCAAACGCTTTGTAGCCCTGTAAGTCACTTGCGGTTGGACGTAATGCAAAACGAGTTAATGTATCGCTCCATGCACGTTGATTTAATTCAGTATCTAACGTTTTTGGGTTATACGATTTAAAACTATTCCAAGCTTGTTCAGGATGGTTAACAATAAATTGAGTCGCCAACGTTAAAGCATGATTAAATTTGGCAATGGCTGCACCTTTTTTGGTGTTTTGGTTAACCACAAAGATGAGTTCTTCATAACTCGGTACACCATGTTCCTCTGGATAAAACGCTTTCACTTTCACTTTTACGTTTTCCAATGCCAATTGATTTGGTTCAAAATTACGCAAGCCTCCCCACACTGCATCGACTTTCCCAGACGCTAGTGATGCTGATAAATTCCACCCCACGTTCACCATTTTAATATCACTTAATTTCAGGCCAGAATGGCGCAGCATAGTCCCTACCATCGCATCTTCCGTGCCGGCGACGGCAATGCCAACTGTTTTGCCTTTTAATTCTTTCACTGAATTAATCTTGCCATTATCAAGCGTTAAAATGGTATTCAACGGTGTCGCAATCAAAGTGGCTGAGCGCTTTAGTGGTAAACCTTCGGCGAGATCCATAATGAAGTTAGGTTCATAAGTAACCGCCATATCCACTTTCCCTGCCGCCACCATTTTTGGAGGCAGCGTAGGATCGGCAGGCTCTTGAATAGTGACATCCAAACCTTCCTTCTTAAATAATCCTTGCTGCTGAGCCACAATAATTGGGCCATGATTCGGATTAACAAACCAATCGAGCATAACGGTTAATTTCTCAGAAGCCGACGCTTGAGAAGTCACTGTAAATAACAGGCTAAGTAAGCCAATTTTTTTGAGTCTGGAAAGTGTCGAGTAATGCATATAACAACTCCTTTTGTGTAAATAATTAGCCTTGATTCGGCCAATGAATAAAATGATTAAGTAAACGATCTGTGATGAAATACAAACCAATAGTCAGTAACGATAAAATAAATAATCCAGCAAACATCTCTGCAATTTGCATTCGAGCATTACTTTGCAGCATGTAATAACCGAGCCCCGCACTTGCTCCTACCCATTCGCCAATGACAGCTCCAATTGGTGCAATCACCACCGCAACTCGTAAGCCAGAGGCAAGAGCAGGTAATGCAGAGGGAAATTTGACCCGAATTAAGGTTTGCCATTTAGTCAGTTGGAAAGTATGAGCGAGCTCTAAATAGCCTTTAGGTGTGTTCTTTAAACCGTCATAACAGCAAGTCGTGATAGGAAAAAAGATAATCACGGCTGCCATCACCACTTTAGATGCCATTCCGTAGCCAAGCCACAGCATCAATATAGGGGCCAGCGCAAAAACAGGGATCGCTTGGCTCATAATCAAGATCGGCAACAACCAACGATTAACAGTGTTATTGAGTAATAAAATCAACGCAAAAATAGTGCCGAACGATAATCCAAACGCCAGCCCCATGAGGATCTCTTGCAACGTCACCCAAGTATTCATCGCGAGTACATCTGCATTGCCAACTAGAGCATATCCAACCGATAATGGCGCGGGCACAATAAAATTTGGCAACGAAAATAGGGTAATAATGCCTTGCCACAAACACAGTAAAACGCCGATAGTGATCCCAGTTTGAATCAGCAGACTCAATCGCCACACTTTGATATGGCTAGATTCTACTTTTCGTTGCACCGATAAACTCTTCATTCAACAACCTCCAATCGAGTCTCGGTTAATTGCTGAATCAATTGTTGTTGTGCTTCTAGAAGATCGGCGTCCATATTTCTCGGAGCGCATTGTTCGGACTCAAATTCAACCTCATACAATTTAGCGGGCAGCCCTTTCATAAGCACAATACGGTCAGCAATACGCAATGCTTCTTGGGGATCATGAGTAATAAAGAGCACCGTTTTGTTCTTCAATAATCGGCATACTAGATTTTGTAATTCGTAATGTGTTACTGCGTCAAGCGCGGCAAAAGGTTCATCCATAAGCACAATCGGTTTGTCTTGCATCAAAGTTCTCGCAATGGCAACACGCTGCCTCATACCACCCGATAACTGATAAGGATATTTCTCAAGGCAATTAGGCAAATCTAATTGATTTAATAATTGAGCCGCTTGCTTAGACTGAGACTTGGTAATGCTTCCGTGACGTAAATAAGCTTCTAAACACACGTTATGCAATACGTCTAACCACGGAAACAACAAATCTTGCTGGCCCATATACGCAACAGGAAAGTGATTTATTGAATATTGATCGTTATTCGGTCCTAAATAAATGTTGCCGGTTTGGATACCACCCACAGCATCAAAACCCGCAATACGTTTTAATAAGGTCGTTTTGCCACAGCCGCTTTTTCCAAGTAAGCATGTCCAAGTCTTAGTTTCAAATTGGACGGTTAGCTTGTCAAAAATAGGAGGGCTCGTAAGTGAGAACTGGAAAGTGAATTGCTCAATACTAATCATCGCGATTTCAGCCTTTCACGCTGATATCATCAAAAACAGACGATGCATAAAAATGATGAACGGGGCCAGAACCTCTCCCAACATTAAGCTTATCAGCAGCCATAATGGCATGTGATATATAGGCTTTCGCTTTCGATATTGATGCTTCTAATTCAAAGCCTTGCCCTAAGTAAGACGCTAGAGCAGATGATAAAGTGCAACCTGTTCCGTGTGTATTCGATGTCTTAATTCTAGGCTGTGAAAACACCGTTATTTGCTCACCATCAATCAACCAATCGGAGCTTTCCTCACCATCAAAGTGCCCACCTTTTAGTAAAATCTTCATTGATTTTAAGTTTGAATGAGCTTGCAATTGTTGAATGAAACTTTCAATTTCTGATTCATGGGTTGGCATCTGAGTACCAATAAGAAATGCGGCTTCTGGAAGGTTTGGTGTTATGACCGTCACTAATGGAAATAATGTATTTACTAACGTTTGAATGGCTGAGTTTTCAATAAGCGCGTCACCACTGGTCGCAACCATTACAGGATCAAGCACCACATATTTTGGTTGATATTGCTTTAATTTTTGAGCGATAACCGCAATAACACTGGCGTCATTTAGCATTCCAATCTTAACGGCTGCAATATCAATGTCTGAAAAAACCGCATCTAATTGCTGGCCAACAAACTCCGCGTCAATGGGTAAAATACCGGTGACGCCTTGCGTATTTTGCGCTGTTAATGCCGTAATAACCGAACAAGCAAAAGTGCCCGTGGCTGAAATGGCTTTGATATCGGCTTGAATACCTGCGCCACCGCCAGAATCGGATCCGGCAATCGTGAGAATATTCACAATACTTAATTGCGTCGAAGTTGAACCTTCAAATAAAGATGATGAAGACATATTACAAGCGTTAGGCATATCGAATACTTCCTACTTATGCGTAGGAGAACATTCGAGTCTAACTGGTCAAAACCGTGTGACTAACTTGAGCGGCAAGCTATGACAACGAAAAGCAGAAAGGTGGTTCGAAATTAGTTCCCTACGCCAATGTTAATTGGATCAGGTTCAACGGGTCTCACTTTTGTGATCTCAGCCTTTCAGCTCCCCGACTAAATACGTTTGCTAATGTAGAGACTTACTTGAAAGATGTAAAGCGATAAACCTGTCGTCTAGCGGTTAATAAAAAGAATCTATATATTTGTGATCATCGACTGATTTTATATAAGCAGTGTCTTTGTAAAATATCCCCTGCTTTCAATTTAGGGTGGTCAAAATCATTACGTGTATTCACCATTCCAATTTTCTGCATAACCCGTTGCGAAGGCGCATTTTGCTTAGCCGTGAAAGCATAAACGGCTGCTTGGTCTAATTCATCAAATGCAAATTTAATCGCAGCTCTTGCCCCTTCTGGTGCATATTCCTTTCCCCAATGATCTTTTGCCACTCGCCACCCCACTTCAATAAAGGGAGCACAAGGAATATCTAATTCAACTTTATTTAAGCCAATGAGGCCAATAAATTCATGTGTATCTCTGTGCTCAGCCAACCAAAAACCCCAACCATTAATGTCAAATAATGACGCGATGCGGTTGAACATTTCTTGAGTTTCATGCTCAGATAATACAGATGGAAAAAAACGCATAACTTCGGGATCTTGATTAAGTTTAATCAACGAATCCAAATCCGTTTCTTTCCAAGGGCGTAAAATTAAACGTTCGGTAGTTAAAGTTATCACTCGCTTTCCTCTTTCGATGTATTCTCTATTATGTTGTTCTTACACCAAACATAAAAATTAAAGTGGTTAAACAAACTCACCACGACTGTTAAGCATAGCAAACTCGCTATTAATCTGATTAATAAGTAATAAACGGTTCTGTAATTGAAAGGTATATATGACTGAATTTATGTTAGCGAACCAAATGTTGATCAGACTTTCTGTATTTTTGGTTGTGATTCTTGTTATGGGAATTTGGGAAGTCCATCATCCAAGAAAAATGCTTACTCAACCCAAAGGGTTTCGTTGGGTAAACAACCTTCTCGTTACCATCTTTAATGGTCTATTACTCCCCTTTACCTTGCCAATTCTAGCCGTATCGAGTGCTTATCTCGCTCAACAACATCAGTGGGGGCTATTCAATCTCCTCAATATTCCAGAGCCTATTGAGTGTCTATTATCCATGCTATTACTGGATTGCCTCATTTACTGGCAGCACCGTATTTTTCATCTCGTTCCATGGCTGTGGCGTTTACACCGGGTACATCACGCCGATCAAGATATCGACATCACCACAGGTTCACGTTTTCACTTTATCGAAATATGGTTATCGATGTGGATTAAAATCGCCGCCATTATAATCTTCGGTATTTCTCCCATTGTAGTTTTGTTGTTTGAAATCATATTAAACGCTAGCGCCATGTTTAATCACAGCAACGCCTATTTGCACTTGAAAGTCGATGCAATATTCCGTAAATGGATTGTGACGCCAGACATGCACCGTGTTCATCATTCAGTCTATCCGCAAGAAACCAACAGCAATTATGGCTTTTGTTTATCAATTTGGGATCGCTGGTTTAACAGTTACATAGAACAACCGAAGGATGGTCATCGCGATATGCAGATAGGATTGTCTCTGTTTCGACAGTCTAAAGAACAAAGTATATGGAAAATGTTGACTCAGCCCTTTCGTGAAAAATAACTAAGCTAGGATTTTCAGGTAATACTGATCGTTATAGCGATTCGCGTTTATAACAACGGATCTTTATAATAATCGAGTTTTATAAAGATCCGTTTACCTGCTTATTTTATGTAGATAAGAATCTATTGATGCCCTTCATAAAACTTATCTAATGCTACCGACAAGCCACTTTCAGTGACAATACGTACATGCTTATGAGTTAAGCCGCGAACGTTTGCCACACCACATGAATGCGCCAACATACCTAAACCATAATTAATGTATTTGTTATAACTGGCCACACGCTCGGTTTTATCCGTGACATCCAAACCTTCTTGCCTTTTTATATCTTGGGTTGCAATGCCTGTCGGACAAGTATCTTTATTGCATTTAAGTGATTGAATACAGCCTAATGCAAACATATAACCTCGAGCAGAAGTCACGAAATCTGCGCCAAGCGCCACCGCCCAAGCGACTTTTGATGGTGTGATTAGCTTTCCAGACGCGACCACTTTAATTCGCTCACGTAAGCCATGTCGTTCAAGTGATCCAATCACTAATGGCAAACTCTCTTTAAGTGTCATGCCAACATAATCCATCAAAGGCTGCGGTGCTGCCCCTGTGCCACCATCTGCGCTGTCTATTGTAATAAAATCAGGCGCGCTCGATTCACCTCGACGCAACACTTCTTCTAGTAACTCATCGATCCAAGCATAAGAACCAATCACCGCTTTAAAGCCAACCGGTTTACCCGTCGTTTCTCGCACGAATTCGATCATATCAATCAATTCAGAGACATTTTTGATATCAACATGACCATTAGGACTAATTGAATCTTGCCCTTCCGGAATCCCGCGAATGGCTGCAATTTCCGCTGTAACTTTTCGCCCAGGCAACATTCCACCTTTTCCTGGTTTGGCGCCTTGGCTCATTTTAATTTCAAACATTTTGACTTGTTCATGTGCTGCGGCTTGTTGTAATTTCTCCGTGCTTAAATGACCTTGCTCATCTCGAACGCCATATTTAGCAGTCCCAATTTGAACCACAATATCGGCGCCGCTTTCTAAGTGATATGGTGTTAATCCGCCTTCTCCGGTATTCATCCAACAACCCGCTTTTTTAGCACCTTGTGAAAGTGCGCGGACGGCAGGCTTTGAAATCGCGCCGAAGCTCATGCCAGATATATTAAAAATTGATGCCGTTTTGTATGGATGTTTTGCGAAAGGCCCGATTGTTACTTCTTTTGGTTGTGCCGCATCTTCGTCCAATGTAGGAAATGCGCAGTTCATGAATAAAATAGTGCCAGTAGGATCGAGGTTACGCGTTGACCCAAATGCAACCGTATGATCACCATTTCTGGCTGCTCGCTCTACCCAATTACGCTCCGAACGATTAAATGGCATTTCTTCTCTATCCATAGCAAAGAAATACTGACGAAAAAACTCGCCTTGCTTCTCAAAGAAAGTCCGTAATCGACCAACAACAGGGTAATTATGTCGAATCGCATTTTTATGTTGTCGCTTATCAAGCACGTAAAAACAGACTACAACTAAAGCAAAAACTGCCAATAAAATAAGAATTAAGCTGGCTAATAGCTCAATCGATGAATATAAAATACCACTCATACAGACATACTCCTTTATTAGTTATCTTCCTTTCTACTCCCCAAGCGAAGCGAGTGCAAAACGAAACGTAAATGACAAATTAAAAATGAGCCTCAAGGCGTATTATTTAAGCTTTATCTTTTAACACTTCCATTCTTTCAGCACGATTTTTTCTATAGTTCATAAAAGTAATCAGTAAACCTGCCGACATGATAAATGCACTACCAACTAAGCTATAGCGCGTTGGCACTTCATCAAATAACCAATATCCAATCACACATGCAAAAAGAATTTGAAAATAGAAAAACGGTGCGACGTGAGAAGCATCTGCCACTTTCATCGCTTTAATCAGACAAAGTTGTGACACGATAGTGACCACTGGAATCGTAATAAAATATGGAATCGATTCCATGCTAGGAGTCTTCCACATTTGTGGTTGTGCTACTAAACACACTGTCGCGACCATTCCTAAAATAAAGAACGTATTAATGAAAATAGACAAAAAAGAGATTTTTGCATCAATGGTTTTGGTGACTAAGTTATAAGCCGTATTGGCAAAAACAATCACAAGCGGTAAGAGATAAATGACATGCATCCCACCCTCACTGGTCGGGTTCATCACTACAATCACACCAATAAAGCCAAGAATGGTCGCAACAATTTTCGTCGGTGTTAATTGTTCTTTAAAAAAGAAAGCTCCACCCAACATAAAAGCGATACCGCCCATTTGCGCGATAATAATATAAACATTTAGTGGGATATATTTCAGAGAGATTACCGATGTGATAGCGCACACTAAGAACAGTGCTGAACGTAGCAACAGTTTTTTATTGGTAGCCAACATTGCCGTTTTAGTTTGCTTCGGCATAAAAATCAGCATACATAGAAATGGAATAGCAAAGCGGAAAAAAACCATCTGAATCGGGTGATAGCCATGTAAGATTAGATATTTATCTGCACTGTCTTTCAGCGTTAATGATAACGTCGCGATCAAAATAAGTATCGCACCTAATGTGTTGTTATTTTGAGCTTTCATGAGAATTCTGATTTAAAAATAATAAGACAACATAACTTAACAATCATAAAAAACAAGCCAATCTCTGACTTGTTTTTGCATTATAAGATTACGTTAGATGCCATCTTTAATAATCACCAAATTTAAAGAGGTTATCAAAAATACTCAGAAAAATTTCAGCCACTTGAGTAAGCAAAGTTCAATGACCAGAGTGATCACCAAGCCAATACAAAAGAAACCGAATGCAGTTGGGCTATCGACTCCCGGCATGCCGCCAATATTTATCCCAAGCAAACCCGTTAAAAATCCTAACGGTAAAAATATTGCCGCAACAATCGTAAATAAATAAGTATTACGGTTCATCTTTTCAGCTTGCTCTTGCTCAAGCTCGGACTTCATAACTTGAATCTGTTCTAAATAAAAGTCCATCGATTCCGTTACCCGAGTACTGGTATCAAGTACGTTCCAACTGTGACTTTCCACTGAGCTAATCTCTGGTATATCAGCTTCAACTAAATCGTTTATAGCATATTGCTGAGGTTTCAAAAAACGTCTCAACTTCAAAATTCGTTTATGGATAACTTGTAATTCACTGCCATCATAATCAGAGTCATCTAACTCAAATAACTGGGCTTCTATTTGATTTAAAAACTTCTCAATATTGAGGTTTAACCCTGCAATAATTCCCATGAGCAGATCAGGTAATTGCTTCGGCCCTTCTTTTTTTAGTAACGCGCTACGAATACTGTTAATGGTTCGTGACGACATTTTATTGGTACTAATAAGAGCGTTATCCTTCCAAAACATGCGAATACTAAGCATGTCGTCTGGTTTTGCTCCTTCATTTAGGTTTACCCCGCGTAAAATCAGCAAAAAAGAGCCATCGTCATAGCGCTCAAATCGAGGGCGTGTGTCGTCCCTTAATAAACTATGGATAATACTCGGTTCAATTTGGTTAAATTGCAGCCATTTTCGCAAAGACGCAGCCTCTCGATGACAATGATACCAATTGCCCGACTGAATTTTCGATTCATGTACATTCTCGGGTTTAATTTGTTGCGATTCGCCATCATCAAAATACCATTGATCAATCAGAAAGTTGTCTGTCATTGTGATTTCCATATTAAATATATTTTCTCTATTAATGCAGAGCTTTTGCCTACACGCAAGGTTTTGTTAGCAGATAATCATGTCAATATAATTGCTTGTATGCTCGACTAAAACGTTTAGAGTATTGGCACTATAAAGGAGTCGCTTCTCGCTATGAAAAAATTTATCGTTCGAAAGATAAAAATTGGAATGTTATTTATTATCCCTTTGGTTATCGCCAGCTGGGTTGTGAACGCTGTTGTCCAGTTTATGGATGGCACCGTTGGTTATCTTCTTCCTGATGAATATCGCAATCAATTCACGACAGTATGGGGTTTTGGCTTTATTGCTGCGCTCATTTTAATGCTCATCATTGGTATTATCTTTGACGGTAAACTTCAACGGAATTTCTATGAATGGTTATCAGATAAAACCATCAATCGTATTCCGGGATTTGGCATTATCCATAATTCAACCAAACAAATCATGGAAGCATTGACCTCCGATGAATCACCATTTAAAAAACCTGCATTTTGCCGATCTTGGTCAGGGGAAAACTCACGAGAAATAGTGTTTGATTTAGGCCCAACTTGGATCATACCGAATAAAAATGGCGACATGTTCTTAGCCGATGATGGAAAATGTTACCCATTACCTGAAGAAGGTTATCATGTGGTTTTTGTGCCTCAAGCTATCAACCTGTCAAATGGCTATGTGCGCTTTGAAAAAGTGGAAGATTTACAACATATCGAACACCTTGCCGTTGAGCAACTGACCGCAACACTTATTTCATGTGGTCTCACACTGCCGAAAAAGCCAAATGATGCTTTAGGCCAAATTTTAAAAAATGAACGTGAAATGCAAGACGCGATTCACCAGTGGAAAACCAATCAAGAAACAGCATTAAAGAAAGCACATAATGATACATAGTTTATAGATGCATGATTTATAGATACGTAGTTTATTGAATAATCAGGTTTGTATGTGACATAAAAAACCACCGTCACTTCAAAATGACGGTGGTTTTGTTTATCTATTATTACCGAGAAAAGAGATATTGAATATCAACGGCTCTTTTTATTTAAAAACAGGTTCTATTGCAAAGCTACTTCTATTGAAAAGCCGGACGTTGTGATACTTGTTCAAACCAACGTGTGATATTCGGGTAATCGCTTAAAGCATCAATTTCTAAAGCTTTCAAACATACAATCCCAACGAATAAGAACCCCGTAATATCTGCAACACTTAACTTATCGCCAGCAATAAATTGGTGTGAAGATAGCTGCTTATCAAGCTTTGGCAAAAATTCTTGTACACGAAGTTTTGATTCAACCCCCCACGCTTTCACACAACGTTCACGGTCACTATAAACACCCGATAAATTTCTGAATGCTTGGAAGCCCGCATATAATCCGTCCAACTCCACAATGCGTTGCCACATTTCAACTAAACCGGCTTCAACAGGTGTTTTGCCAAAAAGCGTTAAATCTCCTTTTTTCTCAGCAAGATAGCGACAAATCGCGATCGTTTAACTGATACAAGTACCATCATCCAACTCCAGCATAGGCACTTTGCCAGTAATACTTTTGGCTAAATATTCTTCATTGAGGTTTTCGCCTGCTCTAACATCAAGCTGAACGGTTTCCAGTTCAACACCCAATTCTTTTAAAAATATTCCAACACGACGAGAACTTGGGTTTGGTGCAAACTCGTATAATTTCATTCTTATAGCATCCTTTTCTTGAATGGAAATGTTTCACAACCAAGCATAACAGAATTAGAAATCAACCGCGTAAAATTCCTTCAATTTGAGAAAGTTCTTGTACACTAAACTCTTGATTAGCAAGCATCTGGACCGCATCGGTAATTTGCTGCTTCTTACTTGCGCCAATTAAAACTGAAGTTACACTTTTATGATGTAGCACCCAAGCTAACGCCATTTGTGCCATCGTTTGACCACGTTGCTGGGCGATAGCATTTAACTGAAGAACTTTACCTCGCTCCGCTTCAACAGTTTCAACATTCAAATGAATACTGCTGCTTGCTGCGCGTGAATCGCTTGGAATACCTTGCAAATAACGATCGGTTAATCGTCCACCCGCTAATGGAGAAAATGGAATACAACCCACTCCATTATCGCCTAGAACATCCAATAAACCATTTTCTGGAGTACGTTCAAACATCGAAAACTTAGGCTGATGAATCAAGCACGGTGTTCCCATTTTTTTTAGCATTTCAATTGCTTGTTGTGCCAATTCCGCAGGGTAATTTGAAATACCAACATATAGCGCTTTGCCTTGGCGCACGATTAAATCCAATGCACTCATAGTTTCTTCTAATGGCGTATCAAGATCTGGGCGATGATGATAGAAAATATCAACATAATCGAGATTCATACGTTTCAAACTCTGATTTAAGCTCGACACTAAATATTTTTTTGAGCCAAAATCACCATAAGGACCATCCCACATGGTGTAACCCGCTTTGCTAGAAATAACTAATTCATCACGGTAAGGGCGTAAGTCTTTTTTCAAAACACGACCAAAATTTTCTTCTGCGCTGCCCGGTGGCGGCCCGTAGTTATTGGCTAAATCAAAGTGAGTAATACCTAAATCAAAGGCATGTAAAATAAGATCACGGCTGTTTGAAAACTGATTAATATCCCCAAAATTATGCCAAAGACCTAGCGATACCGCCGGAAGTTTTAAACCACTCTTCCCACAACGATTGTATTGCATTGAAGTATAGCGTTCAGGGTTTGCGATATAAGACATGATTGCTCCAGTTATTGTTGAGATCCCATTACCTTAATCTTATCTTCCGTTTTTTTCTTGGCGGTTCATCACAAACACTCACCTAAATGTTAACGTTTACATTGCAATGATGTAAGGGTTAACAATGCAGTTCGAGTTAATGAGAATATCCATAAAATCGTCATTAGCATGATGCTTTGTTTTTGTGATTATTTACAGCTATTCGGATAAACTCCCTATATAAGTCATTCAAAATAAGGATTATTAGATGAGCGACGATAAAAATAGCTGCCAATATTTTCTAGCGGGTCATGCAACCAAAACCGCGGCTCAAGATTTTTTGGCACTGTCTCGTTGGTGTGAAAAAAATGATATTGAACATGATGTGTATGGTAGCGGAGAGGCTCTACAGGCATTCGAACAAGAAATTGCACAACTGCTTGGCTTTGAAGCAGGATTATTTGTGATCACAGGAACCATGGCACAAGCGGTGGTTTTAGATGCGGTATGTGAGCAAGTCTCGAACCCTGTAGTGGCAATGCATTCTAGCTGTCATATCAATAAACATGAAGCCCAAAACTTTCAATTCTTACGACGCTTCACTGCACTCCCAACTGGTGATGCGTATCAACCTTGGCTAACTTCAGATTTAGCCAGCCACGCCGATAATATTACTGCTGCTGTTTATGAATTACCTATGCGCGAAATTGGTGGTCAACTACCACAGTGGGAGCAACTTCAAGATATAAAAGACCATTGCCAGCAACATGACATTCATTTACACATGGATGGCGCTCGTTTGTGGGAGGCTGCCGCTTATTATGGCAAAACTCATGCTGAAATCGCCGATGGATTTCAATCTGTTTATGTTTCTTTTTATAAAGGCATTGGTGCATTTGCTGGCGCAATGTTACTCGGTAAGCAGACTTTGATTGATAAAGCTCGCATTCGAGTGAAACGCGAAGGTGGCAATGTCTTTAAACGTTCGCCTTATGCTTTTTCAGCAATGATGCAATTTGAGCAACGATTAGAGCAAATGCCTGCTTTATTTGACCGGACTCAACAGCTTTACCTATTACTACAAAAATACAGTCCAAGCTTGCAGCTCAATCCGAGCGCACCACAATCCAATATACTACATGTTCATTTATCGATGAATGTAGATGAAGCAGAAAAAATGCGTTCTAAATTAGCTCATGAGCTGGGTATTTGGTTGTGTAATGGTTTTCAGGTCGGGCAGCTACCAAATAGCTGTTATTTTGAATGGTATGTTGGCGATAATGCTCTAAATTTAAGTGATGAGATCATCATTCAGGCGCTTGAGTTTGTGCATAAGTTTAATCAAAAATAATCAGTCACAAAAAAGCCTCAGATAACTGAGGCTCATTTATGTAATTTATTTATACCCAAAGTAATTGAAGTTGCAGTGAGGCGGCAAGCAAGTGAAGCCCCGTGAGCTTAGTTCACTAAGTGAGTGGGGTGAACGAGCGTAGCCAACAAAGCTGCAGCTTCAGGTAAGACGGGTATATATCTGTTTAAGGAATTACCACATCAAATCATCGGGTACGACGAAATCTGCGTATGGGTCGTCTTCATCTTGTTCTTCTTTGCTTAATACATTGTTCAGCACAATCGTATTTTCATCGCGCAGGGCAATTTTATCCGCCACGCTTGCTGGAATAATCGCGTACTCTTCTTCTTCACCACTTTTTGCCACATAACGTGCAATCGCCAATCGGCCTTTCGTGAGTTCTGCTTGCGTTTCTTTATCAACGTAAAGCTTTTTAACTGTAGTACCATCGGTAAAGTTATAGCCAATCTCACCATCACGAATCGTAATTCGGTTCATCTCAATAAGCTGTTTGACTTGCGCTTTCATTTCTTTCGACAGTGTGGCTTCTTTTTGCTGAGCACTTAATGCTTTATCACGCTCAATTTGCGCTTGTTTATTCACTTCAACCGCTTCGCGCGCTTCACGTGCTTGGACGCGTGATTTTTTAGATGTTTTTTTTGCTTTTGCCAATTTTTTGCTGTTCACCAAACCAGCTTTCAGCATTTGTTCTTGAAGAGTTAATTTAGCCATAATGAGTTCAGGTGCTCTCTAAGTCTTAATTGAAAATATTCTGTCGGCAATTATACCTGTAATTTTTAGCAAGGTGCAGATTATTAAGATCAATAGATGAGGTTAACTATGCTAGAATACGGCGCGATTAATTATTTGAGGTTCACATGTCTATTCCTACTTTTGCAGAGATTGAATCTCAAGTAGAACAATGGCTGATCGATGTCGTAATTGGATTAAATTTATGTCCTTTTGCCGCCAAGCCGCAACGAAATGAACAAATTCGTATCTTTGTATCCGATGCTCAAGTAGAAGAAACGTTACTCGAAGATGTGTTTCAAGAGTTCACTCGTTTAGCACAAACCGATGTGAAAGAATTAGAAACCACCTTAGTCGTGATCCCGAAAATGCTCAGTGATTTCGATAATTACAACTTCTTTTTAGATTGGGTAGATGCTCTACTCAAGCAAGAACAATGGGAAGGTATTTTCCAAGTGGCGACTTTTCATCCCGATTATTGTTTTGCAGGCGCAAGCCCAGATGATGCGGAAAATTTAACTAATCGCGCCCCCTATCCTGTTCTACACTTAATTCGTGAAGACAGCATGGCAAAAGCCGTTAAGCATTACCCTAATCCGGAAGCAATACCCGATACCAATATTGCTCGCGTCGAGGCGTTAAGCGAACAGGAAAAACAGAAATTGTTCCCTTACCTATTTAACAATAAAGATTAAAAGATCACTATGGCGATGAAAAGAGTTGTCTTATACGTGGGAGCAAAATGCCCACACTGCAAAGCCGCAAAAATGTATTTAGATTCAAAGGGCATTAAGTACCGTTTGTGTGATGCTCAACTGCAACGCGGCCGTAAAGAATTAGAAGCTATGGGCGCGCGTGGTGTTCCCGTACTAAAAATTGGCGATCGCATGATGGCGGGATGGAACGCCGCCAACTTTGATAAGATTTATAACAGCTAACATGACGTGATGATGAGAAAACAAAAATCACAACCAATTTGATAACTCGTTAAGCGTAATACTTCGGTTAACGAGCGCATTTATTATTAGGAATAACAAACTTTGACTTCAACGACCTCTAACACAGCATTTAATAGCCTGAACCTTGATAGCGCATTAATCGAGAATTTAGACAGTTTAGGTTATCAATCGATGACACCAATTCAAGCCGACAGCCTACCATTAATGCTGGCTGGCAAAGATGTAATTGGGCAAGGTAAAACTGGCTCAGGTAAAACAGCCGCATTTGGTTTGGGTTTATTAGCCAACTTAGATGTGAAACGTTTCCGTGTACAAACCTTAGTATTATGCCCAACCCGTGAACTCGCCGACCAAGTCGCGACTGAGATCCGTAAATTGGCTCGTGGCATTCATAACATCAAAGTATTGACCTTATGTGGCGGCATGCCATTTGGCCCACAAATTGGTTCGCTTGAACATGGCGCTCATATCCTTGTTGGTACGCCAGGCCGTATTTTGGATCACCTTGATAAAGGTCGTATTGACTTGTCTGAGCTAAATACGCTAGTTCTTGATGAAGCGGATCGCATGTTAGATATGGGTTTCCAAGACTCATTAGATGCCATTATTGCGGAAGCACCAAAAGAGCGTCAGACCTTACTCTTTAGTGCCACTTTCCCACCAGAGATTAAAAAAATTGCTGATCGCATCATGCGCAATCCAGAGCTAGTAAAAGTAGAAAGCCAACATACTAACACCAGTATCAGCCAGTTTTTCTATGAAGCCGGAAGCTTTGAAGAACGTTTACGCGCCACTCAAATTTTACTGTTAACTCATAAGCCTGAGTCATCTGTAATTTTCTGTAATACCAAGCGTGAGACACAACAATTAGCCGATGAATTAGAATACAAAGGCTTTGATGTCATCGCTCTACACGGTGATTTAGAGCAACGCGATCGTGACCAAGCTCTAGTCCGTTTTGCTAACAAAAGCTCATCAATTTTAGTGGCAACCGACGTTGCAGCTCGTGGTTTGGATGTTGAAAACTTAGATGCTGTGATTAACTTCGAACTGGCTCGTGATGCAGAGATTCACGTTCACCGTATTGGTCGTACTGGCCGCGCAGGCAGCAAAGGCATGGCATTTAGCCTATTCTCTGCTAAAGAAATGTTTAAAGTCGCACAAATTGATGAGTACATGGATATCGCGATTTCACCATCGACGCTGCCATCTGCTGATGTGTTATCTGATGCGCCTTTCGTGGCTAAAATGGCGACCATTCAAATTGATGGCGGTAAGAAACAAAAAGTTCGTGCAGGTGATATTTTAGGTGCATTAACCGGTGGCGAGCAAAGCATCCAAGGTAGCCAAGTCGGTAAGATTAATTTATCCGATATTCGCGCTTATGTAGCAGTACAAAAAGATGTTGCCAAGAAAGCCCTTAAAATCATTTCAAATGGTAAAATGAAAGGTAAAACCTTCCGAGCTCGTATTATTTAATTAATATCTAGATGTATTCAAACAGCCCTGTGAGTTTTGCTCACAGGGCTGTTTTGTTGTAATAAAGGTTTAGTGTTTTTAAGCGTGAATTGGACAAAAATGCGTTACGCGAGCGATACCGAAGCAACCTATGTGAGGTATTTTTCCTCTAACAGAGAAACAACCCACTTTTGTAGCAGATCATCGCTATGCCATACGGCGATAACATCAAACGACGCGGGTGACGTTCTTCTTTAGTCATTTCTGTCAGTAATGGTATAACTTTTTATGGTTGAAATTCCAGAAGCCTTGGTTGCGGGATTTCTTTGATTTTAGTTCTGTACTTCATTTCATTTTCATTGTCAGAATTTAAACGCCACACAATTGTACCTTTAAAAAATATCAAAAAGATCACATCGTGCATTTGCCTGTGTTCAGCTATTTCCCAGAGCAACTGGTGACATTGATTGAAAAGTGAGTCAAACTTTTGCCTGAATAGGTAATCGTAGATATTTAGAAGTTCATTTATATCGTTATCTTTAATGCGTTCAAAAAGTCCCATTTCAATATATGCTTGATGTTTATATATCTTAGCGCGACAAATGTTATATTCACTTTGATCTGATTGTATTGCTTTATTGAGATTATTAATCTTCTCACTATGTGTACGTTCTCGATTAATGGTGAACAAGATGTTATTTGCCGTTGTAAAGTGACCAAGCTTTCTTGCTTTTTTCTCCAATTTAACTAGGGTTTGGAAATGAAGGTCAGATGGTTTACTTTCTGCAAGCAGAGCTTCGGTTATAATGTTCTCAACAGAATGTCTGTGGAAGTCATTTTTTCGTGATTTTGCGAGCTTAATCGCCATATCCCAGTTCGTTTTTTCAAGCAAGTACAATCTTTCCCTATAGATCATATCCTGTGTCTGTTTATCCGACTCTGGGCATAACTCTTCACATAAATCTAAGTACTCCTTTGCTTCATCGTAGTTGGCTTTCATTCTATACGCGCTGGACATTAGACCATAATATCGATGCAATTGGTCACTATCGACTTCTTTAATCACACCTAATAAACTGTCTACAGCTGTAATTGTTTCCGTGAAGCGAGATGTACTTTCAAGTAAATACACATACGCTCCGCTTAGAGTGCATAGCTTATTCATTCTTCTTAATAACAGCTCTGTTGATTCTCCCGTCTCTTCAGCATGACGAATATTGTCTCGACACTCTTCGAACGCGTTGCGAAGCAGGGTACAGGTATTATCTTCTTCAGTATTGTACCCAGACTGTGAGATTTTTCGATTGATAGAGCTGAGCTTTACACCCCTTTTCGTTCGGATGAGAGTAACATTCAAGTACTCATTGGATATTTGCAATATCTCTGAACGGGTCATTTTACTCAGCATGTAGTCTTTGATTATAGGGTTAATTTTGACTAGCTTAGAGTCCAGATCTAATTGCACTGTTGTGGCAAGTTCTAGTCTAATGAGTTCCATTGTATGCCTAGCATGTAGACCTGTTCCCATTTCAGCCTTACGAATATTGGTCAATGTTTCTCCATTCTTGAGAATGGCAAGAATTTTCAGATACCTTAACACTGGCTCCTTTGAGGGTTCATCGAATAATAAGTTGATCTGATTCATCGTGGTTTTAGGAATGTGTTCTGAGTGAAACGCATCATTGAACATCTCGGCATCTGAAAGAACTTCTTCAACAGAGCTAACATTTAAGTAGTCCATTATTAGTTCCAGCTTCTCTACCACACCTTCCGAGTATTCGTATATCTGAGATATTTGTGCATGTGTAAAGCTATGCTTGTCAAATCGATTGTCTAAAATAAGCTGAGTGTCGTTTCTATCCAGTTTTTTTAGTTCGACTTTCAACTTGTCAAATTGTTTAATGTCAACACTTGACATGTAGATGAAAAATACATTCTTGCGTATAAGGTTTAGGCTCTTCGGAAGGTTAGATAAATACATCAAAGCTTCCGCATCCATGTCACCACGAATCTTATCGAAAATAATGAAATGGACATCATCTTCACGTAAGTTAAGTAAGTAAGAAAGCTGCGACAAAGGCTGCCCCGAATCCATAAGGACTTGATGGTCAATTTGTGCTTGAGAAATAACCTCTGAGCAGTTCACTCTCACGCAGTGAGTGTCTTTACTTGATACCGCGTTCGTTAGCGAATAGATGAAGTCATATGCACCGAAACCTAATGGTGACCTTACAAACAATGAGTTGTGCTTTGTCAACTTTTGTATTGCTTTACTTCTAGTTCGCCCACGGGTTTGACTGTTGTAATGCCGATCTGGAATGTTGTAGTAGTTAATGGTTTCTAAACGTTTTTGTTCGATGTCTCGTTGCTCAATTTGTCTCTTTTTTATTGCACTTACCTGTGCCAGTGTTGCGAACACCTTATTGCAATCGATCCCTTTATATAATTGTATTCGACCGCGACTCATGCCATCGTTCAGACTATTTAATAACGGGGCTTCTCTTTGCTCTATAACTGCGCTGTTGCCTTCGTAAAAACACCATAAGATATTGTAGCTCAACTGCGGGTTAATAACTGCAGATGCCAAAGAGCGAGTAAAACTATCATCCCATCCGCCATACCCCATAACCACCAGACTTTGATTGCCTATGAGGTTTTGCAATGAAGTTTCAATACGGTCTCTATTTGATTGCAACTGATTCGTCGTGTGCATTGAATCGCCACGCTCCCAACTACCATGCAAATGATAAATATTGATATTGTCGTTTACATCGTTGGGGAGCTGAGTATCTGCCACCACGCTAAAAGAGTTGAACTGAATTTCTTGATTCCTGAACTCCTCTTCAAGTAGCGTATCAAAGTTGGTCGTGATGATGTTGTTTACTACGATGTTGCCGCTTTTGATACTAGCAACGAAGTCTTTGATTGCTTTAGGTACTCGATGTCTTCCGTTCTCGTCGATATTACTTTCTACTACCCGCTTAATGATTTCATTTACCGACTCTTGACCACATAATCCGGCTATTAGGCTAAAAGCTTGTTGGTATCTATCCTGTTCTGAAAAGCTATGTGCTTCTTCGAAATAGTGGTCATAAACTTCTTGCTCAATTGCATATTCGTCAATAAATTCAAGAACGCTTTCAACGTTTGGAATGCCGACTCCATCAGTTATTTGACTTAGTGCAGCACCAAACAAAAAAGTAGATCCCTTGCTATTATTTTTGATTCGTATGTTTAGGATACGTTCATCGTAAAAACTAACTGACATGTATTGCTATTGCTCCCGATATTTTGTTTTGTAGTTATTTATATTTCTTTGGGTGTTAAACAAAGGCATTGACGATTCATTTTATAGCATCTCCTCATATTACAGGCTTACTAAGCAACTCTGTAACTCACTCTATTGAGTCAAGCTATTGCTTAGTGTGATTGCAGCGCCATTCCACTGTTTTAATAATTAGCGGGTAAATTTGATGAAGAGTAAGGATCCCAAAGATGGGCTCATGGTGGGCAATCCTGCTCCCAAATTGATGAATAGCCACCAAATCAGTAGATACGGTTTCATTTGGCAATTAATCAATTAGGCACATATTGATTCATTCTAAGAATTTGGTCAAACATAGAATTATGAAGCTGTAATGAACAGTAACTCTAAATGATAAAGGAGCAAAAAATAGTTAATAATACGCTTTATCAGATTCTGAACTACGCTCCTTCGTCGCTATCCAGAATGACAAATTCTGGCTAGCCTCGAGGTATAAATAAGTATCAAGTCTCCACCACGTCATCTCGTACATGAGCCTAAGCGAAGAAGATACGAGATCTTCTACCGCGAATTGAGTTCCAACACATTATTAGAGATCCTGAACATCGTTAGTTCCTCACTCTTCAGGATGACTATATTTCTAGGCATAAAACAGTTAGTAACACGCTTTAGGAGATTCTGAACTACACTCCTTCGTCGCTATTCAGAATGACAATGTTTAACTAGTTTCTAGCATAAAGAATACAATTATTGATTCAATCCAAGCTCTTTTTGCAAACGCTTGGTTAACCCTAATGACACTATTCGATACGACTCTTTTAAGTAATAGCCCAGTTCTTCATCTGTTTTTGCTTGGGTGTCGAAATGCTGTATCCATTTCATTCCACGTGAGGCGAAATAAGGCGCGGGTTTATAGCCTTCCTGCTCTTTCAAAAAATCGAAATTTAATTCAGATGTTTTAAATACATACGCCGGTTTATTTTTCTCGCCCCAACCACCAATCGCGAAAACTTTTCCACCCACTTTCCATACATGAGCATTATTCCACTGCACCACATAAGTAGTGGATGTCATAGAGCGGCATAATTGATTGAATTCATCGTACGTCATGGCTTTTCCTATCTCGAATTCAGTGATCAAATCATCTCATTACTTTATGCTTTTGATGCAGAAAGGATAAGCATCATTGGTCGTCTTAGTTCATCTTGCATTCCATCAATCGTATTAAGCATTTGTTGCGAAGGTGTTGGTTCTACTAATGCCTTTAATTGAAAACCAGCATTTAATAGTGATGCAATATAATTGGTATAAGTTCGATGATATTTTTTAACCGTACAACCCAAAAACTCAGTTTTGATTAAGCCTTCATGAAAATAGTTATCTAGTGGCCAATGTGCTATTTCACCTTGCTCATTTAGTTGCCAATATTGTTTTTCATTCGCGGTAAAAATGGGGTTTTCAACCGAGAATAAAAATACGCCATTAGGTTTAAGTAATCCAAATACCTTGTGGCATAACGCAGCAAAATCTTGCACATAATGGAATGCCAATGAGCTAATGATCACATCAAAGCTCTTCTCTGGAAAATCAATATCTTCTATCGCGGATTGGATATAACTAATTTTATCACTTGTATTAAACTTAGCTGCTTCGGTAAGCATTTTTTGAGAGATATCGACACCAATAACTTGTGCAGCACCTTGCTCTTGTGCATAGCGGCAATGCCAGCCAAAGCCACAGCCCAGATCAAGAACGGCTTTCCCGCTTACATCAGGAAACAAAGCTTTTAGTTGATGCCATTCACCTGCCGCTTCTAAACCTTGTTGAGAACGAGGCATACTTTTGTATTGTTGGAAAAATTCACTATCGTCGTATTTATTTTCTTTCATCTTTATTAATGTCCACCAGTTTTAGAAAAAACATTGATCACAATGACGCCCAAAATTATCAAAGCCATTCCTAAAATCGCGGGGAAATCGAGCTTCTGCCCGTATAAGAACCACGAAACAATAGCGACTAATACAATACCTAGCCCTGCCCAGATCGCATAAGCAATCCCAACAGGTAAGACTTTCAGCGTCATTGATAAACCGTAGAAGGCAATCAGATAACCCACAACGACAATTAAGGATGGTACTAGCTTAGTAAAGCCTTCGGCCGATTTCATTGCCGAGGTTGCGATTACCTCCGAAACAATTGCAATACCTAAAAACAACCAATGCTTCATATCTTTCCTACACTTAACGTTAGACGACTTGTGGCCATATTACGGTAAAGCTCGAATACCATAAATAAAAATATGACCAAGATCTCACTTTTATTTTCACTACTATTTAATAATTTTTATTCTGCATTTCACTATAAATTACAGTGTTTAATACCAATAAAATGCAAAATACAAAGCACCATTCTCTTAATTTTGGAATATGATTAGCACTATCGAATGTTTCATTATTGTTAATAAGGTGAAGTATGCATGTAATCGTTTTAGGTGGTGGTGTACTCGGTGTGGCAAGTGCTTGGTATCTTGCGAAGTCCGGCCATCAAGTTACCGTTATCGACCGCCAAAGTACTGTTGCTCAGGAAACTAGCCACGGTAATGCTGGAATGATTTCTCCCGGTTATAGCTCTCCTTGGGCTGCGCCCGGCGTACCGTTTAAAGCAATTGGTTGGATGCTACAAGACCTATCACCTTTTATGATCAACATGAAAGAACTCGATGGTTATACCTTATCTTGGATGACCAAAATGTTAGCCAACTGCAATACTCAAAGTTATCAAGTTAACAAAGCGCGTATGTTGCGAATTGCGGAATACAGCCGTGATTGTTTTGTCGATTTACGTCGTGAGCTCAACATTGATTATGATGCACGCCAATTGGGTACTTTACAGTTGTTTAGAAAGCAGAAACAAATTGATGCTCTGCAAAAAGATATTGAAGTATTAAAACAATTGGGCATTGAGCATCAAGCGTTAGATATGGCTGGTTGCGTTAAACATGAACCTGCCTTGCAATATGTAAAAGATAAATTTGTGGGAGGGTTGCATCTGCCTGGTGATGAAACGGGCGATTGCTTCAAGTTTACGACGGAATTGGCTAAACAATGTGAACAAATGGGCGTCATCTTTATGATGGATACTCAGATTAAAAAACTCAATCAATCGAATGGGAAAATCATCAGTGTCACGACAGATAAAGGCGAGATCATTGGTGATACTTATTTGTGTGCATTAGGAAGTTATTCTCCTCAAATCCTGAGCACTATTGGTATTAAAGTGCCTATCTATCCAATCAAGGGATACTCTCTCACACTTCCAATTGAAGATGAGTCGCGCGCGCCACAATCCACCATTATGGATGAAACCTATAAAGTTGCGGTCACCCGTTTTGACGATCGCATTCGCGTTGGTGGTACGGCAGAAATTGCCTCTTATAATCTTGAGTTACCGGAAAAACGCCGCGCCAGCATTGATTTTGTGGTGCAAGATATGTTCCCCGGTGCTGCTGATGTAGCGAAAGCCGAGTTTTGGACTGGTCTTCGTCCAATGACGCCAGATAGCACACCAATTTTAGGTGGGACTCAGTATTCCAATTTGTTCTTAAATACCGGTCATGGCACTTTAGGTTGGACGATGTCGTTAGGCTCTGCCAAGTTTGTGAGTGATATTATTAATCAGAAACAACCTGACATCGATCCTGAAGGTTTGTCTATCGAGCGTTATTATGGCTAGACCAACCACTGCAACCATTGATTTGACTGCATTTTGTCATAATTACCAATTGGCAAAAACACTGGCTAATGGACAACATGCGGTTGCGATCATCAAAGCGGATGCTTATGGGCATGGTGCCGTAAAAATGGCGCATGCACTAAAAGATGACGCAGATGCTTTTGGTGTCGCTTGTATTGAGGAAGCACTAGAACTACGCCAATCCGGCATTACTCAGCCAATTTTATTGCTCGAAGGTTTTTTTAGCACTGATGAACTTCCGCTGATTGCTGCCAATAATTTTTGGTGCGCGGTACACAGCTTCGAGCAAATTGAATTCATTGCCCATGCGGATTTAGAGTCCCCTATCACAACTTGGTTAAAAATGGATAGTGGGATGCATAGACTTGGTATTCCTCCCGAGCAATACCAACTTGCTTATCAACAATTAAAAGCGCTTCCACAGGTTGAAAAAGTCGTCTGTATGAGTCACTTCTCCAGCGCAGATACCGCCTTTGCACCTGATAATATTACCCACCAGCAAATACAACTTTGCCAGTCGATATTTAATCAACTCGATGCCGACATTAGCCTTGCCAATAGCGCTGCAACGTTAGGTTACCCCGAAGCAAGGCAACAATATTTAAGACCTGGAATTATGCTATATGGCGCGTCACCTTATAGTGAATCTCATCCTTTGGCTGATCAGCTACAGCCAGTGATGACCTTACATTCTGAAATTATTGCAATACATGATGTACCGATTAATGAAGCAATTGGTTATGGTCAACGTTTTGTATGCTCAGCCCCAACCAAAGTGGGTACGGTCGCAATTGGTTATGCCGATGGTTATCCGCGTCATGCAAAAGATGGCACTCCAGTGATGGTGAATGGACAGCGTACTCGCATTATTGGTCGGGTATCGATGGATATGCTCACCGTCGATTTAACTCATGTTACCGATGTTAAAATAGGCTCAACGGTAGAGTTGTGGGGAAAACACCTTCTCGCGATTGAAGTTGCCGAACATTGCGATACGATCGCGTATACCTTGTTTACCGGGATCACGCGCCGTGTTCATAAACACTACATCACATAAATATGGTATTAAAAAACTAAAAACGATTATATCCCCGTATTACTTAAAGCTGCAGCTTTGTTGACTACGCTCGCTCACCCCACTCACTTAGTGAACTAAGCTCACGGGGCTTCACTTGCTTGTCGCCTCACTGCAACTTCAATTACTTTGGGTATGGCTGAGTAGATCTATTGGTGTATTAAGTCAACAGTTGTTACTCTATTTATTAATATGTATTGGACTAAGCAATTGATATGACGACAAAGGATAATAATCCATTTAGAAAAGCAACCTTCGGGCTCTTTATCGGCTCTTTTATCTCTTTTTGTAACTTGTATTTATTCCAGCCACTCTTACCTTTAATTGCCGAGCATTATTCTGTTTCTGCGGCCCAAGTAAACTGGGTGTTAGCAGCCGCTACTTTTACCTTGGCATTGTCATTAGTGCCCTGGGCTATCTACTCTGAAAAAATTGGGCGTCGTAAAGTTCTATTCATCAGCTTATATGCCTCTCCTGCTGTCGGTTTACTATTACTTTTTTCAGATCAACTTATAGTACTGATCGCCGCCCGAGCCATAATGGGTATAGCATTAGCTGGATTCATTGCCGTGGCGGTAGCCTACATGGCAGAAGAATTTCCACCTAAAATTTTCATGCTTGCCGTTGGCTCATACATCAGTGCCAATTCGCTAGGCGGGATCACGGGTAGAATTTTCGGCGGTATGGTCGGTGAATACTGGGGCTGGAAAGCTGCCGTAATTGGCATGGTGATACTCAGCCTTATTATTGCCATCGTGGTAACCATACTTGTTCCGGCACAACGAAATTTCACAGTCAAAAATACTAGTTTAGTCACCCACACTAAAGATACGCTCCATCATTTTAAAACCCCAATCCTTTGGTTCGCCATGTTACTGGGCGGGCTTAACTTTGCCTTATTCGTTAATCTATATACGGTAATGGGCTTTCGCTTAGTTGCCGAACCTTTTTCTTTGCCGGTAAGTTTAGTGTCTCTAATTTTCTTGTGTTACTTAACCGGAACAATCACCTCGCGATTAAGTGGCGTCTGGGTGCAATACTTTTCTTCGATTAAAGGAATGGTGTTAGGCACCGTGATCAGTTTGACTGGTATGTTGATTGCCCTCATTCCGACGTTACCCGCCATGCTAATCGCCCTCTTATTCATCAGTTCTGGTGCATTTTTCACTCATTCTTTAGCTTATGCTTGGGTTAGCTCAAAAGCACAAATAGCCAAAGCCAGCGCGACTGCTTTATATCTTGTCCATTATTATGTGGGTGGAAGCTTAGGCGGTTTTTATCTTATTTATTGCTGGCAACACGGTGGATGGCAAAGTGTCGTTTGGGGCGGCAGTGTTATCTATTTAGTCATGTTGTTAATTTGTTTAAAGCTAAAGCACTTAAATCAACAAACTATATAAAACGCCAATAAACTCAATCGAATTAACGGCAAATCTCCATCCTTATAATAAAATTTGTTATCATCTGTCAACACCAGTTGAAATCTGATCCACTTTTTTAAAAATTCACCGTTTTAATATTGATCCACTTATTTGCTCAGCTATTGCTAATTTCTAATATTCCAGCT
>NZ_JAAUWW010000016.1 GCF_014694375.1 Vibrio sp. S17_S38
AGCTCAGACCCCATCAATATAATGGTGGGTTAACACCCAATAAATCAGAACAGCTTTATTGGAAAAACTCTAAAACTGTGGCCAATTTTAGTTGACCACTACAATCTGATAAGAAAAACAAAGGCAAAGATAAAAGCGCTTTCGCAACTAGCACCATGCTAACTCTAGAGTATAGACGCCACGGTTTTAAACTTGCCCTAATGGCAAATGACTCTGTTGTGAAAGCTTACAATAATTTAATGCAGTACCTCTACAACATGGAAGAGGCTCAAACATCAGGTGAAATGGACTTTCTCAAAGATATGATGGAGCTGTTAGGTAATTTTCTCATAGAGATTCGTAAGAGCATGGGCAATGAAGCCACAAAATTAGATTTTTGGGATATGTGTGAGTGGTGGATGTCCGATACTAGAAAAATTAAAGATGGCACGTACAGCGTATAACAAGGCAATGAAAATAGCCCACAAAAAACGTGGGCGGGACTCGCTAACGCTCGCCTTTTATTGCGGCGTTAGCCTTATTTGAATACTTCACACTCTGATATAAGATGTAAGCCAATCGAAATGATGAGGTTATTACATGAAGCTTTTACTGGTATTTTTGCTTTTAATACCGTCTATGGTGTTTGCAAATAGTTCAAAATTTCAACTGGTTGAACAAGATGCTAAGGTAATTGAAGCTTCTCTTTCTGCGCATATAGGGATTTCTGTTCTTGATACTCAAACTGGAGAATATTGGGATTACAATGGTAATCAGCGTTTTCCTTTAACAAGTACTTTTAAAACAATAGCTTGTGCTAAATTACTGTATGATGCCGAGCAAGGGGAAATAAACCCTAAGAGTACAGTTGAGATCAAAAAAGCAGATCTTGTGACCTATTCTCCCGTAATAGAAAAGCAAGTAGGGCAAGCAATAACGCTCGATGATGCATGTTTTGCAACTATGACGACAAGTGATAATGCAGCAGCAAATATCATCCTAAATGCCCTAGGAGGTCCTGAAAGCGTGACGGATTTCCTGAGACAAATCGGAGACAAAGAAACTCGTCTAGACCGTATTGAGCCTGAATTAAATGAAGGCAAGCTTGGTGATTTTAGGGATACGACAACTCCTAAGGCAATAGTGAATACTTTAAATGAATTATTATTTGGTTCCACATTGTCTCAAGATGGCCAAAAAAAATTAGAGTATTGGATGGTGAATAATCAAGTCACTGGTAATTTATTGCGGTCAGTACTGCCAGTGGGATGGAATATTGCAGATCGCTCAGGTGCTGGCGGATTTGGTGCTCGAAGTATTACAGCCGTTGTTTGGAGTGAAGATCAATCCCCAATCATAGTTAGTATTTATCTAGCACAAACAAAGGCTTCAATAGCAGATCGAAATGATGCAATTGTTAAAGTTGGTCGTTCAATTTTTAAAGTTTATTCATCACAATCGCGTTGATAATGCTAACAAACGCTTCAAGAGGGACAGCCAACGCGTGGCATTTTTACTATGCGTTGGTTTTGGTGTTTAAGTGCAATGCAGCAGCTTGGTCATTTCGTGCTTCACCCCTTAAGTGGACGTTATAGCGCAAAGCTCATATCCTGAGGCTCGCCCAATGAAAGTAAAACGAATCGTTTCAAATATAGATGCATCAAATCCAGAGGATGCAAAAGCATTCTATGAGTCTATTTTTGGTCTTGAGCTTGTTATGGATCACGGATGGATTAAAACCTATAGTTCAGGTGAAGAAGTGACTACACAAATTAGTGTGGCATCTGAGGGTGGTTCAGGGACTTCTGTGCCAGACCTGTCCATAGAAGTGGATGATCTTGATACGGTTCTAAATAGAATTAAAGCTGGAAATATTGAAATTGAGTATGGCCCAGTATCGGAACCTTGGGGAGTTCGTAGATTTTATATTCGTGACCCATTTGGTACGCTAATCAACGTGCTTCAACATGAATAGCGTCAATAATTGCCTATAACAAATAGCAGCACCGGACTCGCTAACGCTCACTCGGTGAGCTAGGCGTTAAAACATCAAACACTAAGGAAATAGAATGCTGAATGGATCATGCTATTGTCGAATAGTGAAATATGAGGTAGCTGATGAATTTGAGTATGCCTTAAATTGCCATTGCTCTAACTGTCGCAGAACCACTGGATCAGCCTTCAAGCCGTTTGCTGGAATCCGAACAGAAAAGCTTAGCATTGTTTGCGGAGCTGATAAGTTGCTTGTATACGGTGATAACAAAACTAACAATACACATTGTAAGATTTGCGGATCTCTTATCTATTCATTGGTTCGAGACGGTGAATATGTGCATGTTCCGCTTGGGACATTGTTGGACAATCCCTCAATTAAGCCAGCCGCGCATATTTTTGTCGGGTCAAAGGCGCCATGGTTCGAGATCACTGATGGCTTACCGCAGTTTGAAGAATTTGCTCCTTGAGTTAGTAATGCATAAGTCTCACTAATTTTCCGCTTATGTAAGTGAGATACCTTTTTCGTAAATATTGAGTTTCAGTTAAGGAAAATAGAAACTTCTTTTTCATACCGCGTAATTGGTAATTGGCTACACCGAGGTAGTCCAAATACCTTGTTTCGCTCGTAAGTTCTAACGGGGAATTGGAATCTAGTGTCTATTTCATTGCTCTCACAGAATTACGAATAATTAATTTACTTTTTAATATTTCAGTACTTGGCGTCAGTGATTTTCCAGAGGATAAGGTCAGCGCTTTTTCCATAGCGAGAGTGGTGACTTGGTGAATCGGAATATCGATGGTGGTGAGTTCTGGGGTGAAGAATGTGCCGATCTCTTCATTATCAATCCCAATAACAGAAACCTCTTCAGGCACTTCAATATTGGCCTCTTTTAAGGCTTTAATTGCACCAATCGCGAGCTCATCATTAAAGCAAAAAATGGCACTAAATGGCTGACTAGCTCTATTTTTAATCAAGGCTTTGCATGCGTTATAGCCATCGTGCAATTTCCCCGATGTTTCCATTAACAATCTTTGGTCGAACAAAATTTGGTGTTTAGATAAAGTTTCGGTTGCAGCTTGTAAGCGAGTTCGGCCAGTTTGCGTATCTAATGATAGAGTGATGATGGCAATGTCTTTATGGTGTTGTTCCACTAAATAATTAATGGCAAGCTCTGCGGCGTGATACTGATCGAATGCCACGGCATGACCAAGCCCATCGGGTAGACTCCGATTAATGACCACTAAGGGAACAGAAATAGATTGTTGTAGTTCAAGGTAATCTTGTGTACTCATGGTGCGACTATAAATAATAATCACATCGCATTTTCTAGCGTCTAACGCATGAACTGCTTCAATTTCGCGTTCAATTTCATTATGCCCGTCGGTAACAATTAGCTGTTTCCCGGCTTCGTAGCTAATACGTGTTGCTTCTTTTAATAGGATACCAAAGTAGTAGCCATCAAAAAAAGAGACGACTAAACCTATGCTGTTTGAGCTATTGGTTGCAAGCGCTTGAGCTAAGCTGTTTGGTTTGTAATTCAGATCTTTCATGGCTTGAAAGATGGCATTTCTGGTGGATTCCTTAACCTGACCTTTACTGTTGATCACCCGAGAGACGGTCGCTTTTGATACACCAGCAAGCTTACTTACATCATTAATAGTGGCCATAGTCTTCTCGTATTTTGGTGTTATTGATTACTATCGTCTAAACGATGGGATCGAAAAATAAAAGGATCGTGCTGAGTAGCTCGATCCTAGAATATTGGTATTTAATAGCAACCTTAAAGTGATTGATTTTGTATCGTTCTGTGAAGGTGGATCAGTTCTTCAATCAATTCTCGAGCTAGCATTGCCGTCATAATATGGTCTTGTGCATGTACCATAATGAGGTTAACGGGTACTTTGCCTTCACCTTCATCTAAACCAATAAGGCCGGTTTGTACGTCGTGAGCACGTTTGGATGCCTCAGACGCTTGAGATAAACAAGCATCTACTTTCTCCCATTCCCCTTTTTTGGCGGCAAATAGAGCTTCCATGGAGCAAGATTTTGATTCTCCTGCGTTAATAATCAGCTCCATTACGGCAGATTCTAGTGCTTCACCACTAAGTACATCTTGGCTGTTTGACATAATGTTCTCTTTATATTCGGTTTAAGGTGTTTCTGAGATATTGAATTTCACAGCTTATAAATCTTCGCCACGAGATTGAATGATCTCGCGATACCAATGGAAAGAAGCTTTCTTTTTTCGGGCTAGATTGTTGTTGTGATCAACATAAATAAAACCATATTGTTTTTTATAGCCATTTAACCAACTGAGCAGATCAATCGCCGACCATGCGAAATAACCTTTAATGTGCACACCGTGTTGAATCGCTTGTTTGACGGCACTTAAATGCTCAGCAATATAGTCAATTCGAGCGATATCGCGCACATCTCCATCAATGATTGGGTCTTCATCGCCTAAGCCATTTTCAGTGATAAATAGTTTGATTTGACCGTAGTGTTGTTTGAGCATCTTCAAGCCATCGACAAAACCGTCTGGGGATATTTCCCAGCCCCATTTGGTATAGCGTTTATCATCCATCATTACACTGCGATAAACATGGTCAAAGCTTGGTTTTCCTGGCCGACCGGTTGCATTTTCACGATTTAGATCAAAAGAAGCGATAGGGCCGATTAGTTTCTCGACTCGAACGGGTTGATAGTAATTTAACCCCATGAAGTCATTGAGTGGTGCGGCTTGCTTTAAAATATTGAGTTCTTGTTGAGTCCAGTTCGGTAAGTAGCCTTGGCTCTCTAAACGATCAACCACATACTGTGGATATTCACCTAATAAAATAGGATCGTAATACCAGTTCATTTGATATTGATTCGCGTGATTGGCGGCAAAAATATTGTCTTCATGTTCATCAATTGGAAAAGCTGGTGAGAACACATTGCTTAATCCGATTTCCCCAAATTGATTGAGTTCCTTATAGGCGATCACGGCCAAAGCATGCGCATAGAACACATAATGTGTCGCTTGGAAATATTTATTGGGATCGTTTTGAATGCCCGGAGGATGCGCACCTTCTAAGTAACCGTGCCCACAAAATACAATGGTTTCATTAAATGTGATGAAATGTTTAACACGATCCCCGAAAGCGTTAAAACAAGTTTTGGCGTAAGTTAGGAAGGCTTCTGCAGTGGCTTTATTTAACCAGCCGCCTGCTTTTTCAAGTGGTAAAGGAAGATCCCAATGATAAAGCGTGATGAAAGGGACGATGCCATGCTTCAAGCATTCATCAATGATATTGTTATAAAAATCGATGCCTTTTTGGTTGATCTCACCCGTGCCTTCAGGATAAATACGCGCCCATGAGATAGAGAAGCGATAAGACTCTAAGCCCATTTCTGCCATTAATGCGATGTCTTCTTTATAGCGATGATAATGATCGACCGCGACATCACCATTGGTTCCTTCAAAGGTTTTTCCGGGAATTTTACTGAATTCATCCCAGTTAGTTGGACCTTTACCATCTTCGTTCCATGCACCTTCAATTTGATATGAAGCGGTGGCTGCACCAAATAAAAAATCGTTTGCAAACTTCATGTTATTGTCCGTTTGTTTGTTAACTGAATTTGGGGTAGTAGTTCCCCAATGCTATTTGAGCATTGAGGAAAATGACGAAAGGAGTCTTAATTCATGAGCTTCAAGGTATCGTCGAGAATTTTCTCACCTTTCAACATGCCGTAATCCATCATATCGATGACTTCTACACGCTTGCCCACCGTATCGGCGATTTTCTGAAATTCGGCTTGTTTAAAGCGAATTTGTGGCCCAAGTAAGAAAATATCGTAGCTGTTTAGATGCTCTTGGAATGTTTCAGCCCCATAAGCTTGTACTTCGACTTCTATTCCTTTGGCTTGTGCTGAGGCTTGCATTTTTTTGACCACCATGGAGGTCGACATGCCAGCGTTACAAAGTAATAATATTTTTTTCATATTTAATTCCTTTTCTCTATGTCAGTTCTGATGTTGTTACTGAGACAAATCACAGCACCTGCAAGCTATCTAGGCTGATTCTGCCGCTATTTTGATACCTTGTTCTTCCTGTTCTTCTTGAGCACCACTTTCTTTCTCTTGAGACAGAGCTAATTTGTCTTGGTATCTAAAGAATGGGTAGTACACCGCCACGGTCATTGCACACACTGCGACTTGAAGTGTTGCCGCGCTCCAACCACCGATGATGAATCCACCCAATATAATTGGTGTGGTCCAAGGCACCTGAATCGCGCTGAATGGGCCAACTAGACCAACATCAATGGATAGATAAACCATCGTGACGGAGAGCATTGGTGCCAGTAAGAAAGGCACTAACATTATTGGATTAAAGATGATTGGTGTCGCAAAAATAACGGGTTCGTTAATATTAAATAGACCTGGAATTACCGCAATTTTACCGATTTGTTTCATTTGCACAGAGCGTGAAAATAACAGCATACAAATCACCAAACCAAAGGTAAGGCCAGCACCGCCAACCGTAATGTATTGATCAATGAATTGTTGGGTAACAATTTTTGCATTTTCACCGGCGACTAATGTGCCACCTGCATTGAGAACGTCTTGATTTTGCAATGCGTTAGCCACAAAAATAGGGCCCATGATGCCACTGATAATCGCCGTACCATGCACACCACACCACCATAGTAATGAAATGATCATTGCGACAATAAGGGCTCCAAAATAAGAATCAGATAAGTTTTGGAGCGGGGTTTGAATAAGGAAGTAAATGGTTTCAATGAAGGTTTTATCGAACACTACTTCAAAGAAAATATAGGTTAAGAAAGCGAGGACGACGATAACGAAACCTGGAATCAATGATTTAAAGGCATTAGATACACCTTCAGGTACTTGCTCAGGCAACTTAATCACCCAGTTTCTTTCAAGGGAGGTAGCATAAATCTTACCTACGATCAGACCAATAACAATGGCACCAATCATTCCTTTACCACCAAGATAGGCTTTCGGAATAACGCCACCGATTTGAGTTACGCCATCAGGTGCAAGAACAAAGGCTTTCATTACAATCAGAAAAGCAACAATGCCCAAAATGCCAGCATTGGCACCGTTGTGACCTTCATTTTTCACATAAGCATACGCAATACCAAATACGGCGATTAAGGCTAGGATATCAAACGTCGCTCCAACCACTTGGAATAATGGCGTTGCCCAAGCATCACCAAAAATACTCGACATGAAACTGCCATATCCCGGAATTGGCACAAAAGCAATAAGTAGGAATACCGAGCCAATAATGGTCAGTGGCATGGTGAGCAGAAAACCATCTTTAATGGCAGTGATTGGTTTTGATGTGACGACTTTAAGTACTTTCGGCAAGATGTTGTCGATAATACCGGTTGTTTTGTTATCCATTATTTCCCCCTGACTATGCAGTTTCTTATTATAGTTTTATCTATACCCGTTTTATTTGAAGCTGAAATTTCAATTAATTTGAGTATCTGTAGGTCATCCACACCTAAAATGTAACCGGTTACAGTAAGCGGTTACAGTTTCAATTTCATAAAGGTTGACTGCTTTCACATAAAGTAGAAGTTGAGCTAAATAAGCGTGGAAGAACTCTCAAAATTCGATGTGCTATGAATCAAGATCGGTGCGGTTTCATGGTGCAAAAAGAAAGTATTGAGTCAGTGAAAAAGATTTTGTGTACATTTCTTCCTCAAAAAGAGGCAGTTCCTCCATGTTTTGCACCTTTATTGTTCATTATTGATCTTGATCATATAAAGAAACATCGTTTCAAAAATAATATGAACTTTGATCACAGAATGGATTGTTCGTATATGAATGCTATTGTTTGTATATAAATAACGGTTACTCTGAGTACATTACTGAGGAGAACGACATGCACATTAATTACAACAGTAACCCTATCGATGCGAAGCAATATGACACCACTCGTTTACGTGATGAGTTCTTAACTGAAGACCTATTTAAGCCAAATGAGCTAACGATTGTTTATAGCCATATTGACCGTATTGTGGCGATGGGGGTTTGCCCAACCGATAAACCGTTAAAGCTTGATGATTTAGTGGAAAAGAAGGCATTCGGTACGGATTTTTTCTTAGAAAGACGTGAGCTAGGCATCTTAAATTTAGGCAGTAAAGCTGAAGTTCGTTGTAATGGTGTTTCTTATGTATTGGAACATTTAGATGTCGTTTATTTGGGTAAAGGCGAACAAGGTATTGAATTTATTTCACTCGATTCTGAATTGGAACCTGCCTTTTATTGCTTGAGTGCGCCTGCGCACCATACATATCCTTCTCGTATTATCCGTCGCTCTGAAGCTAAACAGGTGGATTTAGGCACGCAAGAAAATGCTAATGCACGTTTGATTACTCAGTATTTACATCCAGATGTACTGCCAACTTGTCAGCTTTGTATGGGGGTGACTCATCTAAAACCGGGCAGTGTATGGAATACCATGCCCGCGCATACGCATGAACGTCGTATGGAAGCGTATTTATATTTTAATGTTCAGCCATCGCAAGTGGTTTTCCACTTTATGGGTGAGCCGAAAGAAACTCGTCACATCGTGGTACGAAACAAACAACTAGTACTTTCACCTAGTTGGTCTATCCATTCTGGTTGCGGTACGCAGAATTATAGTTTTGTTTGGGGAATGGTCGGTGAAAACCAAACGTTTGATGATATGGATTTCATTGATATGGAAACCATTAAGTAATCGAATATTAAAATAATTATTCTCATGGAGATGAATAGTATGTTGAAAAATAAAACGTTAAAACTTGCGACTCTTGCAGCTGTCATTGGCGGCTCACTGGCTATGTCATCGGTGGCGAGTGCAGCGACTGAAATTAAAGCGGCATTTAACCAATCAAATAAGCACCCACAATACCTTGCGTTACAAGACTTCGGTAAAAAGTTAACGAAAGAAACAGATGGTCGTTATAAAGTTTCCATTTTTCCTAATGAACTATTAGGTGATCAACGTGCAGCATTAGAGCTAGTTCAAACGGGTTCGATTCAAATGGCCGTTGTGGCTAATCCATTAGTTGAAAATTACGATAAGACTTTCCGCGTGATCGGAATGCCATATATCTATTCAGGCCCTGAGCATCAAGAAAAAGTATTTACTTCTGGCATCTTAGATAATCTATTTGCATCAACTCAACGATTTGGTTTTGAAGTATTAACGGCCTATACCGCAGGTGCT
Organism: Vibrio sp. S17_S38; assembly: GCF_014694375.1. Classification (GTDB taxonomy): domain Bacteria; phylum Pseudomonadota; class Gammaproteobacteria; order Enterobacterales; family Vibrionaceae; genus Vibrio. The sequence continues at coordinate 9,210 of NZ_JAAUWW010000016.1, forward strand.
CGCAGCATGTACACCAAAAGTGGCCCAGTAAAAAACATTGCCGATATGAAAGGCGAAAAAATTCGTGTGATGCAATCAGATACCATGATCAAAATGTTGTCATGCATGGGTGGGACAGGCGTTCCGATGGGGCAAGGTGAAGTATACAGTGCTGTGCAGCAAGGTGTTCTTGACGGTGCTGAAAACAATGAAATTACTTATTCTGACTTAAAACAATACGAAGTCGCGCCTTTCTTTTCGAGCACTCGCCATTTAATGGTGCCTGACTTAGTCGTCATCAGTACCGACTTCTTAGACACGATGTCAAAAGAAGACCAAGCGACACTGAGAAAATTGATCAAAGCAAGTACGGTGGAAGAATTTAATATTTGGAATCAGCAAATTTCTGCGGCAAAAGCCAATGCTAAATCCCATGGTGCAACGTTTACGGATGTTGATATCAAACCGTTCCAAGAAAGCTGTAAGAAGTTGCAAGATGAGTTAGTTGAAACTCCAGCGCAAAAAGATCTATACAACAAAGTGGTATCAATGCAGTAAACACAAAAAGGAAGTTGGGCATCGTAGTAGTGCCCAACTTTTTTGGGGCTAAGTGAAATGGTAAACAATCAATCTAACTTTCTAAAGAGAGTCAATCAGGTTAAATCTGCGGTCGATTTTATTGCTTCTTGGGCATGTATTACGATTGTCGGAGCAATGACTTTACTTGTTACTTATCAAGTGGTTTCGCGTTATTTATTTAATAGTCCAAGTGGTGTTAGTGAGGTGTTATCTCGCTATTTGTTTATTTGGTTGATCTTTTTTGGTAGCGCTTATGTGTTTGGTTTAAGAGAACACATGAGTATTTCTTTTATTAAAGATAAATTTTCACCAAAAATGAAAGTTATCGCCGATATGTTCATTGAATTGGTGGTTATAGTCTTTACATATTGCATCATGATTTTTGGTGGCTATAACACCGCAATGCGCCAAATGTGGCAATTAGATTCTGCATTACAAATCCCTATGGGGGTTATTTATTCTGCTATTCCGATTAGTGGGTTATGTATTTTATTTTATTTCATTTGTAACGAGATCAATCTATTTGCTCGTTTAAAAGAAATAAACCACGAATCTAATAAATAGGAGTGATTGATATGGATTTAGCAATTCTTGCCGCATTGATCATGTTTGGTGGTGTGGTTTTCTTCCTGATTATTGGTACGCCAATTAGTATTAGTGTTGGGATTTCATCTTTTGCTGCGATGCTGGTCATTTTGCCAATGAAAGGGGCGATGTTAACTTCGGCTCAACGTATGTTTGTGGGCCTTGACTCCTTTGCTTTACTGGCGATACCTTTCTTTATCCTTGCAGGTAATATTATGAATAACGGCGGGATCGCGATCCGCCTAATTAACTTCTCTAAAATTATCAGTGGCTTCTTTCCTGGATCTTTAGCGCAAACCAATGTGGTATCAAACATGTTGTTTGGTTCTATCAGTGGCTCTGGCGTGGCATCAGCGGCGGCGGTCGGTGGCATTATGTCACCAATTCAGAAGAAAGAAGGTTATGATCCGGCCTTTAGTACGGCAGTCAATATAGCTTCTGCGCCAACGGGAATGTTGATCCCACCAAGTAATACCTTGATTGTTTATGCAACGGTCGCCGGTAGTGTGTCTATCTCTGCTTTATTTATGGGCGGATATTTACCGGGTATTTTATGGGGGGTTGGCGTGATGATTGTGGCTGGCATTATGGCTAAACGTCGTGGTTATCTTGCGAAGCATCGAATGACACTGTCTGAATGTGGAAAAGTGGCGATTGATGCAATTCCAAGCTTATCTTTGATTGTGGTCGTTATTGGTGGAATTTTAGGTGGTATATTTACTGCTACAGAAGCCTCGGCGATTGCCGTAGTGTATTCATTATTCTTGAGCGGTTGCTATCGGTCTCTTGATTTTAAAACACTGCCACAGATATTCCTAAATACGGCAAAAATGTCGGCCATTGTTATCTTTATGCTAGCAACCTCCTCAATTATGTCTTGGGTAATGGCATTTACTCAAATTCCGGGGATGATCGCAGACAGTTTATTATCTTTAACTGATAACCCAATCATCATCTTATTGATCATCAATATCGTGTTGTTGTTCGTGGGAACCTTTATGGACCCAACGCCAGCTGTCTTGATCTTTACGCCTATCTTCCTACCGATTTGTATGGGATTAGGAATGGATCCAGTCCAGTTTGGTATTTTATTAGTGTTCAACTTGTCACTGGGTACGATTACCCCTCCTGTGGGGCCAATATTATTTACCGGCTGCAAAGTCAGTGGCATAAGTATCGATAGTGTAATTAAAACGCTGTTGCCATTTTTCTTTGTGATTTTCTTAGTCTTAATGATGGTGACTTACATTCCGGCTATTTCGATGGCAATTCCACAAGCGATGGGACTTGTGGGCTAATCATAGTTCCACGATATATAAAATGTGATTTAAGCCCCTCAACTCGAAAGAGAACATGTTTGGGGCTTTTTTCTATCTTGATGATAAGATTAATCAATGCATAGTCGATAAGCTTGGACGTAGAATGGAAATAAATAAGAAAACGGAATATCGAGCGCCTGCTTTAGAAAAAGGGTTGGAGATTTTAGAATTACTGGCACTTCAATCTGAGCCTCTTACCAAAAAACAAATCTCAGAACGGCTGAATCGCAGTGTGAATGAAATTTTTCGCATGTTGTCGGTGTTGGTTGAAAAACAATATATTCAATATGATGCAGACAGCTCGGGCTATGTATTAACCCTTAAAATGTTTGCCTTGTCGAACCAATCACCACCCGTGGCTATTTTACTAAAACGTGCGGTTTCATTAATGGAAGCGTTATGTTTGAAAGTAAATCAATCCTGCCATTTAAGTCGCTATAGTAATGGCGAATTAATTGTGATCGCTAGTCATGAAAGCCCGTATAAAATGGGTTTTAGTTTACGATTGGGAGCAAAGTTAGATATTTGTTCATCAGGTTCAGGGATTGTTTTATTAAGCTTTAGTGAAGAGTCACAACGAGAGATGATGATATCGCGTGAAGCAAATGCAACGAAAGAAGAAGTGAAGCACGCATTAGGGCAAATCGAGAAAACCAAACAGCAAGGTTATTATGTTGGTGAGAGTCCGCAAATATCCGGTGTGACCAATATTTCAGTGCCCATTTTTGGTGTGTTTGGTGAAATTATTGCGGTGGTAACCACGCCGTTTATGACGCTTAATTCTAAAACTGTCCATCACCATATTGCCGACTTAGAGAATACACGCAATGAGCTATTATCACTGGCATCACTGCTGCATCAGAATTTGTCTTAAGTTCGGGATAATCAGTTCGGATAAATAATATCCGAACTGATCTTGGCGTTTAGGTTTAAACTTTATATTCAACAGGTTTTCGGCGAACTCTCGTTACGAGGTAAATCCCACTACATACTAGAATTAATGCGGCGAGATTTTTCCATTCTAGAATATTTTCATTGAGGAATAAGGCCGATAGCAAGCTGCCAAATATAGGAATTAAGAAGTTAAAAATAGTGATCATGCCGACTGAGTTATACTTCAATAAAACACTCCACAACGCAAACGCGGCAGAAGATAACAGTGCTAAATAAATCATGAGTAAAGTAGATGATGAATCAAATTCACCACTGCTGCCACCAAAGCTAAATCCAATGACTAATAATAAAACACCGCCAATGCTTAGCTGCCAAGCTGTCATTAACATCGCATCCATTTTCTGTGACAATTTTTTGCCATAGATAGAAGCCGAAGCCAGTAAAAATGCCGCTAATACAATGGAACCTTCACCCGCTAAAGAGAAATGGAAATCAAGTAGAGATGAATCAAAGTTAACGATAAATACGCCTAAAAACCCAATTCCACACCCAAGTGCTTTCCTATGCGTTAGGCGATCATTTTGATAAATGAAGTGCGCAAGTAACACACTAAAAAATGTCCCTGTCGCATTCATGATGGATGCTTTTACGCCTGTCGTGTACGCCAACCCAATGTAGAAAAAGATATATTGCAGTGTGGTTTGAGTGAGTCCAAGTAGTGCAATTTGGCGAAATTTTTGAATAGTCATGCCAAACTTATGCTTGCCCATCACACGAGCAATAATAAGTAAAAATATACCAGCTAATAAAAAACGTTGCCCAGCAAACACCATTTGTGATGCGGTATCGTGTTGCCCAATTTCCAGTAAAGCATAGCCAGTTTTAATGGCGGGATAAGCGCTCCCCCAAAGAAAAGTACATAAAATCGCAAGGCCAAAAACAACTAATGGTCGGGTGAAAAATTCATTATTAGTGTGAGTCATGCTATATCCAAAAAAGTAAAAGAAAGGAATATTGGAAGGGGATTAATATAGCAAAATTAGAGCGGTATCTCGATGAGAAAAACAAAATAAACCTTCCAATCTTCTCTTTAAATAATAAAAACTTATAGGGAAGATTAAAAGGATGAATAGAGAGCTTGAGTTTACAGTTAAGCCATTAACATTAACCCTGATTGGGCAGGAATGGTTAAGGTATGTTGGGAGAGTAAATCATCCCCACCCAACAGCACACTATATTGCGCGACGGGGAGGTTAACTTGAAATTCTTCATTACTTTTATTGATAGCAATAATACCTTTAGCCGCTTCAATACTGCCGCGCAGCAATACTAATAATTCATTACCGCAGGCAAGAACATGAATCGGTTCGCCATGAACATGCTTATAAAAATGAATCATCTTAACTAAGTTATTATCGTACCAGCTTCTCATCCAACGAGGGTGACCTAATGCGTCGTAATCATTACTGGTGTTTAAATCGGTATAAATGAGCGGTGAACCATCACAAGCACCGAGTAAGTAACAATACGCGAGTTGCTCATGTTGCGGCGACATTAACTGATCACGAAAGATATCGTTATTAGGAATATCATGAGTGACAGCAAAGGTGATCGCACGATCAGGCGCTAAACATTGACCATTTTCGGCTGCCGATAATAAAGACTTCATGCTGGCGTTATGTTCAAACACATTCAAAATAGAGTGGAACAGTGGAAAATCATACGCATCAAAGCTGGTGTGCTTAACAAAAGGTTGCAAGAATATTTCATACTCGGCTTTACCCACGCCACCATCGGTAATGATCTCGCCAAAAATTTTGACATCAGTACAAATATTGGGTGTCCAAACCTTTTCGATATGTTGAGGAGAGAGGTGCTTTGCTGCATCAATGCGAAAGCCGTTTACACCCAGATTTTTTAGCGCACAGATATAATGTTGTTGCTGTTTTATCACGTTGTCGGTTGGCGCAAGCGTGGGCAATCCCGGATCGGTGTCACTACCACTTAAGCGACCTGTTTGTACTTCTTTTGCATCCAGCCAGTTTTTAATTGGAAAAGCGGCTTCAAAATCGATTTCGGTGAATAGCGGTTGAGATAAATCACCAAACAAGCGAAGTTGTTCATAGTACTCTGGTTGAGCTTGATATTGCGCTAAGATCGATTGATTGGGGTAATTTAGATCGCTTCGTAGATAGGCTTCATTCGCCATGTGGTTAAAGACGACATCCACATAGATTTTGATCTGCTGTTGTTTTAGCGCTTCAATCATGGTTATGAAATCCAGTGTATTACCCAATGGATTATCGATAATGCGATAATCTTGCGGCTGATAACGCATCCACCATTTATCTTCATCTGGTGACTTCATTGGCGGTGAAATTAAGACGGATTGATAACCTAGTTGTGCAATACGTTCGGCTTCTTCCGTGACTTTGTTATATGGCCAATCAAAGGCATGTAAAATCACATCAGCTTGAAATACGGCTGGCTTTTGTGTGAATACAGACATAATGCCCCTTAAATATTAATAAAAAAAATTGAGAGAAAACAACTAACGCCAGCAAAGGCCGGCGTTAGCATTTAAGCGACTACGATGGCATTACCACCATGCTTCCGCTTGGATGCCGACAGATACTTCAGATGAGTTGCCTTTTCCGAAGCGGTCATCATTTTTAAAGTCATCAACATAAGAGGCGTAGACGCGAATTTCAGGGCGAGCCCAGAAGCCAGAACCCGCAGACCATGCTTGAGCGACGGTAAATTTAGTCCCTTCATTATCGGCGCCATCGGTTCCCCACTGATTGTCTTCGGTGTAGTAACCGGCTTCAAGTTCGGTTTTCATGATTTCAGACCAGTTATAGATTGGACGCACAACAATGTTGGCAAAAGTATGGTCTTTTTTATCGCCCTTATAAGAGCTTTGAGCGTACATCACTTGGTGACCGAAATCCCAGTTCTCACTTAAATCTACCACACCGAAGTTAATCACACGGAAGCCTGTATCGCCATCGGAAACTGCAGGGACCCAGCTACCTGAGCCTAATCCAGCCATGCCCGATGCTGCGCCGTTGGTTGCAAATTGGAAAACCGTTTTGTTGAAGCCACCGAAGAAGTTACCTTGGGTGATCACTGCAGTCGCCATTACGCTGTCTTTAGTATCGAGATTGAAGTCTTCTTGATCATCCGATTCATTAACCATGTAGTAGTTTACGCCAAGCTCTAATGACGCATCTTGCCATAGACCTAATCCTGCGTAGCGTAAATCAAAGTTATTCACGTTAACGTTTTGGTTATCAGTTTTACCGTTACCATCAAGATCCACACCAATATCAGTACCAGCATCATCACGCATGAAAGCAAATGAGATTTTACCAGGTCCTGCTGTGACATTTTCAATACCGCCGCCCGCACCACCAGAAGTATTCCAATAGTAGAAGTCAGTGATATGGATGTCTTGACGTTGGTAGTAACGTTTACCTGCCCAAAGAGTGGCATCTGGATCCGCATCGAATAGGCCTTTTGCTTGCACGTTAAATTGCGCTAAAGCAACATCTGCTCCGTTGTCATCATCACGTGCTGATTCCCAACCGTTAGAGCCATCAGAGCCATAAGCAATCATTGAGCTAACAATAAATTCTGCCGTTTCACCTGCTTTGATTGGTTTGGTGTCTAATTGAATTTCACCATAAACATCATTCTCATTGCCAAGACGACCGACTTTATTTTTTTCATATGATTCATTGGCGCCACCATGAGCACTTACGCCAGCACCCGCTCGCATATAACCATGGAAGTCAGCTTCAACTGCCATGGCAGAAGAAGCAAGAAGAGCAGAAGATACCGCAGCAGCTGTTAAACAAACCTTTAGCGTTTTCATAATTACAATCCTTTATATTGTTTCCCGTTACCCGATTCATGCTATGACTCACTTGCATGCCAATGGGTTGATGTTCGCTGAATGCGTATAACTTTCTTTGGTTTAGTCATTCAGTGATGGAGCTATCTTGCGAGAAATGCGTTAACTCAACATCCTCCTAAAAGAGAGGCGTAGGGGGAGTAGAATTAAAGGATGAGTGTGGTGATCACACTTGGGGCAGAGAAGCTTTGAACCGAATGTGAAGCGGGCAGTTTTTTATCTAAGATTGGTGAGAAAATATGGGAGAACTATCACGAATTATACGGGTTTGTGATCTGGGCTTTATTTTGAAATTAGAGAAGAATTTAGTTGGCGCCGCGTTTGAATATTTTAAATATAAGGTAGCTTCTACTGCCAGACAGGAGGATGAGTCGATAGTTGCTAAGCAATAGATAAAAAGCTAAGCAGTAGCTAAAAGCCAACCGATATCTGTTATTGATACCGATTGGCTTAGGTCTTAAGTGACTTAAATGTACTTAGTTAAAGGCAGCGTAATGGTATTAAGTTTATTGAGGATACGCTTCCCACGTTTGACCATCTAAAGAAACATAAGGTTTGTGATTATATTCAATCACAGTCGTTCCTTCATTCTGAGCGACAAGCTTAGTTTGGGGTAGATCTTGCGCTAATGCTTTTGGATCAAAAGTATCTTTAGAGTAGGTGTTTTGTTCCAGTAATCGACTCACTAATGTAGACACCGCTAAGTAGCTTGATGGTTCTTTCACATGATAGGTTTCACCCGTGCGCTTTATATTTGAACCAAATATCTTCATGCCGACAGGAGTATGGACGATAGAACTTGATGGTATTTCTCGCATGCCAGGAATTTGCATTTTATCGCCGTGCATTCCAGCACCATGTTCAGGCACGAGAAAGACGACTACATTGCGTTTTGATTTTTTAATTTCTTCAAAAAACGCATTGAGATCATCGAGGAGATTTTTTAAGCGATGTTTATAACTTGGTAAGCCCGTTTCGCCAGTATTCGATAATATACGATTTCCATCATGCAGCGAGATTGTATTATAAAGCGCGGCCACTTTTTCTTGAGGATCTTTTTCTCGATTAGATAGCCAGCGATCCAGTACCTCTTTGTCTCGATAAATATTGGAACCATCAAATGCTGCTTGATAAGGTTTCAAGCCATCTTTATTCATAATAGGTGCAGTTAGATGGCCAGAGTCTTTGAGCAAACCAGTAAAATTATCGAATGAGCCGTTATGGTTCAGCATTAAGTTTTCGCCATAACCAAGTTTTGCCAAGTTATCGAATAAATAACATTGTTTTCTTGGTGCATCAGAAAATAGTTCACTGTGTTGTTCCTGCCCACAACTTGCACGCAGTAAACGAACAAGCGCAGGACCACTGTAAGACGTTGCCGCACTGAAATTATCAAACATAATGTCAAACTGTTTAAATAATGGGTGGTCTTCTAAGCCTGCAATTTTCACATCATCCCATGCAACCGAACAAATACTCAAAAAGAGCACATCAAATGGTTGTGCTTGAGCGCCATTCGGTGGAAACGTTGAGGTGCGGGTGGCTTCATTAGCAAAGAAATTTTGAGTTGCTTGATTTAATACAGCATCGTTTACGGGGCCGCTTTCGTCAGCAGCAGAATTATTAGAGTTTGTTTGCGCAGATTGAGTTTGAGCGGGGCTTACTGCGATGGCTGTTGGCGCTTGAGGTGTGGCCGTAGGAATGCTGATGTAAACCATGGCAGCAACAACAAAGATAGAAACACGTAAAAAACGATTAAAGAAATAATAAGCAAAAATTACAACGGCTATCGCTAAAATGTCCTGCAAAGAAATAAAGCGCATCATCAACTCAAAAAGGTAATCGAGTTTGAAGCTCATTAGTGAGCCAATCTGAGCCCATAATCTGTCAAGAGGTGGTAGGAATGAATCAAAATGACCTAGCCAAAATGCGATAGGGAAGGCGACAATGTTTTTGACTAATCGCAGGTAACGATTTTTGATTGGTACGAGCAAATAAGCAACAAACGCAAAATTTTCTACAGGATGAAAGCCTATAACCCCTTTCAGGTATAAAGCAATTTTGATGATGAAATATAAATTCCACCAACCTAATCCTAATTGTTGGTTTTGCACTTTGGTTTTATTAATATTTTTCATGAGGTTAAACTCTGCTTATTTATTTTTCTGTGGTGGCTGTTTTTCGAAGATAACTCTCTGAAAATATTTAGGCTTTCTAATTCGTTGGCAATATTGTTTGTAGCTGAACTTTACGACATCACGTAATAGAAACCCAGCGATGATCCCAACAACTCCGCTGACAATAATGGTTAGAATAAAATCACTTATATTCATGATTACACCTCGATAGGTTTATGAGTGGCATAGGTAACCGATGAGCTTGCTGTATTTTGTTCATTAGAGGAAAAAATAGAATGTTGAGTACTTAATTGAGCACTATTTTCATCAATAATGACTGCATTCGTGATGATTTCTGGTAATTGATCTTTCATTCTGCCTGTTGTGGTATAGATAGTATGGCTTTGAAATATATCCATGATAGGCAGATTGAAAATATGGCTAAGTGCGATTTGAACATCATTATGGCGAACGGAAGAAAGCAAAACATACAAAGCATCGCTGCATGCGGTGATTAAATCACCTTCTCTTTTGATATGGGACATACTAAGGCATGTATTAATATTCATTCCCGGCAATAAAGACAACTTGATCAATGCAAACTGTAATTGATTGTGTTCATATTGTTGAATCAAGTGATAGCATCGTTCAGCAAATCGTTGATTATCAACATAGCCTTTATAGCCGTACGCGGTATTGGTTTCTAAGCTCAATAGCGATTCAACGGTGTCGACTGGGTTGGTGGTGATATCTTGCTTTTGTAGTGTTTCGACCATACTTAGAAAGCGAGCGTAGCGGACATTCGCGGGTACAATTAAGTTGATACCTGCATGGGCTAAAAAGGTTTCATCGGAATAACGCAAGCATTGCTGCATTTCCCTTAATACAATCTTAAATTTATAGCCAAATTGTCGACGCAAGCGATAGCAGTTCAAAGCAAGAAGATGAATTTCAGTTTGTTGATGAATAGTCAGAATAACAGTGCCGGATGTGATGTTTTTGAGGGTATCAAATAGGTTTTGGTTATCCGTAAATGTAACCATAGTGGTATCGCTAGATTGATTAGTATCTATCGCTGAGTCTACGATATATAAGAAGCGATTATCATGCAGGTTTTGAGTGCTGTCTGTATCGTTTTGTTGTGAATCGACATCCACAGTTAAAACGCCAGCATCAGTGAATAGAATATCATATTCATAGTTTGTTGAAATGGATTGTCCAGAGATCCAATAATGAATCTGGTAAATAAATTTAGACAAATCGACTTGATGAATACTGGTTAAACCTAAAAAATATTCAGGGTTTTCAGTAAGCCAGTGCTCAACAATATGAGATTCTTGACCTTGGATGATAATTGAGACAAGTAATTTATTATCATGACTAAACTTTTTTAATAAACTAAAGAAAATCTGACGATCTAACTCGTTACTCATTAATATATGGCTATCAGGTAATAAAATAACTAATTTTTGTTTTTTAAATGTAGTGATTTTATTAAAATCTTTGATTAATTTGGTTAATGATAAAGATTCTTTGTTTTTCGATAAGAAATAAGTGTTCTGTTTGGAAAATAGTTCTTTTAAGGCATTAATTTTCTGGCGATCTTTATTGTTAAATATTTGTTCTAAACTACGAAAAGATACAAATGTACAATCTGGGGATGATTCAAGTAATGTTTTTATATAAGCATTTGATAGTTCTTCTTTTTTTGTAGTAAGGGCATATAGGCCAGCAGTAGCGGTTACTTGATGTTTTTGGTGTAAGTTAACTATTCCAAACATATGTTCAACCTTGGGCTATTATTGATAATAATAGATGTTTATTATAATTAGGTGTCAGTTTTTAACTTTCTACTTTAAACGATTTTTGACTATTTTTATGCGTGGGGATATTATCCGAAACCATTATTAAATGAAACTGTTGAATTACCCCCTCTATTAATATTGAGTGTATATGAGTGAGCGATTAAGCCAAGACATCAACAGCTTATTTCAATCTTTTGATGTGAAAAACCCCAAATATAATGAGTTGACGGAAAGGGAACGCTATCAACAAGTAAAACAAAAATGGCAAGCTTTACAAGGAGTAAGTGAGCTTTCAGGCAATAATAGCCAATTGAAAAACCACAGTACGGATATTGTTAAAATAGATAAATAAAGGTTAGGCGTTAATGAAGCGTATTGTAATCACGGGTGTTCGTGGTGGTGTTGGCGCAACCACTATCGCGGCAAATTTAACGATAGCCTTAAATTCAATCGAACAAAAAACATATGCTATTGATACCAACTCGAGTAATTTATTACGCCTGTATTTTTGCATGGAGCCGAATAATACTGATGGTTGGGCGCAGCGTATGCTTAACTCTCAAATATGGAAATCCGCTGGTTATCAAAATTCTCGTCAAATTTCTTTTGTCCCGTTTGGTGCGCTTGATCTAGAAGGTCGGGATAATTTATCAAGTTTAATCAATGAATTACCTAATGGTTTAAATAGTGTGTTTAAGGATGAGGAAGGTCAAGCGTCAACAAATTGGCAGATTATTTTATTACCAGAAGTAAAATGTCTAACTTCAATGCATTCATCGATATTAGCTAGCGCGGATATGGTGCTGTGTGTGACCAATCCTGATATTCAGAATTATATTAGCCTCCAACAAGATGTTCACTTTACGAAACTGATGTCTCATTGCCAACCCAAATTGCTGATTAATCGCTTTATGCCTGTGAGTGATGTCAGTCGAGACATGCTACTGGTTCTGCAAAATGAGTATCAACAATGTGCAGTTCCTATTGCTATGCACGAAGATACAGCAATATCTGAAGCTATCACAAATTTAGGTTCGGTATTAGAAAAAGCGCCGTATAGCCAAGCGGCTCAAGATTATCATGCATTGGCATTTTGGTGCTTGTCGTATTTAAACCAAGCTTCGCAGGATTAATCATATGTTCTCTTGGTTATCGTGGTTTTTTCAACCCGAAATTGTACGGCAGTTTCGCCAGCAACTTGATTTTTATAGTCATGACATGCCAAGCAGTAAAGCTGGGAAAGTGACTTTATCGCTATGGTTTGTTTTTGCATTTGTTGTTTTTAAACCTAAAATCTCAGGTGTAGAAAGTTGGAAGTTGCTTTATTTTTGGTTTCCTCAAGTCAATTTTTCACGCCCGAGCTTACTTGATCCACTGAGAGTTATGATTCAAGGCTTATGGGTAACAATTGTTCCTCAAAATCAACCTACTCAAAAACCATTGTCATTAATGGCTATAGGGCTGTGGTGCTTTAAGGCTATCCAGCGTATTTTTTATCTGCCATTTAATCTGATTTCTAGTGGAACGCATTGGTTGGAGAAACGTGCAGAGGAACTCGTCCATCAAGCGATAATCAGTAAAGCTGAAAAGGATGACCAAGATGATGGTCAGAACGAAGCGCTAAACGAAAAAACTAAGCAACCTTTCCATCTCGCACTTAACATTTTGATGGTGGCGTTGATCATTGTACTGGCGATTTTTTGTTTTACGGTTCCATTTGATTTAACGGCGCAAGCGATATTTCTTGCGGTGCTTTGGGCTATTTCAATGATGTTTCGCCGCATGATCGGCCGGTTTGCGACCATGTTGATGATTACTTTATCGGTGACGGTTTCTTGCCGTTATCTTTGGTGGCGATATACCTCAACTTTGAACTGGGATGATTCCCTTGGCTTGCTACTCGGCATTATTCTTTTGTGCGCTGAAACTTATTCTTGGATCGTACTTTTACTCGGTTATTTTCAAAATATTTGACCGCTTAATAGAAAACCAGTGCCGATGCCTGATGATCTTAATGAATGGCCAACTATTGATATGTTCATTCCAACCTATAATGAAGATCTTGATGTTGTTCGGGCGACCGTTTATGCCGCCCAAGGGGTTGATTGGCCAAAAGATAAGCTACAAATTTTCATTCTTGATGATGGCAAACGCGATAGCTTTCGTGATTTTGCCGCTGATGTTGGTGTTGGTTATATCCGCCGTCCGACTAATGAACATGCGAAAGCGGGCAATATCAATTACGCATTAAAGCAAACTTCTGCTGAGTTTGTGGCCATTTTTGATTGTGACCATATTCCGACTCGCGCTTTCTTTCAAATGAGCATGGGTTGGTTTATTCATGATCCAAAGCTCGCACTTATTCAAACGCCACATCACTTTTTCTCACCCGATCCATTTGAACGTAATTTGTCTAACTTTCGTGATGTACCTGGTGAAGGAAACCTTTTCTATGGTTTGATTCAAGATGGTAACGATTTATGGGACAGTGCTTTTTTCTGTGGTTCTTGTGCCATTCTTCGTCGTGAGCCATTAGAAGAAGTGGGCGGTATTGCGGTTGAAACAGTAACTGAAGATGCTCACACGTCATTGCGTATGCATCGATTAGGCTATCGTTCAGCTTATTTGCGTAAACCTTTATCTGCGGGTCTGGCAACGGAAACATTATCGGCTCATATTGGTCAGAGGATCCGGTGGGCGAGAGGGATGGCTCAGATATTTAGAGTCGATAATCCTTTAACGGGCAAAGGGCTTAAATGGCAACAACGATTGTGTTATGCCAATGCTATGCTGCATTTTTTATCCGGTATTCCAAGGATCATTTATCTGCTTGCACCATTGGCATTCTTGGTGCTGCATACTTACGTTATTTTTGCGCCAGCACTTGCCATTATTTTATATGTGGTTCCGCATATGGTTCATGCGGGTATGACAAACTCTCGTATGCAAGGTGAATATCGTCACTCTTTTTGGGGAGAAGTCTACGAAACCGTGTTGTCATGGTATATCGCACGCCCAACTACCGTGGCTTTATTTGCGCCACACAAAGGTACCTTTAATGTGACGGCTAAAGGTGGCTTGATTGAAGATGAGTATTTTGATTGGAATATTTCAGCGCCTTACTTGGTCTTGGTTGGATTGAATGTACTTGGTTTATTATTTGGAATATACCGGTTTGCTTATGGGCCTGAGCAAGAAATTGCCAGTGTTATTGTGAATATGTTCTGGGTTTTTTATAATTTGCTGATTTTAGGTGGGGCAGTGGCGGTGGCAGAAGAGGCTAAACAAGTGCGAGAAAATCACCGAGTCAGTGTGGATATTCCAATGAGTATTGCTCTTAAATCTGGCCATATTATTCGCTGTACTATGAAAGATTTCTCACTCGGAGGCGTGCGAATTCAGCTGCCTCAACCTGTTGAATTACCTTATGGTTATGCTATGGACGTGATATTGCAGAGAGGGGATAAATCGTATGTTTTCCCTATGCAAGCCGTTTATAATCAAGGCGATATATTAGGTTTGAAAGTAATGGAACTCAATAATCAGCAACAAGTTGATTATGTTCAATGCACTTTTGCCAGAGCCGATACGTGGGCTCAATGGCAGAGTGAATATAATGCAGACAAACCATTATTAAGTATGTGGCGAGTATTGCAAATTGGTGGTGAAGGGTACCGCCGTATTTTATTTAATGGACCGTTATTAACTCGCGTGTTGAGTCATATGTGTATGAATTCTTGGCGCGTGATTTACTCATTAAAACCACAAAATGCACCAATAAAGGGCGAATGATATGTGGATGAATAAGAAAATGAAGGCGTTAGCTTGCGCAATGAGTTTAGCCAGTGTAAGCAATGCTGCTTTTACGATGGATACTGCTGCGCAAGTAGTGACTTCACCAACTGCGAAGTTATCGGCTGTTTCACCTGTGGTGGAAAAAAGAACGCTTCTGTTCAATCAACTTGGCTATTCAAGCTCGATTCGAATGCAAGGTACAGAAAGCAATGTGTATGTTGGATTTGGTTCACGTTTAGATGAAATTGTGTCTCAAGGATCGGTTTCTTTTAACTTCATTCCATCGCCAGCTTTGTTGGCGCAAGTGTCTCACGTGAAAGTTTATTTTAATAATGAATTGATGGGCGTAGTCGCGATTACTTCAGGTTCTCAAGGTAAACGTATAAAAGCGACCATTCCTTTAGAGCCGCGTTTATTTAGTAACTATAATCAATTACGCTTTGAACTAATTGGTAATGCGAGCGAAGGTTGTGGCAACCCTAATGATGGCAGTATTTGGGCGGAAATTGGGCAAGAAAGCCACATCGATCTTAGTGTGCATAAGACTCAGTTAAATAATGACTTGAGTTTATTACCAGCTCCTTTTTTTGATAGCCGTGATTTTAGCCCACTCAAATTACCGATGGTGTTTGGTCAAGATATTGATATGGAAGAGATCAAAGCGGCTGGTATCGCTTCTTCCTATTTTGGTTCGTTGGCCGATACTCGTGGGACAGACTTCCCGGTTTTACGTAATAAAATTCCCGATCAAAATGCAATTGTGTTTGTTACTGATAGTAGCCGGCCAGATTTTTTAAAAGATTACCCAATGGCGGATGGCCCACGCTTACAAATTATCTCCCACCCAACCAAACCGTTCGTGAAATTACTGATTGTCAGTGGTCACGACAGTAAAGACTTAACCCAAGCCATCAAAGGGTTAGCGTTTGGGCAGCATTTATTAACTGGTCCTATCGCGAAAATTACCCGCATAGAACAAATTATGCCGCGGAAACCTTATGATGCGCCTAATTGGATTAATACCAAGCGTCCTGTTTTGCTGTCTGAAATGGTTGAATATGCGAGCAATCTTCAAGTAGAAGGACAAACACCACCTCCGATGAATGTTAGCTTCCGCCTACCGCCTGATTTATTTACTTGGCAAAGTCGTGGGATCCCATTTGATTTATCTTATCGTTATTCTCCACCTCAAACGGATAACTCCGGCTCTCGCATGAGCTTGAGTATTAATAATCAGTTTGTCCAAGCATTTAATTTAAACACCAAAGGTGAATCAGAGAATAATTCCCGTATTCGAGTACCAATGCTGGACGATGGCGTACTTGGTTCTGGCGATCAAATCAGAATACCTGCTTTTAAAGTCGGCAGTCGCAATGATCTCAAGTTTGAATTTGGGTTTTCATCTTCAACTTCAGGGGACTCAATTTGCCAAACTTCTCAACCAAGTAAGCAATACGCAGCGATTGATGGAAATTCTAGCTTAGATTTTTCAGGCTACCCACATTACATCGAAATGCCGAATATGAGGGCGTTTGCGAGTTCTGGTTTCCCATTTACCCGCATGGCTGATTTATCTGAAACTGCCGTAGTATTATCAAAGCAGCCTTCTGATGCTGAAATTGGCGCTTTCATTAATATGATGGGACGATTTGGTATTAACTCTGGGTACCCAGCGATTGGCATACAAGTAACTAGCGATTGGTCAAAAGAAGCGTTGAAAGATAAAGATATCTTAGCCATTGGTGTGATGGCAGGTCTTCACGATGTGAGTGAAAATAATCCGCCTAATATGCTGTTAAAAGATGGATTACGCTTCGCTAAATTGCCGAATAGAAATGAAAGGCAACAGGGCAAAAATTGGGTGAATCCATCGACTCATGCACCTGATCCAGCCGATGAAATCGAAGTGTCTGCGACAGGCGACTTTGCCTCTTTAACCAGTTACCAATCTCCTTTTAATAAACAACGTACGGTTGTTAATTTATTAGCAGAATCACCTAAATCATTAGCGTTAATTAACTCAGCATTAAATGATAGCGGTAAAGTGGATGCCATGTTTGGATCAGTTGTGAGTGTGCGTGATGGTAGTGTTGCTAGCTTTAACGTTGGTGAGCATTATTATGTCGGCAGCTTACCTGTTTGGCAGTTAATCTCATATCATTTCTCTCAATATCCCATCTTGATGGCACTAGCGGCTATGTTTTTGGTGATCTTAGTGACCATTGCTCTGTGGCGAATATTGAGCAGAATTGCCCGTAGCCGTTTAAAAGGAAAAGAAGACTAATGAAAACAATATTATGTGTTTTATCTTCTGTAATATTTATTTCTTGGTCTGCTCAAGCGTCAACGCAGTCTTCAATTCCTGTTGAGACTTCAACTTCGGTTCAAGCTTCAAATAATGTGTCGGCTTCACAGTGTCATTGGAGTCAATGGCAAAGTTTTAAAGCACATTATATTGAAGATGGAAGAGTGGTGGATAGCAGTGATGAGCGCAATATCACTACCTCGGAAGGTCAGTCTTATGGCATGTTCTTTGCGCTAGTTGCCAATGATAAAGCCGCTTTTCAACAACAGTTGGATTGGACGGAAGAGTATCTTGCTGGTGGTGATTTAACCGCACGATTACCTGCATGGTTATGGGGTACGAAACCCGATGGAAGTAAGGGTATTTTAGACACGAATACCGCTTCAGATTCTGATTTATGGATCGCATATTCTTTGGTAGAAGCCGGACAAAAATGGGATAACTATTATTACCAGACACTCGGCCACTTATTAGCGAGTCGTATTTTGCGAGAAGAAACGGCGACGGTTGATGGTTATGGCAAAGTTTTATTACCCGGTCGTGAGGGTTTTATTCTTGGAGATAACCATGTTCGATTTAATCCAAGTTACTTCCCCTTGCAGATCTTGACTCGAATGAAGTCTTTATACCCTGATTATCAATGGCAGGAATTGGTTGAGAGTAGCGATAAATTATTACTTGAAAGTATGCCTAAAGGTATTAGTCCTGATTGGGCAGAACTGACGACGAAAGGCATTCAACCGGATAGTCAAACCGAGTCTTTGGGCAGTTATAATGCAATTCGAACCTATTTATGGGCTGCAACGTTGGCTAATGATAGTCCTTATAAAAAACCGCTGATTGAG
Source organism: Vibrio sp. S17_S38 (assembly GCF_014694375.1). GTDB lineage: Bacteria > Pseudomonadota > Gammaproteobacteria > Enterobacterales > Vibrionaceae > Vibrio. The sequence continues at coordinate 27,349 of NZ_JAAUWW010000016.1, forward strand.
AAAATGCAGCCGCTAGTGAAAATCTTGCAAGACGAAGGAAAAATGCCTGAAGAGCTAGATGCTCAAACAGGAAACTATCAAGGACAAGGTGGTGTAGGGATTAATGCCGCTGTCATCCCTTTGCTGCAGGTTTCGGGTAAAGATCAGCTTGCGTCTCAATTTAGGCATCAAACCGAACAAGCCTTACCAACGATTGCGTCAGGAAGTTATTACAATAGTGTATTGGCATTATTTGCTCAAGGTTGGCTGGAAGGGCGTTATCAGTTTGATAAAACTGGACAGTTAATGACAAATTGGGACGATGCATGTCAATAAAATTTAGTGGAAAATATCGCTCCATGGCTTTTATTGTTTCGGCAATGTCATTACCGCTCTTAAGTATTCAAAGTGCGTATGCATTAGAAAGCCAAGCTGCCAATGTGATGACTTATGAAACGGTACATTTTTCGACAGATCTAGGCTCGATAAATTCTAAATCCCAGCTGATTAAACAATTGCATTACGCCCAATTATTGCATTGACCTGATATTACAGAGGCAACATTGGAGCGTTTATTTGCAATCGATCCAAATAATGCATCAGGGCTCTTTTTTCAGGCTCAATCCTATGTTGAAACTAAGCATATCGATAAAGCACAAGCTATTTTGAAGAAAATGCAGATATCAGCGCCTAGCGATCCTGAGACTAAAAGATTAGAAATTTATTTATCTATTTATAGCACCCGTAAATCGAGCTATTCACAAGCCCAGCTATTATCGCGTTCAGGTCGTACAGACCAAGCTCTTTCTGCATATCAAAAATTATTTCCCCAAGGGCCTCCAACGCCGACACTGCAACTTGAATATCTAAAATTATTAGATAAAAAACCTGAAAACTGGCAGCGGGTTCAAGAAGGTCTAGTTGTATTAAATAAAGAATATCCGGGCGTGCCAGATTTTCAGCTTGCATGGGCAAAGCATACTTTAGATGAAAACTCGCAAGATCCCGATGCTTTGCTGATGGTGCAAAAATTAACGCTTAACCCTAATACCAGTAGTGATGCTGCCATCGCTTGGCTTGGAAGTTTGGATGATCAATACATCACCAAAGACTTAGTGCAGCAATACGCGGTGTTAGCCAGTTATATGCCGCATAATGAGCAAATGCAAGATGCTTATCATGATGCTCAAAAACGCTTAGTGAAAGAAACGGATTTAAGAAAAGACCCAACCTACATGGATAAGCTAGCAGGCTTAGCATTGGTGGATGCAGATCAGTATCGAAAAGCCGAACCTAAGCTCAATGCTGCTTATGCAGCGCGTCCAACGGATCCTGAAATTCTAGCGGGTTTGGGGTTTGTGTATATGAAAACCGGTCGACAAGCAAAGGCGGTTGAATTCTTCACTCAAGCTAAAGCCAATGATCCTGATGTACGTTTCACCGATAAATGGGATTCGTTAATTCATGCTTCTGCTTATTGGGCAAATTTGGATAAAGGCGAGGCATTTTTAGCGAAAGGGCAGTTTAGCAATGCTCAAAAAGCCTATATGGAGTCGGTTAATATTGAGCCTGAAGATCCGTATGCTTATAACTATTTGGCAGAATTGGCTCTGGCTCAAAAGCAATATTCCCCACAAAAGCAATATTCACAAGCGGATAAGTATTATGTCACCGCCATTAGCAAAGATCCGTTAAATGAAACGGCGTTGCGTGGTCGTATTGATATTCGCGTACAGCAAAAAGGCAATCAAGCCGCTTATCAATTTGCTAAAACATTAACGCCTGCGCAACAACATGTAGTGCAAGATAAAACCGATGATCTCTATACAACGCTATTACTAGCAGGAGTCCAAAAAGATATCACGGCAGGTGACATGAAAGCGGCGACATTGAAACTCGATCAACTCGCGAAAAATCCACCGACATCTGCTTGGAGTCGAGCTGATATCGCAGATGCTTATCAAACAACGGGTAACCCTGAACGCGCCAATCAATTGATGGCGCAGTGGTCGAAGAGTCCTGCACCTGAAGTCCAATTTTCTTATGCGCTTTATTTATCTCGTCATGGACAAACGGCTCAAGCTATTGATGTATTAGAAGCGGTTCCTGTATCCAAGCGTAATGCTTCGATAGATAATAGTCTGATACGTCTAAAAATGGGCTTAGCATTTGCATCTCTAAGCCAGTTAGCTGAAACCGATAGAAGTGCAGCGAAAGCTAAGCTGGATCAGATGTTGTTAGATTATAGCAACGATCCTGCAGCACAAATTCGGCTAATTGGAATGGAATATCGTTTAGGTTTCGAATCAGATGCAAAAGACGATGCTGAGCGTTTAAAACCGTCGATTGCTTGGGATTATTCTACACAATTATCGTATGGCAGTTTGTTACTCGAATTAGAGAATTATTCGGACTTTGAAATTTGGAAGTCTACTTTGCCAGCGCCAAAAGGATCTGATAGTGAACAGCGTGATTATGCTCAACAACGAGATATGTTGTTTGCGCAATATGCGATGACGCAACATAATTATTCGGAGGCGATTAGCTTATATTACCCGATATCAAAAGGAGCTAACGTTTACCAAAAAGAGGCTCAGTTTGGTTTACTTGCCGCCTATCAAACCAGTGGTCAAAATCAACAAAGCGAACAGCTTGCGCAGCAATTATATAAAGAAAAGGACAGTCTATCGGGCTCTCAAATTGTGCAGTTGGCGAGTGTGTTAAATGAGCAGGAACATACACAACAAGCGCTTGTATTAACGCATAGTACCTTGCAATATTCAGACCTTGAAGCTTACCAATATCGCAGTAGCATGAGTATTGCGATGGAACACAAAGAATATCCATTGTCAGAGTCGTTAGCTTATCGAGCACTTTTGAGCGATCAAACGGATCGTCAAGCACAGGCAAATCCGCAAATACAAGTGGATGATGGAATAGCGCAAAACCATGGGCCACAACCTCAAACATTGCATCAGTTGTACGATAATGCTGATGATAATTGGTTAACCAATAGCGTTAAGTCTGATATTGATAAATTACATGATCGTAATGATGGTTATGTCGAGTTTGGTGTCGATTATAGTGGTCGTGACAGCGAAAATAGCGCCACTCAAATACCGATCGAAGTCAGCATACCAATGCCTAAATACGATGGTCACTTGTTGATCCGAACCGATGTGGTGATGCTTGATTCTGGTGATTTGAATTATTTTGATAAGAGTGAAGGGCACAGTTCAGAGTCAACGTTTAGTCAAAAAAATAATGGTGTGGCTTTTGGTATTGGCTGGAAAGCGAACACTTGGTCTGCCGATATAGGCACGACACCTATTGGGTTTGATCAAACGACGTGGGTTGGTGGACTCAATCTGTCTGGGGATTTAGGCGATCTTGGTTGGAAAGCCACCGCCTCTCGTCGCCCAGAGACCAGCAGCACGTTATCTTATGGTGGTATGGTTGTACCTGAGGATGATTTAGCAAATAAAGGTAAACACTGGGGAAATGTCGTTAGCACCGGTGTGAAACTCGGTGGGAGTTACGATGTAGGCGGACCTGTTGGCGTTTGGACTAGTGCACAATTCCATCAAATGACAGGCAACAATGTTGAAGATAATACTCGTTTGGGCTTGCTCGGTGGGCTTTATTGGAAGTTGATTGCAGAGTCGGATCGTCATTTAAGTGTCGGTGTGAACAGCATGTATTTGCACTATGATAAAAACTTGAGTGAGTATGCTTACGGTTACGGTGGCTATTACAGCCCACAACAATATTTCTCCATGTCATTACCGATTAACTGGTATCAACGTTTAGGCAATGAATGGTCTTACTTGGTCAGTGGTTCGGTATCTAACTCTTGGACCGCGGAAGATGCGCTTTATGGCTCTCAGGGGGAAGATGAAAAAGGTGGTGGATTTGGTTATTCATTACAGGCGGCGGTTGAAAAACGAGTGAGTCGACGTTGGTATTTAGGATTATCAATGGATATCCAACGCTCTGATTTTTATGAGCCTAATCATATGTTGATGTATGCCCGATATACTTTCTCTGACCGTTGGCAACCAATTGAAATGCCAGTCGATCCGTTAACATTATATTCTGATTTTGATTAAATTTCCTAAGTGATGGTAACCCAAAAAAAGCCCCAAACCAGTTAGGGATGGGGCAAGGGCATTACTATGAAAAATAACTTAATCGTGTTGAGTTTATACGCCAGGTTCTTGATATAAGCGGCGGCATGATCTGCCATCGCTGTGAAATAAATGGCAACGATAAGCCGGAATGCCAATTTCAAAGGCATCTCCAGACTCTACATCTAACGTATCGTTTTGACGGTAGATGACATCAGCATCAACGTGATCAAGGTTTAAGTAGACTTGCGTTTCGTTACCTAACTTTTCTACTACTTGCACTTTGCCTTTAATACTGACATCGCCTTCATTTGCTGGCAGTAAATGTTCTGGGCGTACGCCTAATGACATGCGAGCGCCTTGCTTGACCGTACTACCATCCACTTGTATCCAAAAAGCGGCTTGGCTCGCGAGTTCTACTTTCACCCGATTGGTTTCGACTTCTTTGATTTGTACATTGATAAAGTTCATTTTTGGCGAACCAATAAATCCTGCTACAAAGCGATTTTCTGGGTAGTGGTAAAGTTCTAATGGCTTACCTACTTGTGACACACTGCCGCCATCTAATACCACGATTTTATCGGCCATGGTCATGGCTTCTACTTGATCATGAGTCACATAGATCATGGTGCAACCGAGTTTCTTGTGCAGCTTGGCGAGTTCGATACGCATTTGGACACGCAGCGCAGCATCGAGATTAGAGAGTGGTTCATCTAGCAAGAATACTTCAGGTTGCGCCACCAACGTACGGCCAATCGCGACTCGTTGACGCTGACCACCCGATAATGCTTTTGGTCGACGTTCTAATAAATGACCGAGTTGTAAAATATCAGCGGCGTGATCAACACGAGATTTGATTTTGGCTTTATCTTCTTTAGCCAGTTTTAAACCAAAAGACATATTGTCGAATAAATTTAAGTGCGGATACAGTGCATAAGATTGAAATACCATGCCTACGCCACGCTCAGATGGTGGCACATCGTTCATTTTTTTGTCACCAATGAAAAGCTCTCCAGAGGTAATGTCTTCTAAACCTGCGATGCAGCGTAGTAATGTCGATTTACCACAACCAGACGGACCAACAAACACGACAAATTCACCATCTTGAATATCCAAGTCGACATCTTGAGAAATGAGGTTGTCACCGTACGCTTTACATACTTTTCGCAGCGTTACACTCGTCATTGGTCCGTTCCTTTTCTTTTTATTGGTTTGGCAACAAGTTGATAATGAGAGGTTGCCGTTTAATTTAAATAATTTGCTATGGGATCTATATTACTTGAGTGTTTCAAAGCTGCCTCCTCCTTGCTTGATTAATTTTTGGTGGACAAAGGGGGAGGAGTGCATAGATCACACTTTTTAATTCAGATCATCTTTGGCGTAAATACTCAATAATCAGTATGCGTTCGATCACGTTTATGCTTGGTTTTAAGGTATATTAGCAAATTATTGTGAATCTAAATCACAGTTTTTATCTTGCTGCGTGGGGGCGTAGAGATTAGGAGGATGTTCATCATTTCTAATTATTGCAAGATTTAACCGTGCCGAGATGTCTAGTCAATGTGAATGGATATAGATCTTGCAACTAATGGATATAGCTCTTGCTGCTCAGGACTCGTTATTGTGTTACCGACCCTACAGGTTGTAACCGCCAAATAAGAACAATAGAAAGGATCATGGAAATGAAAAAAATCCTCAAAACTGCCATTTTATGTAGCTTAGCGTTAAGTGGTGTGAGTGCTCATGCTGCCATTGAAGAAGGTCAACTGACCATATGGATTAATGGTGATAAAGGCTATAACGGTCTTGCTGAAGTGGGCAAAAAATTTGAAGCGGACACTGGCATTAAAGTGACGGTTTCTCATCCTGATAAATTAGAAGAGAAATTCCCACAATTGGCTTCAACCGGTGATGGCCCTGATATTGTTCTTTGGGCGCACGATCGCTTTGGTGGATATGCGAAAGCAGGACTATTGGCAGAAGTGAAACCTTCGGCTGAATTCAAGTCTAAATTTTCTGATTTCACATGGGATGCGGTTTCTTATAATGGTAAATACATCGGCTATCCTGTCGCGGTTGAATCATTATCGCTTATTTACAACAAAGACTTAATCAAAACCCCACCTAAAAACTGGGAAGATATTGCTGCTCTTGATAAGAAGCTACAAAAAGAGGGTAAGCACGCCATCATGTGGAACCTGTCAGAACCTTTCTTTACTTGGCCAATTCTTGCGGCTGACGGTGGTTACGCGTTTAAATTTGAAAATGGTGCTTACAACCCTAAAGATGTGGGTGTGAATAACGCGGGTGCAGTGAATGCGATGAGTTTTGTGAAAGGCTTAGTCGATCAAAAAGTGATTTCACCTGATGTGGATTACACCATTGCAGAATCTGGTTTCAACAAAGGTGAAGTCGCCATGACGATCAATGGTCCTTGGTCTTGGGCGAACATTGATAAAGCTGGTATTAAGTACGGTGTGACGACATTGCCAATGTTTAATGGCAAACCATCAAAACCATTTGTTGGTGTGTTAACCGCGGGCATTAGCTCAGCATCACCAAACAAAGATTTGGCGGTTGAGTTTATTGAAAATTACATGCTGACCAAAGAAGGTTTAAAAGCTATCAATGACGATACGCCATTAGGCGCGGTAGCATTGAAATCTTATCAGACTGAATTAGCTAAAGATCCACGTATTGCGGCAACCATGAGTAATGCACAAAATGGTGAAATCATGCCAAATATCTCTGAAATGTCGGCATTCTGGTATGCGGAAAAAGCGGCAATTGGTAATGTGGTTAATGGTCGTCAATCGGTGAAAGAAGCACTGGATACGGTTGCTGATCGCATGACGAAATAATATTTCGTTTTCCACTGGTCTTGGTTTATCGCTTTGTGAGTTAATTCAGCCCAGCGGTGTGAGAAAGAAGAGAGCTGCCTCTTTCTTCTTTCTCACTTATTTATTTGCTTCTTATGTAACGGTAGACGAAACGTTTATCGATGCCTTTGATTAGAGTTTGGGCTATGTTTCAATCTCTTATGCAGTTTCAAAAGCTGACGTGTTTTCAAAACTTCTGTTTAGATCATGCGATATGGTAATGGAATCTATTATGTCTTCGAATCTTGTGTCATCTCATCCCTCTCATATTCCAGAGTCTGTTTCTCAATCATGGCTTAAGTCTCATTGGGTTAAAATGGCGGTGTTGTTTGCGGTCACTTTGCTCAATGGCTATGCGATCGTTTTAATGTATTCGCGCGGTGAATTCGCTTTTGCGTTGCTTACTTTGATTTTAGCGTCTATGGGTGTCTATGTTTTTGCCCGTAAACGTACTTATGCCCATCGCTATATTTATCCTGGTGTAGCGGGGATGATCTTATTTATCATTTTCCCATTGATTTATACCATTGGTTTGGCGTTTACCAACTATAGCGGAGCCAATCAGTTAAGTTTTGAACGAGCTCAAAGCGTATTAATGGATCAAACTTTTCAAAGTGGCGACAGTTATTCATTTGAATTACGTCAACACGACAACCTTTATTCCATTGCCTTAAAACAAGGCGACACTTGGTTAGTTTCTGCGCCGCGATCATTAACGAAAGAGTCGTTAACCGAGGCCACTGAAAACCAGCCAGTAGGGCACATTGCATTATTACCTTCAGATTCATTATCAGGCAAAAAAGTACCGCTAAAATCTGTGATCCAACATCGTAATGTATTAAGTGAGTTTGTAGTTGAAACGCCAGATGGCACCGATCTTAAAATGTCGGGTTTGCGTAAGTTTGCACAAGTGAAATCACTGTATACGCTTGATGCAGATGGTGAGAGTTTAGTGAACAATAAAACCGATGAAGTATTAAAACCGAATTACAAGATTGGTTACTACCAAACGGTTGATACGAATGGCGCATTTATCGGCCAACCGTTGACTCCCGGCTTTATTGTGAATATTGGCTTTGATAACTTCACTCGTATCTTTAACGATCCGGGTATTCAAGGTCCATTCTTTAAAATCTTTGTATGGACGGTATTGTTCTCAGCAATCACTGTGGCGTTAACGCTTGCCTTTGGTGTGATTTTGGCGCAAATCGTTTCTTGGGAAGCATTAAAAGGACGTGGTTTATATCGTGTGTTATTAATCCTTCCTTATGCTGTGCCTGCGTTCATTTCAATTTTGATCTTTAAAGGTCTATTTAACCAAAGCTTTGGTGAGATTAATCAATTACTACAAGGTTTATTTGGTTTAAGTCCTGCATGGTTTACCGACCCAACACTCGCTAAAACTATGATCATTATCGTCAATACTTGGCTCGGTTATCCGTACATGATGATCTTGGCAATGGGGATGTTAAAAGCGATCCCTGATGATTTGTATGAAGCATCAGCAATGGATGGCGCAGGACCAATCGATAACTTCTTTAAAATTACGTTGCCACTATTGGTGAAGCCAATGGTGCCGCTATTAATTGCCAGTTTTGCATTTAACTTTAACAACTTCGTATTGATTCAATTATTAACCAACGGTGCGCCCGACATGATTGGTACTACAGTTCCTGCTGGTCACACTGATTTATTGGTAAGTTACACCTATCGCATTGCCTTTGAAGGTGCTGGTGGTCAAGACTTTGGCTTAGCGGGCGCGATTGCAACTTTGATCTTCTTATTGGTTGGCGGTTTGTCACTGCTGAACATGAAATTCACCAAGCTAGAAACAGAATAAGGAGTACTGACTATGGCGATGGTTCAACCAAAATCATTAAAATACCGTTTGTGGGCAACCCACGTTGCTATGTGGGTTTTTCTTGCGGTGATGATGTTTCCTCTGTTGATGGTGATTGCGATTTCTTTACGTGAAGGTAATTACGCCGCAGGCGATCTTATTCCTAGAAATCCATCATTAGAGCATTGGAAATTGGCACTTGGCTTTGATGTGGTACACGCCGATGGCAGCGTGACCAAACCGCCATTTCCCGTTCTATTATGGTTATGGAACTCGGTAAAAGTGGCGGGTTTAACCGCGATTGGGATTGTGACGTTATCAACCACCTGTGCTTATGCTTTTGCTCGTATGAAGTTTAAAGGCAAAACCTTAATTCTTCGTTCAATGCTGATTTTCCAAATGTTCCCAGCCGTACTGGCGTTAGTCGCTTTATACGCCTTGTTTGATCGTTTAGGTACTTACGTTCCATTCTTAGGTTTGAATACGCACGGTGGCGTGGTGTTCGCTTATATGGGCGGCATCGCACTACATGTTTGGACGATTAAAGGCTATTTTGAATCGATTGATAATTCGTTAGAAGAAGCTGCCGCTCTCGATGGTGCAACTCCATGGCAAGCTTTCCGTTTAGTATTATTGCCGTTATCCGTACCAATTCTTGCGGTGGTGTTTATCTTGTCTTTCATTGCTGCGGTAACCGAAGTACCCGTTGCTTCATTACTGCTACGAGATGTGAATTCATACACTTTAGCAGTAGGCATGCAGCAATACTTATACCCACAAAACTACTTATGGGGTGATTTTGCAGCGGCGGCGGTACTTTCGGCATTACCCATTACCATTGTGTTCTTAATGGCGCAGAAGTTTTTGGTCGGTGGGTTAACCGCCGGTGGGGTGAAAGGGTAGGCTTTTAAACAAATAGTAATAAATAACAAATGCCACCGATTTCTATCGGTGGCATTTTTGTATGGTTCATCGCATCCATGTGGAATTGATATTTCAATCAGAACTAACCAATTGTTTCTTGCCTCGCAGTGTATATCTCTTCAATTGAGTCATCAGCATAAATTCCATAGAGTTTAGATCAAATACGAACAACAGGTTCTGTTCATGAGACTATTTTGGCTGCCATTTATTTCTTTATTATCGGGCTGTATGACTTCAATCGTTTGGGATCAGAAAGATGATTATTATGAAGAGCTGATGGGCTTCTATTTAGTTGAACATAAAAATGAAGTGATTGCATCGGGTGGTCAATACAGCTATTTATTTAATCTGGAAGCAAAAACTAAAACGATCTTCAAATTGAGTCGAACAATCGAATTCTCACTGTTGTTTAATCACTTTCAATTGAATACGGATAACCATATTTTTGGTGAAATCACTCTATACGTCAATCTGGAAAAGCTTACCCTAAAACAGAAGGATCAGCTGAAGTCTTTAGGCTTTAAAATGACGCGAGAGAAAAATATTCTGCAGTATAAACAAACGCTTTATGGCACCCGATATTTGAAAATTGACACCCCTAAAGCAACACAATTTAAAGAACCTTATTATGTCATTGTTGGAGTAGATGACTCTGCAACGGATGTTGCTCAAAAAGTCATGTTCACACCCGTTGCTTTAGCCGTTGATATTCTAGTTATATACCCGGTATCGTTTATTTTATTGATAGTCACGGCTAATTAGCCTGCATTCTAGATAATTAAATTATCTCACCCTAAATATTCTAAAGCTTAAGGTGAGATAGATCTTAGTGATCATAAGTTATTAATTATGAGTCACTTGATTTTAATTGGCTTATGATTTCTGATTTAACTGTGTTGAGCTTAACTATTGTTTCTTTTGGTTCATTCTGCTTTGCTACATTTGCTTGTAATGGATTTGCTTGTGATGCATTTTCCTGCGATACATTCGGCATAGCAGCTTTGCCTTCACGTAAAGACTTTAAGACCTTATCCTTTGGACCGTCCGCTACGATTTGTCCCTTTTCCATCACAATTAAACGATCGACAATATCTAGCATGTTGGTTTTGTGGGTAATGAGAACCAGTGTTTGTTTGTCCTCTAATTGATTTAACTCACGCTTTATGAATAATTCTGAACGGTTATCCATACTACTGGTGGGTTCATCCATCAATAGAATGGGTGGGTTACTTAACCATGCACGTGCAATCGTGATCGCTTGGCGTTGTCCACCTGATAATGCCGCGCCACCTTCTCCGACTTGTCTGTCGAGCCCTGCTTCATCTTGCTGAGTGAAATTAGTGACTCCAGCGCGTTCAGCCGCAGAAAGAACATCCTGATCGTTGGTTTGTGGTTTTCCTAAGATAATGTTATCTCGTATCGATCCAAAAAATAACGTGCATTCCTGCGAAACGCAGCCAATATTATGACGTACATCAGTATGATGTAGCTGATTAACATCGGTATTATCTAATTTAACTGAGCCTTGAGTGGCTTTGTACAATCCCATAATTAAACGTTCTAAAGTACTTTTTCCTGAGCCTATACGTCCAATAATAGCGACTTTTTCACCCGGATTAATGGTGAAGCTAACATTATTAATCGCTAAGCTTTTTGTGTTTGGATAGCTGAAACTCACATTCTCAAACTCGATCTTGCCTTGTAATAATGGGCGATGGATGTAGCGTTTACCTTCTTCTTGTTCTATTGGCATCGCCATTAATTGTTCAATAGTGGTCATCGCGGATTTGGCTTGGTTATAACGTGTTGATAAAAGCGATAGTTGTACTAATGGACCAACAGCGCGGCCACTTAACATGGTGGCAGCAATTAATCCGCCCATAGTGAGTTGCCCATCGGCAATTAGATAGACCCCACCAATGATCATGGCGACAGATACAAATTGTTGTAGAAAGCCTGCGGTATTTTGAACCGAATCGGTTAAGCGGCGAGTTTTTAGACTCCAATTAGACATGTGAGCAACGGCTTCTTCCCATTTATATTGAAATTGGTTTTGAGCGCCAAATATCTTAACGGTTTCTAATCCACTTAAACTCTCAATTAAGTTAGCGTGCTTTTGTGAAGAAAGACGAGAACCTTCTTCAATACTTCTTCTTAGAGGCCTTTGAATTAGTAAACTATAAATGACGAGGATCAATACGGCAGCTAGTGGGATCAGGGCGATAGGTCCAGCGATTAAATAGATAACAAATAAGAATACTAAAGCGAAAGGAAGATCAATTAATGCACCGACTGTCGCTGATGTGAAAAATTCGCGGATAGATTCAAATTCTTGCATATGCCTTGCAAAAGCGCCGACAGAAGGAGGTTTCGACTCTAAACGAATCCCCATTACATGGCTGAATATTTTAGCCGAGATAAGTATGTCTGATTTTTTACCAGCAATATCAATGAAGTAGCTTCTCATTAGTTTAAGCACTAAATCGAAACTAAAGATAATCGTGATACCGATGGAAAGCACCCATAAAGAATTAAAGGCCAAATTAGGCACAATTTTATCGTAAACTAAGCGTGTAAAGAGCGGGGTGGCAATCGCAAAAATATTTATGAGGATAGAAGCGAGAAAAACATCACGATAAATTTTCCGCGATTCCCATAAGGTACTCCAAAACCAATGACCTTCACGAGTTTTTAATATTTCAGGGGAGCGCTCATCATAACGAAAGCGTTTTTTGATTAGAAATAATTGTCCAGTATATTGGCTATTGAGTTCTTCCAGCGTGATCCATTGCTCAATACCTTCTGATTGAGAAAGAACAATTTCAGCTTCTTGTTTTTCTTTATCAATTCCAAGTACGACACAAGTATCACCACCTTCAAGCATAGTAATAACGGGAAATAATAGAGGAGAAATCTCCGTTAATTTCATATTCGTTAGCTTGGCTTGCAACCCTGCCTTTTCAGCAGCACGAGGTAATAAATAAGGCGTCAATAGCCCGTTAGAAAGAGGTAAGTCAGAAACTAGGGCATGAGATGAATTGGTTTGGCCATAAAATCGACTAATGTAAATCAATGATTGTAATAAGGGATCTTTCACAAATTATCCTTATTTAGAATTTTATCGGTAACTAAACCCTGATAGCCATGCAAATGAAATTTGGTGAGCTGTTCTATTTGTTCAGGTGTTTCAATTTTTGTTGCGATAGTTTTAATCTCAAGGTTATTTGCTATCTGTAAAATAGCATTTAGTACATCGGCTTTATTTTGATTTTCAATTTTTACAGTATAAGCAAAGTCTAATTTGACATAACTTGGTTTAAATTCATTCAAATACCCGATCGCGCTAAAATTATTACCAAAATTATCGATTCCAAAATGATAATTATATTGGTGGATAATATCGCAGAATTGACGAGCATTTTCATGGTGTCGAATGAAAGCACTTTCTGGGATCTCAAAAATAAGGTGTTCTGATAGATGGGGATGGCTGTGCAGTTTATTGTGTAACCAACGCAAGAAATTAGCACTATTAATACTATTGATCGTGATATTCACGGCAACGGGTTGAAGTGTAAGTTCAGCATTAAGTTGAGCAAAGACAAGTTCAAGAACGTGCATATCAAGCAGTAAACCTTCCGGCTCATATGAAATAGCGTTGATAAATTGTTTGGTTAATAATTGTCTCTCGTCTTGTTGGATGTAAGGGAATATTTCATTGTGTATTGTACGGTAGGTATTATCGATGGCTTTTTGTGTATCTAACCCTATTTGCCTGTTTGCGACTGCATGTTTGATGAGCTTTTGCCATTGTTTTTGCGTCCTAATTTCTACTTCAGGATTTGCATCTTGGTCAAATAAAGCAATAGTTCCCTCAGACGTTATACGGGCCTCTTGAATGGCAATGCGGGCTTTATGTAACAGCTGGTCAGTGTTATCACTTTGTTGAATGGAAACGATACCCACCATAGCTTGATCGGGTGTTACGCCAAATGGATCAGGTTGTAACTCCGTCGCGAGATTAAGGATTTTTTCCGCTAACTGGTTTAAATCCTCGACGGCCATATTCGGAGTGGTAATAGCGGGACGATCACGACAGAATCTGGAACATTAGATAGCTTGATTTTTAATCCGGGTGATGCAAACAGTACCAATTGGGATGGTCAATTAGGTGTGGATATTCGTTCGGTTGATAATGGTGTGGTAGCTGGTGATGATCTTGCTGTTATAACCAGTATCGATGTAAATGTGAGCGCGGTGAATGATGCACCTGAAAATAGTTATAACGGCATAATTATTGATGAGAATAACCCTGCTGTTATCAATGCTGTTGAAGGAACGCCTATTCTCATTACTGGATTATCCATTTCTGATGTGGACGCAGATGATACCGATGGCAGCCAAATGAAAGTGACGCTTGATCCGAATGGCAATGGTAGTTTATCTATACCTGATGGCTATTCGGGAAGTGTCACAATTGAAGATAATAATGGAAAGTTAACACTGACAGGTTCATTAGATGCGATTAATGATCTATTAAATGGCGGAATAAATTATCAACCGGCGACGAGTGGTGAGGCGACTATTACCATGACCACTGATGATATGGGAAATACAGGTTCCGGTGGTGCGTTGACGGATGTGGATCAAATCCAAGTGGCAGTTTCGGATGCTCCATTCTCCAGAATGATGTCAAGTGTGGCACTTAAGCCATTAATTCCTACTATGTCGGTCACGGCTTCACAATTAGCGCTTATTCCATTACTTGGTTTGCTCGGTGAGCATGTTCAAGCTGCTGAAAATACGCATGTCGAAGTACAAAACCTAGATTCAGGCAAAATTGTGAATTCGTATGGAGAGCAACTTGGCGAACAGCAAGATGATGGAACTTGGATGATATCATCACAAGACTTGGATAATGCATATATTGAAGATATGTCTGAAGGCGAGCATTCCTTTAATGTAGTTACAGTAACCGACAACAATGATAGTGATGATGGTACTTCGGTTACTTCTCAATCCGTTACTGTTGACGTTGATATTCAACCAAGCAGCCAAACCACGTTAGAGGCGCATGATTCTTCACAAGTTTCGATGGTGGTGGATGGTGATAAAGATTCATTATTGCTGGGTAGCGATGGTAATGACATTCTTATTGGTGGGGCTGGAGACGATATTCTTGTTGGAGGTTTAGGTTCGGATATTTTAACTGGCGGCCAAGGCAATGATGAATTGTGGGGCGGTGAACGTAATGCTCTTAATGGTGTATTGGGTGACGGTGTCGAAGATACATTCACTTGGCATAAAGGCGATCTTACCGCAGTAGCCAGTACCGATGTGATTAAAGATTTTGAAATTGGCATTGATAAGATTGATATTCGGGATCTCTTTAGTGACTCTGATGGTCATGTAGGAATTCAAATGGATGAAATGCTTAGCCACCTACAAGCTTCAGACGTCGATGGTAAGATCAATCTAAAAGTGACCTCGGAAGATGGCAGTTTAAGTCAGAATATTGTAATAGATAATGTCAGTGCCGCTGATTTAGGGTCTGGTTCTTCTTCTGCTGATTTGGTGAATAGTTTATTTGCCCATGATGTTTTTAAAGTGGACCATATTTCTTAAAAAGGGCAATGATACATATTGGTGACCTAAATAAGTGCAAACTGGAGTAAATTCCAGTTTGCACTTTTTATTTTACGGGAGATCAAAGGGTTACGCCGGAAATAACTTGGCATGATATTCGCTTTATATATGCATATGAATGGTTTCATTATTCATAAAATCTGATTCGCACCAGGCAAAGACGCCTCTTTACATTTGACTCATTCGCCAATGAGCTAAATGTAAAGAGGCGTTTTTGTTTTTAAAAGAACCACCAGATTAGAAGAATAAAGAAGAGGAATAGTCGATGACAAAGCAATGCATTCAATCAGCGTGTCCCTATTGTGGCGTTGGCTGTGGTGTCAGTATTCAAAAGGATGGCGCTATTGTGGGTGATAGAAATCATCCAGCCAATCAAGGTGCATTGTGTGTTAAAGGTTCAGCATTAGCTGAGAGCTTAAATATGCCTTCACGTTTACTGTATCCTCGTGTTCATGGTGAACAAGCGAGTTGGGAGCATACGATCGAAATGATCAGCTCGACTATGCATCGTATTGCTCAAGAAAGCGGTCCTGAATCGATTGGAATGTATGTCTCAGGCCAGTTGCTCACTGAAGATTATTATGTCGCGAATAAACTGATGAAAGGATTTATTGGCAGCAGTAATATCGATACCAACTCTCGCTTATGTATGTCATCTGCGGTGGCCGCTCATGTACGATCTTTTGGTGAAGACTTAGTACCAGTCAGTTATGACGATCTATCTAAGACGGATTTAATTGTCATTGTGGGGGCTAATACCGCTTGGACGCATCCCATTGTATTTCGTCGTATACAGCAAGCGCGAGAAACGAACCCTAACCTCAAATTAGTCGTGATCGATCCACGTAAAACCGTTACCGCAGAGCAAGCTGATTTGCATTTAGCGGTGGCTAATGATGGGGACGTTTTGCTCTTTAACGGGCTATTACGCTATCTATTGGATAATCAAACTACAGAAAATCAAACCATCGATTTTTCCTTTGTTGATCAATTTACCCAAGGTGTAGATGACATTATTGAAGAAGTGAAGTCGGAACAATACCAACTCCGCCACGTTAGCCAATCCTTAAATATTGATTTGAACATTTTAGCGTCTTTTTACCAATGGTTTGCGGCGACACCGACAGCCGTGACTTTATTTTGCCAAGGCGTTAATCAGTCTGAATCGGGTACAGATAAAGCGAATGCTATTATTAATGCCCACTTGTTAACAGGAAAAATAGGCAAAGCAGGCTGTGGTCCTTTTTCTATCACAGGGCAACCTAATGCGATGGGTGGACGAGAAGTGGGAGGTTTAGCGAATCAGTTAGCCATTCACCGTGGGTTTGACGATGAATCAATTAAACAAGTTGAAGCATTCTGGCAAGCGCCAAACATAGCTAAAAAAGCAGGGTTGAAATCGGTCGATTTATTTGATGCAATTGAGCAAGGCAAGGTTCGTTTTATTTGGATAATGGCTACTAATCCCGTGGTGTCATTACCGGATAGTGACAAAATACGCCGAGCATTAGAAAAGTGTGAATGTGTAGTTGTGTCCGATATTACTGCGAATGCGGATATTGCTCAGTATGCGGATATCCTTCTTCCTGCAGCAGGTTGGGGTGAAAAGCAAGGTATGGTAACAAACTCAGAGCGTTGCTTAACTCGTCAACGGCAGTTTATTCAACCTCCCGGTGAAGCCAAGCCTGATTGGTGGATGGTTACTGAAGTAGGTAAAAAAATATGCGAGTTAATGGAGGTTGATTCAGGATTTGAGTTTGCCAGCGAAGCAGATGTTTTTCGTGAATATGCAGCGATGACTGGTTTAAATCAACATACACCGTTACAACTTGATATTTCTGCACTATCAACCTTAACCGATCCTGAATACCAATCTTGGTTACCCCAGCGCTGGCCTCTTCCTAAAATTATCACCCTGAAATCAGAATCAAATAAAAATGATCCAAAAAATATTGATGTATTACGTCATAAAACTGATGTATTCCGTAATAAATCTAATGAGGGCATTGCTTTTCCGACCGATTCAGGAAAAGCCAATTTTGTATTAACCAAGCCAAATTTTCATCGTGCTTTGGATAAGGGGCGCTATTGGTTAAATACTGGTCGTCAACGTGATCAATGGCACACCATGACTCGCACAGGACATATTGCTCATTTATCGGCAACAGAAGTTGAGCCGACGATATATATGAATAGCCTTGATGCCGAGCAAGCTAAGTTAAAAATTGGGTATCTGGTTTGCGTTCATCAAGGCGGAAATGATAATAAAAAAAGTGTCACCGCTAAGCTGTCTATTGACGATAACTTAACGCATTCACAAGTTTTCATGTCGATGCATTGGGCTGGAGAATACGGTAAAACCAGTCAAGTGAATGCGGCCATGCAAAGAATTGTCGATCCGCATTCGGGTCAGCCAGCGTTTAAATCCCAAATTGTGGATATTACCGCGATGGAGGTTGCTAGTTACGGTATATCTGTGGGCATTAATTTGACTCTCAATCGTTGGGATTACCTCAGCCTACAGCATGTTAATTATCAAGACAAAGCCATTACATCCAGTTATCAAAAAGGTATATGGCGATTTGCCCATCGAGCCACTATTACTAAGCTCGAAATTCAAGCACAGATAAAAAAAGAGCATCCTCGATGTAAGTTTTTAAGCTTAGATCATGAAAAGGGTTGGGGCATGGTCGCCCTCGTTAACGATACTATAGTTTGCGTCGTTTCAATTAGTGATCAGCCTGTGGCCTTATCGTCAGAATCTCTCATTCCATTAATCAATCAAAAGTTAAAATTAACCCAAGTACTGAGTGCACTGTCGTCTTCTCAAGATCAGCAGTCTACGTTGATTTGTAGCTGCTTTAGAGTGACTGAACTGGATATTCTACAAGTATTAGAAACTCGCCCCTCAGTATCATTGAGTGATTTACAAAGTGCCTTGAAGTGTGGCACCAATTGCGGTTCATGTTTGCCAGAAGTGAATCGTTATTTGAAATCTAAAACGATAGATGTGATGACAGTGAAGTAATACGGCGGTTCAATAACTGCTACTCACAAAATTGTTGTAAAGGTTAGTGTGAGGCTGATGTAATAAA
Organism: Vibrio sp. S17_S38; assembly: GCF_014694375.1. Classification (GTDB taxonomy): domain Bacteria; phylum Pseudomonadota; class Gammaproteobacteria; order Enterobacterales; family Vibrionaceae; genus Vibrio. The sequence continues at coordinate 45,836 of NZ_JAAUWW010000016.1, forward strand.
CTGAATAGTAAGGATAAATTATGATAATGGATTGCTCAGCATTAGATGCCATAAGTAAAATAAATAGAATAAAAACGATAACGGGTGATATTCATTGCCGTCTAAAAAGACAATATGGCCGTGTACTTCTTGTGGGCGCCGGCCCTAATGACCCTGAATTACTAACAGTAAAAGCTTATAAAGCAATCGAACAGGCCGATGTTGTCGTTTTTGACCGTTTAGTTGGACAAGATATTTTAAATTTGATCCCAGATGATTGTCAGCAGATTTATGTTGGAAAACGTTGTGGTCAACCGAGTTTAAAGCAAGATCAGATTAATCAAATATTAATAGAGCAGGCGAAACAAGGAAAACAAGTCGTACGCTTAAAAGGAGGAGACCCTTTTATTTTTGGCCGAGGTGGTGAAGAAGCTTTAGCCTTAGTTGCAGAGAATATTGAATATGATGTGATCCCAGGTATTACGGCGGCGATTGGATGTGCTGCAACGGCTAAAATACCACTTACGCATCGGAATATTTCTCGTAGCGTAACCCTTGTGACTGGGCATGTGACTAGTGGCGCATTCTCATCATGGGCAGGTTTGGTGTCTAGTGGGCAAACGTTAGTTTTTTATATGGGATTAGAGCAAGCTTTAAATATTCAACAAGGGTTAATGAGCGAAGGGCTAAATGCAGATTTTCCATTAGCCATTATAGGCAACGGATGCAGTGAAAATCAGCAAGTTCATGTGAGTCAAATTTCAGATCTTGTCAGGCTTGCCAATGATCTTAAAGGTTTAAGCCCCGCTCTAATCATCATTGGTGAAGTGGTAACCTTACGCAAACAATTACTGCAACCGGCTTATAAGAATGAAGAGCTTTCAATGGAAGCGGTTATGGGGGAATTAATGGAAGCGTAATAGCCCAGACTCTAATCCTGAGCTATTGGGAAATAGTAATGCTGATTATTTTGAAGCTTTCTTAATACTGCGTTTATTGACCAATAAAGAGATCAAAAATGGGACGAAACAAAGTGTAAGCACGCCTCCCATTACACCCATTTCACCGGCTGCACTATCGGTCGGAGTGGTATATGAAACGGTATAAAGAAAACAGAGCCATGAAAAACTGATCACTTTGGTGAAAATAGGGTAGACAGGTTTAAAAACGAACCAAACAAAGATGAGTGGTAAAAAGAAGATCCCAAATTTTAGTTTTATACTAACGAATTGTTGGTCCATCTCAAGTTCCTTGGCGGCAGAGGGATAAAATTGCAGAGTAAAAAACCAGCCACATTATCACGATAGGCTGGTTTTAAATGTCTTATTTATGACTAGAATTAAACGTCAGCTTTTTTTACTCGAATTTTGCTTTTTGCCACTAATGCTTGGTTTAAACTCTCAATTGCTTTTTTGGCTTCATCTTCATTTGGCATTTCGACAAAAGCGAAACCTTTTGATTGGCCTGTTTCGGTATCTAAAACAAGGTTACATGCACCAACAGAACCATGCTCAGAGAATAAGGTGCGGATTTCGTGTTCAGTCATGGTACGGGCAAGATTTCGAACTAAAATTTTCATAATAAACCGTTTGATATAAGGTGTTGACGTAGATTGTCTCAAAGGTTTAGCAATAGACCAAGACATTCTTACGATATATCTATTGATGGCTAAATTATTTCGATCCTCAAGTAAGCTTGGCATATCATTATCTATAGTTCAGGTTAGTTGTACTTAATCGTTATTAACTCTGTTAAAGTGGCGAGCTTTTCATTTTTAAGCTTGAATAAAAGATGATTTTCGCTAAATTACAATCACACCTAACACTAGGAATTATTTTGACCAATAACGATATCTTACGCCGCATTCGCTACACTTTTGACTTTAAAGACACCAACATGGTGGATATATTTAACGCTGCCGATTTGAGTGTTACCAGACAACAGGTGATCAATTGGCTAAAAAAAGAAGACGATAGCGAATTTGTAAAATGCAGCGATACGGAATTGGCCATCTTTCTCAATGGTTTGATTAATACTAAACGAGGTAAGCGTGAAGGTGAGCAACCAGTGCCCGAAAATCGTTTAACCAATAACATGGTATTTATGAAGTTGCGCATTGCACTTAATATGAAAGCCGAAGATATCATTGAAGCACTGGAAGCAGCAGACTTTCGTTTAAGCAAACATGAACTCAGTGCGTTTTTCCGTAAGCCAGATAATAAACATTATCGTGAATGTAAAGATCAAATTTTGCGTAACTTCTTAATGGGAGTCCAGTTGCAATTGCGTCCAACGGATACTCACGAATATCAAGACGGCGAATAAAGTCGTTTTCAAATTTGAAGCGATAGTGATTTTCGCTGCGTAAGCATTGTTGGCAGTGTAAGTATTGTTTGTTGTGTAATTATTATTGCTAGCAGCGTGATTAAAACTGTCGTTTACGAATACATGAAATGAGAAAAGGTCACTTTAGAAGTGACCTTTTTTGTATTTGTAATATAAGGCTTTGCAGTGCTTATAATTTCGCTTCGATCATGGCTTCCAATTTACCTTGATCAACGGCGAATGCACGGATACCTTCCGCTAATTTTTCTACTGCCATTGGATCTTGGTTATGCTCCCACAAGAATTCAGCGTGAGTCATTTTTTCAGGCTGTGGTTGAACGTCTTGATCTGCAATTAGTTTTTGAATGACTTCACCTTGGCTATCTTCTAACTCTTGTAAAAGCTGCGGACTAATAGTTAATCGGTCACAACCTGCAAGCTCTAAGATTTCACCGACGTTACGGAAGCTCGCACCCATTACCACAGTATTGTAACCATGTTGTTTGTAATAGTTGTAGATGCTGGTCACTGATTTCACGCCAGGATCTTCCGATGCATCAAAGTCACGACCTTCTTTCGCTTTATGCCAATCCATGATTCGACCCACGAATGGTGAAATCAGGAAAACGCCAGCTTCAGCACAAGCACGAGCTTGAGCAAAAGAGAATAGTAGGGTGAGGTTACAATTAATACCTTCGCTTTCTAAAATTTCAGCGGCGCGAATACCTTCCCATGTTGAAGCTAGTTTGATCAAAATACGGTCATTTGAAATTCCAGCATCGTTATACATTTTGATCAGCTGACGCGCTTTTTTTACGCTGCTTTCTGTATCGTACGAAAGACGAGCATCGACTTCGGTTGAAATACGACCAGGTACTACGTTTAGAATTTCTTTACCAATTGTTACGGCCAACATATCGCACGTGTCTTGCACTTGTTGAGCTTTGTCTTGGCTTTGGGTTTTTGCATAAGCAATAGATTGGTCGATTAAAGGTGCGTAGTCTTCTATTTGAGCGGCTTTTAAAATCAAAGAAGGATTTGTTGTGGCATCTTCTGGTTGATATTTAGCAATAGCTTCAATGTCGCCAGTATCGGCAACAACGGTGGTTAGCGAGCGAAGTTGTTTTAATTTGCTACTCATTTTAGGACCTTTAAAAGTGAATGAACCATAGTGAGAAAAAGATAAGTGGTGATATTCTTTATTCTGGTCTTAATGCCTTACCTTTACTGGCTTCATCATCGAAATAACGAGCAAAGAAGTCAAATATAAATTTAGAAAAGTGCCACTAGGTCTCACTTTTTTTTTAGCAACCGCTTGCGTAATCGTTGGCATAAAAAAGCGTAAAACTGAAAATAAAAAACATAAAGAAATGTGGAATTTCTTTGAGGGTTTTATTTACCGTAAATATTTTTTGCGAGGCATATTTCGGATTTATGCAAAGAGTAATGAATCTTCCTATCTCACTTAAACAAATTGGGCATTAACTCGTAATCTTCAGAGTCGTCACTTGATAAGTCAGTTTATTTGGTTACTTTCATTAAAGTGAGTCATGTTGCTCTTTATGGGAGAAGGTTATGAATAATCAAAATAAGATAAAAGCATCCACGGTTGCTTTATTTCTATCGAGTCTAGTGTCGTATTCGTCATCAGCGAATGATGATCCAAAACCTAGATTATCTAAACCAATTGTTGCTGGATATTTTGCTGATTGGCAATATGAGAATAAGCAACATCCTTATACCGTCAAAGATATCCCCGCGGATAAACTCACTCATATTATTTATGCTTTTTTATCTATGTGTGGACCTCATACTGGTGCAGGGGAAAAAGTAATCAAACAAGTCGAACAACAATGTAAGGGGAAAGATCCTTATACCGCGATTATTATCGATCAGAAAGCGGCGTTAGAAGTCGATTTTGGCAAAGTCGATGTCGATGTGAATTATAAAGGACACTTTGCGCAACTTGCCCAATTGAAAAAAGATCACCCTAGCATCACTATTTTGCCATCATTTGGTGGATGGACAATGTCGGAACCATTCCATGCAATGGCCAAAGATAAAAAATCAATGGACCATTTCGCCAAAACGGCGGTAGAGCTTATTGCGAAATATGACTTTTTTGGTGGCATTGATTTGGATTGGGAATATCCTGGTGGCGGTGGCCTAACTACTTCGCCTTGGGATGAAAAAGGCAAGTTAACCGATGAACAAAAAGTACAAGAAAAAGAAGCATTTACTTATTTAGTCAAAACGATTCGTCATGATTTAGATCAATTACAAGAGCGAACTAACCGAAAGTATGAGTTGTCTTCTGCGGTTGGAGTTGGCCCTAAAGCATCACAAATAGATTGGAAGTCAGCTGCGCCGTATTTGAGTAACATGTTTGCAATGACATATGATTTCTTAGGCGGTTGGGGGCAGCAAACGGGACACTTGACCAATTTACATGCGACTGACCGTAGTTGGTGGGGAATGGGCGCAGATGTTTTTCTTGAGCAAATGTTAAAACTCGGTATCCCTGCGGATAAATTGGTAATGGGGGCTGCTTTTTATGGACGAGGCTGGGAAGGTACGAAAGATTTTGATGGTAAATTACCTATGGGAGATTTAACGTCAGACAAAGGTGCAAGCTTTGGTACCGGTGAACCGGGCTATTTTATGTATTGGGATCTCATGGAAAATTACGGTAAAAAACAAGGTTATCAATATGGTTATGATGCACAATCAGAAGCCCCATTTTTGTGGAATCCAGATAAAAAAGTATTCATTTCTTTTGATGATGAGCGTTCGATTAAAGCCAAAACTCAATGGGTGGAGGAAAAAGGTTTAGCGGGTATTTTTGCTTGGGAGCTCACGGGTGATACGGCAGACAATAAATTAGTCGAAGCGATGAGTGAAGGTATGAAATAAAGCGCTTAGATGAGATAAATCGATTAATAGAGACGACGGCACAATATACCTGTTTACAAAAATTAGGGATATTGTGCCTTTGTGTTAAATTTAGTCTGTAGTGTTATTCGATGGCATTTATTGCGCTTGGCTTATCTTGCTGACCTATATAATCGCGTTGTAGCATATACATTCGAATTGCATTTCTGTATTGACCATTCATAAAGAACTCTTCAATTAACAGTCCTTCACGTTTAAAACCAAAGCTCTCATATAGATAGACGGCTTTTTCATTTTCATCAGAAACTTGCAGATACAATTTATTGATGTTTAGAATTTTAAACGCATAGTTAACCGCACGGTCGATAATAGAACGAGCATAACGTCTACCTTGAAAGTGAGGTGCAATAATAATCTGAAATTCTGCGGTTCTATGAATGTAGTTAATTTCAACTAATTCAACTAGACCAACATGTTCTTTGTCACCATTTTCTACAATGAAGCGTCGCTCATTTAAATCATGAATATGCTTTGTATAAAGGCTTTCAAGCTCCATGAAGGATTCATAAGGTTCTTCAAACCAATACGACATGACGCTGCGATTATTATTTAAACTGTGGATGAATCGAAGGTCATCTTTTTCTAGTGCGCGAATACGAATAGTGTCCGACATATTTTGCTCTTTATTCTGAAATAACAAATGATTAAACCCAATTTAATTGAGTTCTCTTTGGAGTATAGAGGATATTGAAAGTGGTGAAGAGTGAAATTTTTCGAACGAGACGATAAGAAATAATACTTAAAAATTGTGACGCTGTCACAACCTTGATGGTAAGTAGTTTACAGTGTAAATTAGGAGTAGGTTCAATTTTAATATGAAACTAAGATAAAACCCAGAAATTGATTTAATTGAATAATTTCTGGGTTTTATCTTTAAATCAATGAATTACGTTTAAATAGGTAATGGAGAGCCTGATGTCTCGGTCAATTTAGAACGTATTAATTCTTCTGGTGCGTTCATTGCGTGTTTGGTATGAGTGTCAACAATATTCATTCCGGTAAAGCGCTGAGGATCCTTGATAGCGACATCATGAGCAAATATTACGAATTCAGCATTAGCAATATCTTTTGGTGTTATACGATTTACTATACCGTTAGCGCCTTGGGTCTCTACTTTTATTTTTACGCCCATCTTCGCTGCTGCTTTTTCTAGGCTTCTAGCGGCTAAAAAGGTGTGAGCTACACCAGATGGACAAGCGGTAATTGCGAGAACTTGGGCGATGCCTTCTTCTGAAATAGACTCAACAGGAGAAGTATCCACCTCTGTAGAATCATCTTCGGTGACTGGTTTTTTCAAGAAGTTAACGATAACTGCCGTTGTAATAGCACCGGCGATAGTACCAATAATATAGCCAATTTTTCCGTCAACAACAGGAAGAACAATCCAGCCGCCCCAAGGCGCGTGGTTAATTACGTTCATCATAAAACCTACGATGTTACCAACCATACCACCAACGACGATAGCGGGAATTACGCGGATAGGATCGGCAGCAGCAAAAGGGATGGCTCCTTCCGTTATACCAATCATTCCCATAATGGCTGCGGCTTTACCTGCTTCACGTTCTTCTCTTTTATAGCGTTTTGGAGAAAGGAAAGTTGCTAACGCCATTCCAAGTGGTGGAACACAAATCGCAATGCCAACGCCACCCATTAACCAAGGTTGAGAATCTACTTGTGTTTGAGCAAATAGAGTTGCTACTTTGTTGATAGGACCGCCCATATCAAAGGCTGTCATACCACCTAATATTGCGCCAAGCATCACTTTGCCACTGCCCGCCATGCTTGCTAACCAATGGTTCATGGCTGCCATCATTCCGGCAATAGGTTCACCAATAACCCACATAACAATACTACATGTGATTAATGTGCCGATGAGAGGATAAATGAAGATGGAGCCAAGTGAAGCCATGCTGTCTGGGAATTTAATTCGCTTAAGCTGTAAGACAATAAAGCCTGCTAAGAATCCAACAACAATCGCACCTAGGAAACCAGTATTATACTGTTGCACTGCAATCCAAGAGCCAATCATGCCAGGCGCAAGCCCCGGTTTATCAGCAATAGAATAGGCAATGTAGCCACCGAGCACAGCTGTAAATAGTGTCAAACCGGCAATGCCCATGGTCGCAATATCTTTTAATATACCGCTTTCAGGTACTGCGCCTTTACCGGAAATCATGACCGAAAGGGAAAGCAATACACCACCAGCCACAATAAATGGGATCATATGTGATGTGCCGAACAATAGATGCTGCTTCATACGAGAGAGAGTGGCTTTCCATGCAGAGGGTTGTTCTTTCTCGGATAAGTTCATTTGAGTTTGCTTTGCTAGACTGGAGATGGAAGGTTTGTTGTCTTCTTCACCAATTAATAATTTTACTACTTCGTCACGGCTAGTGGCCGATCTAAGTGAATCTAAGAACCCATCTTCTATTATTTTACTGGAAATTTGTGCTAATGCTTCAATATGGTGATTATCACCACCGGCTGGCGAGGCAAGCATGAAGAAAATATTCGATAACTCACCATCGTCTGCACCATACTCAATTCCAGTGCGGTGAATACCGACGGCAAAAGCTGGCTTGATAACAGATGCACTTTTTGCATGTGGTATTGCAATGCCATCTTCAAAACCTGTCGAGCCCAATTTTTCTCTCGCCCACACGTCTTTTAAATAGTCATCTTTATTTGAAATACACTGATTCTCTTTCAGAATTTCAGCCATTTCATTGAGTAAATCTTGCTTGTTATTGGACTTTAAATCCAAGCAAACTAGGTCTTTATTGATAAGTGAGTGCATGATATTTCTCGTCTTAATGTAATTATGAGAAAAATCATAGCACTCACAAAAAGTGTGTGTAATTGTAAATAAAATGCATTTACTGGATTATTGTAACCATTTAATTAAAGTGTGATCTCAAGCGCTAGTTACTCATTTATAAGCTAATTGCTTATTTATAAATAGGCAGCTGGCTTAAATCGTTCAACATGCTATCAAGTTGGTTGAATATACGCTCCCCATCAACGCCGATGCCATTATGCTCATATTCATTGGTCATCCATGCTTTGCTGTAGGGTATTTTACCTAATGTGTCACGTGAGTAATCAAACTCAACATACATGTCGTCTACATACACTGCACAAGCAATAGGCACTTTATTCAGCGATAATACTTCTGGATTATAAAGCGTTGGCCAATCCGACTTTTCTGCTATTAATTGCGCCGCTTGCTGGAGTGGCTTCAAGCATTCCATTTGCTCAAACATCCATGGAAATACCATTTCTCCTGTAAATAAGAATGGTTGTCCTTTTTGATAATTGAATTCTGGATATTGTTGACGTACTCGATGCGCAGACCAAAGTGAGGCTGTGTCATTGTTAGTGTTTTTGGCAAAAGGCTGACAGTAAATTGATTCGTGTAAAATCGCATAAATAGGGTTGGTTTGATAAGCCTGTTCAGCCAACATAGCATTTAAGAACTCGTAACTTAGATCTAGTTTTCCATTTACTTCAATAAAGGCGCGTTCTAGCAGATAATACATAGGCAATGTTGCGTCGCTACGACCAAAATTAATGCCTATCAGTTGGAATTGTTCAACCGTAAAGCGCTGTCCATTCGGCAGAGTAATATAGTTATCGAGTAAATGGTCGGCAATACGCTGACACAAAGGCTGAGCTTGTGGAAATTGTTGAAAGAAAGCTTGGTTCTTTTGTTTCACTCGTTGATAAGTAGCTTGATAGACCGTATCGGCATGCTGAGTAATGGAGGGAACGCCTCCAGTAATGTGTGAACGCGTTAAGCTATCAGGAAATAAGGATAGGTAGGTGAGAGAGCAAAAGCCCCCAAAGCTTTGGCCTAAAATTGCCCATTTTTTTATGTTGAATTGAGTGCGAATAGCTTCCGCATCGTTGACAATATTGTCGGCGCGAAAATGAGTTAAATAATCACATTGTTGTTGCGGCGTTTTTTCTGCCAAAGTTTGATGCGTAATAGGCGTACTTAGCCCTGTACCGCGTTGGTCAAGTAATAGCACTCGATACTGTTGTAATGCAGCTTTTAACCAACCAGATTGACCGCTGGTACGAGGGGACGGAAAACCTGGTCCACCTTGAAAATAAACTAACCATGGCAAGTCATTGGTTTTATTTCCTAATAATCGTAGTTCACGAGCATAGATTTGAATCGTTTCACCATCGGTATTCTTATAGTTTAATGGCAAGGTAAATAGGTGAGATTGGTAATGGACACCTTGATCAATAAAAGAGGATAAAATTTCAGAAGGATATGGCACGACGAACTCCAAGTTAATGCATAGATAAACACGGTACTATATTAAATCAATAGAGCCCGGAAAATTTGAATCGTGAAAAGATAGATAAAAAGTGATAACTTCATCACTAATCGATTATGAATAAAAATTACCACTTCTGTTATCAACTTTAATCATCCATTAAGTAGGCTTGCATGTCATCAATACGATTACTATTTTCAACGTCCACTGACCCACTATTTAATCTAGCAGTAGAAGATACTATTTTTCGTTCAATGTCATCGACGCAGAAAGTTCTATTTTTATGGCAAAACGATAATACGGTGGTGATTGGTCGGGCGCAAAATCCTTGGAAAGAATGCAACACTCAGCGGATGGAGCAAGATGGTGTGACTTTAGCTAGGCGTCAGAGTGGGGGTGGTGCGGTATTTCATGATTTAGGCAATAGTAATTTTACCTTTATGGCAGGTAAGCCTGGTTACGATAAAACCACTTCAACTCAAATCGTATTAGACGCACTAACTAAGTTAGGAATAGCTGGTAAGGCAACGGGACGTAATGACCTTGTTGTAGATACTCCAGAAGGAGAACGTAAGTTTTCTGGCTCTGCTTATCGAGAAACATTAGATCGTGGTTTTCATCACGGTACCATTTTATTGAATGCGGATATGAGTCGCTTAGCTAATTACCTCAACCCTGATCTTAAAAAACTGCAAGCCAAAGGGATTACTTCAGTTCGCTCGCGGGTGATCAATTTACAGCAGTTAGATGAATCCTTAACGCATGATAAATTATGTGATGCTATATCACAGGCTTTCTTTGATTATTATGGTGAAACCGTCGAACCTGAATTTATTTCACCAGATGTAATGCCTGATTTACCTAATTTTGAGGCGACGTATAGCAAGCAGAAAGATTGGCATTGGAATTTTGGTAATACGCCAGAATTTAGTCATCGTATTGATGAGCGATTTACTTGGGGTGGAGTAGAAGTGCACTTCAATATCAAAAAAGCTTATATAGATGATGTGCAAATATTTACTGATAGCTTAGATCCTGCACCTTTAGAAGCGTTACAGTTAGCGATGAAGGGGCAAATGTATAACCAAGAAGGGATCAATGATGCTATTTATTCAGTAATAAATTTGTATCCCCAAAGTGTTAAAGAAATGGATCAGGTTAAAAACTGGTTGTTGATCCAGTTAGCGTAGTATGGTGAATACGGATTTCTCCTACGCATGTACTTAAGTGAAATTTTTGTTGATTGTATTTTTCAGTTCAATTTCAATGACATCGTTTCTTTTAGAACAATCTGTAAGTAGATAGACTAGATATAAACAGGTTATGCAGTTTTAAATTGTTTGTTTTTCAATCTGTTAATGAATTAATGTGAATTATTTTTAATTTTTTAACGAAAGGGGTGTACATCTGAATTAAATCGGGTATTATCTACCTCGCTCTAAAGAGTTATTAATTGCAACAAAGTAAAAGTAGAATCCTTAGATAAATTTCGTAACTGTTTTTGTCCTCTGTATTTCCCTTAGCTTCAAAATTAATAACATGCTTTAAAGTGCACCGTAATGTTACGGTATTTTCATAAATTGCATGTAATGCATATAAAAATATAAGGGACATAATATGTCTAAAACAACTGGTATCGTTAAATGGTTTAACGAAGAAAAAGGTTTCGGCTTCATTACTCAAGACAACGGTGGTGCTGATGTATTCGTACATTTCCGTGCAATCGCTTCTGAGGGTTTCAAAACTCTTGCTGAAGGCCAAAAAGTGTCTTTTGAAGTAGAGCAAGGCCAAAAAGGTCTTCAAGCTGCGAACGTAGTTCCTGCTTAATAATTGATTTTTTAGCTATTGGTTTAATCCAAAGCTGAAAGATATATAAGCGCTGACCTCGGTCAGCGTTTGTTTCATTTGAAGACTAGTAAATTTTCTTACCAATAGTAGTGGTTTGAAATAAAAAGTAATAAGAATAAGCCAAGATAATCAATTTATAATCTTCAATAAATAATTTGAAGAGAATGTGAAAAATTAAAACATCTCAAGCATCTGCTTTATCGTAAATGTCTCATGTTGTATTCGGTTCACTAAGCTTTCCTCGACAAACCCACATAAGTGTTCCTCGACCTCAGCTCAAAAAGATAAATTCTGCTTATCCCGGCTTAATCATAGGGTCTCCATATTTGGTGGGTGATTGTGTATGCACATCATCAAAACACCGATTGGATCAGACCATTATAATTAAAATAAAAAGGATAAATTATGTCTCGTTCAAGCGGCAGAAAGCGTTTTTGGTTCCAACACAAACGCGATCAATCTCAAGTAAGTAAATAACCTACACTTGGATTAAACAGTACCGATTATAGGTACACTCTTCTTTTGAAGAAAATAGAGCACATCATTTTTATGGTGTGCTTTTTTGTTTTTTAATAAGCATATTTGTAAATATTTAGCGCTATTTTTTACTTCGGATCGATCGCCTACGTGCAACAGATCACATTTAATTCATAGATTTCCGTAATTAATGATTGAAGTTCTCATTTTGTAAGGATAAGTTAAGTCAAGAATGATAAAAATAGCGATTAACGTTTTAGTTGTAATTTTATTTTTACCATTATAAACAGTTGGTTGCGAAATAATATGCACAGGATGAAGTAGTTATGTACCAAATTGATGATGTAAGAATTAAAAATGTAAAAGAATTATTACCACCTGTTGCTGTGCTTGAAAAGTTTCCAGCGACGGAAACCGCGAGTACAACGACATTTGAATCACGTAGCGCTATTCATAATATCCTTGAAGATAAAGATGACCGTTTATTAGTCGTGATCGGTCCTTGTTCTATTCATGATACTGAAGCAGCATTAGAATATGGTAAACGCCTTGCTGTATTACGTGAAGAGCTGAAAGGCAACCTTGAAGTGGTCATGCGTGTTTACTTTGAAAAACCGCGTACAACAGTTGGTTGGAAAGGGTTGATCAATGACCCATATCTTGATGATACATACCAATTAAACGATGGCGTACGCATTGGACGTAAATTGTTGTTGGATTTAACTGATGCAGGCATGCCAACCGCAAGTGAATTTTTAGATATGATCACGCCACAGTACATGGGGGATTTGATCAGCTGGGGCGCGATTGGTGCGCGTACTACTGAATCCCAAGTTCACCGTGAATTAGCCTCAGGCCTTTCTTGCCCAGTAGGGTTCAAAAATGGTACTGACGGCAATATTAAAATCGCGACTGATGCTTGCAGCTCTGCGGGTGCTTCTCACCATTTCTTATCGGTGACTAAATACGGTCATTCAGCCATTATTGAAACTGCAGGTAACCCTGATTGTCACATTATTTTACGTGGTGGCAAAGAGCCTAACTACAGCGCAGAACATGTGGCAGCGGTTAAAGCTGAATTAGCAGGACAAGGTTTGCGTCAGAAAGTGATGATCGATTTTAGCCATGCAAATAGCTCCAAGCAGTTCCAACGCCAAATGGTGGTAGCTGATGATGTCTGTGCGCAATTAAAATCGGGTGAAGACGCTATTTTTGGCGTAATGATCGAAAGCCATATCAACGAAGGTCGTCAAGACTTAGTCGATGGTAAAGTCGAAAATTACGGTCAAAGTATTACCGATGCCTGTATTGGTTGGGATGATACCGAAAAAGTTTTACGTCAGCTGTCTGATGCTGTCACTGCTCGCCGAGCATCTAAATAATTTTATTTGAAGGCTTATTTCCCAAGGTGTGATAAATACCAGTAAGCCATTACAGTGAATATGAACAAAGCCTAATGACATCCTTTCTCAATGGATCATTAGGCTTTTTTTGTTTAATTATTATCAATTTATTCGATTATTTTCATAGACAGTATAAATAATACGTCTATCTATTTTGATGTTTAAATTCATCCTTTTCCACCCACTTGTCTGTATTTCATCTACTTCTTTCACTTCAATTATTTCAATGTGTTCATTTTTTTGTATTCAAATTGTCACACTTATTCGTCTTAATGCTTACTAACTAAGTCACTTCAAAATGATGTTTGCGGTAAAAATAAAATAACATTGTGAGGTTTCTGATTATTCGATTTAGCATGAAGAAGAATTAAATTATGTATCTATCAAATGACAATACTGCTGTAAATTATTTTGCTCCTGAGCATTTCTTTGAGCAAGATTTGACAGATAGAAAGTTGTCAAACGTTGATCAGAAAACGCAGGTGTTGCAAGTTAAACAGTTAACTAAAGCCTACAAAGGTGGCAAAAACGTACTTGATAACATCAGTTTTGATTTATACGAAGGCGAATTTGTTGCTGTGATTGGTCGTTCTGGTGCCGGTAAATCGACCATGTTACACACGTTAAATGGAACTATTGATGCGAGCTCTGGTGATATTTTGGATGTCAGCGGAAATGGCGATAACGTAGTGACGATGCCACGTAAGCAACTGCGCTTTTGGCGTAGTCAATGCAGTATGATATTTCAAAATTTCTGTTTAGTACCTCGTTTAGATGTGATGACCAACGTTCTGCTTGGTCGATTGAGTTATACCCCAACCTGGAAATCTCTTCTGAAAATCTTTGATGATAAAGATCGTGCTAAAGCGATTGAATTATTGAAGTGGTTAAAAATACTTCCTCATGCACTACAGCGTGCTGAAAACTTATCTGGCGGCCAACAGCAACGTGTTGCGATATGTCGAGCCTTGATGCAAGAGCCAAAAATTTTACTTGCAGATGAACCTGTAGCCTCACTCGATCCTAAAAATACCACTCGTATTATGGAAGCCTTACAAAAGGTGAGTAATGACGGTATTGCAGTCATGGTCAATCTTCACTCTATCGAATTAGTAAAACAATATTGCACCCGTGTAATTGGACTTGAAAAAGGAAAAGTTGTGTATGACGGAGCGCCAGACGGTTTAACTGATGACATTTTACATACCCTTTATGGCGATGAAGTTGATCAATTAAGCTGATTCAGCCGCTTATTTACATAAATAACAACGTATATATTTAATTGGAAAGGAACCGATGATGAAAAAAGTACTAAGCCTTGTCGCGATCACTGCTGGACTCTTTACTGCGGCAGCACAAGCGGCACCAGAGATCAATCTTGGTGTCCTTGGTGGTGAAAATTCAACGGCACAAATTGGTAATAATCAATGTGTAAAATCATTTCTTGAAGAACAAACAGGTGCCACAGTTAATATTCGTAATGCCTCTGATTATAGCGCGGTGATCCAAGGTTTATTGGGCGACCAAGTGGACTTAGTGTTGAATATGTCACCTAAATCTTATGCATCGGTTTACTTAAAAGATAAGAGTAAAGTTGAGCTTGTTGGGATCACAACAGACGATACCGATAATTCAAAAGGTTATCACTCGGTTATTCTAGTGAAAGCAGATAGCCCATATAAGAAATTAGAAGACCTAAGAGGGAAAGTATTCTCGTTCGCCGATCCTGATTCAACGTCTGGCTTCTTGATCCCAAATAATCAGTTCGAGCAGAAGTTGGGTGGGAATATGGATAATCAGTTCAATGGCTTTTTTAGTAAAGTTGGTTTTTCTGGCGGTCATGAACAAGATATTTTAGGTGTATTGAACGGTCAATTTGATGGCGCAGTTACGTGGACATCAATGGTGGGCAAGCGTGAAGATGGTTATTCAGCTGGCGCATTACGTAAGGTGAAAGAGAATGGTTTTGATGACCTAATGTCTAATCTTCGTATTATTTGGGAATCACCGCTTATTCCAAATGGCCCAACGATTGTACGTGGCAATATGGATCCAGAACTGAAAGAAAAATTAGTGATGGCGGTGAAAAAGCTGGATAAAGAAGACCATAGTTGTTTCATACAAGCAGCAGGTGGCAAGCTACATTTAACGGATACATCTGTGAGTGAATACCAAACTGTGATTGATTTAGTTAAGTCTCAACAGAAAACAACACGTTAATTAAACATTATTTAGCCACTTATTATTTGGACTTCAAAATACAAATATAAGTGGCTGATTTATTTTATTACGAACTAAATAAAATCGGATAGATAATTTTGGATAATCAATTTGAACATTATTATCATCAAGTAAGATCCAAGCAAAAGCGTGATGCGTTGATGTGGTCTGGCTTACTGATGGTGTTGTATTTTACTTCTGGTTATTTTGCTGAATTTAGTCTGACGAAAATTATTACCAGTGCACCTCATTTTTTTGATTACTTAACGGAAACCATTCCGGTATTAAAATGGGATGTATTATTTGACGGACGTGACGCTCAAGGGCATGCGATTCCTGGTTCATTCATCTATTGGGGTTATCGATTACCCATTCAATTACCACTTTTGTGGGAAACGTTTTGTGTAGCAATGGCCGCTACGGTGTTATCGGCAATTATTGCTAGTTTTCTCGCATTTTTTGCTGCCAATAATACTTACGCGCCAGCAGGTCTGCGCTGGATTGTTCGTTCTTTTGTTGCATTCTTACGCACAATGCCAGAGTTGGCGTGGGCAGTTATGTTTGTGATGGCCTATGGAGTAGGGGCTTTGCCTGGATTCATCGCATTGGCGCTGCACACTGTTGGTAGCTTAACCAAGTTATTCTATGAGTCGATAGAAACCACGTCGATGGAATCAGTCAGAGGCTTACGCGCTTGTGGTGGCAACCGTTGGGAAAATGTCCGCTTTGGTATTTGGCCTCAAGTGAAACCTATTTTTATATCGTACAGTTTTTTGAGATTGGAAGTGAATTTCCGCTCTTCGACTATCTTGGGCCTAGTTGGTGCCGGTGGTATCGGGCAAGAACTCATGACTAACATTAAACTTGACCGCTATGATCAAGTAAGCATGACGTTATTGTTGATTATAATCGTGGTAGCTATTTTGGATTCGTTATCTGGTTATTTACGTAAAAAAGTAGTAGGGCAAGTCTAATGATATTAACTAACACAGTGACAGATAATGATCTCAATACATTGCGAAATGAATATCATGAGATTTTTGCTCAACAAAAAAGTTATTTATTTAAATTGGTGAAGATAGGCGTAGCGATCGTTTTATTCTATGTATTCTTTTTTCATCAATATGGTGTAAATCAGCAAGTGTTCATTAGTGGTAGTCAGCAATTGTTACGCTATTTTTCTAATATGTTTATTTGGAAAGATGTATCAAATTGGCCATTTAGTTATTACTACAGTCAAATTTTGATTACATTAGCGATTGTATTTGGCGGCACCATTACCGCTTCATTAGTGGCGCTTCCTTTGTCTTTCTTTGCTTCTCGCAACATTATGACGGGGCCATTTTCTATTGTTGCTTTTGCGGTGCGTAAACTCTTTGATGTACTACGTGGCATTGATATGGCGATTTGGGGAATGATTTTCGTCCGTGCGATTGGGATGGGACCATTGGCGGGTATCATGGCTATTTTCATCCAAGACTTAGGATTACTTGGACGTTTGTATGCAGAAGGTCATGAAGCTGCGGATAAAAAACCTTCGAGAGGCTTATCAGCCTTAGGTGCAAGCAGCTTACAGAAGCATCGCTTTGGCATCTTTACTCAGTCATTTCCAACTTTCCTAGCACTAACTCTATATCAAATAGAATCTAATACTCGTTCTGCGGCGGTGCTTGGTTTTGTGGGCGCAGGTGGCATTGGATTGGTTTATGCCGAGAACATGCGCTTATGGAATTGGGATGTGGTGACTTTCATTACATTAAACCTTGTCGTGATTGTCATGGTAATGGATATGATCTCAGCCAAATTGAGACAAAAATATATTATTGGCGAAGACGTGCCTTTATTTGAAAGAAAAAAAGGGTAAACAACAGAGTTTGAGAGAAGAATGTTCCTCTCTCAAACTTAACTCGTTTTTGATTCCATCAGCACATCACTACGATTGACCAGCCATAGTTCATGCTTTGTCATTACCTTACTGAACATTCTGCTTTGTAAATAACGATCTAGCCAGTGTCTCAACTTCGGGTAGGGAGATTGTAAATACCATTGCCTTTCTACCCTGGCAAACTGGCGAATAAAAGGAAGTAATGCCAAGTCGGCAAGGCTTTCTTGAGCGGCCATTAAAAAGGAATGTTGAGTTAAACGGTTTTCTAATTCAGAAATATAGCCCTCACAAGCTTGGCGACATTCTACAAGGTTGGGTTCGTGGTAACGCTTAGCGGCTCGATAAGCCTCAAGGCAAGGTTTGAATTCACTATCAAATTGATGAATTAATGCCAACATGCTGACGAGCATTTCGGGAGCACTGGCTAATAATAAGCCGTCTGGATCACTTTCACTTAACGCCCATAACATCACCTCAAGACTTTCTTCAATTACCTCTCCATTACTTGTTACTAATACCGGTACTGTGCCTTTAGGCGAAGCGACTAGCATTTCAGCTGGTTTATCGCGTAAGACAATATCGCGTAGTAACACTGGCAGTTGAGATTGATAAATTGCCATTCTGGCGCGCATGGCAAACGGGCAATTTCTCAATGAATAGAGGATGGGCAACGGATTATTTTCATGCATGAATTTTCTTTTTCCTCTACGCTTAAATGAAAGCTTAAATGTACTCTGAAATGGATTAATTTACCTCAATGATACTCATCTGCAACATATACAGGTATCATGCCGCCTTTAAATGTTAACCGAGACTCTTGTGATGAACCAAAAGATTGAATTATTAGCCCCCGGTGGCGATATTGACGCCATCAAAGCCGCCATTATTGCTGGTGCGGATGCCGTTTACTGTGGCCTAGATACTTTTAATGCTCGTAACCGTGCTTCTAATATTTCATTCGATCAATTGGTTGGTGCCATCAGACTTGCTCATCAATACGATTGCCAAATATTCTTAACGCTTAACGTTGTTATTTTAGAGCAAGAGTTTAAAACGGTGGTGAAGCTGCTTAACCGTTTAGTTAACACCACTCTTGATGGCGTGATTGTACAAGATATTGGCTTATTGTACGTATTACGTGAATATTTCCCAACGTTGGATATTCATGCATCGACTCAGTTAACCACTCATAATTCAGGGCAAATCCCATTCCTGAAAAAACTTGGCGCAAGTCGTGTGAATTTATCGCGTGAGATGAACTTGCGTGAAATTACAGCAATGGCAGCCGTTGCCCACGAGCATGATACGTTGCTCGAGGTGTTTGTGCATGGTTCATTGTGTGTGGCGTTCTCAGGCTTATGTTATTCAACATCTGCTACTGCTGGCAATTCAGGCAACCGTGGTCGTTGCAGTCAAGCATGTCGTGAAGAATATGAAACTACAGAATCGGGCCATAACTTCCCTCTTAATATTAAAGATAATTCGGCCTTTTTTGATTTACCGGCCTTGATCGATGCGGGTGTATATTCGTTTAAAGTCGAAGGGCGTATTAAAGGCGCTAATTATGTTCACACGGTGATTGATAGCTTCCGTAAACAAATTGACGGTTATGTGGAAACGGGTGAATTGACTCAAGATGGCGAACGTCTGTACAAAGTCTTCAATCGTGATTTCACCAATGCCTTTTTGCGTGGCGATTTAAATCAATCGATGTTTATTGATAACCCACGTGATAATTCTAAAAATCACATTGTCGATAAGTTGAAAGCTGACCACGGCGAAACTATTTCAGTAGTACAGATCTTTGATGCCACCCAACAATTGCATTCAGATAAACAGCAAATTAATGCTTCTGTCGATGAAAAAATCGCCCATTTAAGTATTGAAAAAATAAAGCTCAAATTACATTTTGCCAGTGAGCAAGGTAAGCCATTATTGTTAACTGTTACCACGCATGAAAATAGCAATTCGGTTAATGATGATGCCATTTTACCTAAAACCGCTGTATTTACATCAAGCAGTTTAATGTCGGTGAGCGAGAAGTTAAGCGTTGATAAAGAGGCGATCGAAAAACGCTTTAAAAATATCAATAATGCTAACTATGAATTGGTCGAGTTTGATACCGAGCAAGTCCTTGATGGTTTGAGCATCCCTTATCGTGAAATCACCACATTAAAAAATGAATTACTGGCGTATTTAAATGATGGTATTGAGGCCATTGCTGAAGTGACATTACCGAAGCTGGAGCGACACGCCAAGACTGAAGGTGAAAAGCCAGAGCTTTCAATCCTGATTTGTGATGAAGCTGATGCATTGCTTGTGGATCTCACTGATGCGGATGTTTACTTTAAACTACCGGACGCCTACAAACGTGGTTGCACAAAATTCGTAACATTCTTCCAAGAGAATCCGCGTTTAATTCCGTGGTTCCCGCCGGTATTAATTGGTAAAGATTTTGATGTCGCGTTGAATATCTTGCAACAAGTCAAGCCTGAATGGATCGTTACCAATAACACTGGTATTGCTTATCATGCTGAACAGTTGGGTATTAAGTGGATTGCTGGCCCAATGCTTAATACCACCAACTCTTATGTTCTGCAGTCTCTGCAACAAAACTTTAACTGTAGCGGCGCGTTTATTTCTAACGAGATAAGCAAGCAGCAAATCAAACAGATTGCTAGACCAAAGAACTTCAAAATGATGTACAGCATCTATCACCCAATTTTGTTGATGGCGAGCCGTCAGTGTTTCTTCCAACAAAGTGTTGGCTGTGAAAAACCTCGCATAGATAATGGCTGTATGCTGTCGTGTGATAAGAAAACGAGCATTAAAAACCTGAAAGGTGTGTCGTTTTCTATCGATAAGCAAAAGGGTGGTTACCCGAGTATCTACAACCAAGACCAATTCTTGAATACCGATATTATTGATGACTTAAGCGACTTGTTTGATGGCTTTATGATTGATTTAACCGAAATCGGTGCTGGTGGTAAACAAATGCCAGAAAAGGTTGAATTGATTAAGCAATTTGAAGCGGTATTAAGCGGTGAAGCTCAAGCAAGTAAGGCGTTATTTGACATGGTGCCTGAGTCGACTAATCAGCAGTATTACAATGGATTGTAGGGCTTAAGCTCGGCGTTTAATGTATTGCCTCGCCCTAAAATATGTTGACGATTCTTGTTAAGCCAGTAATCGAAAAGGTGCTGGCTTTTTTTTGAGACATTTGTTCCCTCCTAAATAAGGTCAGGTCGACACTTTCAAAGGAAATAATCGTCATCCTGAATAGTGAGGTACGAACGTAGTTCAGGATCTCTCGCTGTCTATTGAAACTTAAATTATCACTTATCACCATCTTCTCTTGTAAACACACTCCATGAATCTTCTATGAAAAACAGGTCTAGACAAGTTAACTACAAAGACCATTTCCTACCATATAGACAAATAAAATCAATTGGTTAACCTGACAACAAGTTGTTTCTCTACACTTTTACGACATAAAACAGCCATGTAACTGTCACATTTCACCATCAATATGGGCTCTAGTTACAAGCTAAGGAGTGAATTTCTTGGTTTGTCTAGATGAGTGATTAGGGAGCAGGAATGCTATGTCGGTATATTTAGAGATCGCCCATACGTTAGAACAAGAAATTACCACCGAATACTTAGGTGGCGATTATCTGCCATCGGAGAAAATGCTGGCGGAACGCTTTGCTGTGAACCGTCATACTATTCGTCGTGCGGTAGATGAATTGGTAGTGGTGGGTAAGGTTCATCGACAACAAGGGAAAGGTTGCATGGTGTTATCACAACCTTTGGCTTATCCGCTGCATGCGCAAGCTGCGTTTACCAGTAACTTGTTAGAGCAAGGCTCGCATCCTCGCAGTGAAGTATTAGAGTCGCACTTGATTCATGCTAATTTCGATTTAGCCAAGCAGCTTAATGTGGATCTGGATAGTCGCATTATTCATATTCGTACTCTACGTAAAGTTGATGGCTGTCCGATTGCGGTCATTGAACAGTACTTTGCCAATCTTAATTGGTGGCCAGTGCTACAGAACTTTAAATCGGGATCATTGCATCAATTTTTACGTGATCATTTAGGAGTGACCTTAACACGCAGTAACACTCGAATCGGCGCACACTCCCCAAATAATTCAACATGCCGCTTATTGCAAATTACCCCTTCATTGCCGTTACTCACGGTAAAAACTCTCAATGTGATCAGTGGAACGGAAACGGTAGCGGAATATTCCAGCTCCAGTACTCGTTCTGATCTGATGGAACTGGTTGTGGATCACTAAATGAATACTCATGAATTAAACAATAAAACCAAAACGTTGCGCCAATATTGGATGTCGGTACTCGCGACCACGGACTTCGAACGATTATCGGATCTTTGGCAAGCTCAATCTTTTACGCCTGATTACCAGCTAATCCGTGCACCAGAAATCGGGTTGGCTCAAGTTCAGGCTCGAATGGGAGGAACGGGAAATCGTTTCAATGTGGGCGATATTACGGTAACGCGTTGCGTGGTGAAGTTAGCGAATGGGGATCTAGGTTACAGCTACTTATCGGGTCGAAACAAAGCCCATGCGGAGTTGGCGGCGGTGATTGATGCTTTGATGCAATCGCAAACCTACCAACACGAATTAATGCTGAGTCTTATTGAGCCGCTGCAAACGCTTCGCGATCAAAAGCATCAGCAACGTCAACAACAAGTGGCGAGCAGTAAAGTGGATTTCTTTACTTTGGTACGTGGCGACGATTAACGAATAGTGTTTATTTTAATCACACATTTTCCTCATTTACGGATTATTCAGGAGGCCACATGAGCGCAATACACGCTGGATTTGGCGATACGATACACGACAGCCAATACTGTTTTAGACAATTACTGACCGCAATGTCACAACCCGGAACCTTTGTAGATCTTAATTTAGTACAAGGTTTCGGTGACATGATGGACGCATCGACTCAAATATTACTCGCCTTAGCGGATAGCAGTACGCCGGTATGGCTGTCGACGCAGTTTGAACATGATGAGGTAGCGAAGGCCAATCTCAGTTTTCATCTAGGCGCTGAATTATTGATATCTCAGCAAGGGGATCCTCAGAAGAAAGCCAGTTTTGCCTTAATTGGCTTAAAAGATATGGCTGAATTTGATTGGGCTAAAGCGCAGTTCTATGTGGGCAATGAAGAGTATCCCGATCGTAGTACGACTGTCATTGTCGAAGTTTCAGGGCTGTCGGATCAAGCAACTAATCATCAGTTATCCAGTCAATCATCTTCACCTTGCATGACTTTACGCTTATCTGGCTCGGGGATTGAAGGTGAATCTCTTATATCGATTGAGTCGAATTCATCACAATCACTGCAAGCGATGCTATCTCATCGAAAAAATAGCCGCTTTCCATTGGGACTAGATTTTATCTTGGTGTGTGGTTCGAAAGTGGTGGCATTACCGCGTTCAACAAAAGTGGAGATTTTCTCATGTATGTAGCGGTGAAAGGGGGCGAAAAAGCGATTAAAGCTGCCCATCAATTGCAAGCACAAAAGCGTCGTGGTGATACCGCATTCGCAGAGTTATCAGTAGCGCAAATTCGTGAACAGTTATCCGGATCAGTGGATCGCGTGATCAATGAAGGCGGTATTTACGATAAAGATCTCGCCGCCCTTGCGATTAAACAAGCGGCGGGGGATTTGGTGGAGGCGATTTTCTTATTGCGCGCTTATCGCACCACATTATCTCGGTTTTTGATTTGTGAGCCAGCCGATACTACCGAGATGCGAATTGAGCGTCGTATTTCTGCCGCTTATAAAGATGTACCAGGAGGGCAAATTCTCGGCCCAACTTATGATTATACTCATCGTTTATTGGATTTTACTTTAATGGCGGAGGGAGAAAGTTCTCAATCTGTTCAGCAATTAAAAGTCACCGATTCGGATATTGAACAGAGTGAACAAGAAGAAAGCACGGTGAGTCCACAAGTGCTATCGATGCTAGAAAACTTAGACTTGATGGTGAGGGAAGCCGATAACCAACAAGCGCCAGAAGACATCACTATGCAGCCTGTGAATTACCCAAGTGATCGTTCTGCGCGCTTGCAAAATCTCGTGCGTGGCGATGAAGGATTTCTGTTGTCTTTGAGTTATTCCACCCAGCGTGGTTATGGTCGCAATCATCCGTTTGCTGGCGAAATTCGCAGTGGTGAAGTGACGCTTTCTATTTGTCCTGAAGAATTGGGTTTTAGCATTGAGATAGGCGATATTGAACTGACCGAATGCCAAATGATTAATGGTTTTGTGGGCTCGAAAAGCGACAAAGCCAAACTGACCCGTGGTTATGGGTTGACCTTTGGTTTTACGGAACGCAAAGCGATGTCAGTAGCATTAATGGATCGAGCTTTGCAAGCACCTGAATATGGCGAAGCGGTCGATGGCCCAGCGCAAGATGAAGAGTTTGTATTAGCTCATGCCGATAACGTGGAAGCCTCTGGTTTTGTTTCGCATTTGAAACTGCCGCATTACGTTGATTTCCAATCTGAATTAGCGTTATTACGAGAAATGCACAAAGAGCATGATGCGAGAGAAGAGCAACATGGAGGCTGCGCAAATGACTAATCAAGTAACCGCTAATGCATCTGTTTTAAAAGTATCAGATGTAAACGGACTGGCTTCAAATGAATCAGTTATCTATGAAGTCGATAGAAAGAGTGCCGGAATAAACGACTCTGGCTACAACTACGGTTATCTCGATGAGCAAACCAAACGAATGATCCGTCGTGCATTATTAAAAGCGGTGGCTATCCCCGGTTATCAAGTGCCATTTGCAGGGCGTGAAATGCCGATGCCTTATGGTTGGGGAACGGGAGGAGTACAGATCACCGCCACCATTATTGGTCGAAGTGACACGTTAAAAGTGATCGACCAAGGCGCAGATGACACTACCAACGCAGTCTCGATTCGCTCATTCTTTGAAAATATTGCCGATGCCAACACCACTGAAAAAACTGCGGAGGCTAGTATTATTCAGACTCGTCACCGCATTCCTGAAACGCCAATGCAAGCCGGGCAGATTTTGGTCTATCAAGTGCCAATTCCCGAGCCTTTACGCTTTATTGAGCCAAGAGAAACGGAGACGCGCAAAATGCATGCACTGCAAGAATATGGTGTGATGCAAGTAAAACTGTACGAAGACATTGCGCGCTTTGGGCATATTGCTACCGCGTATGCCTACCCAGTCAAAGTCAATGACCGCTACATTATGGATCCGTCACCGATCCCTAAGTTTGATAACCCAAAAATGGACAACATGCCTGCGTTGCAACTGTTTGGCGCAGGGCGAGAAAAACGTATTTACGCCATTCCGCCTTTTACCAAAGTGAAGAGTCTCGACTTTGACGATCATCCTTTTGAGATCCAGAAGTGGGATGAACCGTGCAGCATTTGTGGCGCGACTGATACCTTCTTAGATGAAATTATTATCGATGATCAAGGTGGCAGTACTTTTGTATGTTCTGATACTGATTATTGCCGCCAAAATGGGGAGAACACCCAATGTTAAGTTCAATACAAAACACTCAATCTGGGGTGGAGCAAGCGTTATTGAAAGTCCAGAACTTGAGCAAGCTTTATGCTCTGGGTAAAGGTTTTAGTGATGTGTCTTTTGAGCTATATCCGGGCGAAGTCTTGGGTATTGTCGGCGAGTCTGGTTCTGGAAAAAGCACCTTACTGCAATCGATCTCAGGGCGTTTAAAGCCCGATAACGGTGAAGTGTTGTATCTGCAAACCGGCAGTGATGAGGCAAATCAAAACAGCATAACGCAGCTAGAAAGTTTGTACGAGATGGCAGAGAGTCAGCGTCGTCATTTATTGCGTACCGAGTGGGGCGTGGTGCATCAGCACCCAATGGATGGCTTGCGCGCGCGAGTATCGGCTGGTGGCAATATTGGCGAGCGTTTAATGGCAGTCGGTGAGCGTCATTATGGTGAGATTCGAAATAAAGCATTGCAATGGCTGCAAGATGTCGAAATTCCAGCGGATCGTATTGATGGCATGCCAACAACGTTTTCTGGCGGCATGCAACAAAGGCTACAAATTGCTCGTAATTTGGTGACGCACCCAAAGTTGATTTTCATGGATGAACCGACTGGCGGATTGGATGTGTCGGTACAAGCTAAGTTGCTCGATTTATTGCGCCGTTTAGTGAATGAATTGGATCTCGCAGTCGTCATTGTGACGCACGATTTAGCCGTGGCACGTTTATTAGCCCACCGATTGATGGTGATGAAGCAAAGCAAAGTGGTGGAAAGTGGTTTAACCGACCAAGTGCTAGACGATCCGCAGCATCCTTATACTCAACTGCTTGTTTCTTCGGTTTTACAAGGATAAATCATGATGAATAATCAGCAACCAAATTCGTTACATAAGCTAATGCTAAAAGTGCGAGGTGTGAGCAAAACCTTCGTTTTACATAATCAAAGTGGTATTCAATTGCCAGTGTTGAGCCATGCCAACTTAGAGGTTCATCAAGGTGAATGTGTAGTGTTACATGGACATTCCGGATCGGGAAAGTCGACCTTACTGCGCGCGTTATATGCCAATTATTTGGTCGACAGTGGTTCGATTGAAGTAAAGCATCAAGATCAATGGGTTGATATGGTTCAAGCAACGCCACGATCGATTTTAAACATTCGCCGTCATACGATTGGATGGGTGAGCCAGTTCTTAAGGGTGATCCCTCGCATCAGTGCATTAGAAGTGGTGATGCAGCCGATGATTGAGATGGGCGGCGATCGTCAACAAGCCGAGCAAAAAGCCAAAACTTTATTGAGCCGTTTGAATGTAGGTGAGCATTTGTGGCATTTAGCACCAGCAACCTTCTCTGGTGGCGAACAGCAGAGAGTCAATATTGCGCGTGGCTTTATTTGGGATTATCCCATTCTATTATTAGACGAACCGACCGCGTCACTGGATGCCAAAAATAGCGCGGTGGTGGTGGAGTTAATTCAAGAAGCCAAGCAACGAGGCGCTGCTATTGTGGGGATTTTCCATGATGAAATTCACCGTACCCAAGTCGCCGATCGTTTGTATCACATGAGCGCTCAAGTCAATTCAGACTCGGACAGTACCCCAATAACCGACGACATTACTGCTTCTGCTTAAGGAAAAACTAACATGATTATTACCAACGTTAATTT
Source organism: Vibrio sp. S17_S38 (assembly GCF_014694375.1). GTDB lineage: Bacteria > Pseudomonadota > Gammaproteobacteria > Enterobacterales > Vibrionaceae > Vibrio. The sequence goes on from NZ_JAAUWW010000016.1 coordinate 72,411, forward strand.
AGTATTGCCAAATGAAGTGGTGAAAGGTTCGGTCGAGGTTATTGATGGTGAAATTCGTAGTATGTCGAATACCTTAAGTCAGTTGCCACAAGCGATTGATGGTAATGATGGTTTCTTGATGCCAGGTTTAATTGAGCTGCATACTGATAATCTTGAGAAGTATTTTGCGCCAAGGCCCAAAGTCGATTGGCCACCATTATCGGCAATGAAAGCCCATGATACTCAGCTGATTGGTGCAGGGATCACTACGGTTTTAAATGCACTTTCTTTGGGAGATCATCGAGGTAAACTGCGTCATGAGATTTTAGATAGCCAAATTGATACCGTGGTGCAAAGCCAAAAGAATGGCACCAATCGAGTTGATCACCGTTTGCATCTGCGTTGTGAAGTGCCACATAACACCACGGTAGGGATTTTCGAGCGTTATATTAATACTCCGGGAGTTCAGCTTGTTTCGCTAATGGATCACGCTCCTGGGCAGCGCCAATTTGTAAACATAGAAAAGTATCGAACCTATTATCAAGGTAAATATGGTTATAACGATGCTCAAATGGCGGAATTTGAAGCGCAACAGCGTGAGTATTCTGAGCGTTGGTCAGCGCCTAATCGTGAAGAAATTTGTGGTCAATGTCGCTCTCGTAATATTCCAATGGCAAGCCATGATGATGCAACGCAAGCCCATGCTGAAGAATCGAAAGATCTGGGTATGGTGATCGCCGAATTCCCAACCACCATGGAAGCGGCAAAAGCCTCACGAGATTTAGGTTTACACGTTTTAATGGGGGCGCCCAACGTGATTCGTGGTGGCTCGCATTCGGGCAATATTGCGGCTCATGAATTGGCAACTACTGGGGCTTTGGACATTTTGTCTTCTGATTATTATCCGGTCAGCTTATTGGATGCCATTTTTACTCTGGCACACGATCCACGAAATAAGTTGACCCTTGCCGATGCGGTGAAACTTGCCACCTTTAATCCTGCTCAATCGTTGCAATTGCATGATCGTGGCGTGATCGAAGAAGGCAAACGTGCAGATTTATTATTAACTCATTATCAGCATGGTCAGGCTTATATTGATAGCGTATGGCGTGAAGGGAAAAAGGTTTTTTAATGAATAGCCAACCGATCTTGTCTGTTCATTCAGCGCGACTATTTTATGTGATTGGGCCTTCAGGTTCAGGTAAAGACAGCGTGATGAGCTTGATCCGCGAACAATGGTCACAACATATAGTGATTGCCCATCGCTACATTACTCGAGATGCGAGTGCGGGCAGCGAGAATCACATTGCGTTATCGGCGCAAGAGTTTGAACAACGGCAGAATAAGCATTTTTTCGCTCTAGATTGGCAAGCTAATGGCCATTGTTATGGTATCGGTTGTGAGGTGGATGCGTGGCTAGCCAAAGGCGTGGATGTGATGGTGAATGGTTCGCGTGCTTATTTAGAGCAAGCACGGGATCGTTATGGTGATGCTTTGATCCCAGTGGTGATTGAGGTTGCCACTGATATTTTGAAACAGCGTTTAGCGGCTAGAGGTAGAGAGAGCCATGAAGATATTGAATTGCGATTGATCCGCGCTGAAAAATTAAAACAACAAAATATAGAAGGGGCGATCATGCTAAATAACAGCGGCGATTTATCCGATACTATATTGCCTTTTAATGATTATTATAAAACTCACTTAGAACGAGTTTTATTATTGAAATAGATAGAGGATCAATCATGAAACTCACCTTATTAGGCACGGGTAATACCGGGATGTCGCCTGTTTATGGTTGCGGTTGTATGGCGTGCAAAAGGGCGGCGAAACAGCCACAATACCGCCGTCAAAAAACTTCTGCTGTGATTGAAGGTAATGGCAAACAATTGTTGCTGGATGCTAATTGTGATGATTTATTACAACGCTTTCCTAGTGGCACGATCGACCGAATTTTATTGACCCATTATCACATGGATCATGTACATGGTTTGTTTGATTTACGTTGGGGAGTGGGAGATAAAATCGCGGTTTGTGGCCCACCAGATGAGCAAGGTTGTGATGATCTATTCAAACACTCTGGCTTATTGGATTTTCAGCTGCCATTAACTGCATTCCAGTCGTTTGAATGGCAAAACATTGAGATCACGCCATTGTCGATGCAACATTCTAAAATCTGTTTCGGATATTGTTTCAGCGTTAAAAACCAGAGTGATAATCCCATCAAACAGATAACCAAACGTTTGGCATATTTAACCGACACCATTGGATTACCACTGGAAACTAAAGAGTGGTTAATCCAGCATCCAATCGATATTTTGCTGGTGGATTGCAACTATTCTCCTGAGTACAACTTAGCCAAGAGAAACCATAATAATTTTAATGATGTGCTCGATATTGTTGCCGCTATTCAGCCTAAAACTACCCGTTTGATTCATATTAGCCATGAATTGGAATGCTGGGCTATGCAGAATCCAGAGGCGTTTAATGGTGATTTTCAGTTAGGCCGTGATAATGAGGAATTTCAATTATGACACCATCTTCAGTGCTGGCATTGGAGCGATGAAAACCATCGGAAGCATTACCTTTATTCCAGCAAAGTTGTGTATGATTTTTAGAGGCTTTTAAATCTCATTAGGGCGTCGTGTGTAATGACAAGATAGGGTGATTATGTATGGTGGATAATGTAATCTAGTGGCATCGAATCATTTCTAATCGTTAAGTTTGCTATGAAAAAACATGAAGCACTTGTGCAAGATATCGTGAGCAAAATTTTTCAAAATATTATTGATTTTAAGTTGCCCTCGGAAAGAGAATTAGCCGAAAAATATGAGCTCTCGCGTTTCTCGGTTAGGAAAGCACTGTCAAAACTTGAAGCGATTGGAATGATTAAATCTAAAGTCGGTTCTGGTTATTTTGTTAATACTTCTATTATGGGAACGCCTTTAATTTATAATTCTATTACAGAGAATAAATTTGGTGAGATTTCGTATAAAAAAATACAACTAAATAAGCGTTTACCTACAGCTCATGAGATGCAAGTTTTTTCAATTAAAAGCGATGATTATATTTGGAATGTTAAACGATTGAGACTAGTTCATGACAAAATAATTCAAATAGAAGAAGCCAAATTACCTGTTTATATATTCCCTAAAATGTCTGATGATATTATCGAAAGTTCTTTACAAAAACATGTACTATCATTGGGGTTGGAAATTGATAGCTATATTACTTCCTATAAAGCTGTTAATTTAAATCATGATGATGCACTTTTATTAAGCTGTAAAAAGTCCACTTCGGCGATGAATATTACCAATAGAGGTTTTTTAAAATCGGGAGAGGTCTTCGTTGTGAGTGATATTATTGACATTAACTATCAATGTACTTATTACACTAAATTCAATAATGAGAGCTTGCAGTATAGAAATGATAACGGCAGCTAATGGCTGCCGTTATTTTATTTGTTATGGTGTGTGGATACTACCATCAGGAAGACGACTTTGCGTCCATTCATGAGGACGATACATCACAGGAAACTCCTCGGCAGCAATAGGATCGATTTCAACACCAATACCACTTAATTCGGATGCATACAGATAACCATTTCTAGGTTCGGCTGAATTTGGGAATACTCGTTTAGTATTAGCATTGTAAGCAACGTGCTCTTGAATCGCGGCATTATGTAAATGCACATTTAGGTGAGTATTAACTGCAGCCCCAATAGGAGTCATATCCGGTGGGCAATGCCAAGCCAATCGGATGCCGAAATTTTCACATAAGTGAGCTAATTTCAATGCTGGTGTAATGCCACCAATCTGAGAAACATGACAGCGAATAAAATCGACTCGGCGATTTAAGATCATCGATTTCCACTCTTCGGGGTTGTTAAATAACTCGCCCAAAGCTAATGAAACCGATGATTGATTTCGGATGTTATCAAGCCATTCGGTTTGATTTGGTGGAAGGATATCTTCGATAAAATAAGGTGAATAGGGTTCTACTGCTTTTGCAAATTGTATTGCTTGGTTTGGAAACAAACGTTCATGCACATCATGCAGAATGTGGAATTTATTTTTATATTTCTCTCTGAGTTGTTTAAACATCTCAACAGTATTTTCAATATATTGGTCTTGATCATAATAAGAACCTTCGGTTGGGTTTTCTGCGGTATGAATATTTTCTGGCACACCACCATAAAATCCAAGTTGGCATCGAATATGTTTATAGCCTTGACCTAAATATTTATCTACTTGTTCAAATAATCCTTCTAATGTGTCACTGGCAGCATGAGTATATACAGCAATGGCATCTCTTGATTTTCCGCCAAATAATTGATGTAAAGGCATGTTGGCTAATTTGGCTTTTATATCCCATAGTGCCATATCAACACCAGATATAGCATTATTAAGAACCGGTCCATTGCGCCAATAAGCATTCACCATCATCATCTTCCAAAGATCTTCGATATTGTTCGCGTCTTTGCCTATTAATAGTGGTTTGAGATACTCATCCACCACGGTTTTAACCGCTAAAGGTCGTTGCTGAAAAGTCGCACAACCATAACCAGTAACACCTTGAGCCGTCTCAATAATAACGGTAATAAGATTATGACGGTCAGGTTTGGTAATAATACATATTACATTGGAGATAGGGTTCTTATTCACTGGATATCATCTCTTGTCTTGCTGATTTTTTTCTATATAACCGTGAAAAAATAGAGATTTCAAGAGGTAAATTTTATCAATATTTAATTGGTTCGTTAGTTGTTTCATTTACGCGATAAAAACAGACCAATTGATGAAATGAGTTGAAAATTAATATTTTTAGATGCTTTGCGTGATGTCTATCACTATTTTGTCTATTGGATTTATATTATTGCTCGATAAGATGAGCGGCATAAATAATAAAAAACACGGACGATATGATGGAATTGACAGAAAAAAAGATGAGTATCAATGATACTGCTTCTCTTAAAAAAAATAGTCTTAGCCAGCATTTAGAAAGTTTAGTAAATGCATTGGGTGGTAATGAAAATATTATTAGCATTACTCATTGCATGACGCGTTTACGATTTAAGTTGGTGGATGAATCTCTTGTCGATAAAGCAGCATTAGAAAGCATCAACGGCGTGAAAGGCGTCGTGCTTGCTCAAGGACAAATTCAAGTCGTTATCGGTGTTGAAGTAGAGGCATGGTACAACGAATTAGCAGGGATCCGTTCGGCTACCGATGAGAGTGTTACCGATAAGGATAACGGAAAACTGTTCCAAAATGCCATGCGTATTGTGGCTGGCATTTTTGGCCCTGTCGTTCCTGCTATTGCGGGTGCTGGTATGCTGATGGGCTTGTTGTCAGGCCTGATTGCAACTGACGTTATTTCTGAATCATCGGATACGGTATTTTTCTTTAGATCGATTTCTGTTGCGGTATTCTTCTTTTTACCAATGTTGGTTTCTTTCTCCGCAGCAAAGATTTTTAAAGTTAATGAATATATAGCTCTAGCGGTTGCTTCGGCAATGCTAGCACCTAAGTTATTGGAAAGGGCTGCGCAGCTTAAAGATCTAGGTAGTACGGCTGAGTTGAGTGTTTTTGGCGTTGTTCCTATTGAGTTACTAAATTATGGTGGCGCAATTGTTCCTGCGATTTTAGCCGTATGGGTATTATCAAAAATAACCCCAATGGTAGATAAACTGGTTCCATCTTCAGCTAAGCCAGTTATTACGCCATTATTGGCATTCTCTGTTACTGCTACTCTTGTGCTGTCGTTTGTCGCTCCGGCGGGAATGTGGTTGAGCAATGGGGCAGGTTGGATCGTAAGCTCGCTTTTAGAATTCTCTCCAACATTAACGGGTTTCATTTTTGGTTTAACTCGACCTATTACCATCGTGTTTGGTATTCACCACAGTATGACGCCAATTAGTTTGAACAACTTTGCCCTTTACGGTAAAGATTTATTAATGCCAATCATGTGCTTAGGAAACATGAGTATTGCTGGTGCAACGTTCGCCCTTTGGTATAAGCAGCGTAAGAGCATGTCAAAAGAGCAATCGTCCGTTACCATTGGTTCAGGTGTTACTGCCATTTTAGGCATCACAGAACCTGCTTTGTTTGGTGTTTTGACTAAGTACACTAAAGCACTGTTCACCGCAAGTTTAGCTACGGGGATTTTTGGAGCGATATCCGTCACGATGGATACTCACTTAACCAGCTATATTCTTTCATCAGTGTTTAGTTTGCCGGCTTATTTAGCGGGCGGCACACAGAACTTTATTCAAGCAATATTAGGGGTTATAGGCGTATTTGTTTTATCGTTTATCTTGACTGTTATTTTTGTCAAAGTAGATAAGCAGTAATCTAAATTATCCAGAATTCAGATTAAATAGTCCGCATGAAACGGAAAAAAGCTTACTGAACTCTCATTCGGTAAGCTTTTTGTGATTTTAAGGGCAGTATTGTTTGTAATGCGTTAGGCTAGTTAAAATTTCCAAGCCACAAAACGACTTACTTTATGTCCTTGCGCCATTGGAACCACTTTGATTTTTCTTACGCCCAATTTTTGTAGGATCTCACGTAATGCTTCCACGTTTTCAGTTTTAGAAACTAGGGTCGTGAACCAAGTAACTTGCAAAGCAAATTGGGTGCTTTCGCTGGCCATTTTTTCTAAGAAGGCAATTTCACCGCCTTCATAACATAACTCATTTTCCGTGCCCGCGAAGTTTAACACCGGTTGTTCGCTTGATTTTAATGGTGCAGATTTGCCTTTATTTAGGTTATTCACTTTACGCAGGCTGCCTTCTTTCGCTTTTTCCATTGATGCGTGGAAGGGAGGGTTACACATGGTCATCATAAATTGATCTTGTGGCTTAATAACACCATGGAAAATAGACGCTTTGTCTTGTTGTAAGCGTAGCTTTATTTTGCCATTCAGATTTTTATTAGCTTTGATCACCCATTGTGCTGATTTAATTGAAACGGGATCAATATCGGTACCAACAAACTTCCAACCATAAGATGTAGTGCCAAGGATCGGGTAAATACAGTTCGCGCCCGTACCAATATCGAGAACTACTGGCGCGCGATTTGAATTGCCGCGAGGTTCGGATTCACCGTCTTCAGGATCGGGTGATGTAGACTGTAATTCATCGAGTTGTAATTGCTGCTCTTCGGCTAATAAATCCGCTAAATAGTGAATGTAATCAGCGCGACCTGGGATCGGTGGGCATAAATGGTTTGGTGGAATCTGCCAGAAATCTAAACCGTAATAAGCTTTTAATAGCGCTTCATTTAAGGCTAGTACTGCTTTAGGGTCGCTAAAGTTAACCGAGCGATCACCATGTGGATTTAGTATTACATAAGGTATTAAGGCTGGATGAGCTTGTTCTAATACATTGAAATCATAACGACCATGATGCAGGTTATTTGGATGTAAGCCCGCGGGTTTGGCCTCAGTACTTGGATTATTTTTATGCTGAGGTTTTCCGTTTCTGCTTGGAGTGCGTTTCTGCTGATGAGAGGGCTTTGAACCGTATTTTTTTTGAGGGTTGCCAGAAAACATAAAAACTCCAATTGGTAGCTAGATTTAGCGGGCGTGAATATTAGCTTACTTTCAGATTAAAACAAAATATTAGCCATTTCATGTCACTTGCTTGTCGCCTTACTGCAACGTTAATTATTTTGGGGATATTAGTGAGGTGGATTATACTTATCAACGACATAATTATAGAGAGAGTGAATCAAAATGAAAGTTTATAAAGGCATATTAGCGGTAATGTTGACAGTAACCAGTGGTATTTCTTGGGCTCAAGATTGCAGTGAAAAAGTAGGTTGTGCAGCTAAAATTTGTAATATTGAAACTCAACTTGAAATGGCAAAACTGCATGATAATCAAGATAAAGAAGCCGGTTTAAATACAGCGTTAGAACAAGCAAAACTGCATTGTACAGATGAGGGTTTACAGTCTGATCTTTTCGATGACATCAAAGATACACAAGAAGATATGGCAGAGCATAAAGCTGACTTACAAGAAGCAATGCAAGATAATAAAGCCGATAAAATTAAGAAATACCAAGATAAAATCACAGAAGATGAGCAAGAATTAAATAAACTTCAATTAGAAGCTGCAAAGTTTAAGTAATCGTTAAAATAAGATTCTAATACTCAAGAACGATGTAAGCTACACGTTTTAATATCTATATTTTATTTGTTTACATCAAAATATAACGCCAATCGTGAATTTCGGTATCACGGTTGGCGTTTTTATTTTAGTTAGCGCAAGCAACTCTTTTCACCGATCCTAATTTTTTTGCCACTAAACCTTCCACTGGCTTATCTGTAATATGGATAACGACATCGACTTCGCCGCCGATGGGATCAATGTAGTGATCGGCTACTTTCCATTTCAATGACACATTGGGATATTGCTTAATGAACGCCAATATTATGGGCATTAGAATCTGACGAGATAAGGCTTTAGGGGCAGCAATACTCAAGTCACCCGATACATCATTTTGATTTGACTGTGCAGCATTCACCGCCTGTTTGGCTGAGTTAAGCATATCAAGACAAAGTTGAAATACTTCTTCTCCAACGGAGGTCAAACGCAATTGACGCGTGGTTCTTTCGATTAACTTCTGTTGCAACTGGGTTTCTAATTTACTGATTGAACGACTTACTGATGATGGCATTACGCCCAGTTTTATTGCTGCTTTTGAAAAACTTCCCTCTTCAATAATAGTGACGAAAGTGGCCATTTCTGGCATTAAATGCATGATTCTATTTGTGTTCACAGCGCAACTATCCTTTGCTTTATCACCATATTGTTACGGTTAAGTTACTCATTGATACTAGTCCTGTCAAAATATGGTGGTCTTCAATGTGAAGTCAGCAAGATAAATGAAAGGATTCGTTATGAATGATATGGCAGTAAAAAAACAAACGTTAAATAAAGGTGGAAGAAGGCACTTTTCTTTTCCCACATTAGAGATTTTATTGTTATTAGTGGCCATCTTTTGGGGAACCAGTTATGGCTTAACCAAGCAAGCTCTAGTGTATACGTCGGTAATGATGTTTATTGCCTTACGGTTTTCGATCACATTTCTATCATTACTTCCTATAGCGGTTAGAGATGCACAAATAGGGCGCAGTAAAGATTGGAAAGTAGCGCTGCCAACAGGAATTATTCTGGCAACAATTTTCTTATTTGAAGTCGCTGGTGTGTTTAATACGTCAGCGAGTAAAGCTGCATTTCTTATTAGCTTGTCAGTGATATTTACGGCTTTACTTGAAATGTGTATGAATAAAAAACTAATCAGTAAGACATTGTTTATGCTTATTATATCAAGTGTTATCGGTGTTTTCTTATTAACAAGTTCAAATAGCGTTGAGATGGAGTTAAATCGAGGTGATTACTTTATTTTAGTCGCTGCGATGCTGAGGGCGGTAATGGTAACTACGACGAAAAAAATCACTCAAGGTAAACAGATATCTAACATCACTCTTACTTGTGTTCAATCTTTTGTTGTCGCCGCCAGTGCAATCTGCGTGATGATCTTCAGTCATAATGTGGATCTTTCACTGCCGACATCTTCCGATTTTTGGTTGATCATTATCTATATGGTTTTGTGCTGCACCTTATTTGCTTTTTTTGTCCAAAATCATGCCGTACGCCAATTATCACCGACTAAAGTGTCTCTTCTTATGGGTAGCGAACCGATGTTTGGCGCTATTTTTGCCGTTATTTGGCTAAACGAATCTTTATCGATGATCCAAATGCTAGGCGGTGGCATTATTTTTATCAGTGTGATGATGGCTTCGATGAGTAAAAAATAAAGCTAATAAAAGGTGAGCCTATTACCATGTGATGTTGGTAATAGGCGGAATTTATATCACGTCTTACTTGAAGCCGCAGTAACGAACAATAAGCAAGAAATCTAATGCGGGCTTTTAATAGGTTGAGTTAGATTCACTGCTTTGTTCTTAGGTTTGATGATCACTAAAGCAATCCCAATTAAAAATGCGCTGCACGAGATCCATTGTGCATTTGAGAGCGATTCCCCAAATAATATGTAACCGCTTAATAAAGCAAACACCGTGGTTAATAAGGTTAAAGGTGCAAGCTGGCTCATTGGGTATTGTAAGATCATTTTATTCCAAACCCAGTAACCAAAGACCGTGGTTGGGTAGGCTTGAAATAGTACTGAAATCCATGTGTTTGAATTCCAATGTTGATAAGTGATCTCTAAAACATCAAAGCCATTAATCAGAATACTTAAAGCCACCAAAGGCACTGGAGCGAATAACATTCCCCAAACATTAAACGCAAAAGGGGACTTACAACCAGATTGCTTCATGATTACACCTGCAATTGGCCAGCACATGGCAGACACTAAAATAAATGCGGTTCCCGCCAAGCTGACATTACCATTGGTATAAATAATCGAGACGATGATCCCAACGCAAGCAATCAAAATCCCACTGAGCATGCGTGAGGAAATGGTTTCTTTATACAGCCAAACACCAACGAAAACGGTCGTGATCACATCGATTTGCAATAACACTGCCGCCATTCCTGAGGATAAGCCAAAGGTGATGGATGTTGATGCCATTCCCCAAATCCCCGTTCCAAAAACAATGCCGTAGCCAAGTAAATAGCGCCAAGGCACATTCGGTTTTCGGATAAAGAAAATAATAGGAAAGGTGGCAAATAAGAAGCGAGAAGCGGCCACCAATAATGGGTCAACATCGTTAACCCCAAGTTTGATCATGGAGAAATTAAATCCCCAAATAGCCATGACGAGCACGGTGATGAGTATGTCTCTGGTTTTCATATTGATTCCTTTCATATGTGATGAACAAACAGTGTGTCTTGTTATATTGAAAGGGTACAGATACAATTTTATGATAATTTATAGGTACAATTTAATAGTTGCACCTTAGAACATATGAACCTTAGATCATATGGCAGCCTAGAGCATATAAGGAACGAGAGCGCATGGCGAAATACAAACAGCTAGCAGAAAAGTTTATTGTGGATATTCAAACAGGAAAGTTGTCGTATGGCGATCGCATGTTGTCGCTGCGTCAATTATCTCGTCAGCATAATATAAGCTTATCGACGGCAGTGAATTGTTATGAAGAGTTGGAATCTTTAGGTTGGCTTATCTCTAAACCACAAGCGGGTTTTTATGTTTCTTCGCAACAAAGTGAAATTCAATCTCCAGAATGGCATCCTTTTACTAGTTCAGTTTCAACGTTAGCACCACAACGTTTTTCTAGCCCTAAGTTATCTGGCCCTTTAGGACGTTCCCGGTCGTCATTAGATCAAGATTCTCGTACGGCGCTAGAGAATAGTTTTAGGCGATCCATGAAACGCTCTGCTCAAAAAATAGAAGATTACCCAGAATTACAAGGTGAGAAAGTTCTGCGTGAGGCGTTAGCTAACCATTTCACTCATAATGGATTTGGTTTAAATTCAGATGAATTAGTGGTCACGCATGGTTGTATCGATGCGGTAAAAATAGCGCTAGAAGCCTGTACCAAAGCGGGTGATACCGTGGCGGTTAGTTCTCCTTGTTATGATGGCTTATTGGATCTTCTTTCTCAATTGTCATTGAATATTCTTGAGATTCCGTCGCTAAATGATGGCATCGATCTGGTGCAACTTGAAGAACACTTGCGTCTTGGCACGATACAAGCCGGTTTATTTTGTACCACGCACATGAATCCGCAAGGTATCACCATGTCGATGCGACAAAAACAACAACTGGCAAACCTTGCTAACCAATATCAAATCCCAATGATTGAAGATGATGTGTACCTTGAATTGTCACATCATAATCAAATGCCATTACCAGCCAGTTATTACGATATGCATGGCTATATGATTTGGTGCGGCTCGGTATCGAAAACTTTATCACCAAGTTATCGTGTCGGTTGGTGTCGACCGGGGCGTTATCTCGATTTAATCCTCAAGCGGTCGTTTGGTGTACCTACCTTGATTCAATTTTCGATTGCCGATTTTATTGACTCAGGAGCTTATACAAAACGCTTAAAACATCTTCGTTATCGGTTGGCTTCACAGTACCAAGAGTATCTAAATTACTTGATTGAACACTTACCAGAAGGCAGCCGAGTCACTCAGCCCGATGGCGGTTTAGTGCTATGGATACAAGTATCAAACCTGGACATTACTCAATTTAAAGAATCCGTTCAGGATGAAACACTGGATATTCGAGTCGGGCCTTTATTCACTTCATCGAATCGATATCAAGACTGCATTCGAATCAATATGGGGTTTGCATTGGATGAAAGTGTGAAGAAAGAGCTAGATAAAATGATCAGGTTGATTAAGAAGAATATAGTCGTGTACTGATTTGGGAGTAGTGGGCTTTGGTTGTTGTTATTCAATCATGATTCTGCTCTAGAAGTTGTCATTCTGGATAGCGACGAAGGAGCGTAGTTCAGAATCTTTTACATCAATGAAGCGAGGATAGAGCCCCATTCAATAAGCACTCTATTAACAAATGAAACGCTTGCGGATGAACGGTTAGGGATGCCAATTCACCAATGTCAACTTACTGAATAATTTTCAGTCCATTCGGGTAATACAAGTTTGCTCGTCATCCACAAAAGCCACAAAGCCGCCGTGATAAATAAACACCCGACCACGTCCCTCAACTAGGCAGGCAAGCTGTGGGTTAAAATCTTCTTCGTTATCCTGACGTTGAAAAGTGCCTGTATCGGTGATTACGCCGCTGAGTGTAGGTAAATATCCATAAGTGCGCTTGGCTTGATCAATTAGGCTCAATTCGCTAGCGGTAGAAAAGCATAAGGGGATCGCACCTGCTTCTTCTATAAATAGAGTTTTCAGTTCTTCAAAAGCGGTAATCACCAGCCAGTCGATGCCGTTAACATGATGGATAAACATAGAGTTTCTCGATAATTCTGATGCGGAGATTCTATCATTGCCAGGGAAAACGTAGTAGAAATTTAGTCATTAAAGGCGGTAATGCTGTGCTATTTCCGAGCATTGATGAATCAGGCTTTAGATTTAACGTTTATGTAAATAGATGAATTATATTTAATTAGCCACACCCATAATTTTTTTGAATGCTAATGGCTATATTAATTCCGATTGTGTATATGGCTTTTGTATTAATTATGAATACTTGTTCTATATGGTGTGTTGAGATTAATTAAATTTTTCACGCTATTAAATAGAGAGTATGCTAATGCCGCTTGATTCTCTTTGTCTAATAGATGATGTTTGTTTGGAATAATGGAAATGGAAAATAAGTTTGTTCTTCGTTTTTTGGTAAATGTCTCTATTATCATTGGAATTTTACTTTCCAGTATTTCTTATGAAATAACAAAGTCTAAAGATTATTTAGATTCTACGTTTTCTCGATTTGCTAGAACGTTACAAGAGATCGCTGAAGATAATGCCTCAGATGCTCAATATGCACAGTCTGTTTTAGAGAATCAATATGATATTGATATAAACCTTAATGGGCTCAATAGCGATGATATTCATTACTATGCTGATCGTAACGAGTATGGCTTTAACCAAGGTGTTTACCCAAGTGTAGCGGCCAACGGTACCTTGATCGGATATGGAAAGCCGCCAGTTGAAATTCTAGAAAATAGTAAACGGTTTTTGATTGTAGATAAGATTTGGAATAATTTCAGAAAGGCAAATCTGTTTCATAACCACTTCGTGACCAATTATAAATATCAATATGTTTATACATCTAATATTCGCAATCACTCTAGTCGAGTACGCTTCTTAACTGATGGGTTGATCTCACCAGAAAGATTTCGAGCTGGGTTGGAAAGTCATTATGAAAAAGATTTAGAAAAAGCAGGTTACTTTTTTACTTTACCGTACCCGAATTTACTGGGGAACACGGACGTGTTTTCAGTGATGACACCCTTGTATAGCAAAGGTGTACATTTTGCCGATATGGGCACAGATTTAACTTTAAATGATTTGCAAAATATCATCCACTTGTACCCAGATATAAAAAAATCGGTTCAAGTTAACTTTTTGTTCCATCATTCTGAGGTGTTTGTCCCTGTAAGTAATGCTAAATATTCATTTTTAGGTGTTTTTGATTACCAATATGATATTTCATATGTTGGTCAATTAATCGCTAATTATGACGTATCATATTTTGTTATTCAGCTATTTCCTCTGCTTTGTGTTTTAATCCTTTTATCTGTCATTTTTCATATTGGTTGGGCTTATAATCAGATGAATAATAAAGAAAAAATCAAACTACGCGAGCAGTTAACGCATGATTCAATGACAGGTTTATATAATCGTCGGATATTGGATGAGCAAGTTATCGGTATTATTGATGAATTTAATCATAATAAATCACCTGTTTGTGTGATAGCTATTGATGCCAATAAATTTAAAGAAATTAATGATACGCATGGACATCAAGTTGGGGATAAAGCGATTCAACATATCGCAAATTGCTTAAAGTTATATACTCGCTCAGTTGATTTCTGTATCCGCATGGGTGGTGATGAGTTTTTAGTTGTTCTTCCGAATCTAGATATAGATAAATCTGAAAGCATCTCTGAACGGTTAAGCATAGTTGTGAAAAGTCGCGCTATAGATGATGTTGGTGTCAATGTTTCTATTGCTACAGCTGTGGCTCAAATGTTACCCAATGAGACATTCGATGAGTTATATAAGCGAGTTGATGACCTACTATATAACCAAAAAATGAGCGATTAGGCTGCATCTATCTGTTTTGGGTAAGTAACCAAAATACCTGTGTGCATAGCCTGTTTTATATCATTATTTTGGATCGTTAGGCTAGATGGATAGTTTCCGTATGTTCACAAGCTCCACCAAAGTAAATGCTTGTTTTAGAAATAAAAGCTTGTGTTAACCTAATGCGTGATAAAAACTAGACGGATTGGATAGGTGGATTGATTCCGTCTAATAAGCGTTAGCCGACAAGCACAAATTTTAGTTATGGAGAACAAAGTGAACGTAAGGAAAGCGATCAAGCAAGACTCCGGTAAGTTGTTAGAACTCATTGGATACAAAGCAGAGTTTGACCGAAGTATGAAAGGGTTCGACGGCGAAATCTCCACGACTAAACAGAAGATTGAACGAACCTTATTTGGTGATTGTCCGTTTGCTCACGCTTTGTTATTGGAGGTTGATGGCGAAGTTCAGGGGTTCGCCTTATTTCATTATCGTTATTCCTCCTTTCGTGGTGAGCCGTCTATTTGGCTTGATGACCTTCTAGTTGTTGGTAAGAATCGCTCAAAGGGGTACGGTGCTGAACTTATGCATGCTTTGAAAATGGTTGCTGAAGAGTCGTTAACTTCTCACATTTCATGGACTGCTAGCCCTTACAATACTAGAGCACACGAGTTCTACAAAAAGTTAGGTGCAGAAGTCGAGCGTATGGATGGTCAGCGTCCGTATTTCCGTTGGGCAATGTACGGCTAACAAGCAATTTAAGAGGGATTCACAACGCTTGGCACTTTTGTTTCTACTTCAAATTTAGTGTTTATGGCACAATGCTTTAGGTTTGGGTGGAGGCGTTGTTCACCCCTTAATTGGGCGTTAGTTTGCAAAGGGCAGAAAAGCGTTTTGGTCTAAAAGCTGGGTTCTTCGTTCTAGCTATACACCTGTTATTTCCCAAAGACTTCTCATCGAAATAGGCATCTCGCGTAGCCTGTTTTTCGGTTAATTAGCTTCTGTGTTACTCATTTCTTCCGTGTTAGTAAAGTTCATTTCTCAATGTTCTTGCGCGCTGCTTCTTTGGTTTTGAAAGTTAAGTGTGAGCATTGAAAATTGCATTTGCGGTTGTCGGCATCTATGAAAATCTTCTTAGCCAAGCCCGTTTTGTTGTGTGAATTTGATATTTGTAGTTTTCAATTTTACATCTGCGTTCAAAGCCAGTAGTTTGGTAGTCAATTCAGCACCTTGGCGCTAAACCTTTGGTTTATCGCGGTAGCAAACTAACAAAACGCTTAAGACGGACTAACAAACGCTCGGCATTTTCAGTTCGGTTTAGTTTTGTGATTAAGGTGCTCAAATTGGGTTGGGTGGTAAGTTTGTTAGCCACTTAGCTTAGCGTTATTAGCCCGTTATTTGGGCGTTATGCGTTCAGGAGGTTTCATGGCACATCGAGGTACTTTGATTTTTTTCTGCGGTAAGATGGGTGCAGGAAAATCAACTAAATCTAAATCAGTTGCGATTGAGCGCAATGCTGTGCTTATTTCTGAAGACGAATGGCTAGCAAAGCTTTACCCTGATCAAGTTACATCTTTTGATGATTATATTAAATTTTCAGGGCTGCTAAGACCTTTAATAAAGATTCATGTCCAAAATATATTAAGAACTGGAACAAGTGTGGTTATGGACTTTCCAGCCAATACAAAGAGACAGAGAAAATGGTTTAATAGTTTATCTATTGAAGCGGAGTCAAAAGCTGAGCTTATTTACTTAAAAGTAAACAATGCATTGTGTCTAAAACAGATCGCACAAAGAAGTATTGAACAACCATCAAGGGCTGCATTTGATACGGAAGAAATGTTTCACCATGTTACTCAGTATTTTGAAGAACCTGAAGCAAGTGAAGTTCAAGATATTGAAATTATAGTAAAAAACGCATAACAAGTCGTTTAAAAGGACAAAAAACAGTTGGCTGTTTTCGTTCCTCAACATTTTAGCCAACAATTTTTAGCCTCTTAACGAGGCGTTATGTCACAAGAGGAAATAATAAAGTATGTTGGCTAAAAACCTTATTATCTCAGCCATGGAAGATACTGATACCTTCTTCTATGATGAAGTTGAGTTTACTATGAAATATGAGTTAAATTGTAGTGACCTAGCAATTGCAGCTGTTCGTAGTGTTGGTGATCAAGCGCGAGTATGCTTTTCTAATGATCTGTGTAATTTTGAAATTGATAACGTAGAACGGTTTCTGTTCGTTTTATTTATTATTTCACATGAAATCGCACATTTTATTAGCTTTCACCACATGCATAATGACAAAGAGAAATTAGATAGTGTATCTATTGAATCTCGTGCTGATTTTTTTGGCGCACAAATAGCTTTAACACTGATGACTTTTGGTAAAAGTATGCATGGTTTACTGCAAAAACATAATCTAAATAATGAAAACAAAGGAATAGAACCTAAAACTATAATCAATGCTATTTTTTCTCTAAATGATCAAGTATTTGTTAATAATACAAGTTTAACTTACCCCACTAGCCAATATCGAGTGCTCTCAATGTTAGCGGCGTGTATAGCTTTTTTTTCAGTGTACTCAACTGAGAATGAACAAGAGTTTGATATATGGTTCGTTAGAGAGTTAAGTGAAAATCTAGCGAGACTTCCGTTGATTGATGACCATGAAGATACAATAAATACTATTAGTTCTCGTTTAGAAGAGATTCATAAAAAACTTCAGTGGGGAAATCCAGTTAGTGTTGGAGGTATAAAATTTGAATATGCACCATATCTGACAACTAATTACATACTACCCGATGAATTTATCTCTAAACAAAGAGAATATGGTAAAGAGCGATTTTATCAGCTTCTTAATGAGGCAGTCGGTATTGACTTCGAGAAGTGACATAACAAGCAATTTAAGAGGGATTCACAACGCTCGGCATTTTTGCTTCTACTTCAAATTTAGTGTTTATGGCACAATGTTTTAGGTTTGGGTGGAGGCGTTGTTCACCCCTTAATTGGGCGTTAGCTTTCAAGGAGGCACCGTGAATATTTATGAAGCAGATTACGGCATCGGCCCCTTGATGGATGTAGAGGATACAATCAATAAAGGTATCGAAAAGCTCTTTGAAAGAAATCGGCAGGAGCCAGGGTTTGATGGGTTGTGGATGAATGAGTATGGAGAAGTTCTTTATGGTTCTTTACTTGTTGCAGCTCAAGCTTATTTTATCGGAAGCCTTAGAGATATTAATGAAATTAGAAAGAGCCTAGGACTTGGCACTCTAACTAAAGAGGCCGCATATAAAGTTCATAATATAACTGCACAAAACTACTCTTTGATAGAGCTAGTTAATTCAGCCGCTAATTATTTCAAACACCGAGATGAGTGGGGTGATGATTGGCCTGAAAATTATACAACTAAAGTTTTGGAGGCATTCTCTGTAACAGGAGAGTTTCCAATTAATGATGTGCAGCAACTGATTGAGGCTGACTATGGTTATAGTAAAATCACAAATTTAGTATCAGAGTGGCGCAAGCAGTTAATAGTTATTGCAAAAAATGAAAGCTAACAAGGCCAAGCACCCCGACGTATTTTTCGTTGCGCCTGCGGCTCCACAAAAAATACGCGCGTGTTGGCGGCGTTATGTCACTAGGATTAAATATGCATACATCAAACGTTGAAAGCATCATTTCAGGTAATGAACAATTAGCAAATTTTTGGAGTAATTGTCATGGCTGGGCGCCTGATTCTGCAGCAGACTTAATGTCTAAATCACGACTGGATAGGCAATTATCATTATCAAAAACATTATTAAAATGGAATTTTGATTCAGAGTGTTCTGACGGTGACTTAATTCTTGCGTGGGCTAACTTAGGCGCTTTAATTGAAGGTACACTAAAATTATTTCTAAGTGTTTATTATGAAGACTATTCGAGTGATCTCAACAAAATAATCCGCAAAGGAGAACAAGTAGATCCAGATTCATTAACTTTAGAAAATCTAAAGCAATTTATAAGAAAAAAGGATCTGTTTGGTGAAGAATGGTATCCGTATATTGAGTTAGTACAACAACGACGTAATGCAATTCATTCTTATAAAGATCGTTCTATTGGTGATAAAGATGAATTTAATGAGTCAGTTGAGAAATATTTACTATTTATGCGGTGTGTTAATAAACATCTTCCTTATCCTGAAGGCGGGTATGGTCCTCGTTTTTAGTAACGTGACATAACAAACAATTTAAATGGACGCATAAAGCTTGGCATTTTTGGTTCGGAGTTTTGTATGCGTTGTAAGTTAATCAAGGCGCTCATTTAATTGGGCGTTATATACCACAACTAATTCTGTTTTAATTGTTTCTGGGTATTTGTGTATTTCAAACAACTTGGTGTGTAATTCTTTTGGTTTGGTATGCATTTAACCATTAGTTTTTAAAACTCAGTTTTGTATTAATTCCTGTTAATCAGGTTTTGGTTTACGTTGTGGTAGTGTTGCAGTTATAGTTTCAAACATTATTTTAACTGGCAGGTTTAGCTAAATTATTCAAAAAATATATAACAAGTAAATCAAATGGACTTTTAACAGTTTGGCTGGTTTTGTGTTGTATTTAAGTTTGGGTTATCACTGTTAAAAGCCATTTATTTAGGCGTTATGCCTAATGAGGTAAGTTAATGAGTTTTACACATATTTTACCATGGTTTGCTTTACTGATTTCAAGTGTCAGCTTACTTGCTAGTGTGTATTCGATTTATCGAGATAAAAGTAAGGTGAAAGTCTTTTGCAAGGTTGTTTACGATTGCTCTAAAGATCAATCTGAAAATCTTGATAATCCCCCTCCATTTTTGAGAATATATGTTGTAAACACTGGGAAAAGACCAATATTCCTTTCCGAGCTCTGTGGTTATATTTCAAGAAAGTCATCAAGCTCTTGGGCTTTGAAAGATGAACCTATAGTTTTTGACGAAAATGGCATTCCATCTCTTTTTTCAAGTGGGTTTGTCCATGATGTAGGCATACGGTTAAATGATGCTGAAATCTATGAATATCGTATTAAGCACGATGATTATACAAAGCTTTACGACACAAATCAGGGTTGTTTAACTTATAAAAAGTACTATTTAACAGATGTTTTGGGTAAAAAATACTTTGTTAAAGGTTCACAAAAAGGTATTCATAAGTTAGCGCAATATCAGGCATAACAAGGCGTTTAAACGGAACAAAAACAGTGGGTTACGTTTCGCTTCGCTACACATTATAACCCACAATTTTTGTCCGCTTAACGCGGCGTTAGAGTAAAGCGTCGCAACTTATAAACATATGGTAGAGTTATTTGATATGAAGGAAGAATTGAATTTACTATACCGGATAATGAATACAAAATTTAAAGAGTTCGTTGACCTTAATGAACTCGTAAAGTCGCAATTATTTTCTGAAATATTGGAATATTGTGCTCTTCATGCAGTCCAGCACGGAGACAAAACCAACATAGATAATATACTTAAATTATTCAAAGGAACACGCTCACATGAAAGCCTTATAAAGTTCTTTTGTGTTCGTTGCGGCTTTGAATTTAAATCTGGAAATGGAATTGTTATTTTTACAAAGTCAACAACACCAGCAAAAGAAGAAACTAAATTTATAGCGCCTGCAAACACCAAAAAGTCTACTGAACAAAAGAAAAAAAAGGCGAAACCTAAAAAAATAGACATGCTTGATTCATGGGCTAGGCTTCCAGGAAGCTATGGAACAGGCAAAAAAAGGTAATTAAAACTCTAACAAGGCGCTGCAGCACCGCACACTTCGTGTGCTCGACAGTTTGTAAGTTGATTTTTTGTGGTTTTGCTGCGCAAAAGTATTCCACAAAAAATCAACTTACAAACTGCGGCTGAGCTTAGCGTTATGTGCTTTTGTAACTTATTGAAATATTTAGATTGTCATATACGTGTCGCGTTCGTGACGTTATTTCTTTGATAGGATATTGTTAGTTTCTAAGTCGGTACAGCAGAAAGGATTTTCGTAATGATTATAAGAAAACTCAGACTAAAACGCGGTTGGTCCCAAGAGCAATTGGCTGACTTAAGTGGCTTGAGCATTCGTACTATTCAGAGAATAGAGCGAGGTCAAAAGCCTGGTCTAGAGTCACTAAAATGTTTAGCTGCTGTCTTTGAAACAAGTGTCTCAGAACTTCAGCAGGAGCAGGAAATGACAAATGAAGTAAGAATCACCGACGAAGAGCAAACAGTTATTGACCAAGTAAGGGCTATCAAAGGGTTTTACTCACACCTAATGACATACGTGTTGGTAATAGGTTTACTATTCGCAATAAACTTATTAACCGATTCAAGCTATATTTGGGCTTGGTGGCCAGCAATGGGTTGGGGAATAGGAATTATAAATCATGGTTTAAACGCCTTTGAAGTATTTAATCTCTTTAGTGCAAAATGGGAAAGGCGTCAGATTGAAAAGCGTTTAGGTCGCAAGTTGTAAAAACGCACATAACAAATAAGGATAGGTGTCGCGCAGCCGACACCTTATCTGGGTGTTGAACAAGCCCGAAGCTGCTTATTATTGTAAATTGGTCGATAATATTTTTAGGTAGGTATTGGATCTTGCTTTTCTTTAGGCGACCTTAACCCTGACAATATTAAAATTCAATACTATCAGCTGTTTAGATTCTATTTCTGGTTTCTTTCTTTGATTGACTCTCCATTCTATAGTGGTCGCCATTATCTTTATATTTTAGCCTTTCGGCTAACTCGTTCGACTGATCCCAACGCATGACATTTCATGCTGACAGCAAGGTCAAAGCCGAAAGGCTTTGTTCCGTAAGACACTTGATTCGGGAAATGATGAAGCTAAATTAGGTATAAATAATAGCTGGATTTTCCATCGTAATATTCGGGCATTACCTCGTAAAAAACCATAATCCCTCACGCGTTGTAATCCTTTCGGAAGGACATGCTGCAATATCAACCATAAGAATTTGAGAACAGGTAAGGTCCTTTGCTTCCAGCGTTGCTCTTGGGCACTTTGATACCTAAATGTCACGTCTGTGTCGGTAATTTTTATGATGTCTTTATCGGCTAAAACACCACGATATAAATAACGTGAAAGATATTTTAAGGCGGGTAAGCCATACCTGTCACCACCAGTGCAAAAATGATCCACTAACACCAATTGAAAATTGATCCACTTGGTATCATTCAGTTTTAACAAAACTGGATGGTGATTATGTTAACCAAG
>NZ_JAAUWW010000017.1 GCF_014694375.1 Vibrio sp. S17_S38
CGGCCATTTTAACGATTTGATTGAGAGTGTCAAACACTTTCTACAATCTTTTTTCGTTACCCTTTTTGAGAAGGTTGTGACCTCTGACTCGTTGCGGCCGTTAGGCTGTGTGCTCCGTGTCAGTGAGGTCGCATTATAGAGATCAAGTTCACATTGGCAAGTACTTTTTCATAAAAAACTTAAAAACAAGTGTTAGGTGGCTAATTTGCATCCAAAGCTTCATTTATACCTATTTACACTCAACTTCCTCACAACTTATCCACAATAAAATTCAAAATAGATTAATTTCTCTCTATAAAAATAACTTTAAGCATTAGGGATTCGTTTCTTTAAGCTCTCAATTGCTCGATATACATTCTCTATTAGTGATTCTTCTTTGATTTTACTTATTCCGTCTTTTATAACTCGATGGCCATTAACCCAAACATGCTTAATGCTCACCGGCTCTCCGCACATAACCGGTGACATTAGCGTAGAGTGACTCCCAGAAAATCTAGCGGTATTCAAGTCATAACAAACTAAATCGGCCGCATACCCAACTTCAATTTTACCAACCAGGTCCAACCCGAGGAGTTTCGCGCCATCTTCGCTTCCCCATTTAAGTATCATTTCCAATTTGGTCGCATCAGCACCGTGCTGGCTACGATGCAGCAACCAAGTAAGATTTAATTCTTGTATCATAGAACCTGATTCGGATGATGCTGAGCCATCGACGCCAATACTTATCGGCATTCCTGCTTTATACATATCAATAACCGGTGCGATACCACTCCCCAACCGGCAATTTGATGTTGGACAATGCGCTATACCTGTTTTGGTACTGGCTAATTTTTTAATATCTTGTTGGTTTGCTTTAACAAGATGAGCAAACCACACGTCATCACCAAGCCAATGACAACTTTCTGCATACTCAACTGCGCTCATTGTATATTTCTGCTGTGCCTGTTGTTCATCAAATGAAACCTCTAATAAATGAGAGTGCATTTTTAATTGATGACTACGCGCATACTCAGCTAAAAGCTTAAGATCATTTTTAGTAGAGGAATGAATTAGTGATGTAGGTGCCACTACCAATTTTTGCATCGCGTTCCCCCCCGGTTGATGATACAGAGTCAAGGAGTTATCTAAACGATTAAAGGTTTGCTCTAATGTTTCCGTTTTTATTCCACTATTAAGCAAGCCTTTATGTGTCCCTTGAACGGTCGCCCCTCCTCGACACAATATCAACCGAATCCCCATATCTTTTGCCGCTTGCCAAACTGCTGCTTCTAATTCAGGTGACGTATTTGAATGATAAAGGTAATGGTGATCAGCGCATGTCGTGCAACCTGAACGTAATAATTCATAAAAGCCAAGACAAGCAGAGTGATACATGATTTCAGGAGTAATGTACGGCCAAAATCGATAAGGAACACTCGCAAGCCAATCTCCAAGTGATTGATTTAAACCTTCAGGGATACCTTTCAAGATAGATTGAGCGATATGATGGTGTGTATTCACCAGCCCCGGATAGATCACACAACCGGAAACATCAATCACCTCTTCAGATTCAGCAAGTAAGCCATAACCAATTTCTGTAATGATCCCGGCACTCACACGTATATCTTGTGGCGTAGCAGTTGAATCAACTTCCACACTTGATTGAAATATTGCCGCTGCATTTTTAATTAAATAATTCATTTCTACTCCTTATCGATGCAATGCATCACAACCGTTTACACCAAACGGTTTCCTGATAATGAGCAATGTTCTGGGATCTCCCTCACCGCTTCTACTCACCTTTTAACCATCAAGCAAATTACGCGCCAACACTAATTCCGTGCAATATTTCGCTTTCTAAGACCAATAAACGGCATTACCCCTTCATGGCGCACCATAAAAAGACACCACATAAAACCACGCACCATAACAATGCAACCTTACATGAATACAAAGAATACCGAGCTCAGGCCTAAACAATATTTATCAGACTTCCACCTATGTTAAGTAGATGTAAATTCTAATTAATTTAACTTTTTCACTTCAATGAAAAAATTTGGCACACCCTTTGCGTAGTATCTTACGAGTAAAAATCTCATACATGAGTAGAAGCGGTTAGATGTCAAAGCATCGGGACATTGCTCATCGATTGAATTTGAAGTGATTAAGTAATGGAGTACTAAATGAAACTTTCAATGAAACAATGGATGAAGCTAGCAATAACTGGTGCGCTATTCACCACTAGCACTCATAGTTTTGCCGCAGATAAAGTAACCTTTCAGCTCGACTGGTTACCTGGTGGTGATAAAGCCCCTATCTATGTTGGTATACAACAAGGCTATTTTAAAGATGCCGATATCGATGTCACTATAAGTTCTGGCCGTGGTTCAAATGATGCTCTAACCAAAATAGCGACGGGTAATGCGTATATTGGTGCGGCAGATATCGTGGCGTTACTCGCAGCAAAAGCCAATAGCGATGTTCCTATTAAAGCGGTCTATTCTGTTTTTAGCAAAGCGCCGTATGCCTTTTATGTACAAGAAGGCTCCGGCATTAATAGTGTGAAAGATATAACAGGAAAAACAGTCGTCACCTCCCCATTTACTTCCGAAAACATTTTCCTACCACTTCTGTTTAAGAAAAATAGCGTAGAAGAAAAAAGTGTCAAAGTATTAAAAGCCGATCCAGGCGCGTTAAATCCGATGCTAATTACAGGTAAAGCGGATGTCATGATCAGCTGGGTGACCGATCAAGCAGATAATGAAAGCCAAGCTGAATCGGTAGGTAAAAAATTGAAAGTCTTACCTTGGTATGATGCTGGGCTAGAGTTCTATTCTTCTTCTTTAGTAGCTAGTGACAAGTTTCTTGAGAATCGTCCAGATGTAGCAAAACGATTTGTTGCAGCTTATGCCAAATCAATTACTTACACATGGCAGCATCCAAAACAAAGTGCACAAGACATTCACAAAATGGTACCAGAAGTTGAAGTCAAAGATGCTGAAAACACAATAGAGGCGATTAAAGGATTGGTGTACAACGAAGTCAGCGACAAAAATGGCATCGGTACCTTTGAAGCGGCACGTTTAAAAACGACTTGGGTAGCGACGGCAGAAGCATTAAAAATTGACCCTAACAGCTTTGATCCTGAATCCGCCGTTAGCCATGACTTTATGCCAGGAGATAAATAATGCAGCCATTCGTTTCCTTTAAAAAAGTAGGCCACACTTATATAACCGACAAATCCTCCGTTAAGGTATTAGATAATGTTAGCTTTGATATAGATAAGCATGAATTTGTCTCAATTGTCGGCCCTTCAGGTTGTGGTAAATCAACATTGTTACGCCTGTTATCTGGTTTATTAAATTCCACCGAGGGTCAAGTAGAGATCTTTGGCCGCAAAGTACAAGAACCAAGAGAAGACATTGGGATCGTATTTCAAAAGCCCACATTATTGCCATGGAAAAATGTATTAGATAACGTTTTATTCCCGCTTAAACACAAATTTGGTCATATATCTGACAAGGAAAAAGGATTTGCCCAATCATTAATAGCCAAAGTTGGTCTATCTTATTTTGAACAAAGTCTTCCGGATGAATTATCAGGTGGAATGCAACAACGAGTTGGAATTGCCCGAGCGTTATTACTCGACCCAGATATTTTGATCATGGACGAACCATTTTCAGCACTCGATGCATTAACTCGTGAAGAAATGGGATTTGAGTTATTACGTTTATGGAACGATAGACCTAAAACCGTCCTCTTTATTACCCATTCCATTTCTGAAGCCGTCTTGTTGTCAGACAAAGTGCTCGTGATGGGTCCAAGACCAAGTACGGTTGTAGAAGAAATTAATATCGAATTACCACGACCTCGTACACTCGAAACCATTAAACATCCATTATTTGGTTTATATACGGGAAAAATTCGTGAGCACTTTTACAGCAAAGTTGATTCAACAGAAAATAAATCATCAAGTTCTAGCCCCGAAGACAAGGGTGACATTAGTACTAACAAATCGAATATCTCGCAGATCAGAACTGTTGCCTAGCTTAACTTTGTCAGATTAAGGATAAGGAAGTCCTATGAAAACCATGAAATCTTTTTTAAAAAGCAGCTTACCTATATTAACTATGCTGGCAATATTACCAATTTGGGAAATAGCTTGCCGTGTGTTTGCTATCCCATCATTTATTTTGCCATCTCCTTCGGCTATTTCGACTGCCTTTATGCATGTTTCGGCTGAGCGTTGGCTTGATAATTTATGGGCAACCTTACGTGTCGCATTATTTGGATTTGCCATTTCTTTAACGATCAGTATCCCACTAGCAATTATCATGGTGAGTTCTAAGTTTATGACCAAAGCTATTTTCCCTTTGCTGGTCATTATCCAATCAACACCCGTGGTTGCCATTGCACCATTATTAATTGTTATTTTGGGAACAGGAGATGCCCCAAGATTAGCGATTACTTGTTTGATCACCTTTTTCCCACTGGTGGTTTCTGCCACTACAGGAATGCTAACAACACCGCCTGAATTAATTGAACTATCAAAATCACTCAACGTATCCACTAGTCGAACCATTTGGCAAATTCGCCTACCGTATGCTATTCCACATATTTTCAGTGGTATTAAAGTGGCGATTACGTTATCGGTGATTGGGGCAGTGATTTCTGAATTTGTGGCGGCAGAAAAAGGTTTAGGTTATTTCGTTCAGTTTTCAACATCTTATTTTAAGATCCCACAAGCTTTTGCAGCTCTAGTTTTTTTATCCGCCGTTAGCATGTTGTTATTTAAGTCGGTTCAATGGATTCAAAAAGGCTTTTTTTCTTGGAGCCTGCCAAAAGACGAAGGATATTAATCATGAAAGATAACCTTATTAGTCAAGGATCAGATAAGCATTTTACTGAGTTACGTTACAGCTTTAAAATTGCAGAACATGCCAAGCTTCAAGGTATTCATCCATTTTCAGCTGTGCTTGTTAGCCCAGAAGGTGAAATCATAATGGAAGAAATTAACGGTTACTTACCTGATTTTGATATGACTGGTCATGCAGAGCGCTTGATCATGACCCGAGCCAGTAAAGCCTACCGCCCTAACTACTTAAACCAATGCACACTTTATGTCTCTGCAGAGCCTTGTGCAATGTGCTCAGGGGCAATTTACTGGGCAGGAGTGGGTACGGTAGTTTATGGACTCAGCGAGGCCAAGTTAAAAAAATTAACGGGTAATCATCCCGAAAATCCAACGCTCAATTTACCTTGCCGTAGCGTATTTCAAGCAGGGCAAAGAGAAACGATAGTCATTGGCCCTTTGCTTGAAGAAGAAGCTCAAGCAATTCACGAAGGTGTATGGCAATAAGCAATTGGACTAAAGATATCCCTATAAACAAGACATATTTTAGGAGTAGAAGCGGTCTGTATTAATTGGGTCATATCCCATTAATGCTGGGCATTGCTCCAATAACAAAACCTACGTTGATGACAGCAAGGTTTAACCATTGGAGAAACACAAATGACAAATACAGCTTATCAATTAGATGAATTAAAGTTTGAATCTACTCTTGGAGAGCGAGGAATTGAATCCGACTCGACCACCATTCCAATTATTGATTTTACTGATTTTGAACAACGCAGAGATGAAATCACCGAAGCACTGTGGCAAGCCGCAACGCAAGTGGGTTTCTTTCAAATTAAAAATCATTCGATCAGCTTACAACGAATTCAGCAAGCATTTGGGTTAAGTGAAAAGTTTTTTGCTTTGCCTGCATCGCAAAAAAGTGTATTGCCTTTAAAACAAGGTTTAAACGCAGGTTGGGAATTTAAAGCGCAAGTTCGCCCATCAACAGGAACCGCTGATCAAAAAGAATCTTATCAAGTTACCTTGCCGCACATGCAAGATTTATGGCCAAGCGAGAAGCAAGTTCCCCAGTTTAAGACTCATATATTGGAATTTGAGCATGAAGCCTGGAAATTAGGGATGGATATCCTGTCTTGCTTTGCTGATAAACTCGGCTTTGATCACGATTTTTTTGCTAAAGTACATCAACGCCAATCCGCGCACTACCAAAGCACTCTGCGTATGTTGCATTACTTACCAATGGATATCGTTCCGCAAGATCAGAATCATTGGCGGGCAGGTGCCCATACTGATTTTGATTGTTTAACAATGGTTTTTCAGCAACAAGGGCAAGGTGGTTTGCAAGTTGCGGCAGGCAAAGATTCTCAGCAACAACAAACTTGGAGTAATGTGATCCCACAAACGGAAATCATCACTTGCAACATTGGTGATATGCTAATGCGCTGGAGCGATGATCAGCTAAAATCAACACTACACCGAGTTCGTATGCCATATTCACATGAACCACAAGGTTCTCGTTATAGCATGGCTTTTTTCTGTCAAGCTAATAAAGATGTGATAATCCAAGGAGCACAGAAAAAATATCCACCGATCACCGCCGCGGATTACTTAAAAATGCGTATCAATGCTAACTTCGCTAAATAACGCTCATGCAATTACATAATGAATAAAAAAAAGAGCCTCCATTGATTGGGAGGCTCTTTGTTTTTGATTAAAACCTGATGAGTGAAACCTTATTGCTTGGCCACAATACGATCGTCTTCCACACTTAAGCTTACTGTTTTACCCGGGATTAACTCTCCAGATAAAATCGATTTTGCCAGTGGGTTCTCCACCATTTGTTGGATTGCTCGTTTCAGTGGCCGCGCACCATAAACCGGATCAAAGCCTACTTGTGCAATCAATGCTAAGGCATCTTCGCCCACTTCTAAATGATATTCTTTATCCGCCATACGTTGACTTAAACGTTGCAATTGAATCGATGCGATCGATTTAATCTGCGCTTGGCCTAACGGATGGAACACCACACTTTCATCAACGCGGTTCAAAAACTCAGGGCGGAAATGTTGCATTACCACTTCCATGACATCGGCTTTCATCGATTCATAATCCGATGTAGCAGCTTTCGCTTGAATTCGATCCGAGCCCAAGTTTGAAGTCATGATCACTACCGTATTTTTAAAATCGACTGTTCGCCCTTGGCCATCGGTTAAACGACCATCATCTAATACTTGTAATAAAATATTGAATACATCCGGATGCGCTTTTTCAACTTCATCCAGTAAAATCACAGAGTAAGGTTTGCGGCGTACCGCTTCAGTCAAATAACCACCTTCCTCGTAACCCACATATCCCGGAGGTGCGCCAACTAAACGTGATACGGAATGTTTTTCCATAAACTCAGACATATCAATCCGAACCATGGCATCTTCGGTATCAAACATAAAGTTCGCTAATGTTTTACAAAGCTCGGTTTTCCCAACACCTGTTGGCCCTAAAAATAAGAACGAACCAATCGGTTTATTCGGATCAGACAAGCCAGCACGGCTACGACGAATCGCATTAGAAACCACTTCTACCGCTTCTTTTTGTCCAATCACACGTTCATGTAACACCGTTTCCATCGACAACAATTTAGCTTTTTCCGCTTCCAGCATCTTCGACACAGGAATACCGGTTTGCTTAGAAAGCACTTCTGCAATTTCAGCATCAGTTACACGATTCTTCAGCAATGTCATTTCAATCATTTCGACTTGCGATGCAGCCTCTAATTGCTTTTCTAATTCTGGGATTTTGCCATATTGCAGTTCAGACATACGTTGCAGATCACCAGCACGACGCGCCACATCCATATCTAAACGTGCTTGTTCCAATTCTGTTTTAATATGCTGCGTACCAGAAAGTGCGGCCTTTTCAGTTTTCCACACTTCTTCTAATTCTGAATATTCACGCTCTTTTTCTTCCAACTCTTGATTTAGTATCTCTAAGCGTTTGGTACTAGCGTGGTCATCTTCATTCAGCAATGCTTGCTGTTCTATTTTCAGTTGGATAATACGACGATCTAAGCGATCCATAGATTCAGGCTTTGAATCTATTTGGATACGAATACTTGATGCTGCTTCATCAATTAAATCGATCGCCTTATCTGGCAATTGACGATCCGAAACATAACGATGCGATAGCGTTGCAGCTGCCACAATCGCCGGATCAGTAATTTCGACATGGTGATGTAATTCATAACGTTCTTTCAAACCACGTAAGATCGCAATGGTATCTTCCACACTTGGCTCATCCACCAGCACTTTTTGAAAGCGTCTTTCCAATGCAGGATCTTTTTCAACATATTGTCGATATTCATCCAAGGTTGTCGCGCCAACGCAATGCAACTCACCACGAGCCAAAGCAGGTTTGAGCATGTTGCCCGCATCCATTGAACCTTCGCCTTTCCCAGCGCCGACCATGGTATGTAGTTCATCGATAAACAAAATTACATTGCCATCTTCTTGCGACAATTCATTCAATACCGCTTTTAAGCGCTCTTCAAATTCACCACGATATTTTGCACCTGCAATTAATGCGCCCATATCCAATGATAAAACGCGGCGGCCACGTAAACCTTCTGGCACTTCATTGTTCACAATACGTAATGCAAGGCCTTCAACAATCGCAGTTTTACCCACGCCCGGCTGGCCAATCAAGACTGGATTATTTTTGGTTCGACGCTGTAATACTTGAATGGTGCGACGAATTTCATCATCACGACCAATAACAGGATCAAGCTTGCCTTGCTCTGCACGCTCGGTGAGATCAATCGTATATTTTTCTAATGCTTGACGTTTTTCTTCTGCATTTGGATCATCCACATTTTGACCACCACGAATTTCATCAATCGCTTTGGTGACATTCTCTTTATTTAGGCCAAATTCTTTAAATAATTGACCTAGCGGACCTTTATCTTCCACCGCAGCAAGTAGGAATAGCTCAGCAGAAATATACGTATCTTTGCGCTTTTGCGCATATTGATCACATAAATTCAATAAATTGGCTAATGGCTTAGATAGTTGAACATCACCCGCCGTACCCGTAACTTTAGGTAATTTATCTAACGCCTGACTTAATTTCGAACGCCATTGCGTTGCATCAACCCTCAGCATAGTAAACAGCGGGCGAATCGCGCTGCTGTCTTGATCAAGTAATGCCTGCATCAAATGCACAGGTTCAATCAATTGGTTATCACGACCCAGAGCAAGCGACTGAGCATCAGAAATGGCAAGTTGAAATTTACTGGTGAATTTATCAAAACGCATAATAAGCCTCCGACTCGATAAAAATATCCCAAAAGGAATACATCAAAAAGACGTGTAAAAGAGATACATTAGTTATGGTTTATAAATGGATGCAAAGAGGGGTTATTTCAAGTATTCGGAAAGATTATTGTCTCAAAAGTATTATTCAATCCAAATGAAGGTAGCTTGTCTTCCTGTCACTCCATCACGACGGTAGGAATAAAAAAGCTCAGATTCAGAGAAGGTACAATGATGATTGCTAAAGACCTGCGTAACACCTAAGTGATTTAAGCGTTGAGTTGCCAACAAATTCATATTAGCTAACCATTTATTTTCAACATCTGATTTTATTGAAAATGCTTGGATCGCTTGCGGATCAAATGCAATAAAAGCGTCAAGTACGTCTTGGCCGACTTCAAATGCCGAAGCACCAATCGCAGGACCAAGCCAGGCCATTACGTTTTCAGGCTGATCAAACTTTTGCAGTGCTTGTTCAATAATACCGTCGGCTAAGCCGCGCCAACCTGCATGCACAGCCGCTACTTGCGTGCCTTCAATATTAGTCAGTAATACCGGGAGGCAATCGGCAGTCATCACGCCACAAACAACATTGTTTACATCAGTGACACAACCATCGGCATCAATCACGGTTGAGCTTGCTTCAGTCAGTTTAACAACATGAGTCGAATGAGTCTGATTTAACCACACAGGATTACTTGGCATCTGGCAATTCTGTGTGATCAATTCGCGATTCAAAGTAACAATAGAAGCATCGTCCCCAACATGCGTACCAAGATTCAATCCTTGATATACACCTTTTGATTCACCACCTAAACGCGTAGAGCTAAACGCTTTAACATGTTTAGGAGCAGGCCATTCAGGAACAATTGATTTCATTCCTACAAAGGACCTTCTTCTTTATTGTCTTTTGCATCTTGACGCAATGCTTCTGCCATAATGATCATGTCATCTGGCACTGGGGCATGAAACTTCATCTCTTCACCACTGACAGGGTGAAGAAATTTCAGCATCACCGCATGAAGCGCTTGACGATCAAAGCTTCGGATCATATTCGTCAACTCAGCAGATGCACCACGTGGAATTCGCGCTCGACCACCATAGGCAATGTCACCTAATAATGGATGCTGAATATAAGACATGTGAACACGAATTTGGTGAGTACGACCGGTTTCAAGGCGTAAACGAATACGAGTATGCTCACGAAAATGCTCAGCTACGCGATAATGTGTCACCGCATCTTTGCCCATTTCATTGACAGCCATCAACGTACGTTTATTAGTATGACGACCAATCGGCTTTTCAATTCGACCACCAGCTGTCATCGTTCCAATAATAATCGCTTCATATTCACGAGTTATTTTTCGTTTTTGCAAAGCACGAACCAAACGAGTTTGCGCGGGGAGTGTTTTCGCCACTACCATCAAACCTGTGGTGTCTTTATCTAAACGGTGAACAATCCCCGCTCGAGGCACTTTTGCGATATCCGGATAATGATGCAATAACGCATTCAAGACGGTGCCATCTGGAGTACCTGCACCTGGATGAACAACAAAATCACGAGGTTTATTGATCACCAAAATATCGTCATCTTCATAAACAATATTTAAAGGAATATCTTGCGCCACCCAACGTTCTTCATCTTCAAGTTCAGCTTGAAGAGTCAGCTCCTCACCGCCCATCATTCGAACTCGAGGTTTGGTTACCACTTCCCCATTGACTTGAACTTTGCCGTCAAGCAACCATTCTTTCAATCTAGAGCGTGAGAAATCCGTAAACAATTCAGCCATCGCTTGATCTAAGCGTTGCCCTAGTTGCGAGTCTTTTACTGTATCTGTGCGTATTATCTGCTGGGTCATATCGAACTTTTTAAAAAACCATGGGACTAATACCCATCATTATGGATAAAATAGAGTTATTCATCATTGTATCTGTTAAGTTGTCAGAAGTAACGGACGCAACAATATTTAATTTCAAGATTTAATCTCAAGGAATTCACTTCTCACAATGAAACGCCAATATATTATAGGTCTAATGACCATTATTTTACTTGCAGGATGCGCCGATAATAAAGATGCAGTACCTGATATCCCACCTTCTGATTTGTATTCTCAAGCTCAAAAAGAATTACAATCTGGTAACTGGACTGAATCAATCAAAAAATTAGAGGCTTTAGACTCTCGCTACCCTTTCGGCCCTTATTCTGATCAAGTTCAACTGGATCTTATCTTTGCCTATTACAAGAATGGCGATTATCCACTGACTTCAGCCACCATTGCTAGATTTATCCGTCTGAATCCAGGACATGAACGTTCTGATTGGGTGCTGTATATGAGCGGTCTAACCAATATGGCGCAAGACTCTAATTTCATGCACACACTATTTAATATTGATCGCTCAGACCGAGATCCAGAACCTGTAAAAGCAGCGTTTGTTGATTTTAAGCGCCTACTTGAACGTTATCCTGATAGCCTTTACGCGGCTGATGCGCGTATGCGTTTACTATCGCTGAAAAATCGATTAGCAGAATATGACTTAGCGTCGGCTGATTTCTACTTGCGCAGAGAAGCCTATATTGCCGCGATTAACCGTTGCCAAGAAATTCAAAAAACCTATCCAGATACCGAAGCTGCCCATAAGTCGTTAGAAATCCAGTTGAAAGCGTATAAAGCAATCAACCTTGACGATGGGGTGAAAAAAACTGAAGAATTAATTGCTTTAAATAAAGAAAAATAATACAGATTAGAGCTTTGAATCTTTGAGACCAAAAAAGCAGCTTCGGCTGTTTTTTTCTTTTTGAAGAGTATTGATTCAGAAATAAGAGGGGAATAAATCAAAACATGATCACTGCAAAAAATGGCTATTAAATCAAAGACAAAACCACGCCCTAAAAATATAAATCTCTAGTAACCATTCAGTCAAATCTACCCCTTTATAGATAAAATACAAATCTTTTCATCCTCTTTTCTTAACAAGTTTTGTTCAGGATCACATTTAGCTATTTGCTATAAAAACACTCGAAAAAAGGCGATCGAAATCACATTATTATTTAATCCAAAAGGTAATCTGAACCTAACGAATTAAGTCACAAAAGGAAAAGCCTATGAAAGTAAGTATTATTGGTAAAAATATCGACATCACTTCTTCTATTCGTGAGCACATTGAGGCTAAATTTAAAAAACTAGAAAAATGGCAAGTCGATTTAATTAGCTGCCAAGCTAACATTAGCACCGAACCTGCTAATCAGAAAAAAATCGAAGCAACAGTAACAGTCCCTAAAGGTCAATTGGTCGCCTCAGCAATGGATGAGGATCTTTATAAAGCCATTAACGAAGTAGAACAAAAACTAGAGCGACAACTGAATAAACTCAGCCATAAACCAGAAGCAAAGCGCAATAAAGTGCTTAATGACGAATTAGAACTATTAGAAGAGACAGAAGCGTAATTTTAGCTTAATCGCAGCAAACTATATTTAGCGCCTAATTGGGCGCTATTTTTTTGCTTGACGATTTTGTATCGCTTGCCTTATGGTGTAAGTTCTATATATCAATAAGTACCTTAAATGCATTCACATAATCTGTTCTTTTTTGGCTTCTTTTTTACCTCTTAACTGATGGGCTGATGTCGTTTTGAAAAAAGAAACCAAAAACGGACAGAAAGCCTCCCAACTGGGGGGCTTTTTTATAGGAAAAAATTATGACACAAGCGAAATATTCTTTAGACCAAATTAGACTTCGACTAAATGAACTTGATGATCAACTCCTCAATATTCTTTCAGAACGTCGCTCATTAAGTATTGAAGTCGCCAAAAGTAAAGTAGAAACTTCCAAACCTGTTCGTGATGCTAAACGTGAACAAGAGCTACTTGTTAAGCTCATTAATAACGGCAAAAATAAATATCAGCTTGATGCCAACTACATCACTAAGTTATTCCACACCATCATTGAAGACTCGGTGCTACTGCAACAAACCTATTTGCAAAACCTTGCTAATCCAGAAAATAGTCGTCAACCATCGATTCGAGTCGCATTTCTAGGATCTAAAGGCTCTTACTCTCACCTTGCAAGCCTTGAATATTTTAGCCGAAAGAATAATAAACTCATCGAACACAACTGTAATAACTTCAAAGACGTCGCTACAACGGTTGAAAGTGGACACGCTAGCTTTGGCGTATTGCCAATTGAAAATACCAGTTCAGGTTCGATTAACGAAGTCTATGACTTATTGCAACACACCACATTATACATTGTGGGTGAATTAACCCTTCCGATTGAGCACTGCTTATTAGCTCAAGAGAATATCCGATTAGAGGATATCAAAACCTTATATTCTCATCCGCAACCACACCAACAATGCAGTGAATTTTTAAGCCACCTTGATGGCGTTACATTAGAATCTTGTGCTAGCACTGCCGATGCAATGAAAAAGGTGAAAGAACTCAATCGTAATGATGTTGCTGCAATCGGTAACGCAAGTAGTGGCAAGCTTTACGGCTTGCAAAACATCCAAGAAAATATCGCCAATCAGACAGAAAATCACACACGCTTTATTGTGGTTGCTCGAAAGCCGGTCGAAGTTTCAACACAAATCCCAGCCAAGACAACCATAATAATGTCAACGTCACATGAAGCGGGTGCTTTGGTTCAAACACTATTGGTTTTACAGCGTTATGGCATTAATATGACGAAGCTTGAATCCCGACCAATTATGGGTAATCCATGGGAAGAAATGTTCTACGTCGACCTAGAAGCACATTTAGACTCAGAGAAAATGCAGCAAGCTTTAGAAGAACTCACTAAAATAACTCGCCATTTAAAAGTACTCGGTTGTTATCCGATCGAGAATGTAAAACCAACGTCCGTAAAATTGAGTTAAATCCATGATAGAAAATGCCAATATGAAAGTGATTATAGCCTCACTTAACCCAGCAAAAATTAAAGCGGTAGAAAGTGCGTTTACAGATAGTTTTCCAAACCAAAGCTTTAGTTTTAAAGGCGTTTCGGTTGAGAGTGGCGTTCCCGATCAACCAATGAATGATAAAGAAACCAAACAAGGTGCATTAAATCGAGTTAAAAATGCCAAGCTTGCGATTGATGATGGTGATTTTTATGTCGGATTGGAGGCTGGAATTGAAGGCAATTTCACTTTTGCTTGGATGATAATTGAGGGTAATCTACCTGAAAATAAGCGTGGAGAATCACGCTCTGCATGCTTAATGTTACCGCCAGAAGTGCTTGCCAAAGTTGAGCAAGGAAAAGAGCTTGGGGATGTGATGGATGAAGTATTTGCTACTGAAAACATCAAACAAAAAGGAGGCGCAATAGGCCTTCTGACTCATCATCAATTAACTCGAAGCTCCGTTTACCATCAAGCATTAGTTTTGGCGCTGATCCCATTTGTAAACCCTAGTCACTTTTAAACTTATCCAGGCTAAGGCGGGGTTTAGCAATAAAACTTATCGCTTATCTTGCGCAGCAGTCTGCAACAATTGTTGTAGCTGCTGTTTTTTTTCAGGACTAGTGTGCTTTAACTCGGTAGAGCCACGTGTAATGGTCGCAATTCCAACCTTTAGCATTTGACTAATTTGACGCTGAGATCGTTCTCCTTTCATTAACTCATGCAAAATATTCATACGCGAAAGTAATGCCTCTCGCTCATCAAACGTCAATAATGCCGACAATAAAAAATCCAATTGATCTTTTTGAGTCGCTAACTCTAAAGCCGTTAATACATCTTGCCAACCTTCAAATTCAGGTTTGTTTTGGCTGTCATTATTTTCAGCATCATTCGATGATTGCATGATTAATATTTTTCCTTAATCTCATTTGACGTTAAAAAAGTGCCGTCTTGACCAAGTAAATTACGATAATAGGTTTCAAACATCAAAATATTCTGCACATAACCACGAGTTTCGTTAAAAGGAATCGCTTCAATAAAGGAATAAGCATCCACTTTTTCGGCCGTACGAGATCGCCACTGTTTCACTCGGCTTGGGCCTGCATTATAAGCTGCGAAAGCAAAAATCCTATTATTATCATAGTCTTTTAATAAATCACCCAGATAGGCACTTCCAATTTCAATATTCTTTTCAACTTTATATAAATCATCAGCATTCTCATAATCTAGCTTATGAACATCAGCCACATGTTGCGCTGTCGTTGGCATTATTTGCATCAAACCACGAGCACCAACGGGCGAATTGGCTTCAATATCAAGAGCGCTTTCTTGTCGTGCTAATGAGATTAACGTAATCATTGGTACTTCATTTTGTTTCGAGAAATGCTCAAACCACCCACGGTGTGTAATCGGAAAACGCAAGCTGGTATAACTCCACATTTGGGCTTCAATAGTCGCAACCACGGTAAAGTTGTACCAATGTTTTTGGGCTGAATATTCCACTAAAGCCAATTTTTGATTTTGAGTGCTATGCCATAATAACCATCGCCATTCTCGCTTAGCCGCATTGATTTTATCAACATCAATCATCTCTTCAATGCGGTCTAATGCGGCTTGTTTATCAGAAATATCAGCCTGTTTACCGGTTAGAATTTGGCTTTCATAACGAATAGGCTCACCTAATAAATTCGCGGCGGCTACACTATAAAAATCACGCTGACCTAGGATTTTCTTCAACCGCTGTTTCGCTTGTTTATCTTTACCTTGCGCAAACTCGACACGCCCTAACCAATACTGCCAACGAGTGCTATTTTGCATGGCTTTAGGTAATCGTTTAATCCACACATCCACGGCTTGCCAATCATTAAACTGTACCGCCAATCTTGCTCGACGCTCCATTAGCGCGACAGAGCCACCTTGTTTAATTTTTGTATCACGCCACTTCGCCAGCTGGTCAGAATCAGTATTGGTCAACCACGAGCTAGCGTAGTTAGCCAAATTAGTTTGTATTGCTTGAGGTACTTTCTGTGCCGACATCACTTGATTAAACACACTTACCGCTTGCTTGGTATCTTTACGAATAAGTTGCTTAAACGCCAATTCCGTTAACGTTTGATTGAATTGATTTACTGGATTTGATTGGCTAAACGCTACAACGCCTTCAGGTTTTTTATACAGACTTTGTAATGTTTCTGATTGAGATCGAGCCAAATCTGTCGCAAGCATATTATCCAAATAACCAAATAATCGGGTATTATTGGCTTTAAACATCAATAGCATACGCTGCAAAATCATATCATCGCTGCGATAACCAGCTTTTGTCCACTCCTGAAATAAATCATCGCAGGTTGAAGATACACTTCCTCCCGTTAACCATAAATTTTCAGCGCCTTTGTAGGCACTGGCTTTATCACCCGTTTCTAATTTAGCCGTATAATAATAACAACGGTATTTTTGATCGTGAGGTTCTTCTGTTTGATACTTTAATAATACCGACCAGTTCTCATTTTTCGCCAAACCATCAAGATAAGCGGCCTTAATGCTGCTAGAGAACGGAAAATCTTTATATTTCAATGTAAAATCATCAACCTGCTTTGGTGTTTGTAAGCCTATATCCACTAAATAAGCACGATAATCTACATAAGGCGTTAAAGGGTAACTGGCAATTTTAGGACGTAGTTTAAGGTAGGACTCAACATCTTTTTGATCTAGAAGATCTTGAGCTTGTTCATAAAGCACTCGCTGTTGCTCTAAAGGGCTTAATACCGTCCCTTTCTTATCGTTAGCTTGATCATTGAGTAAAGGCATCGTTTTTGAAATATTACTCGCCATCCCGGGCATAGCGAATAAAAGTGAGCTAAAAAGTACGCTACTGAACGTACAGAGTAAATTCAAGGTTATCTTGTTTGAATGCGACATGAATGCAGAAATTCCCTTATAAATGTTATTGAATAATCAAAACCAAGCTTAATGATAATCATACCTATGTTTATCATCCTTAGTGTGAATCTTATGTGAGAAAGAGTAAACTAACGCTTTCAAATTATTCTCAATAATAGGATATGCAAGGCTATGGCTGAATACGTCTATACCATGTCTCGTGTGAGCAAAGTTGTGCCGCCGAAACGTCAAATACTAAAAGACATCTCTCTGAGCTTCTTCCCAGGTGCTAAAATCGGTGTACTTGGCCTAAATGGTTCAGGTAAATCAACTTTACTGCGCATTATGGCGGGTATTGATCAAGATATTGATGGTGAAGCACGCGCACAAGTTGGCCTAAAAGTTGGTTACCTACCTCAAGAACCGGTTCTTGATGAATCAAAAACGGTACGTGAAATTGTTGAAGAAGCCGTTTCTGATGTTGCAGACGCTTTAAAACGCATTGACGCTGTTTACGCGGCCTACGCAGAACCCGATGCTGATTTCGATGCGCTAGCGAAAGAGCAAGGCGAATTAGAAGCCTTAATTCAAGCCAAAGATGGTCATAACCTAGAGAATTCTTTGGAACGCGCAGCCGATGCATTGCGTCTGCCAGAATGGGATGCCAAGATTGAATTCTTATCCGGTGGTGAACGCCGTCGTGTCGCAATTTGTCGTCTGTTACTCGAAAAACCTGACATGTTATTACTTGATGAACCAACTAACCACTTAGATGCAGAATCAGTGGCATGGCTTGAGCATTTCCTCGTTGATTACAGCGGTACTGTTGTGGCAATTACCCATGACCGTTATTTCCTAGACAACGCTGCAGGTTGGATCTTAGAGCTTGACCGTGGTGAAGGTATCCCATGGGAAGGTAACTACACTTCGTGGCTAGAGCAAAAAGATGAGCGCCTCGCACAAGAGTCATCAACTGAAAACGCTCGCAAGAAAACCATCGCGAAAGAATTGGAGTGGGTACGTCAAAATCCAAAGGGTCGTCAAGCTAAATCAAAAGCGCGTATGGCTCGATTTGAAGAATTAAATACCTCTGATCATCAAAAACGTAATGAAACCAACGAGCTGTTTATTCCGCCGGGTGAGCGTTTAGGTGACAAAGTACTGGAAGTGAAGAACTTAACCAAATCATTTGGTGATCGTGTTCTTATTGATGATTTATCTTTCAGTATGCCAAAAGGTGCCATCGTCGGTATCGTCGGTGCCAATGGCGCTGGTAAATCAACGCTATTTAAAATGCTAAGCGGCGCAGAGCAACCAGATTCAGGTACCGTCGAATTAGGTACAACCGTCAAACTGGCCTCCGTTGATCAGTTCCGCGACAGCATGAATGATAACAACAGCGTATTCCAAGAGATCTCTGAAGGCGCCGACATCATCAAAATCAATAACTTTGAAATTCCAGCCCGTGCGTATTGCTCTCGCTTTAATTTTAGAGGAAACGATCAACAAAAACGCATTGGCGATTTATCGGGCGGCGAACGTAACCGTGTGCACTTAGCTAAATTGCTTAAAGCTGGCGGTAACGTATTACTACTCGATGAACCAACCAATGACCTAGACGTCGAAACACTGCGTGCACTTGAAGAGGCCCTGCTTGAATTCCCTGGGTGCGCCATGGTTATCTCGCATGACCGCTGGTTCCTCGATCGTATCGCGACTCACATCTTAGATTACCGAGATGAGGGTCAAGTGAACTTCTTTGAAGGAAACTACAGTGAATATACCGATTGGTTAAAACAAACTCTTGGCGCAGCGGCGGCAGAACCGCACCGTATTAAGTACAAACGTATGACCAAATAATCACTGAGCAGTGAACAAAAATACCAAGGCCACATTTTAATTAGATGTGGCTTTTTTAATACCTGAAAATGAATAATGCGAGCAGCGCTGTAAAAACAAATTACCATTATCTCTAACCCTTTAGCTTTTGAATTCGTTAAGGTAAACCTAATAGTATTCATTTGCTTATTTCATCAATGTGAATCACTAATATGCTGTTTTTCTCTTTTAAGCTCCCCATCTCACTCGCTAAAAACAGCGATATTATCACCGTTCCTACTTTTGCTACTGCTGGGTTCATCCTCCTCTCTTTTACTTGCATATTATTTAGTGCGTATCATTTGGCGCATCAAACCCCAAAGCGCACAAACTCTGCGCCTACCATGATCACAATGAATAATTTTAATCATAAGTCTGAGGAGAATAATAAGAATAAAACAGTAAATGAACATATATCAGCCCCTAAGCTGAAGACAGAAATGAATACCTTGCCTTCTACTTTTCTCGTATCCAATATCAATAAGGACACGTCTAATTTAAGCCCTGCAGTTAAAGCGACCTTATTTCGAATGATCCCAAATGATCTTCCCATGGCATATCAAAGAATATCATCACCTTATGGTGTACGAATCCACCCTATAACCGGTCAATCAAAGCGACATTTAGGTATGGATTTAACCTGCCCCAATGGTGGCACTGTCTATGCGACAGCCGATGGCGTAGTCGAACTCACTCGTCCGAGTAATCAAGGCTATGGCAACCTAATTAAAATACGTCATGGATTTGGTTTTATGTCGATGTATGCGCACTTACAACGCTTCTTGGTTAAAACAGGCCAGTTCATTGAAAAAGGCGATCCTATTGCTTTATGTGGAAATACGGGATCATCCACAGGTCCACATTTGCATTACGAGATTCGTTTTTTAGCTCAAACACTTGACCCAAAAGACTTCTTAAATTGGCACCCCGATAATTTTAATCAACTATTTAAGCAACAAAATCATATTCATTGGTCTTCACTGGTTAATAATATTAATGGCTTGATTCAGCTACAAGGGTTACTAGAAAGAACGACTAAACCGTCATCAATAAAAGAAAGTGGTGAAGTACATAGGGATAATTATCATGATGAATTGCAAAGCTTTGGACTTGATGAAGATGGCTGGGAGAATGTAAAAACCAGCGCTGTAGCGAGCAAATGAACATTTAATCACAGGACAATAAAAAGCCAACTTTTGACTACGAATAAATAGTCAGAAAAGTTGGCTGATTTTACTATAAGAGAAAGGCCTTAAATCTATTTAATTACCTGACTTGGCTTATATTTACTTACCACGATGCATCGCATCATTGGCTTGTTTTAATAGGTTTTGGCTTTCATTCATAAAGCGTTGCGAGTAATCACCATACCAATCAGATACCGTTTCAAATTGCTGTACGAATTCAGCTTTATCATGGTTATCTAAAATTTTAATTGCTTCACCAAAACGTTGATGGAACCGTTTAATCATGTCGATGTTGTGTTGTGATGACATAATTATATCGCCATAAAGGTTAGGGTCTTGAGCAAATAGACGCCCAACCATCGCCAGTTCTAAGCGATAAATTGGTGAACTTAACTGCACTAAGGTGTCCAGATTTGGGTTCTCTTGCGATAAATGCAGGCCATAAGCAAACGAAGTAAAGTGACGCAATGCTTGGATTAAGGTCATGCCACTATCATGTTCTTTGGCATCAATAGCGCAAATACTCGCTCCCCAAATTTCAAATTGCTTGAGCAACCATTGGTAGGTTTCAGGTAAGCGGCCATCACTGCAAATAATCACTTGCTTGGCCATGCTTGGAATATCCGGACCAAACATAGGATGCAAACCAACTACGGGTCCAGAATGCACTTCAAGCATTGCCGCTAACGGATCCGCTTTGATTGACGTTAAATCACATAAAATACAATCATCAGGTAATTTAGGCAGTTTCCTAATCACAGAATCCGTTAAGTGGATTGGCACGCTCACCACCACCATACCAGCGTCTTTCAACAGCGTTTCCGCATTATCCCAATCTTGGCTGCCTAATATTTTCACTTGATAACCAGACAGCTCAAACATACGCTTAAACACACCACCTAGTTGGCCGTTACCACCCACTATAACGATCGGACGTAATTGTGGATTTAAACATTTGAAGCCAGAATCTTTTTCGCTAGCGTAAGACTCACGCATAGTGCGACGTAAAATATCTTCGATCAACTGAGGTGGAACGCCACGTTTTTCGGCTTCAGCACGACGAGAAGCTAACATAGCCGCTTCACGATCTGGCGCATAAATAGGCAGACCATGAATACTTTTTACTTCGCCTACTTTTTCAACTAGTGACAAACGCTGAGCCAAAAGCTCCACAATTTGTTTGTCTACCGCATCAATTTGATCTCGTAATTCATTTAATTCAACAGCCATTCACGTCTTCCTAATTCCTTTAGATGGTATTTATTCTACCCTTTTAGGCGATTCTCTAAAAATGGTACCAATTCTTGATACGCATGACGTAATAATGTTTCGGTCGAATCCCAATTAATGCACGCATCTGTGATCGAAACACCATACTGCATTTCAG
This sequence comes from Vibrio sp. S17_S38, assembly GCF_014694375.1. Classification (GTDB taxonomy): domain Bacteria; phylum Pseudomonadota; class Gammaproteobacteria; order Enterobacterales; family Vibrionaceae; genus Vibrio. The sequence continues at coordinate 21,370 of NZ_JAAUWW010000017.1, forward strand.
AAAGTGGAATATCGGATCCTTGATTACCTTCATTTAAGTGGCTTTCAATCATTAAACCAATAATAGACTGGTTGCCCTCACGGATTTGATGAATAACATCTTCCGCCACTAAGGGTTGACGACGATAATCTTTACGAGAGTTCGCATGACTACAATCCACCATTAATGCAGCTTCTAGATTATACTTTGCCAGTTCTTGCTCACATTCATTCACCGATACTGAATCGTAGTTTGTTTGCGCGCCACCACGTAAAATAACATGACCATTGGTATTACCTTGTGTGGTAAGAAGCGCCACTTGACCATCACTATCAATGCCCATAAAACGGTGGCTAGATGAAGCGGCTTGCATCGCATTAATAGCGGTACCTAAACTGCCATCAGTACCATTTTTAAAACCAACCGGGACCGATAAACCACTGGCCATTTCACGGTGAGTTTGAGATTCCGTAGTTCGTGCGCCAATCGCAGCCCAACTGAAAGTATCACCTATGTATTGAGGGCTAATTGGGTCCAGCGCTTCGGTAGCTAAAGGAATCTCCATTTCAGCTAAATCAACCAATAATTGACGCGCAATATGTAAACCACTTTCAATATCAAAAGAGTTATCTAGATGTGGATCATTAATCAAACCTTTCCAACCAACAGTGGTACGAGGTTTTTCAAAATAAACACGCATTACAAGATAAATTTGATCATCCAACTGTGCCGATAATGCTTTAAGTCGCTTGGCATACTCTTTTGCAGCATCAATATCATGAATTGAGCAAGGGCCACAAACAATTAATAAACGATGATCTTTTTTATGAATGATATTTGAGATAGTTTGGCGAGACTCTTGGATAAATTGACGAGCCTTATCACTCAAAGGAATTTTCTGCTTTAATTCATTTGGAGTAATGATAACCTGCTCATCAATAATGTTAATATTGCTTAATTCACTCTTATGCATAACCGTACCTGTAAACTTTTTAATACATCAATATGAAAGCGACACTGCGCCGTATAAAGTTAAGTTATCACGGTATTTTTTATATTCAAACAAATCAAAACAACAAAACAACTGTAAAAATAAAATTACACTTGTAAATATTAATTTACGATTAATTGTCATTTTTCATTTTACTAACTTAAGTATTGGATTTATGGATCTTATTCTCTCGCTGTTACAGCAAATGTGTGTGTATTTAATGCTGGCTTATATGCTTAGTAAAACGCCTATATTCCTGCCTTTATTGAACATCTCATCTCGGCTCTCTCACAAGTTCAGTTGTTATGTTTTATTCTCACTATTTTGTATCATGGGCACCTATTTTGGTCTGCATATTAACGATGCGATCGCTAACACTCGTGCCATTGGCGCAGTAATGGGAGGGTTATTTGGTGGCCCTATCGTTGGTTTTGCCGTTGGACTAACTGGAGGGTTACATCGTTATAGCTTGGGTGGTTTTACCGATGTTGCCTGCGCAATATCAACCACAGCAGAAGGATTGATTGGTGGTCTCTTACACCTTTACCTCGTTAAAAAAGATAAAACCGAGCTATTGTTTAATCCCATTATTGTTCTTGCTGTGACCTTTGTGGCAGAAGCAAGCCAAATGTTGATCATCATTGCCGTCGCCCAACCTTTTGAGCAAGCTTTTGCATTAGTTTCTAATATTGCCGCACCAATGATCATTGCTAACTGCGTTGGCGCTGCGTTGTTTGTCAGTATCCTGCAAGACAGAAAGACCATCTTTGAAAAATACTCAGCAACGTTTTCTCGTAGAGCCTTAACTATTGCAGAATGAACGGTGGGAATATGGAATTCGGGGTTTAATTCCACCAACGCCGAACATGTTGTACGTATTATTTATGAAGAAACCAACGTAGGTGCGGTAGCTATCACCGATAAAGAAAAAATTCTCGCCTTTATTGGCAGCGGAGATAATCACCATAAACCGAATACTCCTATCTCATCCGCTTGCACTCACCAAGCAATGCAAGAAAACCGAGTTATGTTTTTAGATGGTAAAGAAAGCCCTTTTCAATGTTCCATTTCCACGGATTGTAAACTTGGATCAGTCTTGGTGATCCCACTACGGGCAGGCAAAGAAGTGGTTGGTACTATTAAATTATACGAGCCCAAACGTAAACTGCTCTCCAACATCAACCGCTCAATGGGTGAAGGTATTGCGCAGCTCTTGTCTAGCCAAATTTTATACAGTGATTTTCAGCAGCAACAAACCTTATTAGCTCAAGCTGAAATCAAGTTGCTGCATGCTCAGGTCAACCCCCACTTTTTATTTAATGCCTTAAATACGATTAGTGCCGTGATCCGCCGCGATCCCAATAAAGCACGAGAATTAATTCAGCACCTTTCTCATTTTTTTAGAAGTAACCTAAAACAAAATATTGAAACGGTCACGTTTAAAGATGAACTTGCTCACGTCAATGCTTACCTGACGATAGAAAAAGCACGCTTCACCGACAGACTAGAGGTTGATATTGATATCGCAGAAGAGCTGCTTGATAAATCACTACCAAGTTTTACCCTACAACCTTTAGTGGAAAATGCGATTAAACATGGCGTTGGTAATTTATTAGAAGGCGGTCGAGTCCGAATTTATAGTCAACGAAATTCTCTAGGTTATCGTATCGCAGTAGAAGATAATGCTGGCAGTTTTATTACACCAAAAGCTGAGCACCAAGGGCTGGGTATAGAAATTGTGAATAAACGACTTACTAATTATTTTGGTGATGTCGCAGAGTTAAAAACACATTACCAAAAAGGCACATTGACTCGAATGAGCTTTCTTATTCCTAATAATAAAATTGGAAAATGACAAAGGGATAGATAAACCATGTTAACCGCAATCGTAATTGATGATGAGCTGTTTGCTCGTGAAGAAATGACCGAATTACTGCAAGAAACAGGTGTCGTTGAAGTTATAGCGCAAGCCAATAATGCCATTGAAGGATTAAAGCAAATTAACGCATTAAAACCTGAAGTTGTTTTTGTTGATATTCAAATGCCTCAAGTGAATGGCATTGAATTATTGGCAATGATGGATCCAGATACCATGCCGCAGGTTATTTTTGTCACCGCTTTTGATCAATATGCAATTCAAGCCTTTGAAGACAATGCTTTTGATTATTTACTCAAACCTGTCGATCCTAAGCGTTTAAGCAAAACGATTCAACGCTTACTCAAAGCTAGGCAAAATCAAGAAGCGATTCATACCCAAACACAAATTGAAGCACTAACGCCAAAACGATTACAACAAGTCCCCTGCATTGGTCATAACCGTATTATGATCATCCCACTGCAAGATATTGAAACCGCCTTCAGTGACCTTTCTGGTGTGCATATTCAAACCGCGCAGCAAACTGCCAGTAGCCAATTAACACTCAAAACACTAGAAGAAAAAACAGAACTATTACGCTGTCATCGCCAATATTTAATCAATACCAAAGCGATTCGAGAAATCCGGTTACTTGATAATGGACTGGCTGAAGTGATCACTCATAGTGGACATATCACCCCAGTCAGTCGTCGTTATTTAAAACCATTAAAAGAAGTACTTGGCATTTTATGAGTTCTTATCTGTATCCCCATAAGGATATTTAGTATGACCATATCGTATCGCTAAAATAGCTATGGTGATTATCAGTATCGCTCCAGATAAGCCTAACATTCTGTATGTATCTAAGTTTTTCATATCTAAAATCATATAACGAGCCAACGCTACTATAACAATATAAAGCGGCATCCTGACTGGCAAGCGTCCAGATTTTAAATACAGACCAACCATAGCTAATACTTCTAGATATATAAAAAGCAAAAGCAGATCGGACAAACTTACATGCATATTAATGATCACGGACCAAATTTCTATCCCCATCGCAACCACAGTTAATACCGCAATGGTGAATAATCCAAAATCTTCGACTAAAAAAAGCGCCTTGTAACCAGCTCCTCTAACTCGATTCATGTTTACACTCCATTTAAAACCCACGCAACTGAATACGACGTAAGAATTCCGTCATGATTCGATCATAAAGTAAATCCCCTAGCCAGAGATCTTCTACTTTGTTATCAATACTTGGGTTGTCATTGACTTCAATCACATAGACTTGACCATCAATTTCTTTTAGATCTACGCCATACAAGCCTGAACCAATTAAGTTAGAGGCTTTAATTGCAGTATCAACGACATTCTTTGGTACTTGTTTTAAATCTAAAGTATCAAAACCGCCAGATGTTGTACGGCCGCTATTATGGTGTTGATAAATCTGCCAGTGTCCACGACTCATATGATAACGACATGCATAAATAGCCTGACGGTTCATCACGCCAATTCGCCAGTCAAAATCGGTTGGCATAAAGGCTTGTGCTAAAATCAAAGCACTCTTATCAAATAATTCGGCCGCTTTTTGCTCTAATGTTGCTTCATCAGTCACTTTCACGACTCCAACAGAAAAAGCGCCATCTGGAATTTTAAGTACTAATGGTAATTGCATGTGCTCTAGCAAATTTTGTTTCCAATCAGGATCAAAACTTCTCAAGATCATCGATTTAGGTGCAGGCACTTTATGTCGTTCTAACAATTCGGTTAAAAACACTTTGTTAGTACATTTCATGATCGATTCAGGGTCATCGATCACAACTAAACCTAACTTTTCAGCGCGCTTTGCAAAACGATAAGTAAAATTACTGATATTAGTCGTCGCACGAATAAATAAGCCATCAAACTCACTTAAACGAGAAAAATCATCCACCGTAATGGTTTGTAAGCTCATGCCTAAACGATTAGCCGCTTTTTTAAATCGATTTAATGCCACAGGATCCGACGGCGGCATTTTTTCATCCGGATCCACCAGCATCGCAACATCATAACGAAATGATTTGCTAGGCTTCGGTGAACGCCAAACTTTAGTTGAAAATAATTCGAGTGATTGAACAAAAATATCTTGCTCTTCATTGTTAAGATCTTGGAATGGGAATGGTTCAACTTTAACTAACTGCCAATGCTTACCATGTTTTTTCAACTCAATATCAAGCACCGGGATCATAAAGTGTTCAAATAAGCGACGAGCGACTTTCTCTAGCCCTTTGATGTGGCTGCGGCCAAAATAAATCTTACTGGCTACTTTCTCTGAATCAGAAAAATGCTTATTAAGATCTTGCTCAGGAAGTGAGATAACAAATGGTTGATTGACATCATTAATCGCCATCACTCGAGGAATAACACGATGACCACGAGCTTCAGCCAATAGCGAACAATAGTAACCATTGCTCATATAAGAATAATCGCGACACAAGTTGATTACTTGTACACTTTTATGCTTTTCAGTGCGATCTGATAGGAAATTAGGTTGTAAATAACTATCAACCGTCACGACTTGATCAGATGGAAAGTATTGACCCCAATCGCTGTCTTTATCGGTAACAATAACAAAATTTGCCATGAATACATTTACCTCTAGCAAAGAAACTATTTCTCGTATTTAATCATTATACCCATCGAATTGAGATCAATCTCGTTGGGTGGATTGCGTTAGAACAACGCTGAACAACCATTATTTATGGTGGATATTAAAGTGGATAGCACAATGGAATTTCGCCTCGCAACCCGACAAGATTTACCTGCGTTAATTGCATTAGAAGCGCAAATATTCAATAGTGACGTCATTGCGCCAAGACAAATGAAACGCTTTCTTCAGTCTCAACATAGCATGATATTTGTTGCTGTTATTGAACAACATATTACCGGCTATGCACTTCTTCTTTTCCATCAAGGCACTCAGCTATCTCGCCTTTATTCTATTGCCGTTAATTCAGATTTTCGTGGCAGACAAATCGCCCAAAAACTGGTTGAAAAGTGCGAAGAATCTGCATTAGAACAAGGCTCTACCACATTACGCTTAGAAGTAAGAAATGACAATCTAGCAGCTAAAAATTTATATCAAAAACTTGGCTATAAACCGCTTAAAACATTAATCCATTATTACGATGATTTAGCCGACGGCATTCGTATGCAAAAACGTTTAACCGCAAGCCTACCAAAAACATTATTACCAATGCCTTTGTACATTCAAACCACGCCATTTACTTGTGGGGCAGCGTGTTTACTGATGGCATTTTCAACCTTAAATAAAGACTTCGAACCTAATCGGAAGGAAGAGTTACAACTTTGGCGAGAAGCAACTACGATTTTCATGGCAGCCGGACATGGTGGGTGCAGTGGACATGGATTAGCACTAGCCGCCAAAAAGCGAGGATTTGATGTCGAGCTTTGGACTCGTTCGGATTCCACTCCATTTATAGACAGTGTACGAGATCTGAATAAAAAAGAAGTGATTGACATTGTGCATCAAGATTTTTGCCAACAGGTCGATGCTTTAGATATTCATCACATCATTGCTCCACCCAATAACCAGAAAATAGAAGCTTGGATTGAACAAGGAAAATGTGTATTGCTACTGATAAGCACCTATCGTTTTAATGGTAATAAAGAGCCACATTGGATTATTTTATCAGGCATGAATGAACAGTTTTTCTTTATCCATGATCCACATACTGAGGCAAAACATGATGTTTCATCATCTGCCTCTATTCCTATCAGTAAAGCAGGATTAGCTCAAATTTTAGGGTTTGGAAAACAAAAGCATACGGCGTGTGTGGTGGTGGGAGAATAAGAGCAAACGTTGATAAAACTTTGGGGCTACCAATCTACTGTAGCCCCATATTTCTATTCTTTTATTAAACTCACGACTGTCCAACCTTCCGCCGTTTTATGAGAACTATCATTTGATAAAACATGGATATTACCTTTAGGATCAACAGTAAATAGCGACAATCGATGTCCATCAGAATACTTCATCACATAATCTTCCCACTTAAACTCTGCTGTCAACTTGGTGTGCTTTACCTCTGCACCTTGGTTAATTAGACTAGCCAATTTTTTATAACTGACATCTTCACCAAATAAGGTTCTACCGTGTTTATCTTCTACAACTTGGTGCTTCTCGTGTTGATTGTCTTTGGCTTTTCCATTTAAGAAAAACACGCGTCGATCACCAAAATCACTCATAAAGTGTTTAGCTGCGACGATATTAAAATGCTTATCTGGCGAAACGGCAATCAGATTACCAATGCCAATTAAATCTAAGTATTCCTCTGCATGACTTGAAGTTGGATTACCATAGTAGGTTTCTAAACCTTGCATTCGAGCTTTCCGGATATACTCCCAGTTCGAATCAGTTATGATCACTCGATCCCCATATTTCTTTAGCGCCATTGCAAGACTGCGTCCAATATCATTCGCGCCAACAACTAAATATCCTCTTGGTGACGGTTCCGATAGCTTCAATGCATTTGCTAATGGTCGAGCGGTCATACTTTGCAATACAACGGTGCCGACGATGACCATAAAGGTGAGTGGCACTAATAAACTGGCTTCTTCCACGCCAGACTCAACTAATTTAATAGCAAATAACGATGAAATAGACGCCGCGACGATCCCACGAGGAGCGACCCAGGCAATAAAAGCTTTCTCTTTAAAATTAAGACTACTGCCAATGGTCGAAATAAAAATCGCAATAGGACGAGAAACTAATTGAATTGCGACGAACAAAATTGCGGATCCAACACCTAGAGCCATAAAGTCATTCAATTCCATCCGGGCGGAGAGCATCAGAAACAGACCTGAAATTAATAAAATCGTCAGGTTTTCTTTGAAATGTAGAATGTTTTGAATATTGACACCTTTGGCATTCGCAAGCCACATTCCCATAACGGTTACGGCTAACAAACCAGATTCAGATTCCAAGTGATTAGAGATGGCGAATACACCAAGCACTAATGTCAAAACAGCAAAAGGTTGCAAATATTCAGGTAGTAACCGACGGCGTAAAATTTGAGCCAATAATGCGCCAGTAACAACACCAAGAACAATTCCAATCAATAAGATCAATCCAAATACAGCAAGACTATGCACCTTGCTACTGGAAACAATGAATTCGTATACGATCACAATAAACAATGCGCCGATAGGATCAATCAAGATACCTTCCCAACGCAAAATGTTAGCCAATTTAGCTTTAGGCCGAACAGTACGTAGTAACGGAACCACTACTGTCGGGCCAGTGACTACGGTTAAGCTGCCAAATAACAAGGCTAACGGCCAACTAAAATCGAGAATATAAAAGGTAAATACGCTGGTTAACCCCCAAGAAATTAATGCGCCAACCGTGACAATATTCATCACGGTGCGGTTGACTCCTCGAATCTCTTTTAAGTTAAGCGTTAAGCTACCTTCAAATAAAATCACTGCCACCGCTAAAGAAATCAAAGGAAACAGTAAATCACCAAACATATCATTCGGTGCAAAAACATGGGTAATTGGTCCAATAATAAAACCTGCAATCAATAAGAACAAAATTGCAGGTAACTTCATCCGCCACGCTAACCATTGGCAGCCTAAACCAACTAAACCAACTGCCGCTAGCATCAAACCTATTTGTTCATTGTGCATAATTATCCCTTAACAGCCTTTACATGCTCAAAGTACATTAATTGGATCCATCCAACTTGCTATCATTCCAACCACGCTGCCATTCCATTCTGAATTTTTGTGAATCAGGAGTTCCTTCGCACACACCTTCATAATAGTTACCAGACACGCCAATTTGATAAGCATGTTTAGGGTTACAATATTCTTTATTGCCTTTTAAGTAACCTTCCGCATATTCATTAACATTTACACCACCAAGTTTCGATAACTGACTTGAAGTACGATTCTGCTTTCCTTTAATTCCATCAGAATAACCAAGAGATCCCCAATCCCCTGATTTCATATAATCTTCAGCAGTATCCGCACACGCCGTTAACAGCAAAGCTGAACAGCTCAATAAGATCATAGTTGTAAACTGAGAAACATTTTTTAGCTTCATGACATCCCTTATATCTAAATGATTTTGTTATATAGATTTCTTAACTTAGATCATAACTATTACACAGGTCACATTCAAAGCAAACGAAAACCAAGTGGTTTAATGTCAACATAAACCACTTAACTTCGCCAATCACCACTCAATTTAATATTCGACCACTCAAACAAATGTTATATGAATGTTATTAGGTGCAGATTTATTATATAGCCTGAATTTTCAAACAACCTGAGCAGGACAATAATTATGATGATGTTCCTTTTTTGTGTAGCAGCATTAATTGCAGGCTACTTTATTTACGGAGCTTTCGTTGAGAAAGTATTTGGTATCAATGAAAAACGCACTACTCCCGCTTTTTCTAAGCAAGATGGTGTGGATTATGTACCAATGTCGAACAAAAAAGTGTATTTAGTTCAATTACTGAACATTGCAGGCGTCGGTCCAATTTTTGGCCCAATAATGGGTGCCCTTTACGGCCCTGCAGCCATGTTATGGATTGTCCTAGGTTGTATTTTCGCAGGCGCAGTACATGATTATTTTTCAGGTATGCTTTCTATTCGTAACGGCGGAGCCTCGGTTCCAAGCCTTACGGGCCGCTATTTAGGAAACAATGCCAAGCACTTTATGAATATCTTTGCTTTAGTGTTATTACTACTGGTTGGTGTTGTATTTGTCTCAGCTCCTGCAGGAATGATCACAAACCTAGTAAATGAGCAAACCGATACTACTGTTTCTATGGGCTTAATGGTTGCGATTATCTTTGCCTACTACATTCTTGCCACAATTGTACCTATTGATAAAATCATCGGTCGTTTCTATCCACTATTTGGCGCTCTGCTTATCTTTATGTCCGTTGGCCTGATTGCAGCTGTCGCATTCTCTAGCGACCATGCAATTTTAGCTGGCTATAAATTTAGCGATATGTTCACCAACATGAATCCAAATGACCTGCCACTTTGGCCTGCTCTATTCATAACAATTGCGTGTGGTGCAATTTCTGGCTTCCATGCAACTCAATCACCGTTAATGGCTCGTTGTTTAGAAAATGAAAAAAATGGTCGCTTTGTATTCTTTGGTGCAATGATTGGTGAAGGTGTTATCGCATTAATTTGGTGTGCGGTTGCCTTATCTTTCTTTGGTTCAATGGATGCGCTACAAGAAGCAGTTGCAAATGGTGGTCCTGGTAATGTGGTTTACGGTGCATCATTTGGTTTACTCGGTGTATTTGGTGGTATTTTAGCGTTCTTAGGTGTGGTTATTCTACCTATCACTTCTGGCGATACAGCATTCCGCTCAAGCCGTTTGATCTTAGCTGAATACTTCAACATGGAACAAAAAACACTGAGAAGTCGTTTATTTATGGCGATGCCTTTGTTTGTGATTGGCGGAATCTTAACTCAAGTCGATTTTGCGATTATCTGGCGCTACTTCGGTTTTGCTAATCAAACGACTGCGGTAATGATGTTATGGACTGCATCGGCATACCTATTGCGCTTTAATAAATTCCATTGGATCAGTACTATTCCTGCAATGTTTATGACGGCAGTGTGTATCACTTTCATCTTAAATAATCATACTTTAGGTTTTGGTATGGGAATGCAGATTTCAACCATCATCGGTATTGTGGCGAGCTTATTAATTACTGGTTATGTGATTAAAATATCGAAAGGTAAAGGTGACCCAGAATTTGATCAAGCGGAAGAAGATAAGTTAGTCAATTACACTGAGTCTCGTGATTAAGGTTTGATTCACTAAAAACACAAAGGCCGATAGGTAATCAAACCCATCGGCCTTTTTCAGTTTTGTATTTTCAAGAAATGAGTAACCTCGTACCTGAGACTTGTATTAATCTACATTTTTTAGTTATTCTATATTTTTGATTTGTAACTCTTTTGGCACTTCAAAGAACATATTCTCTTCACGACCTAACACTTCTTCTACATCGGTAGCACCAAGTTCTTTAATTCGATCAATTATTTGATTCACTAATTCTTCTGGCGCAGAGGCTCCAGCTGTCACGCCTATTTTCTGTTTACCATCAAACCAACTAGCATCAATATCTTCAGGGCAATCGATCAAATAACCCTGAGTGCCTAGTTTCTCCGCCAGTTCTTTTAAACGATTCGAATTGGAGGAATTCTTCGAGCCCACGACCACCATAATATCTACGCTTCCTGCTAAGATACGAACGGCATCTTGACGATTTTGAGTAGCATAGCAAATATCATCTTTACGAGGACCTTGGATTTCAGGGAAGGCTTGGCGCAAAGCATCAATCACATCCGAGGTTTCATCAACCGATAACGTTGTTTGACTCACGTAGTGCAAGTTAGTTGGATCACGGACGACTAAATGCGCGACATCTTCAGGGCCCTCAACCAGGTACATTCCGCCCGTTTCGCTTGCATATTGCCCCATCGTTCCTTCAACTTCAGGGTGACCAGCATGACCAATTAGCACTACTTCCATATTTTTACGGCTAGCACGAGCCACTTCCATATGTACTTTAGTTACTAGTGGGCATGTTGCATCAAATACGGTTAACTGACGCTCTTTGGCTTCGTTACGTACCACTTGTGATACACCATGAGCCGAAAATATAACGATATTATCGTCTGGAACTTCTGAAAGCTCTTCAACAAAAACTGCACCGCGCTGCTTTAACCCTTCTACCACAAAGCGGTTATGCACCACTTCATGACGAACATAAATCGGCGGCTGATACATTTCTAATGCACGTTCAACGATACTGATCGCTCGATCAACACCAGCACAAAAACCACGAGGATTTGCTAATAAAATTTTCATGTTTTGAGTCATGTCCTGAGCCATCTCTATGTATCAATAATGGCGTTATTCTACCGATAACAAGTTTGCTGGCAACCATTCAAAAGCGAAACGTTGAATTATTCAACCTCGAGAATATCCACTTCAAAGTGAACATCTTGCCCAGAGAGCGGATGATTAAAATCAACCGTTATAGACTCACCAGAAATTTCACTAATAATACCTGGAATTTCAACGCCATCAGGGCCGTTGAATCCCATAATAGTGCCCACTTCTAACTCTTGACCACTAAAGCGAGTGCGATCCATATGGTGAATATTATCAGGGTTAGGTAGGCCAAAGGCGTCTTTAGCCGCTAATTCAATTACCTTACTTTCACCCGCAGCTAAACCTAATAAACACTGTTCGAAGTTTTCACTTAAGCTACCATCCCCCATCACAAATTTAGCAGGCTTGCCCATATTGTGAGTGCTATCAGCCACTGAACCATCTTTAAGTTTTATAGTGAAGTGCAGAGTTACCGCGCTAGTATTGGTAATTGTAGACACAAAAAATCCTTATTTTATTTAATGACAGGTTAAATACCGTGCTTAACTTTAAATCATGCCATTGAGAAATGATGTTAGGTAGATTAAAAAAATGCACTACTTTATAAAGAAACAAAGCAATGCAATATTTTATCTATGAGCGGTAATTCTGGTTATTCCTCTGATTGTTGACCGTTATTTTCGATCTCGATCCGAGTAACGCGCTGCAAGCCTCGTGGTAATTTGGCTCCACGACGGCCACGCTCTCCACGGAAGTTATCCAAATCAATCGGTTTTAATCCAAGCTTACGTTTACCTGCGTATAAGGTAACCGTTACGCCATAAGGAATAGAAATTAATTGAGTGACAAATTCTTCGCGCGCTTTCGCTTTAGCCGATGGAATATTGATAATCTTATTACCTTTCCCTTTACCTAATTGCGGTAAATCTTTAATTGGGAACAATAACATTCTGCCTTCATTGGTGATCACCAAGATCTCATCTTGCTCAATATCGGAAATCTGACTTGGCGGCAGAACTTCGGATGCTTGAGGAAGATTGATCAATCCTTTACCACTGCGGTTTTTCGACAATAGATCAGTGCCTTTACACACAAAACCATAACCAGCATCGGAGGCAACTAACCATAACTGGTCTTCTTCTCCCATGATCACTTGGCTAACACTGGTGCCAGCATTGATATTCAAACGGCCAGTAATTGGTTCACCTTGACTACGCGCTGAAGGTAATGAGTGTGATTCAAGTGAATAGCTACGACCATCGGTGCCAAGGAACACGGCCTGTTGGTTACTCTTACCATGCGCTTGAGCTAAATAAGCATCACCAGATTTGTAACTTAACGTCGATGCATCCACATCATGCCCTTTAGCATGACGGATCCAACCTTTTTCAGATAGCACAACCGTGATCGGCTCACTTGGGATCAAATCACGTTCCGTTAAGGCTTTCGCTTCTGCACGTTCAATTAATGGAGAACGACGATCATCGCCATACTTTTCAGCATCCGCTTCAATTTCTTTTTTGATCAACGTATTTAAACGACGATCAGAACCCAATAATAACTCTAACTTTTGGCGCTCTTTCTCTAATTCATCTTGCTCGCCACGCAATTTCATTTCTTCTAATTTAGCAAGATTACGTAAGCGAGTATCTAAAATAGCATTGGCTTGAATTTCAGTGATCCCGAAACGTGCCATCAACACATCTTTCGGCTCATCTTCGGTTCGGATGATCTCAATCACTTCATCAAGGTTGAGGTAAGCCACCAACAAACCTTCTAAGATATGTAAGCGATCTAAGATTTTATCTAAACGATACTGTAAACGACGACGAACCGTCATGCGGCGAAAATCAATCCACTCTTGCAAGATCTTAATTAATCCTTTTACTTCAGGACGATTATCCGTGCCTATCATATTCAGGTTAACGCGGAAATTTTTCTCAAGATCGGTTGAAGCAAATAAGTGATTCATTAACTGATCGCAATCAATGCGATTAGAGCGCGGCACAATCAATATACGTGTTGGGTTTTCATGATCGGATTCATCACGTAAATCATCCACCATTGGCAGCTTTTTGGCGCGCATTTGGCTCGCGATTTGTTCTAACAATTTTGCGCCAGAAACTTGATGCGGAAGCGCAGTAATGACGATATCCGAACCTTCTTTATGCCACACTGCGCGCATTTTAATACTGCCACGACCGGTGCGATACATTTTTTCAATATCGCTTGGTGGTGAAATAATTTCCGCTTCAGTTGGATAATCAGGCCCTTTCACAAAGTCCATTACTTCGGAGAGTTCTGCTTTTGGGTTTTCCAGTAAATGTACTGTTGCACCTGCAATTTCACGCACGTTATGAGGCGGAATATCAGTCGCCATTCCCACCGCAATACCGGTAATGCCATTTAATAAAATGTGAGGTAAACGAGCGGGTAACATCTTCGGCTCTTTCATGGTGCCATCAAAGTTAGGTGCCCATTCCACAGTCCCTTGACCAAGTTCTCCTAATAATACCTCTGCAAATTTAGATAATTTCGCTTCGGTATAACGCATCGCAGCAAACGATTTAGGATCATCGGGTGCGCCCCAGTTTCCTTGGCCATCCACCAGTGGATAACGATAAGAGAAAGGTTGCGCCATTAATACCATTGCTTCATAACAGGCTGAATCACCGTGTGGATGATATTTACCTAATACGTCACCAACCGTACGAGCCGATTTTTTGTATTTTGATGCTGCTGACAAACCAAGCTCCGACATCGCATAAATAATACGACGTTGAACCGGTTTTAAACCATCCCCTACATAAGGCAAGGCACGATCCATGATCACGTACATTGAATAATTGAGATACGCATCTTCTGTAAATTTGCGTAGCGTTAACTGTTCAACACCGTCAAAGGTAATTTCAGAACTCATTAATAGACCTTGTTTATTCTGTTTTCCACACTCAAAAATTGTTGCTAATCAGCTTCAACTAAGCAGGATTTATAGTTCTACGTCAGCTTTATCGCCATACGCTTGTAACCAAGCACGACGATCTTCGGCACGTTTTTTACCGAGTAACATATCCATCATTTCCATGGTTTTTTCATCGTCATCTATCGTCAGTTGCACTAAGCGACGAGTATTGGGATCCATGGTAGTTTCGCGTAATTGAAGTGGGTTCATCTCACCCAGACCTTTGAATCGTTGCACGTTAATCTTCGCTTTTTTACTACTCAAACGATCTAAAATCCCTTCTTTTTCACTCTCATCTAATGCATAGAACACTTCTTTACCGCAATCGATACGAAACAGTGGAGGCATCGCAACATATACATGACCAGCCCGTACTAAAGATTCAAAATGACGCATGAATAAAGCGCACAATAAAGTGGCGATATGTAGTCCATCTGAATCCGCATCCGCAAGAATACAGATCTTACCGTAACGTAATCCATCAAGATCTTCTGTATCAGGGTCTATCCCTAATGCGATAGAAATATTATGTACTTCATCAGAAGCAAGCACTTGGTCAGAAGAAACTTCCCACGTATTTAATATTTTCCCACGCAGCGGCATGATCGCTTGGAATTCACGATCTCGAGCTTGTTTAGCAGAGCCACCCGCAGAGTCCCCTTCCACCAAGAACAGTTCAGTACGACTGAGATCTTGTACTGTACAATCAGTCAGCTTCCCAGGTAGAGCGGGGCCGGATGCAATTTTCTTACGTACCACTTTTTTACTAGCTCGCATACGGCGATGAGCACTAGCAATACAAGTTTCGGCAAGCAATTCTGCAATTTGTGGTTTTTCATTCAACCATAAACTGAAAGCATCTTTAACGACGCCAGAAACAAAAGCGGCACATTGACGAGAAGATAAACGCTCTTTGGTTTGGCCAGCAAACTGTGGATCTTGCATTTTGACCGATAGCACATAAGCACAGCGGTCAAACACATCATCGCCCGTGAGCTTTACGCCGCGCGGTAACAGATTACGAAATTCACAGAACTCACGCATCGCATCAAGTAAACCTTGGCGTAAACCATTGACGTGTGTACCACCTTGCGCGGTTGGAATTAAGTTAACGTAGCTTTCGGTGATAAGTTCACCACCTTCTGGCAACCAGATTAATGCCCAATCTGCAGCTTCAGTTTGAGCAGAAAACACACCTGTAAATGGTTCTTCCGGCAGTAAGGTATAACCCTTAACACCTTCCATAAGATAATCTTTTAAGCCATCTTCATAATGCCATTGATAGGTTTTATCATTCACTTTATCAATGAATTCAACATCAAGCCCTGGACATAAAACCGCTTTTGCACGTAAATTATTAATTAAACGACTGGCTGAAAATTTACCTGAATCAAAATAAGAAGCATCTGGCCAAAAATGAACACTAGTTCCAGTATTACGACGACCACAAGTCCCCGTCACCTCTAATTCAGATACTTTATTGCCATGTTCAAAGGCAATTTCGTACACTTGACCATCTCGCTTAATACTGACTTCTACTCGCTTAGATAAGGCATTAACTACCGAGATCCCAACACCATGCAGACCACCAGAGAATTGGTAGTTTTTATTGGAAAACTTACCACCTGCATGGAGCTTACAAAAAATAAGTTCGACACCAGAAATTTTTTCTTCTGGATGAATATCTACCGGCATACCACGTCCATCATCCATCACTTCGATAGATTGATCCGCATGTAAAATCACTTGAACTTTAGAGGCGTGACCCGCTAAGGCTTCATCGACACTGTTATCGATAACCTCTTGAGCTAAATGGTTTGGACGGGCAGTATCCGTATACATTCCCGGTCGGCGGCGAACCGGCTCAAGCCCATTAAGAACTTCTATTGCACCAGCATTATATTGTTCAGTCATAATAAAAAAGCATTACTCTAGAGAAATAGTGGCAATTCAAAAATTGCGGGGTGATTAATATGAAATGATGAATGAATTACCACTCATCAAGATTAACCAGAAGACTACAAGCCACAGTTTTAAAAGGGATATAGTCTGGAACCTACGCCATATTGTCAAGTTAAGTCAAATGAAAACAAAAAGGTTAACAAGATAAATCACATTACAACTGCAAAAACTCAATGATTCGTTGAGGATAACGTTCAAAATCAATAAAACTATGATCGCCACCTTGCTCAACAGTCAGCTTACTTTTTGCATATTTACTGACAGCTTGATTGTAATCTAGCACTTCATCGTCAGTTTGCAGCAAAACCCAAAAATCTTGTGGTGATAGTAAGCTATCGACCTCCAATAATTTTAGTTCATGAATATGTTTCGATTCCAACACATAGTTTTCATGAGTATAAGGATTATATTGAGGGCCAAGAAAATCACTCAACAGCTCATAAGGACGAACTGCAGGATTCACAACTACCGCACGCAAACCATATTTAAGGTTCAGCCATGTCGATAAATATCCACCTAACGAGCTTCCCACTAAACCAATATTATAGTCTGAGGAATATTGTTGTACTAACAAGCTTAAATATTTTGCAGCGTCAGCAGGAAAACATGGCAACTGTGGGATCATGAGCTTAATATCTGGCCTACATTGCTGACAATAAGCTTGCATGATATTGGCTTTTAAAGAGAGAGGTGAGCTATTGAAACCATGGAGATATAAAAGCATGGAAGGTTTAGACACGGCAAGTTCCTCGAACACATTAACGGCCAGTTGCGACCTTCGGCTATTCTAGCCGATAAATTCGAGATCAATACCCTTCTGCGTCAAAATCTGGCAAAAAATCTTCTCCGTCCAAGCGGTAAATTTGAGTTTCAATCTCCCCACTTGGCAATAAAGCAAGCGAACGCCAACCTGGAGCGACACGATCTAAAGCAAACTCATTAGAATTAGGTTTAAATTGAATACAAGTCGAAGGACTAGTGATCACCCGAACACCATTGTATAGCTGATTAAAATCTTGATGAACATGGCCACATAAAACGGCTTTAGCTTTAGAATATGGTGCAATAACTTGCCAAAATTCATCGCTATTATGTAGACAATGTTTATCTAACCATTCACTTCCCACCAATCTAGGATGATGATGCAATAAAATAAGAGTATAACGATCGGGGTAATCACTAAGAGCTTGATCTAAATAATTTAGTTGTTCTTTGGATAGCTCACCATGTGGACAGCCTTCGACTTGGCTATCAAGTAAAACCACTTGCCAAAATTTGCCAGCAAGAACGTGGGTAGACGATTTGATTTGAGCTGAAGGATAAATACTATTCATGCTCGGTTTGTAGTCGTGATTCCCTGGTAACCAATAACAATTTTTGCCAAGCGTTTGAATGCCTTGATTAAACCGCTGATAAGACTCATCCGTATGGTCTTGTGATACATCTCCAGTCATAATCAAAGCCTGATATTCAAACTGCTTTGATTCAACATGCTTCGTTATATCTTGAACGACAGCGGCAAAACTATCTAAAGTGTTCACACCAAGCAAACTGCCTTTTTCATCTGAAAAAAGGTGAGTATCTGTGACCTGAACAAATGTCACAATATCTTGATTAGATTCGATAGTATCAATGGTATTCAATGCATTAAACTCAAATTAAAGGTTGTACATCCGTGACAATAAACTCAAATATTACACGAGAAATAATTACTAAATTAATACAGTCACTATTAATAAATAGGAGTACGACTAATGCCATGTCGTAAACAAAAGGTTAACCATTCACCTAAAAACTGATTTAGCTGAAATTTTTCATCTCTTTGCATCATATTTTTATTAGGGTAATCATATATTGCCTGCACCCGAGAAATCTGCTCGCTAGCACACACTTCCGCAACTCTAGCATCATGATAAAGACGAACTTGCATACGAGGAAGTGGAAACACCGGACGCACATCACATTGACATACATCAACCAGAGTGGTGTATCTTGTCACTTCTTTAATTTCGAGTTGATATGCCATTTTCGAAACTTGGTACGAACGAGTTTCTCCCACATCTGGATCATGTGGAATTAAAGCATTCATTTTGGCGTAATTGGTTTCATAGACTCGCATTAAACCAGCCAAATCAACATGATAAGCTTTACGCATCTAACCTCTTTCTTTATATCAACATAATTTAACGTTTTTATTTCAATTACCTCAATACTAATTTGGTAACCAGCGTTGTTGTAACTCTTTATAGTGTAACTCAAGCCATAATAAAGCGATGATAGAAGCACCATTCTCAATCGAACCATTACTCATCATTTGATAGGCTTTTTCTCTCGACATCACATGCACCAAAATATCTTCATTTTCATCAACCAATCCATGTATACCAGATGCCGTCGTAGCATCAACTTGCCCAATAAAAACATTTAATATTTCAGAGCAACCTCCAGAAGATGGGTAGTAATGGCAAATAGATTCAATATTGGTAACATCAACCCCCGCTTCTTCTTTAGCTTCACGTCTAACGACTTCAATAGGCTCTTCACCATCACCATTCATTCCAGCAATAATTTCAAATTGCCAAGGTGAAGTATGTTCGAGTGCGCCAACTCGAATTTGTTCAATAATAATCACTTCATCGGTTACAGGATCGTAAGGCAGTAAAGCACTCGCATGACCCCGTTCAAACATTTCTCTTTCTACCGGTTTACTCCAACCGCCAGCAAATAAACGATGAGAAAAAGTATACTTCACCATCTTAAAGAAACCGTGAAAAACCGTTTCTTTATTCTCAATTTTAACATCACTAATATGAAACTTTGTCGGCGAAATTTTACATTTATTCATATGCTTTAAATCTCACAGTAAAAATGTATGGGTGAATTAATCATTAAATATTGAGATCAAAAATAGCTAATAATCAAAGCACGACAAATAACAATCGACAAGCTTTGATGTCATTTTTTTTTGAAAAACAGTGAGTTTTGTTTAGCTTTTTTGTTTTTATTGTCCAAGCGGACAGTAAGTGGTAAATTAATGTAAAAGATTGCATAACATTTTAGCGACTTAGGTTACAATCATATGCATATTGTTTATTAATTATATAAGCGGGAAAGAATAATGAAAAAGCTGCTTCCACTTATCGTCAGTCTCGCACTAAGTGGCGTAACCACTGCTCACGCTGATGATTTGGCACAGATTTACAATCAAGCAAAAGAAAATGATCCTCAATTATTGCGTTCGAAAGCAGATCGAGATGCCTCTTTTGAAGCCATAGAATCAAGCCGTGGCACTCTTTTACCTCAAATTAATTTAACTGCTGGCTACAATATTAACCGTAATATTGATACGCATGATAGTCACCAGCAGAATATGCCGGAAAATAACAATTTTACAGCTGGTGTGGATTTCTCTCAAGAGCTTTACCGCCGCGATAGCTGGGTAAACTTAGATATCGCTGAACAGAATGCTCGTCAACAAGATTCAGCATACGCAGCAGAACAACAGAATATGATCTTGCGTGTTTCTCAAGCCTATTTTGGCGTATTGCAAGCTCAAGATAATCTTACGTTTATTCGTGCAGAAAAAAAGGCCGTTGGTCGTCAACTAGAACAAACTAAACAACGTTTTGATGTTGGCTTATCGGCAATTACTGATGTTCATGATGCTCAAGCACAATACGATAGCGTATTGGCTGATGAAATCATTGGTGAGAATAACGTTACCAATAGCTATGAAGAATTACGTGAAATCACAGGTCAAATGAACAAAGATCTGGCTCAACTAGATACTAAACGTTTTTCAGCTAACACGCCTCAAACCAATTCAAATGCTCTGGTTGATGAAGCACAACAGAAAAACTTGTCATTATTGACCGCTCGTATTGCTCAAGACATTGCAAAAAGTAATATCTCTCTAGCAAACTCTGGTTATACACCATCATTAACATTGGATGCTGGCTACCAATACTCGGATGTTGATGCTCATGATGACCATACAGCTCAAGGTAACTACAAAAGTAATGACTACAATGTTGGTGTTAATTTAATTGTACCTCTGTATCAAGGTGGTACTACTAGCGCTGATGTTAAAACGGCTGAATACCAATATGTCTCGGCTAGTCAGCAACTTGAGTCGACTTATCGCGGTGTTGTGAAAAATGTACGCGCTTACTACAACAATATTAATGCTTCTATTGGTACTATCCGTGCTTATGAGCAATCTGTTATTTCCGCGAAATCAGCATTAGAAGCAACAGAAGCGGGTTATGAAGTAGGTACTCGTACTATTGTTGATGTGTTAGATGCTACTCGTCGTTTATACGATGCTAACAGCCAATTATCTGATGCTCGTTATAACTACATTCTAAGCGTTTTACAGCTAAAATTAGCGGTAGGAACATTGAGTGAACAAGATGTATTAGACATTAATGCAGGTCTTAAAACTGCATCAACATCTAAATAAACAATAAACATCGATAAATGAAAAACGCCACTTTGAAAGTGGCGTTTTTTTTTGCAAACTTATCCGCACTCTTTTTATAAAGTATGGAGGACTAAGGATTTAACCTTTGCCACCTCGGATCGCATTAATGATTTCAGATGTCGAACAACCATCTTCAAAATTTAATACTTTAACTTCACCACCAGCAGCAATCACTTCTTCACCACCAGCAATCTCTTCCGGCTTATAATCCCCACCTTTAACAAGAATACTAGGAAGGACTTCTGCAATTAAACGCTGTGGTGTGTCTTCAGAAAATGGTACAACCCAATCTACTGCGCCTAGCCCTGCTAGTACCGCCATACGACGATCGGTTGGGTTTACTGGGCGACCAGGACCTTTTAAACGTTTTACTGAAGCATCTGTATTAACCGCAACAATTAGACGATCGCCTAACTCGGCAGCATGATTTAAATACGATACATGACCGGCATGCAAAATATCAAAGCAGCCGTTCGTCATAACTACCTTCTCGCCACGAGCTCGAGCACGCTTGACCGCTTCAATTAATGTTGACTCACTGATCACGCCATAATCAGTATCTTTGCTGCCATGGATCGCTTCGGCTAATTCAATAGTAGAAAGTGTTGAAGTGCCTAATTTACCGACAACAACTCCTGCAGCAGCATTGGCCAGTGCGCATGATTCTTTTAAATCTTTCCCCGCAGCAACCGATGCTGCTAAGACCGAAATAACCGTATCGCCAGCACCCGTCACATCAAAAACCTCTTGAGCTTGTGTTGGTAGATGGAAAGGATCTTTTCCTCGTTGCAGCAATGTCATTCCATGCTCGCTACGAGTCACAAGCAAAGCTTCAAAATCAAACTTATCAATCAGAGCCAAGCCTTTTTCAACTAGGTCTTGCTCATCTTTCGTTTTCCCTACCACCAATTCAAACTCAGAGAGATTTGGAGTTAGTAATGTCGCACCACGATATCGTTCAAAATCCGCACCTTTAGGATCAACAAAAACAGGAACCTTGGCGGAGCGAGCCTTTTGGATCATAGCTTGTACGTCGTCTAAAGCGCCTTTACCGTAATCCGATAAAATTAGTGACTGCACGTGCGGTAGATATTGATCCATTCGTTGCATCACAAGAGCAGAATCGACGCCAGCAAAACTTTCTTCAAAATCAAGACGAATAAGTTGCTGGCCACGGCTCATTACACGTAACTTAGTGATGGTTGGTAATTCAGGGATTGCCACAAAATCACACTGTACATTTAATGATGATAGTTTATCAGAAAGCACTTTAGCGGGTTCATCATCCCCGGTTAAGCCAATCAATTTCGCATTACCACCTAATGCCGCAATATTCATTGCCACGTTTGCGGCACCACCTGGGCGCTCTTCGTTGTTTTCAATTTTAACCACAGGGACTGGCGCTTCAGGAGAAATTCGAGCCGTTGGGCCATACCAATACCGATCAAGCATGACATCACCAACAATCAACACTCCAGATTTAGCATAATTGGGCAAAATAGGTTTCATAACATTCTCCAATGACTCAGTTTATAGATCGCTTTATCAAGTCTATAACTAAGCCATAATTTTATAACAACGTAATATAGTTAATTGGTGCGGATCATATCACATACACCGATAACGAAAAGCCAGTAATCAGTTAAGACTCAACAGTTAACGGTAACCATGATTGCCATTGCTTTTGAATACACTGCCTTTGATCCACAAAACGAGATTCATCCACATCCGCATCTTGTTTTAGTAAATTTCGATGATGAATTTCATCTCTGAGGGTTGTGTAAGCTTCTATTAACTGTTCAGCTTGCATCACTGTAATTAAATCTTGTTGAGCCATCACACCAAGAATTCGAACATTATCCGACCATTGTGTTAGCTCTGGGTATTGATGGCTATATTGTAATACCCAATACTGCACCAAAAACTCAACATCGGTTATACCACCTTTATCTTGTTTTAGCATAAATCGACCAGCCTTTTTAGCCCCAAGATGACCCCGCATTTTTACGCGCATGTCCGCGACTTCTTGTTTAAGCTTAACTTGCTCCCTTTCAAGGCTAAGTATCGTAAAGCGAGTCTGACTAAACGCTTGTTCTAGCAATGCATCACCATAAATCATCCGGGCTCTAACTAAAGACTGGTGTTCCCACGTCCACGCTTCTTTATGTTGATATTCATCAAACGTTTCCGCAGTACAAGCCAATAAACCAGAAGCACCCGATGGCCTTAAACGAGTGTCTACATCATATAAAATACCCGATGGAGTACGCACTGAAAATATATGAATGATGCGTTGAGCAAGCCGTAAATAAAACTGCCTACCATCAATTTCTTTTGCGCCATCTGTGGTTATATTTTCAGGGCAATCATGCAAGAAAACCACATCAAGATCAGAATCATACCCTAACTCCCAACCACCGACTTTGCCGTACCCAATAACCGCAAAACCTTTGCCATCTCTCCCAACCAAGTGACGAGGCTCGCCAAACTTCTGGCTGACTTGCAACCAAGCTTGCTGCACAACTGCATCCATAATAGCTTCAGATAAATACGTTAAGTGATCGCTCACCTTCATAACAGGAAGAACACCAGCAATATCTGCCGCTGCAACTTTTAAAATACAAATCTGTTTGAATTGGCGCAGAGCTTCCATCTGCTGTTCCATATCATCTTCAGGAATACGAGCTAAGAAATCTCGTAATTCTGAACGATAATCAGCCAAAGCAATAGGGTTATAAAGCTGCTGGGGATCAATCAATTCATCCAATAAAATAGGATAACGCCCCAACATTTCCGAAATCATAGGGCTGGCGGTACACAGACGGATCAGCTGTTTCAAAGCACCGGCATGAGCTTCTAATAATTCTAGGTAAGTGGTACGCGTGACAATTTTAGTCAGAAGATGCAAAACACGCGATAAACCAAATTGTGCATCAGGATGCGATAAAACGGTTTCAAATATTTTAGGCATGAGCTGGACTAAAACTTCGCGCCCACGCTGCCCTAACGTTTTCTTCGCTAAATCTTTTTTAAACTGGCTAATGACCGTAGCCAACTCTTCAGCTGACTCAATACCAAGATCCGTGGTTAAAATATTTTCTACAACATCCTGCTGTAAAGCCATATCCCATATTTCGACAAAATGTGGCGCTACTGTTTGCTCTTGGGTTTCATCTTCTCCAATAAGATCCACGAAAATAGCATGAACCTGCTGCATGTTATGATTAATTGTATCCATCAATTCAGCCCAACTTTGGGCTCCCATCGCACACACTAAACGGTCTTGATCAAGAGAATTATCTGGCAAGGTTTGCGTTTGTTTATCATGAATAGCTTGAATGAGGTTTTCCAAACGGCGTAAAAATAGGTAGCTTTGACGTAGTGATTCAACCTCTCCAGGTTCAAGAAGATGAAGATCATCAATCGCCACTAAAGTTTCTAATAAACCACGACCACGTAAACTTGGTTCTCGACCACCTCGGATCAACTGGAACACCTGAGCGATAAACTCCACCTCTCGGATCCCACCAGCGCCTAATTTAATATTATTAACCAAACCACGGCGACGGACCTCAGATCGAATCATCGACTTCATACGGCGCAAGGATTGAATCGCACTGAAATCAATATAACGACGAAATACAAATGGTCGTAGCATTTGACGAAGTTCTTGGTATTGAGGGTACATTTCACTTCCCATCACCCTCGCCTTCACCATCGCATAGCGCTCCCAATCTCGACCTTGTTCTTGGTAATAATCTTCTAACGCCGCATAGCTCATCACTAATGGGCCACTCTCACCGAAAGGCCTCAAACGCATGTCCACACGGTAACAAAAACCATCTAATGTTGGCTGATCCAATGATTTTATAATTCTTTGACCTAATCGGGTAAAAAATTGTGAGTTATCAATACTACGGCGTTGGCCTTGAGTTTGACCATTTTCAGGGTAGGTAAAAATCAAATCGATATCAGAAGAAAAGTTAAGTTCGCCACCACCTAGTTTTCCCATACCAATAATAAGCATGGGTTGAGGTTGCCCTTCATCATTACAAGGCGTTCCCCACTCGAGGCAGCACGCTTGATATTGCCATTGATAAGCTTCAAAAATCATGGCTTCTGCAAGCTGCGATAAATGCGATAAACTGATTTCTAGATCCCAGTTAACGGTCGCATCATGAGAAAGCAAACAATCTCGCCAAGCAATAATTACCATTTCTTGACGGCGAAAAAGACGTAACTGGTGCATAAGTTCAAGCTCATTAGTACAAGAACTTAATCTCAATGCTAATGATTGTCGATATTGAGCCTCTCGGTCATTATCCGTTAATAACTCAGGCAGCGCCGCCATCAAGACTTTATCGGCTTGTAATGAATCAAAAACAAAATCACTCAGAGGCAAAACTTGCTCTAATTGTTGCAATATATCTTTGGGCCAATTAATTAATATTTCTTGGTAACTTTGCTGCAAAGCGCTCATGGACTTTTGGCATTGTTGCTGTAATTGAATAGAGAGAGCCATGATTTTTCCTTGTATGTATTATACCAATCATCGTAATTGCTTTAAGATTTAACTGGCTAAGTAGAGGTAATGATATTGTATGGTAAACATCACACTCTATCGCGTTTATAAGCACCGAGTTAAATCCAGATCCGATACTGTTAACAATATCGAGTAAAGTAAGTTATATCTATTTGTAAAAGGAACATCCATGCTTAAATATTACAGTGATGTGGATTTTAAACCATTGAGTTTAATGTCATTATTGCTTTCTATTGTTTCTTTGATTCTGGTTTCATATCTATTATTTATACCTGTATCCGAAGATACTCGCCATACTTTATTAGGTATTGATACTGCTATCTGTTGTCTATTTTTATTTCAATTGAGCTTAGATTGTTATCGTTCCGACAACCGCCTTAAATATTTAAAATTACACTGGTTAGACTTTCTTGCAAGCTTACCTGCAATTGAAGTTTTTCGTTATGCGCGCTTATTGCACATATTCAGAATAATTATGATCTTACGCTTTAACAAAAAAATCATTCAGCAAATACTAGAAAATCGTAAAGAGGCTACTCTTGCGACTATTTTTACGCTTTTGATTATCTTACTCTGCTTAGGTTCAAGCTTTATGTTGTTATTTGAAGAGAATGCACCAAGCAGCAACATTAAAA
The DNA here is from genome assembly GCF_014694375.1 of Vibrio sp. S17_S38. Lineage (GTDB taxonomy): Bacteria > Pseudomonadota > Gammaproteobacteria > Enterobacterales > Vibrionaceae > Vibrio. Next base: position 47,724 of record NZ_JAAUWW010000017.1, read on the forward strand.
CAGCTGCTGATGCATTATGGTGGAGCATAGTAACGATTTCTACAGTGGGTTATGGTGATCACTATCCTGTGACATTTGCTGGAAAAGTTCTCGCATCAATACTGATCGTTTGTGGGGTTGGAATTTTTGGTATGATCTCAGGTCTTCTTGCCTCTATTATCGCCTCACCAAATAGCAAGCAACATACCCAAGACAAGAAAAACATTGAGATAATCTTACAGCAGCAACAGAAGTTAATAACCCAGATCGAACGGCTCGAATTACAGCTGCAAGAAAGGCATAAAAAAGAGATCTGATGATCCTTGTTTGTGCCTTAATCATGTTCAATAAATTTTAATCATGCCAATAAGGGGTGAGCTCTAAACAGTGAGACCTTGTTTTTTCCATTGCATGTAAAATAGAGTTTTCCTGTCGTTTAAGCCAACGTTCTAGTTGCTCTTGCTGCTCTACCTCAAGTTCCTCATAAAGCTGCTTTAATGGCATTAAATTCAATAAATCATCAATGCCTTGCAACAAATCAACCCAAGGCAAACGAAATTGAGTTCTCAAATTAAGATCAAATAATGAGGCGAAAGCCAGTCCAGTATAAAGAGTACGACTTAACCGTAATTGTTGATCAATATAATCCTGGCATGAAAAAGAACGTTCTACAGGAAAAGCTTCAACTAATTCAGCCCAACTGCGATCAAGCTGCTTTTTCGCAAATAAAGTCACGCTCTGACTCATTTTTTTCTTCGCTTTATCATCAAGGAAAGGATGCCAGCCTCGTGATAATATCCAACGACTTAAATCGAGTAATAAGGCGGTATAACGAGCAGACTGAAAAAGTGCCAGAATCTCATCTCGATTAGGTAAAGCCTCTTTCTGAAGAGTAAGTTCATTGACTAAATGCTTTTGAGTATCCAATTTTCGTAAAATGTAACCTTTATCCTCTGTCAATTCATTAAGGTATTGGTCAGTTTTAAGCCATGCAAGTTCATCATCCAACCACTTAAATTCTTGGCGTAAAATAGCACTGGCACGGCGAGGAATAATTCCACCATAAACATGGAAAAGCTGACGTATAAACTCAATGGCTTCATTGATTTGCTCTAGTGCGGGAATAGAATCATGTTCAGCATAAATCTGCTCATGATAAAGCCAATGAGATAAAGCATGTTCAAGTGAATCAACAAAACAAGCTTCTACTGTATCACTTGCTTGTGTTTCAACTAGAGCAAAGCTCATTACAGGATCGCATTGGTAATCTTGTTGAGCTAAACGATAACCACGAGCAGCTTTACTCAGATTTCCTAGACGCATACCACCTTTGTCTGATAATAGACGTGCCAAAGTAAATAATGACTCTGTTTGACCAGACTTAAGCTCTAACTCAACTTCACAAATCGGCGTATGCTGATCGCCAACAATGACTGCACCTTGATCGAAAGCAAGTTCGATCTGGCTACCATCAGGCATACTCACTAACCATTGTTCACGTTCAAAGTTCGTTTCAAATAATGGTAATAATTCGTTTTGTAAATCGTGCCAGTCTCGGTTTTCAGGCCAAATATCGTTGGGGTGAAGAGAAAGATCCGGTTCATTACTAGTGTGCTCAGCGTTGAATTCTGGTCTTTGGTGTAAACCTGCAACAACTCGACCAGATGTTTTCACCGTTTGAACATAGACATCATCGCTACGACGAATGCGCAAACCTATATCGTGCTGTCTTAGCCATTGATCTGAAGTATCAAAATAGAGATTAGACAGTGTTCGACAGCTATGTTGAAGCACCTTCATTTCTTCTATTTTTAATTTTAAAATATCGGAAAAATTAGGTGAAACAAAAAATTTCAGTTCTATCTCAGTTTCCATGTTCAAATCCGTAGTTGATAACTCCGAAAGGATATGGCGGAATGCATAAAGGAGCAAGTAAGAAATAATCCCAGTTGTTTCTAAACATGCTCTAAAATAGTATGAATGCCTGTGATATTGAGTTAACATGCGCGACTTTATAGCGCTGCCAAGCATTTAACCATTGCGATGTTAAGGTTAAATGTCCTATGAGTTATATTTTTTTGTAGGTTGAATAACCATGCCAGTAAATACAATTATGGGGTTATTTGCAAAGTCCCCTATTAAGCCTTTGCAAGAACACGTTGTCCGTGTAAATGAATGTTGTTCACACTTGATTCCTTTTTTTGAAGCTTGTGCACAAGAAGATTGGGATGAAGCAAACAGCCAACGCGAAACCATATCTCGCCTTGAACGAGAAGCCGATTCACTAAAGCGTGAAATTCGCCTTAAGTTGCCTCGCGGACTATTCATGCCAGTCGACCGTACTGACATGCTTGAGTTACTTACTCAGCAAGACAAATTAGCCAATCTTGCCAAAGATATTGCAGGTCGCGTAATTGGACGCCGCTTACAAATCCCTTCTACACTCAATGAATCCTTTATTGCTTATGTCATTCGTTGCCTCGATGCTGCGAGTCAAGCACAAAAGGTAATCCATGAGCTTGATGAACTTCTTGAAACCGGCTTTAAAGGTCGTGAAGTGACTCTTGTTGCAGAAATGATCAATCAACTAGATGAAATTGAAGATGATACTGATGTCATGCAAATTGCATTACGCCAGCAACTCATGGAAATTGAATCTAAATACAATCCTATCGATGTTATGTTCCTATACAAAATATTGGAATGGGTTGGTGGTATTGCCGATCAAGCCCAACGTGTTGGTGCTCGTTTGGAAGTCATGTTGTCTCGTTCATAAGTTCGACTCAACCAAAATAATCAAAACAGTACAAAGTAACTTATGCAGTAGGTTCAGGGTGTGATTCCCTGAGTTCAGCCAACTCGAATTGTTACCTCAAAAAACTAGGTATTACGATGGATATCCTCGCAAACTACGGCACTATTATTATTTTAGTTGCAGCGTTATTTGGTTTCCTAATGGCTATTGGTATTGGTGCAAATGATGTTGCTAATGCTATGGGCACATCTGTTGGTTCAAAAGCACTAACCGTTAAACAAGCAATCTTTATTGCCATGATTTTTGAATTCGCTGGCGCGTATTTAGCTGGCGGTGAAGTAACCGACACCATTCGAAATGGTGTCATCGAAACTTCTTTTTATACCTCACATCCTGAAGTTTTAATTTATGGAATGATGTCAGCGTTATTGGCTGCTGGTACTTGGTTGTTACTTGCCTCTTACATGGGTTGGCCAGTATCAACTACACATTCCATTATAGGTGCCATCATCGGTTTTGCTTGTGTATCTGCTGGTACACAAGCAGTAGATTGGCAGTCGGTTCAAGGCATTGTTGGTAGTTGGATTATAACTCCATTTATCGCAGGCCTTTTTGCTTACGGTATTTTCGTTAGTGCTCAACGGTTAATCTTTGATACTGAAAACCCAGTAGCGAATGCCAAACGTTTTGTACCGGTTTATATGTTTTTGACCACAATGGTAATAGCACTGGTTACGATCAAAAAAGGACTAAAACACGTAGGCTTACACCTTACTCATGGTGAAGCTTGGATGTATTCCATTTTGCTCTCAACCTTGGTTATGATTGGCGGTTATCTTTATATTAAACGTAAATTTGCCGATCAAGTTGAAGATCATAGCTTTAATGGCGTAGAAAGTATTTTTAGTATATTAATGGTCATTACCGCTTGTGCGATGGCATTTGCACATGGCTCAAACGATGTAGCCAATGCCATTGGCCCATTGTCAGCAGTGGTTGCAACCGTGCATAATATGGGCGAATTAACGACAAAAAGTGAGATCGTTTGGTGGATTTTACCACTCGGTGGTTTAGGTATTGTAGTTGGTTTAGCCACTATGGGTCATAAAGTAATGGCAACCATAGGTACAGGCATAACCGAACTAACACCAAGCCGTGGTTTTGCTGCGCAATTAGCAACAGCAACAACGGTTGTGCTGGCTTCAGGAACTGGTCTTCCTATTTCAACAACGCAAACATTGGTAGGTGCGGTATTAGGTGTTGGCTTTGCTCGCGGTATTGCAGCACTGAACATGGGTGTGGTACGAAATATTGTTGCATCATGGATTATCACCCTACCTGCAGGTGCCGTATTAGCAATTGTATTCTTCTACGCGATCCAAGCAGCATTTGGAGGCTAAGCCTTAGAAGGTTAGCATTCTGTCAAAGCAGTGTCATAATTATGCTTTAGACAAGAAAAGAGGGAGCTTTCGCTCCCTCTTTTCTTGCACGCTAAGCCGAAACTTCTTACTATTTCGTTAGCTTATTATTAACTGACTTATTTGGCGTACTTGAGATCATCTATCCTTAGTTGGCATGATGAAATAACGAGGCGTCTATCAATTAAAAGGAACAAAATGTGAAAAAGCTTTTTTGCTTAATCCTATTAACCTGTTTTTTTGCTCCATCGACATACGCTCGTGATTTCTACATCTCTGATAACCTATTTACCTACATGCATTCTGGACCGGGTAACCAATACCGAATTATTGGTAGTGTCGATGCTGGTGAAGTGATCAAAATATTAAGTTCAAACAAATCGGCAGGTTTCTCTCAGATTATCGATAGTCAAGGCCGTAAGGGCTGGGTTGAAAGCAAATATGTGACTGCCGATGTTAGTATGTCAATACGTCTACCGCAGGTAGAGAAAGAGCTGACAACAGTAAAAGATGCTTTGGCTAATGCTCGAAAAACCTCAGATACTGAAAAATCAGGCTTAGTCAGTTCTCTTAAGGTGAGCAATAAGCAAATCTCGGATCTAGAAACCAACTATCGTAACCTAAATCAGCAACTCTCAGATTCTCAAGCAGAAGCTCGAGAACTACGCGCTAAACTTGATACGCAAAAAGATGACTTACTCATTCGTTACTTTATGTACGGCGGTGGTGTTGCAGGCTTAGGACTATTATTTGGTCTAATTCTTCCTCATATCATTCCACGTCGTAAGAAAAAGAATGGCGGTTGGGCGTAATCGCCTTGCACTAAACAAGCTGTAAAGTAATCATATAAAAAGCCAGACTAGGAAATAAACCTAAGTCTGGCTTTTTTATCTGCACAGTAAAGCATATCTTTTCACATTAATAATGTTACTTAGCTCGATTCACCTGCATCAATCGTTCTACAATCGGCTCATTCGCTTCTGGAAATTGGTAATCACCAATATCTTCAATTTTCACCCACTGTCCTTCTTGCCCTTCTTTACCATAAGCCTCACCTGAAAAACCCGTCACACTGAAGAAATCAAAAGTCAGTTTTTTTTCAGGGTAGTCGTAGTCTAAATGTTCAAAATGGGTTAATTGGGTAACGTTAATATCAACTTCTTCATAAAGCTCTCTAATCAAACCTTGTTCCGCGCTTTCATTTAACTCAACCTTACCGCCGGGAAATTCCCAATAGCCACCTTTATGAAGTTTCTGAGGCCTTTTAGTTATGAATATCTTATCTTTATTCGAATTAAAGATAATACCTGCGACAATATGTAATCTAGTCATCATTACTCCTATAAAAAAGGCCGCCGAAGCGACCTTTACTTAAACTCATGAGTTAGCCACAAGATGACTATCAACCACGAATCATATTAATTATGCAATCTTACCATGGCATTGTTTGTATTTTTTGCCTGAACCACATGGACAAGCTTCATTCCGACCAACCTTGCGTTCTTCACGAACGACTGGTTGAGAGGCTTCATCTTGTGCTTCACCATCATCTATGCCTTCTGCACTTGCATGCTGGTACTGTTGACGACGAGCAGCGTCTTCGGCTTGAATTCGACGTTGTTCTTCCATACGATCGACTTCTTCACGCTCTTGAACGCGAACACGACTTAAGGTTGAGATAACATCGAATTTCAAACTATCTAATAACTCACTAAACAACTCAAACGACTCACGTTTAAATTCTTGTTTAGGATCTTTTTGAGCATAACCACGTAAATGAATACCTTGACGCAAGTGATCCATAGCAGCAAGATGCTCTTTCCAAAGTGTATCAAGTGTTTGTAGCATAACTTGACGCTCAAAGTTACGCAGTACTTCTGCACCAACAACCTCTTCTTTATTTTTATAAATAACCGACGCTTCATCAACAATACGATCACGCAAAACTTCTTCATAAAGTTTATCGTCTTCATCTAACCAAGTTTGGATAGGGAATTCGAGATCAAAATCTGCTTGTAAGCGAGCTTCTAACCCTGCTACATCCCACATGTCATCCAATGATTGTGGTGGAATATATTGCTCAAATACAGATGTCAGTACATCAATACGGTTTTGACCCAACATCTCGCTAATGTCGCCAGCACTCATTAATTCATCGCGTAATTCATACACCACTTTTCGCTGGTCATTCGCAACATCGTCATAATCAAGTAATTGCTTACGAACATCAAAGTTACGGCCTTCTACTTTACGCTGTGCTTTTTCAATTGAGCGAGACAGCATACGACTTTCAATCGCTTCGCCTTCTTCCATACCACTTTGGATTAAACCTGCCATGCGGTCAGAGGTAAAAATACGAAGTAGTGAATCTTCCATTGAGAGATAAAAACGAGAAGAACCAGCATCCCCTTGACGACCAGAACGCCCACGAAGCTGGTTATCTATGCGTCGAGATTCATGGCGCTCAGTACCAATAATATGAAGGCCACCTGCCTCTAGCACCGCATCATGAACCAACTGCCATTTAGCTTTGATCTCTGAAATCTGAGATTCTGTTGCTCCAGAACCTTGTTTATCAGTGAGTTTTTCAACTTCTGCTTCCCAACTACCGCCTAGCTTAATATCAGTACCACGACCAGCCATATTGGTTGCGATAGTTACTGCTCCAGGAGTACCTGCTAATTCAACGATCTCAGCTTCCTTTTCATGGAACTTAGCATTCAGGACGCTGTGTTTAATTTTCGCATCTTTCAATGCATTCGATAGCAATTCTGATTTTTCAATCGAAACGGTACCAACTAAGATTGGCTGACCTTTTTCAACTCGTTCTCTTATGTCTTCGATAATAGCGGCAAATTTATCCGCTTCAGTGCGATAAACTACATCAGGCATATCATTACGGATCATTGGGCGGTTAGTTGGAATAACAACAGTATCCAAGCCATAAATAGATTGGAACTCAAATGCTTCTGTGTCGGCAGTACCAGTCATACCAGAAAGCTTATCGTATAAACGGAAGTAATTTTGGAAGGTAATAGAAGCTAAGGTTTGGTTCTCATTTTGAATTTTAACGCCTTCTTTCGCTTCAACCGCTTGATGTAAGCCTTCAGACCAACGACGACCAGGCATTGTTCGACCTGTATGCTCATCAACAATGATAACCTCATCGTCTTTCACAATATAATCGACATCTTTTTCAAACAACACATGAGCTCGTAATGCAGCTGTAATATGGTGAAGAAGGCTGATATTAGCAGGAGAATAAAGGGTATCACCTTCCTCCATCATGCCATTACGAATCAAAAGCTCTTCAACAAACTCTTGACCAGTTTCAGTCATGTGAACCTGTTTCGCTTTTTCATCAATAGTGTAGTGTTTATCTCCACGATACTCTTCAGTATCTTCTTCATCTTGACGTTCTAAATTAGGGATCAATAAATTGATTCTAGTATACAAATCAGAACTATCTTCTGCTGGTCCTGAAATAATAAGAGGAGTTCGAGCTTCATCAATTAAGATAGAGTCCACTTCATCGACAACGGCAAAGAAACGCTCACGTTGTACGCGATCTTCAGGGCGAAATGCCATGTTGTCACGTAAGTAATCAAAACCAAATTCGTTGTTAGTGCCATACAAAATATCGCATTTATACGCAACTTGCTTTTGTTGAGGGATCATGTTCGGAACATTGATCCCAACAGTCATGCCTAGATACTCAAATAATGCTCGATTAGTTTCAGCATCACGAGCAGCCAAGTAATCATTCACAGTTACAATGTGAACACCTTTACCGGCTAATGCATTGAGGTATGCTGATAATGTAGCGGTTAGCGTTTTACCTTCACCAGTACGCATCTCTGCAATTTTCCCACCATTAAGAACCATGCCACCAACAAGCTGTACATCAAAATGGCGCATGCCATAAATTCTTTTTGATGCTTCACGTACCGTTGCAAACGCTTCTGGTAATAGCTGATCAAGTGTTTCACCATTTTGATAGCGCTCACGAAACTCAACCGTTTTACTTTTCAGTTGATCATCAGTTAAGGCATTAAAGTCAGGTTCAAAACTATTTATTTTATTTACGATTTTATTTAGTTGTCGTAGAGTTCTGTCATTACGACTACCAATGACACTGGTCAGTAACTTAGTTAACATTATTTATGAATCTCTCTTTCTGATCCTTGGGATCTCTGCTTTCAGTTTCTCATCGCTTAATACTTCAAAACTAAGAATACTGATATAAATGTTGCCTATCTATTAGCATATGGTGCTGAAGCACTGTATTTTCAAGGATAAATTTTTAGTGGGTATATAGTATGGGATTCTTGAGCTATCTTCTATCTAGAAACGACTTTGTTTACAGGGTTTATCGCTTTTTTTGATCACACATCGTTTTTTTTTAATATCTGACTTAAATTAAACGCTAATAAGTTAAAATGAATCTTAATTGATAATAATTCCACTCATGACCTCCTAAATTTAAAAGAGTATTTATGCGCGATCATCGTCCTACGTTAACTAAAGATCTGTTGATAGATTACCGTATGGGGCAGCTAAGTCAGCACGTTAGTGACATACTGAAGATCAATAAGGCCCTGCAATCTATTTTAACGCCAGCATTTCGTCCACATTGCCGAGCGGCAAATATAAAAAACAGCCAGCTATTGATAGAAGTTGCCAGCGCATCATTACAAATGAAACTGAACTATGACCGTATTCATATTTTGTCTCAATTACGGGCAAATGGTTTCTCTAAATTAAGTGGCATTGAATTCAAAATAAACCCAGAGCTTTACCGCACTGATTCCATAAAAGAAAAACCAGCTACACCTTATCAATCATCAGGTTTAAGTGAAAACTCAGCTCAATCAATACTTATGATCGCAGGATTAGCACCGCCAAAACTAAAGCTTCGAATTGAAAGTTTAGCTAAATTAGCAAAAAATAGTACTCATCTTAAATAGATAACGTGATTAAAAAAGAAATCAACAGACGAAAAAAAACCAGACTAATATAAAGTCTGGTCTTTTAAAGTTCTAACTGGATTTATTAAGCTAGTACAGTATTCGTCATCTCACCAAAAGCCACTGGTGAACCGGCTGACTCTTCGAAGGTTGCCCATTCCCAAGCTTCTTGGTTCGCTAGCAATGCACGCAATAGTTGATTATTCAGTGCATGTCCTGTTTTATAAGCTCGAAGCTCACCAACAATACTATGCCCAGACATATATAAATCACCAATCGCATCTAAGACTTTATGAGTCACAAATTCATTACTGAAACGTAGACCATCTTCATTCAAGATACGGTATTCATCCAAAACGATAGCACAATCAAAACTACCGCCTAAGCATAAATTCTGAGATTGAAGATATTCAATATCACGCATAAAACCAAAAGTACGAGCGCGTGAAATATCTTTAATAAATGCTTGAGAAGAAAAATCAAACAACATGTGCTGTTCATCTGCTTCAATAGCTGGATGGTTGAACTCGATTTCAAAGTCCATGCGAAAACCATCATAAGGGACCAACTCAGCCCACTTATCACCATCTTCAACGCGCACAGGTTTTTTAATCCGGATAAAGCGCTTCGCTGCATTTAATGTTTCAATACCGGCTGATTGCAACAAGTATACAAATGGGCTAGCACTACCGTCCATAATAGGAATTTCAGGTGCATCGACTTCAATAATAATATTATCAATACCCATGCCTGATAATGCAGCATTTAAATGCTCTACTGTCGAAATACGGATGCCTTCATCATTAACTAAAGCAGTACATAACATAGTGTCTCGTACTGAATTTGCATCAGATGGAAAATCCACTGGCGGACTCAGATCAGTGCGACGGTAAATAATGCCAGTATTTGCAGGTGCAGGGCGTAGAGTTAACGTAACTTTACGCCCAGAGTGGAGACCCACACCAGTCGTTTTGATTTGCTCTTTTAAAGTACGTTGTCTAATCATCTAATTTGCCTTTCTATCACGCCACATAAAATTCCAGCCATCAATACCACTGGTCAGATATGCTATCATATTTTAGAAACACTTCAAGTTAATTGTGTAAATCTCAATCAGCTTGATTGCGTAAAAATGCTGGGATATCAAAATATCCACTGTCATTTTCATCTGGCTTTTTAGCCGTATTCGAATTATGGTTTGCTGAACTCGACGATGCTGCACTGGATGTTGAAGACGCAGAAGTTTTACGCAACATAGGTTGTGGCTCTTCTTCTGTGGCAGCCGCTACAGGTTGAGCTACTTGCGCAGGAGTTGCTACTGTAGGTTTTGTCACCCCACCTTTTACTAAGGTAATTTCTGGTGGTTGTGATTTACCAATACCTGTCGCAACAACCGTTACACGAATTTCATCTTTCATGTCAGGGTCAAGAGAAGTGCCAATAACAACTGTGGCATTATCAGAAGCAAAAGCTTTCACTGTGTTACCCACAATTTCAAACTCTTCTAAGCGCATATCATAGCCAGCAGTTATATTAACTAAAACGCCACGAGCACCCGCTAAATCGATATCTTCAAGTAATGGGCTAGATATTGCCATTTCAGAAGCTTCTTCCGCACGATCTTCGCCAGTAGCATGACCGCTACCCATCATCGCATGTCCCATTTCAGACATAACAGTACGAACATCGGCAAAGTCGACATTAATCATACCAGGGCGAGTAATTAGCTCAGCGATACCTTGCACAGCATTTTTAAGTACATCGTTCGCTTTAGCAAAAGCTTCTAACAAAGTGATTCCACGACCAAGTACTTTAAGCAATTTTTCGTTTGGAATCGTGATCAATGAATCGACATGCTTTGATAATTCTTCAATTCCTTGATCTGCGAAAGCCATACGTTTCTTGCCTTCAAAACTAAACGGCTTAGTGACAACTGCAACGGTTAGCACGCCAAGTTCTTTCGCCACTTCAGCAATAACAGGAGCAGCACCGGTACCAGTCCCTCCCCCCATACCAGCGGCAATAAAGACCATATCGGCACCGGACAATGCAGCTTTAATCGCTTCACGATCTTCTAATGCAGAATCACGTCCAACTTGTGGATTTGCTCCAGCTCCCAAACCTTTAGTGATATCACCACCGATTTGGATTACATTGCTTACGCTTACTTTTCGTAGTGCTTGAGCATCAGTATTAACAGTAATGAATTCCACACCTTCGATGGACTCACGTACCATATGCTCAACAGCGTTACCGCCACCACCACCAACTCCAACGACCTTAATTACAGCATCGTCAGACATTTCCATCATCGGTTCAAACATTGACATGTGTATTCTCCGTTTCTTCCTGTTCGCCTCAGGTTAAAACTCTTTTTGTATCCAATTACGCAGCTTTTGAATGAATTCAGCCAGGGAGTTACCAGCGCGTTGCTTAGGTACTGACTGTTGATATTCACTCTCGTTATAAAACTGACTGTCTTTGGCGTAATGTAGTAATCCAACCGCCGTTGAATGATGCGGCTCTTTAACGTAGTCAGTTAACCCTCTGACCTCTAGGGGTTTACCAATTCGAACTTGATTGCGGAATACGCGCTCAGCGCATTCTACTAAACCTTCAATCTGTGCAGCGCCACCAGTTAATACTACACCAGCGGCCAAATGATGTTTAATTCCATCTTCTCGTAATTTGGCTTGAGTCGAATCAACGATTTGATTCGCCATGCCCATTAATTCAGTATATCGGGGTTCTATCACTTCTGCCAAAGTTTGACGTTGTAAACTTCGAGAAGGACGGCCACCAACACTTGGAACATTAACGGTATCATCTTTGCTTACTAATTCACTTAATGCGCAACCAAATTTAATTTTTATTTCTTCAGCATCACTGACTGGCGTACCAAATGCAAATGCAATATCACTTGTAACCGCATTACCTGCATAAGAAAAGACTTTTGTGTGACGTAGCGCACCACCTGTCCAGATAGAAACTTCCATAGTTCCTGCGCCAATATCAATGACACAAACACCTAGCTCTCTTTCATCTTCAGTAATAACAGCATTACTTGATGCAAGGCCCGAATAAATCAGTTGCTCGACTTTTAAATTACAGCGTTCAACCGCTTTAATAATATTACGAGCCATATCATTATGGCATGAAATCAAGTGAACACTGGCTTCCATACGAACACCAGAGAGACCAAGCGGGTTTTTGATGCCTTCTTGATAATCAATAGTAAATTCTTGTGGTATCACATGTAGTATACGTTGCTCTTCACCAATTTTAATTGATTTAGCGGTATGTATTACACGATCAATATCATCTTGAACTACTTCTTCATCAGAAATGGCACCCATACCTTTTTCAATACGGCTTGCTATATGCTTACCAGATAAAGAAAGATACACGCTAGTAATCTGGCATTCTGCCATTAATTCTGCTTGATCAATAGCTCTTTGAATTGATTTTACTACGGATTCAAGATCGTTAACACCGCCTTTATCCATACCACTAGAAAGGCATTCACCTGATCCAATAATATTAATTTGCCCATCAGGAAGAACTTCTCCCACTAATGCAACAATATTTGCAGTGCCGATATCAAGACCAACGACAATATTACCTTCTGAGGCCTTCATTATTTATTACTCTCTTGTGATGAACCATCATCTGAAATCCAACCGACAGCAGCACCAGTATCATACCGAAGATCGATGTAGCTGACTTGTTCCGCCTTATCACCTAAACGGCGATATAGTTGGATGAAACGATTCAGGCGATTTTCTCGGGCATCTTTACCCAATTCTAAACGAATACCATTATCTAAAATTATTTGCCATGCACGGCGCTCATTTAAAACAACCGAAGTGATTGTACGCCCTAATGGCTTCAGTAAGCGATTACTGGTTTCCCATACTGATAATACATTTTCACTGGAGCCAGCCGGCCCATATAAATTAACAATATTGCCATCAATGTCAGAAGGATTACCATTAAAGACTTTACCGTCAGCATTCAACAGAGCATTACTATTCCATATAGCGTCTGCTTTATATTCAACAATATAAACTTTAATTAAATCTGGCCACTGCTTTCGAACAGATACTTGCTTAACCCAAGGTAGCGTTTTAAGTGCTGCTTGCAAACTATTTACATCTTGCGTCATGAAGGTTCCCATGTTGGGCACTTTCGATAAAGCTTCTTGTACTTCATTTGGGTTTACATGAGTCAATTTGCCTTCAATCATCACTCGTGACAGTGGCAATCGTTGCGAGTCAGTCATCCAACTCACCGTAAAATAAACAACTGCAATAATAGAAATCACAACTAACAAGAGAAACACACCACCAAAGAAGTAATCTTTAGTGGGATTCGATTTTAATGACGGATTATTAAAATTCTCAGCAGTAACATTCATAATTAGCAGTGAAACTCATATTGTTAATGCAAAACCCTATCAAATTAATGATAATTAATATGAATGAATTAATGAACATCCATCATCATGACGAAATATTAGACAGCGATTATACTGTGCTAAGCGCACACTTCCAATGAAAATGCTTGGTATTTTACGCACTTTTTGCTTTCATTTGAGCGATATTCAGTTTTAAATCCGCTAATTTCTTTGCAACCTTACCAACATCTCCAGCACCTTGAGTGAGCACAAGGTCATTATCTTCAATTAAGTTGGCTAAAACCGAAGGTAATTTTCCCATATCAGGAACAAAAATAGGATCAATTTTACCTCGACTACGAATCGTTCGGCACAATGAACGACCATCTGCACCTGCTATCTTTTTTTCACCCGCTGAGTAAACATCTAGCATTATTAATACATCAACTTTCTCTAATACATTAGCAAAGTCATCATATAAATCACGAGTACGGCTATAGCGATGTGGTTGAAAAATCATGACCAAGCGCTTATCTTTCCAACCTGCTCTAGCTGCTTGAATAGTGACATCGACTTCGCTTGGATGATGTCCATAATCGTCCACCAACATTGCATTCCCATTTCCAGTATCAAATTCACCTAAATGGTCAAACCGGCGCCCTGTTCCTTCAGTACTAACTAGTGCACGGACAATCGCTTCATCACTAATATCATCTTCTGTGGCAACCGCTATCGCTGCTGATGCATTCAAAGCATTATGCTTACCAGGAATATTCAACGTAATTTCCAAGTCTTTACGATCTTGACGCACCACGGTAAACATACCTTGCTGACCTTTTTGATGATAGTTGGTTAATCGAACATCTGCATCTTCAGAGAAACCATAAGTAATCACTTGACGGCTAATACGAGGAATTAACTCACGCACAACCGGATCATCAATACATACGATCGCTTGCCCATAGAACGGTAAATTATGTAGAAAATCGATAAAAGTTTGTTTCAATGTTTCAAAATCACCACCATAAGTATCCATATGATCAGCTTCAATATTAGTCACAATACTGACCATAGGCTGCAGGTGCAAAAATGAAGCATCACTTTCGTCAGCTTCTGCAATCAAAAAACGGCTAGAGCCTAAACGAGCATTGGTCCCAGCACTTTTTACTAGACCACCATTAACAAAAGTAGGATCAAGACCCGCTTCAAAGTATATTTGAGTCACTAAGGCTGTCGTTGTGGTTTTCCCATGCGTGCCAGCAACAGCAATACCATGACGAAAACGCATTAACTCAGCTAACATCTCAGCTCTACGAACCACTGGGATCCGCATTTTTTTTGCTGCGACTAACTCGGGATTATCTGGCGAAATAGCAGTTGAAACCACCACTACACTCGCATGCTCAATATTAGAAGCCTGATGTCCAAGATAAACCTTTGCACCTTTTTCAGTTAGGCGCTCAGTCACTGCATTTTCACCAAGATCCGATCCCGAAATTTCATAGCCTTCATTCAGCAATACTTCCGCGATACCACTCATTCCCGCACCACCAATGCCGACAAAATGAATGCATTTCACTCGACGCATTTCAGGCACGATAGCGCGTAATTCTGATAAATTTGTACTTTTCTTAGTGAGCATTATTTGTTCTCAATCTTTACTTACCGCAATAATTGCAGCGGCAACACGGGTATCGGCGTCAAGAATCGCAGCTTGGCGAGCTTTTTGAGCCATGGATAATAACTGATTCCGATCCAGTTTTTTCAATTGTTCAGCTAAGCCTTGTTCCGTCAGCTCAGGTTGTTCGATCATTAATGCCGCGCCACATTTCACTAAGTGATCAGCATTTAGTGCTTGCTGGCGATCTTTATGCATAAATGGAATAAAAATAGCGCCAACACCTGCGGCTGAAACCTCAGAAACCGTTAGTGCGCCAGAACGGCACACCAATACATCAGCCCATGCATAAGCCTGCGCTACATCATCAATGAACTCTGTAACTTGATAGTTTTTTACTTGATGAGTTTGATAAAGCGATTCCACTATATCCTTCTGATCTTTACCTGCTTGGTGACAAATTGTGTAATTTTCACCTAATATCGACATCACTGGAGGCAAAGTCGTATTTAAAATACTCGCGCCTTGACTCCCTCCTATCACTAAAATACGAATGGGATCTTGACGATCAGCAAAACGCTCCGCAGGTTCTGGAAGTACCACCACATCTTGACGAACAGGATTCCCAACCACTTCTGCATTTGGGAAAGCGCCCGGGAAAGCCTGCATCACACGTTTTGCAATTTTAGATAACCATTGATTAGTTAGTCCAGCAACCGCATTTTGTTCATGTAATACAACCGGGATACCTGATAACCATGCCGCGACGCCACCAGGCCCACTCACGTAGCCACCCATTCCGAGCACCACATCCGGCTGCCAAGCTTTAATATGCTTACGCGCTTGCATAATGGCGTTAACTATTTGAAAAGGCGCCTTGATGAGCTTAACGAGACCTTGTCCACGTAAACCTTTCACCTTAATAAAATCAATCTCAATACCGTGCTTGGGTACTAAGTCAGCTTCCATTCTATCTGGCGTGCCGAGCCAACGAATTTCCCAACCTTGGCCCTGTAATTGTTTAGCTACAGCGAGTCCAGGAAAAACATGTCCCCCCGTTCCCCCAGCCATGACTAATAAACGTTTATTTTTCATTTTTACTCAATTCATTCTCATCATCATTTGATTGATGCTTAGAGGTTAATGTTGGTTTATTGGCAAGCTTCAAAGCAGCAACACGGCATTCATAATCAATACGTAGTAATAAAGCAACGGCAACAGTCATGATAATAAGGCTAGAGCCACCATAACTAATCAGCGGTAAAGTTAACCCTTTAGTCGGTACAATACCGGCAGCCGCGCCTACATTAATGAGAGTTTGGAATGCAAACCAGATACTAATACTGACGGCTAAAAAGCCACCAAAAATTTCGCCTGATTCCAATGCTTTTCGACCAATACTTAATGCTTTGTACACCAAAGCAAAAATCATCAATAAGATACAAACAACACCAATAAAACCTAATTCTTCAGCAACAACGGCAAACACAAAGTCAGTATGAGCTTCAGGTAAATACTCAAGTTTCTGAATCGAATTACCAAGACCTTGACCAAACCAATCACCTCGACCAAAAGCCATCAATGATTGAGTTAGCTGATAACCATTACCAAATGGATCTTCAAATGGTCGCCAGAATGATGTCATCCGACGCATACGATAAGGTTCACTAATAATCAAAATTGTTACGACGCCAACGCCAATTACCAGTAAAGAAAGGAACTGGACTAATTTAGCGCCTGCAATAAAAAGCATCGCAAATAAAGTAACTAACATTACAACTACGGTACCTAAGTCAGGTTGTAATAAAAGTAATACCGCTAAGCAGGTAAAAACAATAATGGGCTTGATGAAGCCACCAAAAAAGGAGTCTCTCACTTCGTCATTTTTACGCACCAAATAGCCTGACATAAAAATAAACAAGGATAATTTTGCTATTTCCGCGGGCTGTAAATTGAATAAGCCGAGAGGGATCCAGCGAGAAGCACCGTTAACTGAGTGTCCCACGACCAATACCACCAGCAATAAAAACATTGCAACCAACAGTAGATGAACACTGTGCTTCATCCAACGTTCAAGTGGAATTTGGATCACTACAATAGCGGCGCTCAATGCCAAAAAGAGGAAAATAGCGTGGCGGACCATAAAATGAAATGGACTGCCAGTTAAGCGCGTACTGATAGGAAATGACGCAGATGTCACCATAACTAGACCAGTTAGCATTAAACCAAATGCTAACCAGACAATTTGTCGATCATAGAGAACGGGTGGCGAAGGTTGACGCACCCAGCCTTTCACACCGTCTCCTAAATTTTTCACTTTCGTTTTAACCACTTTTGACCTTTAGATAATGGTTGTGCGTTAAACGCATGAATGTCGATAAATATGTAATCGATATAATTGTCAGATCAAGATATCTGTTTAGTATATTGCAAAGCTAATTGAGTAAAGGCATCACCACGCGCCATAAAGTTCTTATATTGGTCAAAACTGGCACAAGCGGGCGATAACATCACCACATCGCCAGCTTCTAATGTTGAAAATATTCCAGCTAAAACTTGCTCAACAGTGTCCCAACGTTTCGCTGATGGATGCAATGTCATAAATTGATCGCCATCTTGCCCAAAGCAATGCAACTTAACATTAAGCTGAGTCAATATAGGTTCAAGCTCTGAAAAATCAGCCCCTTTGCCAACACCTCCCACTAATAAATGTAAACATCCATCCAACTTCAATCCGGATAAGGCTGCAAGCGTACTCGCAACATTGGTGGCTTTAGAGTCATTGACCCATTTAATGCCACCATTATCAGCAACCAATTGGCATCGATGTGTTAGCCCTGCGTAAGACTTTAACGCCAAATAAGTGTTTTCTAATGGCACGCCTGCACAATCAAGTAACGCCAACGCAACTAAACAATTACTGACATTATGCCGCCCAACTAAACTGAGCTCATCAACCGCGACTAAAGCTTCACCATTTCTAGCAAGATACTCTTTACTATTTTGGTAAATGATCCCAAACTCTGCTTCATCAAAACCAAAAGAAACGGTTTCAATCTCAGGATTAATACCATTGTTGGGATACGTCGCTTTATCCTCACGATTGACGACGGCTGTTTGGGCGTGCATAAAAATTCTTTGTTTCGCTTGACCATAATCAAGCATGCCCTGATAGCGATCCATATGATCTTCGGAGAGATTCAAATAGGCAGCCGCGACTAAGTTCAAGCTGGATGTTGTTTCTAATTGGAAACTGGATAATTCAAGAACGTACAAATCACACTCTTGTTGCAATAAATCTAATGCAGGCACACCAATATTACCGCCAACACCGACCTTAATACCGGCCGACTTAGCGAGTACACCAGTTAAATCCGTTACCGTACTTTTACCATTTGATCCCGTGATAGCCAGCACTGGCGCTTTTACTGCCCAAGCAAATAGTTCGATATCCCCTATTACAGGAATATTTTTAGCCAAAGCGGCTTGAATCTGTGGGGTCGCAAGTGCAATACCAGGGTTGGTCACGATCAAATCTGCTGCGAGCAACCAGTCTAATTGCCAGCTGCCAATATGCGTTTCAATTGTTCCATCAAGATCGTCTAAACCTGGCGGATTAGGTCGAGTATCAATCACTTTAACCGTTAAATTGTAAGGCAAGGCTTGCAAGTGTTTCACCACCGATAAACCAGTAATGCCAAGGCCAACCACGACAACCTGTTGTATGCCTTTCCAAGGTGACTCTTGAGTATTCGGCATCATGCTTTGTTTTATCAAAATATTGGTCTTATCAAAATAACGGCCTTACAAAAATAAAGTTAACGGATTTTTAAGGTTGCTAAGCCAATCAAAACTAAAATCATAGAAATGATCCAAAAACGTACGATAACACGCGGTTCAGGCCAGCCTTTTAATTCATAGTGGTGATGAATCGGTGCCATACGGAAAATACGTTGCCCACGTAATTTATATGAACCTACTTGTAAAATAACCGATAATGTTTCCATCACGAACACACCGCCCATGATCACCAATACAAACTCTTGACGAACTAATACGGCAATTGTCCCTAAGGCTCCACCTAAAGCTAATGAGCCAACATCGCCCATAAATACTTGAGCAGGATAAGTATTGAACCATAAGAAGCCTAAACCAGCACCAACGATGGCGGTACACACAACGACTAATTCACTGGCATGAGGGATATACGGAATATGAAGATATTCAGAAAAATTCACGTTCCCCGTTGCCCATGCAATCACAGCAAAACCGGCTGCAACAAATACCGTTGGCATAATGGCAAGCCCATCAAGACCATCTGTTAAGTTAACCGCGTTACTGGTTCCAACGATCACAAAATAGGTTAATACGATATACATCAAGCCAAGTTGTGGCATCACATCTTTAAAGAAAGGGACAACCAATAAGGTTGCCGATGTATCTTTACCAATGGCATATAAAGCAAAAGCCACAACCAGCGCAATCACTGACTGCCAAAAATATTTCCAACGAGCAATCAACCCATCGGTATTTTTTCGTACCACTTTACGGTAGTCATCAACAAAACCGACAATACCGTAACCAATCAGCACAGCCAGTACAGCCCAAACATAAGGGTTAGATAAATCAGCCCACAGTAAAACAGTAATAGAAATTGAGGCTAATATCATCACTCCGCCCATCGTCGGAGTACCACGTTTACTAAAATGAGATTCAGGACCATCGTTACGTACGACTTGCCCAATTTGTAAAAGTTGTAAACGTTTAATCAGTTTTGGACCCATCCAAAGTGATAATATTAGAGCGGTAATAATGCTTAAAATCGCTCGAAATGAAAGGTATTCAAACAGGCGAAAAAAAGAATAATATGGCTGCAATAACTCTGATAGCCAAATGATCATGCGTATATCTCCTTTAAAGCAGCAACAACAAGACTCATATGAGAGCTATGGGCTCCCTTTATCAGTAAGGTGTGTTTAAGTTCTGCTGGTGTCTCTATTAGTTGAGTTTCATTTAATGAGTTTGTTACTTGTGCTTCAATATCGCTAGCAAGATTCTGCTTAATAAAACAGATCATCGCCTCATGATCATCAAAATGCTGGCCATGACAATGTTTATTATGGCAAAGCTGACTAATGATTTGAGTATCCTCACCAAAAGTAAGCACATAGTCAAAATTAAATTGAGTGGCATGCTCACCGACTTGGCGATGTAAAGCTATACTTTCATCCCCCAATTCAGCCATAAAACCAAGAATAAGCCAACGTTTACCGCGGTAATTAGCAAGTAAATCGACAGCCGCGTTCATGGCTGGCACACTCGCATTATAGCTATCATCAATCAATCGGATATTATCCGTTAAATCTATCGCTTCTACACGGCCAGCCACATTGGTCGCGGTCTCTAATCCATTCACAACTTCATCTAATGTTGCACCAACTTGCATTGCCATTGCAGCAGCGGCTAATCCATTTGCTACATTATGTTGACCGATCATAGGCAATAATACATCAGCGCTTCCTTGAGGAGACATTAAGGTGAAACAAGCTTGCCCTGATGGTTGCATTTGAATATCTTGCGCAAAAAAATCAGCTTTAGCATTACACTCAGAAAAGGTCACCACTTTTTTATCGCTGAGAATATCGTGCCAGTGCCCCAAACCATTACTGTCCAAATTAACAATCGCAGCTCCACCTTCAGGCAAACCTTGGAAGATTTCACCTTTCGCTTTAGCGACCCCATCAAGAGAACCAAATCCTTCAAGGTGAGCGGCAGCTACATTATTGACCAATGCAACACTCGGTTTTGTCAATTGCGTAGTATAGGCAATCTCACCTAAATGATTTGCACCTAACTCAATGACCGCGTAATCGTCATTTTTTTGACTGCGTAATAATGTTAATGGCACACCAATTTCATTATTAAAATTACCGTTAGTAGCCAGTACTTGACCTTTTTGTTTTAAAATCGCAGCCAACATTTCCTTCACGGTCGTTTTTCCGCAACTACCGGTTAACGCCAATGTTTTCGCTTGTGATTGCTGATGCACCCAAGCGCCTAATTGCCCTAACGCGATCTGTGTATCTTCTACTAACACTTGATAAATAGGTAAATCTAACGGTTTCGAGACTAATAGTCCGGCCGCTTTGTTATCGATGGCTTGCTGACAAAAATCATGCGCATCAAAACGCTCACCAATTAAAGCGACAAATAAAGCTCCAGCTTCGACCTGGCGAGTATCCGTGGTTACCGATGTTATTTTAATATCATCCAGATTGGCTTGGGCATATTGATCTGCTTGGAGATATTGATTAGCGTCACCGACACCAAGAACCGTGCCTGATGTAATAGAAGCCAATTGTTGTAAGGAAAAAGGGATCATAATGTCAGTCCTAATAACTCGCAGGCGGTTTCTCTATCAGAATAATGAACCGTTTGGTTGCCAATAATTTGATAAGTCTCATGACCTTTCCCCGCCAATAAAATAATATCGTTTTCGTCAGCATGATTGAGAGCATATTGGCAAGCGTCAAATCGAGAATGGATCACATGAATTTGATTCGGTTTTACTGCGCCTTTCAGCATATCGCTTACAATCACAGTCGGATCTTCACCACGAGGATTATCATCGGTAATAATAGATTCATCCGCCAGGCGTTCAGATATTTCAGTCATCATTGGTCGTTTACCGGTATCGCGATCGCCACCACAACCAAAAATAGACCACAACTTACCTGTGCAATGGACTCTAAGTGCCATTAACGCTTTTTCTAATGCATCGGGTGTATGGGCATAATCAACCACTATTTTAGCCTTACTGGGTTTAAGTGAATCGGATAGAGATTGAAATAATTCCATTCGACCAACGACTGGCACTAATTTAGGCGATACCGCAACTAATTGCTCAAGTTCAAAACCAAGGCTTAATAATGTCGCCAATGCAACCATTACATTATTGGCATTAAATGCGCCAATTAAAGCGGTATCTAACTGCGCCTTCCCCCAATAACCATCAAGCTCAATATGGATGCCACTCTCTGAGTAATCAACATGCTTTGCCCATAATGCACGATGCTGTCCATAAAAAGGACTCAATGATACGGCAACCGCATTAGGCAATTTATCCAACCATTGCAGTCCCGTCGTATCATCTGCGTTGATAATTTGATGTTGGCAATCGTGACTTTCAAATAGCTGAAATTTGGCGCGTGCATACTCTTCCATGTTGCCATGGTAATCCAAATGATCACGACTCAGATTGGTAAACACGCCTGCGGAAAATGTTAATGCTTTAACACGACCCTGAACCAAGCCATGAGAAGACACCTCTAATGCAGTGAAGTCAGCACCTTGCTTGTGTAATTGAGACAACATTTGCTGAATTTCAACCGCATTACCCGTGGTATTAATAGCTGGCTGTAAATCATTTAAAAAACCATTACCAGTCGTGCCCATTACCGCCGCTTTTTTGCCAACAAGATCAATCCATTGAGCAATAAGCTGAGAAATCGTGGTTTTACCGTTCGTGCCTGTAATACCAATTAACTGCATTGGCGCATAATCATAAAGTCTCGCCGCAAGTGCTGATAAAAATTGGCTTATATTATCGAGATAAATAACGGGGATTAACTCTCGATGAACAATCGTCCCATGAGGGTATTGTTCATCGGCATCCGCCATAACAGCTGCGCAACCAAGTTCAATCGCTTTGTCGATAAAAATACGACCATCGACAGCGTGGCCTTTTATCGCCACAAACACGTCACTAGGGGTCACTTTTCGGCTATCAAGCTGAAGCTGAGTCACCATCACATCTTGCTCAGCGGTTAATTCAAATGCCAGCCACGGTGATAATAACGAGGTTAAAGTCTGCGACATACCTATTCCCCTTTCTCTGACTGAGGCGTAGCATCTGGTGCAACATTCAAAATTTGCAGTGCCCCTTTCATTACTTCAGAAAAAACAGGACCAGCAACCGTACCACCATAGAATTGATCACCTTGTGGCTCATTAATCACAACGACTAGAGCTAAACGAGGGTTACTAATTGGCGCAATACCCGCCGTTAATGAAACATATTGATCACTATAACCACCTGCTTTTGCTTTACGAGACGTCCCCGTTTTAGCGCCAACACGATAACCCGGAACTCTAGCTTCAACGGCAGTACCACCTTTATGTGTGACTTGTTCTAACATGTTCACGACACGACGAGCAGCATCCGCATCAGCAGCCCGAAATGATTTACCAGAATGATTATTTTTTAGTAGATGTAGAGGCATATTTACCCCCATATTTCCAAGAGTGGCGTAAGCATGTGCAAGTTGAAGTGGCGTAACCGAGATGCCATATCCAAAAGCCAATGTTGCTTCTTCAAATGGAGACCAACGACGACGGTCAGGAAAAATCCCCGTCACTTCCCCCGGTAATTGAATACCTGAAATATTACCAAAACCCACACCGCTATACATCCCTAAAATATCACGCACGTCCATACGCAGCGCAATAGTCGCAATCCCAACGTTACTTGATTTTTTCAAGATGGTGGTCAATGACGCCTTACCTGCTTTTTCAGAATCACGTACTCGGCTGCCACCCACTCGCATGATACCGTTTCCAGTATCAATGATAGTCGTTGGGTCAATAATGCCTTTGTCTAGGCCCGCCAACATAACAAATGGCTTCATGGTCGAGCCCGGTTCAATTGAATCGGTAATTGCTCGATTACGCATTCGAAAGCTTTGAAGCTGATCGCGATTATTGGGATTGTAAGAAGGGGCATTAACCATGGCTAAAATATCACCGCTCTTTACATCGACCAAAACAGCGGAGCCAGACGTGGCGCGGAAATCGGCAACGGCTTGTTTAATAGCACGATAAGCAATCGCCTGGATACGCTGATCGATAGTCAATTGCAAAGGTTTACCCGGCCTTTGACTCTTTAATGAAATATTCTCAACAACTCGACCAAAGCGATCTTTTCGTATCGTTCTTTTACCCGCCTCTCCGGTCAGCCAATCTTCGTAACTACTTTCAAGACCTTCAAGCCCATGGCCATCAATACCTGTCACACCAATAACATGCGCGCTGACTTCGCCTGATGGATAAAAACGACGAGATTCATCTTTTAAACCAATACCAGGGAGCTTCAATTCACGTACATATTTCGACATGGCAGGGTTAACTTGACGCTGAAGATAGATAAAGCGTTTGTTTTTATTTTTCTCAAGTTTGCGCACTAATCCTTTTTGATCAAGCCCTAATACATTTGCTAATGCGTACCAACGTTGAATTTCACTTAAACCATTTTCTTTAAAAATAGTATATGGATCAGCCCATACCGCTTGAACCGGTACACTTACGGCTAATTGCTCGCCATTACGATCAGAAATAATACCACGCGCAGTTGGAATAGCTTTGACTCGAACAGAGCGCATATTGGCTTGTTCAATTAACTTATCAGGCTCAATAACCTGAATATAAGCGGTTCTTCCGATTAAAGTCAGTAAAGCAAGTACAACAAAACCAAGTACTAAGTTATAGCGCCAAGCAATAAGCAACGGTGCCTTTTTTTTAGCCTTAGATTTAACCGGTTTTCGTACATTTTTTTTAGGGATAGGCTTTTTCATTTCAGGTTCACAATCACTTCTTTATCTGAATCAGGTCGTTTCATATCAAGATCTTTAATTGCGATCCTTTGAACACGAGTATGCTCGGCGAGGGCGTTTTCTTCTAAAATGAGATTCCGCCATTCACTGTCTAGCTTTTCTCTATTTTCTAAAAGGCCGTCTCTGAGAGTGATTTGAGTACGAGTTTGGTAAGTCGTTAATACCACCCCAATTGACGTGGCAAAAATTAATACTAATAGGAGCAATGGAAACTTACCAATAGAGGTTAAGTCACGCCAGATTGCTCGAATTAAACTAGGTGGAATTTGATTTGTCATAACGCTTCTGGTTGTTCAGTCGCTAATTTTTCAGCGATACGTAAAACAGAACTGCGAGAACGAGTATTCACTTCGACTTCAGATTGTGATGGTTTGATGGCTTTACTCACTGTTTTCATATTCGCTGAACCTAGCTTCTTGATTTGCTCTTCCGTTAACGGTAGTCCATGAGGAACTTGTGGACCTTGACTTTCACGGCGCATAAATCGCTTCACCATACGATCTTCTAATGAATGAAAACTGATAACTGATAAACGACCTTCAGGGGCAAGAATAGACATCGCTCCTTTTAGAGCAAAATCAATTTCTTCTAATTCACTATTAATATAAATGCGAATTGCTTGAAAACTACGTGTTGCAGGGTGTTTTTTTTCTTTAAAGTTCTTTGGTGCGACATCTGAAATAAGCTTCGCCAATTGACCGGTACGAGTTAAAGGTTCTTTTTCTGGGTTTTCTCGGCATTCTTCTTGGTAAGCAACAATTCCTTTCGCAATGCGGCGAGCATGTTTTTCTTCACCAAATTCGCGAAGTACCCAAGTTATATCATCAAGCTCAGCTTCCGCTAACCATTGCGCCGCAGATTGTCCAGTCGTTGGATCCATTCGCATATCCAACGGACCATCTTTCATAAAGCTAAAACCACGGTCAGCATCGTCAAGTTGTGGTGAAGAAACGCCCAAATCAAATAAAACGCCATCCACTTTGCCGACTAATTCATATTGTTCAGCGTAGCTTTCAATGCCTGAAAATGGGCCATGAATGATAGTAAAACGAGGATCATCAATTTTAGCTGCTTCTGCAATTGCTTGAGGATCTCTATCAATACTATACAGACGACCGTTTTCACCTAAGCGAGATAAAATAGTGCGACTATGACCGCCACGACCAAATGTACCATCGATATAAATGCCATTTGGTTTTATATTTAACCCATCAATGGATTCATTTAAAAGTACTGAAACATGTTGAAAGGTATCGGTCATAACAAAAATTAACTCAATTGATGATTAGTTGACTAGGATATTCATGTCCCGCACTCAACGCAAGAAAAGAGCGGTATATATACTGTGATTTCGGCTAATTTTATGCTGAACTCAACGAAGTTCGTTAACCCAAAGTAAAAAATGCTTTATTTCGATAAATTTGAGGGAGTATTGCAAGAAATAGAGATTGGAATAAGTAGATAAAGAAAAACCCACCGCAGAAAACTGCGATGGGTCTCAATTGGTGGAGTTGACATCATAAGCCGGGTTCTGTTCCGCTTCTCTTCCTAAAAAGAAAAAGCGGTGATAGCCATTCGTCTAGGCCAGCAATCGCTCACTGGCTCGAGCAACCTACCCGCCCCCATACGCGAGCAACGCAATGTGAGGGCCTATTTGGTCTTGCTTCGGGTGGAGTTTACCTTGCTACGAACTGTTGCCAGACGCACGGTGCGCTCTTACCGCACCCTTTCACCCTTACCTGTGCTTATCTTTTCCCCGAAAGGATCGGAATTAAGCCATCGGCGGTTTTCTCTCTGCTGCACTTGTCGTAAGCTCACGCTCCCCAGGCGTTACCTGGCACCCTGCTCTATGAAGCCCGGACTTTCCTCCCCTCCGACAGTCTCCCTTGATATTGCTACCAAAAAGGACATCAACGAAGCAGCGACTATCCAGTCAACTCCGCGGCGGATTATACGCAAACCGACTTAGAAGACAAGTCTTCTCGAGCTTATCGAGTGATAATTCTTACCCACATCGGTTCATCACCAACAGAGTGTCGATGAGCTATTGTCAACTTTCCGGACTCATTATCCACTTGATAACTCGCCACATGATTTGAATGCTGGCCGGCGCACACCAACCATATATTATCCGGAGATAACGCAAATCCACGAGGTGCTAACTCAGCATCAATCAGTTCAATTAGCGTTAAGTCGCCAGAAAATGGATCAATAGAAAATAAAGCCAGCGTGCTCGATGTCCTTTCACTGACATAAAGGAAACGCGCATCTTTAGTAATATGAATATCTGCCGCCCAAAAAGGCCCAGAAAAATCGGATGGCATATAACTGAGTGTTTGGGTTAATTGCCAGCGATACTCCTCATCTTGAACAAAATGCAATACATCACCATCTAGCTCATTAATCGCGTAGATATTTTTACCGGAAGCATCCTGAGCCATATGCCTTGGCCCTGAGCCCATTTTGGCCACTAGTTCAGACTGATCTCCCTTGATCAAATAACCATCATGGTTAAAACGATAAAGATTGATTTTATCATCGCCTAAACAAGCACAAAAAATGGTTTGCTGATCTAACGTTGAATTTGATGTAGTGGGACATTGATCTGCAACCGACATCACTGAATGCGCTTTCGTTAAATGCTCGAGCACTTGATGCGGTGATTGCGCGATACCATGAGAATTAATACGGCTGACAGCTAGCGCATTTTGCGCATACGAGCTCAATAATAAATATTGCCCAGTAATATCAATACATGATGACGAGGCACTCACTGGCATAGAAGAGCGTCCGATTGCTGTAAGCCTACCATCGCTTTTTATCTCGTAGCTCAGTAAAGCGAATTCAGGTCGAACGGTGGCGTATAGATAACGCTGATCGTGACTGATCGTGACTGGCTGAACCTCGCCCGGAGTTTCCACAACTTGCAGAACTTCAAATGCACCATCAATTCCCATGCGTAAAACATGCAACTGGCAACTATTCGGGCAAGACACATACACCACATTCACAACCACAGACTCCTTTGATTTATAAAACGCACGCTTTATAAAAAATGCATTTACTCTAAATGTTCAAGACCCCATTTATACAAGGCATTCTTTTTAAGGTTATGAATTTCAGCCACTAAGGCCGCTGCTTTTTTAAGTGGCAGCTCTTTAACTAAAATAGATAAAGTTCTTAAAGCATCATCAGGAAGTGCATCTTCTTTTTTATCTTCACGATAACCATGAATAAGTAGCACCATTTCACCGCGTTTACGATTTGAGTCTTGTTCAATCCATTCGATCAGTTCGCCTAATGGTGCGCCATGAATGGTTTCAAAGGTTTTAGTTAACTCGCGCGCGAGTACCACTTCACGATCCGGTCCTAAAATTTCTAACATATCAGCTAAAGAATCGGTAATTCGGTGAGGCGACTCATAAAAAATACAGGTTCGTTCTACTTTAATAATCTCAAGCAGTTTATCTTTACGACCTTTGCTTTTGGCAGGGAAAAAACCCTCAAAACTAAAACGGTCAGAAGGTAAACCTGATGCACTTAACGCTGTGATCACCGCACATGCGCCAGGTAAAGGCACAACTTTAACCCCAGCTTGACGACATTTAGTGACTAAATGATATCCTGGATCGCTAATTAATGGCGTACCGGCATCAGAGACTAATGCAATGGATTCGCCAGCAAGCACCTTTTCAACTAAAACTTGCGCTTTTTGCTGTTCATTATGATCATGTAAAGCATAAGTTTTAGTTGTGATGCCAAAATGAGATAACAATCGGCCAGTATGCCTTGTATCTTCAGCGGCAATCAGGTCAACTTGGTGCAATACCTCTAATGATCGCTGAGTAATGTCACCAAGATTACCAATTGGAGTAGGTACAATGTATAAGGCAGGAAGCTCTAAAAGAGCAGTTTTGTTATCTATCATTTGTTTACCATCACTTGAGCGATTAATATAGAGACTATCTTCACATGATTATCTTACTGACTAAGAATAAGAACGCATGAAAATTATGAATCACAAGAGCCTCAGTGTACCACGCTTATTGACTTCAATTGTATTGATGTTCGTTCTAGCGGCGTGTTCTTCTCACCCAAATGATGGAAAAGTGGATATTACTTCCGCACCAAGTGAAAGTTCAAAAACTTACTTAACTGAAGCTGGAGCTAAAAATGTAGCCAATCAAACTGATTTGCTCATCATGGCTTTAAAAGCCAGCGTAGTTGAAAAAAACTATGACCAAGGCAAACAGCTAGTTACTCGTTTAGGTAAATTACCCCTAAATGATATGCAGCAAGCCGAATGGCAAATCGCCCGTGCGCAAATTTTAGCGAATACAGACAGCCAAGAAGCGGCATTGAAAAACTTAAATTTCAAACCACAATGGCAACTTGCCACTAGCCAATGGGTTCGTTATCACCAATTACGGGCACAATGGTTTGAATCAATGGGTGACTTCTTTAATGCCGACCGTGAATTAATTGCATTAAAAAATGCTCAACCGATTGCGGATCAAATCCCAGCAGAAGTCTCACTGATTAATCAACGAATTTGGTTGAATTTGAATCAGTATTCAAATGAAGACATTGTAAAATTAAAACTGCAAAATAATGAAGTTGAGCTTCAAGGTTGGTTATTTGTTGCCATTGCAATGAAAACACAAATGAATTCGCCAACAAAACTACAAGAAAAACTACAACAGTGGTTTGATGAAAATCCAACCCAAGCCATCGTGTTAGACACGCCTGCAGATGTACAAGCGATTTTAGATCTCAGTATTGTTATCCCTAAAAACGTTGCGTTATTACTTCCGTTAGGTGGCAAATATGAGAAGCCTGCGAAACTAATCCGTGATGGTTTCATTCATGCGATGACCAACGATCAAAAACGCGATCCTGAATTTAAGATGACGGTATACGATACATCAATAAAGGATATGGCTGACATTTATCAACAAATGCAAACCGATCATATTGATTTTATCGTTGGCCCATTAATCAAAGACAACGTAGATAAACTGCAAGATATCAATAATGACAAGCTTCCAATGCTTGCACTTAATTTCCCGGAGAAAGTTGAGGAAGGTCTACAAGTTTGCTATCTCACTTTATCACCAGAACAAGAAGCGGCTCAGGCAGCCAAGCATCTTTTTGAAAATGGCTTTAAATATCCATTGGTATTAGCACCAAAAGGAACATTAGGTGAGCGTATTACCGATGCCTTTAATAGCGCTTGGGCAAAATACAGTAATACACCAACCGCATCTCAATCCTTTGGTGATCGTGCTGAATTACAAGCCAATGTAAATAAAGCTTTTGGGTTAACCGATAGCCAAG
The DNA here is from genome assembly GCF_014694375.1 of Vibrio sp. S17_S38. Classification (GTDB taxonomy): domain Bacteria; phylum Pseudomonadota; class Gammaproteobacteria; order Enterobacterales; family Vibrionaceae; genus Vibrio. The sequence goes on from NZ_JAAUWW010000017.1 coordinate 77,862, forward strand.
TCCGTATTAATCAGATCAAGCAAATAGCTTATATGGACCTTGAAACCGAAGCTCGTAGTCGCCGTGATATTGACTCGGTTTACATTGCCGCTTCACGCTCTCAATTAACGTTGATCAAGCCCTTTATCGAAGTTGCGATCAATCCAGATGCAAAACCACCTAAGCTATTTTCAAATTCATTAAGTAACAATGGAAAAGCTCGTCAATATCAAGATGTTTCTGGCATCGTTTATAGTGACATTCCAATGTTGGTCAATCCAAATGTTAGTTCTGCCAAAGAATATGAACAGTTGTGGCCAAACAGCAGTAACACCGAAAAACGTCTTCATGCTTTAGGAATGGATTCTTATAATTTAATCCATGCCCTTCCAACCATGAAAGTCGTTCCGGGCTATCGCTTAGAAGGCGAGACAGGAAAATTAAGCATTGATAATAACGGTGTGCTACAACGTGAGTTAAGCTGGGCTGAACATGAAGCTTTTCAGTCAAACGAAAACAACCAATAACACACGAGAAGTTGGATCACATTACGAAACCTTGGCTAGGGAGTACTTAACCCGCCAAGGTTATCTTTTTGTTGCCGCCAATTTTAATACTCGGCTCGGCGAGATTGACCTAATAATGAAAGATGGTCACACTTTCGTCTTCGTTGAAGTGAAATATCGTAAGCATAACCATTATGGCAACGCCGCTGAAATGGTCACTTACGCAAAGAGCCAAAAGCTAATAAAAACCGCTATGATCTGGTTACAGCAACAAAGATTATCAGCAGAAACGACTCAATTTCGTTTTGATGTCATCGCTATGCATCAGCAAGGCCAAGACATTAACTGGATAAAAAACGCCATTACCCAAGGATAAATGATGCTAGATAGCATTAGCGACAGCTTTAAAGAAAGCATTCAAATTCAAATAGCAGCGGCAGAATCGCTCCCAGATGCGATAACACATGCAGCACAAGCAATGGTGAGTAGCCTGCTCAATGGCAACAAAATCCTTTGTTGTGGTAATGGTGGTTCAGCAGCTAATGCTCAACAGTTTGTATCCTGTTTGCTCAATCGTTTTGAAACTGAGCGTCCAAGCTTGCCCGCAATTGCACTTACTGCCGACAATATTTCACAAACAGCCATCGCCAATGATTACCACTATGAAGAAGTTTTCTCTAGGCAGGTACGCGCCTTTGGTCAACCTGGTGATGTTCTAATTGCCATTTCAACCAGTGGAAATAGCGGTAATGTCATAAAAGCGGTTGAAGCCGCGGTTACACGAGATATGACCATTATTGCATTCACGGGAAAAGATGGTGGCGAGATGGCTGGTTTACTAGGCGAATCAGATGTTGAAATTCGGATCCCATCTCACAGAACCGCTCGCATCCATGAAGTTCATATGCTCACTTTACATTGCTTGTGCGATTTAATTGACCAAGTAATTTTTCCATCTCACGAGGGGTAATCTTAGTGAAAAAAAATATTCTCATTCTTATCACATTTCTATTTGTCTTAAATGGTTGTGCTCAATTTCAAAGCGATAAAGAAAATCAACGACAATGGCAAGAAAAGAGCATTAATTCTAATGTCGATGCTCTAAATCACTCGCCACAATTCTCTGGAAAAATTCGAGTTACATCTGAAGTAAATAACGGTGCTGTGATCTTAATTGGTCAAGCGACTGATGAAGAAACCAAACAAAATGTTGAGAGCTATGTGCAAACCTTGCCTGGCGTGAAGAAAACCTACAATCAAATTCGCGTTAGGCCTCTAATCAGCTTCGATCAAATAAGTAAAGACGTATGGCTAACCACCAAGGTGAAAAGTGCCATTTTATCGGAAGATAAACTCGACAATTACACCATCAAAGTAGTAACTGAAAATAACGAAGTCTTTTTAATTGGCTCTGTTCCTCCTGAAGAAGCTGAAATTGCCGCTAGTATTGCTGGCAAGGTTGCCGGAGTAAAGAAAGTAGTAAAAGCTTTTACTGATACATCGCCAGACACAAATATAAGTAATCAAAGTACTACTAATACGATGAATGCTGTAGATACATCGCCATCAAATGTAACTAACAAACCGGTAAATAACAGCGCAACACAAGATGACAGCGCCAATGGTTCAACAGAAGTCACGGATAACTCTAGTGAAATAATAGAAGAACCGAACCCTCTACTAATAGACGAAAGCGATGTGAATTAATCAGTATAATATTTAAATATGATGTCATTGCACTTGGTGAAGTCATCAAATGAAAACGGCCCCAATTGGGGCTGTTTTACATTCTAATCATCATTCTATAAATTTAAAATAGAGCTTTAATCTAAAAGTGCACCATTAGATTCAATGACTTTTTTATACCAATAAAACGATTTTTTCGGAATTCGGTTCAATGTGCCATTACCTAAATCATCACGATCAACATAAATAAAGCCGTATCGTTTGCTCATTTCCCCAGTCGAAGCCGCAACGAGATCAATACAGCCCCAAGAAGTATAACCAAGCAATGGGACACCATCGTCGATAGCCTCTTTCATCGCACGTATATGCAGCTTAAGGTAATCAATACGATAATCATCAATCACTTCACCTGTCGCCGTTAATTCATCTTTAGCACCTAAACCATTCTCAACTAGAAACAATGGTTTTTGATAACGATCGTAGAGTGTATTCATTGTGATACGTAGTCCTAATGGATCGATAGTCCATCCCCATTCGCTCGAGGGAAGATGCGGATTTTTGATCGACTTAACCACATTAGCTTCACTCGTATTATTATCGTTCATATCAGCGGATGCACAGCGTGAGGCATAATAACTAAATGAAATGAAATCCACGGTGTGCTTTAAGATCTCGGCGTCACCGTCTTGAATATCAAGTGTGATATTTTTTTGTTTAAATACTTTTTGGGCATAGGATGGGTAATAGCCCCGAGATTGAACATCGATAAAAAATAGGTTTTCTCGATCTTTTTCCATCGCAGTAAATACATCGTCAGGCTTGCAAGAGTAAGGATAAAAATTCCCTCCAGCTAACATGCACCCAACTTGATTCTCAGGGTTTATTTCATGCGCTAATTTGGTCACTAATGCGCTGGCAACTAACTCATGATGTGCGGCTTGATATTTGATCTGCTCTTTATTTTCACCTTCCTGAAATAAAAGACCAGCACCAGAGAAAGGGCTATGCAATAAGATATTGATTTCATTAAAGGTTAACCAGTACTTGACCAAGCCATCAAAGTGTTCAAAGCAAGTCCGGGCATATCTCTCAAAGAATGAAATCATTTTTCGATTGCGCCATGAACCATATTGATTAACAAGATTCATAGGCACATCAAAATGACATAATGTCACCAAAGGCTCAATGCCGTATTTTTTACATTCTTTAAAAACATCCCGGTAAAAATCAATACCTGCTTGATTTGGCTGACTATCATCACCGTTAGGGTAAATACGACTCCAAGCAATGGACATACGAAAAACCTTAAAGCCCATTTCAGCCAGAAGTGCAATATCGTCTTTATATCTATGATAAAAATCTATCGCTCCATGACTTGGATAAAACTGATCTTCATCTAAAGATACCTCTTCAACAAGTCCTAACTTAATCGGCATTCTATTCTCACCATAAGGGATCATATCTACCGTTGTTAGACCTTTGCCATCACTTATATATCCACCTTCAGCTTGGTTAGCGGCAATAGCGCCGCCCCATAAGAAGTCATTTGGAAATTGAGTATCGCTCATAAGTATTCTCCCAAAACGCACTGCCACCAAACAGGTGGTAATGCGTTTAACTACACATTTATAGGTTTAGCTGACGGATTATTTTCTGATGTAATCAAAGTCTCATCTTCTATTGATTCATCATCATCTGAATTACTTTCGGGAATATCTTCAAAGCCTAATACTAAGGTTAAGATAAACGACAAGATAATCGCTAATGCTATCAATCCAAACACCCAGACGATACTCATCGGGTTATTGACATCAAAGAACTGAACACTTGTGAATAAACTTGGTGCAGCCATTGAGTGACTCGCGAGTCCCATCGCACCAGCAAGCCCACCGACGACAAATCCCGTGATCATAGTGGCAATTAATGGGCGTTTAAGTCGAATTAACACACCATATAATGCAGGCTCTGATATTCCTGCAAAAATGGCAGAAGCTCCAGCGGCCAATGATGTTTGTCTTAATGCTGAGTTTTTAGTTTTCCAAGCCACGGCTAAACAAGCACCGCCCATGCCTAAATTTGCACCAATCTCCGAAGGCATTACCATACCTTCCTTGCCCACTTCAGCAATAGTTTGAATAATGGTTGGAGTAAAAACTCGATGCATTCCAGTCATTACAAGTAGCGGCCATAAAGCCCCCATAATAGCAACCGAGAGCCAGCCTAATGTACCGTGAATGGTATAAACTAAACTTGATATTGCCGTTCCGATCCAAATCCCGACAGGTCCAATAAGGGTAATAGCAATAGGTGCGGCGATAAGCACTATCAGCATTGGTTTAAGAAAGTTTTTGGTTACGGCAGGCGTAATACTATCAACCCAACGCTCGATATAAGATAAAGTCCACGTCATAACCAACACCGGAATAACGGTATAGGTATATTTCACAGAAGTGATAGGAATTCCAAACAAATCAACTGCATTGCCTTTTGCAGCCTGAGCCATTAATTCAATAAAACTCGGATGTATTAATACGCCAGCTATCGCAATAGACAGAGACATATTCGTTTTAAACTTAATCGATGCCGACGCAGCAACCATGACAGGAAGGAAGAAAAATGCACCGTCACCAATGGCTTTCAAGATTATCATTGTCGGCGCATTTTCTTCAAATACCCCAGTCATTCCTAAAACCATCACTAATAATTTCACCATTGATGCACCAATAATAGCCGGAATCAACGGAGACATGGTTCCTACTAAGGCATCAAGGATTTTGGCACCAATCACTTTAGGTGTTAATTTTTCTTTAGGGGTCTCAATCGATGATGAAGTACCACTTAAATTGCATAATTCCATTACAGATTTGTAGGCAGCCGAAACTTCATTGCCAATGATGACTTGTACCTTATCGCCATTATCAACAATGCCCATAACGCCATTGATTTGCTTTAACTTTTCAATATTAATTATGGTTTTATCATTTAAAACAAAACGTAGGCGAGTCATGCAATGCGTAAGCGCCACAACGTTACTGGCCCCGCCTAATTGCTCAACGATTTTTTTCGCCACCGCTTGATAGTCCTTTATCATTACTCTTTCTCCAATACGCACTACACATGCTAAATAGGTAGATAAATTCAATTAACCCACAATAGTTACGCATAATATGTTACCCGTAACTTACATAAATTAAAGTGATACTTGAGATCAATTAATAGAAACGAGATCTCTATCAGTAATCGAGGAGGAGTTAAAGATAAATACTTAGAGATGCTTAGTAATGATGGTTTTTTACTCAGTCAGTCAATTGGGCCTTACATAACAAAGGCCCAATTTATCGCGACTAAAATTAAAATAAATGAAATGGTTCAGATTAAAGATAAAACTTTCGTCCAACGGAAACTATAAAATACTGGCACCCGTTTCTGCACTTGATACGTTATCTCTAAACAGACGAAATAACTCCCTTCCCATGCCGAGTTGATCTTGAGTATTAAGATTGAGGTCTAACGGACGCCCTTCTAATTCAGCGTCAGTAAATAAAGCCCCTTTTTCTGCATCCAAGGTCATCATGTCACCATCTATCAACCTTGCTAGAGGTCCGCCTTTAGACGACTCAGGAGTGATATGAATAGCGGCTGGAACTTTACCCGAAGCACCCGATAATCGACCATCCGTCACTAATGCAGTTTTATAGCCCAACTTCATTAAATTACCTAAAATTGGCATCAATTTATGCAGCTCAGGCATTCCATTCGCACCTGGACCATTATGACGAACCACAATGATCACATCTCGATTTAACTCTCCTAATTGATAGGCTTTTTCCACATCATGTTGAGATGAGAAGATTTGAACTGGAGCTTTGATATAACGGTTTTCTATCGCAACAGCACTGATCTTGATAACACCTCGTCCAATATTGCCATCCAGAACTTTCAAGCCACCTTGCTTTGAAAATACCGAATCATCCATTGCAATCACCGCAGGATCTGCACTGGCATTAGCCATAGTAAATCGCACTCCTCCATCAATGAGCTCAGGACGAGTTAGGTAATCCTCCATCGTGCCATAAATAGGTGTAGCGTCCATGTGCAATAAGCCCAGTTGATTTAAACGGCGCATAAAGGTAGGTCCACCACCAGCCGCTTCATAGGCATTAATATCAGCCGGGCCATTAGGATACATTTTGGTCAATTGAGGTACCACATCAGACAACGCATCAAAGTCATCCCAAGTTAAGATGAACCCTGCGGCTTTCGCAATCGCTATCATGTGAATGGTATGGTTAGTACTTCCGCCAGAAGCTAATAAAGCCACGAGGCCATTCACTAAAGCTTTCTCATCAATCACTTTACCGATAGGACGAAAATCTTGAGAGGCAGAATTTGAGACTCGAATAATTTGTTTTGCGGTCAACTCTGTTAAATGCTGACGTAATGGGCTTGTTGGTGGAACAAAAGCAGAACCTGGTAACATTAGCCCCATTGCTTCAAAAACAAGTTGATTGGTATTGGCTGTACCATAAAAAGTACACGTACCAGGAGAGTGGTAAGCGCTACTTTCCATTTCTTGAAGCGCATCTTTACCTAAATTACCCGCGGCGTATTGCTGTCTAACTTGTACTTTTTCATCATTAGAGATCCCAGTGGACATTGGGCCTGAAGGAACAAAAGCTGTCGGTAAATGGCCAAATGCTAACGCCCCTATAATTTGCCCTGGCGCTATTTTATCGCACACCCCCAGTAAAAGGGTGGCATCAAAAGTATTATGGCTTAAACCAATCGCTGTCGCTTGGGCAATTAAATCCCGAGAAAATAGCGACAAATCCATACCATCTTGCCCTTGGGTTACGCCATCACACATAGCCGGTACGCCACCTGCGACTTGAGCACTATGACCAATATTAGATAGAGTCTGTTTCAATAAATCAGGATAATTTTGATACGGTTGATGCGCACTCAGCATATCGTTGTAGGCAGTAATAATACCAACATTCATCGTGGTTAAATCTAATAGACGACTACTTGTTCCTCCACATGCCGCAGCAGTGTGCGCCATATTGCCACAAGATAAATGCTTCCGACCTTTGCCTTGTTTAATATAAGATTGAACTTGAGTTAAGTACTTATGTCTAGTTACTGCGCTACGCTCTAAGATCCGGTTTGTGACTTCTAAAATAATATTGTTCATGGTTTTTATCCTTTAACCTAGACGGTAACACTATCGATTACAGTCGCTGATTCATGTAAAGCGACATTGTTAATGCAACGATTTAAAACGGTATCAAAGTCGCCATCAATGCTGATCTCAAGCATATTAGGTTCATCAGCAGTTGGCATTTCTAACGTATCAAACTGATTTTGCAAAAGATCAACCGGCATAAAGTGTCCTCTACGATCCTGCATTCTTTCTTTTACTAATTCAAAGTCACCATATAAATGTAAAAAGACAACATTCTGATTGCCTTCTCTTATTTGATCTCGATATTTTTTCTTTAAAGCCGAGCAGACAATAACTGCCACTTCATTTTTTTGTTCAACGCTGAATGCTGCATCCCGAATACGCTCAAGCCAAGGCGAACGGTCATCATCATTAAGTGCATGACCCGATGACATTTTTAAAATGTTAGCTTTAGGGTGAAGGTCATCGCCATCAATGAATTTGGCATTTAATGCAGTGGCAAGGGCTTGGCCAATACTGGATTTACCTGTACTTGACACTCCCATAACAAGAAGAACTTTGCCGATTGTTTTCATTTATTTGACCTCTATCAGACTTTTAGATATTCCTACAAATTTATAGTGCCTAGCGTATCAAGTTACGGGTAACATGTTACCCGTAACTTTTGATAATGTGAAGTTCAGCAAATAAATAATTATAAGAGGTTTAAAAATGTCAGACTTGTCTTTAATACTCACTGCGGCAGGATCTATCGTCCTTTTGCTATTTTTAGTCATGAAAGTACGGCTGCATGCTGTAGTCTCACTTATCTTGGTTTCAATGGTTGCTGGCTTATTTTCGGGAATGAATCCGGCAGATATCGCAGGCACGATTCAAAAAGGTATGGGCGGCACTTTAGGTTTCATCGCGGTAGTGGTGGCTCTAGGGGCGATGTTTGGAAAGGTAATGGAAGAAACGGGCGCATTAGACCAAATAGCTCATACCCTATTACATCGATTCGGAGAAAAAAACTCGAACTGGGCAATGACCTTTACCGGGTTTATCTGCGCACTTCCTTTATTTTTTGATGTGGCTGTTGTCTTATTAATTGGCATTGCTTTCGCTGTTGTCAGAAAAGGTGGTGGTAGTGTAGTGAAAATAGGTATCGCGCTGTTAGCTGGTATCGCAACTTGCCAAGCATTCTTGATCCCAGCGCCTGGGCCGATCTTAGTGGCATCTCAACTAAATGCTGATTTTGGCTATATGATTTTATTTGGATTAATGGCTTCTATTCCAGCCATGATCTTAGGTGGACCAATTTGGGGTAGTTTTATTGCCAAGCACGTTGATGTACCACTTCCTAAGCACGCTCAAGATGATGGCGTCGGTCGTGAAGGCAACGGCATTCCAAGCTTCAAACTTGCAATTTCTCTGATTGCATTACCCTTATTAATGATTGGACTAAAAACTATTGTTGCTCGTTTTATCGACCCTGAATCTAATTTACACGGTTGGTTAGAGTTTATTGGGCACCCTTTCACTGCAATTATTGTTGCTTGTTTAACGACATTTTATGTTCTTGGTGTCAAGCGAGGTGTCTCTAATGAAAAAATCATGGAGATCTGTAGTAGTGCGCTACAGCCTGCGGGGATCATCATATTAGTTACTGGTGCAGGTGGTGTATTTAAGCAAGTACTGATTGATTCAGGTGTCGGTGAAGCATTAGGTAATTACTTAGCTGGATCAGGTTTACCTATCGTTGTTTTAGCTTTCATATTGGCAGCAGCGGTACGTGTAATTCAAGGTTCTGCGACAGTCGCAATGTTAACGGCCTGCGGACTAATAATTCCTATGCTTGAACCACTAGCCCTGTCAGGCGCGCAACTCGCAGCGGTAACAATCGCAATTGGCGGCGGTTCAATCGTGCTATCTCATGTTAATGATTCTGGTTTCTGGTTAGCCAATCGATTCTTAGGGCTAAGTGAAGTTGAAACTTTAAAAACATGGACCATGATGGAAACGATAATTGGTACAACTGGTGCAGTTGTCGCCATAGTAATATCTCTTTTCCTATAGCATTAATTAGCCTTCTCTAAGAGAGGGCTTTTAAATGATGCAGCTTTAGTCTGATATGAAAATAAACATTTTTATATCAGACTAAATTGTTCCACCAGAGAATAGAGTAAAACCTAAATCAAGAGATTGCTTAGTATTTGAGTCTTGTTTAATACTTTCTAATAACTGTTTCGCCGCTTCTTGTCCAATCTCAAACCTTGGTGTAATTACACTCGCAAGTTTAGGCTCCATCGCTTGCCCCACATCATGCCCATGAAATCCAGCGATAGAAATATCTTGAGGCACTTTAATACCAAGGCGTTGGCACTCAAATAGAGCCCCTATCGCTAAATCATCATTAGTACAAAATACTCCATCTAAGCTTGGATACATCGCCAATGCTTTATTGAGTAATTCAGCGCCTAAACTGAAAGAAGAAGACTTATCGGTCAAAACATTCGTTGACAGTAATTGTTTATCCGTCATTGCACGATTATATCCAGCAAGCTTTAATTTTGTACGCTCATCCAGCCTTGCACCCAAATACACAATTTGTTTACAGCCACGCTCAACCATTAAACTTGTCATTTCATAACCCGCTTTTTCATTATCAAAGCCGACCGATTTTAAAATAGGATCCGCATTCAAATCCATAATCTCAACAACTGGTACCCCAGAAGTTTCGATCATTTTAAGCGTTCTCTCACTATGCTGACTCTCTGATAAAATCAAACCATCAACATGATAAGCGAGTAAATTCGATATGCGCTCTTCTTCGATCTCTTGACTATAACCATAATGCGCTAGCATGGTTTGATAGCCATGAGCTTCCGTTATATTTTCGATCCCTCTGATCACTTCAGCAAAAACATGGTTGGTTAAGGATGGAACAAGCACCCCAAGAGAACGACTTTTAGAATTAGAAAGCAATTCAGGCGCTTTATTCGGGATATAGCCAAGCCTATCAATCACTTCCATAATTTTTTGATAAGTAGTGGATGAGACTTTAGAAGAGTCACGCAAACAACGGCTTACCGTCATTTTTGTTACTCCGACTTCATCTGCAATATCTTGTAAATTGGGACGTCGTTTCTTCATAAATAATTAAATCCATTAAAATGTTACTTGTAACATCATAGGGGAATTTAAAAATAAGAGCTATTACTAAAGAAACAATATGGAGATTGGGTATTAAACAATGTTATTACTTAAAATTGGCAGTGAGTCGGGCGACTTCACTGCCATTAAACACAGAGGAATATCACTTAAAAAATATTGTGAGAGTAGAATAAAGTTTCATACTAAAATAATCTTAAGCCCCATTATACAAGGGGCTTAATCTTAGGATAAAAAATAAAGTGTCATACTAATTGTCACCACCAGTGCAAAAATGATCCACTAACACCAATTGAAAATTGATCCACTTGGTATCATTCAGTTTTAACAAAACTGGATGGTGATTATGTTAAC
>NZ_JAAUWW010000018.1 GCF_014694375.1 Vibrio sp. S17_S38
AGCTGGAATATTAGAAATTAGCAATAGCTGAGCAAATAAGTGGATCAATATTAAAACGGTGAATTTTTAAAAAAGTGGATCAGATTTCAACTGGTGTTGACAATTAATACCATGAACTAAAACAACCGGTGATGCTACGTCAAATTCCGCAGAGACCCAATCAACGGACATACACCAACCTTCATTGTTGACGTCCACATCAATTTTAATCGTATTGATTTGACCAAATCTAATTGTATCAATCGGAATCTCAATATTTGTATTTTGCCAAACATCATTCGATCCTTTTAACTGAGCAATATATTCACCATTAAAGTAAACCTTATCAATTTCTGGTCCATCGATATCATATGTCGGCATACTAATTTTTACATTGCCAGATATTGTACCTATAGATTGAAGTCTTCCTACATCGTCACTATTTATCTTCCCATTAGAATCCAGAACGCTATTATTTAATACTTGTGGGATATATAAGTTAATCATTAAGTCATCATTTGAACAACTAGTATCCAGCCCACCTCCACTATCAATAACATACGTTCCCAGCGATTCTTCAGGTGGAGTAAACTGAGAGGTACTAAATTTCGCCATAGCTCTCATCATTACAGAACCATTTATTGCTCCTGGGCCATCATTATTTGCATAGCTATTATTAGCGATAAAAACCGTACTACTAATAACTAATACTACTAATACTACTAATACTACTAATACTACTAATACTACTAATATCTTACTTACCATATTAATCCCTTAGTATAAAATCATAATGTTATATTAATAAAAAATATATTTATTAATCATGCTTTAAACATCCGAATAAAAATAACAACATTTAAATATAGGCAGTAATGGAAAAATTAATTTTTCTAGTTTATGAGATTGATAACGCAACAATGAATGAAACAAGTGTTTGTAGTCTAAAAAGTAATAACAATACTAATGATATTAAAGTAGTTAATAACCCTATTATTTATATTCATGTGTCATGATATAGGCATAAAAAATGGCTTATCTACTTTTTAATCAAAGCAAATAAGCCATTCAATGATTTCTGCAATCAATACATATGATTAAATCTTCGGTGTCTGTGTCTCCACGCCTTGATTCTGTCCACGATGGCGCAATAAGTGATCCATCAGTACGATCGCTAACATGGCTTCAGCAATCGGTACAGCGCGGATGCCAACACAAGGGTCATGGCGTCCTTTGGTGATTAAGGAGGTTGATTCGCCATTCCGCGTAATGGTTTCACCCGGGACAGTAATGCTTGAAGTAGGTTTCAGGGCGATACTTGCTACAATATCTTGCCCAGAAGAAATACCACCTAAAATACCGCCGGCATGATTCGATTTAAATCCTTGTGGCGTCATTTCATCACGATGTTGACTGCCTTTTTGGTTAGCTACTGCAAAACCATCACCAATTTCGACACCTTTAACAGCGTTAATACCCATAAGTGCATGAGCAATGTCAGCATCTAAACGATCAAAAATAGGTTCGCCTAAACCAACGGGAACATTGGTGGCAACGACTGAAAGCTTGGCACCAATTGAATCACCTTGCTTTTTAAGATCGCGGATCAACGCATCAAAAGCTTCCACTTTGTCAGCATCAGGGCAAAAAAATGGATTATTTTCAATTTCATGCCAATCTACTTTATCAATAGTGACATCACCCATCTGTGATAAATAACCACGGATTTCAATGCCAAATTCTTGCTTTAAATATTTTTTAGCAATGCCACCAGCAGCAACACGCATTGCCGTTTCTCTAGCAGATGATCGACCACCACCACGGTAATCACGCACACCATACTTTTGATGATAAGTATAATCGGCATGACCAGGACGGAATTTATCCATGATTTCTGAGTAATCTTTTGAACGTTGATCAGTATTTTGAATCATAAGCCCAATAGAAGTGCCTGTGGTTTGGCCTTCAAAGACGCCCGATAAAATTTCAACTTCATCTGGTTCACGACGAGCAGTCGTATAACGCGAGGTACCTGGACGACGACGGTCAAGGTCTTTTTGTAAGTCGGCTTCGGTAATTTCTAACCCCGGAGGACAGCCATCGACAATGCAACCTAACGCTTTACCATGACTTTCACCAAAAGTGGTTACTCGAAAATGTTGACCAATACTATTCCCTGCCATGAATCCCTCTTTTACTTTGCTCTTAATGCCGATCTTAATTTCTGTCTAGCTTGTCTATATGAACAAAGTCTATATAAACCAAGCCTCCATAAATAAAGTTAATCGACCAAATATTTATCATGACTAGATAGTGTCGCCATGACATAAACTTGTAAACCCTATTTATAAAAATAATCTGCGTTTTTTAAGATAAAAATGCCAGTATCCGAACAATACTGGCATTCAAAATTCATACTGGCTGCAATTTCTTGTTATTTTTTATAAATAGAGAACTCAGCAGCGTGCTCAACTAGCTGATCACGAGTTAATAAAAACACCCCATGACCACCATTTTCAAACTCAAGCCAAGTGAATGGAATGTGCGGATATTGCTCCATTACATGCACCATTGAATTGCCAACTTCACAAATCAAAATGCCTTGTTCTGTTAAGTAATCAGGTGCATCAGCAAGAATTCTGCGCATAAGTTTGAGGCCATCTCTTCCTGCCGCTAAACCTAGCTCTGGCTCATGGCGGAACTCTTGTGGCAAGTTATCCATATCTTCTTGATCGACATACGGTGGATTACTCACGATAATATCGTATTGATCTTGTGGTATATCGTTCAATAAATCCGAACGAAATGGGAAGACTTGCTGCTCTAGACCGTGATCGGTAATGTTACGTTCAGCGACATCTAAGGCATCAACCGAAATATCGACAGCATCGACCTCTGCGCCTTCAAATGCATAGGCACATGCAATCGCAATACAACCGCTCCCCGTACATAAATCCATAATGCGCGTTGGTTCTTGAATTAACCAAGGCTGGAATTTATTTTCGATCAATTCACCAATTGGTGACCGTGGAACGAGAACTCGCTCATCAACATAAAATTCAAGCCCACAGAACCATGCTTTGTTGGTGAGATAAGCCGTCGGCGTACGTTCATTTATACGCTGAATTACACGCTCAACAATACGCAAACGTTCACTATGAATTAGCCGAGAGCTTAATACATGCGGTGGGACATCAATCGGAAGATATAAAGTAGGTAAAATCAACTGAACCGCTTCATCCCAAGAGTTGTCTGTACCTTGGCCATAAAACAGACCAGCAGCGTTAAAACGACTTACCGTCCAACGGATCATATCTTGCAAGGTATGCAGTTCCGATACCGCTTCATCAATAAAAATTTTATCCACTTAAGTCTCCGGTCTTGTGTCCATCTAGTATTTATACGCACATCAACCATTACGATGCTCGCAACTTAGCCATGCTTGAGGTTACAATACTGCCCCTTATCAGTAAGGATTTTCCATGAGTGAAAAAGACACCAACATAGATGATGAATTTGCGCTGTTTCAACTAGAAATAAAGGGCGTAAAAAAGTTGCCACAGGATACCATAATCCATGAGCCTAAAAAGGCTTTACAGCAAAAAGAAATTCGCCGTACTTTTCGTGAAGCCAAAGATAATGAGTTCTACTTTTCGGATGAATTTGTGCCAATGCTCAGCACCGATGGACCAACACGTTATGCACGAGATGATGTTTCTAAATATGAAGTAAAACGCTTACGTCGCGGCGTTTATGTACCGGATGTTTTTCTTGATTTACATGGTATGACACAAAACGAAGCCAAACGTGAGTTAGGTTCAATGCTGGCTTATTGTGTCAAAGAAGGTATATCTTGTGCCAGTGTTATGCACGGTATTGGTAAACATATTTTAAAACAAAAAGTGCCACTTTGGCTCGCGCAGCATCCGGATGTAATGGCCTATCATCAAGCGCCACTTGAATTTGGTGGTAATGGCGCTTTACTTGTTCTTATTTCGATTCCTGAGAGATGAACACCCTCAATACACTCACCATCAAGCTATATATAAATATAAGCAAGCTATGCATAACCCAACTATTTATCCAAAAATTATAATTGCCAAAGAACCTCACCATTACGCGCCTCTAGATCATAGTCAATGCATACCATGCCAGATGTTGGGAACATAGGTGGATGAATACCTGTCACAAAATCTGCAGTTAAGTAACCAACTAATGGCAAATGAGAAACTAAAATAACGCTTTCTAATGTTTGAGCTTGAGCAAGTGCGCAAACATAATCAACTACAGAGTCAGAGTCTCCATACGGAGTAATATCGTCACATTCTTCAATCTTATTCGCCGTTAAAACCTGTGAAAGTATTTTCCACGTCTGCTGTGCTCTCAAATAAGGGCTAACCAATGCCAAATCAAATTGGTCTACTTTTTTTTGTTTGCAGTTTTTTGCCACTTGCAGTGATTGCTTCTGACCAAGTTCACTTAATGGTCTTTCCGCATCTGTCGCCGCAAATGGCTCAGCATCGCCATGGCGCATAATAAAAATCCGCATACATCACCTTACTAACAGTATTACGTCTAAATTGATAATAGCAGTATACCAAGATATTACGTGCGTTTGTCGATGCAAATAACACTCTGAGGAAATATCTTCTACCACTAAGTAGAATGCTCACATTGACGACTTTATTCTATTTTTGATATCGCAATAACATTGGAAATAAAAGCCTGCTCTGTCATTTTCGTGTTGATGAAGTACTTATAAATCTCATTCACTAAAAGACGCTGCTTTCTTGGATCGATGGCCATTGAATCCGTCATACTCGGTAATAACGTATTACTTACTTCTGAACGGGTATAATCTTGATTCGACTTTCGAGAACAAGCATTATAATCACTTACATCGATATCATTCCTTGGTGGAATTGAACCTTTCAATCTGTTGAAATCATGAAGGAATTTCTTTTGTGACAATTTTTTAAAGAGTTGTTCTACTTGATCAAAATTCTGACTACCACTTAAGCTAATTAAGCTATCCATATTGAATACAAAATTATCTTGTGTCTGTGGCGCAACAAAACAGGCAATATTATTTTGCGTTTTTTCATTTGCCACATTTAACTCACCAATAACCCAGTCGCCAGTAATTTGCATCGCAGCTTGACCTTGAAATAATTTATCCGTTTCTTGTTGCCATGTAGATTGAGTTAAATCTTTATTGATTGCCAAAGAGATCTCTCGGAAAACGGAAAGAACCTCATGAGTTTTGGCGCTATTAATAGTCTCTGCATTAATATCAACCAGCGCATTGTGATAATACTCACTACCACCTAATCCCAGTGCAATATTTTCAAATAAAATCGAAATTTGCCATGAGTCCTTTCCTAGCGCTATAGGTTGAATTCCCAT
This sequence comes from Vibrio sp. S17_S38, assembly GCF_014694375.1. Classification (GTDB taxonomy): domain Bacteria; phylum Pseudomonadota; class Gammaproteobacteria; order Enterobacterales; family Vibrionaceae; genus Vibrio. Next base: position 5,386 of record NZ_JAAUWW010000018.1, read on the forward strand.
CGATTTAAGCTGATGGATAGCAACCAGTAAATCTCTCCATGTAGTTGGCGGAGTAAGGTGACTTTGCTTAAAAACAGCCTTATTAAGCCACAGCCAATTTGTTCGATGAATGGTTAATGGGAGAGAAACATAACGACCTTCAAAGCTGTTAATCTGAGTGACCAACGGCCGCAGTGTATGTTGCCAGTCTTGAGTCTTTGCCAGTTTATCTAAATAATTAACAAAGCCTAACTGTGCCCAAGACAGAATGTCGGTGCCTTCAATCTGAGCAACTTCTGGTGGCGTGCCTGCTATCGCTCTAGCTTGTAAAACATACATGGCATTTTCACCGCCAGATCCTACAATCGATTTAGGCTCCCAACCAGAATGCTGTCTATCCATAACCTTCTCCAGGTAAGATAATGCATTGAGCTCACCTTTCGAAGACCACCAATGCAATAACTCCAATGGTTTAGCTTGCGAGGCAAAACTGAGAGTGATTAACAGTAATAAAGCGATAAATTTTTTCATACGTTATTGATAAATTTAAGTTGAACGGTAATGCCATCACCAGAATTATTTTGAATTGTTATATCGCCACCATGGGATTTCATAATGTTATAAGCGATACTCAACCCAAGCCCTGTTCCTGAAAGACTAAGCGCATTATCCCCTCTAAAATAAGGCTCAAATACTTTTTCGATATCGTTTGAATCTACTCCAATACCGTCATCAATAAAATTAATCTTGGTATACATTTCATCTTGCTCCACCGTAATCGAAACATGCTCCCCATACTTAATGCCGTTATCAATAATATTTTGCATACAGCGTTGAACGGCAAGTGGCTTACCTAAAATATAACATTCTGGATGGCTGGGTAGTTGAACTTGAGAGGCGCTATAAGGCGAAGCGCAATGCTTTAAAACCTGTTCAATATTGATCACATCAAGTTCTTCATGGATATCCGTATCCGACATGCACTGCAATACATCTTTTGCCATTTTATCTATATCATTCAACGATTTTTCAAACTTCTCTCGAGTAATGGGATCATCAAGCATTTCTGTTCTTAATTTTAAGCACGCCAATGGTGTACGTAGATCGTGAGAAATGGTTCGAAACAACATTTCGCGGTCAATAATAAAAGACTTTATCCGGCGATCCATTTTATTGAATGCATAAATTGCAGCTTGTATTTCAACGCTGCCCTCTTGCTTTAATGTGATACTTTTCGACTTTAAATCCATTTGAGTCGCGGCTTTCGCCAAATTACGAATAGGTTTAATTTCTTTACGCAATGACAGCCAACTGATCACAAAAATCAATACTGCGGAACACACAATTAAAAAAATCAGGCTGGAACTAATAGGAAAGCTATTCTCAGATAAATAACTCATTGGCAACATAGCGGCTAAATAAAACCAATCATCTTGCTTAATTTTTACCTGAATAACCAAAACGGGTGGATTATCTTCTTCATTAGAAAGACCAAAAGCCGACCACTGATTAGGTAACTCATTAATGAAGACTTCACTATTCAACACTTTCAAATCATCTTTTAAAGTGAAATCGACATTCACCATATCCAAACTCAATTGTTTAGATAACTCAGTTTCTACTTTTTGTTTTATGCTTCTCATTTTATCGGAGGCAGTCAATGTATTAGAGTCTATTTTGTGGTTGTTTAAGGACACAAAAAAACGATTCCCCCCGATGTCTCGCAACTGATTAATCACTAAATAACGATAATCACGAGGAATATTGACCAAAAAAGAGACGGTAGAAGATGAGCTCAACGCTAAGTTGATCGCTTCATTTTGCAGGCTTTTCAGCTCCATATTTTGGTTTTGTTTATACCAAAGAAAGCCCGTAAAAAGCTCCACAGAAATAATAACAACCATAAGAATAATACTGGTGCGGTTAACCAAAGACTTTGGCTTAAATTTATGCAGATTCATGATAATAATCTACCGCAAGTAAATAACCTTTATTACGCATGGTTAAGATAATACTCCTATCATGGTCATTAAGCTGAGTTCTTAACCTAGCAATTTGCACATCAATTGTTCGGCTACTTGGATCGGTCTCTCTGCCCCAAATTTCTTGAGAAATAACATCGCGAGAAAGCACCGAATTTCTATTCATAAGGAATAAGTTGAGTAGCGTAAAATCGGCACCTGAAAGCTGTTTTACTTCCCCATTTTTTCCTGTGATTTTCCGAGTAATACTGTCCAAGCACCATTGATCAAAGAAAAAATGACGAGAAGTAAACGAGGACTCAGCATAGCTAGAACGACGTAAATTAGCCTTAATTCTAGCCAATAACTCTCTAGGACTAAACGACTTCGTCACATAATCATCTGCGCCCATTTCTAATGCGGCTACCCTATCTGCCTCGTCGGTTATTGCCGTAAGCATGATAATTGGCACATGAGAAACTTTACGAATGTGGGCACATAGACTAAAACCATCTTCACCAGGAAGCATAATGTCTAACACAATAAGGTCGGGTTTTTGCACAGCAAATTGCTGCTTCATTTCACTACCATTGTGCGCCACATCCACAATAAACCCAGCCTTCGTTAAATACTCACTCAAGGCATCAGTCAGCTCATGGTTATCATCGACAACGAGAATATGTTTATAGTCCATAGCACCTTTCCGTTAGTCATATATCCGAAAGTTTAAATGACAAAAAACCGCTACCATCTCAATAGTAGCGGTTAAATTTAGCACGCTAACAGTATCAAGACTCGTTAATAATATCCGAGACAAACTGAGCTTTCGCACCCAATATGACTTGAACGCCAGAGCTCCCAATCATAATGACACCCATTGCGCCCAGATCTTCTAGTGCGGCAGAATCGACTTGAGATTGATCTTTCACTTCCAAACGTAATCGCGTGATGCAAGCGGCAGACGATAAAATATTTTGTTTACCACCAACATGGTTAATAATTAATGCCGTAAGATCTTTATCATCTAATGTGATTTCTTTACGCATTTTATCTTCGCGACCAACCGTTTTAACATCAAATTTACGGATAACAAATCTAAAGACCACGTAATAAAGGATCCCCATTGGCACACCAAATAAAATCACATTCAAATAATGCGTCTGATAACCATTAAGTGATGGCAAAATACCGAATGAAATATAATCAATAAGGCCAGCAGAAAACGACTTAGCAATATGTACGTCCAGCAAATACATGCTCATGTACGATACACCAGCCATAATGGCATTAAAGACATATAAAACTGGCGAAACAAAAATAAAGGCAAACTCAACCGGTTCAGTAATCCCAGTAAGGAAACATGTCAACGCCGCTGAAAATAAAATGCCCGCCGCAATTTTCTTTTGATTACTTTTGGCTTCGTGATACATCGCTAAACATGCGGCTGGTAATGCAAAAAGCATCAACGGGAATTCACCCTGCATAAACTTACCCGCACCGTGATAGGTTGAACTATCAAAAGATTTAACACCATCTTCGAACATTTTAAACCAAATCGTTTGGTCACCATGAATAATCTGCCCAGCTTCTGTCGTATAGTTACCAAAGGTGAACCAAAATGATGGGTACCATATATGGTGCAAACCAAGCGGAATTAACGCACGTTCAGTCATACCAAAAATGAATGTTGAAATAGCTTGGTTCTCACCATTAACCACGACAGATAAAGAGTCGATCCCCGATTGGATATACACCCAAACTGACGGTAAAAGTAGCCCGAGAATGAAAGCAAAAAAAGCGGTGGCAATTGGGACAAAACGTTTACCAGAAAAGAATCCTAGAAATTCAGGTAATTTAATTTTATGAAACTTATTGAACGTAACCGCGGCAAGTACGCCGGCGATTAAACCACCGAAAACCCCAGTCTGTAGGGTTGGGATCCCCATCACCATGGCATATCGACCACCTTCTGCTGCCATCTCAGGTGTAATACCTAATGATGTTCCCATTGTTCCATTCAGCACGAGCATCGCAACAACCGCCGCTAATGCCGCAATTCCTGACTCTTTTGCAAGACCAACCGCGGAACCAACTGCAAACAATAAAGCCAAATTATCAAATAAAACCCCACCCGCATTAGTCATCAAAGGCAAATTGAATTTATCACCAAATGCGAGTAACAAGCCGGCGGCAGGTAGAATTGAAATGGGTAACATTAACGAACGACCAATAAGCGATAGCTTAGAAATCGGTTTGGATAAGAGAGCAAGCAATGACATAGCAAATTCCTTTTATATTATAAACTCAGGAACATTGTACAAAGTCAGTCGCCACTTAAGGTTACATATTGAACTCTCTTTGTAAGCAAACTGTTACATAGCCAATGCCAGATAACCCATCAAGGTAACAATTTATACCGAAATAAATACAAATCATTTGCAGCCGTTCATTAGAAGGTCATAATTAGAAAATCGCTGAGTTTCTTTGTTTTGCCTAAATAAGATCGAAGCGAATTCAATCTAAAGTTGGATCAAACTAAAACTAATCAGCATTAAAAGTCCGTCTTCAACGATTAGTTTATCAATATCAGCCAATCGTCTTCATCCTGAGGGAGTACAAGGTGCATATAAGTCCAAACGACACCAAAAAATATCGTTATCTCACGCTTGAAAATGGATTACGTGTGTTGCTCATCCATGATGAAGATGCTCAAAAATCAGCCGCCGCCTTAGCCGTTAATGTCGGACATTTTGATGATCCTATCCACCGCGAAGGACTTGCCCATTATCTTGAACATATGCTATTTTTAGGAACCGAAAAATTCCCTCATGTGGGCGAGTTTCAATCCTTTATTAGTCAGCATGGTGGAAAAAACAACGCATGGACAGGTACCGAACATACCTGCTTCTTCTTTGATATTGCTTCAAATGAGTATCCCGAAGCGCTTGATCGGTTCAGCCAATTTTTCGTCGCGCCATTATTTAATCCCGAGGCGTTGGATAAAGAACGCCAAGCGGTGGAGTCTGAATTTCGCCTAAAGTTAAAAGACGATATGCGCCGTATATATCAGGTGCATAAAGAAGTGATCAATCCCGCTCACCCGTTTTCAAAATTCTCAGTTGGCAATGTGGAGACGCTCAGTGACATAACGGACTCAGATGGAAACCAAACCCATTCTATTCGAGATGAAATCATTGATTTTTATCAACAATATTACTCAGCAGATTTAATGACGGCTACCTTAATCAGCCCGCATAGCTTAACTCAACTAGAACAAGCCGCGAAGACGTATTTCGCTGCAATACCAAATCAAAATCTCGCTGGAAAATCAGTCACTCAACCATTATTAAGACCAGAAGATAACGCTAAATTTATCACCATTGAGCCAGAAAAAGATTCTCGGAAACTCATGATAAATTTTAACTTCCCAAGCATGAATCAATTTTATCAAACCAAACCTTTATCTTATGTTGCACACCTACTCGGTTATGAAGGTGAAGGCAGCTTATTGCAGCGTTTAAAAGACGATCAACTCATCACAGCGCTCACTGCGGGTGGTGGTATTAGCGGCAGCAATTTTCGTGAGTTCTCGATCAGCTGTTCGCTAACAAAGCTCGGGCTAACGCAAATCGATAAAATTATCACCACCATCTTTCAATACATTGAGCTTATCAAGCATTCGGGTATTGAAGAATGGCGATACAAAGAAAAACAAGCGGTGCTTGAGTCTGCATTTCGTTTTCAAGAACCTTCGCGATCAATAGACACCGCCAGTCATTTGGTCATGAATATGCAAAACTACCAACCTGATGATGTGATCTATGGTGATTATCAAATGGCAAAGTTTGATGGTGAGCATCTACAACAATTAATCGCTCAATTTACGCCTGAAAATATGCGCGTCATGGTAGTTGCCAAAGGTTTAAACTACGACCGACAAGCAAAATGGTACAACACGCCTTATGCTGTGAGACATCTCACCGAAAAAGAAATAACGCGATGGAGTACGTCTTATTTGCTATCTGACATCTCGCTATCTGACTTACATTTGCCTGAAGAAAACCCTTATATTTGTTATAACCTAGATCCTGCACCACTTGAAAGCACCAGTGAAACACCAGAACTGATTGAAGATAAACAAGGGTTTCGCTTATGGCACTTACAAGAAACCGAATTTAGAGTACCTAAAGGGTTAGCTTTTATCGCGATTGACAGCCCGCATGCCGTTTCAACGCCACGCACGATCGTCAAAACCCGCCTATGTGTCGAAATGTTCTTAGATTCATTGATCAAAGAAACCTATCAAGCTGAAATCGCTGGCATGGGGTACAACTTATACGCACATCAAGGCGGTGTAACATTAATGCTGACAGGCTTTAGTGAAAAACAACCTCAATTATTGGATGTGATTATTCATCGTTTTGCTTCTCGTGAATTTAGCCAATCACGCTTTGATTCAATTAAACGACAAATGCTTATCAATTGGCGTAACGCAGAAAAAGACCGCCCTGTATCTCAATTATTCAATGCAATGACCGGAATATTGCAACCTAACAATCCTCCTTATCCCGTATTAATTGAAGCATTAGAGTCTATAGAAGTCGATGAGCTACCTGTTTTTGTGGATAAGATGCTTTCAACATTGCATATTGAAATGTTTGTTTATGGTGACTGGACCAGAGGTTCTGCCATTGATCTTGCCACCAGCCTAAAGAAAGCCTTACAAGTTAAAGGTCAGACCTATAAAGAGTCATTGCGCCCATTAGTTATGCTTGGTGACAGTGGAACTTTTCAACGCGAGTTGCACTGCGAACAAGCCGACTCTGCATTGGTTTTATATTATCAATCACCAGATGTTAAGCCTCAACATGTTGCCTTATACACTTTGGCTAATCACTTAATGTCAGCTGCTTTTTTTCATGAAATTCGCACCAAGCAACAACTAGGTTATATGGTTGGCACAGGAAACATGCCGTTAAATCGACATCCAGGTTTAGCCCTTTATGTTCAATCACCGAATGCAGCCCCAAGCGATTTGCTTTCGTCCGTCGATGAGTTTTTAAATGCCTTTTACATGGTGTTGTTAGAGTTAAATGAAGATCAATGGCAAAGCAGTAAACAAGGCTTGCTGAATCAAATTCTAGCCCCTGATAGTAATTTACGTTCACGCGGACAACGTTTGTGGGTGGCGATAGGCAATAAAGATCTCAGCTTTAATAATCGTGAGATTGTTTCAGAAGCCATCGTTAATTTAGATCGTAGTGAAATGATCCGTTTTGTGGTTAATACGCTAAAACCAAGAACCGCGAACCGCCTAGTGATGCACTCCAAAGGATTAGAGCATCAAGACGCTGAAGACTTAGCCATCGGACTAGAAATTGGATCAATTGAAGAATTCCAACTCAGGCCTAAAAATGTTGATTTAGGCTAGTCTCCTTTTTTGCCCTCCTATGAATTATCCTCTAGGAGGGCTTTTTGTAAGTTTATTTTTTGAAATCAAGGAAGTGACATGGAACAAATAGGCCAATATTTATTCCCACGCCCACAGCAGATAATACTGCATCAACCCAAACAACCGAGCCAAGTATCACTCGCTATCGTGAATATTCCGAGCACGATTGATGCCAAGATCAGCCACTGCTCACAAGTTACATATCAACAAGATGCTACGTTGGCAAAGCAGTCATACCAGTTAACCATATCGTTAAATCAAATTCATATTGCCTATTGCGACTCCCAAGCTTTACTTTATGCACATTATGTACTGCGCCAGCTACTACACAACGGTCAAATACTTCACTGCTTAAAAATCAAAGATCAGCCTGATTTTTTAAAGCGCGGGATATTGTTGGATATTAGTCGCGACAAAATACCGACTATGGAGCGCTTACTTGAACTGATCGATTTGTGGTCTGAACTACGAATCAATCAATTACAACTCTATACTGAGCACACTTTTGCTTATCAGAATCATCAAACCGTGTGGCAAGATTACGATCCATTAACCGCGCAAGAAATTCAATTAATCGATCAATACTGCCAAACAAAAGGAATCGAATTAATTCCTAATCAAGCCACCTTTGGGCATATGGAGAAATGGCTCTGTCATTCTGATTATCAGCATATGGCAGAGCAAATCGATGGTTTTTATGACCAACGTGGGGATTTCCGGCCTCAATCCTTTGGGCTCAATCCTTGTCATTCTCAAGTGCCTCAATTCATTGAATCATTACTGAATGAATTATTGCCTAACTTCCAAAGTAATACGCTGAATATCAATTTTGATGAAACGATGGATCTTGGCGTAGATGGCAGCAAACAAGCCTGCGATGAAAAAGGTAAAGGGCAAGTTTACTTAAACTATCTTCAAACCATTTTGTCCATCACTGAATCTAAGGGAAAACGATGCCAGATATTCAGCGACATGCTATTTCATTACCCTGAAATTTTGCCGCATTTACCCAAAGATTTAGAACTGCTAAATTGGGGTTATGAAGAAGATCATCCTTATGATATTGAGCATAAAAAACTGTCAGAGTTTGGTTACCCTTTTCAAGTCGTCGTCTCAACGAACTGCTTTGCATCCGTTATTGGTCGCAGACAAGCGGCAGAAGTGCACATGCGTAGAGCCGCAATTTCCGCTAAAAAATATGGCGCACAAGGTTATATGATTTCAGAGTGGGGAGACATGGGCCACGCACAACCTTTTTGCGCCCCGCTGCCTTATTATATCTTTGGCGCAGCAATGGCATGGGGTGAATCTCAACATGCTGAACTTAATCTTCACGAGGGGTTATGCTATTTTTATCCGCGGGAAGACCCTGCATTATTTCAACATTTATTAACGCTACAAAATCGCTATTTGAGCTCTGGAGTGACCACTCCGAACTGTGCTTTTTATGGCCCTTTTATATTCGATCAGATATCTAAACGCCATATTAAACGCGCCGAAATACAAGATGAGCACACCTTAACATCTGCCATTAATCAACTTCAAAGTGATAAAATACAATTAAGTAAGCATCAAACAACGCCTTTGCAACAACAGTTGAATTGGGCTGTCGATACCATGATACTCGCTAGCCATATTGCCTTGTATTATCAACAACAAAACACCCGAGAACTTAACGAGTTATCTCACACCAGCAAAGCACATTTATTGAGCTTATTAACCTTAGTAAAAGATCCTTATTTCGATATCTGGCAACACGATTACCGACTTGGCGGTTGCCAACAAAGTTTCTCTCGTCTTTTAATATTGGAAGAGCAATTAAAATAATTAGATAAGATCCCCAATAAAAATCCCGACAAACTTATCCAATTTGTCGGGATCCTGATTGTTTAATATGAGCTTTAATTAACCTGACCGCGATTAAAATAACTCATATCCATTTTCGTTAAGAAGGATAGAACTTATCGCCCGTACCTGCTCTGGTTAATAAGCCATCTGAAGGTGCAAAACGTGAACCGTATTTACCTGCGTATTCATTCATGGTTTCAACCAATTTTTTCGCGCCAACTTTATCGATATATTTAAATGGTCCACCTAAGAATGGAGGAAAACCAATACCAAATATTGCGCCAATATCACCATCACGAGCGCTGGCTATAATACCATCATCTAATGCACGAACCGCTTCATTAAGCATTAACAATACACAACGCATCGCGACAACTTCTTCACTCAGAATCGATTCTGGTTTTAATTTCAACAAGCTATAAACTGACTTATCGACTTCTTTTTTCTTGCCTTTATAAGTATAAAAACCTTTTCCGTTCTTACGCCCTTTACGATTATCTTTGAGTAGAATATCAAATACGTCTGGCGCACTAAAACGCTCACCTAGCTCCTCTACCAAAATAGGTGTAATTTTGGCACCAATATCAACGCCAACTTCATCAAGTAAGGCAATTGGGCCCACAGGGAAGCCAAAGTTTAACAATGCTTTATCAATATGCTCAATTGGCTCGCCCGATAACAATACTCTTGCCGCTTCATTCATGTATGGCGCAAGAATACGATTCACATAAAAGCCAGCCTTATCTTTCACCACAATCGGGGTTTTACCTTGCTTGCGAGCAAATTTTACCGTGGTAGCAATAACCTCATCAGACGTACCTTCATGCGGGATCACTTCCACAAGCGGCATTTTATCCACCGGACTAAAATAATGCAGACCAATCACATTTTCAGGATGCGCGGCACCTTGCGCTATTTTTCCAATCGGCAATGATGATGTGTTACTGGCGAAAATAACGCCTTTCTTAGCATTGCTTTCAACATCTTTCACCATAGATTGTTTTAAGCTCAAATCTTCAAATACGGCTTCAATCACCATATCTTTGTGAGCAAAACCCGTAAAATCAGTACCGCCAGAGATATATTGCATCTGTTGTTGTAGCTGCGCTTTAGTTAATGAGCGGCGCTTAACTAACTTGCTTAATAGTTGGTAGCTATAATTCATCGCATGCAAAATACCATCATTCGATACATCTTTAATCCGCACTGGTACTTTGGCTTTGGTTGCCGACACATAACCAATACCTGCTCCCATTAAACCGCCACCTAACACCGCTACGTTGGTGACCGTTTTTGGTTTTGCATCACTACCGAAATCTTTTTTCATCTCAGTTGTGGCAAAGAAAATTGAGCGTAAAGCTTGAGATTCAGGCGTCATGACTAATTGGCCAAACTCATGAGCTTCCTTAGCAAAGCCCTTTTCAATACCATTCTCTAAACCATATTCAATAACTTTTAAAATCGCTTTTGTGGCTGGATAATTACCACGGGTTTTTTGCTTCGTTTTTTTCGCCGCTTGTTCAAAAATAACTTTACGACCCATTTTAGTATTCGCAATCAACTTTTCTTTAATGTCGATTTTTACTTTACGTTTAGGCTTTGCGATATAGTCCTTCGCAGCTTCCAATAAAATTGATTTTGGTACGCATACATCAGCAAGGCCTAATTTAACCGCTTTTTTAGCGCGTAATAATTTACCCGTTAAAATCAAATCTAGACTATTTAATAGACCAATAAGACGAGGAAGACGTTGCGTGCCTCCCGATCCTGGTAACAAACCTAACTGCACTTCTGGAAGCCCTAACTTAGTCGCACCATCATCACTACAAACACGATAATCACAACCTAAAGCCAATTCCAACCCACCGCCTAAACATGGCCCATGAATGGCAGCCACTACCGTAAATGGCAATGCTGACAAGCGAGAAAACATTTGTTGACCTTGCGTGGCAAGTTGCTCGGCTTCTAGTGAAGATTGGCATGCTTCTAACATTCGTACATCTGCGCCGGCAATAAAATTATCAGGCTTGAGAGAATGAACAATGAGGCCTTTCACTTCTGACTTCTTACTATCAAGCTGATCGAAAATAGTTTTCATTTGATCCGAAAATTCAGCTTGAAGCGTATTCATTTTTTCATTAGGAACATCAATGGCAAGCCAAGCAAGATTATCGCTATCAATAGTGAGAGTGAACGCCGTTTTATCCATTGAATTGGCCTTTACGTTTTCAGCAGTCATTATTTATCTCCTTTATTGCTTGTATTCTGGCTGGCTGCGCCGTGTTTTTTATCTGTACCTGAGACAGTTCCTGATTTATCCGCTTCCACTTTATCAACTTCAAGAATCACAGCTGCGCCTAATCCACCAGCCGCACATGCTGTCGTTAATGCCAAGCCACCGCCACGACGTTTAAGCTCACGTAACGTTTGAGTCATTAATCGCGCGCCCGTCGCTGCAAATGGATGCCCATAAGCAAGCGAACCGCCAAGTACATTAAATTTATCCATATCAATCACGCCGATAGCTTTATCGCGCCCAAGCTTTTCTTTGGCAAAGGTTTCGGAGGCAAACATTTTCACATTCGCTAAGGTTTGGGCTGCAAACGCTTCATGCATTTCGATTAAATCGAGATCTTTTAGTTCAATACCAGCGCGATCCAATGCAATTGGTGTCGCGTAAGATGGCCCCATGAGCATATCTTCATGAACATCAATGGCTGAAAAAGCATAAGAACGAATATAGCCGAGCACTTCTAAACCTAACTCTTTCGCCTTGCTTTCACTCATCATCAAAACGGCGGCAGCGCCATCGGTTAATGGTGTACTGGTTGCGGCAGTCACACTACCAAATTGACGGTCAAAGGCTGGACGTAACTTAGAATACTGCTCTAAGCTTGAGTTATTGCGAATGTTGTTATCCTTTGCTATCCACTCTTTGAATGGTTCAGGATACGCGGTCATTACTTCGTCTTGAATTAAACCATCTTCCCATGCTTGAGCCGCCAAAGAATGAGACCGGTGAGCTAAAGCATCTTGCTCTTCTCTTGGAATTTGATGTGTTTTTGCCATTTGTTCTGCGGTTTGTCCCATTGACAACCCAGTAGAATATTCCGCTACGGCAGGAGGAACCGGTAAGAGGTCTTTGAAAGATAACTTACGTAAAATAGACAATTTTTGCGGTAAGGTTTTTGCTTTACTTAATTCTAATAGGCCTTGAGCCAAAGCTTTCGATACGCCAATAGGAAGAACAGAAGACGAATCTGCACCACCTGCAATACCAATCTCAATGTTCCCTGCCATAATACTTTCTGCCACGTTGACCGCAGATTGGAAACTGGTCGCACAGGCTCTAGTCACACTATAAGCATCTGTCGATACATTCATCCCAGTACCGAGAACAATCTCACGAGCAATATTGGGCGCAGCAGGCATTTGCACCACTTGACCAAACACCACTTGATCGATGAGAGAAGGATCAATACCAGTACGAGCCAGCAATTCACTGACAACCATTTTACCTAAATCCACTGCTGGTACTTCTTTAAAGGCAGTACCTTGGCGAGCAAATGGCGTTCTTAGTCCAGAAACAATAGCGATACGATCACCATTACGAGTTTTCACTTCCTGCTGAGTCATGCTTTATCCTTATTTAAGTAAAATGAACATACCCTCGCCCTTTTTGGGCATAAATAAATGGGTCTACGTGAAATGGTCAATCATTGCAAAAAAAGAGGTCTGACCTGTCATTGTATACAAAACTAGAAAGCATAAAAACGTGATGCCAATATTGCTTAAAATATTAGTGCAAACTTGTGATCTTATCGATACTTCTGACGATTTAGTTACCTTGAAAAAGAAAACTCATACCTGATTAACATTTTTTGTAATAATGACTTCCTTTATACACTATAAGAAACCACACTTTACTAGTTCACACAGTCATTTTAGGGTCAAAACTGATAAGTAATCAAATAATTAGCAACCTCAATACTAATAAATTTTGTATGAGTAAAATATTAATAAGGGATTAATTGTGTCAATTAGCCAAATCTTTAGAAAGAAAAATGCACCTGACTCGGTCATTAAAGATATGGACAGACAAAAACGCTATGAAAGCTTAGTTCGAGCTTATCATCGAGATCTATATCGCTATGCCTATTGGCTATGCAAAGACAAACATATTGCCGAAGATTTAGTGCAAGAAACTTGCCTGCGTGCATGGAAGTCATTAGATAGCCTGTTAGATGAGAAAGCGGCTAAACCTTGGCTAATTACTATTTTAAGGCGTGAAAATGCACGTCGTTTTGAACGCAAACAATTCGATCTTGTTGATATTGATGAGCCGGGGAACAGTGGTTCAACCAACGATGACCCCCATCACCAACAACAATGGTTACAAAAGCAAATTATGAATTTAGAACTGGAATATCGTGAACCGTTATTTTTACAAGTTATTGCGGGTTTTAGTGGTGAGGAAATTGCACAGATCCTCGACTTAAATAAAAACACGGTAATGACTAGGCTGTTTCGAGCACGAAACCAACTAAAAGAAAGCTTGGAAGCATCAGAACACACTTTGGGAGCCCATAATGGATGATTTAGAGTTTCGACGCCGTATATTGTCAGATCCTAAAGACCGCAGTGACGAGGTGCTACACAAAATTCTTGCCGATAAAAACAATCGCCAATATGCAGATAACCTCTCCTCACTCGATAATAAACTTGAAAAAGCTTTCAGTGTAGATGTACCTGATGACCTTGCCGACAAAATTATTTTTGCGCATTCACCCGCCAAAAAACAGGTAAGCATGAGTAGCCGCATGTTTGCGCTGGCAGCATCCATCATTTTTACCATTGGCCTCAGCGTGGGGCAAATTAATTGGGGAACTATTCTAATATCTCCAGCACACGCTAGCTTAGAAGATATGGCCATGGAGCATATTACTCATGGCGAGCAATTTGCCTATGACATTGATGAGGCCAATTCAGAGCAAGAAGTAAATGCTAAACTCAGCACTTACGCTTATAAACTCAATGGTGCCTTTCCATATCATTTATACTATCTCAATCATTGTAGTTTTGGTGGTAAACATTCTGCATTACACATGGTTTTTGCGGGGAAAGAAGGGAAAGTAACCGCGTTTATTTCTAAAATTGAAGTACCGAAGTCTGATGTGTTTTTCCAACAAGGATTAAAAGGTGAAATAGTTCCGTTAGACAAAGGTAGCTTGGTTCTTATTGGTAATGAAAATGAAAATATCCAAGCACTTTCACAGAAAATAGCCTTATTACTCTCCCTCAATACATAGAGTTCGATATTAATTACTAAAAAATATCTGAGTAAAAAACCAATAACACATGTGAAATACTTTTCATTTTTCACATGTGTTTCTATCTATCTCCCCCAAAATCTGATTTTATAAAAACTTCATTTAAAACATGTCGATAACTAGAAAACCCAGTAGCACATACATTCCCCAAAAAGTGCAACCTTATCCTAAGATTCACACCACAAATAACAACAACAAAATAGCAACAAACAAAGTTAACAATTTTAGCATCACAATCTGCGACATTAAGCTCTTTTGCCTACCAATTAATCAATGGTCGGATATGTTCAATTAATCATCCCCCCCATAATGCGCATCCTTTATTGCTTCACCCCATTTTTAAATAGGTACATCTACTATGAAAAAGCTGAGTGTATTCACCACCTCAACGCTGACCGCTGCGATGATACTAGTATCCGCCCAATCTCAAGCGGCAGGCTTTCAATTAGATGCACAATCTGCCACTGGAGCTGGGCGTGCTTTTGCCGGTGATGGCATCATTGGCGATAATGCCTCGGTGATGGCAATTAACCCAGCAGCGATGGCACTTTTTGATAAAACATCTTTCTCGATGGGCGCGACCGCTATTAAGCCAAAGATTTCAGTTTCTGATGGTCAATACTCTAGTGATATTAACAATAACTCAGGTTCAGTAAGCTACGATGATGCAGGCAATTTAGCCGTCGCACCAAATATGTTTTTAGTGGTGCCATTAAACAACAAATGGGCGGTTGGCGCAGGTTTGTACTCTAACTTTGGTACTGCATCAGAATTTGATTCTTCTTTTCCTGGTGAGTACGGCGGCACTTCAAGCATCATCAGTGCGGATCTAGCCTTAGCCGTTTCCTATCGCTTAAATCAACAATGGAGCTTTGGTGCAGGATTAGATGTCATTTATGGTCATGGTGAGTTTAAACGAAACTTAGATATTAATACTTCAGGAAGTTTTAAACCTGAAGGCGCTGGTATGACATTTAATACAATTTGTAATCAACTTACTGGAAATTCAGGCAAAGGATGTTCATTACCATATAATGTAAATCATAATTTCAATGCTGCCGATGTTGATGCCAGTGGCGTAGGTCTTGGATGGAACGTCGGCACCACTTACGAATTAGACGAAAATAATCGTTGGGGATTCTCATACCATGCCAGCCCTGAAATAACCGCCAAAGGAAAAATGGATGGCCTTTTACATGCAACTGGTGCGGATGAACTATACGTTCCCCTTCCTGATTTTGCGCAATTTTCTGGTTATAACCGCTTTAAAGGTACCCGATTCGCACTAAGCTATACCGTTGGCTGGACCGATTGGAGCAAGTTTGACAAACTCACTACCAACGGAAGCCCTAATACGCTAGAAAAATTTGAGTGGCAAGATACTTGGAGCGTTGCCGTAGGTGCTACCTATTATTTGAATCAGAAATGGACACTACGTACGGGTTATAAATTCGATCAAGGCGCACAAGATCAAATCACCACGATTGCCGTTCCTGATTCAAACCGACATTGGTTATCTGCTGGCTTCTCTTACGCTCCAACAAAAGATTCTAGTATCGACTTCGGCTTTACCTATCTACTTGGTGTTGATGTTGATGCTGAACAAAGCTACGACAATATTTCGAGTATTGAAGCCACGACACACACAGATGCAATAATAACAGGGATTCAATACAGTAAATCCTTCTAAGTAATCTGAAATCTGGATAAAAGAACAGCCTCATCAATTCTTGACCAGGCTGTTTTTATTTTTAAGGGCCATGTTTTTAAAATCATAGCGTTGAGAGCTTTAAAACATCGTTAGTAATCATGTCCTAAATACTGATCCAGTAAATCTTCATCCACCACAGGTTCAGGTTCTTTTTCAATTTCAGCTTTAAAATCTTGATGCTGTAAATAAATACTGCGGCTTAACGCATATGGATCAGGAGAGTTACGGAGCATACCTTCTTGTGGAATTAACTCATAACGGGTTTCTAAGCCCTGAATTACCCATTTACCGGCACTTTGCCAAAAAGTCAGCCAATAGAGAGGCATATATAAACTATCCGCTTGGTCAGCAAGATCTCGCGGAGTTAAGGGCCCGTATGCTGGCATCATAAGATAAGGACCATTTCCGACACCATAATAACCCAGCACATCGCCAAACTCTCGGCTCGAACGAGTAATACCTGCTTCACTGGCGACATCAATAAACCCCAGTAAACCTATAGTGGTATTAATCCAAAAGCGATTGAAACTATCTAAGGCTTTACCACCATTTCCCATAAATAAATTGTTCAGTGCACTGGCGGGCTCCTCTAGGTTATCTAAAAAATTAGAAAGCCCAGCGGTCAATGGTGTTGGTAACCATTCCATATATGCGATGGAAACTGGACGTACTAGGTAAGGATCTAAAACGTCATAGTTTAGATCCCACATCGTCCGATTAAAGCCCTCCAAAGGATCATTAACAGTAGATGGATTTTCAGAAGATTCAGGCGCACTGCTGCACCCTATTAGTAAAAATAAGCTAAATATAGAGGAAAGAGAAAACGAGGCATTTACCTTGCTCAAATCACCACATCCTGTGAAAAAAGTATCGAATAAAAAAGGCAAGTCATAAGAATAACTTGCCTTTCATCTGTCACACCCAATATTGTACTAACGACTGGAATGTAACACGTAGCCTAATTGTATTGTATCTCTCTAGGTAATATCAATATTTCTTATCAATAGATATCACAACATTGTCACCTAAATGGACAGGCAAACTTTCACCATGCCAGTCATGATCACGTGTGGATACATTGCCGTCACTATCAATACGAGCACGAACCATGATATCAGATAAGCTTGATAACTTACGTTGCTTCATCATGCTATTACTATCATCAAGTACGACCGTTACTGGGAACTTCGATAGTGGGTAACGTGCAGCGGCAATTGGCATTGGAGCACCATCGGCGCTATGGATAGAGACAATCAATACACCAGATTCCGGTGTAGGCACATCAGGCGCGAGAGAAATAGTAATACTAACTGGCGTCCCTTCATGCTCTACTTTTTGTGGATGTTCTTCACCACTTAACTCACGCTGAGCCGTTTGGATACTGCGTTCTAACATCGCATACCGAGAATCACCTTCTCCAATTACATCTTGTAATTCACGCCAATACTGGATGGCTTGCTCGTATTGAGCATTTTCATAAGCATTAAAAGCCATCAAGGAATAGACTCGAGGATCGACTTCTGGCTGCTGTAATAGTTGATGTAAAATCGTACCTGATTTCTCAGTATTGACAGGATCTGATGAAAACATTAGCGCCTGTGCCAAGCTGAGTTGCACATCTGGGTTATTAGGCAGTAAACGATCGGCTTTGCTTAATGCTCCAATTGCCGTTTCAACATCACGATTTGCCATCGCAATACGTCCTAACAATACCCAACCTGTCCCATCATTAGGATGGCTTTGTAGGCGAGTTCGCATCGCAAGCGTCAAATCAGCCATTTGCTGATCAGTTAAGTCAACACCTTGAGGGTTCATTAAATTTTTAGTTAGTTCAGGTAAGCTATTCTCCACCTTTTTCCAGTGTGCGACTTGTTCGCTAGCACCAAAAATTGCATACATTCCATAAGCGGTGACGGCCATGAACAACATAAAAGGGATAACCATCCACTTCATTTTTTTGTGTGAAGTAGTAAGATCATGTTGAGAGTGAGGAATATCATCTAGCAAGGATTGTTTTAAATCCGTCACTAAATCATTTTTATCTTCAATGATGCCAGCAGAATCTTCCGCTTCTAATTCATCTAAGCGATCTTTAAAAAATGCTTTATTGAGTTCATCTCGCTGTGCCGCTTCATCAATATCTCTTGATTTGAACAAAGGATAAACTATAAATATCGCAGCAACTGCCAGTAATAAAACCGTACCAATCCAAAAAACTATCATGCGTCGTTACCTTTTTTATCATCCTTGCCAGCGGTCTCTGTGACATTTTCAGATGTCGTATTTTGCTTAGACAAAAGCTGTTGCAAACGTTGTTCGTGTTCCTCATCCCACTGCTCAGGGTTTTCTTTCTCGATCTTAGCTCTACTGCGAGTACGCAGAAAAATAAAGCCAAATCCAAATAAAACAATACCTAGCGGAGCCAGCCACAAAATAGCCGTTGAAGGGGTAAGAGGTGGATTATAAGTAACAAAATTACCGTAGCGAGCAACCATATAATCAATAATTTCTTGTTTTGATTTCCCTTGCTTCGTCATTAAATACGTTTTTTCACGTAAATCTTTTGCTAGCTCAGCATTGGAATCAGAAATCGAATTATTCTGACATTTAGGGCAACGTAACGTATGACTCAACTCTTGAAATTGAGCTTCTTGTGCTGGCGTATCAAAATCAAACACTTCGATCGCAGCCAGCGCTGGAAAGCTTAAAGACACGAGTAAGACAATTATCAATGAAGCGAATTTTTTCATTAGTTCTGCCCCATCGGTGTCGGTGGTAATGGACTTTTTTGCCCTGCTAATTTGTTATAGAGCGGCAATAAAGTCTCATTCCAATTATTAATATTCACATCACCAACATGACGATATTGTATCTTACCATCAGCATCAATAAGGAAAGTTTCTGGCGCGCCATAAACACCTAGATCTAAACCAAACATACCATTTCCATCAAACAGAACGATTTGATAAGGATCACCCAAATCTTTTAGCCACTTTTCCGCTTTAGTTCGGTCATCTTTGTAATTCAAACCGATGATATTTACACCTTGAGAAGACAATTTATTTAAAAATTTATGCTCGGCATAACAAGTAGGACACCAAGTCGCCCACACATTCAAAATAAGTGGCTTACCTTTAAACAAAGATTGATCGTAGGTCTTAGCTGGTTGGTATAAATCTTCAAGTTCAAAATCCGGCACTGACTTACCGACTAAAACGGATTCTAATTTTGTTGGGTCGTCACCTTTCGCATTACGAGTAAGCTGAGTAGCAAAGACTGCAACCAATGCAATGAATAAGACCAAAGGCACAAATAAAATTTTACGATTCATACTTTTTTTATCTGCCATCCTTACGCCTCCTGTTCAGATTTATTTGAATCATCAGACACATTCAATTTTTTTCTGAAACGGTAGCGTTTATCACTGATGGCTAAAATACCACCAATGGCCATAAAAATTGCACCTAACCAAATCCAACGAATGAAGGGTTTGTAATAAATACGCACTGCCCAAGCATCGCTGCCTTCAAGCTGCTCACCCATTGCAACATATAAGTCACGAGTAAAACCGCGATCAATCGCCGCTTCTGTCATCATTGAACGAGCCGTGTGGTAAAAACGCTTTTCGGCATGCAAATCATTCACATATTGACCATCTTGCGTGATCCGGAAATCAGCAATAAAACCATCATAATTCGGGCCATCATGATTGCGTAACCCCGTGAAATGAAATTGATAGCCTTGGATATCAAACGTCTGCCCCGGCTCTAAGCGTACATCACGCTCAATGCTATAGTTTTGCACCATAGCAATACCGATAATAGTAATGGCCAATCCAATATGTCCCATCATCATTGACCAGTGACTACGTTGCAGCTTAGTAATACCAACAAAGAAAGAATGGCGGTGTGTTGCTCGTTGGTATAATTCGAACGCGTGCATCGTCACGATCCAAATTGCCAAGAACCAACCTAACGAAGCGAGTGGCATAAACTGTTTTGAAGATAGCTGTCCAATTAAAGCCGCTAATGCGACCGATACGACCGCGGACACCAAAATAGGAATTTTAACGTTAGAAAGATTATCGCGCTTCCAACGAATCAGCGGGCCAATCCCTAAAATTAAGCTAAACGGCACAATCAGCCATGTGAATAAGCTATTAAAGAAAGGTGCACCAATCGAGACTGAACCCATACCAATTTGCTTGTGCACTAAAGGTAAAAGCGTACCAATCATCACGACAACTAATGCCGCAATCAGCAATATGTTATTAGACAATAAAGCATTCTCACGCGAGATTAATGAATAATTACCTCGAACTCGAACTTTTGAGCCTTTCAATGCAAACAACAATAATGAGCCACCAATTACGATAGCTAAGAACGCCAGAATAAACATTCCGCGTGCCGGATCAGAGGCAAATGAATGCACAGACACCAAAATACCAGAGCGAACAAGGAATGTACCCAGTAAACTTAATGAGAATGCGGCAATTGCCAGTAAAACAGTCCAAGCTTTAAATGTGCCACGTTTTTCCGTTACTGCTAATGAGTGCATTAATGCAGTACCAGCAAGCCAAGGCATGAACGATGCGTTTTCGACTGGATCCCAGAACCACCAACCACCCCAGCCAAGTTCATAATAAGCCCACCAAGAACCCAGTGCGATGCCAACCGTTAGAAATACCCAAGCGGCGGTAGTCCAAGGCCTTGACCAACGAGCCCATGCCGTATCTAAACGACCTGTCATTAATGATGCAATAGCAAAAGAGAATGCCACAGAGAAACCCACATATCCCATGTACAACATTGGTGGGTGGATAATTAAACCTGGGTCTTGTAACAATGGGTTAAGGTCACGCCCATCAACAGGAAAGTACGGTAGAACACTTAAAAATGGATTTGAGGTTAAAATGATAAACAACAAGAATCCGACTGAAATCATGCCCATAACGGCAAGTACACGAGAGATTGACTCAAGTGGCATACCACGGCTGAAAGTCGCCACCGCAATGGTCCAAATCGCTTGAATCAACACCCAAAGCAACAAGGAGCCTTCGTGTGCACCCCATACTGCTGTTAAGCGGTAATACCAAGGAAGCTGACTATTTGAATTACTCGCCACATACTGCAACGTGAAATCATTGGAATAAAAAGACCACAATAAAGTACCGAATGAGAATGCCAACATGAGGAACATTCCCCACGATAACGGTCTCGCCATTCCCATCAAGGTTCTATTATTGGTGCTCGCGCCATACAGTGGAAAAATACTGAGTAATATTGAAAAGCCCAACGCTAAGATTAAGGCAAAGTGTCCAAGTTCAGCAATCATTGCCCGCTTCCTTGATTAGTTTCAGATTGATTCATTTTAGTTTCAGAGGTGACAGATTTAGGATCTGATGTTTCAGTGTTATAACCTGGTTGATGCTTTTTCTTCATTGCCTCTTCAATTTCTGACGGCATGTAGTTTTCATCATGTTTGGCTAATACTTCAAAGGCATTAATGGTGGTAGCATCAACTAATGTGCCTTGAGCTACAATGCCCTGCCCTTCACGAAATAAATCCGGCAAGATACCCGTATAATTAACCGTGACTTTAGGGCCTATATCTTCTAAATCAAAACTCACATTCAACGTTTCAGGATCACGTTTTACCGACCCAACCACAACCATACCACCAATCCGTAATTTCTCTCCAACATGAGGCATGGTGCCATCAGGTTTACCATTAACGATTTCTGTTGGCGTATAAAATAAGTTCATATTTTGATTTAACGCATACATGATTAAACCAACGGTGCCCGCTACGCCAATTAAGATGGCAAGTACAATAGCAAGTCTTTTCTTACGTCTTGGAGTCATAGTGTATTTTCCATTTTTTTTGCCGCTTGAATGCGTTCTTCACGATCCATTTTTTGTTGGATCTCTTTAAATAAAGCCCGATGTTGAGACAGGCTACTCCAGCATAAAACCAATAAGCTTAGGAACGTAATACCAAATGCGCTCCATACATAGGCCGCATACCCACCCATCGCAAAGAAATCAGATAAAGAATCAAAATACATTAATTCACCTCACGTTTTGTCGACGTCGATTGAGTTGGAAAGCGTGCATGAACTAACGCAATCACCCAAGGTCGGTTGCTTTCAGATCTTAATATTTCAGTACGAAAACGCACTAAAGCTAATGCAACAGAGAAACAAGCAAAGCCAGCAATACTAAACAATAATGGCCATAACATATCAGCTGCCATAGCAGGTTTACCTATCTTGCTAATAGTGGCTCCTTGATGAAGCGTATTCCACCACTCTACCGAATAATGGATAATAGGGATATTGATCACACCTACAATCGCTAAAATACCGGCAGCTTTCGCGGCTGTTTTTTGATCATCAAAAGCATGATAAAGCGCAATCACGCCAAGGTATAAAAATAATAGGATTAACTCAGAAGTTAAGCGTGCATCCCACACCCACCACGCACCCCACATTGGCTTACCCCAAACGGAGCCTGTAACAAGCGCAATAAAGGTAAAAACAGCACCAATGGGAGCCATCGCGGCTACAGCCATATTCGACAATTTCAGTTGCCACACCAAGCCAACAAAAGCGGCGATTGCCATGGATACGTAAATTCCCATCGACCACATCGCAGCAGGTACATGGATATAAATAATTCGGAAACTGTCTCCTTGTTGGTAATCGGCAGGAGCAAAAGCCAATCCCCAGATCATCCCTATAACCAGAAAAATCGTGGCAAAAATAGAAAACCAAGGCAGTAATGAACCACAAAGCTGATAGGTTCTTTCAGGCTTCGCATAAGGATGTAGCCATTTCCACATGTTGCTTCTCACTGTATAAAGTTAGTTTTGAACGTGCTATCCAAACTAATCATGCTAATTTAAATTTTTTATGCCCGTCTACTTAATGTTGTGACTTTGGGCATTGATCTTATATTTGATTCTATATTTCTAATTCACACTTATCCGTAAAGAAGCACTAATCGCAAACGGTGTTAACGTCATAGAGCCCAATAGCATCGCACCTAAAATGGCTAACTGCCCAGAATACGGAAAACCACCACTAGCAGCATCAATTGCAGAAGTCGCAAAAATCAAAATAGGAATATACAGAGGTAAAACTAATAAACTGAGTAATACCCCGCCTTTTTGTAACCCTACGGTAAGCCCTACGCCAATCGCTCCGATAAAACTTAATGTTGGTGTACCAATCAATAAAGTAATGACAACCGCCAACCAAGTGTTGAAATCAAGGGACAACAATACGGCAAGCAATGGGCTAATTAAAATAAGTGGCAATCCAGTTAGCAGCCAATGAGAAAGCACTTTTGCCATCACGACCAAAGGAAGTGGAATAGGTAAAAGCATCATCTGCTCTAACGCACCATCGTGAAAATCGTCTCGAAATAAGCGCTCTAACGATAACAGAGCTGAAAGCAATGCCGCTACCCAAACAATACCTGCAGCAATACGTGCTAACAAATTAGGTTCAGAACCAACGCTTAATGGAAAAAGAGTAACAACAATAATGAAAAACCATAATGGATTAAATACATCGGCTTGACGACGATAAGCAATCAATAACTCACGACGAATGATATGCCCCATATTCGCTATCATTACGAACCTAACTTTATTTTTTTAAGCGAATGTAGATCCGTAAACATGTCTTGGTGAGTCGTAAACAAAATCATTCCACCTTGCTTTGTATGCTCCAAAAATAATTCTTCAATTACTTTGATGCCTTGTTTATCAATTGCCGTTAATGGCTCATCTAAAATCCATAAAGGATGCTTACTTAACCAGAGCCTAGCCAAAGCAACACGGCGTTGCTGACCAGCTGAAAGCTTAACTGAAGGAATATCTTCTTTACCTGCCAAGCCTACTTTTGCTAATGCTAGCCAAATATCTTGTTCAGTCACGCCTTTAGAACCATTTACTTGTTGATAGAAAGATAAATTTTCAAACGCAGTCAGTTCTTTTTTTACACCCGTTTGATGCCCTAAGAACAATAAATCTTGATGAAAGGCATCCCGATCTTTTTGAGTGTTTGTTTGTTTCCATAAAATATGTCCGTCATCACAGTCAGCAAGCCCCGTCACTATACGCAATAAGGTGGTTTTACCTGAACCATTTCGACCTTCTATTTGTACCAAATCATTTGGTTTTACAGAAAACGAGATATCACGAAACAGTTCTTTATCATCACGAATGGCAGTTAAACCACTAACTTCTAGCATTTGACATCATCTATCGTTAAGGAAAGGACATATATTACCACAGGACCTCTGAGTCGGAAGCCTCACAATACAAACCTTCTGGGTAATGTTTGAATTGTCACAAAAATACAATTTAAACATCGACATTTAAGCCCAACAGCATAAAAGGGCTAAGTAATATCGAAAGAAGCCCTCACCTCTAGCTATCATTCGGCAAATAAAAAGAAATGAATATAATCATAAATAGGTATAGTTTTGATTATTTGAAACTTTATTGTTTTTAGTCAAAATAGCGAGTGATATTACTCTGGTTTTGGTTTTGGTTTCGCTTGCACCTTAAACATACTGATATTGCGAACAACCTGTAAATCCTCAGGAAGAGTTAAAGCACTTTCGCTACGTTTTAACGACATTTCCGCATGATGTTTCGCCGCTGTTTTCATCGGTTCATCACCCAATAAATGCAATGCAGAAAACGCTTTTTGTAAATGCGTTACAACCTCTAAACAACCCGCACCATCACGAGCAATGGGCGTAAAAGCATCATCAAACATATCAGAAATTTTCACCTCAGGGACTTGCACGCGATCATAACAAGATTCTTGCGCATCTTTTTCTTGTACAGGCTCTGCCCATGTCGCCAGCAATCTCACTAAGCTGCCAATAACTTTAATCGCCGATCCCGGATCATTCACCGCAGGAGATAAGGCTTTACTGGCAATTTCAGATAATACAATTAAGCCAAATCGTGGGTCATCATCAAAAATTCGATCTACCCCAATTTGGAATGCCGCAATAATATCTTTGTAATCAAAATCTTCTTCTTTTTCATCATAAAGCACTTTTGCCAGAACCGTTCCAGGTGCAACAAAATCCCCCGGAAGTACATCCAGTACAATATGCATATCCCTCTTTTCTGCCCAATTATGCAAACGGCTGATATCAATATGCTGCACATAACCAACCTGAGTGGCGACCACCGTTTCTCCTTCATCAGTATCAACACAAGGCGCTCCAGACAAATTAGGTGCATTTCTCTGACGTATTAGGGCGCCCATCACTACATTCTCGACTCTATCCACCGTATTACCGACTCGCCCAAGCCTGGCTAAGCGGTCGACCCAACGAATAAACGTCAATACAACTAAAGCAAACACCAATACAGTTAACACAAATAAAACTAATAAACCTGGCGATTCGAAGAAATCATTCTTTACCGCAGTCAACGCTACAATGCTAAAAATAAATGAACCTATAAAACGAGACAGTGCATTTTTAGAAACATCATCAGCAACCACTAAAGTAAACGCCCTAGGAGTAGCAGAGTTACTGGCAGAGGAATAAGCTGCTAGCATCGAACCAACAGAAAAAGTCGCGATCACTAACATGCTCGATGACATGATCTCTAATAAAGCGACTAATGAATCAAGACTGAGTGGTAAAACGAAAAAACCGATATCCATGTGATCGGCAAATTTTGCGACAAACACCGCCAAAATAGAACAAACACACATCCATAATGGCTTAACCCAAAGCTTTTCTTTGAGGCGGTTCACCATAAAACGAATATGGTCATGAGAAAAACTAGCTGCCATAAATTTTTCCAACTTAAATAGATAATTTCTGAGAAGAGGAGGTAATCAATAAACTGTTTTATTTATTAAAAGGTTAAATCGGGAATTACGCAATACATGAACATCAAAACTACGACCTTGATAGTCACCCTTTTTACTTGAAGCTAGCAGTAAAAATCCGTATTATCCTCGGCCATAGAATGTTAGTGGCATAGAATCGTTGGTTGGTATAAAAAGTTAATTAGCACAAAAACTTAACCTACATAAAAATATTCTCTGCAAAACGTTTGACCATAGATGAAAAAAGTCCCCTTAGTTCAGCTGGATAGAACAAGGACCTCCTAAGTCTTAGACGTGAGTTCGAATCTCGCAGGGGACACCACCGTATTCCATTTAGCTAGAATAAAAAAGGCCAAGTGATCGCTCACTTGGCCTTTACGATATTTAAAACACTAACCGTTCAGAAATCATACGTTATGCTTCAATAACATCATCTTCCATACCGATGAAACCGCCAGTTTGGTGAGCCCAAAGTTGTGCATAAACGCCACCTTGTGCAATCAATTCTTGATGAGAGCCTTGCTCTAAGATTTGTCCTTTATCTAATACGATAAGTCGATCCATCGCAGCAATAGTGGATAAACGGTGCGCAATAGCAATAACCGTTTTCCCTTCCATCAATTCATATAAGCTTTCTTGAATCGCGGCTTCCACTTCAGAATCTAACGCTGAAGTTGCTTCATCCATAATTAAGATTGGAGCATCTTTTAACAATACTCGAGAAATCGCGATACGCTGACGTTGACCACCAGACAGTTTCACACCACGCTCACCCACTTGAGCATCGTAACCAACATTACCGAAAGTATCTGTTAAGGTTTCGATGAATTCATGTGCATGTGCTTGCGCCGTTGCAGCTAACAAATCAGCTTCGGTTCCTTCTGGGCGACCATACATAATATTTTCACGAATACTGCGGTGCAGCAGTGAGGTATCTTGCGTGATCATGCCAATATTACTTCGCAACGAATCTTGTTTCACCTTGGAGATATCTTGTCCGTCGATGCGAATCGTGCCACTTTCTAAATCGTAAAAGCGTAATAGCAAGTTCACTAACGTCGATTTACCTGCACCTGAACGCCCTACCAAGCCGACTTTTTCACCCGGCTTAATATTGAAATGCAAGTCATTGATAATCGCTTTATCTTTTTCACCGTAGTGGAAGTTCACATGGTCGAATTCAATACCGCCTTTTTCAACGCTTAATTCAGGTGCTTGAGCCACATCTTGTGTGCTAACAGGTTTCGACAGCGTATTCATACCATCAACTACAGTACCAATATTTTCGAAAATGGCGCTGATTTCCCACATAATCCACTTAGACATGCCTTGAATACGCAGTGCAAGGCTGATCGCAATCGCAATCGCTCCGACCGTGATCATGCTGTTCATCCATAATCCAATCGATAATGCTGCCACAGAGAATAAGAGTAAGTAGTTGAGCATATCAATACTGAATAAAAATACGGTCGCTAAACGCATTTGAGCGTACACCGTTTGCAAGAAAGACCGCATGCCCTTCTCTGCGTATTCAGTTTCACGGTTGGTATGTGAAAACAACTTCACAGTGGCGATATTGGTGTAACTATCCACAATTCGCCCCGTCATTGTAGAACGAGCATCGGCTTGAGCGGTAGCAATACGCTTCATTTTAGGGACAAAGTAAACTTGAGTCAGAACATAAGCAGCTAACCAGATAAATACCGGGATCATTAGCCACAAATCCGCTTGACCCATTAAGACAATCATCGACACAAAATAGACCGACACGTACACCAACATATCGGCAAATTTCATCACTGTTTCACGCACAGCCAATGAGGTTTGCATGACTTTAGTAGCGATACGTCCTGCAAAATCATCTTGATAGAAAGTGACACTTTGATTCAATAAGTAGCGGTGCGCTAGCCAACGAACCGACATTGGAAAATTACCTAATAAGGTTTGGTGCATGATCATGGAGTGGAAGAAGCCAATCACAGGAATGACCACAATAATAACCAGTCCCATCCCCATGATTTTGGTGCCTTCCGCTGCCCACAAAGTTTCCGGAGTATGCTTTGAAAGCATATCAACAATCGAGCCCATAAATCCCATTAAAGCCACTTCAATAATGGCAATACATGCGCTCAAAAGTGACATCAAAATGATTGGACCGAGAAAATCACGACTGTAATGCATACAAAAAGCAAACAAAGTATTTGGCGGTGTTTCTACTTTATCTTTGGGAAAGGCTGAGGTCAGTCCTTCAAAAAACTTGAACATAAAGTGGTTTCCATTAACAAAAGAGGTGTTTAGATAGGAAAAAGAAACGACTGTTGCCTCTTCTTTTTGATGGCTCTTATGATAATCATAAACACATCACATTCCTACCTTTGATTTTGATCATTGTATTTTCATTTTTATTGATATTTTTCTAATTAACACTGTTAATTATCCGAATAAAGAAATAAAATAACAAATGCTAACGATTCTCAATTAGAATCGCACTTGTATTTGAATAATGGACTCTAAACACAATGCATACTAAATCGCACCCCTTATCAAAAGCCATCGCAGCTAGTTTTTCGCCTGCTATTGGTTTAACTTTGGCTCTTTTCGCTTTACCCACTCTAGCCGAAGATGCAACAACCGATTCTATCGATACCATTACCGTTTCAGCTTCTGCGCTTAAAATGGAAACACCTGATAGCCAGACCCCTAAATCGGTCACTGTTATCCAGCAAGAAGATTTAAAAATACACGATGTCAATAAACTCGATGAAGCCTTTCGATATAGCCCAGGTGTAGTATCGCCATATGGTTCTGATGTAGATACAGATTGGTTATTAGTCCGAGGATTTGAACCAAGTGTTTATCTAGATGGAAACCGTTTATATAAAGAAGGTTTTTTTGGATGGTCAACTGAAACTTATGGGCTAGAAAGTGTTGAATTATTAAAAGGCCCAAGCGCTATTTTCTATGGTGACTCACAGCCAGGCGGTGTATTGAACTTAGTTCAAAAGAAACCTACCGATGTCCCACAAGGAAATATTAATATTTCCGGTGGCAGTAAAGACTATATGCAGCTTGGTGTCGATGTGTCTGGTTGGGCTAGTGATGATGGAAGTCAACGCTATCGTCTAGTTGCAATGGTTAATCATAAAGACGGTGCATTAGATGGTACGAAAAACGAACGATTTTATATCGCACCCAGCTATACAATTGATTTCAATGAGTCAGCAAGTCTTACTTTATTAACTAGTTTCACTAAAGATACAGGGGTTCCTCAAAATGGATTTTTCCCTGTTGACGGTACTTATTCAGCATTACCTGATGGCGGTCGTATTGATCCAAGTACCAATTATGGAGAACCAGACACGGATCGTTTAGACCAAACTCAAGTTTCAGCAGGTTATTTATTCAAATACGATATCGATGACGTATGGACTTATAAGCAAAACTTTAACTTTGCTTATAAAGAACTGTATTTACGTAGTACATCTGCATATCAAAATAATTATGACCCTGCATTTGGCGGCGACTCAGATCCAAATACATTATTACGCTCAACATTAATCAATGATGGCAATTCTCATAGTTATACTTTTGATAATAATGTCACCGCAGATTTCTCAACAAAATTAACAGATAACAAATTCATGGTGGGTATCGATTATCAACACCATAATAATGATTGGATGGGAAATGGTTTAGGTGTAACTGTCGGTACTCCTATCGATAGCCGTCATCCAACATATGACAACGGTGTTCCTGCCGACCTTTCTGCTTCAATGTATCAAAATGATATAACGAAGGAACAAATTGGCACTTACGCACAATTTCAAACCATTTTAGCCCAGCGCTGGGTTGCTAACCTTGGTGCTCGTTACGATTGGCTCAAAGTAGAAAATACAGGTCAATACGAAGATAAAATTGATGATGGCCAATTCTCATTCAATACAGGTTTAATGTATTTAGCAGATAATGGTTTATCACCTTATGTCAGCTATTCTAGCTCTTACTATGCTTCCGCTAGCCTGGACTTTACAACCAACAAACTTTACCTACCAATTGAAAGTAAACAAACGGAAGTAGGTTTAAAATACGCACCTATATGGTTAGACGGCTATTTCAATATAGCTTGGTTTGATATTAAACAAGATAATGCAACCACCTCCGTTACCGATGCGAATGGTGTGCTAGGGACAAGCCAAACAGACCAAAAAAGCCAAGGAATTGAGCTTGAAGGATCTGTTTATGCTACAGAGAACTTAAAATTAACCGCAAGTTATACCTATACAAACTTAGAAGAAAGGGATCCGAATGGCGGATACCGTCAAGCTTCATTAGTCCCAGAGAATTTAGCAACTGGTTGGGTTCAATATGATTTTACCTCAATCGGGTTACCTGATTTGAGAATGGGAACAGGCGTTCGTTACCTTGGTTCAAGTGTGAATTCAACTACAGGTGATAAAGTATCTGACACCACCTTATGGGATGCGATGGCGAGCTATCAATTTACTAAACAAGTTCAACTTCAAGTGAATGCGAACAATCTATTAGATAAAGAATATGTAGCAAGTTGTTCGAGTACTGTATGTTACTACGGTGAAGATCGCCG
The DNA here is from genome assembly GCF_014694375.1 of Vibrio sp. S17_S38. Lineage (GTDB taxonomy): Bacteria > Pseudomonadota > Gammaproteobacteria > Enterobacterales > Vibrionaceae > Vibrio. Next base: position 36,144 of record NZ_JAAUWW010000018.1, read on the forward strand.
TATTACGGCTAACCTAAATTACAGTTGGTGATCCAATAAGAGATAAACACTAGGTGAGTTTACCTTCACTTAGTGTTTTCTTTTGTGTTCATACCTAAACGAATTATAATTACACCTTTAATTTATATGGATTTACCACATGTTCAAACTAAACCAAGTCCGTATTCATCGAGACAATCGTGATATTTTATCGATTGATGATCTCGCCATCCCGACAGATGGATTTACGGTAGTGCTTGGTCATAATGGCAGTGGTAAATCGACACTGGTCAACTTACTTTCAGGGCAAACTCAACCAGACTCTGGCAGTGTCTATCTTAATCAGACCGAAATCTCTCAACTATCTCAAAAACAACTCGCGCGTGAAATTGCTTTTCTACCACAAAAACTGCCCGATGTTGCCGGTTTAACCGTACAAGAGTTAGTTAAACTAGGTCGTTTCCCTTGGCGTGGTGTGTTTGGCCGCTGGCAAGACAATGACAAGCAAATAATCCAACAAGCAATGGAAAAAACCGGCGTTGAACAATATGCTGATAACCTTGCCGATAAACTTTCTGGCGGTGAACGTCAACGTGCTTGGGTTGCCATGTTACTGGCTCAGCAATCTCCTGTGCTGATTCTCGATGAACCGACCTCAGCCCTCGATATCCATCATCAATACCATTTAATGGATTTGCTGCAAGAGCTGAATCAGCAAACTGGCTGTGGCATTTTAGTTATCTTGCACGATCTGAATTTGGCGCTCCGTTATGCCACTCATATCGTGGCGCTAAAGCAAGGCAAAATAGCTTTTAGCGGCGCAAAAGAATTACTACTCGATGATCAACGATTAACGGATTTATACGAAACCGATATCCAACTTTTAGATCACCCACAGCAAGGTGATCAAAAAATAGCCGTCGTGATTTGAATCGGAAGCAAGTTCCTAGTTGCTAGTCACTAGGAAAAGATATTCAGCAACCGCTCTTCCTAGAAACTAGGGACTAGGGCCCAGGAACGTATTTAATATGAAGAAACTCATTAAAATTCCAACTCTCTTAATAGCTTCAGTTTTAACTTTGTTTATCGCCTCCCCAAGTTTCGCGTCGATTACCGTCACCGATAGCCTTGGCGAGCATCAACTTAATGATCACCCTAAGCGAATTGTCGCTTTAAACTGGGATCTCGCTGAACAATTACTTGAGTTAGGCGTAACGCCTGTTGGTGTACCGAATATCAAAGACTATACCACTTGGGTGGTCAAGCCTGAGATCCCTGCATCGGTTGAAGATCTTGGCACTCGTGCAGAGCCTAATTTACAAAAACTAGCCGAGTTAAAACCAGATCTCATTTTAGCCGCTTCCCCACAAAAAGATTTGATTCCCCGTCTGCAAACTATTGCCCCGGTTCTATATTATGAGTCTTATGAAGGGCAAGCCGATAGTGCGCAAGAAGTGATTAGCCACTTCAAAAGTATCGCGAAAATTGTAGATAAAAGTGACGTTGCCGAACAGAAACTCAATGCGATGGCCGCTCGTTTTTCTGAGTTAAATAAGCAGCTCACTACGGCATTTGGTGACACATTACCTGAGGTGCTCGCCATGCGATTTGCCAATCAAACAGCCGTGTATGTTTACACTGAAAATTCAACCACAAATTACGTGTTAAAACAGCTAGGCCTCACTCCTACTATGCCATTACCAGCCCAGCACTGGGGGATCAGCCAAAAACGCATTACCGATCTTCAACATATTAAAAATGGCTATGTGATTTACTTTGGTCCTTTTTCTGATGCGCAAAAAGCACAATTAAATAAATCGATGTTATGGAAAGCGATGCCATTTGTCCGCAATGGTCATGTTAATGAAGCCGACCCAGTTTGGAATTATGGCGGGGCAATGTCGATGCAATATATTGCAGAATCAATTACTAAAAGTTTGTTGGAAGTAAAGGGTCCCTAGGTTCGAGTTCCTAGACTCTAGGAAAAAAATAAGTCGCAAACATACTGCTTCACGAAAAATTAAATATAAACACCTAGTTCTTAGCGTACACACCTAGGAACTAGGTACTAGAAACCCAGGAACTCTTGATGCGCCGCATTCCAACTATTATCACAATTGTCCTCGCATTCGCTATTATCGCGGTCGCTAGCCTACAAATCGCCAACCCACTCTCCATTTCTCAACAATGGCATTTATTGATGGGTGCGGAAGCGCAAGAGTTTGCCGATTTCAATTTTGTTTATGCGCAACTACCTCGTGCGGTGATGGCGATTATCGTCGGTGCGATGCTTGGTTTAGTCGGTAGTATGATGCAGCAATTAACTCAAAACTCACTCACTTCACCATTAACACTTGGCACCTCATCCGGCGCTTGGCTGGCATTAATTATCGTCAATGTGTTCTTTCCATCACTTGCGGCCGATCATACTGCGCTGGCAGCAATGGTCGGAGCCTTGTTTGCAATGGGCTTAGTGATAACGATTGCTGGGCCTAAAAACATTACAGGTTTACCCCTGATTTTATCCGGTATGGTGGTCAATATCCTCTTTGGCGCAATTGCGACCGCGATCATTTTACTCAACGATCAATACGCTAAAAATGTCTTTATTTGGGGAGCGGGTGATTTAGCTCAAAATGGTTGGGATATGGTGCATTGGTTATTACCGCGTATTTCTGTTGCGGTATTGCTACTTATTTTTGCCCCACGAATCTTAACCTTAATGCGTCTAGGTCACCAAGGTGCAGCAGCTCGTGGTTTAAATGTGATCCCGTTTTTTATTGTGTTGATAGGCTTAGGTTTATGGGTGGTATCTGCATCGATTACTGCGGTTGGTGTGATCAGTTTTATTGGCTTGTTATCACCGAATATCGCCCGAGCTTTAGGCGCTAGAACCGCCAAATCCGAACTATACACCAGCATGATCATTGGCAGTATGGCGTTAATGCTAACCGATATTTTGGCGCTATTACTCAGTCAATTAACCTTAGAAATGATACCAAGTGGCACGACCGCAGCCGCGATTGGCGCGCCAGCATTAGTGTGGTTTAGCCGCCGAGCATTAAAAGCACAAGATCAAATATCAATCAAATTACCGCCAAGTAAAGCGCAACTATCCCATTGGGCAATTCCATTATTAATCACATTTACCGCAGTGATGTTGTTCGTTTCCACCACCATAGCTATGAGTGATAACGGCTTACATTTTGCTATTCCAGACAGCTTTAGTTGGGCGCTTCGCTGGCCTCGTTTTATAACTGCCCTATCCGCCGGAATTGCTCTGGCTGCAGCAGGAACAGTATTACAACGACTCATTTATAATCCACTTGCTAGCCCAGACATTCTAGGTATTTCCGCAGGTGCGACGTTTGCTTTAGTGGCAGGTACTGTATTTTTTGGTGCTAACATTTTTGCATTCGGATCGTTGATTGCATTTGGTGGAAGTACTGCGGTACTGATTTTGTTGCTGTTACTCGGTCGCAAGAATCAATTCGCGCCATCAAGCATGGTGTTGATTGGTATAGCCATCACCGCGCTAATTGATTCTTTAGTACAGTTTGCTTTAGCTAAAGGCACGCAAGACAGTTACACCATTATTGGTTGGTTGGCCGGTTCAACTTATCGAGTCACTAGCACCGGAGCCGTAACTTTATCTATTAGCGTATTAATAATTTTCATTGGACTCATTTGCGTTTCCCGCTGGCTTACATTAATTTCAGCCGGACGACAATTTGCCGCCGCGCGCGGTTTAAATGTACAAGCCACCAGCGTTATTTTATTGTGCAGCGTGGCTTTGCTGTGTGCGTTAGTCACCACAACAATGGGACCTGTTGCTTTTGTAGGGTTACTGGCACCTCATATGGCTGTGATGCTAGGCGCCAAACAAGCGCGTTCACAATTGATCGTAGCAGGACTTTCAGGCGGGTTGTTAATGCTAATGTCGGACTGGATTGGCCAGACTATTTTATTCCCAATGCAAATTGCCGCCGGAACCGTTGTATCGATTGTCGGCGGCAGTTATTTCTTAGTGTTATTAATTCGAGGACAAAAAAGAGGCTAACCCATTTTATTTAAAGCAATAGCCTCTTTTTGAAGATAGCTCTATTGGCTAATACCCCAATGCGTCACTAAGGTTGTTTTATCTGAGCCTTCGAGCCAAATATTCACTTTTTCAAGTAAGCGGCTATTTTCCTTTTTCATCATGTAAACTTTGACACTTTTCGTACCTTCTAATATCGATGGAGAAGATACACAAAACACACCTTTTTCATGTAACTGATAATAGTTACCTTCAATTAAATCAGTGATCATGACATCAGCAGTGTTATCACGAATTCCCTGTAGGTTAGCCACGTTATCTTTCGTTCGAATGATTTTCGCATCAGTAATATGCTGATCAACGTAGGTTTGATTGGTGCCACCAGGGTTTACAATAACGCTAACACTAGGCTGATTAATATCTTGTAAGCTTGTTAATGGTTTATCATTGGTGCAATTACTTAGAATGATTTTTCCATTTTGTGCAACTGAATCAGACAGAGAAAACTGTTCTGCCCGCTTTGCTGTTTTCGTCACACCACCCGCAGCTATATCAAATTTATCTGCGGCAAGATCTTGCGAAAGTGTTGGCCACGTCGTCTCCACAAAGCGTACTTTCAGGTTCAATGAATGCGCAAGACGCGTCGTCATATCCACATCAAACCCTTCCAAGTCACCTGATTTATTGTGGTATGAAAGGGGTGAATAATCTCCAGTTAAACCAACTTTAAGTTCTCCACTTTGTGTTATTTCATCCCAAGAGCGAGCTTGCGCACCTTGTGACATCAATAAAGCACACGCCATAAGGGCTAAAGGTTGCATCACTTTTCTTTTTTTATTATTTAATCTCATCCGTATTTACATCCATTGTTTAATCGGTTTCATTATGATCACCACGAAGTCATTCGCTATGATTGTTTATTTTCACTCCATCAAACTATACCAATATTACTAAAAAATCACCTGTGCCCAACGTGCTAGTCCTGCCGTTACTGAACCAAAATAGTTACCACTGACAATGGGAATATTGGGCAATTGTGCTTCTAATGCTTGGCGCAAGAATGGAGAACGAGCACTTCCGCCTGTCATAAAGATCACATCCGGTTGCTTATTCGTTGGAGACAAGCTCGCTTGTGCCATGACTTCGGTTACTAGCTCCATCATTTTTAAGGTTGGACTTTGCACCGCTTCAACCATGTCATGGTGGTTAATATCCAACTCTAATACTTCTTTAGCGACTGGAATAAGTAATGCGTGTTTATCACTATCCGATAAACCGATTTTAGCTTCTTCCGCTTTACGCACGATTTGGTAACCCAAAGTATGTTGATACACCGCCAATAGACGCGCCAACTTATCAGGATCTTGAGCTTCTTTTTTCAATAGGGTCAACGCTTTGAAATTGCTGGATTGGTAGAAATCTTTTTGCGCCACCACGTTGTTAATGGCAATAGGATTCCAAAATTGGGTGATAGGCATTTCGATACCACTATTTTTTGAAGAACTTAGCGTCTGTGAGCCCTTAATTTTAGAACCGAGACCAAACAGTGGCATGATTTGTTTAAAAGCTAAGTGAATATCCAGATCGTTACCGCCGACACGTTGGCCACTATGCCCTAACAAACTGGAGGTGCGGTCTGCCATTGATACAAAACTTGGCCCCATCTCAATCAATGAGCAATCGGTCGTACCACCGCCAATATCAACCACTAATACCGTTTTATTTTCGCTGAGGGTGCTTTCATATTCCAAGCCTGCCGCCACTGGCTCAAATTGGAACTCAATATCTTTAAAGCCCGCGCGACTCGCCGCATTGCGTAAAATACCTTCGGCTTGACGGTTGGCCTCTTCCCCACCACGGCCATGAAAGTTAATCGGACGACCAATCACGGCTTGTTCAATGTCTTGTTGGGTTGTGTTTTCGGCTTTGGTTTTGATATTTTTCATCATGGCGCAAACCAAATCTTCGAAGAAACTCAGTTGCATTGGTTGCAAGCCATTTGCGCCTAAAAATGATTTAGGCGATTTGACGTAATACACTTCTTGGGGATCATCAAGGTAAGTATCAAGCGCTTGTTGGCCAAATTGCATATCGCCAAGTTGCAGTTGAATATCTTCTTCTCGGTTGAGGTTTATCGCTCGACGTAATGCTTGTTCACCTTCTGTATCTTTTGGCTGAACTTGCATGAAACGATATAAATATTCAGTGACAGATTCACGGGTTGGGGCGCAGAGCGTCGAGGGAATATAATAATTGTCTGCTTCTAGAGGCAATAATATTGGAGAGTTGCCATCCATCATAGCAACGGAACAATTTGCTGTCCCATAATCAAAACCAATAAACATCTAAAGCCTCGCTCACCAAATCTAAAAAGGCTGGCGATAGTACCTTATTTTTCTTTACGAGGGCAATTATCACATAAATTACGACCTTCACACCGATATACCATGCAGCAGGTGGTACGAACAAAACGCCATTGATTGGTGGTAAGTTCAAAGGTAAGTGATTGCAATGCTTTTAAAGGAAGACCAAAGGCTTGCAGCCATAACTGAGCTTGTTCGGGGATATATTGTTGCGGTAAATCTTTATGCAGCTCTTGCAAGCGCAATAAAGCCACTACCAATGCATCCGCCAATAAGTGATTGGTAAAGCCTGGGCGAATTCGAATATGTTGGTCTAACTGCTCACGGTAATGCTCAAAGAGCGGTTTTAACTCCGCAGCGGCAGTAGCAATAAGATGTTCAGGTGTGCCGTCATGCATAGGCACATCTTGAAGCGTAAACCCTGCGACAAAATTAGCCTCACCTTTCCAATGCTGAGTCATTCCCGATAACGAGGGAAGAGCATTAAGGCTATAAATACTGATAAAACTAATATAAACCGGCTGCCAAACGAGCAGGGTCCATGTACGATTTAACCAATACGCATGCCCAGCTTCTGGATGTGCGACTTGTAATTTGGCATAAATTTCTTGCAATAAATCCTGATTATTTTTATTCGCAAACAGCTTATCTTCAAAGCCCATATTGGCATTGAAACTAGCATCCTGATCCAGTAATTCACCTCTTAGATAAGGTGTCACATGGTCAGCAAAATGAAATAATTGTTGGTAACGAGGATCACTCACAAGATATCTCTACAAAAATCAAGAAAGGTAATGATACTGATTTGTATTTACATGTAAAGCATTTTGAATTCGATATTTGCTCTATATAAAGCTTCATTGACACAGAGCAAATATCTTATCTATACCCGTTTTACTTGAAGCTAGAAATTATAGTCAAACTTCAATTCAACGGTGCGCTCTTGGCCATACCAACAGTTGGTGGAGTCATAACAAGTAAAATTATCAGTATCGAAGATATTATTGGCACTTACGCTGACTTGTGCGCCTTGTAAATTATCGCTTAGGTTCGATAAATCATAACCAGCAGATAAATCAACTAAGGTGTAATCAGGCACTTTATCGGTATTGGCCGCATCCATTTCACGTTCACCAATGTAGCGAACACCACCACTTAAACGAGTACCCGCCAGTAAGCCGTTATATAAATAATAATCGGTCCATAAGCTAGCAGCGTGTTTCGGTACATAAATCGGTGCGTTACCTTCTAAACCTGTCGTATCTTTGGTGACTTCCATATCGGTATACGCATAACCGACATTAACATTCCAGTTTGCGGTTAACGCAAAGCGCCCTTCTAGTTCCACACCTTGAGAGCGAACTTCGCCTATCTGCATTTTATCTTGATAGGTTGGATCGTTTGGATCTGCAACCACCACATCACTTTTCACAATATGAAACACTGAAGCGGTTAATGAGGTTGCGTAATCTGCAGAAAGATACTTAACACCACCTTCCACTTGCTGACCAATCGATGGGTCAAACACCTTCCCGCTTGCATCCGCGCCAGCAACAGGTTCAAAGCTGGTGGCGTAATTGATATATGGCGACCAACCACTATCAAATTCATACAAGGCACCTACCCGGTAAGAGAAATTATTTTGATCAATATCAGTTTTGGTCCCCGCATAATCGCTGGTTGATTGATAGTTATCAAACCGACCACTCGCGATCAAGACCACCTTATTAATCCGCATTTGATCTTGTAAATACAAACCTAATTGTTCGACTTTAATATCATCGATATAAACACCAGCTTCCGTCACTTTAGAGCGATCAATCTGATTATTATTCGGGGCGAACGCATTGAAACTTGGTGCGGTATAGCCACCGTCATAACCATAACTGGTATAATTCGAGCTGCCTTTTAAGTATTGATAATCCACACCCAGCAATACATTATGGTCCACCGAACCGGTGGCGAATTTACCCGACAATTGGTTATCAATGGTAAAACCTTTTGACTCTTCATCAGTGCTATAAATATAACGGTCTAAGTTTCCAGTGGTTGGATCCCAACCAGATGCCGAGTGGTACGTATTTTCTTGATAAAGATCGGCTTTCATAAAGCGTGCATTTTGTAAGAATGACCAATTATCACTAAAGGAATGATCAATCTTATAACCCGCCATCCAGAACTCACGCTCAAAATCACTCCAATTTTTATCCCCCATATAAGTATCTTTATCAATGCTGCCATTCGGGTTATCAAACACCGAACCCGATGCAGGCATGGCAGAGTTCATCCCCATTGAAGGATCATTTTGATAATAAAAATTGAAGTTAATTAGCGTGCTATCTGTAACATACCAATCAATTGATGGCGCAATCACATAACGTTCTTCTTCGGTATAATTAACCTGACCATCTTTTTTACGCGCTTTTGCCACTAAGCGATAGTACACATCACTCGCACCAAACTGCCCAGTGGTATCAATGGTCGCTTGTGTCAAATTACCAGTGCCAGTCGAAACAGAAACATCCGTGTTACTTTGCTTTTGAGGAGCTTTCGCCATTAAGTTAACCATGCCACCTGGCGGCATAGATCCATATAACACTGAGCTTGGCCCTTTAAACACCTCAACTCGTTCCAAAGCAATAGGATCGATTTGTGGCTGTAAGTTCCAACCGACTAAATACTGCAACACCAAACCATCGTAGTACATTTGGTTGTTATCAAAACCACGGATGTTGTAGTTGTCATACATGCTGACACTGCCTCCTTTAAGTTCAGCATTCACACCCGGCGCATAACGCAACGCTTGTTGAACCGTTTCGGCTCCACGAATATCCATTTGGTTAGAATCGATCACCGTAATGGCTTGCGGAGTTTCCTCTGGTTGTAGTGAGGTTTTCGTCGCAGTATTACGATACATTTGACCTAACACGGTAAGATTTTCTTGGTTTGTTTCCACAGTTGTATTGTTATTTTCTTCTGCCATTAAAGAAGAGGTAAATAAAATACTGGCGATGGCAAAAGCAATGGGACTAACACGGTAGAATGGTTGGGAGGTAGAGCTTGGCATATTCCTTTCCTGCACAATAAATACAAATGATAATGGTTATCATTATGCATTTTAATAGACAGAAAAGTTAACAATTTGGGGCATGTTTACAATTTTGGGGAACTTTTATTGGTTAAACCTATCCTCGTTAATAATCACATCTCAACATAGGTCTTTGGTAGATTCAATATTGACTATTTCACTGAAATACCGGGTGAACGTGATCATTCATGACATAAACGACCACGTTCTTATCAAAAATTATAAGTGAGTAACAAATGTCCCTTCAGGAACGACAGGTAAATATTTTTTATAAAAATCACGATAAGCAGCTTTAGGGTCAAGATCACTAAAAAGATCTGGGTACAACGCTTTCGCATAAAATTGCAGCATAGCGCCATCTAAAATAGTTCGACATGCACCATGATAAGCAGCGTACATGCGATTATTTTTTACCGCTGATATTGTTGACCATCCTGTACGATTTTTAAATTTAGCTAAACGTTGCTTCGCTAAGTTTTCATCAACGCCTTGTCCCATCAACATAGAATCATTACCTGAACCTGATTCATAACCGGTAATAACGATAACATCTGGATTCGATACGATGATTTGCTCTGGATTTAATTTGCCCCACCACTCAACAAAAGGGGCTGAGATATTATCGCCTCCCGCCATCGTTGCCATTGCGCCCCACATATTTTTACCAAAGGTATACCCAATTTCATTAACCCCAGATGCGCCATATTCTGTATAAATTTTTGGTTTAGGTAAATTCGCCTTTTTTAAACGATCAGTGATCATTTCTAAATTCTGCTTATATTCATCCGCAATTTTTTTTGCTCGCGCTTGTTGCCCGGTGATCACACCAATTAACTCAGTACTCTTTACATGGTTTTCTAACGTTTGTGCATTGTAATCCACGACTAAAACAGGAATGCCCGCTTCTTCAATACGAGTAATATCAGAGCCTAAACCTTTATATTGCCACTCAGCGAGCATCAATAAATCTGGACGGAGGCTAATTACCTTTTCGACTGAAAAAGTATTGGTATCAACACGGCCTATTCCCGGTATTTTATCTAAAGATGGTCGGTGTTTTACATAAAGTTCCCAATTAGATGAACGTGCTTGCCAAATATATTTCGACATACCCACCACATTGTCGTATGCCTTTTCAGTTCCTATCGCCATATAATCTTCAGGATAGAACCCAACAATTACTCTTTGAGCGGGAGCATTGAATGTCACTTCTCGCCCAAGGATATCGGTTACTGTAGTGACTTGTGAAAAGACAAAAGAACTAAAAAAAAGAGCCATAATGCTCAAGAGTTTTATATGCATGTACCAAGCCTTTTATAAATGAGAAGGAATAAAAAAGTAGGCCACGATTCTAGCTGTATAACAAATAAACATGCAAATAGTATTTATTATCAATTGCATTTATAGGGTTTTGACATAAAATACATTGCCGTTGATTACCCCATCAATATTTCCATTCACAGTATTAAGAATCAAGTAATTAGGTCATTGTAATGCAAAGTACCATGCTGCTAGAAGCGATTGAAAAACAAAGAAAAAGTGAACGTCGACGTATTATGATTATTAGCCTTTTCTGCTTTATTCTTCTGGCTTCATTTATTCTCGATGTCATGACTGGCCCTTCAATGCTTGATGCATCTCGAGTGATCAATGCGTTATTAGGATCCATCGGATTACCTTTTCAAGTTGATCCTTCAACCCATGTCATCGTGACAAATTTACGTTTGCCGATTGCATTAATGGCTATTATTGTCGGCGGCGCTCTAGGAATGGGCGGCGCTGAAATGCAAACCTTATTAAATAACCCAATGGCGAGTCCATATACGTTGGGTATGGCAGCGGCGGCTGGATTTGGCGCGGCACTGATGCTCTACATCGGATCATTGGGAATGAACAGCGATTATGCCGTCCCTATTGGTGCATTTGTATTCTGTATGCTCTCCGCATGTTTCTTATTCGCACTTGCTTCAATGAGGCATATTACTTCAGGGCAGTTAATCCTTGCAGGTATCGCGCTGCTATTTTTATTTCAATCCTTACTATCTTTAGTCCAATTCATCTCATCCCCTGAATTAAGCCAACAAATACTATTTTGGCTATTTGGAAGTTTATCCAAAGCAACGTGGACTAACGTAGCGATTACATCCGTTGTCATCATTGGTGGTTTCATTCTATTAATGAAAGACTCTTGGAAACTAACCGCGTTACGACTAGGTGAAGAACGAGCGAAAAGTGTTGGCGTAAACGTGGCGGCTCTACGATTAAGAACCCTCTTTATTGTCGCGGTAATGACCGCAACAATAACCAGTTTTGTCGGAATTATTGGTTTTATTGGGATCGTAGCCCCTAATATTTCAAAAATACTGGTTGGTGAGGATCAACGATTCTTTCTGCCTCTCTCTTTTTTAATTGGCGCATTTCTTCTTTCTACCGCATCGGTACTATCAAAAGTTATCGTCCCCGGAGCCTTATTTCCTATTGGGATCGTCACTGCCATCATCGGAGTTCCTTTCTTTTTTTGGCTTATTATTATGAAGCGAGGTTAGTCGTGCTCATTGCAGATCATATACATATTCAAATAGGCACATTAACTCTCGCTGAAGATATGAGCTTTCGTTTACCCCAAGGGCAAGTCACGGCTATTTTAGGCCCAAATGGCACCGGGAAAAGCACGCTACTAAAAGCATTATTTGGTGATATAAAACTCGATAAAGGTAGCATCAGTCACTCACAAGAATCTCTCTCCTATCAGTCTCTTTCTCAATGGCGAAATCGATTTGGTTACATGCCTCAAGACATTCATCTTGATGTTAATTTAACCGTTATTGAAGTCATATTGTTGGGACGCTTAGATGCTCTTAGTTTACGTGTTGATGAAAGCATGCTAACAGAAGCATTGAACATCTTAGATAATATGGGACTGTCGCATTTAGCGAACCGAAATGTCAGTACATTAAGTGGCGGGCAAAGCCAAATGGTGCTGTTTGCTCAAGCATTAATGAGAAATCCTAAAATCATGATGCTAGATGAACCTGTCAGCGCCCTCGATTTACACCATCAGCATGTCTTGCTTAACCACCTTTGTTACAAAACTCGTACTCAGCAATATATTTCTATTATGGTATTACATGATCTAAACCTTGCCGCTCAGTATGCGGATAATTTGCTCGTGATGAAACAGGGAAAACTCGTCGCCTTTGGCGCACCATCCGATATATTAACCTCAGAATTAATACAAGATGTGTACAACGTAGAAGCGCAAGTATTCATCGATGACAGTGGCATTCCATTTGTAAGAACTCTACGGACACAAACGGCATAAAAGCATCACATACAATGTCTTTTGAATAAGGTTACAACTCTAAAATGAAATTGAATCATTTACAGCGCGATTGGAATTTATTGTCTGCCGCCGGGCGAGTTTTAGTCTTCAATAGTTTTAGCTTTAATCTTGGCTTTTATATGTTATTGCCTTATTTGGCGGAACATTTACAAAACTTAGGCTTTAGTGGTTGGTATATTGGATTCATCATTGGTCTGCGTGTCCTGAGCCAACAAGGATTATTTCTGGTTGGAGGAACTCTCGGGGACAAATTTGGTTATAAAACCATGATCCTTTGGGGTTGTATTATTCGTATCATTGGTTTTATTTTACTGGCGGTCAGCACAAACTTTACCACGATTGTATTAGGTGCATTTTTTACTGGATTTGCTGGTGCCTTATTTACCCCAAGTAGCCAAGCTTACCTTGCTTCTGAGTACCCAGATAACCAAGAAAGAAATCGCGTTTTTGTTCTACAGCGACTCGCCAGTGAAGCTGGTATGTTAATTGGTCCATTGATCGGATTAAGTTTATTCACAATGGATTTTTTATGGGTTGGCATCAGTTCAGCGGCTATTTTTTCCATTTTACTGGTATTACAATGGCACTACTTACCGACCAATACAAAAGTACAACACTCAGATCCAAAGCAGCTATTTTTGCTTGATTGGTGGGTAATGTTACAAAACAAACCTTTTATCTACTTTGCCCTCGCGACATCCGCTTATCCAATACTTTTCCATCAACTCTACCTAAGTATTCCACATCAAATTAGAACTCAAACCGGCGATCCATCGATCATCACAGTGGTATTTATGGTGTCATCATTAATGGGTGTATTACTACAACTTCCAACTAGCCACTGGGTAGAGAAAAAGTTAGGAGTCGCAAAAGGGATGGGTTTAGGTATATCGATTATGGGTGGTGCATTTCTGATGTTAGATCTGAACACCCCATTTTGGCCTTCATTACCATTTGTTTTATGTGCCGCCTTACTCAGTATAGGCTCGATGATGATTTATCCACTTATCGGCGCTTACATACCTCGATTTTCCACCCCATCACGTTTAGCCAGTTATTATGGTTTACATTCCTGCATTGGTGGTTTCTTCGCTTTTCTCGGTAATTGGATTGCAGGCTGGTTACTCGATATACCTGACTTTAATCCCATGTGGCTATGGGTCGGATTCTCGTCTATCAGTATCGCTTCAGGAATTTGGCTGTACCATCAAATACTTAGCAGCAATACCTCGCAAGCCTAACTACAACAGTAGTTGTAACTTGTGCTCTATCACTGGATCATCCGGTGCAATCTGTTGCGCGACTTCCAAAAGTTGTACGGCATCTTGAGGGTTTGCTTTTTGATGCTTAACGGCAATATTTACTAAAGTCTGAACATCAATTTTTGCCTGATGTTCTTGTACATGTTCCTTTTTTTCATCAATCAAAACATTGTGTGCCTTGCTCAGTAGTTGCAAACGATGAACAGAGTTAGCATTCGCCTTATTGAGTTTATGATAATAGTCCTCTTTCAAGCGAAGTGTTTTGGTTTGATGACGAAACTGAGCAATATCTATTTGTTGATGGCGAATAAAATCCACAGCGACTTGCTTATAAAAACCAAATTTATTGAGATAGGTTGCATGAGTGCCATGCCCCATTCCAAAGACTCTTAAATGCGTCAATTCAGGGTAACGCTTTGCATGCAATCGATCGATTTTATTGGTCGGATCATAAATAATATAACCTTTGGCATTCCCAAGATCCAAATCGTGATAATCACCTTCCCAATCAAACTGTTGAGCAATTTCAGTGCTGGTTCTGTTATCCCATGGGGCAAGATCTTTGTTCTTAGTACTGACAGGATGAAATAGCAGTACCTGATTTAATTTAAGTAATTTCGAAAAAGCACCAATAGCGAAACCACCTCGACTCAGTCCATAACCTAAACGAGACTCAAAGGGCGTAAGTAATGTTGATAATTGCTCGAGAAAGAAAATGACGTTGCGATTACGAAACCAGTTACTTTTACCCAGATGCTGAAAGGCAATAATGTTAACGTTTTGTTTCTGGGCAAGTGTATAGCCCCAAGGCGAAAAGTCCGAATGTAAGTCCTGTTCTTGTAGATTGGTGCCAGCAGGCGAGAAGGTGAACAGTAAGGGTTTGTTAAGATCAACAAATTGATATTTCACAAAAACACCGTCAAGTATATCCTCTCCAGACATTGGTAGCCTGGCTTGCTGCTCTTGTCGAGCAAGCGCTGACCATTCATCCAACCAATACAGTAACTTCATTTATCCTCCATCTAAATTGCCCTTAAGCAATTGTCTTAAAATTTATTATTTATGTGTCATATTCATCATAAACGGTGTCATCAGTGCTCTTTTAAAAACTGGGTTTTGGCTTGTTCACTAAATTGAGAAATATCTATTTTCTGGTGCTGGATAAATTGCTCGACCATCTGGTTGTAAAAATCTTTCCTATCCAACTCATTAGGATGTACGCCATGGCCCATGCCGACGACTTTAAAGTGAGTCAATTCAGGGTAACGTTGTGCATGACGCCGATCTATATCGTTGGTGGGATCATAAATAATATAACCATCGGCTTTTCCCAGATCTCGATCATGATAATGATCTTCCCAATTAAACTGCTGTGCTAATTCAGTGCTGGATCGGTCATCCCATGGCACTAGAGATTTATTTTTACTGCTCACAGGATAAAACAATAAAATATGGTCAAGCTTGAGCAGATTAGCGAACGCACCAATGGCAAACCCTCCTCGGCTTAAGCCATAACCTAAACGGCACGGAAAGGGCATCAACATCATGGATAATTGTTCAAGAAAATCGATTAAGTTAGAGCTGCGGAACCAATTGCTAACACCGAGGTGTTGGAAAGAAATAATATTCACTTGTTGCTGTTGAGCTAATTGATAACCCCAAGGAGAAAAGTGAGGGTGTAAATCCTGCTCTTTTATATCGGTGCCGGAAGGAGAAAAAGTAAACAGTAATGGTTTGTTTAAATCCACTAAATCATATTTAACAAACACGTTATCTAGTAGGCTGGATCCGGAGAATGGTAGTTTGGATTGCTGATCTTCTTGAGAAAGGGATATCCATTCACTCAACCAGTACAATAACTTCATTTATCCTCTCTGTTGAGCTGTATGGACGGCGCACTTTATCAAAAAAGTAAGAAAAATGATAGATGACAGACTTCTACGCAATCGGCAGCCAATACTCCATATACGCTTGCGGGCTATCTGCTTGATAATCCGGGCTATACATTTCCAACTCAATTCCATCGATGCCACGGTAACCACTGTTTGGCAACCAATGTGAGATCAGCCATTCCAATCGGTGTTTTAATCCGCTAATTGGACCAACATGAGGTAGCACAACATATTCTTGTGTTGGAACCTCGAAATAATGAAGCGAGCGTTGGTCTACGTTGGTGTTGGTGTTGGTGTTGGTGCTAATAGATAGACTACCGGTAGGTAAGCTGTCAACAGGCATGCCAGCCCAATAGTCTAGAGTTTGCGGTTCAAGGGACGGATATTCAATAACATCACGGGAGGCATCAACGACTCCAATAAAGGTTTGAGCTAATGGAGATATAAAACATGATGAGTGTTGATGAAATCGCTGCCAAATTTTTGGCACTTCACTCTCAAAATTAGGGTTGAGAGAAAAGAGTCCTGTTATTGCGCCGCGGCAGCCTTCAATGAAAAATTGTGGTTTATGCTCGATGCGGATCTGAATAAATCTGGGATCGATTGGGCTATCAAACAATGTACATCCAACACTATGATTGGCTTTTGAGGCTAGCATTAAAGCGGTTATCGGTTGGCGTAATCCAGTGCGCAAACCTCTTTGTTTATACGCCCGAGGGGAACAAGAAAAGAACTGTTTAAAAGCACGACTAAAACTGATTTCCGAACTAAAACCAAATTGAAAAGCAATGTCTACAATTCGTTCTGAGCGTGAGTACAATAATAACTCTGCAGCCTTACTTAGTTTAATCTCACGAACATATTGCGCGACACTCAAGCCAGTTTTGGCACTAAATACACGCTGTAATTGCCAGCGAGACCAACAACTTTTTTGGGACAAATCATCAAGTGTTAACGGTAAATCCAAATGATGGTGGATATAGTCCAACACCTTTTCAATACGATTAAAGTGCGCTCCAAAATTAGCGCTGACCTCATCATTCACTTTCACCTCAACAGCAATCATTACGCGGCAAACGCCTCCGAATCGTGCTCTACTTTTGAGGATTCATCTTGTTGTTCTTTATTTTCTAAAAAGACAATCCAAGTTTGCGCTGAAGCCGATGGTTGTTTTTCATTTAAACGTTTTGCTTCTGCTAATGCATCGTTGTATTTCTCTAACCGATACAGTAATTGAATTTTTGCCAATCCAAATTCCTTCACTTTCGCATAAGGTTTAGCTTTATCTATCACTTTATTGGCTTCTACATAATGCTTTTGCTGAATTAATAATTGCGATAATGGCCAATAATATTGAGCATCACGATGCGCTAGAGATTGCCAAGTTTCAATCGCTTTCGGCCATTCACGCGCTACCTGCCAATATTGCGCTTGAAGTTTATGATTCGCGATGGTTTTGGTCTCTGGAAATTGGTTAAACATCTCACCTAAAATACGTGCAGCACGTTCTGGTATTTTATTTTGTGCATACAATTGTGATAAGACTTTATAGTCATTCGCGGTAAAATCTAACGCTTGTTTTTTGGCTAAGGCATAAGTACTTAAAGCCGCCTCATTACGCCCTTGTTGTAATTGAGCAGAAATCTGTTGTTGCCACCAGCTCTTATTATCCGGTTCAAGTCGGATCAAGTTACTCAATGTGCTTTCGGCATTTTTCCATTGTTTTAATCGTAACTCTGCCACCACTTGGATCCGTAGCGCTTGAAGTTTGTGTTTAGGATCTTGCGTTCGGTACAAAATAATATAGCGCTTAACTTGTTGCCAATTCTGTTGCTGGTAATAACTGGCTGCAATACGAAAATATAGTTGATTAACATCTTTGGCATGCGATAATTTTTCTTTGCCTGTCGCGTCATATTTCACCGCTAACGTTTTTTGATAGGCTGAAACCGCACCAGAAAAATCTTGCTGAGAATATAAAATATCGCCCAGCATTCTTTGTGTTTGCCACTGCGCTTTCGGCTCTAACGCCTTTAAGTTAACCGACGTGGTTAAAGCTTTGATCGATTGTTTAGGCTGCTCAGCCTGCCAATAATAAATACCTAAAACTCGATTAACGAACGCAGTGTCATAATCATTTTTTGGCGTAAAACTGCTGAGTACTTCAATCGCTTTCGGCAAATGTCCTTCTTGTTCTAATTGGCTCGCTTGAACCAACTTCTTTCCTGTATATGGAGTGACATTTTGACTAAATACTAAGCTAGAAAAACTAAGTAATAGGCACAGAGTCACAACCTGAAAGCAGCATTTAGCCACATGAGAAAATAGGCTATTGAGTTTGCATATTATCGATTGAGTTGACGTCATCATTGGCTGATCTTAAATTCAATTTTCACTTGTTGATTAGGCTGCTTCACGGCTTTACCACCTTCGATCTGTGGTTGGTATTTCCAATTTCTTAATGCTTGCACCGCAGAACGAACGAAAGCTTTACTTGGCTGCGCTTGAACCACTTGAATATCTTCCGGTCTACCCGATTCATTAATGGTAAAAGACATCACGACAAACCCTTCCACTCGACGTTGTAACATACGCGATGGATAATTGGGTTCAGCTCGATACAAAGGCATCGCTTGTTGCTGCTGACCGATATCACCCATTGAAGGCCCATTTGCCATCGAGGTATCAATGGTTGGCATATTAACGGCAACACCAAAATCGGATAACGCCAAGCTAGTATCGAGTGTCGCTTGTGGTGCATCCAGCTGAGGACTTGCCATTGCAGGACTTGATGGCGAAGATAATTCCTGTGGTTGCTCGGGCACTTTTGGCGGCTCTGGCAATTGGCGCTGCCGGCGTTGCGATTGAGAATCTTGCTCTTGCATCACCATATCAAACATCAAAGCTGGCCCATTATCAGTGGCGCCTTTTTTCACGCTACCCACCATCCACGACATAAAACAAAACAATGCTATCGCCGTGACTAAAGCTAAAGGGATCGCTATCAACATCCGCTTGAGAGAATGATGTGCATCCAACTGAGGATTAAATATCTCACTCATCGGTTAATCACCCTTACTGCTTCGCTTGAGTGGCAATAGCAATTTTATTGATACCAGCACCTTTCGCTGCGTCCATCACTTCAACCACAGTGCCGTTATAAGCATGTTTATCCGCTTGAATCACTAAACTGGCATCAGGATCATCCAGCGCCAATTTTTCGAGTGTGGCTTGAACGCGTTCCACATCCACACGGCGCTTATCAATATACACATCATTGCCTGCCGTGATGGCGACAAAAATGCCGCTATTCTTTTGACTGGTTGAATGTGACGCTGCCGGGCGGTTAACTTCCACACCCGACTCATGTACAAACGAGCTGGTCACGATGAAGAAAATCAACATGATGAATACGATATCAAGCATCGAGGTTAAATCGACTTGTGCTTCTTCTTTTGCTTTTGTGGGACGAACTAATCTCATTCGCCGCTCCTTAATTGTTGTTCTAAGTGCAAGGCTTTACGCGTTGTCACTTTAACTAATCGAGAATGTGCAAACATGCCAGCCAATGCTGCGACCATGCCTGCCATTGTAGGAAGGGTTGCCATTGAAATACCAGATGCCATCAGTTTTGGATCGCTGCTGCCAGAAACAGACATTAAATCAAATACCGCGATCATGCCTGTTACGGTGCCTAGCAAACCCAACATAGGGCACAAGCTCACGAGAACTTTTATCAAATCTAGATGTTGATTTAGCATCAAATTCGCTTGCTGTAACATGCCCTCTTTTTGGGCTAACGCGAACCATGAATCATGCTCATTGCGCAGCTTCCAACGCTCTACCCAACCTGCTTTAACATGCTGATAAGAGAAACTCAAAAATAGGATTCTCTCAATGATCAATAACCAACAAATAAAGACGACAGCAGCCAACCACCATAAAACTTGCCCACCACGGGACATAAATTCCCATAGTGTTGATGATAAAAGGTCAGGGAAATAACTTGCTAGCCAGGCCATTACGCACGAACCTGATCTGAGCTGTTATTGTCACGATTATGGTTATTAAGATTACATGAATCGGACTCTTTTTCTGCACGCTGAGCGACCAAGCTTACGCCTTGTTTTTCTAACGTATTACGAATGCTTTCCGCGCGGTTAGACAAAATATTGTGAGCAAGTAATAGAGGCATCGCGGCAACTAAGCCTAAAACCGTGGTGATCAATGCCATTGAAATCCCACCCGCCATTACTTTCGGATCACTATTGCCAAATTCAGTGATCACTTGGAAGGTTTCAATCATGCCCGTCACGGTACCCAATAAACCGAGCATTGGCGCTAATGCCGCAAACAATTTCAGCATCGATAAACCACGCTCAAGCCCTTGTTGTTCATCCAGAACACTTTCAAGTAAGCGTAGCTCTAATGATTCAACCGATTGTTTTTTCTCTTTTTGGTACACATTTAAAATGCGGCCTAATGGGTTATCCGTTGGACTCTCAGGCTGTTTAAGCTGCGCTGAAATTTGTTGTTGAGTTTGCATCAACTTCACGCCACGGATCACGGCAATAACCAATCCGATAATAAGCAATGCCAAGATAATCTTTCCAACAATACCTGCTTGATCAATACGTTGCATCAAGGTTGGTTGGTTGGCAAATTGTGCTAATAGAACGCCACGAGTCGGGTCGAGTAATACCGATTCAGCACCCTCTTTTAAACTTTCAGTTAAGCTTTCTAAGCTAGGTGCATCAGAAGGCAGAGCTAGATAATTAGAAGCTTGCTGACGAGTGAAATCCCAATGTAAATACCCCTGCGGCGAAACTAAACCGATGTCACCAAGGCGAAGCGCTGGCATTGTCGCCGTTTTACCATCGCCTTGTACGTAATCAATTGAAACTGATTGTAATTGGCTACTGGTGGTGATTTTGTAGGTCATCGCTTGCCAAAGATCCGTTAGTAGCGGCAATGATGGTAATGCATCGGTACTGATCACTTTATTAAGCTGAGTATCAAACGCTTTGCCTTTCTCGCCTAACAAAGAATCTTGATAGTTACTCTGAACTTCTTTTGCCGCCTGGCGCACTACACCAAACAATTCACCTAAGCTGCCCGTTGCAAGCTGTAGATCCTTACTTTTTTGCGCAAGTATTTCTTCATTAGCTGCAAAAGTTTTACTCAGTTTTGCATTTTCGGTTTCAATTTGAGCAAGCTGTTTGGCAAGTTGATTTCGCTTGGTTTGCAATGCCGCTCGTTGCTCTGCACTTAATGCGACACGCTGGCGATTATGCGCATTCTCGGTAGTTTGTTCCGTTTTGGCTTTTGAGCTTAATGCTGCTAAATCATCAGCATTTGCGCTAAAACTGATGCTCGATACCGTGATCAATAACGTCCCGATTAAGGCCGATTTTTTAATTATATTATTCATGAAAGCGATCATTATTTCGCCTCCTGTGTTTTATTTTCAGATACGGCTTTCACTTGGGTAATGGAAAGTGGCAAGTTTAATAACGTTGGCGCTTGTTGTTTATTGGCTAACGCATAAGCTTTATTAATTTCAACTTGCTGACTACCATCAACAGCTTGCCACTGATTCGATGATTGCGACCAAACCCACGTGTGCTGGGCATCTTTACTGCGAGCCAATAAACTAACACGGCCTAAATACAGAAGATCAACTTGGCGATTATCGTTATCTGCTAACGTAATTTCGCCTGCATACGAACCCAGCTTGGTTCCATAATCAATCTCGACTTGATATGCCTCTAAAATTCGACGATATTTTTCTGCTTCTGAAATATCAGCACGCCCCATCAGTTGCTGCAAATCATCCAAGCGTTTTTCTCGGCTTGCCATGCGCACAGGCGTACCTTCATGGATGAGTTTTTTATAACCATCTAACATGTAGTACATCAAAGGCACCACACCTTGGCGGGTTTGAGCTATTTCTTCGATTTGAGATTGGGTAGCAACTTTCTCTTGTTCTTGTGAATCCACTAATTTTTTCAAATGCCTTTGATAGATGGATAGATTATCAATCTGAGCTTCCAGCTGTTCCACTTCTGCTTGAAGTTCAAAACTCTCATCTGAATTTTTATTGATACTCACTTGAGATGACTTAGCCACTTTATTGGTTTGAACTTCCGTGCTACGCGCGTTATCCAAACTATCTGCTTGAGCAGAAAATGCAGTCGTTAACCCCAAAAGAATAAGTGACGCTGTGGCGTATAGAGGAAGACGCGATTGTCTAACTGCCGATGATAAAGAAGAGTGTGAAGAACAAAAACAACGAGAAAACCGCATGATAAGATCCGTATAAGTAAAAATTCAACCAATCAAAATTGGCCTTTCTTAGCGAATCTTCATTCTACCTGACCAGAACATGAAAGTTAATGATAATAATTACCATTAAGAAATAAATTTACATTCTCTTGATATAAATCATTTTTATTTTCGAGTGTTCTACCTCATTCTAAAAACCAGATGTAAAAAAACCGCTAAACAAGTGTCAGCGGTTTCATCAATCAATAATACAAATGAGATTATTACTGAGCGTTGGCTTCACGCTCCGAAATAAATGCTAATGCCATTTTAATGCGAGAAACAACTCGTTCTTGGCCAATTAATTGCATTGTCGCATCAACCGATGGTGATTGACCGCCGCCCGTTACTGCAACACGCAATGGCATACCAATTTTACCCATGCCAATTTCAAGCTCAGAACAAACAGCTTCAATTACGCCATGTAGGTTTTCTGTGCTCCAATCGTTTAGTGCTTCAAGTTTGCTAAGCGCTAATTCTAATGGCTCACGAGCAACACCACGCAAGTGTTTCTTGGCTGCACCCGCTTCAAACTCGGCAAAGTCTTCATAGAAGTAGCGAGATTGCTGCGCTAATTCAATCAAGGTATGGCAACGTTCACCGACCAATTGAATCACTTCTGTGATAGCAGGACCTTTTGCAAGGCTGATTTCTTGCGCATCTAAGTGCCATTGCAGATATTTAGCCACATATTCTGGCTCTGATGTTTTGATGTAATGATTATTGAGCCAAAGTAGTTTATCGGTATTAAAGGCCGATGCTGATTTACTCACATTATCCAAGCTAAAGAATTCAATCATTTCCGCGGTTGAGAAGATTTCTTGGTCACCATGAGACCAACCTAAACGCACTAAGTAGTTATTCAATGCATTCGGCAAATAACCTTCATCACGATATTGCATTACACTAACTGCGCCGTGACGTTTTGATAATTTAGCACCATCATCACCTAAGATCATCGCACAATGAGCAAAGACAGGAACAGGTGCACCTAATGCGTGATAAATATTGATCTGACGTGGCGTATTGTTGATATGGTCTTCACCACGAACCACATGAGTGATCGCCATATCCCAGTCATCAACGACAACACAAAAATTATAAGTTGGTGCACCGTCAGTACGACGAATGATTAAATCATCCATTTGGCTATTGGCAATTTCAATGCGGCCACGGATTTGATCTTCAAAAACCACGCTACCTTCAGTTGGGTTGCGGAAACGGATCACGCATGGATCACCCTCTTTGGCTGCTTGATTTACCGCAACAATCTTCGGATGATTAGCATCATAACGCGCCATTTCTTTATTTGCTTCTTGCTCTGCACGAATTTCATCAAGCAAATCTTTCGGTGCGTAGCATTTATAAGCTTTATCTTCAGCAAGCAATTGATCAACGACTTCATTGTAACGATCAAAACGTTTAGTTTGGTAGTAAGGACCTTCATCCCAATCCAAGCCCATCCATTGCATGCCTTCTAAAATGGCATCGACTGCTGCTTGAGTTGAACGCTCAATATCAGTGTCTTCAATCCGTAAAACAAACTCACCACCTTGGCTTTTCGCGTACAACCAAGAATAAAGCGCAGTACGAGCACCACCAACATGAAGATAGCCAGTTGGGCTAGGAGCAAAACGTGTTTTAACCGTCATTAGAATTACCTTTTGAAACGTATACAAAGAAGAGTAGCCAAACCAATATAATGACTCAGAAAATAAGAACATTAATGTGATGGCGGTAAGTTGCGCATATTCTAACACTCAAAACCAAACACTCAAATAGCAATACTTCGTTAACGTCATTCTGTCTTTATTCTTTCATAGAAAAAGGAAGATAGCCCATGTAGGAGATCTTCCTTTGATTTATATACTCAAAATATAATGAGTATTTGCTATGTCCGTTTTTTAGTCTTGAAATTCGGTTTTTTAATCAAACATTGAAGATCAATATCAACCATGATTGCGGCCCTAACCATGGTTGAAAACGGCAATTATTTAATACCAAATGGAATGGTTAGCGTCACTTTCAAATCGTTTTCATCATTGAATCCGTTTGAGTACACCACCCAATCTTTAGTATTGGAATCATTAACATAATGGGTATAGTAAATACCAAAATTAGCACCTTCAAGTGCCCCACTTTGGATGGCGTAGCTCACAAACGCACTACCAGAGTATTCCACTAGATCGTCGGAGCCTTCCCATTCAGAACCAAACGCATATACACCGTTTAGACCCATAGTTAGACCTGGCGCACCAAGATCGGAAAGGTCGCGTTTCAACTCACCAAAGAAGCCAAGTTCGCCATCATGGTTGAAATCCGAACGGTTGTTCCACCAGATATCATACGCACCATTCGAACCACCGTAGGCTTCGGTCATGCGATAAGCTAAGTTGCCCACATTACCGCGAGTATCACTTGAATCAGCTGAAGTATAAGTGCTTTCTAAACGAAGATTATATTGACCAAAAGATTTCGCACTTAAGAATGCCAGTTGATAGGCAGTTTCATCATATTGATTATCATCATCAACCACATAAACTTGTGGAGACACATACCAACCACCATCTGTATTCCATTTAAATTTGATATGGGCGTTTTTACGATCACCTTCCGTCAAACCGGCATAAGCCACATCAAGAAGCATTTGATCATTGATGGTGTAACGCATACCGACAGAATAAACATCACCCGCATCTTCTGCTGTTGAGCCTGTTCCCGTACGGAAGGTGTATTGCTTTTTATACCAAGGTGCGCGGTATTTATCCGCATACGCAAAACCTAATTCTACAGGCCCAAAAGTCGCACCAATTTCGCCGCCTTCATAAGTACCCGCCGCATAAGACCAGTTAACGCCCAATGTTGATGGTACGGATGGTTGGTAATAACCACCACGAGCCGTGACATGCTCACCCAATTTAAATTTCACCGCCGCAGTCTGGAATGCACCGCCGTTATCCGTACAATCCGCCGCCCAAGTACCAGAACAACCAGTATTACTCCCCGGAGACATTTCATACGGGTTATTGACATTCCAAAAGTTCATTTCATGATCGGGAGAACCGTTATTCCACATATCAAACGTGGTATAAACGTTCACATCCAAACCAACAACATCACTGATATAACCGGATTTAAAATCTAACCCTGCGTAAATAGTACCGTGATCTAAGTTTGTATTCTTAGGAGTGTCTTTACCATTTACACCTCCATCGGCAGCAGCAGTACCAGCACGAGTACGATCTCGCATCCAGATATTAACCGCACCGTTGATAGAGGCATCTTCCCAGAATCCACCTTCATAAGCTTTTTCTTCCACTCCTTGACCTGCAATAGAAGTGTCATTAGGCGCAACATCATCCGCAGCCATAGCGCTTGTGGAATATGTCGCCATACCAAACAAAATAGAAGAAACCGCCGTTCCAACTAATGTTTTATTAAACATAGATTTCGTGGGCATTGTCTTGGTAAGCACTCTCTTCGTGAACATCGCCTTCTTAAATATTTTTTTCATATATAATCCCTGATTTTCTTTGTTTTTTTGATTATTAGCCTTCAATCATCCAGACTGATTTCATGGCTCGTAATTACTAACGAAACTCAGCATGCCATCTTTTTTTGAACAAAAATCAAATCTATTTTTAAATACGACCACCTTCAAATTTAGGCAAATATAAAAACACATAACTCTTATAAAACAACAGATTAAGTCAATATAAAAAAACATCAACTAGGGAGGGATACGATAATGAGTAAGGATTTTTATCTTTTTTAAACTTTTTCGAGATCTTCATCACTCTGTATTCATAAATTTAAATATTCATTTAGACTCACAAACCATAAATTTTGAACTGTGCCACAGAATTTTCACTGTCAAAAACGTCAATAACCATTATATTCAATAAGTTAAACAAATTCAGAGTCATTAAATATGAATTCACCAATAGATAAAGTAGCGTTGATGCACCTTATTAAATAAGCAGTAATTTAGATGATGGAAGTAGAGTAAATAAAGTGGAAGACATGCTTGACCATGACGCGATGGGAAGGTTTATAGTGTGGTTAGTTTGTTATTTAAGGACGTTATCTATGTTTCAATATCAACTTATTCTGACTGGTTTGAATTGTATGGGCTGCGCACGTAAAGCCGAAACCGCTCTAAACTCAGTGCCTAATACTCAAGTAAAAAACATCACCCCAACTGAAGCTACAGTTGCGAGTTCGGCCAGCTTATCGACGTTAAATCAAGCGTTAGATTCGCTAGGTTATTACGCATCGCAACAACTGAACTTCTCTTTATCTGGACTCAGTTGTGGCCGTTGTGTCGCTAAGCTAAAAACAGCGTTTGACGAATGGGATAATATAGATGACTTTCAAGTGGACAAAACAACACTTACTTTGCGCGGAAAAGTAGAAAGTACCGATGTCATTGCACAAGTAGAAGCGATTGGTTATCAAGCAAAACTAGTTGAAGAATTCACTATTGAACCGCCTATTATCGAACAACCCATCCCTGAAAAAAGCGCAATCATTGAACCAGGTTCGAGTTCTAAACAAGATAAATTAACAACAGAGCCTCAAATTCAGCACAGCCGAGACAATAACGATACTGAAACTAGCTTACATTTTATTATTTCTGGTATGACTTGTGCCAGTTGTGTCTCGTCGGTTGAAAAATCCATCCAACAAGTAAATGGCGTTAGTAAAGTTCAAGTGAATCTGGCGGAACAAACCGCTTGGGTGACTGCGCCTTCTATTAAGATTGATGAGACTCAAATCATCATTGACGCCGTTCACGCAGCAGGTTATCAAGCAGAACTCGTTATCGATGAAGCGAGTATGCGCGAGCAGCAACAGGCCACTTTCCAAAAAGCCTTAAAAACCAATAAAAACAATGCGATTGCAGGGCTTGTGATCGGAGCTCCATTAATGGCTTGGGGTGTTTTTGGTGGCAACATGATGATCCGTAATACCATGGATCAAATGACATGGGGCGCGATAGGGTTACTCTGCCTGTGGTTACTGGCCACTGCTGGACGCCCATTTTTCGCCAATGCGTGGCAAGCACTGCAACATAAACGCGCAACCATGGATACGCTAGTCGCATTAGGTACTGGGGCGGCGTGGTTTTATTCCATGCTCGTTGTCATTATTCCGATGTGGTTTCCAGCGCAGGCAAGACATGTATATTTTGAAGCCAGCGCCATGATCATTGGTTTAATTTCGCTTGGTCATTATATTGAAGCAAAAGCCAAAGCACGCACCACTCAATCACTACAAGCTTTAATCGATCTTCAACCAAAAACGGCAATCGTTATTATTGAGGGATCAGAAACTACACTAGCAGTCGAAAAAATTACCGCAGGCATGCACATTCGAGTCCGCCCCGGTCAACAAATTCCTGTCGATGGTAAAGTTGTGCAAGGTGAGTCTTATATTAATGAATCCATGCTCACTGGCGAGCCAATGGCAACCCATAAACAAATTGATGATGTCGTTTTTACTGGCACGATTAACCAAGATGGCAGCTTAATAGTAGAAGCAACGATGGTTGGATCTCACACTACACTTGCTCGCATTATCAAGATGGTTCGCCAAGCCCAAAGCAGTAAGCCGCAACTGGCCAAACTCGCCGATAAAATCTCCGCAGTGTTTGTACCAGTGGTGGTGTGTATTGCTATTTTTGCCGCTGTAGTTTGGTATTTTTTCGGCCCAACGCCACAAGCCAGTTATATGCTAGTGGTCGCCACGACCGTGCTCATCATTGCTTGCCCATGCGCATTAGGTTTAGCCACACCACTTTCAGTGACGGTCGGCATTGGTAAAGCAGCGGAATTTGGCGTATTAATTAAAGATGCTGAAGTACTACAAACGGCCAGCCAAATTAATACAGTAGTATTTGATAAAACAGGCACACTGACACAAGGAAAACCAAGTGTTCAGCAATTAAACATGTTTGATGAGCATGATCAATCCAACATCTTGACTGCGATTTATCACATTGAATCTCAATCTGAGCATCCTTTAGCGCAAGCCGTTTGTGAATACATAAAACAACAACCTAGCTTCGATATTCATAAAAAAATCAATATAAACGCATTTAAAGCTGAACGCGGATTAGGTGTTCAAGCAAATATTCAAAATAATGGTGATAGCAAAACTGTTTATATTGGTAGCCCACGCTATTTACGCGAAAACAATATTGATATCAGTGCAGGTGAAGCTCAGTTAGCTATGTTTGAACAACAAGCCTTTACACCTATTTCAGTAGCATTCGATGGTCAACTGGTCGCCGTTATGGGTATTTCAGATCCTATACGCGATGATGCCAAGCAAGCAGTTAAGGCCCTAAAGAATCAACATATCAAAGTCGTTCTCTTATCGGGGGATAATCAAAAAGTGGCTGAGGCCATTGGTAAACAGCTTGATATTGACCATGTGATTGCAGAAGTTCTACCCGAGCAAAAAGCAGAAAAAATCATAGAGCTACAAAATGAAACGATAAAAGGGAAAAAGTGCAAAGTTGCGATGGTCGGCGATGGCGTTAATGATGCACCTGCGTTAGCGCAAGCCGATGTTGGCATAGCAATGGGAAGTGGATCGGACGTAGCGATTGAAAGTGCGCAGATGACATTACTGCATTCTTCCCCATTGGCCTTAGTCGATGCTATTGAATTATCTAAAGCCACTGTTAACAACATTAAACAAAACCTATTTGGGGCGTTTGTTTATAACTCTTTAGGTATTCCGGTTGCCGCAGGCGTGTTGTATCCTGTGTTTGGCTTTATGTTAAGCCCTGTTTTTGCGGGTGCTGCCATGGCATTATCTTCGATTACCGTCGTCAGCAACGCCAACCGATTACGCTTATTTAAACCAAGTCGAAATAAATAAGATTGGATTGATAAGAGTTGAAATCTTAAAGAGAATTAACAATGAAGAAATGGTTCAAATTGCCCTACTACCTTCTTGGTTGCCTACTCGGTAGCCAAGTTGCCAGTGTTCAAGCTGAACCATTAATTTGGCAAGCAACCAAAGATAAGCAAACCTTAATGCTGATAGGGACAGTACATATTGGCCAAGCCAGCATGTACCCGCTTCCACATCAACTTAATCAGTTTTTAGCCCATAGTGATGGATTGATCGTCGAGACTGATATTAATCAACCAATGCCACACCTTGATTTTTCGGATGCTACGCCAACGAAAGCCTATCTTTCTTCTCAACAACAAAATCAACTAGAAATTATTTCCAAACAACTGAGTCTTGATTTTGATGCTCTAGCAAAACTTCCACCTTGGATTGTGGCTATTTCGCTTGAAAATGAAAGTTACAAAGCACTCAAACTACAGCCTAAGTTAGGTGTTGATAGCATGTTGATGCAGCAAGCAGATGAACAAGGTATCCCACTATTAAGTTTTGAAACCTTAACAGAGCAATTCGATCTACTGCAAAACCTGCCTAATGATGGTAAAGATTTACTTCTCGACACTCTCGATAATTGGGAGCAAGGACAAGATTTTTATACGTGTATGCTAGAAAGCTGGCAGGCAGGTGATTCAAACAAGTTAAATGAGATGTTAAACGCGACAGAATGGGATGACAAAACCACCCACGCTTTACTCATCGATAGAAACCAGCGTTGGGTAAAACAACTGATTAGTCCTGAATTTATTTCGAAACAAGGTCGCTATGTTATCGCTGTCGGTACGATGCACTTTTTGGGTTCAAATAGCGTAATAGACTTACTTAAACAACAAGGCTATCAAGTGAAACAAATAACCCAATCTGTCAGCACTGATTGCTCATTTGAATAACCGCTGAGTAAAGCGAAGATACGTTACTTACTTCACAACTAAATGATTACGGTTATCGCGGCTTTGCTTAATTAGCTCATCGCCCATTTCAACTTGCGCTGACTTTGCCAAGCGATCGTAAAGCAAAACATTAACACTGGCGGCTAAATTCATGCATCCCACCGTTGGCACATAAACCACCGCATCCGCTTTTGATACCACAGCTTGATCGATACTGCCATCTTCTGGGCCAAACACGTAAATCGCTTTTTCAGGATGTACAAAAGCAGGTAATGGTGTCGCACCTTCTGCCAACTCCACACACACAACTTTAGTATCAGCATCTAAATCAGCTAGCATTTGATCCACACCATTTAGCGGTATATGACGGGCAGCACTTTTAGTGTCAGTATGAAATTTTACTGCTTTTTCATAACGAACTCCCGTATACCGAACCGCATCCACACGATAACACCCAGCTGCGCGCATCACTGCCCCTACATTTGAAGGACTTTTAGGATTGGTTAAACCAATAGCGACATAAGACTGAGTAAGGTGAGTGTTTGAAGTAAGCATAAAGGTGTCATCGAAGAAAAAAGTGGGCGTATAGTAGCAAAGAAAAGCAAAAGGGTCTTGCATCAAAACACAAGACTCTCAATAAGATTAACCTCACCTAACTTGAAGCTGCAATCTTGTTGGCTAAGCTTATTTACCACCTCACTGCAACTCCAATTACTTTAGGTAATAACTGCCTTTACTGAGAAGGCTTTTCCGATAGTGTGGCCTTATAACGCAGCAGATAATCAATCTTGCCATCGTCTTTAAACAATTTCTTAAACGCTTTCTTATCGTAGGCGTTGAATTGCCCCATTTGCTTAGCTGATAAATTCGATCCACCAACGTCAGTCGTATCGACCGCTAAGATGTATTCACTCACCGTTTTAACCGCTTTAGCGTAACCATCTTTAGAATTTAAATTGAAAATGGTGGCATCTATTTTTTTACGAACTTCTTGAGACCAATAAAATTCCAAAAATGGTACCGGCTTATCTGGTTTATCCCAACTCACGCCACGAGTGAAATACATAAGAGAGCGGTAAAGATCGTTCTGAAAATGTTTGATGCCTAATGATGTAGGAAGCTGGTCATAACCAATAGGGTTACTGTTCACGTCAAATAACCATGTATTGCCATCTTTTTGCATTTGCGTCCAAAATTTATCCATTCCTTTGATATCACGGTAATCTTTCGCAACAACGACATTGACATGAAAGTCCGCGCCACCTTCTGGCATTTCATAAAAAACATTAAACGTATGATGACCATCCGTGAGGTAATAATCACCATCTGGCGCAATCACCACCGTTTTCATATCTTGTTTACGCTTGCCTACAGCTAACTGGCAAGTAAAGCTGGATGGATTATTCGGGTTTGCATTAGCAGAAATTTTTCCCATACCCTTTTGGCCATTCGCTTCGCACACCTCATCAAACATTTTCTCACGATCAAATTGATAACGACCGAGCTTATACATGATTTGGTCATACCCAACCGAAGGCTGAGTTGGAATAAGTTCGTGCAAACTGACATTGACAACATCACCTACTTTTACATCGTTTGCGTATGATGACGGTGTAAACAAACACATAACCCCAAGCATCACCGAGATAATTTTCTTATTCATTTATTCCTCTAAATCGTAAATTAATAAATCAGACAAACAGAATAAGCCTAAATCATGACAAATAAATGTCTGGGTGCTTAACCAAACCATTAAAAACAAAGAAAGCAAAGCAGTCTCACCTGAAACCACTATGCACTGACTTTAATAAATTGAGGGGGAGCATTTCCCAAAACTTAAAATGGACAACTACACATTGAGTCTTTTCTTACCATCGCAAGCCCCCCATAAAGCAATTGCGCTCGCCAGCACTACCCCAATCGCAACCGGCCACAAGTTACCCTGAGTAAAATAAGCCACCAATCCACTCACAATAGAAGCAGTAAGAAATTGCATGGAACCTAATAAGCCCGCCGCCTTACCTGAGTTATGTTTAAAATACTGCAAATAACATGCATTAGTATTTGGCATAATTCCTGCGTTCGCCGACACCATAATGATAAAACCAGCAACGACGCCATATATATGCTGCGGAAAAAGTGTCACTGACAACAACAGAATGACCGCGCCACAAAGTTGCATTTGAATAAATCGAACCAACAAAACCGCTGGACCATGTTTTTTCAACAAATAACTATTAAGTCGATTAATGGTAATCAGCCCTAAGACATTCATTAAGAAAAGTATCGAGAATACTTTCTCTGATACACCATAATATTCCATGTACACAAATGGAGAGTTCGTCAAAAAAATCAGCATAACGCTAAAACCAAACGCGAGTGCTAATAAATATCCGAATACGGTTCTTTGTCGTAACACCTCAGAATAAGACATTAGCTTAGGTGTGTTCTGGGAAGTTTTTACCACCGGTTTGGGTACCACAAAAAAAGCATAAACCGCTAAGATAAAACCTAATATGCCTAAGAAGATAAAAATAAAGTGCCAATTTAATAAAGCTAAAATTAACGTGCCTACAGACGGTGCAATCGATGGCGCGATCATCATAATTAAAGCAATCAGTGAAAATAAACGTGCCGCTTCTCGCCCTTCCGCATTATCACGAATTAAAGCAGGAACGCAGACGATAGCAATACCACCACCAATTGATTGAATAAAACGACACGCCCACAGTACTTGTATAGACTGCGCGGATGAAATGGCTACACTACCCAAAGCAAAAATGATCAACCCGATCATCATTACGATACGACGGCCGTATTTATCTGAAAATTGACCA
This sequence comes from Vibrio sp. S17_S38, assembly GCF_014694375.1. Taxonomy (GTDB): domain Bacteria; phylum Pseudomonadota; class Gammaproteobacteria; order Enterobacterales; family Vibrionaceae; genus Vibrio. Next base: position 69,085 of record NZ_JAAUWW010000018.1, read on the forward strand.
CCCAACAACTGGCCAATTGCAAGGCCAAAGACATATAAACTGACCGTCATCGCGACCCAATTGATCTCAACATTGAGATCGGAAGCGATAGTGGGTATTGCTGGCAAGTAAGTATCGATTGAAAATGGACTCAGCGCAAACACGCTTGCTAACAGCACTATCAAGGACGCTGAAATAGATTTTGACATATTCACCTCTAGAAATTTTATAACAAAATGGTAACCTTAATTTATCTTTCTAGCAAGATAGATTAAATAACCTCTTAAGGTAAAACATCATGACGACCAAAATTCCTGTCTCTACATTACTTTCCTTAGGAACTGACAAGGAAAAACAACGACTATCCTATGAAGAAATCATATTACGCATTCATCGGCTCTCTGATCATTTAGCTGCAGATGTTCAACAATATTTGGATCCATATAACCTTCAACAAGCCGATTTCAGTATTTTGATCAGTCTATACCGTCAAGGGATACCTTACATTTCAAGTCCCACTCAGCTTTATCAAACCATGTTATTTAGCTCCGGTGGATTAACAAAAGTTCTCAAAAGAGTCGAAGATTTTGCTCTGATTCATCGAATAGATAACCTTGAAGATAAGCGTAGTAAACTGGTTCAATTAACACCATTAGGTTTACAACATATTGAAAATATTTTGGATAAGATAAAGCAGTCACGCCATCAAAAATTTTCATGCTTAGAGATTCGAGAACAAAAAGAAATGGAGCTGCTTTTAACAAAATTATTAGCAAGCTGGGAATAATAAAATTCTAAAAAGCCTTTCACTAAGCTCTAAACGCAAAAAAGCCACTCAATTGAGTGGCTTTTTCAAATGTGGTCGGTGAAGAGGGATTCGAACCCCCGACCCTCTGGTCCCAAACCAGATGCGCTACCAAACTGCGCTATTCACCGAGATTGTTGCTATTTATTAGGTTACCAAACTGAGGGTCTCCCTCTGCTCCGCTATTCCTAAAATCCGAGATGCGCTATCAAACTGCGCTATTCACCGAGATCCAATCAACAACTTGTTGCTGACTGAGATGCGTATATTACGGATTTAATTAACGATAGCAAGGTCTTTACCTCAATTAATTTCATAAATTCAAAAATAAAATTTAATCGATTAATTACTAATCAAGATGCATTCACATATGTCACCAAGTCGCTATAATTTACACATAACTCTCATTCAATGGAGTCATAATATGAATGACGATAACGATTTAGATTTATTCCAGCAAATGATGAGCGATGTAAAACCCATCGAACAAGATACAACCATTCGCACTAAAGAGCCGTTAATACCAGAAGCTCATTTTGCTCGTCGCCTTGCAGCAGTATCACTTTCGGATCAATATGACGAATATCTTTCTTTAGATAATGCGCCGATGCTGCAACCTAACGCTATTTTGGAATATAAAAAAGACGGGATACAAGATGGGGTATTTCGGAAATTACGTTTAGGCAAATACCCAATCACAGCGAAGCTTGATTTACACCGCCGCACCCTGACACAAGCAAGGGATGACGTGCTCTCATTTTTACGCCAAGCTCAACGTTTAGATACTCGCAGTGTACTAATTGTTCATGGTAAAGGAGAACGTTCTAATCCTCCTGCATTAATCAAAAGCTATCTTGCGACTTGGTTAGAACAAATCGCCGATGTCATGTGCTTTCACAGTGCCCAACCTTTTCATGGTGGCTCTGGTGCCGTTTATGTGTTGATTAAGAAAAGCCCTGAAATGAAGAACGACAACCGCGAGCGTCATCAAAAACGCATGAGTTAATCTGTTTATTTTTAACACAAACTGTTAAACTCCAGCGCCTAATTCCACTTAAACGACAAATAATATTATTCGTTTAAGTATTTCCGTTGTGAAACGTCAAAAGAGAGATCAATATGACAACGCCTCCTTCTGCTATTCGTTTAAATAAATACATCAGTGACTCTGGTTTTTGCTCCCGCCGTGAAGCCGATAAACTTATCGATCAAGGCCGCGTCACGATTAATGGCTCGATTCCTGAAATGGGAACTAAAGTTCTGCCGACCGATGAAGTTATGGTTGACCACAAACCTGTGCGAAGCAAAGAAAAACCAATTTATATCGCACTAAATAAGCCTACAGGTATTACTTGTACGACTGAGCGTCATATTGAAGGCAATATCATCGATTTTATCGGTCATCATAAACGCATATTCCCAATTGGCCGCTTGGACAAGCCTTCTGATGGTTTGATTTTTATGACTAATGATGGCGATATCGTCAATAAAATCCTTCGAGCGGGTAACTCACATGAAAAAGAATATGTGGTACGCGTTGATAAGCCTATTACGGCTGAATTCATTGAAAAAATGGCTTCGGGCGTTGAGATTTTAGATACCATCACTTTGCCATGTAAGGTCACCAAAGAAACTGATTTTTCATTTCGTATGGTGTTGACTCAAGGCTTAAACCGCCAGATCCGTCGCATGTGTGAAGCGCTAGGTTACGATGTGTATAAATTACGTCGCGTGCGTATTATGAATATATCTATAGATGGTCTACCAAATGGTAAATGGCGTTATTTAACCGATGCCGAAGTAGCAGAGATTCATGACATGATTGAAGGATCTGTGGGTACGGAAGAAGCATCAATGGTAGATGCGGACGGATATACGATAACCAAAGCTACTGATGCTAAATTGCACGATGCCCGTATACAAGCAAGAGCTGAAAAAGAACGTGAATTTGCCAAACAACGTGAGCAGCTAAGTGAGCAACAGCCACAGTTTAAAACTTACCGCGGTAAAGGTGAGTTTGAACGTAAAGCGCGCCTAAATAAAGAAGGTGAGCATTCTGGTGGTAATCGCAGTCGTAACCAAGATAAACCAAGCGGCTCAACCCCAAGTAAACCAGCCGCAAAAAGCTCTCGCTTTGGTAATTCAAATAGCAGCACTATTAAAAAATGGACGCCTAAATCAAAGGCCTAGCACAAAAGCAAAATTTCATTTGGTGGAGATAGATAATGGACAGCAGTTGGGGTGACATCTTTCCGTACGTTGCTGGTGCTTTAAAGCTTATTGTATTAGGTATTGGAGGCTACTACGCTATTAAATGGCATTTTGATGAAGAGCGCAGAGTGAAAGAAGCAGAAGGCGTAGTCTTTGAGGAACCAAGTCTCACGAAAAAATTAACACTAATGATTGGCCTCCCAGTCATTCTGGTTCTTCTTATTCTGTTCGTGATTTATGCGACTAACTGGGTTCTCGACATGTAAGCTCTCAATAGCTTTGAGGCAAAATCTAGCTAAGCAATTTACAGAATCTAGCCCCCGCACATGAGCCTCTGCGAACAAGATGCGAGGGCTTAGATTTTAACGAAGGCTCACCAATTATCCTCAACCGCTCGCTCATCTCTAATATAGAACCACGCTTACTCCCCACATAATTCAACAAATGCAGCCCTAGTTAGGCTTGCTAAATCCTGCGGCTTTAATTCAATTTCTAGGCCACGCCTGCCAGCAGAAACACAAATCGTCTCAAACTGTTGCGCCGATTGATGGATAAACGTCGGCAAGGCTTTCTTTTGACCTAACGGACTAATACCTCCCACCACATAACCTGTTACCGTTTGTGCGATCTCAGGATTTGCCATTTCGGCTTTCTTAGTGCCTGCGGCTTTCGCGGCTTGTTTAAGATTTAGCTTGTTTTCCACTGGTATAATCGCCACCGCAAGATTCTTAGCTTCGCCATTTAAACAAAACAATAAAGTCTTAAATACTTGAGCCGGATCTTGGCCTAATGCTTCTGCCGCTTCCAATCCATAGCTCGCGGCTTTTGGATCATGGGTATATTGATGAACGGTATGAACAATTTTTTTCTTTTTAGCAAGATTGATAGCAGGTGTCATGGTTCAATCCTTGAAGATATTTATTTAAACGAATTGTGATCAATAAAAAGCAGCGCCCTATTTTGACACTGCTTAGTCAGTTAACAAACTATCGTCGCTTCAATAGCAATTAAATTTCACTTATTGATATTGAATTTCACCTTTCGGCTCGTAGTCTGACACTTTAATTGGATTATGTTTTTCCAAATAATCTTTTAATACTTCAGCATCAACAAAGCCAGTATTTACGAACCCTTTTTTATCGGTAATTTTAGGATACCCATCGCCACCAGCGGCGTTAAAACTTGGTACCGTAAAGCGATACATTTTATTAGGATCGAGTGCCTTGCCACCAATTTTCACATCACTCACTTTGTTATTAGAAACCGTCATTGCGATACCTGCAAACTGGACATAAGCCCCTGAATCCACAGGCATAGTTCCTACTACATTGAGATAATTAAGCACATCACTGCCCTTCATATCAATATAAGTCACGATATTGCCAAACGGTTGCACTTTCAATACGTCTTTATAAGTGATATCGCCAGCTTGAATCGAATCACGAACACCACCAGAATTCATTACTGCAAAATCAGCGTTCATGCGTTTCATATGTGATAGTGCAATCAAACGACCCAAATTGGTTTGCTTATAACGCACCACATTTCGGTCACCTTCAAGTTTGCCATCGGTATAAGAAATTTTTACATTCAACTTCTCTTGGCCTTTTTCTTGATAAGGCTTTAAGAATTGATGCAACTCGTCATCTTCCGCTATTTCATTTTGTATAAATACTTTTTCCGACTTGCCATTCACATCTACTTTTTTCTTCAAGTTAACCGGAATAAGGTCATAACTCACCATCTTTAATTGACCATTTTTAAACTCAAAATCGGCGCGCCCAACATATTTACCCCATTCATGGGCTTGTACGATCCAAGTGCCATTTTGCTGATCAGGGATACAAGATTCACCCGGTTTATAATCCAATTTACGATGATTCTCTGACTCCATACACACAGGTTCTTGTGAATGACCACCTACAATCATATCCAACTCGCCCTTTGGTAAATAACGAGCTAGTGTGACATCACCCGGCGCGTTAATTCCACTGTTGCCATTATCGTAATGTCCCATGTGGGTCACAGCAAAAATAAGATCTGGTTTTTCATGAGCTTCAAGTTGCTCAATCACCTTTTTAGCTTCTGCTTTAGGATCTCTAAACTCAATACCACCAATATATTCGGGATTGCCAATCTTAGCCGTATCTTCCGTGGTTAAACCAATGACAGCAATTTTGATTCCTTGCTCATCAAAAATCTCATACGGTTTGAATAAACGTTTACCTGTTTTTTTATCATAAATATTAGCCGATAACATTGGGAAATTAATCCAATCACGCTGCTTCATTAATACCGAAAGTGGGTTATCAAACTCATGGTTACCAACCGCCATTGCATCGTAACCCATCTTATCCATACCTTTAAAATCAGGCTCTGCATCTTGTAAATCCGATTCTGGAACGCCAGTATTGATATCACCGCCAGAGAAAAGTAAAACACTTCCACCTTCCGCTTCCACCTCATGACGGATACCGTCAATCAATGTTTTACGTGCCGACATACCATATTCACCATCTTCATTTTGCCAAAAGCGACCATGATTATCGTTAGTATGAAGAACTGTAAGTTTATAAGTCTTATCCGCCAACCATTGATGTTGAGTCGATGAAGTGCCAAGGGAAGAACATGCCGCAAGAGAAGCGACCGCGAGTGCAATCGTTGATGCTTTAAATACAAACTGTTTCATTGTAAATACCTACTAAAAATGGATAACGCAAAAGTAAAACCTAACTCTCAAGGTAATGAGAATAGTCTAAACCATTTCATTCATTTCGGTATCTTCAGCACAAAATTTTGGTAAGACGATCACAAGGACAAAGCGATAAGCTACGGATGAGAGATAAAAAAAATCCAGCGACCTAAATCACTGGATTTGATGATGAATATGTTTAATCGAAATTAACGAATATCAATATGAGCAAAGCTTTTGATAAGATCATCAAGGTCTTTCATTTGTTTAAGGAAAGGTTCTAATTTATCCAATGGTAATGCTGATGGGCCATCACAACGCGCTTGATCAGGGTTTGGATGCGCTTCAATAAATAAACCCGCAATCCCTGTCGCTAAACCAGCTTTTGCTAGCTCAACGGTTTGCTCACGGCGGCCACCAGAAGCAGCGCCAGAAGGATCACGCATCTGTAGTGAATGCGTCACATCAAAAATGATTGGGCTACCATTTGATGATTTTTTCATTACGCCAAAGCCAAGCATATCTACGACTAAGTTGTCGTAACCCATGCAAGATCCGCGCTCGCAAAGAATGATTTTATCGTTGCCACATTCCGCGAATTTATCCACGATATTACCAACTTGATTTGGACTCATGAATTGTGGTTTTTTCACGTTAATCACCGCGCCCGTTTTTGCCATTGCTTCAACAAGATCAGTTTGACGAGCAAGGAAAGCAGGAAGTTGAATCACATCTACGACATCGGCAACAGGTTGAGCTTGAGCTTCAGTGTGAATATCAGTAATAATTTTTACACCAAAAGTATCTTTCAACTCTTGGAAAATTTTCATACCTTCATCCAAACCTGGACCACGGTAAGAATGCACAGATGAACGGTTCGCTTTATCAAACGAAGCTTTGAAAACGTAAGGAATGCCTAATTTTTCGGTCACTTTTACGTAATGCTCACAAATTTGCATAGCAAGATCGCGAGATTCCAACACATTCATGCCAGCAAAAAGGGTAAATGGTTTGTCGTTCGAGACAGGGATATCACCCACTTGTACGATTTTCTGTTGCATAACTTTTACTCCGTCAATCAAGATTTATATCTTAGACATTAATGTATGGTGGTTTGCTCGCGATTTAACGCAGATACCTGAACCTTTAACACTTCTATTGAAGGGTCTTCTGGACAGTTATCAATAAAGTATTGGAAATCTTCAGCTGCCATTTGATTACACTCGAGCTGCTGATAAATAAAGCCTCGATCTCGAATTTCATAAGGATCATCAGGCGCAAAGCTAAGCGCAATATTGGCACATTCTAACGCCATTGAATAATCATCTTCATGCATCAATGAACCTTTGGTCACTGCAAGCCATCTTCCAAGAACGGTTGGATTGTCAGTCTCCATTAAATGCTTTGATTGCAATCGTGCTAATGGACCGTCATAACCAATTAACCAAGCGCGCAATATCGATTTGGTTAAATACTCACCATTAAAAGGGTTCATATATAACGCAGGTTCATTAGCCCATTTTAGCTTGATGATAAATTGGCTAGGGAACATTACCCCTTCCATCGGGAAACCTAATTTCTCACCAAAATACAGCAATAAAGCCCCTAAACTGACAGGGATGCCTTTACGACGTTTTAATACGGTTTCAATAAATGTATTTTGTGAGTCAAAGAAGGTTTCATGATCCCCTTGAAATTCCCATTGATGATAAAAATAGTGCACAAAGTCTTCAAACTTTCGTTTTTGATCGTTTTCTTGGTCACGTATTTCATCTGCTGGAATGTCACCAGTATCATTCAATGAATCACTTGAGTGAGCTAAAGCCTGCTCTAGCTCAGTGAACATTTGCTCTAAAGAGGCTTTTATCCAAGCAGTATCTGATGATGGGTTAATCAAGGAGTTCAATTCAATCGCGCCTTCCAACAGGCTGACTTCATCTAAATCTTGCTCAAACAGATCCATTTCGTCTATTTCAGTCCCATCTTCTTCTAAAAATTCACTAGACATTACCAAGTAGGCACCTTAGTTATGGCAAGATGAGCTGCCCAATACAGCCAACCTAATGCACCAAAGAAAGCAATGCTACGAATCAATTTAGTTTTACCCAATTTCAACGCCACAAAACCTAGTGCAATATAAACTAATACGCAGGTGATTTTTTCTGTTAACCAAGGGGCAGCAGGAGTAAACGGAATAAATCCCGTAATAAAAATTAGTGCAATACCACTGGCCAGTAGCACGGTATCAACAATATGTGGCGTTATTTTTAACCACTTTTTATGCAACACCGATGAATCCATCATCATCAAAATATAGCGTAATGTCAGCAAAAAAACGCTTAACGCAATAGATAATAAATGAATATGCTTCAATGACATGTATAGCATGATTTTCCTTTCTCCAGTAATTCAAATAATTTTAGGCGAATCTTAATTAAGACCAGCAACCTAACGTTACTCGATCGTTATTTCCGTAATCTTTTTCAGTACTAACTTGATGATAACCAAGTTCAGTAAGTATGTTTCGAACCGCAGCGCCTTGCTCAAATCCATGCTCCATCAGTAACCAGCCTCCATGATGCAAGTGTTGGCGAGAGTGTTCGGCAATATAACGTAAATCCGCTAAACCTTTCTCTTTTGCCACCAAAGCTGTTAATGGTTCAAAACGAACATCACCTAAAACCAAGTGAGGATCGGACTCATCGATATAAGGTGGATTACTGACGATACAACCAAATTGAGTTACATCACTTAATGGCTCAAACCAACTACCTTGTAAAAAGTGAGCATTGGTTAAATTCAATTTTTGGCCATTACGCGTCGCCAGTTGTTGTGCTTCTGGCTGTAAGTCGATACCTATCACCGTATGCGATGGCAACTCGGATGCAAGAGCCAGTGCTATTGCGCCAGTGCCTGTACCCAAATCTAAAATATCGCCTTTAATATTACGTTCAGTTAATAACGCAATTTTATCTAAAGCCAGTTCCACCAAACGCTCAGTATCCGCGCGTGGGATCAAAGTTGAGGGTGATACTTCTAATGGCAGAGACCAAAACTCTCGCTCTCCCACTAAATAGGCGACTGGTTTACCTTCAATACGTTGTTGTAGCAAAGCATCAAACTTATGCTGTTGCTCGAGCGTTAACTCACGCTCTGGCCACGTTAATAAATAGCTGCGAGGCTTATCGAGAATATGGCACATTAATACCGCCGCATCTAACGAGGGTGTATCACTACCACTGCTTTTTAAAGCTTGGGTGGCTTGTTTAAGGTGCCATTCAATCGAGTTCATGGATTATCACTTATTGTCTACTTCACCTAGCTATCTATTTAACTTAGCTCTCTTTCACTTAGTTTTCAGCTTAACTTAATTTTGTTCAGCAAGTGCCGCAAGTTGATCCGCTTGATATTCTTGAATAACAGGATCGACCAAACTTTGCAGGTCCCCTTCCATGACTTCGGCTAGGCGGTATAAAGTTAAGTTAATACGGTGATCCGATACTCGGCCTTGTGGATAGTTATAAGTACGAATACGGTCACTACGATCGCCTGAACCAAGTAGATTACGACGAGTATCCGACACTTCAGCCGCTCGCTTCGCCATTTCAGCTTGAGTAATACGAGCCGCTAACACGGTCATCGCTTTCGCTTTGTTCTTATGTTGTGAGCGCTCATCTTGACACTCAACCACCGTACCCGTTGGTAAGTGGGTAATACGGATAGCAGAATCGGTGGTGTTAACGTGCTGACCACCCGCTCCCGATGAACGGAAAGTATCAATTTTAAGATCGGATGCTTTGATTTCTGGCATTTCAGCTTCAGGAACTTCTGCCATTACCGCTAAAGTACAAGCTGAAGTATGGACTCGACCTTGAGATTCTGTCGCGGGAACACGTTGCACACGGTGGCCACCAGATTCAAATTTCAACACACCGAATGCACCATCACCAACGACTTTAGCAATCATTTCTTTAAAGCCACCTTGCTCTGAAATATTGCTACTCATCACTTCAATACGCCAACCTTTTTTCTCCGCAAAACGGCTGTACATGCGGAATAGATCACCCGCAAAAATACCGGCCTCATCACCACCTGCGCCAGCGCGAATTTCTAAGAAACAGCTGCGGTCATCATTTGGATCTTTTGGAATCAACAAAATTTGCAAATCATCAGCTAAACGCTCAATAGCCGCTTTTGCTTCTTTAATTTCATCTTGTGCCATTTCGCGCATTTCAGCATCGTCTTCTTGCGCCATTTCTTCGGCAGCAATGAGATCATCTTGTGCTTGTTGATAGGCCTGAAAGCATTTTGTTACTTCTTCTAATTGAGAATACTCTTTTGATAGCGCACGGAATTTATTTTGATCGCCAATCACACCAGGATCGCCTAATAAATGCTGCACTTCTTCATAACGCTCAACTAGAGTTTCTAACTTGGTCAAAATTGACGATTTCATAATTTTATCTTAACTGTGAATGTTGCTATTGATGGGGGCTGTTAATTGCGTAAATCTGTGCTTGAGCACAGCTAAAGTTCATCTAAACCTAAACTTTGGCGTATAACAGTTAATTTTTCTGGCTCGCCTTGCTCTGCCACAACTTGCATGGCACGAGTCGGCTGATGGATTAATCGGTTGGTCAATTTATTGCTTAACTCGCGTAATACTTTTTCTGGATTACCACCTGCAGCAAGCGCATTTAGGCTTTTTTCCAATAGATCACTTTTAATTTCATTAGCGTGTTGTCGGTAATCTCGGATACTGTCCACGGCTTGTAGTGATCTTAACCACATCATAAAGGCCGCACTCTCTTCCGTTACAATCGCTTCGGCTTGAATGGCTTCAACTTTACGCTGTTCCATATTCTTACTTACGATCCCTTGTAAATCATCCACACTATATAGATAGGCATCATTAAGATCGCCAACTTGAAATTCGATATCACGTGGCACAGCAATATCAACTAACAACATTGGCTGATGTTTACGTTTTTTTAATGCGGTCTCAACCATCCCTTTACCAATAATAGGCAACGGACTCGCAGTTGAGCTAATCACAATATCGGCTCTAGATAAATGCTCGGGGATTTCAGAAAGAGTAATAACTTCACCATCAAATTGATCAGCCAGCAATTTAGCTCTTTCAATCGTGCGGTTTGCGACAATGATATTTTTACAATGGGTCGATGATAAATGCTTGGCAACCAATTCGATAGTCTCACCTGCACCCACAAGCAATACAGTGACATTTTTCATCGATTCAAAAATTTGCTTCGCAAGCATACAAGCCGCATAAGCAACAGAAACAGCACTGCCACCAATCGCCGTTTCAGTACGGACTCTTTTCGCAACAGAAAACGCTTTATGGAACAACTTTTCAGTCAATCCATTCACCGCTTTTAGCTCAACTGAAGACGCATAAGCTTGCTTTACTTGACCTAAAATTTGTGGCTCACCAAGTACTAATGAGTCAAGTCCACATGCTACCCGCATAAGGTGCTGAACAGCGGCTTGTTCTTCATAACTATAAATAGATGACATTAGACTTTCAGGGTCAACTTGATGAAACTCTAATAACCAATCGATAATGTGACCTTTACTCGTCCCTTTGCTTAAATCGCAATAAATTTCGGTGCGGTTACAAGTTGAAACGATGACACCACTTTTAATGGCATGACTTGCCTCCATCTGAGCTAGCGCTTCAGACAGTTTCTCAGGTGAAAATGCAATTTTTTCTCGCAACTCAACCGACGCTGTATTGTGATTGATACCAATAGCAAGCAAAGACATGTAGTGGGAATACTCTAAAAAATAGTGATATGAGCCAGCAATTTTACTTGATGGGCCGCAGTAATGAAAGGGCTAGACACCGTATTAGCAACAATCGACAGATATTTGTGCTGAATGGCTCATCGATAAGATGCTACAATTGCGCTGAAATTCATAAAAGAGTAAGGATTCCTTTTGTCTATTCATCACGCATTCCGCCGTTTTTCCACTCTCATACTTTGTACTATCACCATGGTATTAGTGGGCTGTAGCTCAGTACCAGAACAAGAAGCCACTTACCATGTTGATTGGAAGCAACATCAACAAAACCTTACAAAATTAGACAAATTCAAAGTAACAGGAAAAATCGGGTATCAAGATCCCAACCACCGACAATCTCTTAATTTTATTTTAACCCACGCCTCAAATTATGATGAATTAAAACTGCTGACTTTTTTGGGTCAAACAGTGATGACGCTACAAATGCTACCAAGTGGCTCAATGATAACGACATCCGATGGCAGAGTAAGCACAGCTCCACAAGCCAACCAACTAATCAATGAATTGACAGGATTCAGCATTCCAGTATCACAGCTCCCCGACTGGATTAAAGGCCTGCCTACCGATGCAGACCGCACTACATTAAATGAATCTAATACGCTAGCAAGCCTTGAGAAAAACCTCGATAACCAGAACTGGCAACTCAATTATCTAACTTACTCAGCTCAAATGACACCAGTAAAGAATGATCTCATGCTGCCAAGTCAATTATTCTTACAGCAAGATAAAACCAAAATTAAAATAGTGATCAACAAGTGGGTATTTTAATGTCAAATGTAAACTCACTGAATCAACCAAGCATTCAGGAATCAATAGAGTGGCCATCCCCTGCTAAGCTAAATTTATTTTTGTATATCACAGCTCGCCGCAGTGATGGCTACCATAACCTGCAAACCTTATTTCAGTTTATCGACTTTGGTGACATTTTACGTTTTCACATTAATCAAACGGGTAACATAACCATTAGCCCAGAGATCGAAGGCGTCGCGTTAGAACAGAATCTTATTTGGAAAGCCGCTAATGCTTTACGCCTACAGGCAAAGAAAGCAGGCGATATAGATCCAAAGACATTGGGCGCTGATATTGAACTCGATAAAATTTTACCCATGGGCGGTGGACTCGGTGGCGGCTCTTCAAATGCAGCAACTACCTTGGTGGCATTAAACCATTTATGGCAACTCGATTTTGATATCGATACTTTGGCTGAAATAGGATTAAAGTTGGGAGCGGATGTCCCTGTATTCGTTCGAGGACAAGCAGCTTTTGCTGAAGGGGTTGGCGAACAACTTGAACCTGCTCATCCACAAGAAAAATGGTATTTAGTTTTAAAACCGGATGTCAATATTGCGACTGCGGATATTTTCACTCATCCAGACTTGACTAGAAATACGCCAAAGCAAGAGCTTACAACACTTTTACAACAACCTTACGAAAACGATTGCGAAAAAATTGTGACTTTACTGTATCCGGAGGTTGCTAAGCAACTTTCTTGGCTGCTACAATACGCGCCGTCGAGATTGACTGGTACAGGCTCTTGTCTTTTCGCTGAATTCGATACTCAGCAACAAGCACAAGAGACTTTAGATAAGTTTAACGCTCAACAGAATTCAAATAGTGTCTTTGGCTTTATCGCTAAGGGAATGAATATTTCATCTCTCCATAAGACTTTGGCTGACTATAAACAAGCCAACCACAACTCAATTTAAAACTGGACGCAACCCGAGGTTTCCACCGTGCCTGATATGAAGCTATTTGCTGGTAACGCCACACCTGAACTAGCCCAACGTATTGCAGATCGCCTGTACATTTCCCTTGGTGACGCAACTGTAAACCGTTTTTCTGACGGTGAAGTTGCAGTACAAATCAATGAAAATGTTCGTGGTAGTGATGTATTCATCATCCAATCTACTTGTGCGCCAACCAATGACAACTTAATGGAATTAGTTGTTATGATCGATGCAATGCGCCGCGCTTCTGCGGGCCGTATTACCGCCGTCATTCCATATTTTGGTTATGCACGTCAAGACCGTCGTGTCCGTTCAGCTCGTGTTCCAATCACTGCGAAAGTTGTTGCAGACTTCCTTTCTAACGTCGGTGTTGACCGCGTTTTAACTATCGACCTTCACGCCGAGCAAATTCAAGGTTTCTTCGATGTTCCTGTCGATAATATCTTTGGTACGCCAGTGCTTATGGAAGATATGAAATCTCGTAACCTAGAAGATCCAGTGGTTGTTTCTCCTGATCTTGGTGGTGTTGTTCGCGCTCGCGCAACGGCCAAAATGTTAGATGACACCGATATTGCTATCGTTGATAAACGTCGTCCACGCGCTAACGTTTCTGAAGTAATGAACCTAATTGGTGATGTTAAAGGTCGCGATTGTGTGATTGTTGATGACATGATCGATACTGGTGGTACATTATGTAAGGCAGCTGAAGCCCTAAAAGAACGTGGCGCTAAACGTGTATTTGCATACGCAACTCACGCTGTGTTCTCTGGCAATGCCGCAACAAACATCGCGAATTCAGTTATTGACCAAGTCATCGTTACTGATTCGATTACTTTATCTGATGAAATGAAAGCAACAGGTAAAGTAACGCAACTTACTTTATCAAGCATGCTAGCTGAAGCAATTCGTCGTATTAGCAACGAAGAATCAATCTCGGCAATGTTTAACTAGAACTAATCGTTAAATATTCAATGCTTGAAAATAGAAACCACTTTACCTATTAGTAAAGTGGTTTTTTATTATCCGCCACTCTGCCCACCCTTTTAAAAAATATGCTATCATGCCGCGCTTTTAAAATTTGCAAAGAGAGCATACCTTGACTCAACCAATCAAATTACTTGTCGGTCTTGCTAACCCGGGGCCGGAATATGACAGAACTCGCCATAATGCTGGAGCATGGGTAGTAGAAGAGTTAGCCCGAGTGCACAACATAAATCTAAAAGAAGAAAGTAAATTTTTTGGATTAACCGGAAGAGTGATGGTACATGGTCAGGATTTACGTCTTCTTATCCCTACTACATTTATGAATTTATCGGGAAAGTCGGTTGCGGCCATCGCAAAATTTTATCAAATATTACCTGAAGAGATCATGGTCGCTCACGATGAACTTGACCTCCCACCCGGTGTAGCTAAATTTAAAAAAGGTGGCGGCCATGGTGGACACAATGGTTTAAAAGATATCATTGCCAAACAAGCTAATAATAAAGAATTTTATCGCTTACGAATTGGTATTGGTCACCCTGGACATAAAGATCGCGTCGCTGGTTATGTACTTGGAAAAGCGCCAGTCAAAGAACAAGAATTGCTTAATGCTGCTGTCGATGAATCCGTACGCAGTTTAGACATGCTATTTAAAGATGATTTAGCAAAAGCACAAAATCGCTTACATACGTTTAAAGCTGAATAGATCCGCTATATAAAGCTGTATTTAGCAAAACAATCAAATGACAGAGTCGGCAATCGTGCCGAATGAAAGAAGGTTTATAACATGGGTTTCAAATGTGGGATCGTCGGTTTACCAAACGTAGGTAAATCCACTCTATTTAACGCACTAACTAAAGCAGGTATTGAAGCGGCTAACTTCCCTTTCTGTACCATTGAGCCTAATACCGGTGTCGTTCCTGTTCCTGATCTTCGTCTTGATGCATTAGCAGCAATCGTGAATCCAAAACGCATTCTTCCAACCACAATGGAATTTGTTGATATTGCCGGACTTGTTGCTGGTGCATCAAAAGGTGAAGGACTTGGTAACAAATTCCTAGCAAACATCCGTGAAACTGACGCTATCGGTCACGTTGTACGCTGTTTTGAGAATGAAAACATCATTCACGTTGCAGGTAGAATTTCGCCAATTGAAGATATCGAAATCATCAACTTAGAGCTTGCTCTTGCCGACTTAGATAGCTGTGAACGCGCTATCCAACGTCAAGCAAAAAAAGCAAAAGGTGGCGATAAAGACGCTAAATTTGAAATTACAGTGCTAGAAAAACTGCTTCCTGTATTCACCGAAGGCGGAATGGCTCGCTCGGTTGAACTAAATAAAGAAGAGTTAGCAGCCGTTGGTTATTTAAACTTCTTAACTCTAAAACCAACCATGTACATTGCCAATGTAAGTGAAGATGGCTTTGAAGGTAATCCATATTTAGATCAAGTACGTGCATATGCAGAGAATGAAAATGCGGTGGTTGTGCCAGTTTGCGCTGCCATTGAATCTGAAATGTCTGAACTTGACGAAGAAGATCGTGATGAGTTCTTAGCAGATCTTGGTATCGAAGAACCTGGTCTAAATCGTGTCATTCGTTCTGGTTATGAGTTATTAACCTTACAAACCTATTTCACCGCAGGTGTGCAAGAAGTTCGTGCTTGGACAATTCCAATCGGAGCAACAGCACCACAATCCGCTGGTAAAATTCATACTGATTTTGAAAGAGGTTTTATTCGCGCAGAAGTGATCGCTTATAACGACTTCATTCAATTTAAAGGTGAAAGCGGAGCAAAAGAAGCAGGAAAATGGCGCTTAGAAGGTAAAGAATATATCGTGAAAGATGGTGATGTGGTTCACTTCCGTTTTAACGTCTAGTTCGTAGCCCATAAATAAAACATTCAAATCAAAGCCAGTGAATAGTTCGCTGGCTTTTTTCTTTCTATTCAAAGCTGATATCAATAAATATATAAAGAATCGACAGCGATAAATTGTGTTATTGATTACAAATAGTGCTTTTTGTTTAAAAAAAATGCGAACGATTCATTTTGGGCAATTTATTCAAAAAAACTATTGACGCTCGCGGCCCTAATCCGCATAATGCGCTCCGTTCTCGTTGCAGAGTTTATGCAACAGAAAGAGGTGAAAACCTCATTGGCTACGTAGCTCAGTTGGTTAGAGCACATCACTCATAATGATGGGGTCACAGGTTCGAATCCCGTTGTAGCCACCAAATTTATACAAGTTTTGATTCGTCGAAATTTGCTGCTCGATGAGTAAGTTTATCCAATTAACTTGCCCATTTAATATCGAGATACTGGAAACTTAGTTTTATGCTCTTGTTTCTAGTCACGGTTTTGCGGTCGTGGCGGAATTGGTAGACGCACCAGATTTAGGTTCTGGCACCGTAAGGTGTGAGAGTTCAAGTCTCTCCGACCGCACCATTGTTTAAACGTCTCTTGATAACATATCTTCTTGATTCGTCTGTTGGGCTATCGCCAAGCGGTAAGGCACTGGCTTTTGATGCCAGCATTCCCTGGTTCGAATCCAGGTAGCCCAGCCATTATTTAAAGTGGTTAGTGAGTCTGATAAGCAATTGGCTTTTGATGACAATACCAAAAGAGTTCCCTGATTTCATTTTCAGGCAGCCTGACCATTATTTAAAAGTTTCGATACTTCGAAGCTAGAAGTTCAGAGAATGGTTCGTTATACTCTCTGGCTCACAAAGTTAATCAGTAACAAAATGGCTACGTAGCTCAGTTGGTTAGAGCACATCACTCATAATGATGGGGTCACAGGTTCGAATCCCGTCGTAGCCACCATATTTATACAAGTTTTGATTCGTTGAGACTTGCAACTCGATAAGTAAGTTTATCCAATTAACTTACCCATTTAATATCGAGCTACTAGAAACCTAGCTTTCTCGTTTCTAGTCACGGTTTTGCGGTCGTGGCGGAATTGGTAGACGCACCAGATTTAGGTTCTGGCGCCGTAAGGTGTGAGAGTTCAAGTCTCTCCGACCGCACCATTATTTAAACGTCTCTT
>NZ_JAAUWW010000019.1 GCF_014694375.1 Vibrio sp. S17_S38
CACGAGCTGTTTGGGAACTCCAACAACATGTTGAAATTCAAACTAGCAGTAGGTGCTCCTGAGCTGCATTCTTCGTCACTTTTCAGGATGACGGGAATTTAACGCTGTCATCCCAAAATCGAGGCTCGAGCTGTTTGGGAACTCCAACAACATGTTGAAATCTTACTTGATGGTAGAAGATCCTGAACTACGTTCGTACCTCACTATTCAGGATGAAGGGGATTTAGCTCTGTCATCCCAAAAGTGAGGTACGAGCTGTTTTGGGAACTCCAACAACATGTTTAAATTCAAACTAGCAGTAGGTGCTCCTGAGCTGCATCCTTCGTCACTTTTCAGGATGACGGGAATTTAACTCCGTCATCCCAAAATCGAGGCACGAGCTGTTTGGGAACCCCAACAACATGTTGAAATCTTACTTGATGGTAGAAGATCCTGAACTACGTTCGTACCTCACTATTCAGGATGACGGGGATTTAGCTCTGTCATCCCAAAAGTGAGGTACGAGCTGTTTGGGAACTCCAACAACATGTTGAAATTCAAACTAGCAGTAGGTGATCTTGAGCTGCATCCTTCGTCACTTTTCAGGATGACGGGAATTTAACTCCGTCATCCAAAAAGTAGGGTACGAGCTGTTTAGGAACTCCAACAACATGTTGAAATTCAAACTAGCAGTAGGTGCTCCTGAACTGCATCCTTCGTCACTTTTCAGGATGACGGGAATTTAACTCCGTCATCCCAAAATCGAGGCACGAGCTGTTTGGGAACTCCAACAACATGTTGAAATTCAAACTAGCAGTAGGTGATCCTGAGCTGCATCCTTCGTCACTTTTCAGGATGACGGGAATTTAACTCCGTCATCCAAAAAGTAGGGTACGAGCTGTTTAGGATCGCCAAAAAATACTGATATTTTATGTGATGGTAGAAGATCCTGAACTACATTCGTGCCTCACTATTCAGGATGACGGGGATTTAGCTCTGTCATCCCAAAAGTGAGGTACGAGCTGTTTGGGATCTCCAACAACATGTTGAAATCTTACTTGATGGTAGAAGATCCTGAACTACGTTCGTACCTCACTATTCAGGATGACGAAAGTTAGTTCTGTCATCCCAAATCTAGGGTACGATCAATTTGGGATGACAATATTTTCATATCTCGCTTTTTAATAACGAGTCAGATCTACTTCTTCGCTTTGGCAAATGCCGCTGCAAACGCACCGCCCATCGCCGCATTTTCAGCGGGTGCTGATGAGCGATTATTACGTTGTGCTGTATTTTTAGATGGTTGATGACGAGTGGTTGAACTACGGTTATCCGCTTTCGCACCACGTTGACTATTCTGCTCACCCGGTTCATCAGTTAAACGCATCGTTAGTGCTATACGTTTGCGTTGGATATCCACTTCCATCACTTTCACTTTTACGATATCGCCGGCTTTCACCACTTCACGCGGATCTGCTACATAACGATCGGTTAAAGCTGAAATATGAACCAAACCATCTTGATGCACACCAATATCCACAAATGCACCGAAGTTCGCCACATTCGACACAACACCTTCTAATATCATCCCTATTTCGAGATCTTTTACTTCCGTAACACCGTCAGCAAAGGTAGCAGTTTTAAACTCAGGGCGTGGATCTCGTCCGGGTTTATCTAACTCTTTAATGATGTCAGTAACGGTTGGTAGTCCAAAGGTATCATCGGTGTAATCCGTGGCGTGTAAGTTACGCAAGAAATCACTGTCGCCCATAATATTTTTCGCGGTTTTGCCATTTTTTTCTGCTATCGCTTTAACCAAAGGATAAGCCTCTGGGTGAACCGACGAAGCATCCAATGGATTTTTACCATTCATGATCCGAAGGAAACCAGCACATTGTTCAAATGCTTTTGGCCCTAAACGTGGGACTTTTTTAAGTGCTGTTCGCGCTTCAAATCGCCCTTGCTCATCACGATAATCAACAATGTTTTGCGCCATCGCGGTTGAAAGTCCAGCCACGCGAGTCAGTAATGCTGCTGAGGCCATATTCACATCCACACCAACCGCATTTACACAGTCTTCCACCACTGCGTCCAAACGCTTAGCCAGCATACTTTGGCTAACATCATGTTGATATTGACCGACACCAATCGCTTTGGGATCTATTTTCACAAGCTCAGCCAATGGATCTTGCAGACGACGTGCAATCGAGACTGCGCCACGAATCGACACGTCCATATTAGGAAATTCTTTGGCTGCCAATTCAGATGCAGAATACACCGAGGCCCCCGCTTCACTGACAATAATTTTTTGTACTTTTAAATTGCCGCGCTTAATAATATCCGCTACAAAAGTGTCAGTTTCACGCGAAGCGGTGCCATTACCAATTGCAATCAAATCAACGTTATGTTGCTTCACTAATTGCTCAATCACACGAGCAGATTGCTCAATTTTATTGTGCGGTTGATGAGGGTAAATCGTATCGGTCGCCAGCACTTTACCTGTTGCATCGACTACCGCAATTTTTGAACCGGTGCGTAAACCAGGATCTAAACCTAGCGTGGCACGAGGGCCAGCAGGAGCAGCCATCAATAAATCTTTCAAGTTAGTGGCAAAGACTTCAATCGCATCAATCTCGCCACGTTCTTTCATTGCGCCCATTAATTCGGTTTCAAGGTGCATGGAAATTTTGATCCGCCATGCCCAACTGATCACTTGCTTGCGCCACATGTCTGCGGGGGATTGATTGAAGTGAACTCGATAATGATCCGCGATAATGGTTTCACAATACGATCCACGAACGCTATCTTCTTGCGCAGGATCAGCATTAAGATTTAACTGTAAAAAGCCTTCATTACGACCACGCAACATTGCCAACGCACGATGAGATGGCACTCGGCTAATTAGCTCATTATGCTCAAAATAATCTTTAAACTTCTCACCTTCACGTTCCTTACCGGTGATCACGCGCGACTGTAGCTCAGCATTTTTTTGCAAGTAAGTACGCACTTTGTCTAACAAGTTGGCATCTTCTGCCATGCGTTCCATGATGATCGCACGCGCACCATCGAGTGCGGTTTTGGTATCGGCAATGGAATCTTTAATATATTTAGCCGCTTCAATTTCAGGATCAAGCTGTGGGTTCGACCAAAGTGCATCTGCTAAAGGTTCAAGCCCTGCTTCAATCGCAATTTGGCCTTTCGTTCGACGCTTTGGCTTATACGGCAAATAAAGATCTTCAAGGCGAGTTTTACTGTCAGTAGCTAGGATTTCTTTTTCAAGCTCAGGAGTCAGCTTTTCTTGCTCGCGAATCGATTTAAGAATGGTTTGACGACGGTCGTCTAATTCACGCAGGTAACTTAAGCGGCTATCCAGATTACGCAGTTGGGTATCATCTAACCCACCCGTCACTTCTTTACGGTAACGCGCAATAAATGGCACAGTATTTCCATCGTCAATCAAGGTTACGGTAGCCAGTACTTGTTCAAGTCGAACGTTAAGTTCTTGGGCGATAATCTTACAAATTTGATTCTGTTGGCTCATGGGCATCTCTTCTTACATTCATATTTCATGGGCATTGCCACCGATTCTGCAAGCTAATCCACACAGGGGCAAGTGATTAATCCCAATAGGCTTAGGAATTAACTGAATAATGACGCTTTTAGTAACAGAGCATTGATTGTGATGCCAAAAAGCTTTAATTTCTAAACTTTGGCTTCTAAATTTTTAGTTTCTAAGCTTTAATTTATATACTCAAAGTAATTGAAGTTGCAGTAAGGCGGCAAGTAAACGAAGCCCCATGAGCTTAGCTAGTCTAAGTGATTGGGATGAGTGAACGTAGCCAACAAAACTGCAGCTTCAAGTAAGATGGGTATAAGCAAAGCAAACCATTTGGATACTTGCGTGAAAACCAAACTGATCACCCGCGAGGGTTACAATAAGCTAAAAGCTGAACATGACCATTTATGGCATGAAGAGCGACCGAAAATCACTAAGATCGTCACTTGGGCGGCAAGCTTAGGCGATCGTAGCGAAAATGCAGATTACCAATACAACAAGCGTTTACTGCGCCAGATCGATCGTCGGGTGCGGTTTTTACGCAAGTTTTTACCCGAAGTCACGATTGTTGATTATTCCCCTCAACAAGATGGAAAAGTCTTTTTTGGTGCTTGGGTGGAGATTGAAAATGAAGTAGGAGAAGTAAAAAAATTTAGGATAGTTGGCCCTGAAGAAATTTATGGTGATGCGAAAGAATACATATCAATAGATTCACCAATGGCACGCGCTTTATTAAAGAAAGAAGTGGACGATGAAGTGGTCGTAAAAACACCAGAAGGTGACAAAGAATGGTTTGTGAACAACATTCGCTATCAATAAAAAAACCGAGCATACACTCTGCTCGGTTACATCAACCTAATCACTACAAACGGCTATTTTATTTTGCAAAGTTAATGATAGGGAAACACGGTAAGAAACCATTCTCCGCACAATTGATTAGACCAATCTGAACACCATCAATTTTTTTAGTCATATTAAAAAGACCAACTTGTACTGTTGAGTTATCAGAAATACTCGCCGCACCGACATCAACCATGGTTTTACCTTCAGAATAGTTAACCAGCGATACGTTCGCACCTTTAACATTATTGGTGACGTTCACCCAACCAAGGTTAGCACCAACATCATCACCTTCATGCCAGTTGAAGAAACCAAAAGATGCACCGGTCATGCTTGATTTGACACGGTTAGCGCCTAGCAAACCAATGTTCACACCAACGGTATCGCTGGTTTCAGACATACCGACTAATGATAAATCTAAGCCAGTGACTTTATCCACTTGGCCGTGCAGTGCACTGACCCTTACACCTTTCACTTCATTTTTTGCAGGAGCATTGAAATGATTCACACTAGAAAACATAACCGGTGTAGTCTCCGCTTGAGCGCCTGTAACTGCAAATGCACCCGCTAAAATTGTCGCTAAGATTAACTTTTTCATCAAATACCCTTACTATTAATACGCTCAGAATCATGTGACAAAGAGCACGAAAAATCCATTCGCACCAATAATACTCCCAGCAAAAATAATTCACTTGTTCAATATCAACTAAGGTTATCTATATTGTCTTTATTTTGGACAGTGTTTAAATAAAAGTATTGTAGGCAACTTTTTTAATATTAGACTATTTTCAATGTATAAAACGATGATAAAAAGAAGATGTTCCGTTACATTTGCTTTATATTAAAACTCAGATTCTATTTTATTCTTTACCTATGTTTTGCCATGATGGAAAACTCATTCGGTAAGCCTTTAAACTTCGGTAAGCCTTTAAAAAATGCGAGACAGATAAAATGCAAGAGAACTATAAAATATTAGTGGTCGATGACGATGCTCGCCTGCGCTCATTACTAGAGCGTTATTTAACAGAACAAGGCTTTCAAGTTCGCAGTGTTGCCAACGCTGAGCAAATGGATCGTTTGCTAACCCGCGAAAACTTCCATTTAATGGTACTTGATCTCATGTTGCCGGGTGAAGACGGATTATCGATTTGCCGTCGTCTACGTCACGATAATAATCAACTACCTATCGTAATGCTAACCGCAAAAGGCGATGAAATTGATCGTATTGTGGGGCTTGAAGTTGGGGCTGATGATTATCTCCCTAAGCCATTCAACCCTCGGGAATTACTGGCTCGTTTACGCGCGGTTTTACGCCGTCAATCGACCGAAGCACCTGGTGCACCAAGCTCTGATGAAGAAATTGTTGAGTTTGGTGAGTTCACGCTAAATCTTGGTACACGAGAAATGTTCCGTGGTGAAGAACCGATGCCACTTACTTCAGGTGAATTTGCAGTACTAAAGATCCTTGTGAATCATGCACGAACGCCAATGTCGCGCGATAAACTAATGAACATGGCGCGTGGCCGTGAATATTCAGCGATGGAACGTTCTATCGATGTTCAAATCTCACGCTTACGTCGTATGTTAGAAGAAGATCCAAGTCACCCTCGTTACATTCAAACCGTCTGGGGCTTAGGGTATGTATTTGTGCCTGACGGTAAAAAAGAATAACGACAAGTCTACCTTTACTAGCCCTAGAAATTAGGTGCTAGTAAAATATACATTAGTAAATATGAACTAAAATTTTGGCGCTAAGGATGGCTCCAGAAATCGAGAATACCCCCTTCTTCACCGAATCGGCCATTCACACTTTATCAACCTTGGATATTTGTCATGCTTCGTCTTCGTAGCTCTCGTACTCAAACCGTTTTCTTTTTAATCGTCCTGTTGATTGCTAGCCAAGTATTATCTTACTTAATCATGTTTAACTACGCCTTATTACCTAGTTTAAAACAGTTCAACCGCATCCTATCCCATGAAGTTAAACTCATGCTTGATGAAGATAAGATGCAACAAGATAACAACGAGAGTGACCGCCCTTTTCGCCGAGAGTTATTATCCGAATTAGGGGTCTCCATTTATGCAAATAATTCCCCTGAAGCTGCCGAATTTAACCACGCGGCACCGATTGATTTTTTAAGTGAAGACATGACGCAACAAGTAAACTCCCCAACTGAAGCAAGACTCGTTCTGGGTGGTAAAAATTATGTTCTATGGCTTAAAATTGATGCCCTGCCTAATAAACTCGTTCGGATTCCCCTAACTGAATTACAAGAAAAAGATTTCGCCCCTCTTTTCCGTAATAGTTTACTGATCGCTTTACTATTAATTGCTGGGATGTGGTTCTTTATTCGATTGCAAAATAGACCATTGGTGGCATTAGAAAAAGCCGCCATCACAGTTGGGCATGGTGATATTCCACCTCTACTGCCTGAACGTGGATCATCGGAAATATTAGCGGTAACCAAAGCTTTTAATCAGATGTCAAAAGGGATTAAGGCATTAGAAGAAGACCGAGCCTTATTGATGTCTGGCATTAGCCACGATCTGAGAACGCCGCTTACCCGAATTCGACTTGCGACCGAAATGATGTCACAACAAGATGATTATTTAGCCGAGAGCATGATCAAAGATACCGAAGAGTGTAACGATATTATTAGTCAATTTATGGCTTATTTAAAACCCGCTCAAATTGATGACCATAATGATGTCGATATCAATCAGATCGTGACAGAAGTGGTTAATGCTGAGCGTGATAAACATGGGGTTGATTTTGAATTGGTAACAGGCAATTCACTGCGTCATGCATTAGGTGAGGCAATTGCACTCAAGCGCGTGGTGTCTAATTTAATCGTCAACGCTATCCGCTACGGTAATGGTTGGATAAAAGTATCCACCGGAATAACCGCCGACAGTAAATTAGTGTGGGTTTGCGTTGAAGATAATGGGCCGGGAATAGATAAACAACAGCTTGAATCCCTATTCGAACCGTTTACACGAGGTGATGCAGCACGTGGCAGCAGTGAAGGTGCGGGACTGGGACTGGCAATTATTAAACGTATTGTTAGCCAGCATCAAGGAGCGATTTTAGTAACGAATAGAACCGAAGGTGGGTTAAAAGTTCAGATTAATATTCCGGTGTACAGGAAGAAAAGATAACTGTTAATACTACTTAAAAGTGAACCTAGATGCGCTGACGGTAAATCTCAATCTGCCACTCTTCACTTGTTAGGGCAGATTGAGATACAAAACCATATTCGTCTCTCAGTTTAAGTAAGTGTAGATGCGCCTACAGAACTTAACGATTTACGAACGCAACGGCTTTATCTGGGAAATCTGTAAACACGCCATCGACCTTAGCCTTGTTGTAGAAGATATCCAACATGTCATTGAAATCTTTGGCGTAGCTTGGAATGCGACCTTCATCGGCGCGGAAAGTATAAGGATGGATTTTCAACCCAGCTTTTTTGGCCTGTGCCACCAGCGGCATTACCATAATATTAGAAGGCGTTGATTTTTCATCTATCACCATTGGTTTCCATGGCCCAATACCATCGGCATATTGCGCGACTTTTTGCATACCATCGTCTTCAAACATCCAATCATAATTATAAGGCGTTGATTTGTCGTCTTGATACACCATGGTTTCATTCCAATCGGTATAAGCCATCAACTGCACCAGTTTGAGATCCATGCCCATTTCTGGCATCAACTCTTTATCAATGCGTTTAAGTTCAATGGGATCAAAAGACTGTAAATAAACCTTATCGTTTTTACTGATGTATCCATAGTGTTTCAGCATGGTTAGCACCGCTTTGCTGATGTCTTTTCCTTCATGGCGGTGAAAAGCAGGCGCTTTGATTTCAGGATACAGCCCCACGTTATAGCCTAAGGTTTTATTTAAACCTTGAATCATTTCAATTTCTTCAGCAAAGGTAGGAACAGAAAAATTAGATTGCCAAATAGGAAAACGATCTTGGAATGCGGCTTTTGGCTTGCCGGAATCATCCAACACAAACCCTTCGGTTACTTTTAACTGTTTAATTTCCGCCAAGGTGAAATCAATGGCGTAATAACGCCCGTCTTTTCGAGTGCGATTTGGAAAGACTTCTGCCACATTGGTAACACGATCCAAATAATGATCATGTAACACCACTAACTGATCATCTTTAGTCATGACAACATCTTGTTCGATGTAATCGGGTTTCATCCCATAGGCTAACGCTTTTGCAGGCAAGGTGTGTTCTGGTAAATACCCAGAAGCACCACGATGTGCAATCACGATTTGAGCGGGATCGCTGGCCCAACTAACACCCAGCACACAAACATTTGATACCATGGCTAAACCCAATAAACAGGCTCTTTTTTGTATTTTTTTCAGTAAAGGTTGAGTAGAAAACATATAGATTCCTTAAAAACTGATTTCATAAAAACAGGTTATTTAAAGAAAAACACTATGCATATTCAAAGTGATACATTAAATAATACACAGTGAATTTTTCATGACAAATTGACTAAATTTATAAAAAAGGAAGCTTATAAAAAAGGAAGCTTATAAAAATAAGCTTCCTTTTATGAACGGTCTTTAATTAGTTCAATTTAGATTTAGGAGTATTTTCACCACGGTATTTACTTTCACCAAAATGCGCCACGATAAAGCAAATAATCGAAATCACACAGGCTGCTGTAAGTACCATGAAACCACCATCCCAGCCGAAACTATCAACGGTGTAACCTAAAATTGCGTTTGCCGCGACAGCACCACCCAAGTAGCCAAATAAACCGGTTAAGCCTGCCGCAGTACCAGCTGCTTTCTTAGGCACAAGCTCTAGTGCATACAAACCTATCAGCATGACGGGGCCATAGATTAAGAAACCAATGGTGATCAAGGCCAGCATATCGATGGTAGGTTGTCCCGGTGGGTTAAACCAGTACACAAGCACGGCAATGGTGACAAGTACCATAAATAAAATACCAGCAGGAGCACGTTTTCCTTTAAATAGTTTATCGGAAATCCAACCACACAATAATGTCCCTGGAATACCAGCCCACTCATAAAGGAAATAAGCCCACGAAGATTTATCAACCGTAAAATGTTTTACCTCACCAAGATAAACCGGTGCCCAATCAAGTACGCCATAACGGATCAGATACACAAAGGCATTAGCCACCGCAATGATCCATAGCACTGGATTGTTAAACACAAACTTGAAGAAAATCTCTTTGGCTGACAGCTCTTTTTCATGATCTTTACTGTAATCTTCAGGGTAATCTTCTTTGTACTCTTCAATTGGTGGCAAACCACAAGATTGAGGCGTATCACGCACCGTCATCCAAATATAAAAGGCAACCAATAGCGCCGCAAAGGCAGGAACATAGAAAGCCGAACGCCAGTCATCATTAAATGCCCACAAACCAAGCAAGAACAATGGGCCAATTAAGCCACCACCCACGTTATGCGCGACGTTCCAAACTGAAACAATCTCACCACGCTCTTTTTTCGACCACCAATGCACCATGGTTCTACCGCAACCTGGCCAACCCATTCCTTGAAACCAACCGTTCAAGAAAAGCAGAATGAACATAGCGGTCACACTGCCTGTTGCCCATGGCATAAAACCAAAGCACAACATGATTAATGACGACATAACCAGCCCGACAGTTAAGAAATATCTGGGATTAGAACGGTCTGATACACTACCCATTAAAAATTTAGATAAGCCATAAGCGATAGATACTGCAGAAAGCGCTACACCTAATTGCCCACGAGTAAAGCCCTCCTCAATCAGATATGGCATCGCCAAACTGAAGTTTTTACGTACTAAATAATAACCCGCATAGCCAAAAAATATGCCTAAAAAAAGTTGCCAGCGTAAACGGGTGTAAGTAGTACTTATTTTATCATCAGCCAAACGCTCTATATGCGCTTTAGGCTTAAAAATATGGATCATAATGACCTCGATTATTAAGGTGAAAATGAACATAGAAACAAGGCTATTATCTTCTATGCTCGTCGTTTATATTTCTGTTTTAAGGATTTTTAACTGTTATTCCTCTCTATTCAACTGCCCAACCTTTCGCACACTCAACTGCACGCTTCCAGCCACTATGACGGCGTTCACGCTTGCCATCATCGGCGCACGGTTGGAACGAACGATCCAATACTGATTTGTGTTTTAACTCATCAATACTTCCCCAGAACCCAACGGCTAGACCTGCCAAGTAAGCCGCGCCTAAAGCGGTTACTTCGGTTACAACAGGACGTTGCACCTCGGTATTTAAAACATCTGACTGGAATTGCATTAAGAAGTTATTGGCTACCGCGCCGCCATCTACTTTTAAGAAATCAAGTTTGATACCTGAATCTGCCTGCATGGCTGAAATCACATCCAAAGATTGATAGGCAATACTTTCAAGCGTTGCACGGATGATGTGGTTACGGTTTACACCACGTGTTAATCCAACAATCGCGCCGCGTGCATACGGGTCCCAGTGTGGCGCACCTAAGCCTGTAAATGCTGGTACAACGTAAGCACCATTTGAGGTCTCTACTTTAGTGGCAAAATATTCAGTGTCCGCCGCGTCACTGATCAGTTGCAACTCATCACGCAACCATTGCACCGAAGCACCACCAATAAAGACGGCACCTTCCAATGCATAACTCACCTCACCTTTAGGACCACAAGCCAAAGTAGTTAATAAGCCATTTTTTGAAGTGACTTTTTTGTCGCCAGTGTTCATCAATAAGAAACAACCAGTGCCATAAGTGTTTTTCGCTTGCCCTGCTTCAACACACATTTGACCAAATAATGCCGCTTGCTGATCCCCTGCAATACCGGCAATAGGAATACGAGTACCGCCTTTACCACCGATGTTGGTTTGTGCGTATACTTCTGATGACGACTTCACTTCTGGCATCATGGATTTTGGAATGCCCATCGCATCAAGTAACTTTTCATCCCATTCAAGAGTATTGATGTTAAATAACATGGTGCGGCTGGCGTTAGTTGGATCGGTAACATGAGTACGACCTTGGGTCATATTCCAAATCAACCATGAATCCACCGTCCCAAACGCAAGTTCACCTTTTTCAGCTTGCTCACGAGCGCCTTCAACGTTATCTAAAATCCACTTAACCTTAGTTCCCGAAAAGTAAGGGTCGACAACTAAGCCTGTATTTTCAAGGATATATTCCTCAAGACCTGCTTTTTTCAATTCTTCACAAATACTGGCGGTACGACGACATTGCCACACAATCGCGTTATAAACGGGTTTGCCAGTATTACGGTTCCACACAATAGTAGTTTCACGTTGATTGGTGATCCCAATGCCTGCGATTTCATCAGAATGCAAACCACCTTTTGCTAACGCTTCCACTAACGTTGAGCTTTGAGACGCCCAGATTTCAAGTGGATCATGTTCCACCCAACCCGCTTGAGGATAAATTTGCGTAAATTCACGTTGCGCACTACAAACAATGTTGGCATCACGATCCAGTACGACAGCGCGAGAGCTAGTTGTACCTTGGTCTAAAGCGACGATATATTTCTTTTCCATGATGATTCCTTATCTCTTAATTTTTATTTAATCGTGATGTTTATACGTTCGTTGACACTTGAGGTGCATTCTCTGCTGGCTCATTCGGCTGCTCATTTTTAGCGGCTAAATAAGGAGCGATCACTTTCGGATATAACCACCCACCAAAAGAGGCCCCCATAATTGGAGCTAAAATTGGTACGATGAAGTAAGGAATATCCTTGCCTCCGGTTAATGCCATGTCACCCCACCCAGCTAAGTAAGCAAAGAATTTAGGTCCAAAATCACGCGCAGGATTCATAGCAAAGCCAGTCAATGGCCCCAATGAACCACCAATAATCGCGATCAATAAACCAATTAATAAAGGCGTCATTGCTTTATTAGGCGCGCCGTTACGATCATCACCTAACGCTAAGATAGCGAACATCAATACTGCGGTGATCACGAACTCTACCGCAAATGCCCCGCCAAAGCTGAGGAGTGAATTAGGGTAAGTGGAAAAAATTCCAGCCAACGCTAAACTGTCTTGAGAGCCACGTACCATGTCATGTGTGAGTTCATAATTGGTAAATAAATTACTGTATAAGCCATATACCAACGCTGCAGAACAAAATGCGCCCAATACTTGCGACACAATATAAGGCAGCACTTTACCTTTATCAAAGCCGTGGAATAACGTTAATGCAATTGTCACTGCTGGGTTTAAGTGCGCGCCAGACACTCCTCCAGTGCAATAAATGGCAATCGCAACACCAAGTCCCCAAATGATACTAATTTCCCATTGACCGAAGCTCGCTCCAGTCAATACCAAAGCAGCAACACACCCGACACCGAAAAAGATTAGCAAACCTGTGCCAATAAATTCCGAAATACATTCTCCGAGTAATTGATTTTTTTTATTTGTTTGTAGAGAAGCCATAGTTAACGTCCATTCTTTTGTTATTGGAAGAATTCGAACGTAAAACTACAAGATGTTTATAATATGTAAACAAACAAACACCATAAATGTGCGTACGCTCATACTTTTAATCACTCGAGCAAAAAATAAACATATTTACATTTGTACCTTTAGTAATGAAGGACTAATAAAAGCAAGATCAAAAAATAAAAAACCACATCCAAATACAGTTAACAACTTATAAATCATAAGGATAAATAAAAACATAGCACTTAACATGAAAATTTAACTGGACAGTTATTTTATTTTAGGTAAATTAAACCAAAATGCTCGAACGAACATTTATTTTATAAATTCGACCAGAGGTTAAAGATGAACAAGCAAGAAAATGTAAATGAAGTGTTAGATCTCATCATCGTTGGTGGTGGAATCAATGGTGCAGGCATTGCAGCAGACGCCTCTGGAAGAAATTTGACAGTGGGTTTATATGAATCAAGCGATTTTGCTTCCGCTACTTCTTCTGCCAGTTCAAAATTAATCCATGGCGGCCTACGCTACCTGGAACATTATGAATTTCGTTTAGTCGCAGAATCGCTAGCTGAGCGAGAAGTGTTACTGAAAAAAGCCCCTCACATTGCAAAACCAATGCGTTTTCGTTTACCTCATCGACCATTTCTGCGTCCTGCATGGATGATCCGTGCCGGCCTTTTCCTTTATGACCATTTAGGTAAACCGTCTTTCTTTTCTAATCCTTTCATCACGAAAAGTGAAGGGTTATTGAAAGGCAGCCATGGCGTCGATTTTCGTCAAACTAAGGTATTAAAAGAAGACATCGTCAAAGGCTTTGAATATTCAGATTGCTGGGTTGATGACGCACGCTTAGTGCTACTAAATATATTACAAGCACAGCAACAAGGCGCAGAAATCAAAAACTATTGCCATGTAGAAAAAGCAGAGCGCATTGGCGACATTTGGAAAGTGACGTTATTGGATAAACGTACTAACACTCGTTTTGAACGTCACGCTCATGCATTAGTGAACGCTGCTGGTCCTTGGGTACGTAGTTTTATAACCGATAACATCGAAGCAGAATCGCCTTATGGGATCCGCTTGATTAAAGGCTCACACATCATTGTTCCTAAAGTTCACAACGAAGAACAAGCTTATATTCTACAAAATGATGATCACCGTATTGTGTTCGTAACGCCCTATTTAGATGATTATTCTTTGATTGGTACCACCGATGTTGAATACAAAGGCGATCCTCGCAATGTAGCGATTGAACAATCAGAAATTGATTATCTCATTGACGTGGTTAACAAACATTTCATTCATCAAATTAAAGCCGATGATGTGGTATCAAGCTATAGCGGTGTTCGACCATTATGTGATGATGAATCCGATTCACCACAAGCGATCACGCGAGATTACACCTTGTCACTCGAACAAGAAGGTGAACAAGCGCCCCTTCTGTCTATTTTTGGTGGCAAGTTAACAACCTATCGAAAATTAGCCGAATCGGCGATGAAGCAATTGGCTCCTTTTTTTCCTGAGATGGGAAGAAGCTGGACCGCCGACTCTATTTTACCTGGTGGAGAAGGATACGATGAAAACCTACAAAGTATGCAACTTCGCCAGCAATATCCTTGGCTAAATAATAAAACCATCCGACGCTACTGTCGCCAGTATGGAACTCAAGCAAAGGTGATGTTGAAAGAGGTGACTCAGGAATCTCAAATGGGACAGAATTTTGGCGAAGGCGTGTATCAATGTGAAATTGATTACTTAATCAGCCATGAATTTGCTTGCAGCGCACCAGATATTTTATGGCGTAGAACAAAACTTGGCATTATGTTATCACCTGAAATCCAAGCGCAAGTGAGCTTGTATATTGAAAACAAAGTGGCAAATAGCACAGTAACATCTGACGCCATGTTCGATTGCGCTCAAAAGGTGGGATAAATATAACGGTTTGAGCATTATTTGATGGTATTGAATGATGCTAAATTGCCTTTCATTACGCTTATCACGTACACTGCTTTCGCAATCAGAGCACGTCGTAAAAGGAACATTATGTGAAAGCGAGTGAAAGGCACCAACAAATTATTGAGTTAGTAAAATCTCAAGGCTATGTCAGTACCGATGATTTAGTCTCTATGTTTGAAGTTAGCCCTCAAACCATTCGTCGAGATCTTAATGAGCTAGCCGATGCTAATAAAATTCGTCGGAATCATGGTGGCGCGATCCTCACTAACAGCTCAGAAAACTCCCCTTATAATGATCGAAAGGTTATGAATCAGAATGAAAAAAACCGCATTGCAGAAGCTCTGGTAAAACACATTCCCGATGGTTCTACTTTATTTATCGACATTGGAACTACACCTGAAGCCGTTGCTAGAGCGTTATTAAAAGATCACCACCAATTACGCATCGTCACCAACAATATCAATGCCGCCATCATTTTGATGAGTAAGCCTGATTTCAAAGTGATTTTAGCCGGTGGAGAAGTGCGCAATAAAGATGGTGGCGTAACCGGTGAAGCGACCTTAGATTTCATTTCTCAATTTCGTCTAGATTTTGGCGTATTAGGTATAAGTGGTGTCGATTTTGATGGTTCATTATTGGATTTCGATTACCACGAGGTTCGAGTGAAACGCGCGATTATCGAAAATAGTCGCGCCGTATTTTTACCGATCGATCACTCCAAATTTGGTCGCAATGCAATGGTCAACTTAGGAACCATTAAAGATATTGACCTAATTGTGACCAATCAAGCCCCACCCAAAGAAATTAATAATTTAATCAAAGAGCTAGGAATTACATTGCAAATTCAAGATTAGTATTCGCTCATTTTATTGCACGAGAAAGGTTTCAATTTTTTCACAAAATAATTCATGCTCAGTCATAAACGGTGCATGAGATGAAGAATGAAAAGTATAACACTCACTGGTGGGTGCTAACTCTGACACCATAGCAGCAATTTTATTTGGCACTAAACCATCTAAGCGACCGTATAAACGCAGCATAGGGACGGTGATATCCGATAATGCAGGGCGAAGATCGGTGTCAGATAAAATTTTCAAGCCAATCTTTAGGGCTTCAGGATCCGGCATAGGACGAGAGAACACTTGTTTTTTGATTGCCTTCACATCATGGCGAGCCGAAGGGCTTCCGAGTGCTTGCAACATCATAAAACCTTCAATCGTCAGCTTAAAATTGCTGGTTAATTGGCTGGTAAAATCGGTTAACACTTTAGGCAAAATGCCGCGCCAACCTTTTTCCGCTGCAAACTTAGGTGAGCTCGCCACGGTAATGAGTTTATGGACGCGATCAGGATGGTGCAAAGCAATATGAGTGGCGACTAATCCGCCTAATGACCAACCTAAATACACCGATTTTTCCGGCGCTTGAGCTAACACTTGCTGGCAAATATCCTCTAAATCCAGAGCGGTTTGAGAGTGGCTTAACCCATAACCCGGCAAATCGATACTATGAACCCTAAACTTAACCGACAACGCATCAACCGTAGGTTGCCAAACTGCGCCGTTCATTCCCCATCCATGGATCAGTACAATATCCAGACCTTCACCTTGACTCTGCCAGTGCAATCCACTCATCCCTACTCCTACTACTAAATTCATACATTAATCAAACATGATTCTGGCACGATTATACCCCTTAATGTTCAGATCAAAAACGACTCTCAATGATTACTCTTTTTCGTGCATGGTTTTCCGTAATTACGCGCCATCTACCCCATTTATTTCCGAGACAATGTGCACTATGCCACTTAACGATACCGGCAGATAAAGACACTCATGCACTTTCTCATTTATGGTGCTCCACTTGCATCAAAGCCTTCATTAATACAGAACCTCGCTGCCAACGTTGTGGGTTAACAACACTGCATACCGTACAACAATGCGGACGATGTCTTTCCGATCCTCCATCATGGGATCGCCTTTATTGCATTAATAGTTACCAGTATCCAATCAGTAAAGTCGCACAAGATTTTAAATATCATGGACAATATTGGCTGGCTTATGATCTGGCAGCTTTACTTAAAAGCCAAATCCCCAATCCAGCTCCCGAGTGCATTCCAGTCCCGATGCATTGGAAGCGATTACTGTTTCGAGGTTTTAATCAAAGTCATTCATTGGCTTTCCAGTTGGTAAAACAATATCAATCTCAGAACAAAAAAATCACGTTAAATAATCATGTCTTTCGTCGTAAGCACGCCACCATTCAACAAAAAGGGTTAGATAAAAAACAACGCCAACGAAATTTACGTGGTGTATTTTTTTTAATGCAGGCTCCCAAAAATAAACACGTTGCCCTAATTGATGATGTCGTGACAACAGGCAGTACACTTGAACCACTTTGTCGAACATTACGTAAAGCAGGGGTCGAAAAAATTGATGTGTATTGTTTATGCCGAACGCCTGAACCTAAATAATTAAAACGCCTAAAATCACCGACTCCAATTAATTGAAATCAAATTTCTAACAAATAGTAAGAAAAGAGGCTGGATCATCACAATAAGAAGAGTAAAATAACCACAAAATCCCACTAAAATAGTCAGGTATTAGCCGTGTCAGATACAAACACTATTACAATTACAGATACTGCCCAATCTCATTTTGGTAAATTACTTGAGCAGCAGCCGAATGAAACTCATATTCGTGTGTTCGTAGTCAACCCTGGAACACCTAATGCAGAATGTGGCGTTTCTTATTGTCCACCAGAAGCCGTTGAGTCTTCTGATTTAGTACTTAACTTCAGTAGCTTTAATGCTTATGTTGATGAAATTAGCCTACCTTTCTTAGAAGATGCAGAGATTGACTTTGTAACCGATAAGATGGGATCTCAACTCACGCTAAAAGCGCCTAATGCGAAAATGCGTAAACTCGATGACGATGCACCATTAATGGCTCGTGTTGAATACGCAATTCAAACTCAAGTGAATCCACAACTGGCAAGCCATGGTGGCCATGTTAGCCTGATCAGCATTTCAGATTCTGGTGTTGCTTTAGTGCAGTTTGGCGGTGGTTGTAACGGTTGTTCAATGGTTGATGTGACCCTAAAAGAAGGCATTGAAAAACAACTTATTGAGCAATTCCCAGGTGAATTAACCGCGGTTCGAGATTCAACAGACCATGAATCGGGTGAGCACTCTTATATGTAACGACATGTTCTTGTTTTAAGACAAAGCATTTACGGTCCAAAAACAAAGCCGAGTTTAATTACTCGGCTTTGTTGTTTCCATAGGTATTAAAAGCATCACACATCCCAAAATAAATATAACGAGATCAACGTAAACTTGCGTAAAAATAACACTATCCCCACATTATATAGTCCATAATCCACACACTAAAATAGGGATATGACCTCATGCGTTACTCTAAACCTCAGATCGTACTACACTGGTTAATATTATTATTAGTCACCATTACTTATTCCGCAATTGAGCTGAAAGGCTTTATTCCGAAACCTAACCCTTGGCATGATTACGTCAAAATCATCCACTTCAATACGGGCATATGGGTATTGATATTAATGCTAGTACGGGTTTATCTAAAAAAGAAACACACCTCCCCTGCTATTTCACCGACACCACCCGCATGGCAAACTGGACTATCACACCTAGCGCATAGCTTGTTATATCTCGGGTTTATTGCTTTACCTATTTTGGGGATAAGTTTGTTGTTCATTGCAGGCAAGTCTTGGCCATTGCTAGGGATGTCAATGCCGACAATTGCAATACCCGATAAAGATATGGCAGGCTCGATTAAAAACATTCATGAGTTGATTGCCAATACTGGCTACTTTGTGATTGGTATTCACGCTATCGCGGCTTTGTATCATCATTATGTGGTGAAAGATGACACCTTAATACGGATGATGCCAAAGAAATAACAACACTCATTTTATTTTATATATTATAAATTTAAGCATGCCGTAAACCACGCGCCATATGAAGGTGCTTTACACTATTTTCGATGCTCAATATTGATAGCCTCAAAATATACTTCGAACTAGTATCAATATCATTGATGTTTATCGATAAAACCGAAAGCCCACTTCAAAATGAAGTGGGCTTTTTATTGAATACGAGAAAGAAAGTTTAAGTCACATGTTCAAGATTTCTTGCCAATCCATGCTTTCATCGCCTAGTACGATAAAGTTTGGATTTTCTAATGTTTCGCGCTCGTTATAGGACAAAGGTTCAAGCTCGGTACTCAAAATACGACCACCAGCTTCTTCAACTATGCATTGCGTCGCAGCAGTATCCCACTCGCCAGTTGGCCCTAAACGAATATAACAATCCACCGAACCTTCTGCGACTAAGCACGCTTTAAGCGCTGCCGATCCTAATGGAACAAGCTCATAATTTCGGGCAGGAGACAATTTTTTGGTAATGTTGTTGATATTCTGACGACGGCTAATCGCAATTGAAATCGATTGATCTACCGTTTCATGTTTATGGGTATGGATCCGAATATGCTCATCCATTTCAGGAATTTTCCATGAGCCTTTTCCGTCATAAGCAAAATACGTCACGCCAGAAACAGGGGCATATACGACTCCCATGATAGGACGGTTATTTTCAATTAATGCAATCACAGTGGCAAAGTCGCCACTACGAGCAATAAATTCTTGAGTGCCATCTAATGGATCCACCAACCAGTATCGATCCCATTGTGCCCGATCTTTTAAACTGATATCAGCGGCTTCTTCTGATAAAACAGGGATGTCGGGTGTCAGTTCAGGCAACCTCTGAGTAATGATCTTATGGGCCGCGAAATCAGCGCTGGTAACCGGCGTATCATCTTCTTTTACAAAGGATTGATAATCTTTACTGTGATAAATTTCTAAAATTCGTTGGCCTGCTTCACGCGCGATTTGAATAACATCAGGAAGCAAATGTGATAAATCTTTTGGCGATATTGTCTGAGACATATCAAGCCTCCTTAGCTAAGACGCGGAGCGCTAACATTAATGCAGTAATACATCTCGCTTCGCTAAAATCCAAATGAGTCAGTAGTTCTTCTGCTTGCTGCAACGGCCAGCGCACAACTTCTAATTCCTCGGGCTCATCACCAGCGAGGCGTTCAGCATACAAATCTTGCGCTAAAAATAGTGTCATGGTGCTTGAAAAATAGGAAGGTGCTAACACGACTTGTTTGAGCGGTGTCCAGTGATTTGCCCCCATACCAATTTCTTCTTTTAACTCACGATTTCCCGCTTGTTGTGGATTTTCGCCCGGATCAATTAAACCTTTAGGAAAGCCTAACTCATAACGTTCAGTGCCCGCGCAATATTCACGGATCAATAATAGATCCCCTTGAGTCGTTACCGGGACAATCATCACGCCGCCGCGGTTACTCGGCTTCATGCGCTCATAGATTCGTTCCTCACCATTAGAAAAACGCAAATCCAATGATTCAATGGTAAATAGGCGAGATTTTGCCACCACTGATGTTGCTAAAATTTCAGGGGGTTGTTGTTTTGCCATCTCACTACTCCTTTACTTAACCATTTCAGCCAATGATTTCAAATAATCGATATACACAGCACTCAGCTCATTAGCGTTACGTGGATGAATGAAGCATACACGCTAAAATAATAACTATAGTTTGCCTGAGAAGGTAAACGGATATTGCCCTTCAGCATTAGGATTGCCTAACCAGCGCAATTGTTTCCCCATTGATTCTGGAAACTCTACGCCCGGTTTAAACCACGCTGTTAACTTATATTGAGCTTGTTTGTTTAAGTTGATATTAAACTGGCTGCTGACTTGATTGCTATTTTGTGTGCCATTCACATCAATCGTTTGTTTGGCACATTTTAAACTTGCAATCACCGGCCCTGGCGCAATCGACCCTATAGGGGAATCTATCATGCCTTGATTCCAAACAAGATCACCATCAGCGAAATCACACCATGGTTGAGCATAGCTAAAGTGACGTAAAGACAACTCTAGCTGACCAGAAAGATCAACCGGCACTTGCTGCTTAAATTTGCTCACGAGATCAAGTTGGCTTACAAGCTTATCAATAGGAACCGAAGCCACAAAATTTTTCGCATAAGCACCAGAAAAGCTAATGCCAACCTCACCTTTTCCGGCTAATTTTAACTCACTATTTTGACCGAAACGAACTTTGAATTGTGCCTTCCCTGTCAATAATTGGCTTGGTTGAAAATCCCAATACAACGAACCTAATTGCTGACGTTCAACGTTTAACTGTTGTACCGAACCTTTCCAAATTGTTCCGCTAATACCTTGTAGTTCCACATTCGTTTGCGATGAAGCTTGTGAGACATGAGCGTACAACCAACTCGCAGGAAGGTGGGCAATCACGCTCCAGGTAAAAACAAGAATGAAAACGATAAAATACCACTTCTTTTGTTTCACACTATCATCCTCGGCTAAATTGCAGGCGATTGACTTCTACGACGCCAGATTTATCTGCACGGTTAATATCAAGGAACTGCACTTTCAGACCATATTTATCGCGTAACTCGGCTATCCAGTTAATTAGGTTATTAAATGCTAAAGGTTGAACCCAAACTTGCAACATATCGTCACGAGGTTGCATACGAATAAGTTCGACTTTAAAGCGCGGAGCAGTACTTGCAATCACTTGATTGAGCGGCTGCCCCCTATCAAAAGATTGAGTTCCAGTTTTCGATCTCAGTTCAACGATGCTATCTGCAGAATGAGTTACCCAAGACAATAATTGTTTCTCACTGCTTAAACGTAATTGAGCGTCTTCGCTGCGTTGTGATAACGGCTGAAATATTCCCCAATATAAAAACCCAAGCACCAATAATCCCGCGCATGCTAAGACTAATCGGCGCTCACGTAAGGAAATACTGTTCCACCAAGTCGACAGAGGCGTAATATAAGCCACTATTTTTTCATTCATGAGTACGCCTTTTTATGATTTAGCTCTTATAACAAAACTACCTTGTACAACCGAACCATTCTTATTTAACTGACCTTGTTCAACCGAAAAATCTTTTGCTAGTTCAGTCCGTAGAATCTCGAAAGGTTGAAAATCATTACTCTGTGCTTGCAGACGAATCTCTTGTCTGGTGCCATCAAATTGGACACTTTGCACGGAAATAGATTTTGCTTGTTGCAGCGCCCTTGGAAGCTTTGCCATCCAACCCAGCGCCGATGCTCCGCCGCCGCCGCCAGATAACGCTTGTTCTTCATCTTGCATAGAGCGCTTTAAATAACTCACGGTTGGTATACGCTGCTTATCAGGAAATACAGCTCGAAAAATACGTTCACTTTCAATTCGATAAGCTTGTGTTTGAGCTTCTAATTGCTGTACTTGCCAACTTTTATTCACGAGTAAAACAACGATAAGAACGCAAGCCGCAACAGCCAATTTCTGCCATACTTTCCAATGTTTTAGCCATGAAGATTGAGATTTGAACTCCCCAGTCAACAAGTTCACTTTATTTGAAATCGCGCCTTGTGCCAAAACTGACATGATTAATTCATCAGGTAAGGCTTGCCATTGTCCGGGTAAACTTTCGTGTCCAATTGGTAACGGGCTATAGCTGTAAATAGTGGTATTGTCTTCTGCCTTTGGTACAGAAGGTGGTTTTGACACAGAAGATCCTAATTTGTCTTTATTTCCAACAGGGGTTTGATCTGTAACTAGCGTGTCATTTGATGCATTTGCCAGCTCTTCTACCGACTCTTGAATCGACTGGATCTCACTAAGATCGGAATCTTCACCCTGTTCAGAGTTTTCACCTGGATCCACAAGATCTGGCTCTTCAGCATCTTGTAACAGATCTTCAAAATGTAATGCATCGCCTTCAGGATCAAGCCAGCCTGAATGTAAGAATATATCTAACCAAGAGTCATCAACGGCAGCGCCTTTTACCTCACCTTGATAAAATAACCATTGCCCATCAAGATGCACAGCGCTAATGCCCGTGTCTCGTTTTGGTAGTGCTAAACAATCTGGTAAAACTCGCTTGAGCAATATCCCCGCTTGCTTAAAGTCGAGCACCCATTGTGCCAATAAATCGCGATCAACCGTCGCAACCGTCGCTTGATCGCTTTCTTTATGCAATACGCTAAAATGCATGGTTTCAATATCTTGTGTCAGCGTATCTTCCATTAAGAATGGCAACATATTATTGAGTTGACGCGCAGCACCAGAAGGCACAGTGATTGGAGTCAATAACACATGACTGCTCGGTAATAATGCAATCGTAGTACGTTGCTGGCTGTATTCAAACAGCTGCGCCAAATGTTGACGATCTGCAATTTCGCCCGAGGCTATCACATCATTTAACTGGGTCGACCACACTAACCATGCGATAGTATCGCTAGGGTTATTGCTCAGCCTGATTGTCAGAAACTCGTTCACTGATCCCTCCGAAACGACGACGTATGATTTGGGTGGTTTTATTATCGGCACTATACAACAGGCTTCTTAACCGCACTCTCGACTCATCCACTTTAATTTGCGCATCTAATTCAAAATATTTGCTCGTCACCACTAAGTATGGTTTGGCTTGCGATTGAATATTAGGTGACACTCGACTAATTTCAGGCTCGGCCAAAAAATCTTGTACGCTTGACCAACCGTCATAAGGTCGACCATCGATGATTTTTTTTGCATCATCGAGGCTCAAGCTCGGCTGAAATAAACCGGCTAATAGCAAGGCCTGTTCGGATTTAATAGTATTCACATTAACCGCCAAAGTAGAGGTTGGAATGGCACAAATAATGCCCTCAACAGCATTCATCGCCTGAGCGCTCACTTGATTCATCGCTCTAAATTCAGTGCCATCTGCAATCATTCCATTGGGCGCACTGTACGCCGGCTTAAAACCTTCATAAGTACTGTTCTCAACACCTGATGGCGTATTAACCGTATCATCACTATCGACAAATTCTTTGGCTGAGTCAGCAATCACTTCGGCTTGATAGCTTTCTATTCCAGCATCTTCTAACATATACGCCAGCACTTTAACTAAATAAGGTCGCTCACTTGGATTACTCGAAACAGGTAATCCTGAAAGCGCATTAAGATTAAAACACGCCTGCATATCACGGATACTGCCAATCGCTTCACCATTATCAAGTGGGTAATGTGCATCCTTCATTGCCCACGCTTGGCTCAAATTGACCACATCGCTGTTTTCTTTATAGGTTTCTTCAATCGCCACTTGCGCGAGCGCTTCTACGCCCATGCTGTACCAATAGGCTTGTTGGTGATTCAATAAGTTACTAGCACGATAAAATTGAGTCGACATACGTTCGGTCATGGTTGCCGCTAATGCCACTAATACTGCGACAATCAACAATACAAAAATGAGCGCCACACCTTGCTGCTTTTGCTTGGTTTTATATTTGTGACGATGCTTCATTGTCATTTTATAAGCAGTCTTTTGTTTATGAAGCGGCATTATTATCCCCTTCAGCAACGTTTGTTGATTCACTTTGTGGGATCACATAAACCCGACGAATATCACCATAATCTTTTAAATGTAATGTTACTTCAATCGCTTGAGGTAACTGAATGTCTTTTGTCCATGCTTGTTGCCAAGTGGTTCCATCATAAAAACGAAATTCTAGCTTTTCGACTTGAGATAACACAACTTTATGTAACGGCTCTTGGTCAATTGGAGTATCAGGATAGCGCCACCAGACTCGTTCTAATTTATCTTGCACCACTCGGTAGCCAACCTTGACGATTTCACCACGCGGAAAAGCCTGTTGTGGATTCAGCCAACCTAAACGCGTAAAAACGATGCCATTACTGTCAGAATCAAGAATATATTCTCCGGCATAGAGCACCTTGGCTTTATCATTTCCACCATTATCGTTACCAAAGCGAAATTGCCGCTGAGCCATTTGCCGGAAATCGTTATCCATCACGATCATTGCTCGTTGCAACTCTTGCAGCCGCTCGGTTTTGTCCAGTGAGACTTGATTGCTACGCTGTACTTGATTCACGACTTGATACGCACCAAGGCTTAAACTCGCAAACACCATAATCGCTACTAAGACTTCAATTAAAGTAAAGCCTCGGTCCTGCTTGAACGATATTTTTTTCCTGCAATAACGGCTGAAACTATGGTTTAACATAAGTGCGCACCGTTAAAATACTATTCTTTTGATCGCTATCGGTTGAAACACTGACATCGATGGCTTTAATTAAATCCATACCAGTTTTTACTGGCTTAGCCGTCCAATACCACGTTTTGTCGGCAAACTCTTCTTTGCCTTTTTTAGCTGACGTTAATGGTTTATCTAAATGCAGTAATGCCAATTGATTGTCGACCACCATACTGGCAAAGGTTTTCTCTTCTAAATACGTCAACGTATTAATATGCTGGGTGACTGCGCGGATCACACTAATCGCTGCAGTAGCAAAAATAGCCAGTGCGATCAAAACTTCAAGTAACGTCATGCCGGCCTGATTTTTTCGGCCCGATGTCGGTGAACTCGAACATATTGATGATTTAATGTGCTTTAGCATCATCATTTTCATCCGATTCCCCTGGAGACAATAGCGTAACCTCGCCCGTTTCTAACACTTTAACTCGCCAATTTTGTTCATTTTCTTTATTCTGCTCAGAGTTAAACGTTATTTCAAATGGCGTATTTTCACCACTTGAGAGTACAAATACTTGCGGAGGTTTGGGCTTCTTATCATCCTCATCAAAATGATCTTCATAAAAGTCTTCCGCTTTAAATAGACGATCGTCATCGGCCCAAGCGCCAGAACCTAAATGAAATTGAAACTGAGTGCCTTCCGGTAATTGTGTTGCGGTGAAGTGCTTATCATCTTTTACTTCTTGCCAGCCATCTTCAGTTAAGATCATGTATTTATAACTGAATTTTTTATCATCAATATAAATACCATAATCTTGTCCATTCAAAATGGCATCATCACTGAGTAATTGCAGACGCTGAAAAAAACGTAAGGCTTGATCTTTTAGCTGATCATCTTGTCTCTCCGGCATGGTTTGCACCACGGCTAATGCCGATAGTGACATCAATACCACAACCAATAAGATCTCAAGTAAAGTAAAGCCAGCCTTACGCTGCATATATTTCCTTAAAACAACAAACGACTTCTATCTCGAATAATGACCAACAACAGAACTCAGAACCAACTCAGACTTAAAATCTCGAGCGAAAGGTCCTCGAATTTCGGTTCTAATCTTTATTGGAAGTCTTGAATATTCCAATTACCAATATCTTTTTTAGCGCCATCATCGCCACCTTCTTGGCCGTCTGAACCTAAACTAAATACATCGATATTGCCTTTATCACCAGGGCTTAAGTATTGGTAATCACCACCCCAAGGGTCTTTTGGTAAGCGACGAATATAACCATCATTACGGTAATTACGAGGCTCAGGACTGCCCGTTGGTTTACTCACCAATGCTTCCAATCCTTGATCTGTAGTCGGATAAACACTGTTATCTAATTTATACATATCCAATGCGTTTTCTAACGCCACAATATCCGTGACCGTTTTTTGTTGGTCGGCCTTTTCTTTGTTACCTAAAAGATTAGGTACAACAAAACTGGCTAAGATACCCAAAATAACCACCACCACCATAACTTCAAGCAAGGTAAAACCTTTTTGCTTGCGAGTTAGTGGGTTCTTTGTTGATTTGAATCTCATTTTTTCTCTCCTATAATAAATCTTTCTTTTGCCCGCTTATTTTTGTGTGACCAAGTTATTTAATTCTAATATCGGCATTAAGGTCGCGGTAACAATAAACAACACAATCCCTGCCATAAACACGATCAACAGTGGCTCAAAAACGCCCAGCGCCATATTGACCAAAGATTCAAAATCACGATCTTGGTTATCGGCAGAGCGTATCAACATCGGTTCTAGCTCACCACTTTGCTCACCACTGGCAATCATATGCAGCATCATAGGTGGAAATAGTTGTGTTTGTTCTAATGATTTGCGCAAACTGGTTCCTTCACGAACGCGTTCTGATGCTTCCATGACTTGTGATTTAAAGTATTGGTTACTCATGACGTCGGCCGCCACTTTCATCCCATCTAATAATGGAATAGCGCTAGATGAACAAATAGCTAAAGTGCGAGCAAAGCGCGAAGTATTTAATCCTTTCGCCACCTTGCCAATTACGGGTAATTTGAGAACTTTTCTATCCCAAGCCATACGAAAATTCGGCTTTTTCAGCGCCACTTTCAAACCAAAAATTCCCACAATAATGAGGA
This sequence comes from Vibrio sp. S17_S38, assembly GCF_014694375.1. Classification (GTDB taxonomy): domain Bacteria; phylum Pseudomonadota; class Gammaproteobacteria; order Enterobacterales; family Vibrionaceae; genus Vibrio. The sequence continues at coordinate 27,061 of NZ_JAAUWW010000019.1, forward strand.
CTAATAACTCTAGCCCCCAGTTCTGAACAAAATTACTGGCATTCAATAGTATTTGTGTAGAAGTAGGCAGCCCTTGTCCCATTTGCACAAATTGGTCGACAATTTTAGGCACCACTGCGGCTAATAAAAAAGCCACCACACTTAACGCAATCAAGGTCAGCATGATCGGATAAATCATTGCCTGTTGCAGTTTAGAACGCATCTTTTGACGATTTTCCGCGTAGTCGGCTAAACGATCCAAAATAGCATCAAGATGACCAGATTTTTCACCTGCCGCCACCATGGCGCAAAACAGATCATCAAATACTGCAGGGAAGTCTGCCATGCTGTCAGATAAGGTATAGCCTTCCACCACACGTGAGCGAATACTTACTAATATATTACGAATATGGGGTTTTTCAGATTGTTCCGCTACTGCGCGTAAGCATTCTTCAAGCGGCATTCCTGATTGCACTAAGGTAGATAATTGACGTGTTACCAAGGCCAATTCATTGGTGCTAATACCACGCTGAAAGCTAAAACCATTCGATTTAGCTCGCTGGCTTTTAGCTTTAGTTTCAATCACCTCAGTTGGCATTAAGCCTTTTTCTTTTAAGCGTTGACGAACTTGGCGGGCATTATCACCTTCCAGTATGCCTTTTTTCTGTTTACCTTTTGCGTCGAGCGCTTTGTACTCAAAGGCTGCCATGATTAGACTTCCTTCGTCACACGAAGAACTTCTTCTAACGTCGTGATCCCTTGCCTTACCTTAGCTAGGCCATCATCACGAATACTTGGGGTTTTAGCTCGAATCGCTTTTTCGATCACTTGCTCACCTGCTTCAGCATGGATCAATTCTTGTGTTGTATCATCAATCACCAGCATTTCGTGAATACCCGTTCGACCACGGTAACCTTTATTGTTGCAATGCTCACAGCCTACCGCTTTATAAAGTATGAGTTCTTCTGGTGATTGAAGATTAAACAGTTTTTTTTGTTCATTATCGGCTTGATAAGGCGTTTTGCAGCTTTTGCATAATGTTCTGACCAAGCGCTGCGCTAATACGCCCAATAAAGAAGACGAAATTAAGAATGGTTCAATTCCCATATCCCGCAAACGAGTGATCGCACCAATAGCGGTATTGGTATGCAGAGTAGACATGACCAAGTGACCGGTTAACGAGGCTTGCACACCAATTTGCGCGGTTTCAAGATCGCGAATTTCCCCTACCATCACCACATCAGGATCTTGACGTAAAATAGCGCGCAGGCCACGAGCAAAGGTCATATCCACTTTGGTATTGACTTGAGTTTGACCAATACCATCGATATCAAATTCAATTGGGTCTTCGACGGTGAGAATATTACGTTCGGTGCTATTAAGCTCTTGCAAACCGGCATACAAGGTAGTGGATTTACCTGAGCCAGTTGGCCCTGTCACCAAGATAATGCCATGTGGGCGAGCAATTAAACGACGGAAAGTGGCATGGTTTTCAGCGGTCATACCAAGGCTATGCAAATCCAAACGAGTGGCATTTTTATCCAACAAACGCATTACAATTCGCTCGCCATGAGAAGATGGCATGGTAGAAACCCGTACATCCACCGCTCGTCCACCAATACGCAGAGATATTCGCCCATCTTGTGGTACTCGTTTTTCGGCAATATCCAATTTGGACATAACCTTAACGCGTGACACTAAAATAGGGGCAAGCTTGCGACTTGGCGTTAAAACCTCTCGTAGTACGCCATCGACACGAAAACGAATCGATAGCACTTTCTCAAAGGTTTCGATGTGTATATCCGACGCACCTTCTTTGATTGCTTCGCCCAACATGGCGTTAATCAATTTAATGATTGGTGCATCATCTTCTGATTCTAATAAATCTTCATTCTCTGGCAGTTCTTCAGCCAACGAAAAGAAATCATCATCAGCGCCAATGTCTTCCATTAATTGACGCGCCTCCGAAGAATCTCGTTGATAGGATTCCGTCAGTTTATTTTCAAACTCTTGCTTGGTTAATTGCTTTGGAATAAAGCTATTACCAAGCGCTCGACGAATTTCCAACAATACTTGCGGTGATGGTTGATCAACAAAATACAAAGTCGTTTGTAAGTTTTCACATTCCAACACCACTTGATGCCGCCGAGCAAAAGCAAACGGCAAACGCAATACGGTGTGCTGAGTGTCTTCACTTGGCAACTCAACCATTATTGCTCACCTTGCGCTTTGAGTTCAGCTTGCTTAGGCTCTGCATTTTTTAGCTGATCAAGAAACGCTTGAATCTCGGCTGGCTGACGAGCTTCTTTACCTAATTTAGCTACCACAGGAACCTCTGCATTTGGCATCAAGCGAATACCTTTTTGGGCACGATATAATTGCTCGGCGCGAATATAATTATATTTACGACTAGAAAGACCATCGGCGGCCATACCATTACGAATAATGGTTGGTTTAATGAATACCATCAAATTACGTTTTTGTTTGGTGCTGTTGGTATAAGAAAACAACACTCCTAAATAAGGAATGTCACCCAACCATGGAATTTTAGATTTACTCTCTTGGGCTTCTTCAGAAATCAAACCACCTAAAACGATCATTTGGCCATCTTCAACCATAACAGTGGTACTAATTTGGCGCTTAGCAAAACGCACATCGACTGCACCATTGGCTCCCAATACGTTCGATACTTCTTGCTCGATCTTCATTTGAATCGAGTCGCCTTCGTTAATTTGCGGCGTAACTTTAAGTTTAATCCCGACTTCTTTTCGATCAACCGTTTGGAATGGATTATCATTATCCGCCCCAGCTGTTGAACCAGTAATCACAGGTACTTCCTCACCCACAATAAAAGAAGCTTCGGTATTATCCATCACCGTAATGCTTGGAGAAGATAGAATATTGGAATTCGAGTCCGTGGCCACCGCGCTTACTAACGCTGCCCAATCCCCTTTTACAATACTTAATGCCGCACCATTTACGCCGGATAAAGCGGATGCTAACGAGGAATAATCACCTGATTCCGTTGTTGTTTCATTACGTAAAAAATTCCCATTATCATCATATACAGCTGTTGTTGTATTTGTATCTTCAGCTTCTTTTTGCCCTAACGCGACCGCGCCAATTTTGGCATTAGCATTACCGTATTGCACCATGCTGCCAGTTTCAGTATTGGCATATTGCACACCAAGATCGATGCCTTCACCTTCAGCTAATTCAACAATCAAGGCTTCAACTTGAACTTGGGCACGGCGAATATCCAACTGAGAAATCACATCTTCTAACGCTCTCATAATATCGGGCGGCGCCGTTAATACCAGTGAGTTGGTTCCCGGATCGGCGGTGATCATTACGCTACTCTTTGACGACGATTGACCCGTAGGAGATTTGGTTTGCTTTTCCGCTTGCAGATTTTCAGAGACGCCATCAAGCACTTTAACCAAGTCTTCAGCTTTGGCATAACGTAGGTAAACCACTCGGTTATTGCCTTTTGTCGCCATCTCAACATCAAGCTGCTTAATCAGTTTTTTCAAACGCTCTCGAACTTTTGGCTCACCAGAGAGAAGAATAGAATTAGTGCGCTCATCGGCCACTAATTTAGGCTGCAGTAATTCGGGAGTATTTTTGGCATCACCGCTTTTATTTAAGGCATCAACAATGCGCACCATTTCAGTGGCTGATGCATTATTTAATTCAATTACTTCGACTTCTTTATCACCCGCCTGATCGACACGTTTAATGATATCTGCTAAGCGATTTACGACTGATGCTCGGCCTGTTAGCAAAATAATATTAGCGGGATCATAATGCACCACGTTGCCTGCTCCGGCATTATCATTAAGCTGACGCAAAATAGGCGAAAGGTCACGTACCGAAACATTCTTGACCGCCACTACGCGAGTAATAACCGCATCACCTGTAATCTTAGAATTATCACCTACGACTGGAATTGCCGATGTTTTTGCATCTTTCGCTTTAATCACTTTTAAGATGTTATTGTCCATCTCAACCACAGCAAAACCATACACTTCGAGCACATTTAAGAAGAATTTATAATATTGCTCTTCAGTCAAAACATCGTAGCTGCGCACATCAATTTTCCCTCGAATAGAAGGATCTACAATAATGGTCTTATTTAGATTCCGACCCACGATATTGATAAACTCTTGAATATCAGTGCCCTTAAAGCTGGCACTAAACTCTTCTGCCGAAGCCGAACACCAAACTAGACTGGCGACTAAAACAAGCGCGGCTTTTTTTATCGATTTTTTTATTCCGTTCACGTTCTTCACGCAATGCTCCTGCCCACCAAAACGGTGACTATAATTATCCTGAAACGATCGTCATCGCTTAAAATTTTCTATCTACTTAAAACTTACTGTCTTTTTAAAACCACGACCCATTAAAAAAACACAGTTTATTTAACAGTCATAGCCTCTTTAAAATTAGTAACTTATCAAAACTCAATGTATATATCGTGCAATTGCCCATCACGTTCAACAGTTAAATTCCATTGTTGCGCACTTAAAGCATCTTTCCATAGCGCTGTTATTTGTGATGGATCAGTTAAATCACGTCCATTCAATACGGTAGCAATATCGCCATCTTGTAGCCCAACCGAGTCAAATAATTCACGTTGTTGCCCGGGGCGAACTCGATAACCTTTTAATTTTCCTTCATCCATCACTTGTGACAAACGAATGTATTGGAATATTTTTTGCGGATCTTGTGAAATTTCTTCACGTATTTTAACCAAATCAGCACTTGATGATTTAGGGGGATCTGCTGTTTTAGGCACTGAGTTTTGATTGAGTTTGCTGTAATCAATTCCCTCTAACATCAACGTTTCATCACGCCCCTGATTATCAATAATCGCTCGATCAGCCAACACGGACTTTAACGTCACTCGAGTACCATCAATCGTCTCACCTAAACCATAAGTGGACTGTTTTCCTTGATTAGCGATAACCGCCAAACTTAATTTCGGGTTATTACTGGCAACGGCCCCCACTAAGGTGAGATTTAATCGTGTTTGTGGCGCATCTTTAATCACAGGCTCACTTGTTACCGATTCCTGACTATAGCTACCGAACAAATCACTATTTGTCAGTTCTGAGATACGATCACCATTGTTACGAACAATATGAGTTGAAGCCACACTTGGTGCAACCCAATGGCTAACACTAGGAGCTGGTGTCAGAATTGACCAAAATAAGATCCCAACAAACCATGCAATTAAGGCTAACAGCACCAATGTACAAGCGTAAGAAATCGATGCCTGATACGACATAAATCGTGCTGTAATTTGAGATATTTGACCTCTGTAATCCATTTTTGAAGTCATCGAGGGTGGCATGTGAATTAAGACTCCATTCTTATTGTGCGCATGAGCTAATATTTATTGTTATATTAATCTGTAACCTTACCGTTTAAATGGCATCCAACCAAATAAAAACACCTTAAAACTTAACTAAAGCAGGTAAATCTGACATCATTTTAGCTTAGGTTATATAAATTCTTATATAAACACATCGTTATCGCGACATTGACAACAAAATAAATAACTCTATGCCTATTTTTGTGATTCAGAAACCTTGAAATATTAATCTCGCACCACCATTCTTTATCTACTTTTGACTGTAAACCCTTTAAGGCAATATCTCAGAATGAGTTCACAAACTTTATCGGTACGTTTAGACAAATGGCTTTGGGCTGCGCGATTTTATAAAACTCGCTCAATCGCACGTAGCATGGTTGATGGTGGTAAAGTTCACTATAATGACCAACGTAGTAAACCTAGTAAAATGGTTGAACTTGGCGCTAAACTGCGCGTACGCCAAGGTAATGAAGAAAAAACCATCATTATCGAAAAAATATCCGAACACCGACGTGGTGCACCAGAAGCACAAACCTTGTATAGCGAAACACCAGAAAGCATGACTAAGCGTGAAGAAGATGCAAAGAAACATAAACTTAACGCGCTGCACAGTCCAAGCCCTGATAAACGTCCAGATAAAAAACAGCGTCGAAGTATCATTCGCTTTAAACAGCAGTAATTCGATACTCGGCTTGAACCGCAATATCTATTATTGATCTATATCTACTCTTTATCTTTTAGTCGAACACGACTATTAAACATCAATAACCTCAGGGAGTTCCCTAACTGATGGCAAATAATCTTTTACATCGCTATTTATTTGAAAATTTATCGGTACGCGGCGAGTTGGTTCAACTTGATAGCGCTTACCAACTCATTCTTGCCAGTAAGGATTACCCGCAACCTATCCGTGATTTATTAGGTGAACTGCAAGTTGCCACCAGCCTACTGACTGCGACGTTAAAATTTGAAGGTTCAATCACTCTGCAACTGCAAGGTGATGGACCTGTTTCTCTTGCTGTTATCAACGGTGACCATGAACAAAAACTTCGAGGTGTTGCGCGTTGGGAAGGTCACATTGACTCGAATGCAACTTTACATCAACTTATCGGAAAAGGTCATCTTGTGATCACGATTTCACCAAAGCAAGGTGAGCGCTATCAAGGTGTTGTGGGATTAGAAGGTGATACGTTAGCCGAAATACTCGAAGGTTATTTTGAGCGTTCTGAACAATTAAAAACTCGCTTATGGTTACGTACAGGTACTCATGAAGGTCAAGCTCACGCAGCTGGAATGTTGTTGCAAATCATGCCCGACGGAACAGGCTCCGCTGATGATTTTGAGCATTTAGAGAAGCTAACTGAAACCATTAAAGATGAAGAACTTTTCTCTTTAGATGCGCATGATTTGTTATATCGTTTATATAACCAAGAAGAAGTTAAGGTATTTGATCCTCAAGCAATTGAGTTTTTTTGCGGTTGTTCTCGTGAGCGCAGCGCAGGTGCGATTGCCACTTTAGCGAAAGATGAGCTGGACGATATTTTACTCACTGAAGGTGAAGTTGCGCTGCATTGTGATTATTGCGGCACCAGTTATTCTTTTGATTCTGCGCAAGTTGAACATATCCTCGCGGAAGCAAAAAAAACGTTGCATTAAAAATACCGTTAATTCACTGGTTACTGTAAGTTATCATTCCCCCTTTAAAAGCCGACATTATGTTGGCTTTTTTTCATTTCATACTCGTTTATTCTGTATTTTATCGATAAATATCATCACTTATTTTTATTTAAATAATAATCATAGTGGTTTCAGATCGCGGTTTTTACTTATCATTATTTGATAGAGTCATTTTGTGACGATAACGATAAAACCATACATATAAAGTGGTTAAAATAACGTCATTGCTTATGAACGACTAGGCACAACATGAGCCCCAAACTTAAATTCCCTACAATTTGAAACTAAGGATCATCTATGACGGCTATGGAACATAACGCGGCGCAACAAATAGATCTCACCCAATATGGCATTAATCAGGTAACTGACGTACTCCATAACCCGAGCTATGACTTGTTGTTTACAGAAGAAACTCAAACTAATTTATCCGGTTATGAAAAAGGTATCGTAACGGAATTAGGCGCAATCTCTGTTGATACTGGTATTTTTACTGGTCGTTCACCAAAAGATAAATACATCGTCAAAGATGATACGACTCGAGATACTTTATGGTGGTCCGATCAAGGTAAAAACGACAACAAACCGATCACTCAAGCAGTATGGCAAGATTTAAAATCTTTAGTCACCAAACAACTCTCTGGTAAACGTCTATTTGTGGTGGATTGCTTTTGCGGCGCAAACCCAGAATCCCGCTTACAAGTTCGAGTTATTACCGAAGTCGCATGGCAAGCTCACTTTGTAAAAAATATGTTTATTCGTCCAACGGATGAAGAATTAAAAACCTTCAAACCTGATTTTATCGTCATGAATGGCGCAAAAACCAATAATCCAAACTGGCAAGAGCAAGGTCTGAACTCTGAAAACTTTGTGGCTTTTAACCTAACCGAGCGTATTCAAATTATTGGTGGGACTTGGTATGGCGGCGAGATGAAGAAAGGCATGTTTGCGATGATGAACTACCTTCTTCCTCTCAAATGCATGGCCTCAATGCATTGCTCTGCCAACGTTGGAGAGCAGGGTGATGTCGCTATTTTCTTTGGCTTATCTGGAACCGGAAAAACCACACTATCAACCGATCCAAAGCGTCAATTAATTGGTGATGACGAACATGGCTGGGACGACGATGGTGTATTCAACTTTGAAGGTGGTTGTTATGCCAAAACCATTCGCCTATCCAAAGAAGCTGAGCCGGATATCTACAACGCGATTCGCCGCGATGCTTTATTAGAAAACGTGACGGTAACTGAGCAAGGCATCATTGATTTTGACGATGGTTCCAAAACCGAAAACACCCGCGTGTCTTACCCTATCTACCACATTGATAATATTGTAAAACCAGTATCAAAAGCAGGTCATGCACAAAAAGTTATTTTCTTAACCGCTGATGCCTTCGGAGTACTTCCGCCAGTTTCTAAGCTGACTCCAGAACAAACTAAATACCATTTCTTATCTGGATTCACCGCTAAACTAGCCGGTACAGAACGCGGAATTACCGAACCAACCCCGACTTTTTCAGCTGCATTTGGAGCCGCATTTTTAACATTACACCCTACTCAATACGCAGAAGTGTTAGTAAAACGCATGGAAGCCGCCGGAGCAGAGGCTTACCTCGTAAATACAGGTTGGAACGGCACAGGTAAGCGTATTTCGATTCAAGATACGCGCGGTATTATTGATGCAATTTTAGACGGCTCAATTGATCAGTCTGAAACTAAAATCATCCCAATTTTCAACTTGGAAGTGCCAACCTCGCTACCAAAAGTCGATCCTACGATCTTAGATCCCCGTGACACTTATGAATCAAGCGAGCAATGGCAAACAAAAGCAGAGGAATTGGCTAGCTTATTTATTAAGAACTTTGCTCAATATACTGATAACGATGAAGGAAAATCGTTAATCGCTGCAGGGCCACAGAAGAATTAACTGTCATCTCGGGTCTCGGGTCTCGGGTCTCGGGTCTCGGGTCTCGGGTCTCGGGTCTCGGGTCTCGGGTTAAGCTAGAAACCTAGCTAAAGCATTGTCAACGTGTTTATCCACATAATCCCCGCCTTTATATTCAGTTTTCGACAAACAACACTTCACTCAAGCACTAATCTTCTATAAATTGAATCTTCTACAATGAATCTCGACTGACAGGATGCACCATGAGAAAGTTGCTTACCATTATTGCTAGTTTAATTGCGTTACTAATGGTGATTTTAGCCGCTTCTTACGCCACATTGCATACTCGATACGCTCCAAATTTAGTCAACTTTGCTTTCAAGCATATTTTAAACAAGCCAGTTGAAGTCAGAGAGGTTAACTATTCTTACCGACAACCTGATCATTTCACTTTTGAAGGGGTATTAATAAAAAGCCCTAACACTGAACAATCAATGTTACTCCGTCATGTTGAAATCTGGCTAGATAACCCAATCTGGAAAAACGGTAAATTACAGATTGATAATGTGTTACTTGAAGGTATGGCATTACAAAACGGTTGGCCGGGTCTAAATGTATACCCATATATCCACATCAATCAGTTATCGATCTCTAGCATTGATTTCGCCGATCACGGTTGGGTAGCGCGAGACATGAGCATCCAGATTAAACAACCGAAATATCATCAATCGAAAATCTTACCTTTTTATGGCCAAGTACAAATCTCTGCGGATCAAATTTACTGGCAAGGTGAAGCACTTGACCATGTTTTTCTTGATGCTGATATCACTCCAGAAAGTACCACTTTTTATGATATTCAATTTGATTGGCGTAAAGGAAAGTTCAAGGCTCAAGCAACTAAAATAGCATCCTCCAAGGTTTGGCAACTACCTCAAGTGTCTATTTCAGGGCTCAGACTGCAACAACAAAACCTCGATGAAATTAAGCCAGATGCATTAGGCTGGTTTACTCACATACCGATGGACATTGATCAGCTTGATGTGAACAATTCTAGCTTGGATACTCCTTTGTTCACGGCAAATAATTTCACAGTGAATGCTCAGAACATCAAGCTTCCTTTTAAGCTTTGGGATCAACAAAATGCAGCTATTATTGCTTCCGCGCAATCAATGAGCATAATGGGAGAAGCAATTGCATCTCCTCACTTAGATCTTAATCTTCAACCCCAATTAGCTGTGATAAAAAGCTTGTCACTGGAGGCGCTGCAAGGCGATGTCAACTTACAGGCACAGTTAACGCCAACCAGTCTGCAATTTAATCAGCTAAATATAAATAATATAAAATGGATCCCATCGGCTGATTCAAAAGCATTAACATTACAATATCTAAAACAACTCGACACAATTAGCGCTAAAACATTAACCATAAGCAATGTTCAAGTCATCGACCTCACCCAAGAACCTGCAATGCAGACCTCAGGAATGAGTATTGATGGCGATGAACTTGAACTAAAACGCGCTGGTCAATGGGGGCTTTGGAATGGCAGGCTTAGTATCAGCGCCAGTAGCACTACCTACGATAAAGTAACTAGCCGTAATTTATTGCTGAACATGCACTCTAAAGATGGACACTTTTGGCTAGAAAACCTATTCGTACCATTGGAGGATGGGTTAATTAAAGGCAAAGCAGATATGGCTTATGCGCAAACTAGCCAGCCTTGGAGCTTAAATCTTGACGCTTCTGGCATTCCGTTGAGATTTATTACCCGTGGCTTTAATTTGCCGCTGCATTTAGATGGGATTACTGACTTAACGGTGAATGCTGAAGGCCTGTATGGCGATCTGCTTATTTTTAATCACAGCGTGACAGGTAAACTGGATGCGACCATCAGCCAAGCCACCAGCAGTGATAATTTTGAAACCCTGTGGCTAAGAAATCAACAAGCAGAAGTCGCACCTATCGATAAGCGAAGTCAAGATAACCCAGAGTCTGCTAAAGCCATGAGTGCAGATATCACCAAAGAAACCAGTATAAAAGATGAAGCGCTCCGTAAGCCTGTAATAATCGGAGACATTCATTTGAATGCTGATCGTGGTCGAGTGTCATTAAAACCTTTTAGCATTAAAGGCGATGATTTTTCAGCTCATTTAGGCGGCGAGTATGATTTTCTCTTCCCCAAAAAAGGCAATGTACAATATCGGCTGGAAGGAGAATGCAAAGCGCTGACTTTTAACTTATTAGGTGAGCGTAATGGAGTTAACGTCGAAGACAGTTGTCAATCGCCGAAATAATATTGTTCACTCAAAAAACAAGCCCTTAAGACGTAAGACAGAAGTGATTAAAGATAACGCTAACGACACCGTTCATACACGTTGCAAGATTCTAATCCACAATTAGGTTAGAGCGGTGGTTAGTGAAAAGACAGACCAATTAAATAAAGATAGAGTCCGCTAACGAACGACTGGAGCCTCACCTAAAAAGTCCGTCATTAACATATAAGTTCCTGTAAATTCGACGGCTGGTATGTCACCGCTGTATACCGTCACCTTGACAATAATACGCGCGCGACGTCCATTTTCTAAGCGGTCCAAATCACCACTAATTCCATCAAGCGAGGTCACGGCAATCGGGCTTTCTGTTACAGGAGCTCTAAAACGCACTTGGCTATCCGCCAAAATAATATCCGCTTCCAATCCTTTTTCACGCATTAATAGCCATGCCATACCCCAGCCCGTTAAGGTGGTTAAGGTAAAAATAGAGCCTGCAAACATGGTTTCATGTGGGTTAATATTAGGATTAAGCGGTGCTGAGCACTCAAAGCGATAACCCGTATATTGACTAATTCTTATACCCATCGCTCCACAAATTGGAATTTCTTGCCGCCATCGCTTTTGTAGTTCATCACACCAATCTGGTCGATGAGTCACTTGGGATAATGTATTCAACTTTTTGATCATTTGTTGATGTCGAATTGGTCCGATTTCATCACTCAACTCACCTTGGCTTTCGAATCCATTGTGATTATAAAAAGCAATTGCATCTTGGCGAGCGTTACATACTAAGCGTTTTGCCCCTTCTTGTACCGCATAAGCTTCCAGAGCGACCAGAATCAACGAACCTAGCCCTTTCCCTCTATGATTAGGATTCACCGCCATGTAGCGCACTTGCCCTTCACTATTAGGAGTAAGATAAATCCGCCCAACCGCCATGATCCGATTACGACCATCCACAATCATGCGATGCGAACTCATTTCATCATATTCATCTCGCTCCGAGCCAAGTGGTTGATGAAAAGGCTCACGCAACATTTGCCAACGAAAATGATAATAGCGTTGTAAATCCGCATCCGTTTTTGGCGTCACTAACTTAAACATCTCAATCCCTTATTTATACATTAATTGGCGTACCGCTAACTCGAGTTAAACTTGTAGCCAAAACGTCACCGGTCCATCATTAACCAATGCCACTTTCATATCTTCAGCAAAACGACCATTTTGCGTATTTACCCCCGACTCTTGGCAACATAAAGAAAAATAATCATACAAACGCTGCGCCTCGGCTGGATCCGCTCCTTTCGAAAAACTTGGCCGCATGCCTTTTTGAGTATCCGCTGGCAAGGTAAATTGTGAGACAACCAAAACACTGCCACCAATTTGTTGAACGTTTAAGTTCATTTTCCCCGCGTCATCTTCAAAAATGCGATAACCTAATACTCGCTCAGTTAAACGTCTTGCTTTTACTTCATCATCGTTTTTTTCAACTCCTAGCAACACTAATAGGCCTTGCTGTATTTCACCGACAATTTCCCCATTAACACGAACATTGGCTTCACTCACTCGCTGAATAAGTGCAATCACAATACATCATCCTTCTTATCAGCTTTTCTAATCAGCTTTTCCAATAACTGTTCCAAACGATGAAAAGGTTCATTTTCATTCCAATGCTCACGCTCGCCTAAGCTAGCCGTGACTTCAGCGCCAATTAAAACAATAAACCAACACAAATATATCCAAACAAATAAGATCGGAATGGCTGCAATTGCACCATAAATTAGTTGATATGATGGGAAAGCCGTAATGTAAAGAGCAAAACCTTTTTTACTGAGTTCAAATAATATCCCAGCGACAAGCGCCCCACTTAAAGCATGGAAAATCTTCACTTTAATATTGGGTACCAATAAATAGAGACCAAAAAAAGCAAAGGAAGAAAAAAGCATAGGAAGCAGTCGATACACTAAATTGAGTGTCTCACTACTTAAAATTTGAGTTGAAGTAATGTAAGACGTTAAGGCCAAGCTTAAACCAATAAAAAGTGGACCTAATGTTAATACCATCCAATACATAGAAAAAGAGTATACTAAGCGGCGTTTACGCTTCACTCGCCAGATATAATTCAAGTTTTTATCAATAGTTGAAATCAATAGCATCGCTGTAATAAAGACAAAAATACCACCAATGGCGGTCATTTTTGCTGTGTTATCAATAAAAGAATTGATCGCATCTTTTACTGCATAACCCGCGGCAGGAACAAAATTACTAAAAATAAACTCTTGAAGCTGATTACTAATCCCTTCAAATACGGGAAATTTAGATAAGCCTGTGACCAATACCGTTGTAAGTGGCACCAATGAGAGCAACGTAATATAGGCCATATACCCTGCATTAACCGCTAACCGATCATGCACAACTCTTTCCTTTAGATACACAAAGTAGTGAAGATACAGACCTAACCGTGTTTCGACTGTCCGTAATGTATTCATATACCGTCCCTAAGATAATTGCTGAATAATATAAGTGGCACGTTGCTCGATACTCGCCCAAGGCACATCTACCACTTTATAACCTAATTCAGTATAGATATCGATAATCAAATCATGCACTTCACACGCTTGTTCAAAACTATGTGGACGCACCTCGTCTTGAACATAAATAGCAGAATAAGGCCGACAAACAAAAACCTGTGAATGATAATCTAAGCCGGCATTACGAATATAATCAGGCACAGATTGATGACCAAGCTTCAAGTAAGCCACAATATCAGGGATCGCTCGGTCCATAAAACTCACCCCACCGACTTGCGAAGCTTGTTCTTTTTGTCGCTGCATATGATCTAAACATAGCTCAGCAAACTGAGCTAAATTATCCCAAGGTAAAATACCATGTTCTAATTGAGATTGTTGCTCGATCAAATAACGAGAAGACTCAGGAAAAGTGGTAAAACCGTGAAGGTTCAAAGCATTTATAATAGAGGTTTTCCCTGCTCCTGGACCGCCCGTAATGATGATTGGTTTCATTATCTATCCATATACATATTGACCGCAATTAAGATCCCTGAGAGAACCGAAAAATAATAATCTCATTTTAAACATTCGTTAATAAAAAAAGCCGATGCAATCAATTGCATCGGCTTTTCACTATATCACAACTGGTGTGATTTTATTTTGGTCCACGACCTGCACGTTTACGTTCATTTTCAGTCAAATGACGTTTACGAATACGGATGCTTTCTGGTGTTACTTCTACTAGCTCATCATCATCGATGAATTCTAGCGCTTGCTCTAGCGTAAATTTAATCGCTGGAGAAAGTGTTTGTGCTTCATCAGTACCAGATGCACGAACGTTAGTTAATTGCTTACCACGAAGACAGTTGATAGTTAAATCGTTATCACGGTTATGAATACCGATGATTTGACCTTCATAAACTTCATCACCGTGCTCTGCAAATAAACGACCACGATCTTGTAAGTTAAATAGTGAGTAAGTTACCGCTTTACCCATACCATTTGAAACTAATACGCCGTTAGCACGTTGGCCAATTACGCCACCTTTATGCGGGCCGTAATGATCAAATGAGTGATAGATCAAGCCAGAACCAGAAGTCATAGTTAGGAATTCAGTTTGGAAACCAATAAGACCACGAGAAGGCATCATAAAGTCCATACGTACACGGCCTTTACCGTCTAACGCCATGTTAGTTAGCTCGCCTTTACGTAGGCCGATGCTTTCCATGATAGCGCCTTGATGCTCTTCAATAACATCAATCGTTACAGTTTCAAACGGTTCCATTTTTTGGCCGTCTTCTTCTTTGATGATAACTTCAGGACGTGATACTGCTAGCTCGTAGCCTTCACGACGCATGTTTTCGATCAAGATAGAAAGGTGAAGTTCACCACGGCCAGAAACGCGGAAACGATCTGGGCTATCGGTTTCTTCAACGCGTAATGCTACGTTGTGTACTAATTCTTTTTCTAGACGCTCAAGGATATTACGTGAAGTAACAAATTTACCTTCTTTACCAGCAAACGGAGAATTGTTTACTTGGAAAGTCATGGTTACTGTTGGTTCGTCAACAGAAAGTGGCTTCATTGCTTCAACTGTATTTACATCACAGATAGTGTCAGAAATTTTCAACTCACCTAAACCGGTGATTGCAATGATGTCACCAGCAAAAGCTTGGTCAACTTCGGTACGGCTAAGACCCATGTAACCAAGGACTGTACCTACTTTACCGTTACGTTTCTTACCGTCAGCGCCAACAATAGTCACTTGTTGATTTGGTTTAACGCTACCACGAGTAACACGACAAACACCGATAACACCCACATAAGAGTTGTAATCTAGTTGAGACACTTGCATTTGCAGTGCGCCATCAACGTCAACATTTGGGCAATCAACGTTATCAACAACGGCTTGGAAAAGTGGCTCCATGTTTTCGCCAACTTCGCCTTCATCCATAGATGCCCAGCCATTTAATGCTGATGCATAAACAACTTTAAAGTCTAGTTGTTCATCAGTTGCGCCTAAGTTATCAAACAAATCAAAAATTTGATCCATAACCCAATCAGGACGAGCGCCAGGACGGTCAACTTTGTTGATAACAACAATTGGCTTTAGACCATGTGAGAATGCTTTTTGAGTAACGAAACGAGTTTGAGGCATAGGACCGTCAACCGCATCAACGATTAGTAGAACAGAGTCAACCATCGACATGATACGTTCTACTTCACCGCCGAAATCGGCGTGTCCTGGGGTATCAACGATATTGATACGGTAGTCATTCCAGTTAATTGCAGTATTTTTTGCAAGGATGGTAATACCACGTTCTTTTTCGATATCGTTTGAGTCCATGACGCGCTCTTCAGCTTCACCACGAGATTCAAGTGTACCCGATTGCTGTAGAAGCTTATCAACCAAGGTCGTTTTACCGTGGTCAACGTGCGCGATAATCGCGATATTTCTTAACTTATCAATCTGTGGAGTAGTCATGGAATTCAATTCACTTATAAAAGACACCCAAGCGTTGGGCGAACTTGATTAAAAAAACGGTCGTAAATGTACCAGATTTTCGAAAAAATCCTAGAAATATGTGATCAAAGTGGCGATTATTTACGCTTTTCCTTCGATTTAAACGCTCTATTGCCATTCAGACATAAAAAAATGAAATATATTGTGTCTTATCTAGCCATTTTATTCCATTCATCTCAATTTACAAAAACGCGGCCTTGTTACTATAAACGTCATTGACAAACGATCAAATACTCGGCTGAATAGAGGGGTTATTCAATCGATTGCATCAAAACAGCGCCACACGCACCATGTTAGTGCAACTGCGCACCAAATTAGATCATCGACTTGCACCTTATTGGGCTTTATAACTTTAGTTCTTTGAATTTAAAGGATTTATTTTCTTGGCACGATTTTAGCTTAGTACTAAGCATCATTGATAATTTTAAACAATCAAGATCGCTTAATGCAGAAACTCACTAAAAAACATAGTTACTAAAAGACATGTTCACTAGTAAGAATAGCTTTAATCGTTCAAACAGTATTAATAACACCGGAGGTTATCCAAGATGTCAGTTGAAAACGTACTCTCTCTGATCGCTGAAAACGAAGTTAAGTTTGTTGATTTACGCTTTACCGACACTATCGGTAAAGAACAACATATTTCTATTCCTGCACACCAAGTAGATGCAGACTTCTTTGAAGATGGCAAAATGTTCGACGGTTCTTCTGTCGCTGGCTGGAAAGGCATTAACGAATCTGACATGGTCATGATGCCAGATCCATCAAGCGCAGTATTAGACCCATTCACAGAAGACTCAACGCTAAATATCCGTTGTGACATTCTTGAGCCTGCAACCATGCAAGGCTACGACCGCGACCCACGCTCTATCGCAAAACGTGCTGAAGACTTCATGCGCTCAGCGGGCTTTGCTGACACTGTGCTTGTTGGCCCAGAACCAGAATTCTTCCTATTTGATGACGTTAAATTCGGTAACGAAATGTCAGGCGCATTCTTCAAAATTGACGACGTAGAAGCGGCTTGGAATAGCGGTACAGAATACGAAGGTGGTAACAAAGGTCACCGTCCTGGCGTTAAAGGTGGTTACTTCCCAGTAGCACCTGTTGATTCATCTCAAGACATCCGTTCTGCTATGTGTTTAATCATGGAAGAAATGGGTCTTGTCGTTGAAGCACATCACCACGAAGTAGCAACAGCAGGTCAAAACGAAATCGCAACTCGTTTTAATACCTTGACTGAAAAAGCAGATGAAATTCAAATTTATAAGTATGTTGTTCATAACGTTGCTCATGCATACGGTAAAACAGCGACTTTTATGCCTAAACCACTCGTTGGCGACAACGGTTCTGGCATGCACGTTCACATGTCTCTTAATAAAGATGGTGTAAACCTGTTTGCTGGCGATAAGTACGGCGGCTTATCTGAAATGGCACTGTTCTACATCGGTGGCATCATCAAGCACGCGCGTGCAATTAACGCTTTTGCTAACCCATCGACTAACTCATACAAACGTCTTGTACCTGGATATGAAGCGCCGGTTATGCTTGCATACTCTGCTCGTAACCGTTCTGCATCAATTCGTATTCCAGTAGTACCAAGCCCTAAAGCTCGTCGTATTGAAGCTCGTTTCCCAGATCCAGCGGCTAACCCATATTTGTCATTTGCTGCTCTATTAATGGCAGGCCTTGACGGTATTAAGAACAAGATTCACCCTGGCGATGCTATGGATAAAGACTTGTACGACTTACCAGCAGAAGAAGCTGCAGAGATCCCGAAAGTAGCGGAATCTCTAGAAGTCGCTTTGAAAGCACTAGATGATGATCGTGATTTCTTAACTTCTGGCGGTGTATTCTCGGACGATTTCATTGATTCTTATATCAAGTTGAAATCTAAAGATGTTGAGCGCGTTAATATGGCCGTTCACCCACTTGAGTTTGAATTGTACTACTCAGTTTAATACTCGTTGGTTTACGCCTTCAGGTTTATTTCTGTAACAGTGTAAATAATACGAAAATTTTAGGCTCGCCTCTCAGGTGAGCCTTTTTTTTGTTGTGAGGAAAAAGGCAAACGATAAGCTGAGTAAAAACTAAGGAGTCCGCACAATGATACGGTATTCATTTATATTTATATTACTTGTGACTGCACTTTCCAATGCTAATGAAGTTTATAAGTGGACAGACAATAACGGCGTTTTACATCTCAGTGATACCCCTCCTACAAAAACCATCAACGCTAGCAACAGAGAAACTCTAATACTCCCCGATGTAAGAAGCTCAGCGCCAATACACCAATACGGCGATACCCACGATATGAATAAACCTTCCGAAACAGTGTCTCAAGCACCATTGTTCGAAAAAAATAGTATACCATCGGAGAATGTGTCACCAAAAAATGAAAAACCAATTAAGAAAGAAATCATCGTCAGTATTGAAACGCCAAGCAACGATCAAACATTAAGAAGTAGCCGTGGTTCAATCACTGTCCAAGCAAACTTAAGTCGTAAATTAACCATTGGTGAGCGCGCGCAATTAATTTTCGACAATCAACCTTTTGGTGCACCAAAAACTACTACGTCTTGGGAGTTAAGCAATATTGATCGTGGTGAACATACAATAACTGTCCATATTGTAGAAAGCGGCAAGGTTATTGCATCATCTTCTACCATTACGGTATATCTGCATAAAACAACCGTAAATTAGACGTATGATGAGATCATTGGCCTTTTTATTTGTACTGATTTTTATCATGCCCCATACTGAAACTTATTTACGCACCAATTTAGTGCAAATAATACAAAGGCAAGATAATGATGCAATCAGACCACAATGGAGCACTAGCTGCCGCGATTCTCGGTAATCTCGTGACTGCCACTTTTCTATTAGATGAAAAACTGATCATTCATTACGCCAACCCTTCGGCTGAACAATTATTTTCTCAAAGCGTAAAACGATTACAGGGCACACCGCTCTCTCAGCTTATCCAACACGCCTCAATGGACTTAGCGCTTTTTACCCAGCCATTACAAAGTGGTCAAAGCATTACCGACAGCGATGTCACCTTTGTCATTAACGCCAAGCCTATGATGCTTGAAGTTACGGTTAGCCCTTTATCACTCCAAGGTACACAATTTGATAAAAATCTAATGCTATTGGTTGAAGTTAGGAAAATAGATTCTCAACGCAGACTTAGCCAAGAACTCAATCAACACGCTCAACAGCAAGCGGCAAAACTATTGGTTCGAGGACTTGCTCATGAAATTAAGAATCCTCTCGGGGGGTTACGCGGCGCGGCACAATTACTTGGCCGTATGTTGCCAGATCCCAATTTAAACGAATACACCCAAATTATTATTGAGCAAGCCGATCGTCTACGAGCTCTAGTTGACCGCTTACTAGGCCCTCAAAAACCAGGAAAGAAATCCTCTGAAAACTTACATCTAGTCATAGAGAAAGCCCGTCAGTTGGTGGAATTAGAATTTGGTAGCCAAGTTGTCATTGAGCGAGATTATGATCCTAGCATGCCACCTATCCTGATGGATGCAGATCAAGTCGAGCAAGCTTTCCTTAACATCACCAGTAATGCCGCTCAGATTTTAGCTCAGCAACCAGATGGCAAGATCACGATTCGTACTCGCACCGTCTATCAAGCCAATATTCATGGTCAACGACATAAACTGGTGGCTCGAATTGAAATTATGGACAACGGACCGGGGATCCCAACCGAACTACAAGATACCTTGTTTTATCCAATGGTCAGTGGTCGAGAAGGTGGTACAGGCTTAGGGCTATCTATTTCACAAAATATAATCGACCAGCACCAAGGTAAAATCGACGTTGAGAGCTGGCCCGGACACACCATTTTTAGTATTTATTTACCGATTCAAAGTGCGTAATTACTACGCGTTTATCCCATTTAAATGGATATATTATCGGAACTTGCAAAGGGAATTAGGACATGAGTAAAGGATTCGTATGGGTCGTCGATGACGATAGTTCTATCCGCTGGGTATTAGAGAAAACATTATCTTCTGCCAACATCCAATGTGAAACATTCGCAGATGCAGAAAGTGTCATTTCCTCCCTAGAAAGAGAAACGCCAGATGTGCTTATCTCTGATATTCGCATGCCAGGCATGGATGGATTGACATTACTCAAACAGCTCCAGAATAGCTACCCAAATTTACCCGTAATTATTATGACGGCACACTCAGATCTAGATGCTGCCGTAAATGCGTATCAAAAAGGCGCTTTTGAATACATTCCGAAACCTTTTGATATTGATGAAACCTTAACTCTGGTTGAACGTGCAATTGCGCATAGCCATGAACAGCGTACCGATAATATCCAGGAAAATCGTATCCAAGATGTAACACCGGAGATATTAGGTGAAGCACCCGCGATGCAAGAGGTATTTAGAGCTATTGGACGTTTATCTCGCTCCTCGATTTCTGTTCTTATTAATGGTGAATCAGGTACGGGGAAAGAGCTTGTTGCTCATGCACTCCATCGCCATAGCCCCCGTTCAAAACAACCTTTTATCGCCCTTAATATGGCCGCAATTCCAAAAGATTTAATTGAATCTGAACTATTTGGCCATGAAAAAGGCGCGTTTACTGGTGCGAATGCGGTGAGGCAAGGTCGATTTGAACAAGCGAATGGCGGCACTCTTTTCTTAGATGAAATTGGAGATATGCCTTTAGATATTCAAACTCGATTATTGCGAGTATTAGCGGATGGGCAATTTTATCGTGTCGGGGGGCACGCGCCTGTCAGTGTTGATGTTCGCATTATTGCTGCCACCCATCAAAATCTAGAAAAACTGGTCAATCAAGGCGGATTTAGAGAAGATTTATTCCATCGGTTAAATGTTATCCGAGTCCATATACCAGCATTAAGAGAGCGCCGCCAAGATATAGAAAAACTCGCTGCACATTTTTTGTCTCGCGCAGCAAAAGAGCTCGCGGTTGATGCTAAGTCTTTGCACTCAACAACAGTAGAAGCCCTAAACCGACTACCTTGGCCTGGTAATGTGCGTCAATTAGAAAATATTTGTCGCTGGTTAACGGTGATGGCAAGCGGTAGTGAGGTTTTACCCGCAGATTTACCCAATGAACTGGTGAGCGAAAAAAATAAAAACCTCACGGCAAACACTCAACAAGGATCGTGGCAAGAACAGTTAGAATCTTGGGCGCAACAAGCTTTAGCTTCTGGCGAATCAGACCTCCTGGCCATGGCTCAACCAGAGTTTGAACGCATTTTATTACAAACGGCGTTAACCCATACTAACGGGCATAAACAAGATGCTGCTAAGTTATTAGGCTGGGGACGAAATACTCTCACAAGAAAATTAAAAGAACTTCCTCTTTAATACCCTTACGATCTGATGACTCATCTTGTGTGATCAGGTCGTACTGATACGATGCTTTTAACTGCACGACTAAATTTAAAAGATTGAATTAAAAATGAAGAAGGCCTTCGACTTACTTATTCTGCTATTTAATAACTAAAAATTTATTACACAGATTAAATTAAGATGCCTGCAGATTAAAAGATAATTGAGAGATCATAAAGTGAAGTGAATACATATGAGAAATGGTAGATTCAGACATTGAAGACCAATAAATAAAATCATTATAAAACAATAGACTACATTTACTTTAGGGCAAAAAAAACGCCTCAATCAAAAACTGACTGAGGCGGCTTAAACAGCCTAATCCAATAACGTGAAACAAAAGGTCTAAAAGATAGAACATCTTACCTTTGTACCCTACCCATTTAATTTACCGTAATTATGATTATTTTCAAAGTTATTTTTGTTCTTTTTTTTCACCCTCGTTATTAAAACAACAAGAAAATAAATACATCATTACTTTATTTTAAGTTCAAAAAAGCCATCTCGAAAGATGGCTATAAATTTCATACCACAATTAATATACCGTACAATAGGCTATCTATATAGGTTAATGAGCCTGATCCCAATTATCTCCGTGATCAAACTCCGCCACTAATGGCACTTTAAGCTCAACCGCTGACTCCATTAATTGTTGTATTTTTATTTCAATCCTTGCTAATTCACTTTCTTTAATTTCGAATACCAATTCATCGTGAACTTGCATCAACAGCTTAACATCACCGTTACCTTCATCATCAATCCATTTTGCAACTATTAACATCGCCTTTTTAATGATGTCTGCTGCTGTTCCTTGCATTGGTGCATTGATTGCCGCTCGTTCAGCGCCTTTACGGCGCATGCCATTGCTCGATTTGATTTCAGGTAAGTGTAAGCGGCGTCCTAAGATCGTTTCAACATAGCCTTGTTGCATTGCTTGTGAGCGAGTGTCTTCCATATATTGCATTACACCTGGATAACGCTCGAAATACACATCCATATATTGCTGAGCTTCACCGCGAGAAATGCCTAATTGTTTCGCAAGGCCAAAAGCACTCATACCATAAATAAGGCCGAAGTTAACGGCTTTAGCACGGCGACGTTGCTCTGAAGTCACTTGTTCAATATCAACGCCCATCACTTCAGCGGCAGTAGCAGAGTGAATATCTTTTCCTTGAGCAAACGCTTCAAGTAATGCTTTATCACCAGAAAGATGAGCCATGATACGCAATTCAATTTGGGAGTAATCGACAGCCAAAATTTTCCAACCATGTGGTGCAATAAAGGCTTGGCGAATACGACGTCCTTCTTCATTACGAATAGGAATATTTTGTAGATTTGGATCTGTCGAAGATAAACGACCTGTCGCCGTCACCGCTTGATGATATGAAGTATGCACTCGACCCGTCTGTGGATTGATCATTTTCGGCAATTTATCGGTATAAGTTGTTTTTAGTTTCGCAAGGCCACGATGTTCTAAAATCAACTTAGGTAGCGGGTAATCAAAGGCTAATTCTTGCAACACCTCTTCATTAGTTGAAGGGGCCCCAGATGGCGTTTTCTTCACCACAGGCAAGCCCATTTTTTCAAATAAGATCGCTTGTAATTGCTTTGGTGAGCTTAGGTTAAACTCTTGCTCTGCTACTTCAAATACTTTTAATTGCAGCTCGTCTAATCGAGCAGCGATTTCTTGTGATTGAGCATTAAGCAGCATGTCATCAATCATTACACCAGTGCGTTCAATTTTAGAAATCACAGGGATTAATGGCACTTCAATATCTTTATAAATAGAAAGCAGCTTTTCATCTTGCTCTAATGCGGCTTGTAGT
Source organism: Vibrio sp. S17_S38 (assembly GCF_014694375.1). GTDB lineage: Bacteria > Pseudomonadota > Gammaproteobacteria > Enterobacterales > Vibrionaceae > Vibrio. Next base: position 50,497 of record NZ_JAAUWW010000019.1, read on the forward strand.
CGATTGTGCAAACGCAGTGTTACATCAGCATCTTCAGCCGCATAAGGGCCACATTCTTCAATCGATAATTGATTAAACGTGAGTTGTTTTTTGCCTTTTCCGGCCAATGACTCAAACGAAATACAGCTGTGTTGTAGAAAGCGTAATGCCAAACTATCCATATCATGTTTGCCACCAACGCTATTAAACACGTAAGAGGCCAACATGGTATCAAACTCAATACCTTGCATTTCAATATTGTAACGCGCTAATACGCTCGCATCGTATTTTAAGTTCTGCCCTACTTTGGCTTGCTTTGGATCTTCGAGGATCGGTTTAAGTTGATCTAACACCCAATCTCGATCAAGTTGCTCTGGTGCATCTAAATAATCATGAGCAACGGGTACATAAGCCGCCACGCCTTCTTCTACCGCAAAAGATAAACCAACTAAATTTGCCACCATGTAATCAAGGCTGTCTGTTTCAGTATCAAAAGCAAACACCTTTGAGGCTTTAAGCTTATCTAACCACTCTAGAAAAATATCTTTGTCGAAAATAGTCTCATAAGCACTGCGATCAATATTGGCAGGACTCATATCCACTTCTAATTCATCCGCCGTAGTAGTCGCATTCATTTTAGTATTTTCTTTTGCTACGGCTTTAGCACCATCGATGGCTGCAATTTTTCCATCACCACCTTCAAGTAATTCATTGAGCCAAGATTTGAAGGTCATTTCACCGAACAGTTGGATCAATTCATCTTTATTTGGTTCAGATTTGCATAAACTTTCAGGCGTACAGTCCAACTCTACATCGAGTTTAATCGTGGCAAGCAGATAAGACATATCGGCATTGGCTTTATTTTCTTCTAATTTTTTCGCCATGGTTTTTGAACCACGAAATGATAAATCAGCGATTTTATCTAAGTTTTGATAAATACTTTCCAGATTGCCTAACCCTTGCAACAACGCAACAGCTGTCTTATTCCCTACGCCAGGTACGCCAGGAATGTTATCCACTTTATCGCCCATCAAAGCTAAATAATCGATAATCAGCTCTGGTGGTAATTCAAATTTCTCGATCACCCCTTCTCGATCCATCACCACATTGGTCATGGTATTAATCAAGGTCACGTTATCATCAACCAATTGCGCCATATCTTTATCACCGGTGCTGATCAATACCGGCATTCCCATTTTAGAGGCTTGCGTGGCTAAAGTGCCAATCACGTCATCGGCTTCAACGCCTGGTACGCAAATCAATGGTAGGCCCATCGCTCGGATAATATTATGCAAAGGTTCAATTTGATCGCGCAGTTCATGCGGCATTGATGGACGATTCGCTTTATATTCCGAATACATATCATCACGGAACGTTTTTCCTTTCGCATCAAAAATGACAACAAAACGATCCGAAGAAAACTGGCGCATCATGCTACGAAGCATATTTACAACACCGTACACAGCATTAGTTTGGATCTTGCCGTTGGTCATACTTTCAGGGTAAGCATGAAAAGCACGATAAAGATAAGAAGAACCGTCGATTAAAATTAGAGAGTTGTCAGCAATTGTTGCCATAGTGTTTGATATCCAAGCAAGATGATAAACAGAGAATAGCTATAGGATGCCACGTCTGTGTGTTGGGATCTATCTGAGGAGACGCTTTATCTGAGTTCTCTCTATACTCAAAATATTTATGGTTACTCGTATCGAAACAACCTTCTGTGGATAACTTTGTTGTTAACTTTTTTACCATCGGTTTGTCAATGTCAAGATCTTTACATTATTTATTATAAAATGATTTAATTACAAATACTTAAAGTAAATCGGATCATGACAACCCAAAACATAACCTCTGGATCCTTTGTGGAAAACCTTTGATCTAAAATGAATATATATAAATTTAAAGATAAGTAAGAGCTACCCCCCTGTAATTCTCAAGCAAAAAAAAGGCTAACTCTGATGAGTTAGCCACGAGAATCAATACCTTGGTATTTTCTCTAAATACACTGGAAGCAATGTGAGCAATGTCGTGTCAAAAGATTAAAAGCTGGCCTCGTTTGGGTGAGAACCAAATTCCTATTCCCTTCGACACGGTTAATAATAATGATTCTCATTACATAGTCAACATCTAAATGAGAAAAAGTCTCATTTAATTTTAAGGTGTTTTATATTTACTTATAAAACATAAGCTTGATGGTAATCATACAATCGGTGTCATACCATATAGGTTCGATTGAAGCATAACGATGCTCATTAAAATCAAAAGTACACCAGCCAATAATCGTAAACCTAATATACCCAACTCGAATATTGGCGCATTATATTGTAAATAACGTTGAGCCAATTTTTTCCCAGAGACCGCCATTAAAGCAATCACCGAGGTCGTTAATGCCGTTCCAGCCGCCATAACAAATGCACTCACCATTCCCAACCAATACAAACCAATCACCTGAGAAAAGAGCAGCATCATGATCGCGCCGCTACATGGGCGAATACCAATGCTGAAAATAATATTGAAATAGTCTTTAGCACTCGACGCTTGGTTCATTTCATCGGCATTGGCGAAGTGCTTATGTCCACATCCACAATGATCATCGTGCACATGATCTAATTTAGTCTTGTTTAATGCCAACGATCGAATTGATCCCATCTGGTGAGTAGCAGTTAATGGCTGTATATTAATCACTTCAAACTGAGGTGTTTGTGCTGCTGATCTACGTTTTTTCCAGAGCAGTTTTAACGTAGAGAAGATAATTAACCCTCCCAGTAGCGCCACTGTCCAATAACTCACTTGGATCAGCGTTTCCACTTTAGCGTTAACTTGACGCATAGACGATTCAAAGATAAACAACATGGCAGACACCAAAATTATTGCTACCACCGCCTGCATTGCCGCTGAAACAATCGTTAACCACAAACTGGTTTTGACTTTGGTTGGATAAATAGACACATAAGTCGTCACAATCACTTTGCCATGCCCTGGCCCTAATGAGTGCAATGCTCCATAAATAAAGCTCAGTCCCACCAAATAAAGCATTGCGCCTTGATTGTGATCTTTCGCTTCATAAAGAAGATCGGTTAATTGACTATTAATATCACGCTGCCACTGAGCACTATAGATAATAATACTTGGCCATAAAGACCATAATCCCCATCCCAAAAGGCTGGCGCAGAGCATGACCAAAACAAGTTTGATTCGGTAATGGTTCGTAATATTGATGTTTTGAGTAACAGAAGTCATGAACTCGATCTCAGGCTAATATTTATTGGCAATTTAAGGTGGCTTTTTGAGTAAACAATTGCCCTAATTCATAGTCAGGATCCGCATCGGCGGGTAATGACATAGCATAAGTGACTTGCTTTGAACTTGGTTTCGGCTGGATCAAATCCACTTTACAATAAGATTTGAGAGATTCCGAAAGCTCAATATCTTTCTTATCCTTCCAATACATATCAATATAATAGGTGTGATCATAAATCGATAAACTCAGATCTTTAGTATTCAATGGTAGAGGTTGATCAAGCTCTAAATCAAAACTGAAAATCAGTTTACCTTTAACTAAAGCCAAGGTTGAATCGGTTACCTCTTTATATCGAATCGGAGTATCACCTTGATAGAAATAGGTAAAGTAATGCTCGTTTAGCATATTTTTGATAATCGAATCCGATACCTTTTGCAGCGTTTCTTCTTTGTACTGTGGTGACATATCTTCACCATCAAGAGTATAAGTCGATGTCATAGCATCAAACGTCCACTCCATTTTCAAACCCGTAATCGCATTTTTATCACCTTCAATCATGGTTTTAGTTACAATCCAAGAATGAGGATGGGCGGTGGCGGATTGAGAAAAAAGGCCAATCAAAACAGCCAATATCACAGTAATATTGAGTCGTTTAAAGAAAAAATAGCGTGGTTTATTGATAGCGATAACAGATAACATGAGCGGTTTTCTCTTTAGGTTAAAAAGCTAGGCTAGATTAAAGGAAAATAAGCATAAAAAAAACCAAGATCGAAATCTTGGCTTCTTAGCTTTGTTACTAATCATGATATACCCGTCTTGCTTAAGGTATAAAGGCAAATCACCATCTTGATTAGCTTAGTACTATATTTACTAATTTTATTCGTAACTTACCAAGATTATTATTTATTTACTGCTGTGAGCTTTTTCATTAAGTAATTAAGTAATACGCCATACATTGGTACAAATAAACCCAAACTAATGACCAATTTAACGCTGTAATCCACTAAAGCGATTTCTGTCCAGTGTTGCGCCATAAATACATCAGTACTCATATAAAACGCTATCGAGAAGAAAGCTAAAGTATCTAATGCATTGCCAAACAAGGTTGAGCTGGTTGGTGCTACCCACCATTGCTTCATTTGGCGCAAGTGATTAAACACATGAATATCCATAATTTGGCCGAGTAAATACGCCATAAAACTCGCAATCGCAATACGGGCAACAAACAGATTAAACACGGCTAATTGCGCCACACCTTGAAAACTGCCTTGGAAAAATAAGACTGACAAAACATATGAAATGGCTAAGGCCGGTAACATCACCCAAAAGATGATCCGTCTTGCCATACCAGCACCAAAAATACGCACCGTTAAATCAGTGGCCAAGAAAATAAATGGGAAGGTAAATGCACCCCAAGTGGTGTGTAAACCAAATAAGGTAAACGGGATCTGCACCAAATAGTTACTCGATGCGATGATAATAAGGTGGAAAATCACCAACCAAAATAAGGCTTTATTATTCTCTTTGAGAGAACTTTGGGTTGCCGTATGTTGTGATGAAAATTGTTGCACAGGCGAAAGTGCCGCCTGTTGAGCAGAATTATTGTTCGTCATATTGTGACCTTTTTTTAATGTATGGGGGCGAGGGAACCCATAATTCAGTTATTATAAATACAGTTGATAACCTGACTTTTCAGTCAAGCCGTCTTAAAAGCCGTGCGATTATACCGAAATCAAATGACGCTGCAAGTGTTCGCTTTTCACACAAACACTTGTTTATTGAAACCATGATGGGCATTTCTTATCCAATGCCGATCGCAAACAACTTAGTCAAATATTGTAATTCTTCATGACCTTGTTGCGGTGATAAAGCTTCAATCCACATGGTTTCTGAGTAATGCTCCGCGCGTAAAAATAGCTGACAGCCTTCAAAATCAATCAGCCAAGAGTGCAAATCCGCATCACTTTGTTGATCAACAATCGAAGCCGATAATATTGATATCAATCTTTGACCTAAAGGCGGATAAGAATCAAAATCAAAACTCGGATTCACTAAAATAATACGCCCTGCTTCGGCGTCAAATTCGCGCAAACTAAACATCGCCATGCTTATCTTTCACCTAAAGTTAGGTGCTCCTGAATCACATCCAAAAAGGCATCGGCATATTTTTCAAGCTTACGCTGACCAACACCGTTCACCGCTAACATTTCGCCATAAGAGGTTGGCAGAATATCCGCCATGTCCACCAACGTCGCATCACTAAACACCACATACGGCGGTAAGCCATCTTCATCTGCAATGGATTTACGTAACTTACGCAACTTAGCGAACAGTTTTTTATCGTAATTTTTAGTGACTAATTTGTCATTTTTCGCCGATCGAACTGCGGTATCTAAACGCGGCACCGCTAACTGCAGTTCCATATCACCACGTAATAATGGGCGAGCTTCTTCGGTCAGTTGTAGCGTCGAATTTCGGGTAATATTTTGCGACAACAAACCTTTATGGATCAGCTGGCGCATAATGCTAACCCAATAATCATGGCTGTGTTCTTTACCAATGCCATAAGTAGTGATTTTATCGTGCCCATTATCGCGTACTCGAATATTTTGCATGCCGCGCAGCACTTCCACGACATAGCCCACACCGAAGCTTTGATTAACCCGATACACACACGACAGCGCTTTTCTGGCCGCTTCCGTACCATCAAAATGCTTAGGCGGATCAAGGCAAATATCGCAGTTACCGCACGGTTTATGACTGTATTCACCGAAGTAATTCAACAGAACTTGGCGACGACAGGTCTGCGCTTCAGCAAACGCACTCATGGCATTAAGCTTATGGCTTTCGACTTGCTTTTGCGGCCCTTCATCTTTTTCATCCAACATGCGACGCAGCCAGCTCATATCAGCAGGATCGTATAACATCACCGCTTCAGCTGGCAGACCATCTCGCCCTGCTCGACCAGTTTCTTGATAGTAAGATTCAATGTTACGCGGAATATCGAAGTGCAATACAAAACGCACGTTAGGCTTATTAATCCCCATGCCAAAGGCCACCGTGGCAACCACAATTTGAATATCATCTTTTTGAAACGCTTCTTGCACATACGCGCGCTCATCATTGTCCATACCGGCATGGTAACCCGCAGCTCGAATATGGTTATTGCACAGCTTTTCGGTCACCATTTCGACTTTTTTGCGGCTGCCACAATAAATAATCCCACACTGACCTTTTTGGGTGGCGAGATAACGGATCACTTGCGAAACGGGCTTGTGCTTTTCAAGCAAGGTATAGCGAATATTAGGGCGATCAAAGCTACCCAAATATTCTAAAGGGTTGTTCAATTCCAAGCGTGAGATGATGTCTTTACGAGTTGCTTCATCCGCTGTTGCGGTTAACGCCATAACAGGGATATGTGGAAAACGCTGCTTAAGTTGCCCGAGCAAAGCATATTCGCGGCGGAAATCATGCCCCCATTGGGAAATACAATGCGCCTCATCCACCGCAATCATACTCAGCGGCAAATGCTCCAAACGTTCACTAAAATCACGGCTTAAGATCCGTTCTGGTGAGATATACACCATTTTTAGCTGACCATTATTCATGCGGTTATACACACGAATCAAATCTTCACGATCCATGGAGGAGTTGATGCATTCGGCTGCCACGCCATTGGCTTTAAGTTGATCGACTTGATCTTTCATCAAGGAAATCAGCGGCGAAATAACAATCGTTAAACCGGAAAATAACAATGCTGGTACTTGGTAGCATAACGACTTCCCGCCACCAGTTGGCATAATAACTAAACTATCTTGCCCAGCTAATACACTGTCGATAACTTGCTGTTGACCCACACGATAACTCTGATAACCAAACACATCCTGCAAAATTTGAGCAGCATTGTTTGCCGATGTTCGAATCGAGTCAGCTTGAGAAGGCTCTGGTGAGGAAGGTTCAGCGGTAACAGACGCAGGCATAAGATCTCAATTACTTTGGAGTTAGATACAGGCTTTAACCAATTACTTTGGCGCTAGATATAGACGTTAACTAGATATAGGCTTTAGCTAAGAAGTATAAGTGGCTAAATGGTCGGCTATTGTAGAGGGGTTTGGCTTAGATTGAAACTCTCGCTCTCATCTAGATTCTCGTATTCACTCATTATTCATTTACAGCAATAAGGTTATAACTGCATTTCATTAGGTAAATCAATCCATCACTTTTATACTGCTTGACCTTAATTATATAAATAAAAGACATAAATCAAATGGATGATGAATTAAATCGAACCAAGCAAGGCGTGCTACTTGCGATAATGGCCTATATGATGTGGGGCATTGCGCCTATTTATTTTAAAGCACTCGGTGAAGTATCCCCTTTTGAAATCCTTTGTCACCGGATTATATGGTCTTTTGTTTTCCTTGCCGCTTTACTGTACTTCACCAAGGGCTGGGAGCTGATTAAGATCACACTCAAATCTCGAACCAAAGTATTCTATTTACTGGTGACATCGGTCACGATCGGCGTTAATTGGTTAGTTTTCATTTGGGCGATCAGCATTGATCATATGCTAGATGCCAGTCTCGGCTACTACATAAATCCTTTATTTAATGTATTGCTCGGAATGATTTTCCTCAATGAGCAACTACGTAAGATGCAATGGTTCGCGGTGGCGTTAGCCAGTATTGGTGTTCTGGTGCAATTAGCCGTTTTTGGCTCGGTGCCAATTATTGCCATTATGTTAGCGGTCAGTTTTGGTATTTATGGTCTGCTGCGAAAAAAGGTCAATCTCGACGCCTTTACTGGGCTATTCATTGAAACCTTAGTCCTTTTGCCTGTAGCTTTGGTGTATTTATTTATCTTTGCCGACAGCGCTACTAGTCACATGACTAATAACAGCGCACTACTCAATACATTATTAATTGCAGCCGGGATCGTCACTACCCTGCCTTTATTATGCTTTGCCGGTGCCGCGGTGCGCTTACGTCTAGCGACCTTAGGATTCATTCAATACATTGGACCAAGCTTGATGTTCCTATTGGCGGTGTTTGTCTACGGAGAAGCATTTACATCGGACAAAATTATTACCTTTGCTTTTATCTGGGCGGCGTTAATTCTATTTACTTGGGACGGATTAAAAAATAACTCAACCAATAAAAAACAAGCCACAGCCTTAAAAGCCGCTACCGCTTTAGAAGTCGAAGTGACGAATGAAACATTAGTACAAGAGATTAATGAAGCAAGCCATCAAACCGACACAAAAGGATTATAAAGTTCTCCCATGAATGAAATTAGCCTATTAATAACACTCGCCAGTGTACATTTTATTGCTTTAATGAGCCCAGGGCCTGACTTTGCCTTGATTGTCCAAAACACTAGCCATCATGGTCGACGCACCGGATTAACCATTGCGGCAGGATTGTCAGCGGGCATTTTGGTTCACTCAATTTTAAGCATAACCGGAATCAGCTATTTGGTTCAGCAGCACCCAACCTTATTTTCGTTCGTACAAATATTAGGGGGAAGCTACTTACTTTATTTAGGGATTGGTGCATTAAAAAGTTTATATCAAACAAAAAAAGCAGTAACAGAGCCAAATGAGAATAAAAAAGCGAGTCGAATATTAAACAATCAAAAACAAGCTTTTTCTAAAGGATTCATGACTAATATTTTGAATCCGAAAGCCTTGGTATTTTTTATTAGCTTAATGTCGTCTTTGGTTCCCGCCTCAATGTCGATTACAGGAAAAGTTTCCGCCGTCTTTATTTTATGGTCTTTGGCTCTATTCTGGTTTTCGTTATTGGCTTGGTTATTATCAACTAAGCGTTTGCAGAAAAAATTAGAATCTTGTGCGCACTACATTGATGGTATTTGCGGTGTAATTTTCACTTTAATTGGCTCCATTATTTTATGGCAAGCCATCTACCACCTTTAGAAAAAGTGTCACTATACAGACTTTTGACCAGTCGCTTGTGCGAGATCTCTTACAAATAAGTGAGAATTTCATCATTCAACAATATAAAAACGCGCATAAAAATAACGCAACTCATTGATTTAAAACAAATGACACTATTTTCAATATAATTTCATGTAATTAATGTGAACTTCGCCCATTGTTCTTGGTCGGTTTATCCGTAATATTAAACCTGTCGGAAGGATACTGACAGGAACAGGAAAGACCCAAGGATAGGTCATCTTCAGGATGAAGATTTGGTTACTTAGGATAGAGTAGCCAGCACGGAGTAAAATTGGACATTGAATGGACGCAATCATTACTAGGATGGTAATGACTAAGGAAAGACGATGGACACCTCAGGATTGAGGCAAGGATTGAACATCAGGATGATGTAAAGGACACCGCTCAAGGAACAAGTGATGCGCGCTAATTAGGATGAATTAGTAGGCTAGGATAAGGCCAAGGACACCGCTAGGATGGCGATGAAAAGGAATATGCTGAAGGATACAGCACTGCTATCAAGGATTTGATGCATGGAGCACTATTAGTAGCCGGATTGCTGCGAGTAAGACTATAACCCCGAAGAGCTTTTGCTCCTCGGGGTTTTTCTTTTTTTATTGCGATACAAAACTTAATGGCTATAAAAAGCTTAATGGCTATAAAAAATCGAGATCCAAATAATCATTTAGATCTCGATGCTTTATATCAATTTATAGATTAACTAGAGATTACTTAGCTTTTTTCTCCGCACGATCTTTTCGATGCTCTTTCATTTTTTCCCATTTTTCCATGCACTGCTGATGTTGTGTTGCTTGAAGCTTTGAGAATTCTTGCTTTTGCTCTGGGGTTAATACGCTGAACATATCATGACGCGATTTTGTCATTTTCACTTGCTGTTCAACACGATTATTCGCCATATCTTGTACCAATGAGCGGACTGCATTCTCATCAAATTTCTCGGCCATGACTAATTTTTGCATCTTTTCATGGTTCATTTTAAAAGCATCTTTACCAGCTTTAAAATCAGCCTTCATTGCTTGTCGATCAGTTTGGCGAAGATCTTTCAATTTCGTTTTTTGAGCATCGGTTAAATTAAGTTGATGCCAGATCTTCATCTCACCTTTCATTCCGCATTGCCCACCGCCCATCATTCCATGATGATTTGACATGCTATCTTTGCTGTCAGCCAAAGCCGCCACTGAACCGAGTGTTAATGGCGCTGCTACCAACATCAATACTGTTTTTTTCATTAAAGCATTCATCATTTACCTACCTATGTTCATATGAAATTGTGGAGTTAAGAAGCAAGATTGAGAGGAAATACTCGCTCCATGAAACTGCTGTAAGAATAGAGCGTATAACGTAAAGGGGTGTATGATTTACGTAAAGGTATGTAAATCGATGTCAAAACAGTCGTTTTAAAAACAAAATCAAGGATAATCACTCCATCATATCTCCTACATTTGAGGTCTCGAATATGGCACACATTCTACTTGTCGATGATGATATTGAACTCACCGCATTACTTAACGACATTCTGACTTTAGAGGGTTTTGAGGTATCACAAGCCCATAATGGCGAAGAAGGGTTAATGATAATCAATGAGACTATTGATTTGATTTTACTCGATATTATGATGCCAAAAATGAATGGTATGGAAATGCTGAAACAACTTCGTCATCACTGGGAAACCCCTGTACTGATGCTCACAGCAAAAGGTGAAGAGGTCGATCGTGTGATTGGTTTGGAGCTTGGAGCCGATGATTACCTGCCTAAACCTTTTAGCGACAGAGAATTATTAGCGAGAATTAGAGCCATTTTACGTCGGACTCAAATCAATAAAAACGAATCTAACAATAATCAAACTCCACATGACATCCAAATATTTCCGGGAAAACAAGAGGCTTACCTTCAAGATAAATACCTTGATCTCACCAGCACTGAATTTTCTTTATTGCATTATTTCTTAGAGCACATGGGTGACTCGATTAGTAAAGAAACGCTTAGCCTTGAAGTTTTGGGGAAACGTTTAAGCCCCTTTGATCGCGCCATTGATATGCATGTATCCAATTTGAGAAAAAAACTGTCTGAGCTTAATGGCGATAAAGTACTTATTAAAACGCTGCGTGGACGTGGTTATTTAATGGTCGAGGCCGAATAATGAACTTGCCAAAGATCTCAAGTTTATATGGCCGTATATTTGCCATTTTCTGGCTCACAATGCTATTAGTCGCCGTCGCCATTATTACGATTTCAAGCCTAGATCCTCGTCAATTACACGATATACCAGCAGAACCTTTAGCTCGCCTGCAGCAGCATGCAAAAAAGATTACAGTACAATTTTCGGGCGCCTCATCTCTAAAAAAATCCATACGCGAAGTCGAGCACTACGATAGCGACAAACAAATCGATTTTTACTTTGCTAATGAAGACTCTAACTGGGTAACACCTATTCATGGAATGCGCACCAGAGCACTCAATAATTTTATCACCTTGTCCGATATTGCAGGTAAACCACAACAGCGCCTTTATAATCGATTAATGATTGCAGGGCCGCTCCCTGTCGTGATAGCAAAAACACCACTAAAAATGTATGTCACCATAAACTGGCATCGGCCTCCTCCTTTTTTATTACAACTTCTCGACCGCCCGATTCAACTCTTATTAGCTGTAATGTTAAGCAGCACCCCTTTATTATTATGGTTAGCTTGGGCACTGAGCCGGCCTGCAATGAGGCTTGAGAAAGCAGCGCAAAAAGTGGCAAGAGGTCTACTTGAGGTCGATCCTAATTTAGAAAGGGGCCCAACCGAATTTAAACAAGCTGGAGCCAGTTTTAATCAAATGGTACTGGCAATTAATAACATGATCCAAGGGCAACAACGACTGCTATCAGATATTTCACATGAACTTCGTTCTCCGTTAACCCGATTACGCATGGCCAATGCATTAGCCATACGTAAGCAAGGTGAAAGTTCAGAACTCACTAGAATTGATACTGAAACTGAACGCTTAGAAGTTATGATTAATGCCTTACTTGAACTATCACGTAGAAAAGCGGACACACATCAAGTCCGTCAACACTTACTTGCCGAAGAGTTATGGAGAAGTATGGTGGATGACGCGCAATTTGAAGCCGAACAAATGGCCAAACAACTGCATTGCAATGTCATTCCTAAATGTTACTTAACAGGAACGCCGTACCTGCTTACTAGCGCTATTGAAAATGTGGTACGCAATGCCATTAAATACAGCAAGCATAATATTTGGTTAAATTTTTCATACCATAAACATGACATTAAAATCGTCGTAGAAGATGATGGTGATGGCGTTGATGAATTAGAATTAGAAGCCATATTTCGACCTTTTTATCGTGTTTCCACAGCCAGAGATCGAGATAGTGGCGGCACAGGTTTAGGCTTAGCCATTACTCACTCGGCAATCCACCAGCATAATGGCACCATTAAAGCGTCACATAGTAAGAAAGGCGGGCTTTGCGTTACTATCACGCTTCCCGTCAATACTTAACCAACCGTTGTGATGTGTTGCTGTAGATATTAATGACAGCAGCCTTTATACTCTCGGCTGTCTTTTATCTAAAAATACGAGTTACCTTTATGTTCGATATCGCTTTATTTGAACCAGAAATTGCACCCAATACTGGCAACATTATTCGCCTTAGTGCAAATTGTGGCGCGAACTTGCATTTAATTGAACCTTTGGGATTTGATTTAGAAGAAAAGAAAGTGCGTAGAGCTGGGCTGGATTATCATGATTTAGCCAGAGTAAAACGACATAAAGATTATCCTGCGTTTCTGGCATATCTACAGCAAGAGAAAGGCGATAATGTCCGAATCTTCGCTTGTACCACCAAAACCACTGGTCATCATGTTGATGCCGCCTTTCAACAAGGCGATGTTTTATTATTTGGCCCTGAAACTCGCGGTCTTCCCGCGGAGGTCATTGAAAGTTTACCGATGGAACAACGGATCCGTATCCCTATGATGCCCGACAGCCGAAGTTTAAATTTATCGAATGCGGTGGCTATTATCGCTTTTGAAGCTTGGCGACAAATGGATTTTGGTGGCGCAATATAAAACCTGAGAACTCATTTCAAATAATAAAAAAAGAGCGGGCCGTTATTAGGTTCGCTCTTTTACCTTCCGCTCTCTCAACAAAACGATCCCGTTTCGAGAGTCTAAGTCGACTTGCTAACTTTACTTATCTATTCGCTTATCTTCATCCGTTTGTTTTTCATACTCTCCTTCAAACACATCGCCTTGCTGATCATGCTCAGAGTAACGAAATGGATCTTGCGAATGACTCGATTGAAATCCACTACCAAATGCTTGGTTCGCAGTATTAATTTTTATACGTTTCATCAATTGCTTAGCAAAGATAGCTCGCGGACCAGGAAGCAATATCATTATTCCCAAGAAATCCGTCATAAATCCAGGAACAAGAAGCAACACACCAGCAATCGCCAGCATGACACCTTCAACAATTTGCTGTGCGGGTAATTCACCTTGCTGTAAACGAGATTGCACTGACATCAAGGTTTGAATTCCTTGGCTACGTACCAAAGAAGCACCAACGATCGCTGTCGTCAACACAATGGCAATCGTTGGCCATAAACCAATCGCACCACCAACTTGAATAAACAAGGTGATCTCAATAATCGGAACCAAAATAAATAACACAAGTAAAATAGCAAACACAAACACCTCCAATAATCTTGTTATCAGTGTATGCCCTAGTGCTTGATACAACAAATAATAACCACTACAAAATGTAATAGATATCTTGTTTATCTAGTTAAAAACATTAAATTTACAACAAATGAATGACAATTCAGACTCAATATTAATACAAGTGAAGGGATACTTTTCATTTGGCAAATATAGGAGCACAAAAGTTTGATCTATGATCTATATTTATCACTCTAAAGGGGTATGATTGCAGCCAGAAAAAGACGCCTATTGTTCTAATGAATGGATTCTAAGCAACACGGCAAATATTGTATTTATTTAGCTTATACGCTTTAAGGATCATGTTTATGACAACTCAAACCCCTATCACACAACAATTCCGTATTGAAGAAGATCTCCTTGGTCAGCGTGAAGTTCCCGTTGAAGCTTATTATGGTATCCATACGGTTCGAGCAGTAGAAAATTTCACTATATCTAGCAATACAATTTCTGATGTACCTGAATTTGTTCGTGGCATGGTCATGACAAAGAAAGCCGCCACTCTCGCGAATAAAGAAATTGGTGTACTTCCTACCGATATCAGTGATTACATTATCCAAGCATGTGACGTCATTCTGACCACAGGAAAGTGCATGGATCAATTCCCATCAGATGTATTTCAAGGTGGTGCGGGCACCTCGGTCAACATGAATACTAACGAAGTTATTGCCAACTTGGCGCTTGAGTTAATGGGTAAACAAAAAGGTGAATACGACATCATCAACCCAAATGATCACGTTAATAAAAGCCAATCCACCAACTGTGCTTATCCAACTGGTTTTCGCGTATCCGTTTATAGCAGCATCTTAAAAACCATCGATGCCGTTGAATACCTTAAAGCGGCATTTGAATTAAAAAGCCAAGAGTTCCACAGTGTATTAAAAATGGGCCGTACTCAGCTTCAAGACGCGGTTCCTATGACAGTTGGTCAAGAGTTTCATGCATGGGCGGTCACCTTAAATGAAGAAGTTCGTAACCTACAATATATTTCTAAATTATTATTAGAGGTCAACTTAGGAGCTACTGCAATCGGTACTGGTCTTAATGCAGCCCCTGAATATCAAGCGCTTGCGGTTAAACATTTATCTGAAGTCACCGGCTTTGAATGTGTTGCTGCTGAAGATTTAATTGAAGCCACATCAGATTGTGGTGCTTATGTAATGGCACATGGCGCGCTAAAACGTTTAGCCATCAAACTGTCTAAAATTTGTAATGACTTACGCTTACTTTCTTCTGGCCCTCGCGCTGGATTAAACGAAATTAACCTACCAGAATTACAAGCTGGTTCGTCTATCATGCCTGCGAAAGTTAACCCAGTAATTCCAGAAGTAGTAAACCAAGTGTGCTTTAAAGTATTAGGTAACGATACTGCGCTTTCTTTTGCCGCAGAAGGTGGTCAATTACAATTGAATGTAATGGAGCCTGTAATCGCACAATGCATGTTTGAATCGTTAGAAATATTGAAAAATGCCTGTGTGAATCTACGCGAAAAATGCGTTGATGGTATCTCAGTAAATAAAGAAGTGTGTGAAGCATATGTATTCAATTCCATCGGTATTGTCACTTACCTGAACCCATACATTGGCCACCACGAAGGTGATATCGTCGGTAAAATTTGTGCTGAAACAGGCAAAAGCGTACGCGAAATCGTACTTGCTCGTGGCCTATTAACCGAAGCCGAACTGGATGAAATCTTCTCACCTGAAAACTTAATGCACCCACAATACAAAGCGAAACGTTATAACTAAACCAACGCGGGCCATTATGTAAATTAACGAAGGGAGCGCGTATATTGCTCCCTTTTTTCATGCCTAAGATACATATACTGCATGGACCTATATATCGAATTCATACTTTATAATCAGGAAACACCTATTATGTTAATACAACTATTTATTGTTTTACTCTTTATTTACCTCGGTGCTCGCATCGGTGGTATAGGCATTGGTTTAGCCGGTGGCGCAGGTGTCATTGTCTTATCGCTAGGGCTTGGGGTTCCTACCAGTCAAGCCCTCATTCCAATTGATGTTATTTTAATTATTATGTCTGTGATCACAGCAATTGCAGCTATGCAAGTCGCCGGTGGTATGGATTGGTTGGTTAAGCTCGCTGAGCAATTTTTACGTAAAAACCCTAAGCGTATTACCTTTTACGCTCCTATCGTAACGTATTTTATGACGTTATTAGCAGGTACAGGCCATACTGCATTTTCCACTTTACCGGTTATTGCAGAAGTCGCGAAAGAGCAAGGTGTTCGTCCTTCTCGCCCACTTTCCATCGCCGTTATTGCTTCTCAAATAGCGATCACGGCATCACCAATCTCTGCGGCAGTGGTTTTCTTTGCCGGTATTTTAGAGCCGCTAGGAGTCAGTTATATTCACTTATTAATGATATGCATTCCTACGACGTTCACAGCTTGTATGATTGGTGCTTTTGTTGCCAACTTCATGGGCTGCGAATTAAAAGATGACGCTATCTACAAAGATCGCCTTGAAAAAGGCCTAGTTAAAGTGTCATCAACGAATGAACGTCATATTTTACCAACGGCTAAAACCGCAACCTACATATTTATTGCTGCAATTGGTTTTGTTGTTTGCTACGCAATTGCCATTTCTGACTCTGTTGGTCTTATCTCCAACCCTGCGCTTGGTCGCAACGAAGCTATCATCACTGTAATGCTAACAGCTGCGGCAGCTATCGTATTATTTACTAAAATTGACCCTTCACTGATCTCTTCTGCACCGACATTCCGATCAGGTATGACAGCCTGTATTTGTGTTCTTGGTGTCGCTTGGTTAGGCTCTACTTTTGTCAATGCTCACGTTGATAGTATTAAAGAAGTCGCGGGTACATTGCTGGCGGATTATCCTTGGATGTTGGCTATCATATTGTTCCTCGCCTCTATGCTACTGTACTCACAAGGCGCGACAACAACGGCTCTAATGCCTGCCGCATTAGCGATTGGCGTTGCACCATTAACCGCCGTTGCTTCATTTGCAGCAGTATCGGCATTGTTTGTACTACCAACTTACCCAACATTGCTTGCTGCAGTTGAAATGGATGATACTGGTTCAACTCGGATTGGTAGCTATGTTTTTAACCATCCATTTTTTATTCCAGGCTTAGCGACAATTAGTTCTGCTGTCGCCCTTGGTTTCCTATTGGGCGGTATGATTCTGTAAGTTCATAGCTAAATAACTACTATTATTGAGAAACATTAATATCCGTATGAGCCGTCATACGGATTTTCTATTTTTATCCACGAACAATGAATTCTATTTACAACCTTCTGATATACTCGTCAAAGCACTAGCCACTCAAAGAAACCAATTCGTTTCGCTGTGGTCTGAACTCTACTTACACACTAATGGGCTGTTACGCTTTATGTTATCACTGCGATCTTCTTTGTTGTTTTTCATTATCCTAACAGCGGGCATGTTACACACTCCATTCAGTCAGGCTGCCAATTTTGATTCAGCTGAGACACCGCTAGCAGCATTTTCTAGCACGCCAGTAAACGGTCATCGCTTTGTTCCTGTCGATCAAGCCTTTCCTTTCAATTTTATCCAGCAAGGTAATAGTGTCCGTGTAGACTGGCAGATTAAAGACGGTTATTACCTTTATAAAGAACGCTTTGCTTTCACGACTAAGAATGCTCAAATTGATAAGGTAGATCTGCCTGCTGGTGAATTTCATCAAGATGAATTTTTTGGTGATGTGTATATTTTCACTCAGCCACTACAAATCGATATTCCACTCCAACAAGTTGGTGATGGTGGCCAATTGATTATTCAATACCAAGGTTGTGCCACCAGCGGCTTTTGTTATCCACCTGAAACCCGAATCATTCCATTAGATCCAATTGGCAAACAAGGCTCAGCACCAGCACCTTTCACGGATAAAAATCCTGAACAGTCAAAAGCAACTCAAGCAACTCAAGCAACTCAAGCAACTCAAGCAACTCAAGCAACTGGTAATAACATAAACGGCTATTCTGACGATGCAAACATTGCCGATCAATTATCAACGCATTGGTGGACACCATTCCTCTTTTTAGCGTTAGGAATTGGACTAGCTTTTACGCCTTGTGTGCTGCCTATGTATCCTATTTTAACTGGTATCGTTTTAGGTGGTGGCAAGCTGAACGCCAAAAAAGCGTTTAAGCTCTCTTTTGTGTACGTACAAGGCATGGCACTAACTTATATGCTGCTTGGCTTGGTGGTCGCATCAGTAGGAGTACAATTTCAAGCTGCGTTGCAATCTCCTGCTGTTCTGATTGGTTTAAGCGTACTGTTTTTACTGCTTGCCCTTTCTATGTTCGGGGTTTACAGCATTCAGCTACCGAGTCGCCTACAAACTTGGCTTAATGAACAAAGTAACAAACAGCAAGGCGGTAACCTGATTGGTGTATTCTTGATGGGTGTAATTTCGGGTCTAGTCTGCTCACCTTGCACCACCGCACCGTTGTCTGGAGCCTTACTTTATGTTGCGCAAAGTGGCGATTTAGTCACAGGAGCGGTTGCCTTATACTCCTTAGCTATCGGGATGGGAATTCCACTTATTTGTGTGGCAGTATTTGGAAATAAATTGCTGCCGAAAGCAGGAGAATGGATGAATAAAGTAAAAATATTCTTTGGCTTTATTTTACTGGCGGCGCCCATCTTCTTATTAGAGCGTATCTTGCCTGTATTTTGGGTATCGTTGTTGTGGGCTGGACTAGGTTTTATTGCTTTTTCTTGGCTGTACCATATTCGTCAATACATCAGAGCCGGTTCTTGGGCGCAGAGCCTTACCAGTATTATTGCAATACTCGGTTTAGTGGTCGCATTTATGACAGGACTGCAGGCCTTTGGTTTAAATTCGCTAGTAGCCATTAGTACTCAGCAACAAAATCAAGTTCAACTCGACTTTATTCGTATTCAAACAATTGAGGATCTCGATAAGCAATTATTATTGGCCAAACAAGCCGGTAAATCAGTGATGTTTGATTACTACGCCGATTGGTGTGTGGCCTGTAAAGAATTCGATAAATATACCTTCCATAACTCGCAAGTGGCAACCAAGCTAAAAAACATGGTGCTACTACAAGCTGATGTCACTAATGCTAACCCGCAAGATATTGCACTAATGGAAAGAATGAAAGTACTCGGCTTACCAACGATTGAGTTTTGGGATGCACAAGGTAAGCATATCCCCAGTGCTAGAATTACTGGGTTTATGGATGCACCAAGTTTCCTTAGTCACTTAGATAAAAATGGCTTAAATACTAATAATTAATTAGACAAAAGTCTGATATGGTTCAGACTTTTGCATATGCCTTATTGAGTACAAATCAAAAGACATTGATAATAAAATTATTACTCCTAAACAGTAAATGGAATATCTGTCATGGATTCGACATACAACATTGTCATCGCCGATGACCACCCGCTTTTTCGTAATGCTTTATTTCAATCAATTCATATGGCGATCAGCGGCGCTAATTTATTTGAAGCGGACTCTCTCAGTGCTTTACTCACACTACTTAAAAAAGTAGATGAACCCGATTTATTATTATTAGATTTAAAGATGCCCGGCTCTAATGGAATGTCGGGATTGATAAACCTCAGATCTGAATACCCCAACATCCCTATTGTGGTGATTTCCGCCAGTGAAGAAGCAAGCGTAGTGAGCCAAGTGAAAAGTCACGGTGCTTTTGGTTTTATACCTAAATCGAGTGATATGCGTGAATTAAACCGCGCTCTCAATCAGGTTCTCAATGGTGATCCTTTCTTCCCTGAAGGGCTAATACAAAATAATGAAGCCTGTAATAGCTTGGCTCAAAAACTGGCAGCTTTAACACCACAACAATACAAAGTTTTAGGTATGTTGTCAGACGGTTTACTCAACAAGCAGATCGCCTATGAATTGAATGTTTCTGAAGCCACAATCAAAGCGCACATGACGGCTATATTTCGCAAACTAGATGTGAAAAATAGAACTCAAGCCGTGATCTTACTTCAACAGTTAGAAACTGAAAAATAGCCTATTCATCTCTAATCCTTCAAGGTTTGTTACTATTACAAACCTTACCTTTCCTTTCGATACTTGCGCTTACAATTAAACCAGCTGTTACTCATGTACTTTCATTACAAGTAGACGGCGAATTTATGACTATCAAATTAAAAAAATACGCTATCTTAACCTCCGTAGTAATAAAATCGCCCAATTCTGCAATATTCGGATACTTCATTGACATCAGTAACCTCCTACTCAAAAATCTGATTTATCTCTTCAACAGGCAACCTATAATATTTCTATATTTAACCGTTTGAGACATCACACTTTTACATTAAAATAGAATATCGCAGTAAATGTCTTTTCAGAATAAGAGTGGTTTTAGCAAAACTCTTCGGTTCTCCCTGTCCGTTAATTAAGAGACGTATTCATGTTTATCATTGACCAAATTATTTTATTAGCCGCAATTCTGATCATTTTGGGCATATTATCCAGTAAATTATCCGCTCGATTAGGACTACCAGTACTGGTCATGTTTCTTCTCGTCGGCATGCTAGCAGGGCAAGATGGACCTGGGGGTGTTGCCTTTGATAATGCTCAAATCGCCCATTCATTAGGATCTTTAGCGCTCGCTATTATTTTGTTTGATGGCGGTCTGCAAACGCCAATAGCATCGATTAAACAAGTCTGGAAACCTGCCTCTGTTTTAGCCACTTTTGGTGTCTTGATCACAGCAACCATAACAGGACTCGCAGCCGCTTATATACTCAATGTGTCTTTACTCTACGGGCTACTTATCGGTGCGATTGTAGGCTCTACAGATGCGGCAGCGGTTTTCTCCTTGCTACGTAATGCAGGGATCCACATTAATCCTAGACTAAAATCAACGCTCGAAATAGAAAGTGCAACCAATGACCCGATGGCTATTTTTCTAACGGTTGGCCTTTTAGAAATAATGGTTAAAGGTCTAGAGCCTGGGACAGGATTGGTTCTCTTGTTTATCCAACAAATGGGGGTCGGATCTTTGGTTGGCTTAGCTTGCGGATGGATCTCAGTGCGAACCATTAATTGCATCAACTTAACCACATCAGGTTTATATCCCGTCATGGTTGCCGCTTTGGGGTTACTTTCATTTGGAATTGCCGCTAATTTAGGTGGCAGTGGTTTCTTAGCTATTTTCATTACTGGTGTTGTTATCGGCAATAGTCGATTTGTCTTTCAACGAAGTACTTTCTTATTTCATGATGGGCTCGCTTGGTTAGGTCAAATCCTCATGTTTGTCATTCTAGGTCTATTGGTTAATCCTTTATCCTTACTCGATATTTGGTTTGAAGGACTCATCATTGCCATCGTGTTGACCTTGATCGCTCGACCTTTAGCTGTGCTGCCAATACTAAAATTATTTGGGTTTAATATACGTGAAATCACCTTAGTGTCTTGGGTTGGTTTACGAGGATCGGTACCGATTATTTTGGCCATTTACCCATTAATATATGGTCTACCTGATGCAAACATGATTTTTAATGTCGTCTTTTTCGTCGTTCTTATTTCAGCAACAATACAGGGCTCAACGCTTCCTTTGGTAGCACGAGCTTTAAAACTTACCGAGCCGGCCCCTGCCACACCAGCGGCAACATTAGAAATTACAGCTTTAGGTAATGTTGATGCTGATATTGTTGAATATCAACTTGGAAATAATTCAAGAGCATCAAACCGACGTTTATCTCAAATGGCATTACCCGATGGAACGGTTGTCGCCATGATCACTCGAGGAGATAATGTTATTCCTCCTCGAGGGTCAACGCTACTGCATGCTGATGACCATTTATTTATTATGATGAAGCCTAATGTCCGTGACTTTGTAGACATCGTCTGCTCAGGTATTGCAGAGGCAAATCAAGATGACTTACCTGATACTGAACTATGCTTAAAAGGCTACACAAAAGTAGGCGATATACAGCACTCTTACGGCATTGAACTCCTCATGGGAAGTCACTTATCGT
The DNA here is from genome assembly GCF_014694375.1 of Vibrio sp. S17_S38. Classification (GTDB taxonomy): domain Bacteria; phylum Pseudomonadota; class Gammaproteobacteria; order Enterobacterales; family Vibrionaceae; genus Vibrio. The sequence goes on from NZ_JAAUWW010000019.1 coordinate 72,421, forward strand.
TAGATGAAGTACTAAACCATGCTTTCGAGGGCAACCCAACGGAGGGCGCAAGTAAAGACTTTAATAAAGTCACTTTATTTGTACGTGAAATGGTAGGACAAAGAATTGTTACCGTGGGTATTATTCCAATAAAGCCTACAGATTATTAAACCATTCAATTTAGGGAGTTACTTTGCTCAGTATTTTAGTTACGCAATTTGTCGTGTTATGGGCCGTAATTGATCCTATCGGTACTATCCCAGTTTACCTCTCACAAACACAAGGATTAAGTGCTAAACAAAAACGCTTAGTAGCACTTAAGGCGGTAGCAATTGCGACTGCTGTCTTGTTATTTTTCCTTGTTATGGGACAAATATTGCTCGAAGCAATGCAAATCCCACTTCCGGCCTTTCAAGCTGCTGGAGGATTAGTGCTATTACTGTTTGCTTTGACCATGATATTTGGACAAGGAAAACCAGCAGAGGAAGCGCAATTAAGTGGCGACTTTAGCCGCTCTGAATTAGCAAATCTCGCTGTCTATCCATTAGCTATCCCATCAATTGCCTCTCCGGGTGCCATGATGGCAGTGGTTATGTTGACAGATAACAATCGAAACTCAATCATTGAGCAAAGCTTGACCGCGGGGGCTATGCTTATTGTTCTTATTAGTACTTTATTGCTTTTACTCGGCGCAACCGGAATACATAAAATTATTGGAAATGTCGGCGCAGCCATAATAAGTCGTGTGATGGGATTAATTTTAGCGGCAGTGGCGGTCAATAATTTACTAATGGGAATTAGAGACTTTTATTTTTAGCGACTCTCACGACCAACTAAGCATTAGACCTTAGACTAACCTTATTAGACCTTAGCCTAGCCTACTTTTTGAGCTAGGCTAAATTATTCCAACCCACTTCACAAAAAGCTCCTTAATAGCTTATACCTCACCTTTTATTGCCCGACTAAAGTTGAAAAGCCACCTCCCGATCTCACTGCTATTGTTTCCCTGTAACATTTTTATAACAAAAATATTCATTGTGCACTGCAATGTAATTAATAAATGAAACTAAAGGAGAGTGGCCATGGCGTTTGAATCTGACAAACATGCCCAAGCCTACTGGAAGGAAAATCTAGGGATAATGGCAACACTATTAACTATTTGGTTTGTAGTGTCTTATTGTGCGGGCATTTTATTTGTCGATGCACTGAATACCATCCAATTTGCTGGTTTCAAATTAGGATTTTGGTTTGCTCAGCAAGGGTCTATTTATACCTTTGTAGTGCTGATCTTTGTTTATGTAGCGCGTATGAATGCGTTAGATAAAAAATACAACGTTCAGGAAGACTAAGGAGTATTAGATATGGAAATCCAAACTTGGACGTTTATCCTCGTCGGAATCACCTTCGCAGTTTATATCGGAATCGCGATTTGGGCTCGCGCCGGATCCACCAGTGAGTTTTATGTCGCTGGGGGTGGTGTTCACCCTGTGGCAAACGGTATGGCCACAGCAGCCGATTGGATGTCAGCCGCTTCATTTATTTCAATGGCAGGTATCATTTCATTCGCAGGTTACGATGGTTCCGTTTACCTAATGGGCTGGACTGGCGGTTACGTATTACTGGCATTATGTTTAGCTCCTTACCTACGTAAATTCGGTAAATTTACTGTACCCGACTTTATCGGTGACCGTTACTACTCAGGCACGGCACGTTTAGTTGCTATATTCTGTGCCATTTTTATCTCATTTACTTATGTCGCAGGTCAAATGCGTGGTGTTGGCGTAGTATTCTCTCGCTTCTTAGAGGTGGATATTAATCTTGGCATTATTATCGGTATGGCAATTGTATTCTTCTATGCTGTTCTTGGTGGAATGAAAGGCATTACCTATACCCAAGTCGCTCAATTCTGTGTATTAATTTTTGCGTTCTTGGTTCCAGCCGTTTTTACCTCCATTATGATGACAGGCAACGTATTTCCACAAATTGGTATGGGTTCAACGATTTCTGGCTCTGATGTCTATTTGATGGACAAATTAGAAGGTTTAACTCAAGAGCTCGGCTTCACTTCCTATATTGATGGCTCAAAAAGTACCGTTGATGTGTTCTTTATTACTGCGGCACTAATGGTTGGTACCGCTGGTTTGCCCCATGTTATCATCCGATTTTTTACCGTGCCTCGCGTAAAGGACGCTCGAATTTCAGCTGGTTGGGCATTGTTGTTTATTTCTTTACTATATACCACAGCACCTGCCGTAGCAGCATTTGCTCGTGTAAACTTGATTGAAACTATTAATGGTCCCGATCTGAAAGGTGTCACTGCTGAAAATGCACCAAGCTGGTATCACAACTGGGAAAGTACGGGTTTAGTCTCTTGGGAGGATAAAAATGGTGATGGCAGAATGTTCTACTCAGGCGATGATCGCAATGAGATGAACATTAATCGTGACATCATCGTATTGGCCTCTCCTGAACTAGCAAAACTACCAAACTGGGTTGTTGCATTACTGGCTGCTGGTGGTTTAGCGGCAGCGCTATCAACGGCGGCTGGTTTACTGTTAGTGATTTCAACTTCAATCTCACATGATTTGTTGAAAAAAGGCTTTAAACCAAATATGAGTGATAAAGAAGAGCTTATGTATGCTCGGGTTGCCGCTGCAGTTGCAATTGTCGGGGCTGGCTATCTCGGGATAAATCCACCAGGCTTTGTGGCACAGGTGGTTGCATTTGCGTTCGGGCTTGCCGCTGCATCTTTCTTCCCTGCCATTATCTTAGGTATTTTCTATAAGAAGATGAACAAAGAAGGTGCTATTGCCGGTATGGTTGTGGGTATAATCTTTACCGCTGCGTACATTATTTACTTTAAATTTATTAACCCAGCAGCAAGTACACCGGATAACTGGTTCTTCGGAATTAGTCCTGAAGGTATTGGTACGCTCGGTATGTGTTTGAACTTTGTCGTATCACTGGTAGTTAATAAATTTACCGCTGCAGTACCGCAAGATGTACAAGATATGGTTGAGTCTATCCGTTTCCCTAAAGGGGCAGGTCAAGCACACGATCATTAATATCAAATACAATGTTCTAATACTATAAAGCCCCACTTCAATGAAGTGGGGCTTTCTTTATATTGCTTTTGATGATGATTTCAGGCAATCCAAAAAAGTTATCATTTGAATAACTTCATTACTCAGAATCTAATTTACCATCTTCTACCATCGATTCACTTTCATCCGCAAATTGAGCGGCTAACTCTTCGCGGCGTAAATCATCTAGCGATTCATCGCTCATTAATGCAGGAGCAAACCAGCTATCAAGTTTATTACGTAATTGGTCGACACCAAGCCCTTTCATTGATGAAAAGACATCCACTTGTACATCACCACAAAATGCCATTGAAGCTTCACGAATTTTGAGCAATTGAGCTTTACGCGCACCTTGTTTTAATTTGTCAGCTTTGGTAAGCAGCACTTGAACGGGAATATTAACCTCGACCGCCCAATAAATTAATTGCTGATCAAGATCTTTCATCGGATGACGAATATCCATTAAGACTACAAGACCTTTTAAACATTCACGCTTTTGTAAATATTCACCCAACGATTTCTGCCATTTCTTTTTCAGGTCTAAAGGTACTTGAGCGAAACCATAACCAGGAAGGTCAACAATATGGCAGTTTTCAGTCACTTTGAATAAGTTTATCAACTGAGTACGGCCCGGTGTCTTACTGGTTTTTGCTAAACTTTTCTGATTCGTTAGGCGATTTAATGCACTCGATTTACCAGCATTAGAACGACCCGCAAAAGCAACTTCGATACCTTCATCATCAGGTAAGTGACGAATATCAGGTGCACTCGTTATAAAGTGGGTATTTTGATAATGGATTTTTTCCATAAATGTTAACTCCATCTCCACTTTTGTAGAGGAATGATTGCTTTTACATATAATCATGTACAATTGGTTTACTTGTCAGTGACAAGACTTCGCGTAGTGTACCATGAACATTTGCATATCATGGTAGTGGAAGCTGAATAATTATAATGGAATGTCATGAATAAATTAGTACTAATTTTAGGTTTGGTTGCTAGTTGCTCTGTTTGGGCGCAAGGCAACATTGAAGCAGGTAAAGAAAAATCAGCCACCTGTGCGGCGTGTCATGGCTCAGATGGCAACAGCTTAATACCTCAATATCCAAAATTAGCCGGTCAGCATAGTAAGTATATTGAAAAACAACTGCACGATTTAAAATTAGGCATGACGAGTGGTGGTAAACAAGGCCGAAACGATCCTGTTATGAGCGCAATGGCCATATCACTCACTGATGAAGATATTTCTGACCTTTCAGCTTATTATGCGTCACTGCCACTGAAAGAAGGCGCAACTCCGGAAAATGTTGCTAAGAAAGGCAAGGCACTTTATTTTGCTGGTGATTCTAAAAAAGGTCTAACCGCTTGTAGTGCCTGTCACGGCCCTAGAGGTCATGGTATGGAGCTTGGCGGCTTCCCTAATATTGCTGGCCAACAAACTGATTATGTGAAAGCACAGTTAGAAAAATTTAGGGCAGGTACGCGCACGAATGATATGAACTCAATGATGCAAGATGTGTCAAAAAATCTAACCGATGAACAGATCGATATTCTTTCTAAATATGTTGGCGGTTTACATTAATCAATTGCTGTTCTCAATTTCTCGAATACTGTAAACAAACTAAATACAGTCTCTAAGTTTATATAAAATCCTCAGCGTTAAACGTCTGGGGATTTTTGCTTTATCGCTTAATAAAACTCCACTATTTACGCCATTTCTGGTATCTTGCGCATCCTTGATGGTGAGTAATACTTACCCTGCTTTATTTTGGGTCTATTCTTACTTATCCGCAGTGATCAATCATCCAATTTTATCGCGGTTAATAATTTCAGAATAACTGAACTTATTGATCTCGAGCCATATTACTGAGAAACACTCGCGTTGAATTTAACGTTTTGATTTCTTATAGGAAACTGAAAATGTCTCGCAACAAAAAAGCTAGGAAACCAGGCTCAACTGGCAGTGAAGAATTAATCGTTACTCGTAATCGTAGCGAATCTGATGTTGAAGGCCGTCTTCGTAAACGTGTGAATAAACGTAAAGGATTAAAGACCGGCAGCCGCCATGCGGATTCTGAACATAAAAAGCAACATGTCGGTTCAGGCCAAGCTAAAGATCCTCGTCATGGTAGTAAAAAAGCGATTCCATTAATTGTGGAATCAAAAGCAAAACCATCGAAGCAACAACGTAAGCTCAATGCACAGCAAGAGCTAGAAGCCATTCAAAATGATGCTCAACTTAATGTATTAATCGATCGTTTAGAAAATGGTGACAAACTAGGTGCCGGATTACAAAAATTTGTTGATGAAAAATTAGATCGTCTAGAAATCCTAATGAAGCAGCTTGGTATTTTCGACGATGAAGATGAGACCATTGAACCAGAGCAAGAAGAAACTGAAATTGTGATCCCAACTAAAAAAGCGGCGAAGAAACCTGCTTCTGATGATGACTTGCTAGCACAATTTGAAAACCTAGATTTGAACGATTTTAAATAGTCGATACAATGACATAAACGTTCCTCAATGAGAGCGTTTATGTTTTTTTGCCAATAAATCAAAGTCGAGGGATGTTATGTCAACAGCACTTTTCGCAGTTGTAGGTGCCATTATTATTATAGCTCTGGCAAGTTATGCTGGATTTTTATTAATACAACTGAAAAAGCAAAAACAGCTTATTCAAATCCAACAGCAACGTGCTATTGAGCAGCGTAACACTAACATTTTTGAAAATGTACACACCTTGTGTATGACGGGTATACAGCAACAGTGTGATTTATCTGAAATCGTTATCCGAGTTGTCTGCATCATGGATTATGTTCAAGGCGAACAGCGTGTTGATTTTTCTGCAGACTACCCTGCGATTAATGAGCTATATCATTCAGTAAAAGATATGGCTCGAGGTGAAGATCGCCAAACGCTAAACAAGCAAGAACGAATGAAACAAACCCTGATTCGCCAAAAAACAGAATCACGATTAACTACAGCCATACTCGATGAATTGGCTAGATTGAAGCAATGCATCCAATCGTTGAATAATAAAATAGACATAAAGATGGTGTAGATTGACCACTATTTTCAGTTCTTACCAAACATAGAACAAGCTAACCTTTGGTGTTATATCCATCGACTGTAATTAGCGCTAATCTATAGCCTCTTTACACACCTGTAAGTATTCGGTCAATCCTTATTTCAGCATTAGAAGTGGAAGTTATCATGTCAAAAGAGCAAATAGTTTGGGACCAAGCGATGTTGGAAAAGTATAATTATTCCGGTCCTCGTTATACCTCTTACCCTACCGCTCTGGAGTTCCACGAAGCATTTACTATTTCTGATTTAGATATGGCATGTGGTCAATATCCAGATCGTCCTTTGTCACTTTATATCCACATCCCATTTTGCCATAAGCTCTGCTATTACTGTGGCTGTAATAAAGTAATCACTCGTCATCAACATAAAGCCGACGATTATTTACAAGTTTTAATTCATGAGATAAAACAACGTGCTCCACTAATTAATCAGCGCCAAGTCACTCAGTTACATTTTGGTGGCGGAACACCAACTTTCTTAACAAAAACTCAAATGACGCGCATTATGACGGCTTTACGTGAAGAGTTTACTTTCACTACTGATGCAGAAATTAGCATTGAAGTCGATCCTCGTGAAATTGAATTGGATATGCTCGACCATTTAAGAAGTGAAGGTTTTAATCGTTTAAGTATTGGTGTACAAGATTTCGATAAAGAAGTCCAAGTGTTGGTCAACCGCGAACAAGATGAAGACTTTATTATAGCCATGGTCGCTCGAGCAAAATCATTAGGCTTTAGATCAACCAACTTAGATTTAATTTATGGTTTACCAAAGCAAACACTCGCGACTTTCTCGAATACTCTAGAGAAAGTATTAGCGATGCAGCCTGGACGTTTATCTATTTTTAACTATGCCCATATGCCTGCTTTATTTGCAGCGCAAGCAAAATTAAAAGATGAATGGTTGCCAAGTGCCGAACAAAAAATGGAAATTTTACAATATACTATTGAGACATTAACTGATGCCAATTATCAGTTTATTGGTATGGACCACTTTGCACTGCCAGATGATGAGCTTGCTGTCGCACAGCGTAAAGGAATATTACACCGCAATTTTCAAGGTTATACCACTCAAGGTGATTGTGATTTAATCGGTTTCGGTGTATCTGCGATATCGATGGTTGGTGATAGCTATGCACAAAATCAAAAAGAGCTAAAAAAGTATTATGCGCAGCTTGATGAACAGCACCATGCACTATGGCGTGGCGTAGATTTAAATACAGATGATCTAATCCGCCGAGAAGTGATTAAACAATTGATTTGTAATTTCACGTTAGACACTAAAGTAATTGAAAGCCAGTTTAATTTAAACTTCAGTCACTATTTTTCTGAAGACTTACAGCTACTACAAACGTTCATAAACGATGAGTTAGTCAAAACAGAAGATGGCATAATTTCTGTCACTTTACGCGGACGTTTACTTATTCGTAATATCTGCATGTGTTTTGACAAGTACCTACGGAATAAAGCTCGTCAACAACAGTTCTCGCGTGTCATTTAAGAACTAACTAATAAAGATTAATACTTCATGAACTAATACTAATATCACCTTCCATCCGAAGGTGATATTTTTTAAATCTTAACAACATAAAAGTGATTTCTACTCATATGCACTCCCGGTATATTTCCTATCTTAAACACCTATTTTCAGTTATGTAATTGCTCCACAATTTATTAAAACTCGAGAGTTTCTAAACATTTTTCATCTAACAGTTTCAGGGATACTAATAGTATAGGCCAAGGCACATTAGACAATATTATCCATATTAACGAGGAGGAGTTGTAGCCTGAACTGTCAGCAATTATCGCTG
>NZ_JAAUWW010000020.1 GCF_014694375.1 Vibrio sp. S17_S38
AAATGTTCCGTAAACTGCTTGACGAAGGTCGTGCAGGTGAGAACGTTGGTGCCCTTTTACGTGGTACTAAGCGTGATGACGTTGAACGTGGTCAAGTATTGGCAGCGAAAGGTTCAATCAACCCACACACTACTTTTGAATCAGAAGTTTATGTTCTTTCAAAAGACGAAGGTGGACGTCACACTCCATTCTTCAAAGGCTACCGTCCACAGTTTTACTTCCGTACAACGGACGTAACTGGCGACATTCAATTGCCAGAAGGCGTTGAAATGGTAATGCCTGGCGATAACGTACAAATGATCGTAACTCTAATCGCACCAATCGCGATGGATGAAGGTCTACGTTTCGCAATCCGTGAAGGTGGCCGTACTGTAGGTGCTGGTGTTGTTGCAAAAGTTATCGCTTAATTGCTGATGCTTTTAGTCAACAAGACTAACAACCGTTAGTGCTAAAAAGAGGGGAGCTTAGGCTTCCCTTTTTGTATCTAAAGAATAAAATATTTCTAGCATTACATATCATCGATTAATTTTCATCCTGCCCTTGCATCCATTGTTTCGATCTGTATAATGCACCGCACTGGTTAAGCCAGTTGTGAACCAATGAGCAGCGAGGATTCGTGTTAACACTCTTAATCTTATAGAGATTATTCGGTGATTGACCATAATGTATACTCAGCTTATGTTCGCAGTTAATAAAATTAGTTATCTATTCATAGTTACTGATCAATTTTAACTGACAATGTACCCAATAAGGGCACTACGGTTTCACATAAATCAATCGACATTCCTGCGAGTTAACGCAGTTGAGTGGCGATATTGTTTGTGTAATTAATTAATTGGAGCTCTGTCTCATGCAGAACCAACGTATTCGTATCCGTCTTAAGGCTTTCGATTATCGTTTAATCGATCAGTCTACAGCGGAAATCGTTGAAACAGCAAAGCGCACCGGCGCACAGGTTCGTGGTCCTATTCCACTGCCTACTCGTAAAGAGCGTTTCACTGTTCTTACTTCTCCTCACGTCAACAAAGACGCACGTGATCAGTACGAGATTCGTACTCACAAGCGTTTGATCGACATCGTTGAGCCAACAGATAAAACTGTTGATGCATTGATGCGTTTAGATCTTGCTGCTGGCGTTGATGTTCAAATCAGCCTAGGTTAAGGGAGAAGAGATAATGATTGGTCTAGTCGGTCGTAAAGTGGGTATGACCCGCGTATTTACCGAAGAAGGCGTTTCTATCCCTGTAACAGTTGTTGAGGTTGAAGCGAACCGTGTTTCTCAAGTGCGTACACTTGAAAACGATGGTTACTCAGCTATTCAAGTAACTGCAGGTGCTAAGAAAGCTAACCGTGTATCTAAGCCTGAAGCTGGTCACTTTGCGAAAGCGGGTGTTGAAGCAGGTCGCGGTCTTTGGGAATTCCGTTTAGAAAACGGTGAAGAGTTTGAAGTTGGCGCTGAGCTAAACGTAGAACTTTTCAATGAAATCAAAAAAGTAGACGTTACTGGTACATCTAAAGGTAAGGGCTTCCAAGGCGTAGTTAAGCGTTGGAACTTCCGTACTCAAGATATGACTCACGGTAACTCTTTGTCTCACCGTGCACCGGGTTCAATTGGCCAATGTCAAACTCCAGGTCGCGTGTTTAAAGGCAAAAAAATGGCTGGTCATATGGGTGCTGAGCGTGTAACGACTCAAAACCTAGAGATCGTACGTGTTGACGCTGAACGCAATCTGCTTCTTATTAAAGGTGCAGTACCGGGTTCTATCGGCGGCAGCGTTATCGTAAAACCAGCTATTAAAGCATAACGTCTAGGAGTAAGTAATGGAATTGATGGTTAAAGGTGCTGATGCACTAACTGTTTCCGAGACTACTTTCGGACGTGAGTTTAACGAAGCTCTTGTACATCAAGTAGTTGTTGCATATGCAGCAGGTGCTCGTCAAGGTACTCGTGCTCAAAAGACTCGTTCTGAAGTATCTGGTGGCGGCGCTAAACCATGGCGTCAAAAAGGTACTGGCCGTGCACGTGCTGGTACAATCCGTAGCCCAATCTGGCGTACAGGTGGTGTTACTTTTGCTGCGAAACCACAAAATCACAGCCAAAAAGTTAACAAAAAAATGTACCGTGGTGCTATGAAAAGCATTCTTTCTGAATTAGTTCGTCAAGAGCGTTTAATCGTTGTTGATAACTTCTCAGTTGAAGCGCCAAAAACTAAAGACCTAGTTGCTAAGCTTAAAGATCTTGAGCTAAACGATGTATTAATCGTAACTAGCGAAGTAGACGAGAATCTATTCTTAGCTGCTCGTAACCTATACAAAGTTGATGCACGTGACGTTGCTGGTATTGATCCAGTAAGTCTAATCGCATTTGACAAGGTTCTAATTACTGCTGACGCAGTGAAGCAAGTTGAGGAGATGCTGGCATGATCAGTGAAGAGCGTCTACTAAAAGTTCTACGTGCTCCGCATATCTCTGAAAAAGCGACAATGACTGCTGAAAAAGCAAACACTATCGTTTTTAAAGTTGCTATTAATGCAACTAAAAAAGAGATTAAAGCAGCTGTAGAAAAGCTATTTGAAGTTGAAGTTAAGTCTGTAAATACCCTTGTTCTTAAGGGTAAGACCAAGCGTTCAGGTGCTCGTGAAGGTCGTCGTTCAGACGTCAAGAAAGCGTACGTGACGTTGAAAGAAGGTCAAGACCTTGACTTCGTTGGCGGTGCTGAGTAACAGGAGTAGTTAAAAATGGCTATTGTTAAGTGTAAGCCGACTTCCCCTGGTCGTCGCCACGTTGTTAAAGTAGTTAATGCTGACCTTCATAAAGGTAAGCCTTACGCACCACTTTTAGAGAAAAACTCTAAAAACGGTGGTCGTAATAATAACGGTCGTATTACAGTTCGTCACATTGGTGGTGGTCATAAGCACCATTACCGTCTGATTGACTTTAAACGTAACAAAGATGGGATCCCTGCAAAGGTTGAACGTCTAGAATACGATCCAAACCGTAGTGCAAACATTGCTTTAGTGTTGTATGCAGACGGTGAACGTCGTTACATCATTGCACCTAAAGGCATTCAAGCTGGTGATGCGATCCAATCTGGTGTTGATGCCGCAATCAAAGCAGGTAATACTCTGCCGATGCGTAATATCCCAGTAGGTTCGACTATTCACTGTATTGAACTTAAGCCTGGTAAAGGTGCACAGCTGGCTCGTTCAGCTGGTGCATATGCTCAACTTGTCGCTCGCGACGGTTCATATGTAACTTTACGCTTACGTTCTGGTGAGATGCGTAAAGTGTTATCTGAAGGCCGTGCAACTATCGGTGAAGTAGGTAACTCTGAACACATGCTCCGTGAACTTGGTAAAGCTGGTGCTAACCGCTGGCGCGGTGTTCGTCCTACCGTTCGCGGTGTGGTAATGAACCCAGTAGATCACCCACACGGTGGTGGTGAAGGTCGTACTTCTGGCGGTCGTCATCCAGTTTCTCCATGGGGTATGCCAACTAAAGGCTTCAAAACCCGTAAGAACAAACGCACTGACAAGTACATTGTACGTCGTCGTAACAAATAATCTATAAAGAGGAATCGCCATGCCACGTTCTCTCAAGAAAGGTCCTTTTATTGACCTACACTTGCTGAAGAAGGTAGAGAAAGCGGTGGAAAGCGGAGACAAAAAGCCTATTAAGACTTGGTCCCGTCGCTCAATGATCATACCATCAATGATTGGTTTGACCATCGCTGTCCATAATGGTCGTCAACACGTTCCAGTATTTGTAACTGATGAAATGATCGGTCACAAACTGGGCGAATTCGCACCAACTCGTACCTATCGCGGCCATGCTGCAGATAAGAAAGCTAAGAAGAAGTAAGGAGTAAATAATGGAAGCTATTGCTAAACATAACTTTGCTCGCATTTCTCCTCAGAAAGCTCGCTTAGTTGCAGACCAAATCCGTGGTAAATCAGTAGACCAAGCTCTTGAAATTTTGACATTCAGTAACAAAAAAGCTGCTGAATTAATTAAGAAAGTTCTTGATTCTGCGATTGCAAATGCGGAACACAACGAAGGTGCAGATATTGACGATCTTAATGTCGCTAAAATCTTCGTAGATGAGGGTCCTATCATGAAGCGTATTATGCCTCGTGCTAAAGGCCGTGCCGATCGTATCTTGAAGCGTTCAAGCCACATCACTATTGTTGTAGCAGATCGCTAAAAGACTAGGAGAGTAAGCAAATGGGTCAGAAAGTACATCCAAATGGTATTCGTCTTGGCATCGTTAAGCCTTGGAATGCTACATGGTTTGCTAATACCAAAGAATTCGCTGACAACCTAGACGGCGACTTCAAGGTACGTCAGTTCTTAACGAAAGAACTGTCTAAAGCGTCTTTATCTCGCATCGTTATCGAGCGTCCAGCGAAAAGCATCCGTGTGACTATTCACACTGCTCGCCCTGGTATCGTTATCGGTAAAAAAGGCGAAGACGTTGAGAAGCTACGCGCAGCTGTAGCTAAAATTGCAGGTGTACCGGCGCAAATTAATATTGCAGAAGTACGCAAACCAGAGCTAGACGGTCAATTAGTGGCTGATAGCATCTCGTCTCAACTAGAACGTCGTGTTATGTTCCGTCGTGCTATGAAGCGCGCAGTACAAAATGCAATGCGTCTAGGTGCTAAGGGTATTAAAGTAGAAGTAAGTGGCCGTCTTGGCGGTGCTGAAATCGCGCGTACTGAATGGTACCGTGAAGGCCGAGTGCCACTACATACCCTACGTGCTGACATTGATTACGCAACTTCTTCGGCTCACACCCAATACGGTGTGATCGGCGTTAAAGTTTGGATCTTCAAAGGAGAAATCCTTGGTGGAATGCCTGACGCAAACGCTGTTGAGCCAAAGGCTGACAAGCCTAAGAAGCAGCGTAAAAGCCGTAAGTAAGGAGTCGACTGATGCTACAACCTAAACGTACTAAATTCCGTAAGGTTATGACTGGTCGTAACCGTGGTCTAGCTAAAGGTACTGATGTGAGCTTCGGCGAATTCGGTCTTAAAGCTGTTGGCCGTGGTCGTATGACAGCTCGTCAAATCGAAGCGGCACGTCGTGCTATGACGCGTCACGTTAAGCGTCAAGGGCAAATCTGGATCCGAGTTTTTCCAGATAAACCTATCACAGAAAAACCTCTTGAAGTTCGTCAAGGTAAAGGTAAGGGTAACGTAGAATATTGGGTTGCCCAAATCCAGCCTGGTAAAGTGATGTACGAGATGGGTGGTGTACCTGAAGAGTTGGCACGTGAAGCGTTCCGCCTAGCGGCGCGTAAACTGCCTATAAAAACAACTTTTGTAACTAAGCAGGTGATGTGATGAAAGCACAAGACCTACGCGAAAAAAGCGTTGAAGAGCTTAACGCTGAGTTATTGAATTTGCTACGTGAACAGTTTAACTTGCGCATGCAAGCGGCAACTGGTCAACTTCAGCAAACTCATACTCTGAAAGCTGTACGCCGTGATATCGCACGTGTTAAGACTGTTTTAACTAGTAAGGCAGGCGCATAATGAGCGAAACTACTCGTACGACTCAAGGTCGTGTAATTAGTGACAAAATGGATAAGTCTATTGTTGTTGCTATCGAACGTTTTATTAAGCACCCAATTTATGGGAAGTTTATTAAACGTACGACAAAAGTACATGCACATGATGAAAACAACGAATGTAGCCAAGGCGACAAAGTTGAAATCTGTGAGTGTCGCCCATTGTCTAAGACTAAGTCTTGGACATTGGTAAAAGTTCTAGAAAAAGCGAAAATTTAATTTTCCGTTATTTTTTAGTTCTTTAAGACGGCTCCAAAGGTTTTTTTGGAGCCGTTTATTTTTTGACTACCTTTCTAAAAGAAACGGTGGTACAATTCGCAGCCCTTGTAAAAGAGGCAGCCCGACCCGTGATGGGTCTAGTTTTAATATTTAGCGGAGCACTAACATGATCCAAATGCAAAGTACACTCGACGCAGCGGATAACTCCGGCGCTCGCAGAGTAATGTGTATTAAGGTTCTGGGTGGCTCTCACCGCCGTTATGCACATATCGGAGACATCATTAAAGTTACTGTTAAGGAAGCAATTCCTCGCGGTAAAGTTAAAAAAGGTGATGTCCTGAAAGCGGTAGTGGTGCGCACCCGTAAAGGCGTTCGTCGTCCAGACGGTTCTGTCATTCGCTTCGACCGTAATGCTTGTGTCTTGTTGAATGACAATACTGAGCAACCAGTCGGTACACGTATCTTTGGTCCTGTGACTCGTGAACTTCGTAATGCGAAATTCATGAAGATTGTATCACTAGCACCTGAAGTTCTGTAAGGAGCGACAATAAAATGGCAGCTAAAATCCGTCGTAATGACGAAGTAATCGTTCTTGCTGGTAAAGATAAAGGCAAGCGCGGTAAAGTAACTAAGGTTCTCGAAACTGGTAAAGTTTTCGTTGAAGGTATCAACCTTGTTAAAAAACACCAAAAGCCTCAACCGGCTACTGGTCAGCAAGGTGGCATCGTTGAACAAGAAGCAGCTATTGATGCTTCTAACGTTGCAATCTTTAACGCATCTACTGGTAAAGCGGATCGTATCGGTTTCCGTTTGGAAGAAGGCACTAAAGTGCGTTTCTTCAAATCAAACGGTGAATTAATTAAGTAATTTGGAGTTCTACTATGGCGAAACTGCATGATTACTACAAGTCGTCTGTAGTCGCTGAACTGACCAAAGAGTTCAGCTACACAAGCGTCATGCAAGTCCCTAGGATTGATAAAATCACCCTAAATATGGGCGTTGGTGAAGCAATCAACGATAAGAAACTACTAGAGAATGCTGCTAGTGATATGGCGACCATTTCAGGTCAAAAGCCACTAATCACGAAAGCACGTAAATCTGTAGCTGGTTTCAAAATTCGTGAAGGCTACCCAATTGGTTGTAAAGTAACCTTGCGTGGCGAACGTATGTGGGATTTCTTTGAGCGTTTGATTTCTATCGCTCTTCCACGAGTACGTGATTTCCGTGGTGTTAGCGCTAAGTCTTTTGACGGACGCGGTAACTACAGCATGGGCGTTCGCGAGCAAATCATCTTTCCGGAAATCGACTATGATAAAGTCGATCGTGTCCGCGGTCTTGATATTACTATCACGACGTCTGCTGGTACCGATGAAGAAGGCCGAGCTCTGCTGGCTGCCTTTAACTTCCCATTCCGCAAATAAGGTGAAGGGTTACTGTTATGGCTAAACAATCAATGAAAGCACGTGAAACTAAACGTGCAAAGCTTGTAGCGCAATTTGCTGAAAAGCGTTTTGCTCTTAAAGCAACCATCAGCGATGTAAACGCATCTGAAGAAGATCGTTGGAATGCAGTTCTTAAATTGCAATCTCTTCCACGTGATTCAAGTGCATCACGTCAGCGCAACCGTTGCAACCAAACTGGTCGCCCACACGGTTTCCTACGTAAATTCGGTCTGAGCCGTATCAAAGTTCGTGAAGCTTGCATGAAAGGCGAGATTCCTGGACTTCGTAAGGCCAGCTGGTAATTGCCACTTAATCATTTGGAGTAAATCTTATGAGCATGCAAGATCCGATTTCGGATATGCTGACCCGTATTCGTAACGGGCAGTCAGCAAATAAAGTTGCTGTGAAAATGCCTTCTTCAAAGCTTAAAGTTGCACTTGCTACTTTACTTAAAGCTGAAGGTTATATCGCTGACTTCGCTGTAGATGGCGAAGTAAAACCGGTGCTAGAAGTTACACTTAAGTACTTCCAAGCTAATCCTGTAATTGAGCAAATCCAACGTGTATCACGTCCTGGTTTACGCGTCTATAAGAATAAAGACACGTTACCGACTGTGATGGGCGGTTTGGGTGTTGCTGTTGTGTCCACTTCCAAGGGTCTGATGTCTGACCGTGCTGCTCGTAAAGCAGGTCTTGGCGGTGAAATCATCTGTTACGTTGCGTAAGGAGTAGACTATGTCTCGTGTTGCTAAAGCACCAGTTGCTATTCCTGCCGGCGTTGAGGTGAAACTGAACGGCCAGGAAGTCACTGTCAAAGGTGCTAAAGGTGAATTGACTCGCGTAATTAATAACGCTGTAGTTCTTTCACAGGAAGATAACAACCTAACATTTACGCCTAAAGATGGTGTATTTAAAGCGAATGCTCAAGCAGGTACTGCTCGTGCGTTAGTGAATAATATGGTTGTTGGTGTTACTGAAGGCTTTACTAAGAAGCTAGTTCTTAAAGGTGTAGGTTACCGTGCTGCCATTAAAGGCAATGCAGTCGGCCTAACTTTAGGCTTCTCACACCCGGTTGAGCACGCTCTACCAGAAGGTGTTAAAGCGGAATGTCCAACTCAAACTGAGATCATTTTAACTGGTTGTGATAAGCAACAAGTTGGTCAAGTTGCAGCTGACATTCGTTCTTACCGTGAGCCTGAGCCTTATAAAGGTAAAGGTGTTCGTTACGCAGATGAAAATGTGCGTACTAAAGAAGCTAAGAAGAAGTAAGGTAACACTATGGATAAGAAAGCATCTCGCATCCGTCGTGCTACACGCGCACGTCGTAAGATTGCCGAGCTGGGCGCGAACCGCCTAGTAGTACACCGTACTCCACGTCATGTGTACGCTCAGGTTATCGCACCAAACGGCTCTGTGGTTATCGCTTCTGCTTCTACTGTAGAAAAGGCGATCCGTGAGCAAGTTAAGAATACTGGTAACGTTGACGCTGCTAAAGCTGTAGGTAAAGCTATTGCTGAGCGCGCTATCGAAAAAGGCATCTCAGATGTTGCTTTCGATCGTTCTGGTTTCCAATACCACGGTCGAGTAGCGGCACTTGCAGATTCTGCACGTGAAGCTGGTCTGAAATTCTAAGGTAGGGTTGGAAGATGGCTAAACAAGAACAACAAGCTTCAGATTTGAACGAAAAATTAATCGCTGTTAACCGTGTTTCTAAAACGGTTAAAGGTGGTCGAATCTTTAGCTTTACTGCACTAACTGTTGTTGGTGACGGTAATGGTCGCATTGGTTTCGGTTACGGTAAAGCCCGTGAAGTACCAGCTGCGATTCAAAAAGCAATGGAAAAAGCACGTCGTAACATGGTTACTATCGCGCTTAATGAAGGCACTCTTCACCACTCAGTGAAAGGTCGCCATACAGGCTCTAAAGTTTACATGCAACCAGCTTCAGAAGGTACAGGTATCATTGCCGGTGGTGCAATGCGTGCAGTACTTGAAGTTGTAGGTGTTCATAACGTTCTTGCAAAGGCGTATGGCTCTACAAACCCAATCAATGTTGTTCGTGCAACGATTGATGGTTTGAGCGGCATGAAGTCACCAGAAATGGTAGCTGCTAAACGTGGTCTAACTGTTGAATCTATTTCGGAGTAAGAACACGATGGCAACTATCAAGGTAACTCAAACTAAAAGCTCAATCGGCCGTCTACCGAAGCATAAAGCTTCTTTGCGTGGTCTAGGCCTTCGTCGAATCAACCATACAGTTGAACTTGAAGATACTCCGTGCGTGCGCGGAATGATCAATAAAGTTTACTATATGGTTAAAGTTGAGGAGTAATCAGAATGCGTTTGAATACTCTATCACCGGCTGCTGGTTCTAAACCTTCTAAGAAGCGTTTAGGTCGCGGTATCGGTTCTGGACTAGGTAAAACTGGTGGCCGCGGTCACAAAGGTCAAAAATCACGTTCTGGCGGCTCTGTTCGTCCAGGTTTTGAAGGTGGTCAAATGCCTTTGAAACAACGTCTACCAAAATTCGGTTTCACATCTCGTAAGAGTCTTGTGACTGCTGAAGTTCGTCTAGCTGAGCTAGCGAAAGTAACGGCTGACGTTATTGATCTTGACAGCTTGAAAGCTGCTAATGTAATCACTAAGAATATCGAATTCGTTAAAGTTGTTCTTTCTGGTGAAATCAGCAAGTCTGTCACTGTTAAAGGTCTACGTGTGACCAAAGGTGCTCAAGCTGCTATCGAAGCTGCTGGCGGTAAAATCGAAGCTTAATCTTCGAAGGATAGGTACAGATGGCTAAAAAACCAGGACAAGATTTCAGTGCTGCTAAACAGGGCACTGGTGAATTAAAGTCACGCTTATTATTCGTAATAGGCGCACTTTTAGTATTCCGAGCTGGCTCTTTTGTGCCGATTCCTGGTATTGATGCGACTGTACTTGCCGATTTGTTCGAACAGCAAAAAGGTACCATCATTGAAATGTTTAACATGTTCTCTGGTGGTGCTCTTTCGCGTGCATCTATATTAGCGTTGGGAATCATGCCGTATATTTCGGCATCGATTGTTGTCCAACTGTTAACAGTAGTTCATCCAGCGTTAGCTGAACTCAAGAAAGAGGGTGAAGCCGGCCGTCGTAAGATTAGCCGATATACACGCTATGGCACGCTTGTGCTGGCAACTTTCCAAGCAATTGGTATTGCAACTGGTTTGCCGAACATGGTCCAAAATCTGGTCGTTATCGATCAAACCATGTTCACAATCATTGCTACCATCAGTTTAGTAACTGGCACCATGTTTTTAATGTGGTTAGGTGAACAAATTACTGAGCGAGGAATTGGTAACGGTATTTCATTGATTATTTTCACTGGTATCGTTGCAGGGTTGCCTGCTGCAATCGGACATACAATTGAGCAAGCGCGTCAAGGTGAATTGAACGTGCTTCTTTTGTTGTTGATTGGTGTAATTGCGTTCGCTGTAATATATTTCGTAGTTTTCATGGAGCGTGGTCAACGTCGTATTGTCGTTAATTATGCAAAGCGTCAACAAGGTCGAAAAGTATTTGCAGCCCAAAGCACGCATTTACCATTGAAGATAAACATGGCTGGGGTTATTCCTGCCATCTTTGCTTCAAGTATTATTCTTTTTCCAGGGACTCTAGCTCAATGGTTAGGTCAAAATGGAGAAAGTCCAACATTTGGTTGGTTGACGGATGTGTCTTTAGCTTTAAGCCCAGGACAGCCGTTATATATAATACTGTATGCAACAGCAATTATTTTCTTCTGTTTCTTTTATACTGCGATGGTATTTAACCCTCGTGAAACAGCAGACAATTTGAAGAAGTCCGGTGCATTCGTACCCGGTATCCGCCCAGGTGAACAGACAGCAAGATATATAGATAAAGTAATGACACGTTTAACGCTTGTTGGTGCTTTATATATTACCTTTATTTGTTTAGTCCCACAGTTTATGATGACCGCTTGGAACGTTAAGTTCTACTTCGGTGGTACATCACTATTAATCGTAGTGGTTGTAATCATGGACTTTATGGCACAGGTACAGACTCATCTGATGTCTCAGCAGTATGATTCTGTGTTGAAAAAAGCAAATCTGAAAGGTTATGGTCGTTAATAGTAGCGGTTATAACTCAGATTTCATTTACGGAGTTTAGCAATGAAAGTTCGTGCTTCCGTTAAAAAAATCTGCCGTAACTGTAAAGTTATCAAGCGCAACGGTGTTGTGCGTGTAATTTGCAGTGAGCCAAAGCATAAACAACGCCAAGGCTAATTAGCAGAAATTTTTACTTGAAATATGAAGGCAGGCCGAGTATATTCCTCGGCCTACCTTTTGCGTGCAAAAGAAGTAGTATGCTGCTGCGTATCCTCGACGGGCTTTGCAGCAGATAATTCTTTATATAAGTACTAGGAGTGAATAGTGGCCCGTATAGCAGGCATTAACATTCCTGATCAAAAACATGCAGTAATCGCACTTACAGCGATTTACGGCATCGGCAAAACTCGTTCTCAAGCTATTTTAGCTGAAGTGGGTATTGCTGAAGATGTTAAGATCAGTGAACTAACAGATGAGCAGATTGATCAACTGCGTGATGGTGTAGCTAAATACACTGTAGAAGGTGATCTACGTCGTGAAGTCTCGATGAACATTAAGCGTCTTATGGACCTTGGTTGTTATCGTGGTCTTCGTCATCGTCGCAGTCTACCACTACGTGGACAGCGTACTAAAACCAACGCTCGCACCCGTAAAGGTCCGCGCAAGCCGATCAAAAAATAATCGGATAAGGTAGAGAGTACAATGGCAAAACAACCAACACGCACGCGTAAACGCGTTCGCAAGCAAGTAGCAGATGGCGTAGCGCACATCCATGCTTCTTTTAACAACACAATCGTGACCATTACTGACCGTCAAGGTAACGCACTAGCTTGGGCTACTGCAGGTGGTTCAGGTTTCCGTGGTTCTCGTAAATCTACGCCGTTTGCTGCACAGGTTGCTGCTGAACGCGCAGGTGAAATAGCCAAAGAATATGGCTTAAAGAACTTGGAAGTTATGGTTAAGGGCCCTGGTCCTGGTCGTGAGTCTACAATCCGTGCTTTAAACGCATTGGGTTACCGCATTACAAATATTGTAGATGCAACTCCGATCCCTCATAACGGTTGTCGTCCACCTAAGAAACGTCGCGTTTAATTCGTTTCTAGGAATATTGGAGAAAGATCATGGCAAGATATTTGGGCCCTAAGCTTAAGCTTAGTCGTCGTGAAGGTACTGACTTATTCCTTAAGTCAGGTGTCCGCGCGATCGATACCAAGTGTAAAATTGATAACGCACCAGGTGTACACGGCGCTCGTCGCGGTCGTCTATCTGAGTTTGGCGTTCAGCTTCGTGAGAAGCAAAAAGTTCGTCGTATGTATGGCGTACTAGAAAAACAATTCCGCAACTACTACAAAGAAGCTGCACGCCTTAAAGGCAATACAGGTGCAAACCTGCTTCAACTTCTTGAAGGTCGTTTAGATAATGTTGTTTACCGTATGGGCTTTGGTGCTACTCGCGCTGAATCACGTCAACTAGTTAGCCATAAAGCTATCTTAGTAAACGGCAAAGTAGTTAACGTTCCTTCATTCAAAGTTTCGGCGAATGACGTTGTTTCTATCCGTGAAAAGGCTAAACTGCAATCACGTATTAAGGCTGCTCTAGAAGTTGCTGAACAACGCGAAAAACCAACTTGGATTGAAGTAGATGGTGGCAAGATGGAAGGTGTGTTTAAACGCATCCCAGAACGTTCTGATCTATCTGCTGACATCAACGAACACTTGATCGTCGAACTTTACTCTAAGTAAAGTTTAAACAAAAGAGAGGACACAATGCAGGGTTCTGTAACAGAATTTCTTAAGCCACGTCTTGTTGACATCGAACAGATCAGCACGACACATGCAAAAGTAACTCTTGAGCCTTTAGAGCGTGGCTTTGGTCACACTTTAGGTAATGCACTTCGCCGAATTCTTCTATCTTCTATGCCAGGTTGTGCTGTGACAGAAGTGGAAATTGATGGCGTTCTACACGAATACAGCACCAAAGAAGGTGTTCAAGAGGATATCCTTGAGGTTCTTCTTAACCTAAAAGGTTTAGCTGTAAGTATTGCCGAAGGCAAAGATGAAGTGTTCATTACACTAAATAAGTCAGGCTCGGGCCCTGTTGTTGCAGGTGACATCATCCATAATGGTGATGTAGAGATCGCTAACCCAGAGCACGTTATTTGTCACCTAACGGATGACAATGCTGAAATCGCTATGCGTATTAAAGTAGAACGTGGTCGTGGTTATGTTCCGTCTTCAGCTCGTATCCATACAGAAGAAGATGAGCGTCCAATTGGTCGTCTACTTGTTGATGCAACTTACAGCCCGGTCGATAAAATCGCCTATGCAGTAGAAGCCGCACGTGTAGAGCAACGTACTGATTTAGACAAGCTCGTTATCGATATGGAAACGAACGGTACTTTGGAACCTGAGGAAGCAATTCGTCGTGCAGCTACAATTTTAGCTGAACAACTTGATGCGTTCGTAGATCTACGTGATGTACGTGTACCTGAAGAGAAAGAAGAGAAGCCGGAATTCGATCCTATTCTTCTGCGTCCTGTAGACGATCTTGAACTAACAGTTCGCTCTGCTAACTGCTTAAAAGCAGAAGCGATTCACTACATCGGTGATCTTGTACAGCGTACTGAGGTTGAGCTTCTTAAAACGCCAAACCTTGGTAAGAAGTCTTTAACAGAAATTAAAGATGTTCTAGCGTCGCGCGGTCTGTCTCTAGGTATGCGCCTAGAAAACTGGCCACCAGCGTCGATTGCTGAAGATTAATTGATATTAGTTAGAAGGATTAGGTCATGCGCCATCGTAAGAGTGGTCGTCAACTCAACCGCAACAGCAGCCATCGCAAAGCGATGTTTAGCAACATGGCTGGCTCTCTAGTTCGTCATGAAGTTATTAAGACGACTTTGCCTAAGGCAAAAGAGCTTCGCCGCGTAGTTGAGCCTTTGATTACATTAGCTAAGACGGATAGCGTTGCTAACCGTCGTCTAGCATTTGCTCGTACTCGTGATAACGAAGTTGTAGCAAAATTGTTTACTGAACTAGGTCCACGTTTTGCGAGCCGTCAAGGCGGTTATACTCGCATCTTAAAATGTGGCTTCCGTACTGGTGATAAAGCTCCAATGGCTTACATTGAGCTTGTAGATCGTCCAGCATCAGCTGAAGAAGCTGCTGAATAAATACGAAAGTTCATTAATAAAAAACGCTGAGTCGATGACTCAGCGTTTTTTTTGTCTGAAAAATACTATGTAATATTTTTTGTTTAAAAATGGTCGATATACTTATTTATTTCCAGAGGCTTGTCAGTGAATCCATTAGCCCGCTGCTTGCACCTTCTTTATTTAAATAATCGAGCACAATTGGTGCATATTGATCAACCATTGAGCTATCTAAGCCTAGTTTTTCGAATGCACTTTTTACGGCAGCCATGCTATCTAGTGAACCACTTGTTGATTTAGCCGTATTAAGTAATCCACCAAGTTGAGAAGATAGCCCATCTAATTCATTACTACTATCGGTTGGTAATTTATTTGATGCGAGAGCTAAAAGAGCTCCTGCACCACCAGCCGCTTGAGTTGATGATACCCCGAGTTCATTTTTTAGCGTATTAACCAATTCAGAACTATTTTTAGCCGAATTGCTAATTTGTGAACTAAGCTTATTAACAGAATCTGAATCTTTGTCGCTAAGACCAAATAATGCATAACTTGGTGCTGATATCAGTATGCTTAATGTGATTAAACCTACGGTTATTTTCTTCATGGGAGTATCCTATGCTAATGACGTTTTGATATGTTTCTTATATAACGATATTAGTTTATACGTTAGTTAAGGCAATTTGTCATTATGGTTAAAGATAATGTTTTATGTAGTTATTAGGGGATAAAAAAAGCAGCTCAAAGGCTGCTTCTATTTACATTAAAACTTGTAATATTAAAGAATTGCTAATAATTCTACTTCGAATACAAGTGCGGCGAAAGGTGGAATTGCTGCACCTGCACCACGCTCGCCATAAGCAAGATCTTGAGGAATATACAGTTTCCATTTTGAACCAACAGGCATCAATTGTAATGCTTCAACCCAACCAGCAATGACTCCAGTTACAGGGAATTCTGCAGGCTGGCCGCGTTGCACTGAGCTGTCGAAAACAGTGCCATCGGTTAGTTGGCCGTGGTAATGGACACGTACTTGCTTATCGGATGTAGGGACTTCACCTGTACCTTCAGTCATTACTTCATACTGTAGACCAGATTCAAGAGTAGTAACTTCAGAACGTAGAGCGTTATCTTTCAAAAATTCTTCACCATCTGCAGCTGCTACTTTAGCAAGTTCAGCGCGTTGTGATTCTGCACGAGTATGTAAGTCGCGTAGTGCGTTGTTAATTTCATCAACTTCGATTTCTGGCATGTCACCAGTTAATGAAGTTGCGATACCTTTTGCAATCGCTGCTACATTTAGACCTTCTAGGCCACTGCCTGCAAGTTGTTGTCCCATTTGAAGACCAATACCGTAACTTGCTTTTTGTTCAACTGTTTCTAATTTAACGTCAGACATGCGAATCTCTTGTTTGCTTAAATGAAGTGTTAAGAATACCAGTTCTGCTATAGAGATGAAACTTTGTAAGAATAAATTGGTTTTACTATCGAAGGAGTCTGAAATTTTGTACTCTACTGACAAAGTTTTAAGTTAAATAATTATGATGATGAAAAATAAATATGAGGTTTGGCTGTGAATCAACGAAATCGACAACCATCGTCCTTTAAACATAAAATAGCCAATAGTTCCTTTTTTGTTGCCTGCAATAAATACTGGAGTGGGTTACCAGTGTTGCATCAACGCGGTTTAATGGTTTTAATACCGATTGTTTTGCTATTGATTTTCTTTCCTGTTAGCCATTCCGACACTGATATTGTTAAACCAGCTAACAAAATTAGTAGCCCACAGCGCGTTTCGGTGCCAGTAATGATCAACGGTGTTGAGACTAGTGCATCAAAACCGAAACCAAAGATAGATGAAAATAAAGATGAAAAGCGAATCAGCCTAAATGGTAATACTGATGATGCAACATCTGATACTAAAACTAAGTCTATCGTAACTGATAATGCAGGACCTGAACCTTGGCATAATTATACTGTGAAAGAGGGAGATACTCTCTCTCAGGTTTTCCGAAATAATGATCTATCGTTGTCTGATTTAAACCAGTTGGTAGCTATTGAAGGCAAGGATAAAGCATTAAGTCAGATTAAACATGGTCAGTTAGTTCGCTTCAAGCTGACTAATCGTGGTGACCTTGATATTCTTCAGATTGAAAAAGAAGCTGGTACAGTATTATTTTTCCGACTTTCAAGTGGTGGTTTTGAACGAGGTCAGTAATTAAGCGATTCTAGTCATATCGATATGGGGAATATCATCTTCTAGGTATTCCTCACTGACCTTTTTAAATCCATGTTGTTGATAGTAATATTCTAAATGCGATTGTGCACCGATGCTCACATCGCACTCTCCCCAGTATTTTTGACAATGCTCTAATGCAGTTTTAATTAATTGATGCCCTAAGCCTGACCCGCGATGATTCCCTTTTGTTGCTACACGCCCAATACTTACTTCTGAAAAACTAATGCCTTGGGGGAGTAATCGAGCACAAGCAATGAGCTCATCTTCTTTATACCCCATTAAATGGTAGACCCCAGATAGGATATCTTTTCCATCGAGTTCTGGATAAGGGCAAGTTTGTTCTACAACAAAGACATCAACACGTAACTTCAATAGCTGATAAAGCTCTATTGGTGTTAACTCTTCAAACGGTACACATTTCCATTGCATGATTTTTCTCTTTAAATTCATTAGAGCATTATTTTCAATTACCCTACCATTTTACTCTTGCTCCGCCAATACGGTACTTTTGATAGACTCAATATTAATATTATTTCCCTTCCCTTAGCAGTTATTCGAATAACGAATGAATTTTTGGCATTTCAGCTAATTCATACAGATCGTCATAATGAATTCTCATTTAGGATTAATGGCGATTCAAAGGTATGGATACGATTAAGCATTTTCCAATGCGAGACAAAAATCAAGTTAAAGCTGTTCCAAATATGAATGCCTTACTGACTAAATCAACAAGCAAACTTATAAGTGGGTGTGTAGCTTTGATCGGTGCGGGCCCTGGAGATGCTGAATTATTGACTTTGAAAGCCTTATCTTATCTTCAGCAGGCCGATGTTGTGCTTTATGACTATTTAGTCTCTGATGAAATCATGGCGCTAATACCAAAAGACACCATCTTAGTATGTGTAGGCAAAAAAGCAGGTCATCACAGTGTGCCACAGGATAAAACCAATCAGCTTTTGGTCGATTTCGCGACACAAGGTTATAAGGTGGCACGAATTAAAGGTGGTGATCCTTTTATGTTTGGCCGCGGTGGTGAAGAGTTAGAAGTACTTGCGGATGCTGGAATTCGATTTGAAGTTATTCCCGGTATTACTGCAGCTGCAGGAGCAACTGCTTATGCTGGTATTCCGTTAACTCACCGTGATTATGCTCAGTCAGCAATGTTTATTACTGGTCATCTTAAATCTGACCAAGATTCGCTGGAATGGGAAACGTTAGCGCGTGGTAATCAAACGTTAGTGATTTATATGGGCTTGATGAAATCTAGTCATATTCAGCAGCAATTGATTGAAAATGGCCGAGCAATAAATACACCTATCGCAATCATTCAACGTGGTACACAGAAAAATCAAAAAGTTTTCATTGGTGAGCTTTCTGAGCTTGCCAGTTTAGCAACTCGTGCTGAATCGCCATCATTAATCGTCGTGGGCGAAGTGGTAAAACTTGCGAATAAATTAAGTTGGTTTAATCAAGATTCTCAATTGAATCATGGTGACGTAATCGCACATTTAAATTTAAATCAAACCAAGGTGATGGCTGTTTAATTACAGCCTTTAAATGAAGTAATTAGCCTTTGGATATAGATAGAAGCTCGTAGAGCGATAAGGAAATATAACATGGAACAAGAACGTTTGACCCACTTGCAGCAACTAGAAGCGGAAAGTATTCATATCATCCGTGAAGTTGCTGCTGAGTTTGATAATCCAGTCATGATGTATTCGATCGGTAAAGACTCAGCCGTTATGTTGTATTTAGCTCGTAAAGCTTTTTATCCAGGCAAGTTGCCATTTCCACTTCTGCATGTTGATACAGATTGGAAATTTAAAGAGATGATTGAATTTCGTGATCGCACCGCTAAAAAATATGGCTTTGATCTTTTGGTGCATAAAAATCCAGAAGGAATGGCGATGGGGTGTAATCCTTTTATTCATGGTTCATCTAAACATACCGACATCATGAAAACTCAAGGTTTAAAGCAAGCGTTAAATCAACATGGGTTTGATGCAGCATTCGGTGGCGCTCGTCGTGATGAAGAAAAATCGCGTGCTAAAGAACGAGTCTATTCCTTCCGTGATAAACACCATGGTTGGGATCCTAAAAACCAACGTCCAGAATTATGGAAGACCTATAACGGTCAAGTAAATAAAGGAGAAAGCATTCGTGTTTTCCCTCTATCGAATTGGACTGAACTGGATATTTGGCAATACATTTACCTAGAAAATATTGAAATTGTGCCTTTGTATTTATCGGCTGTCCGTCCTGTGGTTAATCGTAATGGCATGTTGATCATGGTGGATGATGATCGCTTCGTATTTGAAGAGGGTGAAAAAGTCGAGCATAAGAGTGTTCGTTTTAGAACTTTAGGGTGCTATCCATTAACGGGGGCAGTTGAGTCTACAGCAGCCACGTTACCCGAAATTATTCAAGAAATGTTGGTAGCAAGATCAAGTGAAAGACAGGGGCGAGCGATCGACCACGATCAGTCTGGATCAATGGAATTGAAAAAGCGTCAAGGCTATTTCTAATTCATTGTTTTTGCTTAAGTGCGCTTACTACCACGCTATTAATACATGCATTTGCATAAAAGGATTTAACTATGAATACGGTGATTGAAGCTGAATTGGCTGAATTGGGAATCGAAGGTTATTTGACTCGACATCAATACAAATCATTAATGCGCTTTCTAACCTGTGGCTCAGTTGATGATGGTAAAAGTACCTTAATTGGTCGTTTACTGCATGACTCAAAACAAATTTATGAAGACCAATTAGCCGCGGTCAATAATGATAGCCAACGTGTTGGTACTACGGGTGATCGCCCTGATTTAGCATTATTGGTTGATGGCCTACAAGCCGAGCGTGAACAAGGCATTACCATTGATGTAGCGTATCGTTATTTTTCTACTCAAAAACGTAAGTTTATCATTGCTGATACTCCTGGGCATGAACAGTATACGCGTAATATGGCGACAGGTGCTTCTACGTGTGATGTGGCGGTTATTTTAATTGATGCTCGTAAAGGTGTGCTCGATCAAACTCGTCGTCACTCTTTTATCGCTAGCTTATTAGGTATTCGTCATTTTGTCGTAGCTGTTAATAAAATGGACTTAGTGGAGTATTCACAAGCGCGTTTTGAAGAAATTCGTCAAGAGTATTTTGAGTTCGCTACAAACCTTAACCAAGATATTGATATTCAATTGATCCCCATTTCGGCGCTGGAAGGCGATAACGTGGTCGATCAAACGGAAAATTTGGCTTGGTATCAAGGTTTGCCATTGCTGCAAATTTTAGAAAATATTGATTTAAGCCAAGCTAATACTCAAGGTGAATTCCGCTTACCAATTCAATATGTTAATCGCCCTAATTTAGATTTTCGTGGATTTGCTGGGACGATTGCAAACGGAACCATTGCAGTTGGGGATAGCGTGACAGCATTACCGTCAGGTAAAAGCTCAAAAGTAGCACGAATTGTGACTTTTGATGGCGATTTAGATTCGGCGCGTGCAGGACAAGCCATAA
This sequence comes from Vibrio sp. S17_S38, assembly GCF_014694375.1. GTDB lineage: Bacteria > Pseudomonadota > Gammaproteobacteria > Enterobacterales > Vibrionaceae > Vibrio. Next base: position 20,239 of record NZ_JAAUWW010000020.1, read on the forward strand.
CATTAACTCTTGAAGATGAAATTGATATCAGTCGTGGTGATCTGCTCGTCCCTACAGGTGCATCGATTAAAGCGACTAATCAGTTTTTAGCGGATGTTGTGTGGATGACGGATCAACCGCTCGTAACCGGTCGTCAGTACGATATTAAAATTGCCGGAAAACAAACGGTTGGTCAATTAGAGTCCATTAGATATCAATACGATATTAATAATCTTGAGCAATTTGAAACCAAGGAATTACCACTAAACGGTATTGGTTTATGTGAAATATCACTAACTGAAACCGTCGCGCTAGATGAGTATAGTGATTGCGAAGATACGGGTGGTTTTATCTTTATTGATCGGTTAACCAATGTGACGGTAGGTGCAGGAATGATCCGTGAGCGCTTACTTTCACAAGATCTTCACCATCAAACTTCAGCCAGTTTTGAAGTTGAATTGAATGCTCTGATTCGTAAGCACTTCCCACATTGGGAAGCGAAAGATATCAGTCAAATTTTTGATGTCAAACCTGTGAATAAGCAGTAATAAGGTTGGGTGTTGGCATGTGGGAAAAATGGGTTGTCTTATTATTGTTAGTCAGCATTATTGGTAGTTTGGTCTTTACCAAGTGTAAGCCTAGCTTTATTTTTTCCACAGCCACACTTGTCGCCTTTATGATTGGCGCGGTTGATCTTAATGGATTAGCGAAAAACTTTACCAATTCCTCGTTACTTACTTTAGTGTTATTAATTTTAGCGTCTTGTGCGTTAGAGAAAACCCGCTTGATCAGTTGGATTAGTCGTTATATCTCCAAAGGCAAGCTTGGAAGTGTGGTGACTAAGCTAGGCTTATCAACTGCATTTTTATCCTCATTTACTAATAATACTGCAGTAGTCGTCGCATTAATTGGTGCGATTAAGCGCAATCAATCTCATGCTCCATCAAGGTTATTAATTCCACTTTCTTATGCCGCGATCCTTGGTGGTACGTTAACGTTAATCGGTACGTCAACCAATCTTATTATTAATAGTTTTGTTGTGGATGCAGGGTTGCCAAGTTTAGGTTTCTTTACCCCCACTTATATAGGTCTCGCAGTGTTAGCGGGTGGCGTTTTAGTGCTCATTCCATTGAGTTATCTTTTACCAAGCAGTGATTCAAACGAGCAAGATGAATTACCTTATTTTTTGGAGGCTCGGGTTGAAAAAGAGTCTCCATTGATTGGTAAGAGCATTGCCGAAAATAACTTGCGGGCATTGCGTAAACTGTTTTTGGCTGAAGTTATTCGAGATGGTGTGACATTAGCTTCGGTCACACCGGATCTTATTTTACTCGAAAAAGACAGATTATTGTTTTGTGGCGATGTGGAAAGTGTTGCGACGTTGCAAGAGATTTCTGGTATTACCCTGTTTGGGCAGCATCATTTAAATGGGCAAAGCTTTATTGAAGTAGTAGTTGGTCAATCGGCTTCGATTTGTAATAAAACCTTAAAATCGACACAATTTCGTGACCGATTTGATGCAGTTGTGGTCGCCATTCGTCGTGGGCATGAACGTCTCGAGGGTGGGTTGGGCAATGTTACTTTAGCTGCTGGCGATACTTTAATTCTGGTTCCCGGTAAAGGTTTCCATCGAGCGCGAGAAACGCACGGTAAAGAGTTTGTATTGACCAATGATTTAGACAGTAGCGCGAAACTGGATAGTAAAAAATCAACCATTGCTTTAGTGGGATTTGCGTTAGCTATCGTCGTATCTTTACTCGGGTTCGTCCCAATTATTAAAGCGCTCGCCGCATATATTGTATTGATGTTAGTGATTGGCGCTGTTGGTATTACCGAATTACGCCGCCGCTTTCCGTTAGATATTGTTGTGATTGTTGGCTCAGCGTTATCTTTAGCGCAATTAATGATGTCATCAGGTTTGTCACAACACATGGGTGATTTGTTCATTTATTTGTTTAATGGTTGGGGACCAATGGGGGCCTTAATTGCGACTTATTTGTTTACTCTTATATTAACTGAGTTGATCACCAATAATGCGGCTGCAGCACTTGCCTTTCCGATTGGTTATAGCATGGCAATGGCATATGGAATCGATCCTATGCCATTTATTATGGCGGTATTATTTGGAGCGAGCGCGAGTTTTATTTCTCCTTACGGGTATCAAACTAATTTGTTGGTATACAGCGTAGGGAATTATCGAATGAAAGATTTTATTAAAATTGGGGTGCCAATGTCTTTGGTGTATTCAACATTAGTGTTGAGCCTGATCCCTTATTTTTTCCCTTTTTAAGATGGAATGTAAATAATGAGTCTAATTGAACAAAATGCAACTGATGCGGATATTGAAAAAGACGAGAATGTGATTTGGCATCAACACCAAGTGACAAAACAAACACGTTCACAATTGAAGCAACAAAAACCCGTCGTACTTTGGTTTACTGGCTTATCGGGTGCAGGTAAATCAACAGTCGCAGGTGCTCTGGAATCGGCTTTAGTTCAACGTGGCTATCACACCTATTTGTTGGATGGTGATAATGTTAGACATGGACTTTGTCGTGATTTAGGCTTTTCAGTACAAGATCGACGTGAAAATATTCGCCGTATTGGTGAATTAGCGAAATTGATGGCTGATGCTGGGTTGATTGTTTTGTCTGCCTTTATTTCTCCCCATCGAGCCGAGAGACAAATGGTGCGTGAATTACTACCGGAAGGTGAATTTATTGAAGTGTTTGTCAATGCTTCGCTTGATGTGTGCGAACAACGTGATCCGAAAGGTTTGTATAAAAAGGCCAGAGCGGGGGAGTTAACTAACTTCACCGGCATTGACTCAGAATATGAAGCGCCATTACAAGCGGAAATTGATTTACCTGCTGGCGATAAATCCATCGATGAATTGGTTTTACAGTGTTTAGATACGTTGCAAGCGAAAGGAATTATTGGCGCATAACGCTTTTCCTTTTCATTATATTGGCATAAATACCAACGTTATGAACTCATTATTCTGTTTATAATGTTGGTATTTTTATTTGGAAGGATAATAACGTTTTCTTCTCTATTTCATTTTGATTAAGTTACAGTGACTTTTTAATTAACTGCAATACCTGCTGGATATCTTGATCGGTTAACTGCCCTTGTTTGCTATATAGAACCTGACCCATTTTATTTTGAACTATAATGGTAGAAGTGCTTTCAGCAAGTTGCCACGTTTTCGATACGACGCCGTCACTGTCTAGCACCATTGAAGACCAAGGGAAATCTTGTTTACCATCCTCAGCTGAAGATTTAACAAATGACCCTGTCCCCCAAATTGAATCATTTTGGTTCACAATCGTAGTAGTTTGATAATCATCTTCAGGGAAATGCTCGTTGGTGATAGCTTCCATTAATGGGGCATTCATTGCTTTTGCACTTGAGCGACCAGCAATAGCTTGGATGACGCGAACTTTGCCAAGCATTTGCTCAGTCGTCCATGGTAAATAAGATGTATTGCCATTTTTAATAAAGATCTCACCGCCTTTGTCGACACTGGCCGCCTCGACACTTTGGCCGACCTTGATATTATTAGCGTGAGTCATAAAAGGAGCAACGGATAGCAATAGAGTGATAGTGATTTTTTTGAGCATAATGAATTACCTAGTTAGCACTAATAATGGAAAAACCTTTACATAATAGCGTAATAATTGTGTTTTAAAGTGTGTATTTGTCGTCTAGATCGAATTTTGATCTCATTTTTTTGTCTATAACAAGTATTCACCGATTTAAAGTAGAGACGCAACCTTAGCTCTACAATTGCTTTATCGTTGAATTTGATTCACACAATAACAAATAGGTTAATACCATGAATATGAAACCAATTTTTCGCCGCTATCGCCCAACCAAAATTGCACGCTTTGTTAAAATGCTATTTAGTGGCGAATTTATTATTCAAGGGATTGGGTATTTTCGTTTTGATCAGGGTAAGGTTTTGCTACCAGCAGTTGCAGATAAGAAGCAATTAAAGGTGATGAAGGAGATCAATTTAGCGATTAAAACGTTATCGTTAGATTGTTAAATTTATACTGCTATTTGGCTGATAGGCGTTGTAGTTAATAAAATAGCCGCTACAACGCCATGATTGAATTCAGTGGTAGCGTTTACTTTTCCGGTGGGAAACAAACTCCAGTTCCACCAATGCCACAATAGCCTTGAGGGTTTTTAGCTAAATATTGCTGATGGTAGGTTTCGGCTAAATAATAGTCTTCGACCACGCTTATTTCTGTGGTGATGTTGAGTTTATTTGCTTGCTCTAGCGCTTGTTGATACGTTTCTTTACTGGCCATTGCCACCGTTTGGGCTTGTGGGTTTTCTACTAATATTATTGAACGATATTGGGTTCCGATATCATTACCTTGACGCATTCCCTGAGTCGGATCATGTCGCTCCCAAAATACGGTTAAAATTTGGTTTAAGGTGATTTTTCTTGGATCAAATACAATACGTACAACTTCTGCATGTCCGGTTTGCCCAGAACACACTTCTTGATAGGTTGGATTCGGCGTATAGCCACCGCTATACCCAACCGATGTACTTAGAACGCCTTCCAATTGCCAAAAAACACGTTCAGCTCCCCAAAAACAACCTAATCCTAAAAAAACTTGCTGACATTCATTTGGTTTTTCAGCGGTTAGATCCGTTTGGTTAATAAAATTACGCTCAGTTATCGGCATTTTTTCGCTTCGGCCCACCAAAGCTGTTTCTTGAGTAATTAATTTATCTTTATTTGACATATTTGAGCCTCTTGTAGCTTTAGAGAAAATGGAAAATCTGGTAGTTTAGCAAGCAGTTATATTACCAGACCTAGTGGTCTTATCCGTTATTTCAAATAAACGGAAGTTCCAGTCGTTTCAAGGATAGAGTCACAATCACCTATGAATAAAATTCACTTTTCTTTTGTACTCAGTATTTTGCTGCTTTTGCCTATGACGGCAAGCTATGCAGCAACAGATCTGACAATCGAAGGAGTGAGTGGTGAAGTAGAAGACAATATATCCGCGTATTTATCGTCTATTAAAGAAGATGAGTATTCTGTCTCCCTGCGTTTTCAATCTCAAGTTGAAGATAATATTCGCGATGCTTTAAAAGCATTAGGTTATTACAATCCCGAGATCCACTTTAGCGTTGAAGGGGATGAGACTGCAAGCGATAACGAATTGATCGTTCAGGTGGATAAAGGTTTACCTAGTATCATTTATGTTAGTGATATTGATATTAGCGGTGAAGCGGCGGCAGATGCCGATTTTGTTCGTTTAGTCGATCAAGCTAAGTTAAATTTAGGCCAAGTAATTAATCACGGTAATTATGAAAACTTCAAAAGCGGAGTGAGAAATTTAGCACTGCAAAAAGGTTATTTTGATGGAGAGTTTACCGATGCTAGATTGCAAATATCTCCAGACCGAAACCAAGCTTTTATTCATCTTCACTATCAAAGTGGTCCTCGTTATGTTTTTGGCGCTACGACTATATCGGGAAGTCAGATAGAAGAACCTCGAGTGCGTTCTTTACTTCCTTATAAAGAAGGCGACCCTTATCAATCCGTAACTGTTGGGGTATTGAATCAAAACTTATCCAGTACGGAATGGTTTTCTTCGGTTTCGGTTTTACCCGATCTTGAGCATTCGGGAAAAACAAAAAAATTACCGATGACGGTTAATCTTGCCCCACAAACTAAAAACCAGATCGAAACCGGCCTTGGTTACTCAACTGATGTGGGGCCAAGAGCCAAGTTATCGTGGAAAAAACCGTGGTTAAATAAATACGGCCATAGTGTTGGTGCTAGTGTTATGGTTTCTAGACCAGAAAAAACCTTTATTGCTAACTACAAGATTCCTCTAGAAGATGTTTTGCATGATTATTATTTAATGCAGTATGGTTTTAAAGATGAAAATGAAAATGATACTGACAGCCAAGAACAAAACCTCTCATTTGAAAGACATTGGCTGTATGACAATGGGTGGCATCGTAGTATTTACCTTCGTCTATTATATGAAGATTATGTGCAGGCTTCTGAATCGGGCAATTCTCTTTACGTTCTCCCTGGTATCTCATTTTCCAGGGTGAGGACTCGCGGCACAAGTGCTATGCCGATGTGGGGAGACAAACAAAGTATTAATATTGAATATGGCGATCCGGCGGCTTTTTCTGATACACGCTTACTGAGAGTTATTGGGCACACAGCTTGGGTTCGAGGGTTAGGACAAAATCATCGCTTCTTAACGAGGCTCGATGCCGGAGGAACTTTCGCTGAAAATTGGGATGAGGTTCCGCCATCATTAAGGTTTTTCGTCGGCGGGATTAATTCTTTACGCGGTTATGGTTATGAAGAAATATCACCAGAAAACGGTAAGGGTGAATTAGAGGGTGGTGCTTATATGGCGACCAGTAGTTTTGAGTATCAATATCGAATTACTGGCAATTGGTGGTGGGCAACGTTTGCCGATTTTGGTGATGCATGGACCGATACACCAGAAGTGAAAACTGGGTTAGGAATGGGGCTTCGGTGGGGATCTCCGGTTGGGCCAATTCGCCTTGATTTTGCTTATGGAAAAGATGCAGATAAAGGCGATCAATTCCGAATCCACTTTACCTTAGGGCCAGAGTTGTAATGAAGCGACTATTGAAATGGCTATTGGGTATCATTTTAGTGATACCGACGACATTGCTGGTGGTATTGCTATTAGTGGCGGTGCTACTGTTTACCAATGTTGGGTTGAATGCTTCATTGTGGGTAGCAAAGAAAGTCGTACCTGAATTGAAAGTTGGTGAGACGCAAGGCAGTTTATTACCTGCATTTACCCTGCATGATGTGCAATACAATAACAGTGATATACCCGTGAGTGCTCAGCTTAAACAATTTGATTTTGCGGTAACGCTAGATTGTTTATTGCAGCGTTCAGTATGTGTCGATACTGTCGCGATACAAGGTTTAACATTAGAACTCCCTTCCTTACCTGAATCTTCGGATACTCCAGAAAATGCTCAGGATTCTATGACGGCATTATTCTTGCCGATTCCAATGTCGTTAACCCATTTAACTCTAAATGATATTGATCTCAACATCTTGGGTAATAAGGTGAGTTGGAAATCATTTTCTAGTGGGTTATATATGCAAGGTAAGACCTTGACGATCAGACCGACTCAGTGGAAAACCATTCGTCTGTCACTAGCATCGACTAAAGAAAAATCATCAGAAGCTCAATCATCAGGAGCCAAACCCTCATCTAAAGAGAAATCTATTCCGTTATCGCAACAGCCTGATATTAAACTTCCCAATATTACATTGCCTTTGAACTTGAATATTGAATCGTTTGAAGTCAAAGATTTTAAGATGGCCAGTGAGACGCCGATAGTGGTTAACCGTTTAGCGCTGAGAGGAGATACCAGAGGTACTAAAGTTAATATAACACGCTTGCAATTAGACGTTCCACAAGCTGACGTGGATGCCAAAGCGAAGGTAACACTTTCTGGTGATTACCCACTTAGTTTGCGTATTAATAGCCAACTTAAAATGCCTGATCTTAATGGGCAAAAAATTCGTTTAGAAGCCGATGGCAGTGCCGCTAACTTATCATTACGCACACAGCTATCAAATGGAGCACAAGCGACTTTACAAGCAAAACTACAACCACTCAAAGCCACTTTGCCGTTTGATATTCAATTGAGTCAAACTAGAGTTCGCTGGCCGTTAAAAGGGCCATCAGACTATAAACTTAGCGTGCCTGATTTAAGTGCCAAAGGTTCATTGGAGCAGTATCAATTTAATCTTCAGGCCGATGCTTCGGGTAACGATATTCCATCAACAGGGCTAGAGGCCACAGGTTCCGGCGATATGTCTCAAGTGAGTATTAAAAAAATCGATATTGATACTTTAGGTGGGCATCTTTCTGGTCAAATGATGGTTAACTGGCAGCATTTACTTCATTGGAGCGCAACGCTCGGTTTGACGGATATTCAGCCTGGTTTGCAATGGCCACAAGCGGAAGGGAAGATTAGCGGCAGTATCGTTAACTCCGGTTCATTAACGGAGCAAGGTGGTTGGCAAGTTAAAGTTCCGAGCTTAGATATTAAAGGGGTTTTAAGGCAGTATCCAATAGTAATTAAAGGGCAACTGAATGCCAATGATACTAATGGTGATGGCAATATAAATGTGAAAACACGTGGGCTACGAGTTTCTCATGCTAGTAATGGCATATTGATAAAAGGGAATTTAGGTAAAGAGTGGCATATGGATATGGATATTGTCGCGCCTAAATTATCGCAATCTATTCCTCAAGTTAAAGGCAGTATCAAAGGTATGGTTCGGTTGAGAGGATTGCAAAAACAGCCGAAGATATACTCGAACTTAGAAGCGAAAGATCTCGCCTTACCTGATATGGATGCGGCGTTAAAATCGTTGAGTATCAAAGGGGAGGTAACCCCGTTACCAACACCAAGTGGCGACATTTCATTATTAGCCACTCAAGGCAAATATCAAGAGCATAGTTTAGAGACATTAAAACTTCGTTTTTCTGGGAGTGAAGTGAAGCACCAATTAGATTTTGATGCCATTAGCGATATTGTTGCCACTCGTTTTGTGCTAACAGGCGGTGTTTCGACTCAATCAAAAACACACTGGAAAGGTCAATTAGAATCTGCATTAATTGAGCTCAAACAGCCAGAGTTGCAATCGCAGCGTTGGCAACTCGACAATCCTTTACCATTGGCTTATCAAATCGATAAACAGATCGCTCAAGTCGATGCACATTGTTGGTCAAATGCTCCAGCGAAAATTTGCTTAGAGAATAATGCGACCCTTGGTGAACAAGGGGAAGCGGCCATTTCAGTTAAGCATTTTGTCTTTTCACAGCTAAAAGCCTTTATTCCTGCCGATACCGTAATAAGTGGCGAGCTTAATGCAAATGTTTGGGCTAAATGGGCACCAAATACACCGCCACAAGTTAAGTTAGATGTCATGATCCCTAAAGGGCATGTGACTCAAAAACTGGCAACACCAGTTACGCTTGGCTGGGAAGATATAAAACTAAGTGCCAATTTACGCAAGAATACGCTCGATCTTAATTGGTTACTGGATCTAACTAATAACGGCGACATTGAAGGTAATGTCTCGATTCAGGATGTACAGGGTAAACGTCCTACAATGGAAGGGAAGAATGTCATTAATCACATTAATTTGTCTTTCTTATCGCCATTGTTGAGTGAGCAAAATCGTATGCAGGCGGATATTAATTCGGTATTGAACTTTCAAGGGCCGATGCTAAAACCTAACGTGGTAGGTGATTTTCGAGTACTGGACATGAAACTGGAAGGTCAGATGTTCCCTGTTGATGTAAATAGCGGTGAAGTCAATATTAAGTTTAATGGTTATTCCGCAGTGCTAGACTCCAATCTTCATACCCCTGATGGTGAGCTTAATTTAGAAGGTGATGCCAATTGGTCAAACCTTAAAAAATGGCGAGTGAATTTACGCGCGTATGGCGATGAATTAAAAGTAGAAGCGCCTCCTATGGTTCGTTTAAAAGTAAAACCAGATCTCACCATCGCCATTACGCCAACCCTAGCTAAAATTACGGGGAATATTGATATTCCTTGGGGACGTATTTTGGTTGAAGAACTGCCTGAAAGCGCTGTTAGTGTTTCGAAAGATGAAGTTATCTTGGATCAAGATCTCAAGCCGATAGAGAAGAACACCGGTTTACCGATGGATCTGCAAACGGACATTACCATCAATATTGGCAATGATGTGAGTTTGTCTGCTTTCGGTTTGCGCGGTAATTTAGTGGGAAGTTTGAAAGTTTCACAAAAGAATAAAGGCCCTTTTATTTTAGGTGAGATACGAATTGAAAATGGTTCTTATCGATCCTTTGGTCAAGATCTGATCATTAAGGAAGGTAAGATCCTAATGAATGGTCCAGCCGATCAACCTTATGTTTCGATCAAGGCGATTCGAAATCCGGACAACACGGAAGATGATGTGATCGCAGGGATCACCGTAACCGGTCCTGCCGATGCACCAGAAGTCGTGGTATTTTCTGAGCCAGCGATGCCACAGACCAATGCGCTATCCTATTTACTACGTGGACGTGATGTGGAAGATGGAGCCGGTGGCAGTGCTATGACCACTGCGTTGATTGGGCTGAGTTTAGCAAAGAGCGGTAAAGTGGTTGGCGAAATTGGTGAAAAATTTGGTGTACAAGACTTGCAACTTGGGACTGCTGGCTCGGGGGATGATTCACAAGTAACAGTGAGTGGTTATATTGCACCTGGCCTACAAGTGAAATATGGCGTCGGAATTTTTAACGCATTGGGTGAATTTACTGTTCGTTATGAATTAATGAGTGATTTTTATGTTGAAGCCGTCACAGGGCTAGATAGTGCCGTTGATTTCATCTATCAGTTTAGTTTCAACTAAATAAGTCATTCTTAGAGCAAGAATTCTGCAACCTGTTTTTGTATATATAGCTTATTCAAAGGTTAATGTAATAATTAAATTATTTTGATTGAATAGTGAACAAAAAACTCATATGAGCCGTATTACTTAAGGTGTTTATAATGGAGAATAGCTATGAAACGTTTATTTTTATTTATTACCATCATTATTCTTGCGGGTTGTGCATCGCAAAATAAAATGCCAGACAGCAGTAATACTCAAGCTTGGCAAGCTTACGGGCAAGAACGTGCAAGCAAAGGTTTTGTTGAGCATTCTAAGGAAGATTTATCCAGTGAAAGTGGTTTGACGATGCTGAGCAATGAAGCATCTGATGCTTACCATCAAGGTTATCTTGTTGGTCAGAAAAAATATTGTAGCCAAAATGCCTCATGGCTAGGTTCAACTGGACAACCTTATCGTGGAATTTGCGATAATATGAACCCTTTCTTCCGTCAAGATTACATGTCGGGAATGCAATCTAATCATGGCGGTATGTAGTCGTTTTGATTCAATAATATTGATATAAAAAACCCTCAATGATCGCTAAATCATTGAGGGTTTTATTTAAATATGTGTTTTTAACAAAAAGTTATTTTTTAGCACGCTCAAAAGACTCTAAAATCTCTTGGCGAGCAGACGCGACATCTTCCCAACCATCGACTTTTACCCACTTGCCTTCTTCAAGATCTTTGTAACGTTCAAAGAAGTGCGTGATTTGAGCTTTCAATAGCGTAGAAACATCGTCAATATCTTGAATGTGATCGTATTCTTTCGATAGCTTACTATGTGGAACTGCAATCACTTTTGCATCTTCACCAGATTCATCCGTCATTTTCAATACGCCAACTGGACGACAGCGAATGACTGAACCCGGCATTAGTGGAAATGGCGTTGGAACCAATACGTCTACTGGGTCACCATCTAAAGATAGAGTGTGGTTTACATAGCCATAGTTACATGGGTAAAACATTGGTGCTGACATTAAGCGATCAACAAATAGCGCGCCGCTGTCTTTATCGACTTCATATTTAATTGGATCAGCATTGGCTGGGATTTCGATAACCACGTAAAGATCATCAGGTAGTGATTTACCAGCTGGGACATGATTTAAGCTCATTGGGATTCCTTCCATAAAAGTAATTAACCGCCAGATTATAACGTGACTTGTCGGTATTTTGTAGCGGGAAGGTTATCGATGTGCGATCGAAATTATTTAAAAGAATGCTTTATAACTGAGTAAGAAGAATTTTATAGCTAAGTAAGTAAAATTTTATAGTTAAGTAAGAAGTATATAGAAGGTCGCAATGAGAGTTGGAGTAACCCACATTGCGATGATTATGATTATTCAAACGATATAAAAATATCGCTTAATCTGGAAATTGTTCAAGGAATGATTCGACTTTTTCTACCATAACTGGCGATCCGACCACGAAAGGCACACGTTGGTGTAATTCTGCTGGTTTGATATCCATAATACGTTGGTAACCATCGGTCGCCTTACCACCAGCTTGTTCCATTAGGAAGGCAATTGGATTGCATTCATATAATAAACGCAGCTTGCCGTTGGGGTGGCTTTCGGTACTTGGGTATAAATACACACCACCTTTTAATAAATTTCGGTGGAAATCAGCGACTAATGAACCAATATAGCGAGATGTATAAGGACGATTGTCTTCAGGAACATTTTCTTGGCAATATTTAATGTACTTCTTAATGCCTGTTGGAAAACGAATATAGTTACCTTCGTTAATCGAGTAGATAGAACCAACCTGTGGGATCATCATTCTTTCATGAGATAAACAGAAAACGCCAAGTGATGGATCGTAAGTAAAACCATGTACGCCATTACCAGTTGTGTACACCAACATGGTTGATGATCCATAAATAATGTAACCTGCGGCCACTTGTTTATGACCTGGTTGTAAAAAATCTTCTTGAGTCGGCGTACTACCAATAGGGGAAACGCGGCGGTAAATAGAGAAAATAGTACCAACGGATACATTGACATCAATATTAGATGAACCATCAAGTGGATCCATTAATACGACATATTTTGCATTTTTATTCAGATCCTTATTAAAAGCGACAGCTTCATCTTCTTCTTCACTTGCCACGCCACACACTTGGTCACGGGCTTCAAGTGCCGCTTTAAATTTATCGTTGGCATAAAGGTCCAGTTTTTGTTGTTCTTCACCTTGAATATTCTCAGCACCGACAGAGCCGGTGATATCCACTAACCCGGCTTTATTAATTTCACGGTTGACAATTTTTGCAGCAAGTTTAATGGATCCCAATAGGGAGGAAAGATCACCACTTGCATGGGGGAAGTGGTGTTGGTTTTCAACAATAAACTCGCCTAAGGTGCGGGTTGTCGACATAACAGATCCTTTTTGTCGTTTAATATCTTCATGGTAATAAGAGAGTGAGGCTGTTGTATGTATGTTTGAACACTTGATGCGGATTGTAAATCTAGAATCTTATTTATGGTAATGAAGTAACTGGTGAAGTTTCACAAATGTGCACTTAAGCAGGGTTGTGATTAGCGAAAGAATAATTCACGCTAATGGGAGGGAAATTGTTTTAGTACACCATACATTTCGATAAGTTTGAGGTACTATTCCAACCAATTTATTGACCGATGATTATCCTCACAAATAGGTGAGCAGGGAAACCGTATTATGCATATTCATATTCTTGGTATTTGTGGCACTTTCATGGGAGGGGCTGCGGTATTAGCCCGTCAACTTGGGCATAAAGTGACTGGGAGTGATGCCAATGTTTATCCTCCAATGAGCACATTACTAGAATCACAAGGGATTGAAATTATTGAAGGATTTGATCCTTCTCAATTAAACCCGGCACCTGATTTGGTCGTGATTGGTAATGCGATGAGTCGTGGTAATCCGTGTGTGGAATATGTCTTAAATCAGAACCTTAAATACACCTCTGGTCCGCAATGGTTGCAAGAGTTTTTGTTGCATGATCGTTGGGTGCTTGCGGTGGCGGGGACTCATGGTAAAACCACTACCTCAAGTATGTTGTCTTGGATTTTAGAAGATTGTGGTTACGCGCCTGGTTTCCTTGTCGGTGGAGTGCTTGGCAACTTTGGTGTGTCGGCTCGTTTAGGCGACAGCATGTTTTTCGTGGTGGAAGCGGATGAATATGACAGCGCTTTTTTTGATAAGCGTTCTAAGTTTGTACATTACCATCCTCGAACCTTAGTGATGAATAATCTTGAATTCGACCATGCAGATATCTTTGATGATCTGGAAGCGATCAAGCGTCAATTTCATCATTTAGTTCGGACTATTCCTGGTAATGGCCGTATTCTGGCTCCAGCTAATGATGCAGGGTTAGAAGATGTGATCAAACGAGGTTGCTGGAGTGAGCTTGAGCACATTGGTGATGATGGTCATTGGAAAGCAGAAAAAATACAAAAAGATGGCAGTCATTTTAATGTTTACCTTGATGGTCAACTTGGTGGTGAAGTGAAATGGGACTTGGTTGGAGATCATAATGTCAATAATGCATTGATGGCCATTGCTGCAGCGCGTCATGTTGGAGTCACTGTTGATCTTGCTTGTGAAGCGTTAGGGAAATTTATTAATACCAAACGTCGTTTAGAGCTCAAAGGCATTGAAGCGGGCGTGACGGTTTATGATGATTTTGCTCATCATCCAACCGCGATTGATCTCACCCTTGATGGACTGCGTAATAAGGTGGGTGAGCGTAAAATTATTGCCGTGTTCGAACCTCGTTCAAGCACCATGAAGATGGGTGTGCATCAACAAACTCTCGCAGCGGCTTTTAAACATGCTGATGTGGTCGGATTATATCAACCTAACAATATTGAGTGGTCAGTTCAATCGGTAGCTGATCAATGTAGCCAGATTGCTTTTGTTGAAGGTGATATTGATGAGTTGGTGAAACGAGTAGTGGCACAAGCAAATTCGGGCGATCAGATCTTAGTGATGAGTAATGGAGGCTTTGGAGGAATCCATGCCAAATTATTACAAGCATTATCCAATAAAAAGTAAAAAGATCATCATAAACTAAAAGCTGTTTTAGCTAAAAGATCATAATAGGCAAAAAGATCATGATGATCTTTTTACTAGGATAAGGAAGAGTATGAGTAAGTCATCACAAAAGCAGATTACATTAGCATTCACCGGTGCTTCAGGTGCACCCTATGGTTTGCGTTTATTAGAATGTTTACTCGCCGCCGATTATACCGTGTATTTATTGATTTCTTCTGCTGCGCGAGTGGTGATGGCAACTGAGCATGGTTTAAAATTACCGAGTGGCCCACAAGCGGCGCAAAAAGTTTTAATTGAGCATTTAAATAGCCATTGCGACAAGATGAACGTTCATAAAAAAGTGATTGAGAGCGAGAAGCTTATCGTATGCGGTAAAGAAGATTGGTTTTCGCCAGTGGCTTCTGGTTCGGCTGCGCCAAAACAAATGGTTGTGTGCCCTTGTTCGGCAGGCAGTGTGGCGTCGATTGCACATGGCCTATCGGATAACTTAATTGAACGCGCTGCCGATGTGGTGATGAAAGAGCGTGGTCAACTGTTGCTGGTGGTACGTGAAACGCCATTCTCGACATTGCATCTTGAGAATATGCATAAACTTTCTCAAATGGGAGTGACAATTATGCCTGCCGCACCGGGTTTTTATCATCAACCGAAAACCATTAACGACTTGGTTGATTTCATGGTAGCGCGAATTTTAGATCACCTTGGTGTTGAGCAAGGATTAGTGCCGCGCTGGGGATATGATCAGCGCGATTAACGCACCGCCTGTGAATTAGTCACTAGCCTAATAATTGACAATTTAATACAATCAAAATACTTATCGGGGAGCCTTGTGCTGAGATCTTTTTTCTTCTTTCGGTTGAAAAAGAGACCCGTGAACCTGAACCAGATAATGCTGGCGTAGGAATTGAGTTTGGATCTCCCTACTTATTCTCCTGTGCCGCTCACTAAAAAGGATATTCTAGTGAACGACATCTTTTCTACTTCGAATACATGCTCATACTCTATTGATTCAATAACGCATAAAGCCAAAATAGTCTTTAGTGCGTTAGTTCTGCCTGTATTGTTATCTTTTTCTTTTAGTGCACAAGCGGCTGACAAAGAAGTCTTAACTGTTTATACCTACGACTCTTTTACTTCTGATTGGGGCCCTGGTCCTGCAGTAAAAAAAGCGTTTGAAGCCAAGTGTGGATGTGCGCTGAATTTTGTCGCATTAGATGATGGCGGTTCTGTATTGAGTCGTTTACGTTTAGAAGGTAAAAATAGTAAAGCCGATGTGCTGCTTGGTCTAAATAACAACATTATGGATCAAGCCGAGCAAACTGGGTTACTGTCACCACATCATGTCGATATGTCTAACATCACCATGCCGGGCGGTTGGAATAATTCGTTATTTGTTCCGTTTGATTATGGCTATTTTGCTTTTGTGTATAACAAGCAGAAAATGAAGAATCCGCCAAAGAGTTTAAAAGAGTTGGTGGATCGTGATGACTTCAACATTATTTATCAAGATCCTCGAACCTCGATTACAGGGCAAGGTTTATTGTTGTGGATGAAATCCGTGTATGGCAATAAAGCGCCTCAAGCATGGCAAAAGTTAGCTAAGAAAACCGTCACAGTCACAAAAGGTTGGTCTGAATCTTATTCGATGTTCTTAAAAGGGGAGTCGGATATGGTGCTCTCTTACAGCACATCTCCGGCTTATCATATTATTGCTGAAAACGATGATAATTATGCGGCGGCGAGTTTTACCGAAGGGAACTATAGCCAAATTGAATTGGCCGCGAAAGTGAAAAGTACCCAACATCCAAAACTTGCCGATGAGTTCATGCAGTTTATTTTGAGTGATGATTTCCAAAATCAAATGGCGACCGCAAACTGGATGTACCCAGTAACCGGTATCACCTTGCCAAAAGGCTATGAACAGTTAAGTGTGCCAAGTAAAATGTTAAGTTTGGATCCCAAACAAGTAGCAAAAGAGCTTAAGCCTTGGACGAGAGAGTGGCAATCGGCGCTCTCAAATTAATATGATGATGCGTGGTAAAACGACGAGAATAGTAAGCTAATGGGAATAGGTTTGTGATGAATGGGTCTATTCCCAAATTAGGAATATGGATTGCGATTGGTATTGGCTTGTTTGTACTCGCCAGTATCGGCGCGTTAATTCAATATGCGCCAACTCTAGATTTTAGCTGGATATGGGGCGATGACTATTATCGGCACATTACCTATTTCAGCTTTTACCAAGCCTTTCTCTCTACGGTATTGAGTGTAGGACTTGCAATACCTGTGGCGCACTCCTTATCTCGACGTCAATTTAAAGGTAAAGATTTATTACTGAAATTGTTTGCCTCGACATTAGTGCTGCCAGTATTAGTCGGTATATTTGGGATCTTAGCCATTTTAGGCAACAGTGGTTTACTGGCTGATTTATTTTCATTATTTGATCGTAAATTGCCTTTTTCTATTTATGGTTTAAATGGCATCTTAGTTGCTCATGTCTTTTTTAATCTTCCGTATGCCAGTCGGTTGTTGCTGCAATCATTAGAGTCGATTCCGTTTGAGCAACATAAATTGTGTGCGCATTTAGGGATGAACCCGTGGCAAAAGTTTCATCTTGTAGAATGGCCACGTATCAAGCAGCAATTGCCACATGTGGCGGGATTAGTTTTTATGCTGTGCTTCACCAGTTTCTCAACTGTGATGGCGTTGGGGGGCGGGCTGAAATCTACCACCATTGAGCTGGCTATTTATCAAGCGATAAAATTTGATTTTGACTTGCAAGCTGGCGCGATTTTAGCATTGTGGCAAATGGTATTGTGCGGATTATTAAGCCTCACGATTTTAAAATTTAGCCGTACACTGCCAGCGAGTCAGGTTCATTCTGGACTGATATTAAGCACTAAATCGAATTGGACATTAAAGCTATGGGATGGTGTTTGGATTGGATTCTCGATGCTGGTGGTATTACCGCCGTTAATCATGGTGGTGTGGCAAGGGATCAATCCTAAAGCTCTGATCATCTTGCAAAACAGCCAGTTTTGGCAGGCGTTATGGTCTTCCGTTCAAGTGGCTATTTTAGCCAGTAGCCTCGCATTATGCTTGGGTATTGGAATCTTGATGACCAGTCGAGCATGGCACTTAAAAGGTCATGTGAATCGAGCGCATGGCATTGAATTACTCGGCACGATTATTTTAGTGACGCCTGGTATTGTGATGAGCACGGGATTGTTTTTATTGCTTCGTGATCAGGTGGATGTGTTCAGTTTGGCTTTTTGGGTGGTGATTCTAGTCAATAGTTTGATGGCGCTGCCTTATGTGATTAAAACTCTGGCTCAACCTATGCTTCAAACTGCGCAGCAATATCAATATCTTTGCGCCAGCTTAGGGATGAAGGGTTGGTCGCGCTTTCGCTTGATGGAATGGCGAGCGTTGAACAAACCGATTTCTCATGCTTTTGCGATCAGTTTTATGTTTGCAATGGGGGATCTCAGCGCAATTGCCTTATTTGGTAGTCAATCTTTTACTACCTTGCCGCTGTATTTATTCCAATTATTAGGCAGTTATCAAATGCAGTCAGCAGCGGTTGTCGCGTTATGTTTATTGCTATTTAGCGTGTTGTGTTTTGCGTTGATAGAAACGGTCTTTAAACAGGCGAATAAGCCTCAAAACAATAAGTCTCAAAATAATACCGGCAGTAATCAAGAGGGGAGTCACTGATGAGTTGCGTCTTATCATTACAACAAGTGGTTTATCACTATGAACAAGAACGTTTTGAATTTGATTGCCAGCTAGAACAAGGACAAATCCTCGCTTTAATGGGGCCAAGCGGTTCAGGTAAGTCAACTTTACTGAGTTTGATTGCTGGGTTTATTGAACCCATAAGCGGTGATATTCAAGTACAAAGAAAAAGTGTTTTAGGGTTAGCTCCTCATCAGCGCGGCATTGCAATGCTGTTCCAAGAGCATAATTTATTCACCCATTTAAGCGTGCGCGATAATATTGGTTTAGGTTTGCATTCTGGGTTGAAGTTAACATCAAGCGACAAACAACAGGTTGAGCAAGCCGCTCAACAAGTGGGATTGGAAGATCTGCTAGATAGACTGCCAGAACAGTTATCTGGCGGGCAAAAGCAGCGGGTTGCATTGGCGCGTTGTTTTGTTCAGTCGCATTCAATTTGGCTATTAGATGAGCCTTTTTCAGCGCTAGACCCGGTATTACGCGAAGATATGCTGCAACTCGTTAAGCGGTTGGCGTATGAGAGGGAAGTGAGCGTGGTTATGGTTACCCATCATATTTCAGATGCTAAAAATATGGCGACACATTTTGCTTTTATGCAGCAGGGAAAAATCTGTGAAAGTGGAAGTATGGAGATGTTGTTTACTCAGAAAATAACACCTCAGCTGGCAGCTTTTATTCAGTAACCGTTTCTATGTGAATAATAATGAAAAAATGGAGGCTTCGAATGGCCTCCATTTTTCATCGGTCTTTAATCCATTTAACGTTAGTTATTTTCGTCTATCGGATTAGTTATTCGATTGTGTGGTTTTATCTAAAGTTTGGCTACGCTTAAAGTCCACGAAGTAACACAGTGAAGAATAGAACATAATGACATAACCGAGGACTTCAGTACCTTCTTCGGCCACATTTTTAACTGTTCTAATGGCCAGTTCCCCCATAAGCTCATCCCATAAACTACCCATCCCAAAGAGACGAGAGAAAATAAGTAAAATACAAAGCCCAACAGTCATCGCAATACTGTTTCGATCGAGAATATGTAGATATAAACCATCAAGTGTTTTTTGTTTATCGCTCCACGCATAGCGGATGGCGGTTGCTGCAACTATTAAGGCTGGAACAACCCAAAAACCATGAAATATGAGATCAAAAAAACCATCAAGTTCACGGATCAATAAACAAGCAAAAAAACCAGTCACTAGAACATAAGCATGACGAGTAGTTGGTTCTTTTTTTGCAATATAACCAAACAGACAAACTGAAATAAAGAGCATCGCTTCTTGCAAAAATTCAGTAAGTGAAATTTCACCTAGTCCATTATGTAGCTGGAACATATCGATACGCACACAAATTACAGGTAAAGACACTAACAAAGATAACACTAAAAATCGTAGTGCTGCACGTCGGATAATTTGTAGTTTCTGGGCGTTGTTCATATAAAAACCTAGATAAAATCTGTAAAAATGTGATGGAGATATCATTTTTTACGGGAGGGAGAGAAAGAAGCGAAACATTCTAGCTACGTTTTATCGTTTAAACCAATGTTACCTTTAGATTCATTTATTATAAGCTATGGGTTAAATTCATAACCAATTGAGCTTATCTCAAATGAAATAAACTCAAATGCTTACCTATTTTTTGTAAGGGTAGGTTTTTAAAGCTGTTTCGAATTTTTAAATGCAATTAACGTTGCAGTTTAAATTGGCTGCAACGTTAAAGATTACAAATTCTCTTCAGCAAATTCAGCCAAGCGACTTCGTACTACGCCGTTTAAATGGACGTTGACACTGCCTTCAAAGCTTTTAAATCGTTCAACAATATAGGTTAAACCGGAGGTGACTGGAGTTAAGTAGGTTGAATCTATTTGCGCCAAGTTACCAGAGCAAACAATCTTGGTTCCTTCACCACAGCGAGTGATGATGGTTTTAATTTGTGAGGCGGTGAGATTTTGACATTCATCAAGCAGCACAAAGGCATTTTGGATGGAACGACCACGCATAAAGTTAATCGATTTGAATTGAATATTGGCTTTATCACAGATGTATTTTAGTGATCCCTCCGTATTGTGATCATTTTTATGCAGCGCTTCGAGCGTGTCAGTGATGGCAGCAAGCCAAGGCAACATTTTTTCTTCTTCCGTTCCCGGTAAGAAACCAATTGCTTCGCCGATATCTGGTGTGTTTCGGGTCACGATGATCTTATCGAACATTTTCTTTTCTATAGTCATTTCCAGTGCGGCTGCCATTGCAAGTATGGTTTTTCCGCTTCCTGCTGCTCCAGTTAAAATAACTAAATCGATATCCGGATCGAGTAAGGCATTCAGTGCCATGCCTTGATAAATATTTTTAGATCGAACATCCCAAGCTTGTCTGTGTAATAAATGTTCTCGACCTAAATCACGAATTTTGGCCGTGGTTGGAGAGAGTTCTTCAACGCGGCCAGCAAAATCGCTATCCTCATCTATCAGATATTGGTTGATGTAGGTTGGCTCAAGCCCTTCACGATCGACAGTATGAAAGGTTTTACTGCCGATATTTTTACTTTCAACTTGTTTAAAGTTATCCCAAAAGTTGCCTTTATATTCAGTAAAACCTTTGGTAAGAAATTGCACATCATCAATGAGTTGATCAGTGCGGTAATCTTCAACATGCTCAACACCGGCGCCTTTAGCACGCAAGCGCATGTTTATATCTTTGGTGATTAACACGACTTCTCTCGGAGCGCTGCTATTTTGCAGTGAGAGCACACCATTTAGAATTCGATTATCACCCGCTTTATCGGCAAAGGCTTTGTCACTATCTTGGATGTCAAAATCGGCCAGAATGGATATAGTTCCGCTGACATGGTTGCTATCGGTTATCTGCTTTCCAAATGGAATGCCTTTCGATATTTCTTCCGGCGTGGCATCGTGAAAAATTGCCTCCAATGCGCGAATAGCGACTCTGGCATCTCGCGCCACGTCTCGCTTACTATCTTTTATTCGATCGAGTTCTTCTAATACTGTCATCGGAATGACGACATCGTGTTCTTGGAATGAATAAATAGCGTGGGGTTCGTGTAGTAGGATGTTGGTATCAAGGACAAAGAGTTTGCGCGATGATTTATCGTGCTGAGTATCGCAATTTTGCGTCTTTTTGGTTGTGCCCATAGCATCTCCTTTTTCCACCGAGCGGAAGGCAAGCAATGTACTTTCTTAGTATATGAAAGTTTTTCGCTTTCAACCTTACAATAGCGCTTAAATATTGACACTTTTATGTCAGTCCACAAAATTAATGCGATTCAAGGTGATAAAAAAGGCGCTGTGCAGTACTATGTGCGGCTTTTTATCGATGAGCGTTATGCTCGTTTTTATTTTTCTTGGATCTTTGCTTTTACGAGAAAAACTGCCTATTTCACACTAAAATAATGGTACGTGTTTAGGCGTGTTAATAAGAATTTTTTGATTTGGTTTAGAGGTAGTCGATTACATGATATTTGCGTTAGGTCAGCGTTGGATTAGTGATACAGAAAGTGATTTAGGTTTGGGTACTATTGTCGCATTAGATGCGCGTACCGTGACTGTGATGTATGCCGCTTCTGAAGAAAATAGGCTCTACGCTCGTAGCGATGCGCCGATCACTCGTGTGATTTTTAATGTTGGCGATGTGATCGAAAGCCAAGAAGGCTGGAGCTTAAAAGTTGAGACTTTAAAGGTTGATGCTGATGTGTTGACTTATATTGGTACTCGCCAAGATACGCAAGAAACCGACGTTGTATTACGTGAAATATTTCTCAATAACCAAATTCGTTTTAATAAACCGCAAGACAAATTATTTGCCGGTCAGATTGATCGTATGGACAATTTTGTGCTGCGCTATCACGCACTCTCGAATCAATATCAACAACATAAAAGCCCAATGCGTGGTCTTTGTGGTATGCGTGCTGGCCTTATTCCGCATCAACTTTATATTGCCCATGAAGTGGGGCGACGTCATGCGCCTCGTGTTTTACTCGCCGATGAAGTGGGGTTAGGTAAAACCATTGAAGCGGGGATGATCATTCACCAACAAGTGCTGACTGGTCGATCTGAACGCATTCTTATTGTGGTGCCTGAAACATTGCAGCATCAGTGGTTGGTGGAAATGTTGCGTCGTTTTAACCTGCATTTTTCAGTGTTTGATGAAGAGCGTTGCATTGAATCTGAATCAGAAGGTAATCCATTTGATACTCAACAGTATGTATTGTGCTCATTAGATTTCTTGTGCAAACATTCGAAGCGTTATGAGCAAGCTCTAGCGGCTAAATGGGATCTGTTGGTGGTTGATGAAGCGCACCATTTAGAGTGGAGCCGTGAAGCGCCAAGTCGTAAGTATGAAATGGTTGAAGCGTTAGCCGCAAATATTGCCGGGGTGTTATTGCTTACCGCAACCCCAGAGCAGCTTGGGCATGAAAGCCACTTTGCACGTTTGCGTTTGCTTGATCCAGATCGCTTCTTTGATTATCCAACGTTTGTAAAAGAAGAGCAGCAATACGCGCCAGTGGCAGAAGCGGTCACCAGTTTAGAATCTGGGAAATCACTCACCAATGATGAAAAAAATAGCATTACTGAATTATTGTCAGAGCAAGATGCGGAGCCACTCTTTCGTATTTTAGATGGTTGTAGTTCACAAGCAGAATTTGATATTGAGCAAAAAGTGTTAGCGCGCCAAGAGTTAATTGATAACTTAATGGATCGCCATGGAACTGGGCGTATTTTGTTCCGTAATACCCGCGCAGCGATTCAAGGTTTTCCAACTCGTAATGTGCATCTACTCGAAATGCCAATGCCAGAGCAATATACGCGAGCGATGCGTGTGGCAAAAATGATGGATGGCGATTTACCTGAAACCACTCAAGCTATCAAAAACCTATATCCAGAAGAAATTCTTCAAGACTTAGAAGGCGATAAATCTTCTTGGTGGAACTTCGATCCTCGCGTCAGTTGGTTGTTGGATAAAGTGCTAGCGAAACGTTCAGAAAAGATATTAGTGATCGCTTCACGTGCCACAACCGCATTGCAGCTTGAGCAGGCATTACGTGAACGTGAAGGTATTCGCGCCACGGTATTCCATGAAGGCATGTCGATTTTAGAACGAGATAAAGCGGCGGCTTATTTTGCACAAGAAGAAGGTGGGGCGCAGGTTCTAATCTGTTCAGAGATTGGCTCGGAGGGGCGTAACTTCCAGTTTGCCAATCAACTTGTGATGTTTGATTTGCCGTTTAATCCCGATTTGCTCGAACAGCGTATTGGTCGTTTAGATCGTATTGGGCAAATGCGCGATATTGATGTATTCGTACCGTATCTTACTGATTCTGCACAATCAATTTTGGCGCATTGGTATCATCATGGGCTTAATGCTTTTGCGGAAACGTGTCCGACAGGTCGTTCGGTTTATGACAAATATTCTGATCAGCTAGTGGCAATGTTAGCCGCGATTAATATCGATGATTTAAATGAGTTGGTAGAAGATTCAGCTAAGCTAAATAAAACGCTGAAATCCCAGTTAGAGCAAGGTCGAGATCGCTTACTTGAAATTCACTCCAATGGTGGTGAAAAAGCGCAAAAAATCACTCAAACCATTGCCGCGGGTGATAATGATACCAACTTGGTCACGTTCTCTTTAAGCCTATTTGATACAATTGGCTTAAATCAAGATGACAAAGGTGAGAATGCGTTAGTGGTGACACCATCTGAACATATGATGGTGCCAAGCTATCCGGGTCTACCTTATGAAGGGGCAACGATTACCTTTGATCGTGATACGGCATTGTCGCGTGAAGATATGCACTTCATCAGCTGGGAACACCCAATGATCCAAGGCGGTATTGATTTGCTGCTGAGTGAAGGCGTTGGTACTAATGCGGTGTCTTTACTTAAAAATAAAGCATTGCCTGTTGGTACTTTATTTTTAGAGCTCGTGTATGTTGTGGATGCTCAAGCGCCAAAACGCAGTGGAATCAATCAATTCTTACCTAAAACGCCAATCCGTTTATTAATGGATGCGAAAGGCAACGAATTATCAGAGCAAGTGCCGTTTGATACCTTTAATCGTCAGCTCAGCCCAATTAATCGTCATATGGCGAGTAAAGTGGCGAGTTCAGTGCAAGATCAAATTCATGCCTTGATTGAACAAGCTGAGCAAGCGGTATTGCCTCGTTTAGATGAGGTTCGTCATAGCGCTAATATAGAAATGCAGCAAAAACTCAATGGCGAATTAGAACGTTTGCTGGCATTAAAAGCGGTGAATCCAAATATACGAGATGAAGAAATTGACATTCTTGAGCAACAAATGCAGCAGTTGTCGGGCTATATTGAAAGTGCTCAACTGCAACTGGATTCATTGCGTTTGATTGTGGTTGCCCATCAATAGGCAATTTTAATAGATAGAGACCTTAGTTCTGCCGCCTTGATCTTCATTACTATTGGATTTTAGGCGTCAGCGCTCATACCTAGAGACGTTTGGTTATGGCTTTACTCGAATACTTTCCTCCTACCGATCCTTGGACTGAAATTGTCTACCAAGATAATCATATTTTAGTGGCCAATAAGCCGGCTGGTTTACTGTCTATTCCTGGGCGTTTACCAGAGCACCACGACAGCCTGTGGAGTCGCTTGCGTGAAGATTATCCTGATATTCAAGTGGTACATCGTTTGGATATGGCGACTTCTGGTTTAATGCTATTTGCGTTGACCAAATCAGCAGAGCGACATATTAAGAAGCAGTTTCAATATCGTTTAACGCATAAAATGTATTACGCCCGTGTGTGGGGATGTGTTGAGCAAGATGAAGGTGAGATTGATTTGCCTTTAATTTGTGATTGGCCAAATAGACCACGACAAAAAGTGTGTGCTCAAGATGGCAAACCATCGCTTACTCGTTATCAAGTTGTTGCGAGAGAAGACAAAACCACCATTGTACGCTTACTGCCTATTACTGGTCGGTCTCATCAGCTTAGGGTGCATATGATGTCGATTGGCCACCCTATTGTTGGTGATGAATTTTATGCGACTCCTGAGGCATTTGCTTTTTCTGAACGTTTACAACTGCATTCAGCTGAGTTAGGTTTTTACCATCCGCGAAATTTGAGGTTGTCGACGATTTTTGTTAAGTGTGATTTTTATCCTGATGTTGAAGCTCAGCTTTTAGAACACTATAACCCGCCCTCTAAATTGCCCGATTATAAAACCTTGCCTTGCCCTTAATTGGCAAGGTCAAATATTAGAAAAGGATTTCTTATGACGATAATGCCACGCAGCTTGCCAAGTAAACCTACCGTGGTTTTTCTTGATGCCGCCACCATTCCAAACCAGATTAGCATTCCTAATTTAACCTTTGAACATCAGTACCAGCAATTTGATTTGACCTCGCCCGATCAAGTGATTGAACGCATTCAAGCGGCCGATATTGTGATCACCAATAAAGTAACACTGACGGCTGATATTTTAGCTCATGCGCCTAATCTACGTTTAATTGCTGTGGCAGCAACCGGAACCAATAATATTGACTTGGCTTATTGTTGTGATAAGCAAATCGCGGTTGCTAATGTACAAGGTTATGGGACTCGTTCTGTGCCTGAGCATGTGATTGCCATGATGTTTGCGCTAAAGCGTAACTTGGTTGGGTACCATCAAGATATTGCGGCGGGTGTGTGGCAACAACAAAAGCAGTTTTGTTTCTTCTCTCACCCGATCGGTGATGTTGCGGATTCTACATTAGGTATTATCGGCAGTGGCAGCTTGGGTAAAGCGGTGGCAAAACTGGCCAAAGCCATTGGTATGCGAGTGATATTTTCTGAGCGTAAAGGTGAAATTACATGCCGCACGGGTTACGTGCCGTTTGAACAACTATTGGCACAAGCAGATGTAATAACGTTGCATTGTCCATTAAGTGACAGCACCTATAATTTGATTGCAGAATCTGAGTTAAAATCCATGAAACCAAGTGCGATCCTTATTAATGCGGGCCGTGGTGGTTTAGTGAATGAAGCCGATTTAATTGCAGCACTAAAAAGTAAATACATTGCTGGCGCAGGTTGCGATGTCTTTACCCAAGAGCCTGCCGATGATACTAATCCATTAATTGCTAATATGGATTTACCTAATTTGATCTTAACCCCACATGTGGCTTGGGGCAGTGATTCTTCGATTCAAACCCTGTGTAATATATTGATGGATAATGTTGTGAAATTTCAACAAGGGATTGAGCAAAACAGAGTGGTGTAGCCTCTCGTTTTTTAAAGCATAAGTCGTTCAATATTTCCCTTGCCTAAAGTGATTGCCTCTTATACAATTCGCCGTCCTGAAATCTCGGTCTTTTATATTTTTCGTTCCTTGTTTCCTCCGGACGGCCGAGCCCATGTGGAAACTAATAATCCGTAAGGAGCAACCTATGCGTCATTACGAAATCGTATTCATGGTGCACCCTGATCAAAGCGAGCAAGTTGCTGGCATGATCGAGCGTTACACTGGTTCTATCACTGAAGCGGGCGGTACTATTCACCGTCTAGAAGATTGGGGTCGTCGTCAAATGGCTTACCCAATCAACAAACTTCACAAAGCTCACTATGTTCTTATGAACGTAGAAGCTGGCCAAGAAGTGATTGACGAGCTAGAAACTGCTTTCCGTTTTAACGATGCAGTTTTACGTAACATGATCATGCGCACTAAAGGCGCTGTGACTGAGCAATCAATTATGCTTAAAGTACGTGAAGAGCGTGCTGAACGTGCTCCACGTCGTGAAGATCGTGAAGATCGTTCTGAAGCTAAGCCAGAAGCAGACGCTGAGTAATATTTGATGACCAATCGATTGGAGTTAAGCGGCCATGTCGTTAAAGCTCCAGTTAGAAGCCTAAGTCCTGCCGGCATCGCCCATTGCTTTTTTAGCCTTGAGCATCGTTCGTCAGTGATGGAAGCCGATTTACCAAGGCAAGTTTATTGTCGTATACAGGTAGTCGTTAGTGGGCAAAGGTCACAAGCATTAACTCAACATTTAGTTCTAGGCAGTAACATTAAGGTAGGCGGTTTTGTCGCTTATCAGACTGGCCGAAATGGTTTAGGAAAATTAGTGCTACATGCTGACAACATTACTCAAATTTAAGATCAGGAGATAGCCCATGGCTCGTTTCTTCCGTCGTCGTAAATTCTGCCGTTTTACTGCAGAAGGCGTACAAGAGATTGATTACAAAGACGTATCAACTCTTAAAAACTACATCACTGAAGCTGGTAAAATCGTACCTAGCCGCATCACTGGTACTAGCGCTAAATATCAGCGTCAGCTAGCTCGTGCTATCAAACGTTCTCGTTATTTAGCACTTCTTCCATATACAGATAAGCATCTGTAATTGGTCGCAGTTAAATAATTTAAGAGGACTAAGATAATGCAAGTTATTCTACTTGATAAAATTGGTAACCTAGGCAACCTTGGCGACCAAGCAAACGTTAAATCTGGCTACGCTCGTAACTTCCTTATCCCACAAGGTAAAGCGGTTATGGCAACTAAAGCTAACGTTGAAGTTTTTGAAACTCGTCGTGCTGAACTAGAAGCTAAAGTTGCTGAGCAACTAGCTGCTTGTCATGCTCGTGCTGAGCAAATCAATGCACTAGAAGCTGTTGTACTTGCTTCTAAAGCAGGTGATGAAGGTAAATTGTTCGGTTCTATCGGTACACGCGATATTGCTGATGCAATTACTGCAGCTGGCGTTAAAGTTGCTAAGAGTGAAGTTCGTCTTCCTGAAGGCGCACTACGTAACATCGGTGAATTCGACATTAGCATTCAACTTCATTCTGAAGTTTTTGCAAATGTTAAATTACAAGTTGTTGCTGAGTAACTCTCAATGCAATACAAAAAAACCGACTTTTTAAGTCGGTTTTTTTTCGTCTATCGATTGGGGTATTTAGTTGGTATTATTTAAAAGAAAATAAGAGATTGACCGTGATCGTACTATCCGTTTTTTCTAAATGATTTGGAACGCGGCTTAAATGCTGACGAGATTGTGCAATTTTCAAGGCGATAGTTTCGGTAATATTATTAATTACGCTGATCTCAGTATCAAAACGAGTATTACTGGAACCTGTTACCACCGTTCCGTCAAAGTTAAATCCAATACGATCAAACGGTTTCCAAAGCGCCGTTAAATTAGCACGGATAATAGGTTCTTGGACATTCTCTGGAAAAATCGGGTCGTCATCATCAATCTCATCGGTATTTGGTTCTTGATAACGGTAACCAGGACCGAGCTCAGCTTCTACTTTTAAAGCATCAGTATTGGTAATTTGGTAACCAAAGCCGGTTGAAACCGTATAATCTTGATAATAAGATTTGTACTTAGAGTTCATCCCTTTAAAGTTGCCGTAAAGGTAGGTTTTCGGGCTTAACTTATAATCACTTTGCAATTGATAGCTTTGATCTCGTTCGTCTTCTTCGCCATCCTCATTTTTCATATAAACTTTTATTTCACCAGTATTACGAAGTCGACCTTTGATATACGAAATTGAAACGCGAGCATTTAATGATTTTTTATCTTCATTGCCTTGCTCTGAGCGATAACCAAATTCCACTTCAGATGTCCAAGGCGACGGTTCTTCTTCCTGAACGCTACCATCGCTACTTTCATTTAATAGTTCAGAAATTGCCGCATCATCTACGTCAGAATTTGTGTCTTCGTTTTTTTCGATCTCTTCTTCAGCTTTTTGTTCCTCAGCCGTTTTAGGATCGTTGGTATCGGCTTTATTTGGTTGTGTTTTATCTTGCTCTGTTGTTTCTGGGACTCCGGCGGGTTCCGGATTTTCAAAGGTAACTTCTTGAGGCTGATCTGGATCACTTGGCGTATCTTGTTTTGTTGTTTCTACAGTATCATCTTCAAGATTAGGCTTTTCTGAGGCAGCAGTATCCGCACTTTGAGGATCACCAGAAAGCGGAATAGTTTGGGGTTGACTATCATCCGTTGATATTGTCGCTGATTCAGCACTGTAGCTATTGGCGCTACAGAGTAAAAATAACAGCGGTAATACACGTTTTTGCACGAATTGGCTTACCTAAATGAGTAAAAGTTCACAATTATAACGGAGTATAATAATAGTGCAGTCATTAGCGAGTTAATTTTCTATTTTATTCAATAGTGTGCTTACAAATCCATACACTCCGTTATAATGGACGGCTATAGTTTTCAATGAAGTGATCCCATGGCAGACAATCAAACTCGAAAAATCGTAGACGCTCAAGTCGACGCACTTAAAGTGCCACCGCACTCTTTAGAGGCAGAACAGTCAGTTTTAGGTGGATTATTACTTGATAATGAACGCTGGGATTCGATTTCAGGCAAGGTTGTGGGTAAGGACTTTTATAGTCGACCACATCGTTCTATTTTCGCTGCGATTAAAGCGATTTTAGATGATAACCAACCTCTGGATCTTATTACTCTCTCAGAACATCTTGAACAGCGTGAAGAATTAGAGTCGGTAGGAGGCTTTGCTTATCTTGCCGATTTAGCCAAAAACACCCCAAGTGCTGCCAATATTAATGCTTATGCCGATATTGTGTGTGAACGTGCCTTAGTCCGAAATTTGATTGGTGTGGCTAATGAAATTGCTGATGCAGGGTATGATCCACAAGGGCGCAGTTCTGCTGATTTACTCGATATGGCAGAAAGTAAAGTTTTTGCCATTGCAGAAGAGCGCACAACGGAAAGTGAAGGCCCTCAAGGGGTTGATAATATTCTAGAAAAAACTCTTGAGCGTATTGAGGAGTTGTATAAATCACCACAAGATGGTGTGACCGGTGTGAACACGGGCTTTGCTGATTTAAATAAGAAAACGGCAGGTTTGCAAGGTTCTGATTTGATCATTGTGGCAGCGCGTCCATCAATGGGTAAAACTACATTTGCCATGAACTTATGCGAAAATGCGGCGATGGATCAAGACAAGCCAGTTTTGATTTTCTCACTAGAGATGCCCGCAGAGCAATTAATGATGCGTATGCTGGCTTCACTCTCTCGCGTTGATCAAACTAAAATTCGTACTGGTCAACTTGATGATGAGGATTGGGCGCGTATTTCATCAACGATGGGTATTCTGATGCAGAAAAAGAATATGTACATCGATGATAGTTCAGGGCTAACGCCTACCGATTTACGTTCTCGCGCTCGTCGAATTGCACGTGAAACGGGTGGTCTTTCCATGATCATGGTCGATTACCTCCAATTAATGCGAGTGCCGGGTATGAAAGATAATCGTACCTTGGAAATATCCGAAATATCACGCTCGTTAAAAGCGCTAGCGAAAGAGTTGAATGTTCCTGTAGTGGCGCTTTCTCAGCTCAACCGTTCCTTGGAGCAACGAGCAGATAAGCGTCCAATTAACTCAGATTTACGTGAATCAGGTGCGATTGAGCAAGATGCGGATTTAATCATGTTCATTTATCGTGATGAAGTTTATAACCCCGATAGCGCCTTGAAAGGGATTGCAGAAATTATTATTGGTAAGCAGCGTAATGGTCCGATTGGTTCGGTGCGCCTGACTTTCCAAGGGCAGTTTTCTCGCTTTGATAATTATGCGGGACCAGCATTTGATGATGAGTAATCCTGCCCAATGAATGAGAAACAACCAACTGAAATAAAATTGATGCAAGCAGCAACTGCGTATATTAATTTAAATACACTGCAATCTAATTTGCGGAAGGTTAAGAGCAAAACACCCTTTAGCCAATCGCTAGCGATAGTTAAAGCCAATGCTTATGGTCATGGTGTTGTTCCTGTTGCATTAAGCCTCACGGATGCTGATGCATTTGGGGTTGCCAGATTAGCAGAAGCGCTTGAATTACGAGCGGCAGGTGTCGAAAAACCGATTTTGTTGTTAGAAGGCTTTTATTCTGCGCATGACGTAAATATCCTTTCATCTCATGATTTACAAACCGCCATTCATTGTGAGGAGCAGTTAGTTGCTTTGGAACAAGCCAGTTTAAGGCAACCTATTACTGTTTGGCTTAAAATTGACACTGGTATGCACCGTTTAGGCGTTCGCCCTGATCATGTTCAGCATTTTATTGAACGCTTAACTGCATGTGAGAATGTTCAAAAACCATTATGCTTTATCAGTCACTTTGGTTGTGCTGATGAGCTTGATAATCCTATTTCAGCCGAGCAAATTGAAGTTTTTAAGTCGTTTACCGATGGCAAAGGCTCTCGTTCTTTAGCTGCATCTTCTGGGATTTTAGCTTGGCCAGATAGCCATTTTGATTGGGTTCGCCCTGGGATCATTATGTATGGTATTTCTCCTTTTTCTGATTCCAACGCGCAACAATTAGGCTTCCAACCTGTCATGACGCTAACCTCCCATTTGATAGCGGTACGCGATATAAAAGCCGGTGAAAGTGTTGGTTATGGCGCAACGTGGACTTCCGCGCGAGATAGCAAAATTGGGGTTATTGCGATGGGGTATGGTGATGGTTACCCTAGAACTGCGCCAAATGGAACTCCTGTATTAGTTAATGGTAGAAAAGTGACCCTAGCTGGGCGAGTATCGATGGATATGATCACGGTTGATCTTGGTCCAGATAGTCAAGACAAAGTGGGTGATGAGGCCATTTTTTGGGGCGAGTCATTACCAGTCGAAGAGGTGGCACAACATATCGGCACTATTGCTTATGAGTTGGTTACTCAGCTGACAGGGCGAGTGATATTAAAATATTGTCACGATGATTAACCGCGCATGATATTTAACTGGATTAAATTTCATTGGAAAATAGTGCTATCGTTTTTGATCGCTAGCTTTCCGTTTTCCTTCTCTATTTATGCGGATGACTTAGCTACTGATGCCAAGGATAAAAAGTCATCCTGGTATTCTGATTTCAAAGTGGTTCCTTTTGGTTTTGTTTCAGACAGTATTGGTAATTCAATAGGGGCCGCTGGGTTATTAAAAGGAGCGGGTCAGCCACAAGCTGCTTTACTTGGTGCGGCATTCGTATCAGATAAAGGGAGCTACATGACTTACCTTGGTGGCTATAATTACCAAGTTTCTGATAATTGGTTATTTAACTTTGATGGTTACAGTGCTCAATTTAAAGATTACGATTATTATTTAGGTGTGAACTCGAGTAATGATTCACACTTTAAAGATTCGGTCGTAACAGATGGCCAAGAATCACGCTTACAGGCGTCTTTTCGTTATGTTTTACCTATCGGTTTGGGTGAAAAGTTAGGCGGAGCGGCGGGCTATGCAACGACTCGAGATATTACGTCAGCCAACCCTCTCGAAAGTGGGGTTTCAACATTATGGATAAAGCCTTTTTATAAGAGTCGTCACCTGGATGATTATGATGGTTTTGAGCCAGAATCGACTTGGGGAATTGAGCTGAGAGCGGATTGGGATAACCGAGATAGCATTCGAAATACGACAACAGGCTCGCGCACTCAATTAGCATTGACCTACGCTCCAGATATTGGCAACGACAATCCGTGGTCTACTTGGGAGTTTCAAAATAGTCAGTTTTGGGACTTAGGATCACTTGGAACCCTTTTTAATAAGCAAGTATTGGCCTTTGATTTTTATACCGCAGGCACACCCAGTTGGGATAACGGTACTTCTGGCAATGAGAATCGACCTCCTGAATATGCAGGGGTTCGTTTAGGTGGCTTGTATCGCCAGCGGGCTTTTTCAGGAGGACGATTTACCGGACAAGCTGCAATTAATTACAGCCTTGAATATCGAGTGATGCCGGATTGGCAACCACTGCAAAATTGGCCAATATTTGATTTATATAATGTCCCTTGGTGGCAGTGGGTGGTTTTTACTGATATTGGCCGTGTCGCTGATGAGTATGATTTAGCGACACTTAATCAAGATATGAGAGCCAGTTTTGGTGGCGCAATTCGTTTTCAAGTCGAAGGCATAGTGGTTCGAACTGAGATGGCTTGGAGCAATGAAGAAAGTGTCTTTAGAGTGATGGTAAACCAACCCTTTTAAAAGGATTGATTTATGTTCTATCGTTATTCTTCCAGTTTCATCAATAACACTTTAGCACTCAGTAAAAGGGCGATAACTGATATAGCGCAATACTCATAACAAAAATCGTTGCGATAATTTAGCTATAGAATAAACACTCTCAGGCAATCGCTTTGGGCGGGAGTAAAAAAGTATATTTAATGCTTTAAACTTATTATTAGATCCGAAATATTAGATCAGAAAGTTTTTAATCGGGGGGACATCTTATCGATATTTTGTCGATAGATGTTAATCAATCCAACACACATCGGGATCATCATTATGTTGAAAAATATTAACCCAACTACGACACCAGCATGGAAAGCATTAACCGCACACTTCGAAAGTGCACAAGATATCGAATTGGCTGACTTGTTTGCGCAAGATAATGCACGCTTTACTGAATTCTCGGCTAAATTTGGTTCAGATATTCTGGTTGATTACTCAAAAAACCTGATCGACAAAGAAACATTGACTCACTTATTTTCTTTGGCTGAACAAACAGAATTAAAATCAGCAATAGATGCGATGTTTGGTGGCGAGACTATCAATAAGACAGAAGGCCGCGCAGTGCTGCATACGGCATTACGTAATCGTAGTAACACTCCGGTTGTTGTCGGCGGTCAAGATGTGATGCCAGCGGTCAATGCGGTATTGAAAAAAATGGAAACGTTCACTAATCGTATCGTATCGGGTGAGTGGAAAGGTTACACAGGTAAAGAAATTACCGATGTGGTTAACATTGGTATTGGTGGTTCAGACCTTGGTCCATATATGGTATCTGAAGCATTGACGGTCAACAAAACGCGTTTAAATATGCATTTCGTCTCTAATGTTGATGGTACTCATATTGTAGAAACCTTGAAAGGATTAAGCCCTGAAACAACCTTATTCTTGGTGGCATCAAAAACGTTCACAACTCAAGAAACTATGACGAATGCGCATACGGCTCGTGATTGGTTCTTAGCAGAAGCGGGTGATAATGCGCATGTCGCGAAACACTTTGCGGCACTTTCAACCAATGCTAAATCAGTATCTGAGTTTGGTATTGATATCGACAATATGTTTGAATTTTGGGATTGGGTTGGCGGTCGTTATTCTCTTTGGTCTGCGATTGGTTTATCTATTTCGCTTGCAGTTGGCTTTGATAATTTTGTTGAGCTACTAGAAGGTGCTCATGAAATGGATAAGCACTTTTCAACTACGGAATTTGAAAGCAACATTCCTGTGATCTTGGCGTTAATTGGTATTTGGTACAATAACTTCCACGGTGCTGAGTCTGAAGCTATTCTTCCTTACGATCAATATATGCACCGCTTTGCTGCTTACTTCCAACAAGGGAATATGGAATCAAATGGTAAATGTGTTGATCGCAATGGTGATGATGTCGATTATCAAACTGGTCCTATTATTTGGGGTGAGCCAGGAACCAATGGTCAGCATGCTTTCTACCAATTGATCCACCAAGGAACAAAATTAATTCCTTGTGACTTTATTGCACCAGCGATTAGCCATAATAAAGTGGGTGATCATCATCAGAAATTGATGTCTAACTTCTTTGCTCAAACAGAAGCACTTGCTTTTGGTAAGAGTAAAGCAACCGTAGAAGCTGAATTTGCCGCTGCGGGTAAAACAGCGGAAGAAGTGAAAGACTTAGTCGCGTTTAAAGTGTTTGGCGGTAATCGTCCAACAAACTCAATTTTAGTGAAGCAAATTACACCTCGTACATTAGGCAACTTGATTGCTATGTACGAACATAAGATTTTTGTACAAGGTGTGATTTTAAACATCTTCAGCTTTGATCAATGGGGTGTCGAGCTTGGTAAGCAACTAGCGAATCAAATCTTGCCTGAATTAGCTGACAATAAAGCGGTTGATTCACATGATAGCTCAACTAATGGTTTGATTAATGCTTTTAAAGCGTTCAAGGCTTAGTCGTTCAGGGGCGTTTTTTAAGATAGAATTTATCGATTAAATACGGATCCTAATAAAAAGGTTGGCAAATATGCCAACCTTTTTTGTACCTCAAATTCACGATTTAATAAGCAAAACTAGACGCAGTTTTTACAGGTTCCATGGGTTTCAATGACATGATTGGTGAGGGCGAATCCATGGTCTTCAATATTCTTAGTTAAGAGGGCAACAAGTGCATCATCTTGCAATTCACTGACATCGCCACATTGATCGCAGATCAATAAGTGAGAAAAGTGCTTATGCTCATGGGGATGATCACCAAAAAAGCAGCATGAGACGAAACTATTAGTGGATTCCACTCGGTGAATGAAACCTTGCTCTAACAAAAACTCAAGTGCCCGATAAACCGTCGGAGGTTTAGCTTGAGGTTCATTGACTTTTAGCTTATCTAATAATTCATAAGCGGTAGATGAACCTTTTTGCTGCCAAATTAATTCAAGAACTTGTTGTCGTTGCGAGGTTAACCGAACCCCTTTTTGCTGGCAGCGTTCAAGAACTTGTTGTAATAAGCGTTTATTCAAAATAAGAGCCTTTATGGTTAAATTGAGATGATACTAATCGTCGTTATTATCTGTACATTGAGAGAAAGCGACAGTTTATCGGTTCAGACTTTTATCTAAACGATGGTTTTGGCCTCTTCTTATTTATTTGTTGTCATTAAGCTTAATGCTTTACGCGAGACATCGCCCGCGGCTTGATGCATGTTTTGATGTTCTAGAGCATCTGCAAGATCAGAGTAATCGGAGATGCTTACTCGTTGTTTTAGTGCTTGCTCGAAAGCGTGTTGAGCTTCTGACCATTTGTTTTCTCTTAGATAAAGTTGGCCAAGAGCACTATTTGCTTCTGCATGGTTATTGTTTTTTTGAGTAATACCTTCAAGTAAAACAATCGCTGGATGAGTATCAGCCAGCTGAATTTCAGTGAGTAATGGCAGTAGTTTTTCGGAAGCTGAAGATTTTAAAATATCTCGCAATATAACATAAGCCTCAGAATCACCTTTATGTATCATCAATTGTTTAATCATTAAATAGACGACTTGCTCATCTTGTTTCAATTTTTTCGGCAAGTTGCTCCAATATGCTAATAACCCACTTGTGCCTTTTTGTTGTCCAATTTCCTCCATTTTTCCAAGTTGAGCTTGGTAGTATAAAGATTGGTATTCTTCATCTTGTATCAGTTTGGCTTTTTTTAGTTTAGGTAATAGATCATCTAATGCTATCCACAACTGTAGCCGCTGATAGGTTTTTTTTAGTAGATTAAGGATAATCGTGTTATTCGGGTATTTTCCTTTTAGCTTTTCTAAATGAGTATGTGCGTCCGAATATTGGTTATTTCTCATCATTTGGCGAATTTGCGTGATTTCTACTGCCAGTGACGTTTTATCTTGCTCTAATGCTAAAGCGAGGTATTTTTTTCGTTTGTTTTCATCTCCCATACCTTGGGCTGCCTCTGCGGCAATTAAATAACAAAGCAGCGGCATATCGTGATGGTTAGCCCAGCGGGTGACCTTTTTCTCGGCCGTTTTCCAATCACCTTCCAGCAATTTAATGATGCCTTCATTGGTGTATCGGCGAGCTCGCTTTAGTTTACGGATACTAAACCAGTTCCATGTGGCACTGGTTGCTCGTAAACCTCGTTTGATAATGTACTCAGCCAGAAAAAGAGCGGCAAGTGCTGCAATTACAAAAATAACCAGAGTGGTTACGCTCATTTCCGTTGTGGTATCGGCAACCGAGATAAGTACATAACCTTGTTGGTCTGAAAATTGAGTGCCAACAAATAATCCGAGTCCAAGGACAATAAATAGAAAAATTAATCGAAACATTATTTATCTCCTTTACCCACAGTTGATACTGAGCGGCGTAATCGTTCAGTAATAATATCGGTTAATGGCTTTTGAGATTGAAGCTTGATCGGATAGTTAACGGTAATATCCTTCTCTTTCAATTGACGTAATGCTTGCTCGAATTTCTGTACTTTCAATGAATTTTGATTGAAGTATTTATTCGACCAGTCATGAGCGATTTGTAATGAAGTTTGATAAATATCGTTATTTTCAGAATAAACGCCTTTGATGGCACTTTCTAATTTCGCTTTCATGTTTTCTTTGAAATAAAAATGTTGTTCTGGCGTCAATAGCGGTGTG
This sequence comes from Vibrio sp. S17_S38, assembly GCF_014694375.1. Lineage (GTDB taxonomy): Bacteria > Pseudomonadota > Gammaproteobacteria > Enterobacterales > Vibrionaceae > Vibrio. Next base: position 57,567 of record NZ_JAAUWW010000020.1, read on the forward strand.
GCACTTCCTTTACGAGTTCTAAAAGTAATAAAATGCCCAGCAAAATCTTTCAAAGACGTGGTTAAATTACTTTGCCAATCATTGATATCACCAGACACTGCGATCTCTTTTTGTTTTTCTTCTTTAAGTAGTAATGAGTTAGCTAAAGGCAGTTGATCAACCTCGGTTTGTAAGCTGATTAGATTGAGAATAAGTCCATCTCTATCAATAATAGGGAGGGATTTTAATTGGGTAATATCCTTGGCCATTGCTTTACGCAAACCGACCAAACTTGGATCATTGAGCGCTGCAATACGTTGATCGGCAGATTGAATCAGTTGAGTCGCCGATTCAATATCATGTTCTAAAAATAGTTTTCTACCCGCCATTTTTGTTAAATAATCTGCTTCAGCGAGTAACCAGTCATTAGGACTGCGGCCTTTAATATCAGCTAGGGCAAGCTGTAAGCTTTTAATGCTTTTCTCTTGCTGTTCACTAGCGGTTGTTAGTTTATTGGTTATATTTTGATTGTCTTTTTGTAGTTGGGTTTTGTTGTCATCAAGTTGTTGCTTTAGGTTACTTTGTAAATTGATGACTTGAGCACTAAGTTTATCAATGGTTTTTTTGTTTTGAGTATATTGATATTGCTCGTAGGCAACCATGGAACCTGCAACTAATAATGCGAAGATAATAGCGATAGTGACTCTCTTCGAACCTGTTTTTTTTGCTTTTTTATCTGCACTGGTTGATTGAGCTTTGTGGGAAGAGCGAGTTTCGTTGTCTACGGCAGTTTTATTCGAATTATTATCTGTCATGTTGTCGTCCTGTATTAAGTTTCCCACAGAGGTGTGCTAATAAAATGGAGTTAGCAGCGCTGCCTGTGTTAATTATACGCGAAAAGCCAAATTCTTTTGCTTCTTGTTCAATGCGTTGGCTTGGGATGTAAAGTTCGCGCTGTGTCAGCCAATGTTTAAAATCATTTGAGCTTTGCGTTATAAGGTAGTTAAGTTGGTCGCCACTGGTTATCACTAATTGTTTGATATTCAGTTGCTTCCAGTGAGGGAATGTAATGGATTCATCTATCGGGATATAAGCTCTTTGATAGACTTCGCTGTAATCAACATTAGCCCCTCGTTGCTGTAGTGTTTGATAAATTAACTCACGGCCACCATTACCTCGTAGTATTAAAATACGCTGATTTTTCACTAACTTCAAAGCTGGTAAGTCCAGTAAGTGTTCACTGTCACTGATTTTTGGCGATATGACCGTTTTTCCGCAATATTGTTGCAGTAATTGAGCCGTTTTACTGCCAATAGCTAAGTAGATTGGTGTCACTGGAAATGAAGTATTTTGCTGCTTTAAAATATGTTGAGCCCAATAAACGGCATGTTGGCTGACTGCGATGATAAGTTGGCAGTTTTTCAAATGATACTGAAGAGAAGCGGCATCTTTGCCTTGCTTAAAGGTAAGTAGAGGATGGTGCAAACTGTTTATGCCAAATGTGGATAACGTTTGGCATAAATTAGAACCATCCTCTCCTGGGCGAGTTACCAGAACGGTCATGTTTAGTCGTGTTCTGAATACAGTTTTTCAAGGATGTTTTTGGCGCCATCATTGAGTAATTGGTTGGCTAAAGTAATACCAAGTTGCTCTGCATCTTTACGTTGGCCTCGGATTTCACCTCGAATAATAGTTGAACCATCAGGCTCTCCGACTAAACCGCGTAACCAGATATTATCACCATCAAGTAGCGAGTAACTGCCAATGGGAACTTGGCAACCGCCTTCAAGCGTGAGATTCATTGCTCGTTCACACAATACTCGGTCTTGAGTATCTTGGTGATTAAGGGGCTCTAATAGTTTACGTAGGCGATCATCATTTAAGCGGCATTCAATACCAACAGCACCTTGACCAACGGCAGGAAGAGATTCTTCAGGTTCAATAAAGCTGCGTATACGCTCTTCAAGTTTTAGGCGTTTTAAACCTGCAGAGGCCAAAACAATGGCATCGTATTCACCAGCATCTAATTTACTTAATCGTGTGCCTACGTTGCCACGTAAATCCTTGATAATAAGATCTGGGCGACGCTCTTTTAATTGGCATTGACGACGTAAGCTACAGGTGCCGACAACGGCGCCTTGAGGTAGGTCATCGACATTTGAATAAGTGTTTGAAACGAAAGCATCTCTTGGATCTTCGCGCTCGCAAATCGTCACCAGACCTAATCCTTCGGGGAAGTCGACAGGGACATCTTTCATTGAATGAACCGCTAGATCGGCTCGACCTTCAAGCATGGCAACTTCTAGCTCTTTAACGAATAAGCCTTTTCCACCGACTTTGGCGAGAGGTGTGTCTAAAATAATATCGCCCTTGGTTACCATGGTCACTAACTCTACCTCTAGGCCGGGGTGAGCTTTTAATAGAGCATCTCTCACGAAATAGGCTTGCCATAATGCTAGTGGGCTTTTGCGAGTCGCGATACGAATTGGTGTTGTTGACATAAGTAACCTTTTTAATCGATTTTGTTATGACTCATCCTATCACTCCTGAGTTAAAATTCTTACTCTTAGCGATACATTTTTGAGTGGGAACCGAAATGCTATTGAAATATGGGGTGGGCGACTAAAGTAGTAGGTGTCATCAACTTGTATAATGTTTACCCGCTTATAAAAAAATGTTAGATTGATCACGTTTTTCTTGTTACCGATCATCTCAGTCAAGGTTATCTTATTCATATAGTCGTACTAGGAATTTATCTTGCAGGCATACACCAAAACATTAATTCAAAGGCTTGATGCACTTAATTCACAGAGAATTGAGCGTGCTTTGTCATTAATGGATAAAACCAGCCAGCAGATTTTCCACCTGATCCCAACCTTATTGCATTTCAATCATCCTCAATTACCCGGCTTTTGTGACAAAGCTGCGCCTTGTGGCATCGTTCAATTTCAGCTAAGTGATATACAACAGCAGGTAATGCTAGACGTATTTTCTTGTGATTCTACTAGCCTGAATTCGAACTTAGTGCCAAAGAGTATTCTTGCTTTATACACGATGGGAAGTACCTCATCTGTAGGGCAAAGCTCTTCAAGTGATTTGGACATATGGGTTTGTATTTCACCAAATATGTCACTTGCTGATCGGGTTCTTCTCAGTAATAAATGTTTAACTATTACTGAGTGGGCGAAAGATTTTGGAGTTGAAGCTAATTTCTTTTTAATGGATGAAAGCCGTTTTCGCTCTAATCTATCAGAAGAAATGACCGGTGATAACTGTGGGTCTTCACAGCACCTCTTATTGTTGGATGAGTTTTATCGTTCTGCTGTTCGACTGGCTGGGCAACGATTACTTTGGCAAATTGTGCCGCCAGAAATGGAAGGATGCTACGACGATTACGTTAAGCAACTTTGCAATAGCGGAGACCTTGATTGTTCTGAATGGATGGATTTTGGGCAACTTCACCATATTCCCGCTGAAGAGTATTTTGGTTCTAATTTATGGCAACTCTACAAAAGTATTGATTCGCCTTATAAATCAGTATTAAAAGCAATTTTGCTTGAATCTTATTCGTGGGAATACCCAAATCCACAGCTATTAAGTGTGGATACCAAGCGTCGTTTTTTTGCGTGCGAGCAAAAAGAATACTGCATGGATAGCTATTATTTGATGTTGGAAAAAGTAACACTTTATCTTGAGCGCATTGGTGATCAGCGTCGTTTAGAATTAGTTCGTCGTTGTTTTTATTTGAAAACACATGAAAAATTATCTCGACCGGCTGGGGACCATTTTGTTGCTTGGCGCCATTCAGCATTGCAAGATTTAGTGTCTGATTGGGGCTGGTCTGATTCTCTTATCCAAGAATTGGATAATCGCCGCCATTGGAAAGTTGAACAAGTGAAAAAAGTGCATCATGAATTACTTGATGCCTTAATGCTGAGCTATCGTAACCTTATTCAATTTGCTCGTCGAAATGACATTACTTCGGCCATTAGTCCTCAAGATATCAGTATTCTTGCACGCAAGCTGTATGCTGCATTTGAAACGCTTCCGGGTAAGGTGACATTACTTAACTCTCAAATTTCTCCTGATTTACACGAACCTAATTTAACCTTTATCCAAGTGCCAGAAGGAAGAACAAATCCGGCTGGCTGGTATCTATATAAATATGCCCTTGATCCTTATGAGATTCTAGGTCAGGCTCCACTAGAGCATAATCAGTATTTAAGTAAATTAGTCGCATGGTCATTTTTTAATGGCTTAATTACGGAAGGCACTCATCTTGATGCAGTCGTTCGTGATGCCGAGCTTGATATGGATAAGCTGTATCAAATGGTGAGCGATTTGCGTAATACGTTTTCTCTACGTAAGCGCCAACCAACGATGCAAGCATTAGGTAGCCCATGTGAAGTGAGTCAGCTTTCTATTTTTATTAATTTAGAAAGTGATCCAACAGTAAATCTGAAAGCCAGTCAACTGAAAGGCGATCAGAAAAATGTGGATATATTTAGCTTTTCGGATGAGCAACAATGTTTAGTGAGCAGTGTGGATTTGGTTTATCGTAACTCGTGGCATGAAGTGAGAACTCTGCATTTCTCTGGTCAAAATGCGATTATCGATGCGCTGAAAACTATTCTTGGCAAGATGCACCAAGATGCTCGTCCACCGGAATCGGTTGATGTTTTCTGCTATAGCAAAAATATGAGCGGTATGATGCGTAATATGGTGTATCAATTGCTTGCAGAGTGTATTGAACTTAGATTGAAGCCTGTTGAGAATGAAAAGCGCCGTCGATTCAAAGTGCTAAAAGTAGCAGATCAGATGTATGGCTTATTCTTTGAGCGTCGTGGTGTGTCAGTGATGAAGCTAGAAAATTCGATTGATTTCTACAGCAGTATTTCGACCAACAAGCTACAAGGTGCAGTGCTGGTGGTGGGTAAGAATCAAGAACTTCCTCCTCCTGATGTAGTGGATGGTTTTGCTAGCGAAGGTTTAATTCAATTCTTTTTTGAAGACGATGCTGATGGCTTTAACATTTATGTGTTAGATGAAGTAAACCGAGTGGAAGTTTATCGTCAATTTGATGGTAATAAAGACGATATGATCCGAAATGTAAACCGCTTTTACACCACCAATACGAATGAAGGTGAAGAGACGAGTTGTAATTTTAATCTACCTCAATATTATCAAGTGATTCATCCGAGTGATGGTGAGAGCTATGTGCTGCCATATCGTAGTAATGGATCGTCATCATCTTGCAGTGCTGAGGTGAGTGCTTCTTAATGAGTATCGACAGAGTAGATAGAGAAAGGCTTCGGAATTAATTATCAGAAGCCTTTTTTATAGGTCTTTATTTCACGAACGTTAAGTGACTAGATTAGTCTACTCGTTCAAATACGGTCGCAATACCTTGACCTAATCCAATGCACATCGTGGCTAAACCAAATTGTACATCGTGGCTTTCCATTAAGTTAATTAATGTGGTTGAAATTCGAGAACCTGAGCAACCTAGTGGGTGACCAAGTGCAATCGCGCCGCCATTAAGATTGACTTTATCTTCCATCACATCAAGTATGCCAAGATCTTTAGCGCATGGTAGAGCTTGCGCTGCAAATGCTTCATTAAGCTCAATCATTCCCATATCTTGAATACTTAAGCCTGCACGTTGTAATGCTTTTTGTGTGGCAGGAACCGGACCATAACCCATGGTGGATGGATCGCAACCGGCAACGGCCATTGAACGGATACGAGCACGGATCGGCAAGCCTAATTCTTTAGCTTTTTGCTCACTCATGATTAGCATGGCAGAAGCACCATCTGAAAGTGCCGATGATGTACCGGCAGTTACGGTGCCATTGACTGGGTCAAAAACTGGGCGTAATTGAGATAATGTTTCTATTGTGGTTTCAGGGCGAATTACTTCGTCATAGTCAAACAGAGTTAGTGATCCATCAGGTGCGTGACCTTCAATAGGTAGAATTTCATTTTTGAACCGCCCTTCAATGGTGGCTGCATGAGCACGACGGTGTGAACGAGCGCCAAAAGCATCTTGATCTTCGCGACTAATACCATGCATTTTACCTAACATTTCCGCAGTAAGACCCATCATGCCAGATGCTTTTGCAATGTTCTTCGCTAGTCCTGGATGAAAATCTACACCGTGATTCATCGGTACGTGCCCCATATGTTCAACGCCACCGATCAAGCAGATTTGAGCATCACCGACCATGATTGCGCGCGAGGCATCATGTAGTGCTTGCATTGATGAGCCACATAAACGGTTAACGGTGACAGCTCCAACATTTTTCGGAATGCCAGCAAGTAACGAAGCATTACGCGCAATATTAAAGCCTTGTTCTAGAGTTTGCTGCACACATCCCCAATACACATCTTCAATTTCTTTAGGGTTGACTTTGGGGTTGCGCTTTAAGATACCTTTCATTAAATGTGCTGATAAATCTTCTGCGCGAACATGGCGGAAAGCACCTGCTTTTGAACGGCCCATTGGAGTACGAATACAATCAACAATTACTACATTATTCATTTTTATTTTCCTTAAACTGATCGCTTATTCAAAGACGTTATACCGCTACTTGTTGGTTTGAGTAAAAAGTTTCGTTTTTCTCTGCCATATCAAGTAATAACTGAGGGATGTGGTACATCGGGCTAATATCTTTATATTGAGATGCTGATTCGATATAGGTTTTAATGCCAATACTGTCCAAGTAACGGAATGCACCACCACGGAATGGAGGAAAACCTAACCCATAAACAAGTGCCATATCCGCTTCTTGTGGCGAAGCAATGATGCCTTCTTGTAAACACAGAACCACTTCATTAATCATTGGGATCATGGTGCGGTTGATGATGTCTTCATCGGTGAAGTTTTGATTTTTTTCTGTGATACCTTCAAATAAACTGAGTACGCTTTTATCAAAAGTTTTCTTTGGTTTACCTTTATGATCAACAGAATATGTGTAAAACCCACTGCCATTTTTTTGGCCAAATTTATTGGCATCATATAAAGCATCAATAGAATCGCGGCCATTTTTCCCCATTCGCTCAGGGAAACCTTGTGACATAACTTCTTGAGCGTGATGAGCTGTATCCAGTCCAACAACATCTAGCAAGTACGCAGGTCCCATCGGCCAGCCAAATTTACGCTCCATTACTTTATCAACTTGTGTAAAGTCAGCTCCATCTCGCAGTAATAGACTAAATCCTCCAAAGTATGGGAACAGTACACGGTTAACAAAGAACCCTGGGCAGTCATTGACTACGATTGGTGATTTACCCATTTGAGCTGCATAAGCCACTACTTTATCAATGGTTTCATCTGAAGTGTGTTCACCACGGATTATTTCGACTAAAGGCATGCGGTGTACAGGATTAAAAAAGTGCATACCGCAGAAGTTTTCTGGATGTTTTATTGATTTGGCTAATAAGTTAATTGGAATCGTTGATGTGTTTGAAGCTAGTACCGCACCTTCAGCAACATAAGTCTCGACTTCGGCTAATACTGCAGCTTTAACCTTTGGATTTTCAACAACGGCTTCGACCACCACATCTGCTTGTTCGATACCAGAGTAATGAAGACTTGGTGTGATTGACGCGAGGATTTTTGATAGTTTTAATCCATCAATTTTGCCACGTTCAAGCTGCTTGTTGAGCAGTTTTGATGCTTCGGTCATACCTAAATCAAGCGAGGGTTGGGCTATGTCTTTCATTAAGACTGGCACGCCTTTAGATGCGGATTGATAGGCAATGCCTCCTCCCATAATCCCAGCGCCGAGTACCGCTGCGCGATTGATTTTTTCGGCTGATTTGGTGGCTTTTTTTGCTAACCCTTTAATATATTGATCATTTAGAAATAGCCCGATCAGTGATTGGGCCACTTCGGTTTGAGCCATTTTAATAAAGTATTTACGTTCAATTTCTAATGCCGAATCACGATTAGAGGTTGATGCTTCTTCAATTGCCTTAACTGATGCGATTGGCGCAGGATAATGCGGGCCTGCTTTTTGGGCTATCATTCCTTTAGCCATGGTAAAGCTCATTAAGGATTCGATTTTACTTAATGATAGAGGGGATGTTTTTTGAGTTCGGCGAGCTTGCCAGTCAATTTTACCTTGCTGAGCTTGCTGAATCGTATTAATAGCTGAAGCTTGCAGCGCATCCGTTTCGATGATGGCATCAAGCAGACCAATCTTAATTGCTTCATCGGCGCGTAATTGTTTTGCAGTGGCGATCAATTCCATTGCGTTATCGGCACCTATCACACGTGGCATACGAACAGTACCGCCAAATCCCGGAATAATGCCAAGTTTAGTTTCAGGTAAACCAATAACTGCAGTGGCATCACCAATACGAAGATCGGTGGATAGAATCAATTCGCAACCACCACCTAAGGCAAAGCCTCGGATGACAGAAATAGTAGGGAAAGGAAGATCTTCGAGTTTACAAAAAATATCGTTGGCGTATTTCACCCAATGGTCAAGTTCAACCTCTGGTTTTGCAAATAAGCCTAAAAACTCTTTGATATCTGCGCCTACAATAAATGAGTCTTTGTCTGATGAGATAATCAAACCTTGAATATTATCATTCGATTTGATGGCATCGAGTGCATCATTTAAAGCGCTTAGGGTTTTTGTATTGAGGGTATTGATAGATGCTTCAGCATTGAAAGTAAGCTGTGCAATGCCATCTTGTAATTCTTTCACGTATAGGGACGAGTCTTGGTAAATCATTGTTTATCTCCATGACGAACAAAGGTGTCGCTGATAGCCCATAAATGCTTTGCCATTATTTGGTGGCTCAAAGCAACTGATGTTTGAATGTGCTATAGCAAATACATTATAGTTATTCTCTGGTTAGACCAGGTTCTTTTAGTGTGGATCGGTCAAATGTTAACTGCAATACATTTTTCAAACATATGTTTAACTTTTGTGCGCGCGGTCATTTTGTGGCCGAGTAAGCTGTTGATTTATGCTAATCTCATCTAATTATTTTTTAACTTTTGAGTAATATGAACGACCATCCTTACCTCATTCCTTTCGCTAATGTTGTATTTGAAGAAGAAATTAAAAAAAGTATCTTCATTACTCATCTTGCTCATACTCCAAGTATAGAAATAGCTAAAACATTTATTGCTCAGATTAAAGATCTGCATATCAATGCTCGTCATAACTGCTGGGGCTTTGCGGCAGGGAGAGCCGATAATTCATTATTATGGGGATTTAGTGATGATGGCGAACCTTCGGGAACAGCAGGAAAACCGATCCTAGCGCAGGTTTCAGGATCTGGCATTGGTGAGTTAACGGCTGTTGTGACTCGTTATTCTGGTGGAATAAAGCTTGGAACGGGTGGGCTGGTAAAAGCGTATGGTGGTGGTGTTCAGCAAGCACTAAAGCTACTTCAAACAATTGAGAGAAAAATCACCACTCAAGTACACCTAGAGTTAGACTACGCGGAAATGCCCTTAGTACAATCGATGATTATGCAATACCAAGCACTTCAAATTGGTGGTGATTTTAGCGCTCGTATTAAGCTGATAGTTGAAATAGAGAAAAGAGAGCTAGCTACATTTTCACAGGAGTTGGTTAATAAGTCGGGCGCGAGAGTGCAAATTCGTGCTCTGTAAAGATAGAAGTCATTTTATTTAAAAGGAATGTAGAAGCTTGCCTTCATAAACTTATATGCAATTTCGTTCAATTATTCGTATCGTTGGCCTGTTGTTGGCTCTATTTAGTCTATCTATGCTAGCACCAGCGCTAGTGGCTTTTTTGTATAGAGATGGCGCTGGTGTACCTTTTATAACAACCTTTTTTGTTTTGCTATTATGTGGAGGGGGGTGTTGGTTACCTAATCGCGATCAGAAGAAAGAGCTTAAATCTCGCGATGGTTTTTTGATTGTGGTGTTATTTTGGGTTGTTATTGGCAGTGCTGGTGCATTACCTTTTTTATTAGCTCCTGATCCTAATATATCTATTACAGATGCTTTTTTTGAATCCTTTTCAGCACTAACTACAACTGGCGCGACAATATTAGTTGGGTTGGATGAACTGCCTAAAGCTATTTTGTTCTATCGACAATTTTTACAATGGTTCGGTGGTATGGGCATTATTGTGTTAGCCGTCGCTATTTTACCTATTTTAGGTATCGGTGGTATGCAGTTGTATAGAGCCGAAATTCCTGGTCCAGTAAAAGATAATAAAATGACACCGCGTATTGCAGAAACAGCCAAAGTTCTGTGGTACATCTACTTAGGTTTAACTGTTGCTTGTGCGGCCGCATTTTGGCTCGCTGGTATGAGTTTGTTTGATGCTATTTGTCATAGCTTCTCAACTATAGCTATTGGTGGCTTTTCTACCCATGATGCTAGTATGGGATATTTTAACAGTCCGATCATTAATATGATCACAGTGGTATTTTTGCTCATTTCAGCCTGTAACTTTTCTCTCCATTTTGCTGCTTTAGCTTCTGGTGGTGTGCATCCTAAATATTATTGGCGAGATCCAGAATTTCGAGCATTTATTTTTATCCAGTTAATGCTGTTTTTGTTGTGCTTTGTTATTTTACTTGTACACAAAAGTGAACTAACAACATTTGAAGCCTTTGACCAAGTACTATTTCAAACGGTGTCTATTTCAACGACGGCTGGCTTTACCACCACAGGGTTTTCTGAATGGCCATTATTTTTACCTGTGCTATTACTCTTTTCTTCTTTTATCGGTGGTTGTGGTGGTTCAACCGGTGGAGGATTGAAAGTTATTCGCATTCTTTTACTTACCTTGCAAGGTGGTCGAGAATTAAAGCGCTTGGTACATCCAAGGGCTGTGTATCCAATTAAGGTTGGTGGGAAGGTTTTATCTCAAAGAGTAGTAGATGCGGTTTGGGGATTTTTCTCGGCTTATGCGCTGGTTTTTGTCTTATGTATGTTAGGGTTAATTGCTTCTGGTATGGATGAATTGAGTGCTTTTTCTGCAGTAGCTGCGACTTTAAATAACCTTGGGCCGGGGTTAGGAGCAGTTTCCGTTCATTTCGCTAATATTAATGATAATGCCAAATGGGTATTAATTGTCTCTATGTTATTTGGTCGATTAGAAGTGTTCACGTTACTTATATTATTTACCCCTACATTTTGGAAGAGCTAATCATTGTGAAAACATATCTTATTTTATATTCAACCCGAGATGGGCAAACTCATAAAATTGCCAATCATATAGCCAATCAACTAGGGTTTGATAATTGTGAGTTGATGAATATTATTGAGGCTGATGATATCGATTTAATAAAGTATGAAAAAGTTATCATAGGTGCATCTATTCGTTATGGGCATTTTAATAAAAACCTATATAGCTTTATTAATAATAATGTCCAACGATTGCAAGAGATGAAGGCTTTCTTTTATGGCGTGAATCTTACTGCGCGTAAAGAAGGGAAGGATACTCCTGAAGGTAGTAGCTATATTCAAAAATTTTTACAGCAATCTCCGTGGCAACCAATGTTTATCGGTGTGTTTGCAGGAGCACTTTATTATCCGCGTTATCGCTGGTTAGACCGAGTGATGATTCGTTTTATTATGAGTATGACTGGAGGGGAAACGGATACTAGCAAAGAAGTCGAATATACAGACTGGGAAAAAGTGACTCAATTTGCCATTCAAATAAAAGAAAAGTAGAGAAAAGCATCAAATATAACGTTTTTAGTGCGTTTTTCGCTCGAACAGTAAATAAAGCAAAATAAATTGAAAAAAGCCCTTGCCAATGTGAACTTGATCTCTATAATGCGACCTCACTGACACGGAGCACGAAGCCTAACGGCCGCAACGAGTCAGAGGTCACAACCTTCTAAAAAAGGGTAGCGAAAAAAGATTGTAGAAAGTGTTTGACACCCTCAATCAAATCGTTAAAATGGCCGCCCTCTTAACCGGAAAGCAAAAAGCTTGCCACGTTAAGATTGCTCTTTAACAATTTAGACCTATCAATCTGTGTGGGCACTCGTTGATGATAATCAATAAGATTTATCAATGAACTGAGTGACCAAACGGCTATTAATAAGAACAGCCTTGAGCTTGTTTG
>NZ_JAAUWW010000021.1 GCF_014694375.1 Vibrio sp. S17_S38
GTTAACATAATCACCATCCAGTTTTGTTAAAACTGAATGATACCAAGTGGATCAATTTTCAATTGGTGTTAGTGGATCATTTTTGCACTGGTGGTGACACTTAGCTGGGAAACCAGAAATATGCGAGTTGCAAAAAATGTACATATTGCCACAAGCACGTAAGCAAGGCTTTGCTCGAAAGCTAATCGAAATATGTTTTCAAGAAGCGAAAGTGCTGGGATTTGAACAATGCTATTTAGAATCTACCGCCGAACTTAAAGCAGCATTGGCCTTATATGAAAAGTTGGGCTTTGAGCATTTAGAAAGTGCATGGGGAAATACAGGGCATGGCGATTGTGAAGTGGTAATGGCTAAAGCTCTATAAAGATCAAATGGGTATGATACTAAGTTGTGCCTCACTTCCCTACGCTCATTTTAAATCTTTACAGGTTAAAGTGGATAATGACTGACACATTGCTGTTCCGATAACGCAATGTCGAACGGGAAATGATACCCATCTAAATGGACAAAAAGCTGAGTAGATCCTGATAGCACAGACCGACCATCATTTGATAACAATGCTTGCTTTGGCGCATCTATCTGGAAAATGGCTGTGACATGATCGCTGCGTATATCGAGCGGAACTGTATATGTCATACCGTTGTATTTGATATCTGCCGAGACCAAGCCGGATTTAAGTGTTTGATAATAAACATCAACCTTCAACTCACAGCCTCCATGATGCCAGATCTGCTCGGTCGTAACATGGTGTAAGCGTACACTGCGAATTAAACGTAAAAATGGCGTCCGTTTAATGCCGATTGCTTGATCGGTTAACTCGACTTGCTGATGATCCAAATGACAAACCGCATCTTGCTCATCAATCAACCAATCCTCTTCTTGTTGATCTAAGAACAGAATTTCAATCCGATTTCTACCAAGATTAAGATACTCTTTGATGTCTTTTTGGTAGCGATATTGGCTACCATCACAGTCATAAACTGCTACTCCACCAACTCGAACTTCTGCATAATGATTAATACCTTCAATCACTAAATCAATGGCAGCTAAACCCAACATTGATTCATCAACCTCAATATCATGCATCAAATGCCACTCTTGGGTAGCAATATCACTTTCAGATAAAGATCGAGGTAAAACTGATTTCAATGCCGATGGAAACTCAATATCCGCTTGCGGGATAGTTAAATCAGTTAACGGTGAAAGCTGCCAAAAGCCAGTAAGAGGTTGATGCATAATCGTCCATGTATCTCATAATAGCTGAGACTATTCAATTAATACTACATTAAAAATAGCATAAAAAAGCCAGCGACAAGGCTGGCTGATTGAGCATCTTATAAAGAAATGTTATTCGGCGTCGTAGTCGTCATTTTCTTCATCATAGATTGCATCTTCACCTTCGTAAAAAGTGCCCCATCCATCATAAATAATGTCATATTTTTCAGCTAAATCAACTAACTTTGCAACTTGCTCATCAATCAAAAGAGGATCTAAAGCCGACTGCATAATAGCATCACAGCACAATACTTTCTGTCCATCTTCGTCTTCAGTTTCTTCTGCTTCTAAAACCTCAAAGCCCATTTTAAAAGCTTCAATAACGGCTTCTTGTAACACTTCAAGATCTTCTGCAAACAGATGATGTTCGATATCGTATAAAGCATCCGGATCACTGCCATCTTCAATCAATGCTGCAATAATGTCGCGAGTTTCTTCTTTTTGAAATTCAATCAGCTCTTCAACTGATAAGTAATCATCTTGCATAGATTGATCATTGTTAGACATGACAGTGCTCCAATATGGGCTAAATTCAGAAAGCGTATTTTGCCATGAAACACCATTGGAAGGTATGTAAAAATACAATCAAATAAAAATTCACTTTAACAGCATTTTTATGTATAAATACTCTTTGCTTCATTTATTGAATAGGGACGTCATTATGGCTTTCAATCTTCGCAATCGTAATTTTCTTAAACTATTAGACTTCACTCCCAAAGAGATCCAATTTTTGTTGGATCTTTCTGCTGACTTAAAAAAAGCCAAATACGCAGGGAGTGAGCGAAAAACATTAGTCGGAAAAAATATTGCTTTGATCTTTGAAAAGTCATCAACTCGTACTCGCTGCGCATTTGAAGTGGCTGCTTTTGATCAAGGAGCACAAGTCTCTTACTTAGGTCCATCTGGCTCACAGATTGGTCATAAAGAATCAATGAAAGATACCGCACGCGTATTGGGACGTATGTATGACGGTATTGAGTATCGTGGTTATGGACAAGTCATTGTCGAAGAGTTAGGCCAACATGCTGGTGTTCCGGTTTGGAATGGCCTGACCGATGAATTCCACCCAACTCAAATTCTAGCTGACTTCTTAACTATGCAAGAATTTAGTCGTGGTAAACAATTACATGAATTATCTTTTGCTTACCTTGGAGATGCCCGCAATAACATGGGTAACTCACTGATGGTCGGTGCGGCAAAAATGGGGATGGATATTCGCCTTGTTGCTCCAAAGGCATTTTGGCCAGAAGAAGCACTCGTGGCTCAATGCCAAGCCGTTGCCAAACAAACCGGAGCCAAAATCACCTTAACCGAAGATGTTACAAGTGGCGTAAAAGACTGTGATTTCCTTTATACCGACGTGTGGGTATCAATGGGTGAAGCGGCGCAAGCATGGGATGAACGAGTCGCATTAATGAAGCCATATCAAATCAATACCGATGTAATCAACGCAACCGGTAACCCTTTAGTTAAATTTATGCACTGCTTACCCGCCTTTCATAACGATGAAACTACGGTTGGAAAAGAAGTTGCAGATAAATATGATATGAAAGGCTTAGAAGTCACCGAAGAAGTATTCGAATCTCGCCACTCAATTGTTTTTGATCAAGCAGAAAACCGTATGCATACGATTAAAGCAATTATGATCGCGACTTTAGGCAATTAATTCAGGCTTCGTTTAGCGCATAAAATGGTTCGTATTTGAGCAATATCAAGCCAATGTGTATTTAAGTAGCAAACGCTTGCGCTAAAAAAGATAGTGCGTATAATTTTCCTCAATCAATGAAAGGGAAGATAAAATGCCGCAGCAAGGTAAAATTACCGTGTTATGTTACGAGCTCACTAGCTTGTATGGCTTGATTATTCGATCTTTCCACTCATAAAAAACCTCCTTCTATCGGAGGTTTTTTTGTATCTGTATAATATGTATTTATGGTTGATATTCGTTAAGGAACCCACATGGCAAACTCGCTCTATCAAAAACACATCATTTCCATTCCTGAGCTTTCACGTGAGGAAATGGAGTTAATCATTCAAACGGCTGCGAAAATCAAAGCAGAACCTCAACCAGAATTGATTAAAGGAAAAGTGGTCGCGAGTTGTTTTTTTGAACCATCGACCCGAACGCGTCTCTCTTTTGAAACGGCGATTCAACGTATCGGCGGCAGTGTGATTGGTTTTGATAATGCGGGTAACACTTCACATGCTAACAAAGGTGAAACACTCGCCGATTCGATTCAGATTATTTCATCATATGTTGACGCCTTTGTGATGCGTCATCCACAAGAAGGCGCGGCACGTTTAGCCTCTGAGTTTTCAAATGGCACTCCTATCATCAATGCGGGTGATGGTTCAAACCAACATCCAACCCAAACCCTGCTCGATCTGTACACTATTTATGAAACTCAAGGAACGCTCGATGGTATTAATATCGCGTTCGTTGGTGACCTTAAATATGGTCGTACCGTGCATTCATTGACTCAAGCATTAGCTAAATTCAATAACGTCCGCTTCTACTTTATTGCGCCAGAAGCGTTAGCTATGCCAGATTATATTTGCGAAGAGTTGGACGATGCTGGTATTACGTATAGCTTACACAACGAAGTTGAAAGCGTAATGGACAAGCTAGATATTTTATATATGACGCGAGTGCAAAAAGAACGCTTTGATGAATCTGAATATGCACATATTAAATCCGCTTTTGTCTTAACCGCAGCTTCATTAAAAAATGCCAAAGATAATATGAAGGTACTGCATCCACTTCCTCGTGTTGATGAAATTACCGTGGATGTCGATAAAACCCCTCACGCTTATTACTTCCAACAAGCGGAAAATGGTGTGTATGCACGTACCGCTCTGTTAGCTCTTGTTCTTAATTCAGAATTATAAAAGGAGATCATCATGTCTAAACAAAACCAACTTCAAGTTGAAGCAATTAAAAACGGTACTGTGATTGATCATATTCCAGCCCATGTAGGCGTTAAAGTACTGCGTCTTTTTAATATGCATAATTCTAATGAACGAGTGACGATTGGCTTAAATCTCCCTTCATCAGCATTAGGGGCAAAAGATTTATTGAAGATTGAAAATACATTCATTAACGAAGAACAAGCTCAAAAACTGGCTTTGTACGCACCTAAAGCCACAGTTAATCAGATTGAAAATTACTCCGTTGTAAAGAAACTTGAACTCACATTGCCTAAGCAAGTGGTCGATGTATTTAGTTGCGCCAACAGTAATTGCATCACTCATAACGAACCGGTATCAAGCAGTTTTAGCGTGACAGAAAAAAATGATGTGATTCGTTTGAAATGTAAATATTGTGAAAAAAGCTTCTCACGCGACATCATGACAGAAAGGTAGTTTAATCGTACACACTGATTGGTTATGATGAATACCTAACTCAATATAAAAATGGATATGATAATGACAAAAGTTCTACATACAGACGCAGCCCCTGCGGCAATTGGTCCTTATGTTCAAGGCGTTGATCTTGGCAATATGGTCATGACTTCTGGTCAAATCCCAGTGAATCCTGTGACAGGTGAAGTACCAAGTGATATTAAAGCTCAGGCTCGCCAATCTCTTGATAACGTAAAAGCAGTCATTGAATCTTCCGGCTTAACCGTTACCGATATCGTAAAGATGACTGTATTCGTTAAAGATTTAAATGATTTTGTTGCAGTGAACGAAGTGTATGGTGCTTTCTTTGATGAGCATAAGGTCGCTAATTACCCTGCTCGCTCATGCGTTGAAGTGGCACGCCTACCAAAAGATGTTGGCATTGAAATTGAAGCCATTGCGGTTCGAAACTAATAACAAAAAACGCTTTTACTAGCCAGTGAATAAAAATGAAGCAGAGTTAATGCTAATACTCTGTTTCTTTTTTAACCCATCCATTAATAGTAACTATTGTCCGAGTAATGTTAGAATAAAAACATTACGATTAAACATACTTGGCAATATTTATGAATCCATCAATGAAAAGCTATTATTATCTGATAATAGGATTGATAACTATTCTTTTGTCTTTCTATTCTCAAGCGGAAGTATTACTCACTTTAGAGTCTAGTTCTGGGTATCGTAAAATACTAAGTCGTGAAGAACTAGAAGCGCTACCTCAAGAAAGCTTTACTACCTCAACACCTTGGACAAAGAACCCCCATACTTATCAAGGCCCCAGACTTAGCTTAGTAACAAGTAATTTCCCTCAGCCATTTCAATCGATTAAAGTTTATGGCATCAATGGTTATGCCTATGATATTAAAGAGAAAGAGTTAAAAAAATACCCTTTTATTTTGGCCATGAAACAAGATGGAAAAAGAATGGCTTTACGTAACAAAGGCCCTCTTTGGGTACTATTACCTTTTAATCAATATCCCAAAGTAGATTCTATAGATGAAATGTTGAATAAATTTGTTTGGCAAGTAAATAGAATTAAGGCCCAGTAATGATCCGATTACACTTATCTAAACAGCATATTATTAATATTATTTTCCTTGCCCTCCTTACGCTATTTACTGCTAGTTTTCTATGGAGTGTTTATTTACAAAAAGAAAATGAAGATAATATTGATACGTTTTATCGTTCAACTAATTGGTATTCAAATCGGATATTATATCAATCTGAAACCTTTCTATATCAAGCACGTTTATACCAACTTAATGGTGTAAAGCTATCCGAACTATCTCAAAGCTATGACTTACTTTGGAACCGATTAGAGATCTTTTTAGAATCTGACGAAACCGAAATGTTAAGGGCTAACCACCCAGACGTAGAGCAAGGTGTTGCCAATTTATTTAGTACCATTAAAACAATGGATCAAGATCTCATTAATCCAGAGCAACTACATCAGGCCGCATTCCAACAAAAAATACTACAAACAAAAGCTGACTTATTGGTTTTAAATTATGCGTTAAGCCAAGTATTAAGTGGAACCATTAGCAAAGGAATTAGGACCAATAACGATCTTATTCAATTTTGGCAACTCATGATGTTCATCATTAGCTTATTACTAGCCACTGCGTTATTGAGGACAACACAGCGATCTTCTAATCTTGCAAAACATGATCCTCTGACCAAACTAGGAAACCGTCGATCTCTAGATCAATATCTACAACAGAAGTTAAATAAAAACCACCCCATTTCTGTGGTGGCGATAGATTTAAAACGCTTTAAGCTTATTAATGATGAGATAGGTTATCATGTTGGTGACCGAGTGCTCATTTCATTTGCAGAAAAACTCTCTCAGTATAAAGACGCTGTCGCTTTTCGCTTAGGTGGGGATGAGTTTGTTTTAGTCAGCCCATATTCAGGCGATCCTGAAATGCTTAGATCATGGGGGCAAGAAATAAAACAACAATTAAGTTTTGATTTCCAATCCCGTGAATATAGCTTCCCTATCTCGATGCGTTTAGGTATTGCTTTTAGTGACGTACAAGATCAACTAAATGCAGACGAATTACTAGATCAAGCAATACAGGCCCTAGATGAAACAAAGCAGCTAACAGCCAGTGATTGTGTGTTATATCCAGAAACCATACCGCGTACCAAGGATAACCTGATGAGATTACAACAAATTACTCATTGGTTAGAAGATGACAACAAGCTTTCTCCACTAAATATTAATCTTGAACCTCTTTATCGTCAGCCAGACAATCAGCCAGAGGTCATGTTATTGAGTTTAACTTGGAGGCAAGATGAGTCCATTTGTTCACTCGATTGGTTAGCAGAACAACGACTCTACCTGCAAGTTCTGCCTAAAGTTTTAGAGCAAAGCTGCCAACAAACCTCATTGCCTATTTTACTTAAACTAAAAACCTCACATCAAATAGAACAGTTGCTACAAACAAAAGTATACGATTTACAGCAACAACAGAAAGTATTATTTGGCTTACCAAGTCTAATTGGTGTGACGAGTCATCAAATAAACTTGTTACAGCAGCATAAAATAAAAATAGCACTTGAACGGATAAACAGTGGCGAAGAACCAAACTATAAAGCATTAGAGCAAATATGTTATTGGTCCCCCAAAGGGCTACCCGATTCTAAGCAGAAAAAAGAGGCTTTATTTCAGCTAGCGAATGCTTTTAATCAAGTCACTTTATTACCTTTTCAGTTAGCCGGGCTATCAAAATAAAGGCGCGGATTTCATCTTTAATAAAAAAGGCACTAATTAGTGTATAAAATTACTCCATAAAGCTAATTAGCGCCTTTTTCTCCGACCATAAGATCAATAAATATCGCTTATCATTTAATGTCCTGCAGATGGTGCTGCGGGACCTGATTTTATAAATGGCCCTTTAGCAAACCACACGAACACAATCAGAATTAAGAACAGCCAACCTAGCATGTAAAAATAATCAATGGTTGAGTTCATAAATGATTGCGTGGTAATAATATGATCAACCGCTGCAAAATTAGCTTGAGTCTGCCCTCCCATATGATTTAAATATTCCACAGAGGCGGGTTCATAATTACTCACATGTTCCGTTAAGGTTGCATGATGAAAATCGGCTCGGCGATGCCATATCCAAGTCGTTAACGATGATGCAAAACTCCCACCGAGCACACGTAAGAATGTCGTTAAACCTGAGGCTTCTGCAATATCTTGTCCATGCATATTAGACAAGAAAATTGTCGTCAATGGCATAAACATAAATGCTATACCGATTCCCATATACAGCTGTACCAAAGCGATGGTTTCAAAATCAACAAAAGTATTAAAACCTGCACGCATAAAGCATGATGTACCGATAATCACGAAGGATATTGTGGCTAATACTCGCATATCGGCTTTATGAGCATACTTTCCAACAAAAGGGGTTAATAAGAACGGTAAGATCCCCATTGGAGCGGAGGCAAGTCCTGCCCAAATCGAGGTGTACCCCATATAAATTTGTAACCACTGTGGCAAAATAATATTTATGGCAAAGAATGCGGCATAACTTAGTACTAACGCTAAAGTCCCAAAGGTATAATTTCTATCTTTAAATAAATAAAGATTGACGATAGGGTGCTTTTCGGTCAATTCCCAAATAACAAATGAGATAAGCGCAATCACAGAGATAATGGTCATCACTACAATTTTAGTCGAAGCAAACCAATCCGCATCATTACCTAAATCAAGCACAACTTGAAGCAAACCGACTCCGACCACCAGCAAAGCGATCCCCATAAAATCAATTGGCATTTTAGTGGTGATATCAGCACGATCTTTTAGCTGTTGCCATACCACAGTGCAACAAAATATCCCAATGGGAATGTTAATAAAAAAGATCCAAGGCCATGAATAATTATCCGTGATCCAACCACCCGTAATAGGCCCTACTATAGGTGCAACTACCGTTACCATTGAAATTAAAGCTAATGCAGTTCCCCGCTTAACCGATGGAAATATAGCGAGCAATAACGTCTGGCACATAGGAAACATTGGACCGGCAAAGAAGCCTTGCAATGCACGAAACACAATCAGCTCTGGCATACTTGTCGCTAAGCCACATAATAGTGACGTTAAAGTAAACAGAGCAACTGATACTATAAATAAACGCAATTGCCCAATACGACGAGAAAACCACCCCGTCAACGGCAACGCAATCGCATTACATACGGCAAATGAAGTAATAACCCAAGTACTCTGTTCCGAACTAACACCAAGGTTACCTGCAATGGTTGGCAAGGCAACGTTAGCAATAGTACTATCAAGCACTTGCATAAACGTCGCAAGCGCTAACGCAATGACAGCCAATACTAAACTTGGCGGTGTATAGGTTTGATCATTCATAAGATCCCCTATTACTTAGCTAGTTGTTCTTGAGTCTCTGCCTCTGAAAAACCAATATTATCGTGTAAAATTTTGGTCACCAGTTTATCTACTTGTGATAGCGCATCTTTATACACATCAGTGCTATAGCGTGCTTCTTTCTTTGGTTCAACCGCGAGTAACTTACCATCAGTATCTTTAATACTAATAGTCGCAAGCATTGATAGGCCAATTCGTAGTGGATATTTATCTTGGTTTTCATCATCTAAACGGATTTTAACTGGCAAACGTTGAACGATCTTAATCCAGTTACCACTGGCATTTTGAGCTGGCAAAAGTGAAAATGCACTACCGGTACCAATCCCTAAACTTTCCACTTCACCTTTATATTTAACGTCATCCCCATACAAGTCAGCGGTTAAGACAACAGGCTGACCAATACGCATATCTTTCATCTGGCTTTCTTTAAAGTTCGCATCAACCCACACTTGATGAAGAGGAACAATCGCCATTAATGAGGTTCCTGGCTGAACTCTGCTTCCCAACTGAACGGAACGTTTTGCGACATAGCCACTGACTGGTGCCACAATTTGACTACGAATATTGGCCAAGTAACTTTGACGTAATTCAGCTATTGCCCCCTTAATACCAGGGTGCGTTTCAAGCACGGTATTATCCACCAACGCTAATGTCATTTTTAGTGCTTCTTGTGACGCTTCTAAATCACTGCGAGTAGATTCAACTGCATCTTTATAATGGTTCAAGTCTTCTTTCGAAATAGCACCTTTTTTGACTAAATTTTTACGACGATTGTAGTCATTAATAGCCTGACGATATTGCACCTTACTCGCTTCAACTTTGGCTTTAAAATTATCAACGGTAACGTACATACTGCGAACTTCACGTACTTTTGAGCCCAATTTAGCTTCTGCAGCTTGCAGTGCAATTTGAGTATCGTTCGAATCCAGCTCAACTAATACTTGGCCTTTTTTAACAAAATCACCTTCATCAGGCCCAACGGTTGTTACTGTGCCAGCAATTTCAGGAGAAAGTGTGACTAGATTTCCATTCACATAAGCATCATCCGTTTCTTCATAGAACTTCAAATAGCTTACATAGTAAAAATACCCACCGACTGCTAGTACGATCAAAATAATAAAAAAGATGACAAAAGAAGCCTTACGCTTACTTTTAGGTTTTTCTGCAACATTATTGTTTTTGTCTTGTGTGTCCATGATTCAACCATTAAAAAAGAAAGTAATAAAAAAGATGATTATTTAATGTAACCAATTGATTAAATATATAATTCTACGATGTCAGCATTCTCGTTAATAAACCCAGCAATTGATCAATCTCCTCAGAATTGAGGTCCCCAGTTAATTTAGGTCCAACATGAGTCGCAATAATTTCAAGGCATTGTTCAAGTATCTCAACACCAAGAGTGGTAAGACTTAACAATACTCCACGCTTATCATTTGGATTAGGTTGCTTTTCAATTAACGACTTTTTGACTAAACGTTCAACCATTCGGGTCATTGAGCCACAATCAATTGACAATGCTTTGCTAATTTCTACTGGGGAATAAATACCTTCAACTTCAATAACAGCCAACACTTTAAATTGAGCTGGTGTAATATCAATCGGCGATAAGTGCGCACTAAGAAGCCGATCTTTATGTTGATTAACTAAATGGATCATCCTGCCAATGGGTACTGCACCTACATAGGCACTATTCATATTATTCATACCTCATCAATATGCTTGCCTAGGCAATAAAATAGAACGAGATATTACTGCCTAGGCAAGTACATTGTCAATGGATATTTCAAAATGTAACAGTCGTATAAATAATCCAAGCTATTCATTATAGACTTAATTAAAATGCTTCCACGATAAAGCATGGTTGTATTCGCTATGCTGTAAAGCTATTTAGCTAGGAGTTCTACTCGATGCGATTCTTTCAAATAGATCATGGTTTCATTCGTGAAATCTCAACCGATAATAATACCGAGCACTTACCACTAATCGAGCAAGCTGATTGGATTGATGTGAGAGAGCCTAGTAATGAAGAACGGAAACTACTGTCTAAATCACTAGGAATTGAATTGCCAAATAGTGGTGATGTTGGAGAAATAGAAGCCTCTTCAAGATATTTTGTCGATAATGAAGGGATGCATATTCACTCATTATTTATTTCACCAACAGAAGGTCGGCATACGACAGTCAACATCGCTTTTATTTTGCAAGAAGATAGGCTTGTGACCATCAGAGAAGGAAGTATTGCTGATTTTAGATTATTGCGTTTACGTGCTCGTAAAGGTCAAGTGAGCTGTGAGAATGTACAATCATTATTCATTACCATTCTTGAGCAAAAAATTGAAAACCATGCCGATACTTTAGAAGACATCCACTTTCAGTTAGAAAAAGTGAGTCATACCGTACTCGAAGATCTAGAAGCTAACTTAGAAGAATGCATTAGTCGCTTAGCAAAGTTGGAAGATAGTAATGGTAAAATTCGATTATGTCTGATGGATACTCAGCGCATTATCTCATTTCTATTACGTAATCTAGAGTCGACACCAGAACAACTAGAAAGGTTACGAGAAATTGGGCGAGATATTGAGACTCTTATGTCCCATGCAACATTCTTATTTGAGAAAATCAATTTTTTAATGGATTCAACTCAAGGCTTCATTAACATCGAACAAAATAAAATCATTAAAATATTTTCAATAGCTGCTGTGGTATTTTTACCACCAACAGTAATTGCCAGTATTTATGGGATGAACTTTACCGTTATGCCAGAATTAGAGTGGGTGTATGGATATCCATTTGCACTATCTCTGATGGTGGCTTCTGGTTTTGCGCCTTATCTCTACTTCAAACGGAAAGGATGGTTAAAATAGTCATAAAAAAAGCCAATGTAACACCTTACATTGGCTCTTCATTGCTTTGACTCGTCTAGCTTTTATTTAACTCAAGCACTTCTGCATCAAGTTGAGCTAACTTATCTTTCATTTGATTACGGCATTCTTTCAGTAATAAGCGAACATTCTCTTTACTGTAGCCATCGGTATCAATTGGTGGCAGCATTTCGACAATGACATGACCATTGTTCCAACGATTTAATTTTACCTTATCCGTACTACTACAGATGATAGGAACAATAGGAACTTGTGCTGCAATTGCAGCATGAAAAGCGCCAGTTTTAAAAGGTAACAAACCTCGTCCACGAGAACGAGTCCCTTCTGGAAACATCCAAACCGATACTTTATTTTTCTTTATTTGCTCCGCTATCTGCCCAATCGTTCCGGCCGCCTTGGTTCGATTCGCTCGGTCAATTAAAATATTGCCCGTCAGCCAATAAAGCTGACCAAATAGAGGCAACCACACTAAGCTTTTTTTCCCCACCGTCACTGCATTTGGGGTTAACGCAGCTGAAATTGTAAATAAGTCCCAATTATTTTGATGATTACCTAGATAAATATGCTGGCCTCTTTCATTCGCATTTTCAGGCACTCTTAATTCTAATGTAATACCAAACACTTTCGACATACGAGCAAACATACGTCCAAAGGTATACACGTGGCGAGGGTTTCGTGGACTAAGTAAACAATACCCACAACCGAATATAAACATCAATACAGCAAAAATCGCCACAGCAATAATACGCAGTAAAGCAATCATTTGAGTTCTCCAATCACATTTATTTTAGGCATCTAAAATCAGATATAAAATAATAAAAAAGCTGAAATCTTAAGACTTCAGCTTCCTAATGTAGGGTATCTTACCCGAAAGACACTCTTTACCCAAAATAATTGGATATTGAGGGCTTTATATTATTTAGATTTAATATCACAGCGATTGTTCTTTAAAACGCTCAATATTAGCACCCAATTTGTTGAGCTTATTTTCAATACGATCATAACCACGATCAATATGATAAATACGATCAACGATAGTTTCGCCTTTCGCGATGCAACCTGCAATCACTAAGCTAGCTGATGCACGTAAATCAGTTGCCATTACTTGCGCGCCCGTTAGATGATCCGTATCGCCACAAATAACCGTATTTCCTTCTATCTCTGCTTTTGCTCCCATACGCATCAATTCGGGTACATGCATAAAGCGATTTTCAAAGATAGTTTCAGTGATCACACCGCCACCTTTCGCCATCATATTCAATAGCGTAAATTGGGCTTGCATATCAGTAGGAAAACCTGGATGCGGAGCAGTACGAATAGTGACAGCTTTCAATTCACGACCAGTCATATCTAAGCTGATCCAATCTTCACCAGATTCAACTTTTGCGCCAGCTTCTTCCAATTTAGCCAATACAGCTTCAAGTAATGATGCTTTAGTATTTAGGCACTTCACTTTACCGCCAGAAACAGCAGCAGCAACTAAAAAAGTTCCGGTTTCAATGCGGTCAGCTACAACGGTATGTTTACCACCGACCAAGCGCTCAACACCTTCAATGGTAATTGAACCTGAACCAGCACCAGTAATTTTGGCACCAAGTGCATTTAGAAATGCTGCGGTATCTTCAATTTCCGGTTCACGTGCAGCATTTTCAAGTACCGTTGTACCTTCAGCTAGCGTTGCAGCGCACATAACCGTAATGGTCGCACCAACAGACACTTTATCCATTACAACGTGAGCACCTTTTAAACGACCATCAACTTCGGCTTTTACATAACCATCTTCAAGTGTGATGGTTGCGCCTAATTGCTCTAAACCATGAATATGGAGATCAACAGGGCGAGCACCAATGGCACAGCCTCCAGGTAGAGAAACTTGACCTTTTCCAAAACGAGCGACTAACGGACCTAATGCCCAAATAGAAGCACGCATGGTTTTTACTAAATCATAAGGTGCGCAGTATTCGTTAATTGGGCCTGCGTTCACTAAGATGGTTTCATCTTCTCGTGATACTTCAGCTCCAAGACGCTTTAATAATTCCATACTGGTATCAATATCACGTAACGCTGGAACGTTACTGACCTCAACCGAGCCTTCAGATAAAATAGAAGCAAACAAAATAGGTAATGCTGCATTCTTTGCGCCAGAAATAGTCACTTCGCCTTGCAACGGGCCGGAGCCATGTACTCTAAACTTTTCCATTAAAAACCTTGATTTCTTTATCTATATGACAGCAACAGATTACAGCGACATTAATTTTTTATCGCGTGCCCATTCTTCTGGTGTATATGCTTTGATTGAGACAGCATGAATATCATTTCTTTGGATATATTCCATCAGCGGAGCGTAAATTAATTGCTGTTTCTTCACTCGGCTCATGCTTTCAAACGCTGAGTCAACCGCAACCACTTCATAATGGCTACCTTCACCTTTTACATGAATTTCTTGCAATGCTAAAGCATCATCTAAAATTTGTTTAACTTGATTAATATCCACTGTGTCCCCTACAGCACTACACCCTTATATTTTGGGTAGACGAGTACTCATAATTTATCGAATATGAAAAGAAAATAAGCCGTCTATATTACTCAACTCAAATAAAGTTTTCAGTTGTTCGGGCATAAAAGTCAGTATTATATGGCAATTTTGAAGTTTTGCATGCTGTATTAAATGAATAAGCATGACCATACCAGCCGAATCGACCCTTCCAATCTGTTTTAAGCATACTTCAAAAGTTGGATTTTTCACCTGCCAAGCTTGTAGCTGTGACCAAAGCGAGGGCACGGTATCTCGAGTAAGTATTCCAGTTATAGATGCAGAATCATCAGAATCAAATTGCCACTGTGGGTGTATCATTACTTTTTAGTCTCAAAGGTAATATCTTTTTGCGCTAACTCTGCAAGCTCTTTCGTGACCGACGGGATCCCATCTTGACGAATTTTAGTGTTCCATTCAGATTGTTTGCTAGACAGTAAACTTATCCCTTCAGCAACCATATCGTAAGCCTTCCATTCACCCGAATTCTTGTTTTTAAGTAACGTAAAATCGAGTTTAATGCTTGGACGTGATGGATCAATAATCTCAACTCTAACATTGATAATACGACGGTCGCTTTCAATCGACTGCTCTTTTTCAAACTGAATTTTTTGATTGCTATATTGAGTGAGTACTTGAGCATAAGAAGTAATTAGATACGCTCTAAATTCATTGATAAACGCTTCTACATCTTTCTTATCAGCACCACGTAAATTAGGCCCAAGTAACTTTAATGCGGCGTATTGATAATTAACATAAGGCATCATTTCTTCATCCACAATCGTTTTTAATTGATTGGGATTTTTACGAATATCAGCTTGCTCTGCTTTTAAGCGAGAAAATGTTTGATCCGCTACTTGATGCATCATCTGATACGGGTTGGTTGCATCGACCTCTTTAGCCTGCAGTCCTATACTCACTAGCAACAAAGTGATCAATGCTAATGTTTGCTTTATCCAATTCATATATATTCCTTTGGTCACTAATATGACCTAATCACTATTTTCTAAACCACTATTTATTTAAACGTACTGTTATTATTGATTTTCGATAATCAATTAGTATCATTCGTTTTTTCATCTTTTGAATCTGAACCCTTAACGCTATACAGCATTTGTCCGATCAAATCCTCTAACACTAATGCCGATTTAGTATCCTCAATAAAATCTCCGTTATCGAGCATCGCAACGTCATCCATTACAAATCCAGGCACTAGGCTAATATATTGCTCTCCAATCAAACCCGATGTTAGAATTTTAGCGCTCGAGGTTTCAGGGTATTGGCCAAATTTACGTCCAATGGTCATGGTAACAACTGGGATATATTTCTTGGTATCTAAGCTGATATCGCTTACTTGACCTATGACTACTCCACCGACTTTGACTGGAGATCGTACTTTCAAGTTACCTATGTTATCAAAGTCAGCTTTCAATATGTAGCTGTCGGTTGGACCGATACTCGTCACGTTGGCCACTTTAAACATCACGATTAAAATAGCTAAAATTCCAGCTAATACGAAACACCCAACCCACAATTCAATACTACGATTTTTTTGCATCGTTACTTTCCAAAGTTAAATTCTACATATCGCTATAATCAGGCTTCGCTAATCATTAATTTACTAGCATTAATTTCCGAACATCAATGCAGTAAGAATAAAGTCTAGCCCTAATACCGCTAAAGATGAATGTACGACCGTTCTGGTCGTAGCTCGGCTGATCCCTTCCGAGGTAGGCACGCAATCATATCCATTAAATAAAGCTATCCAAATAATAGTGATGGCAAAGACAAAACACTTAATTAGGCTATTGCCAACATCATGCCCTAAATTCACAGCAGATTGCATTGCAGACCAGTAACTGCCCGAATCAATCCCTTTCCATTCAACACCGACTAATTGACCGCCCCAAATACCAACCGCCATAAAAATCATCGCTAATAATGGCATCGAGATAACACCCGCCCAGAATCTCGGTGCGATCACTCGTCTTAAAGGATCTATTGCCATCATTTCAAGGCTGGATAATTGCTCTGTCGCTTTCATCAATCCAATTTCAGCCGTTAATGCAGAACCCGCACGGCCAGCAAAAAGCAGCGCAGTCACTACAGGCCCTAATTCACGTAATAACGATAACGCCACCATTTGGCCTAAATTACCTTCAGCGCCGTAATCCACTAAAATAACATAGCCTTGTAAACTCAAGACCATTCCGATAAACAGGCCAGATACAATGATGATAGCCAAAGACTGAACGCCAACGGCATAGAGTTGCTTAATCAATAATGGAAAGTTTTTTCTTGGTTGCGGCCGCCCAATTAAAGCGCCAAATAACATCAGTGATGCTCGCCCCCAAGATTCACAAGATTGCAGAGTGCTTGCACCCAAATTAGCGATCCAGTCAAATCGATGATTGTGTGGCTTATTCACAGTCGAACAGATCCTTTTCTAGTAATTGTGCAGGGAAATGAAACGGTACTGGGCCATCTTCTTTCCCTATTAAAAACTGTTGCACTCGATCGTCATCCATATTTTCAAGCTCTTTTGGCGTACCTTGCGCGATAACTTTACCGTTCGCTAGAAGATAAACATGATCGGCAATACTCATCACTTCAGGGACATCATGCGAGACAACGACAGAGGTAATACCTAATGCATGATTCAAACGTTTGATTAACTTGACCAAAACCCCCATCGTAATCGGATCTTGTCCGACAAAAGGTTCATCATACATAATGAGTTCAGGATCCAAAGCTATTGCTCTCGCTAATGCGGCTCGCCTTGCCATTCCACCAGACAGTTCACTCGGCATTAAATCCGCCGCACCACGTAACCCCACGGCTTCTAACTTGAGCAAAACCAAGCTGCGAATCAATTCACCTGAAAGTTCGGTGTGCTCTTGTAACGGAAAAGCCACATTATCGAACACCGTCATATCGGTAAATAATGCACCCGATTGAAATAACATACTCATTTTTTTACGTACACGATAAAGCTCAGAACGTGATAACTGAGGAATATTATCACCATCAAAATCAATATCCCCATGATCCGGCAAAACTTGCCCTGCGATCAATCTTAATAATGTGGTTTTACCAATGCCAGAAGGCCCCATTATCGCAGTGATTTTTCCTTTTGGGATCGACAAGCTAATATCATCAAAAATCACTCGCTGCTGGCGACGAAACGTTAACGATTTTATCGATATCAAATCACCTTCCATAAGGATCCTTTATATGTAATAACAAACAAAAAATATCGATGTATCATAGCCGATTAGTGATTGAGTTCAAAGTAATCTGAACACAGGTCTGTATGCCCACATTCCTAATCAAATAGATCCAATATTATATTTAAGGGTTAATGCTATTATTTACGACAAATTATTAATAAATATGTACAAACTCTTCCATTTTCTAACCCAAACCGTCAAAATCCGTACCTCTTGTCTAAATCACTAGATACCATCTTAAAGTATACGTTTACTAGATGGCTGGTATTTTTAGGCTATTGATATTCATTACTTAATAAGCAGGAACACTCATGTTAATCGCGGTTGGATTACTTATTGTTGGTTTAGCATTACTTGTCTGGAGTGCTGATAAATTGGTCTATGGATCAGCGGCGGTTGCTAAAAATATGGGCATATCCCCATTAGTTATCGGCATGACCATTCTTGCAATGGGATCTTCAGCGCCAGAAATGATGGTCTCAGCAACCGCGGCTTTAGATGGAAAAACGGATACTGCAATCGGTAATGTCATTGGTTCAAACATCGCGAACATTGCCTTAATTCTCGGTATTGCCGCCCTAATTAAACCGCTATCTATAGGTTCTACAATTTTACGCCGTGAATTGCCATTGATGATGATCGTTACGGTTATTGCAGGATTTTTACTTTGGGATAATTATTTTGGGTTTTCTGAAGGTATCATCCTAATGGTACTTTTTGTTGGCTTCATCTTAATGATGCTAAAGATCAGTAAAGAAGAAAAAAATAATAACGACGTTCTGCTTGAGCAACAAGAATCTGAAATCCCGGATGGTGTCGATAACAAAAAAGCTATTTTCTGGGTAATTGTTGGTTTAATTCTTTTATTAATATCGTCTAAATTAGTGGTTGATAATGCCGTTATCATCGCCAAGTTTTTTGGTATGAGTGATCTTATTATTGGTTTAACCATCATTGCCATCGGAACAAGTTTACCTGAACTTGCTGCATCGATTGCGGGAGTCATGAAAGGTGAAGATGACATGGCGGTTGGTAATGTTATCGGTTCCAACATTTTTAATATTCTTGCTGTGATGGGATTACCTGGGCTAATTAACCCATCCATGATTAGCGAACATATTATGGGGCGTGATTTTTGGGTCATGCTCGGAATATCCGCTCTATTGGTACTGATGGCTCTTGGAAAATCACGCCGCATCAGCAGAATTGAAGGTGGCATATTATTTGTGTGCTTTTTAGCTTATCAGGGCTATCTGTTTTACAATGTAAGTGCATAACTCAGACTCGATTTATCCAACATACTTGAAGTATCACCCTCAAGTAACAAAGCCTGAAACAACAAGGCTTAAAATGACAAAAAACACAAACATCAGCCGTTATTTTTATCTTATTATAAAAACGGCTGATTTCATTTTATTTCAGGCTTGTTCCTGCTATTGGTTATTCTAGGATCATTATTTATGTCGACATCATTTGATTACTGCGCTGCTGCTAACGAAGTTCTTGCGATTGAAATAGCGGGATTAACTCAATTAACACAATACTTCGACCACAACTTTACCCAAGCTTGTGAGCTTATTTTAAATAATAGCGGCAAAGTCGTGGTTATGGGGATGGGGAAATCGGGTCACATTGGTAAAAAACTCGCAGCAACACTTGCCAGTACAGGGACTTCCGCATTTTTTGTTCATCCGGGCGAAGCTAGCCATGGTGACTTGGGTATGATCAGCTCAAATGACATCGTACTCGCCATATCAAACTCAGGTGAGTCATCAGAAATCCTTTCACTTTATCCTGTTCTACTGCGCCGAAATATCGCCATCATAAGTATGACAGGAAAACCTGAATCAAACATGGCAAAACTGGCCGATCTTCATTTACAAATAACAGTACCAGAAGAGGCTTGCCCACTCGATTTAGCACCAACCTCAAGTACAACCGCCACTTTAGTTATGGGAGATGCACTTGCGATCGCTCTAATGAAAGCTCGTGGTTTTACTTCTGAAGATTTTGCACTATCGCATCCAGGCGGAGCGTTAGGTCGTAAATTACTATTGAAATTGTCGGATATTATGCATGCAGGCGATACGTTACCGACCGTGCCTAAAGACGCACTTATTCGAGATGCATTACTTGAAGTCTCTCAAAAAGGCTTAGGTATGACCGCGATAGTAGAATCCGATATGACCTTACTTGGCATATTTACCGATGGCGATTTACGTCGTCTACTTGACCAGCGTATTGATATTCATACCACCACTATTGATCAGGTAATGAATGCAAAGCCAACCGTCGCTAATCCTAATTTATTAGCAGTAGAAGGCTTAAACATTATGCAAGAGAAAAGCATTAATGGATTAATGCTATGCCAAAATGGTAAATTAGTCGGAGCATTAAACATGCACGACCTATTAAAAGCCGGAGTAATGTAATGAATTCAACAACCTTAACCCCATATGGACAAGCTCCTGATGAAATAATGGCTATTGCTAAACAAATCAAATTGCTGATTTGTGACGTCGATGGTGTCTTTTCTGATGGCTTAGTTTATATGGGAAATCAAGGTGAAGAATTCAAAACATTCCATACACGCGATGGTTACGGCGTAAAGTCATTAATGCAAACTGGCATCCATATCGCGATTATTACGGGTAGACAATCTCAAATTGTTGAAAACCGCATGCAAGCACTTGGCATTAAGCTGATTTATCAAGGGCAAGATAACAAATTGCTAGCTTATCAAGATATTATGGAGAAGCTTGACGTTACACCAAGTCAGGTAGGTTATATTGGTGATGACCTCATTGATTGGCCCGTGATGGAAAAAGTTGCACTAAAAGTCTGCGTAGCTGATGGACATCCTTTATTACTACAACGAGCCAATTATGTAACCCATATTCGAGGTGGACATGGTGCGGTACGTGAAGTCTGCGACCTTATCTTACAAGCAAGAAATGAGCTAGAAACCTACCAAGGACAAAGTATATGAGTTTTGCTCGGCTGATGTATTTTTTACTGTTTTTAATCGCTTGTGGTTCTGGCTATTATTTGTATGAAAAATCCACGGACAAGTCCCATCAAATTGTATTAGATAAAGAGCATCCAATGTTTACCGGCATTGATTTAAACTCGGTAAAATACACCATTGAAGGGCTCCGAGATTATAATATTTATGCAGTTTCGCTTGAAAACTACGCTCAAACAGGCGATACCGTATTTGATAAGCCCGTCCTAACCATTTATCAGCAAGGTAATATCGTAGAATGGGTGGTAAACTCAGACACTGCTGTATTAGACAAAGATCATCTACTCACGTTGACGGGGAATGTTGTAGCGACAAACCATCTGCCCGATCCTAGTTTTAATACTTTAAATACCGATAAGATGCTGATTCATCTAAAAAGCAAAGATTTTTCTACCGATAAAAAAGTCATTATGGTAGGCCCACAATTTACCAATAGTGGCAATGCATTAGAAGGTAACTTCAGTACCAATGTTGCCACACTATTTAATCAAGTACAGGGTAAGTATGAAACTCTCACACCTTAGTCTATTTATATGCTTATTAGCACCAACGGCCTCTTGGGCGCTCACTAGTGACCAGAAACAACCGATTTATATCAATTCTGATAGTCAGCATCTTGATATGAAAACCAATAAGGTTACTTTTACTGGTAATGTTAAATTGACCCAAGGCAGTATTCATTTAACGGCTGATAAACTGATTGTCATCCGTAATGCTAAAACTCAACAACTACAAGAAATGCAAGGCTACGGTAAACCGGCCCATTTTTCGCAAAAAAGCGATGAAGGTAAATTATTAAAAGGGCAAGCCAACACCTTAGTTTATAACGTTCATACTGATAAATTAATCATGACGACTAATGCTGAATTGCATCAAGATGATAGCGTAATTAAAGGTAAGATTATTACTTATCAAATTGGCACTCAAAACCTAGAAGCCAACAGTGGTGACGGGCAACGAGTCTCGACGGTTTTGCAACCAGAACAATTGGATAAAAAATAATATGGCAATACTAAAAGCAGAAAAACTAGCTAAAACCTATGGCAGCCGAAAAGTGGTCAGCGATGTGGGTTTAGAAGTGGAATCTGGCCAAATAGTTGGCTTATTAGGCCCAAATGGTGCGGGTAAAACAACGTCCTTTTATATGATTGTTGGCTTGGTGTCTCGTGACGAAGGCATGATCAGCATTGATGGTGAAGACATTAGCATTTTACCTATGCATCAACGATCTCGTATGGGGATTGGCTATCTGCCACAAGAGGCATCTATTTTTCGCAAATTATCGGTAGAAGATAATATATTTGCAGTCCTGCAAACTCGTGATGAATTAACCCGAGAAGAAAAACAAGATAGACTTGAAGAATTGTTAAATGAATTTAGCATTCAACATATTCGTAAAAGTGCGGGAATGGCACTATCTGGTGGTGAACGTCGTCGAGTAGAAATTGCCCGAGCTCTTGCCGCTAATCCTAAATTTATTTTATTAGATGAACCATTCGCAGGCGTTGACCCTATTTCGGTTATTGATATAAAAAAAATCATTCAGCACTTACGTGACCGTGGTTTAGGTGTACTCATAACTGATCATAATGTACGAGAAACGTTAGACGTTTGTGAGCATGCTTACATCGTTAGCCAGGGTCACCTAATTGCGAATGGTACACCAGAAGAAGTGCTCAATAATGAGCAGGTGAAAAAAGTATATTTGGGTGAAGATTTCCGTTTATAACCTAAATGAACATACTGAAATAACAACCTATGTATCAAATTGAACAGGCTAAGGAATAGCATCAGTTGATTCATAGATAGATCAAGAAAATTGCTCAATAGAGACAAATTAGTCTAACAAAAAAGAAGCCAAGCAAACTCATCGATTCACGTATTGCTTAACACTGAACACCACTTAAAAATACAGAATAGGGATATTCTTATTAAGGCGCTGGATATTGTATGAAGTCTTCATTACAGCTTAAATTTGGTCAAAGTCTCACCATGACACCACAATTGCAACAGGCGATCCGTCTCTTACAATTGTCAACACTCGATCTCCAACAAGAAATTCAAGAAGCCTTAGACTCAAATCCACTACTTGAAGTAGAAGAAGCGGTTGAAGAGCGAAATGATGAAGATAATGATCCATCCTCGGAAAGTGAATACACCTCAACGCAAGATAAAGAACTCACAGACAGTTCAGAGCATATAGAGCAATCTAATATTAGTGACGATCTTGCTATTGATGCAAGCTGGGAAGATGTTTACAGCTCCAATACCGGCAGCACTGGTATAAGCGTCGAATCTGAACTGCCAATCTATCAAGGTGAAACCACTCAAACATTACAAGATTACCTCGCTTGGCAGCTTGAACTCACTCCATTCTCAGATACTGACAGAACCATTGCTCACGCGATTCTTGATGGATTAGATGAGTATGGCTATCTCACCGAATCACTTGACGATATCCAACAAAGTTTAGGCAACATTGAGATTGAAATCGATGAAATAATAGCGGTTTTAAAACGCATTCAGCAATTTGATCCTCTTGGTGTCGCATCGCGTAATTTGCAAGAATGTTTATTGTTACAACTCAAAATTTACCCAGAAGAGACTCCATGGTTAAATGAAGCACGAATGATTCTTGAGCAGCATATTGATCTGTTAGGTAATCGTGATTACAAACTAATCAGTCGAAAGACAAAGCTAAAAGAAGAAGAATTAGCGCAAATATTACAGTTAATTCAACAACTCGATCCTCGTCCTGGCAATAGTATTACTACGGATGATACAGAATATGTGATTCCCGATGTTTCAGTATTTAAAGAAAAAGGGAAATGGTCCGTTTCGATCAATCCAGACAGTGTTCCGCGCTTAAAGGTTAATCAGCAATACGCAGCAATGGGAAAAGGCAATAGTGCGGATAGCCAATATATTCGCTCCCATGTTCAAGAAGCAAAGTGGTTAATCAAAAGCTTAGAAAGCAGAAATGAGACTTTACTCAAAGTGGCAAGATGTATAGTTGAGCATCAGCAGAACTTCTTTGAATATGGTGAAGAAGCCATGAAACCAATGGTTCTGAATGATATTGCTCTCGACGTAGATATGCATGAATCTACAATTTCTCGAGTTACAACACAAAAATATATGCATACTCCAAGAGGTATCTTCGAATTAAAGTACTTCTTTTCAAGTCATGTGAGTACCGATGTAGGTGGTGAATGTTCATCAACGGCAATTCGAGCATTAATCAAAAAATTAGTTGCCGAAGAAGACAGCAAAAAACCGCTAAGTGATAATAAAATTGCTACACTTTTAGTAGCACAAGGTATTCAAGTTGCACGTAGAACCGTCGCTAAATACCGAGAGTCATTAAACATTGCACCTTCTAGTCAACGAAAGCGCCTGCTGTAATTCGGCACATGAAAAGGAAAAGTCTATGCAAATAAATATTACGGGGCACCATGTAGAACTTACCGATGCTTTGAATGAATATGTGAACACTAAATTCCAAAAGCTAGAACGATTCTTTGAACATATCAACAGTACCCACGTTGTATTGCGGGTTGAAAAGTTACAACAAATAGCGGAAGCGACCTTACACGTCAATAATGGAGAAATCCACGCATCCTCGCAAAACGAAAATATGTATGCTTCAATAGACGATCTAATTGATAAACTGACTCGTCAGTTGAGTAAACACAAAGAGAAACTAAGTAGCCATTAACTATGCAATTAAATGAAGTACTTTCTCTGGACTGCACCAAAAGCGCAGTCCAGTGTACCAGCAAAAAACGCGCCTTAGAGATCATCAGTGAGCTTGCAGCTATGCACAGTGGTTTAGATTCAACCCAGCTGTTTGAATGTATGCTCAATCGTGAAAAAGTAGGCACTACCGGTATTGGGAATGGTATTGCAATTCCTCACGGACGCATCCTAGACAGTGATAAAGCGATTGCCATTTTACTCCAATGTGAACAACCAATTGACTTTAGTTCGATAGATAACCGTCCCGTTGATATTCTTTTTGCTTTATTAGTACCAGATGCTCAATGTAAAACACACTTGAAAACATTGGCATTAATGGCTGAAAAGCTTAACGATAAAGCTACATTGAAGCAGCTCCGAAGTGCTACATCTGATCAAGACTTGTATGACATTATGACTCAAGGCTAACCATGACAACCCCATTAAATAATATGCGTATTATCATTGTCAGTGGTCAATCTGGTGCAGGGAAAAGTGTTGCCCTACGAGTATTAGAAGACTTAGGGTACTACTGTGTCGATAACTTACCGGTCAATTTACTTGATGACTTTGTCGCATCAGTCCAGTCGACTCAAAAAAACGGTAGCCAACAAAATGTTGCCGTCAGTATTGATATTCGCAACCTGCCACAAGATCCCACTCTCGTATCAACAACCTTACAGCAGCTTAAGCAAACTCATGATGTAAATGTACTATTTCTTGATGCAGATGAAAGCACGTTGCTTAAGCGATACAGTGAAACAAGACGAATCCATCCTTTATCAATGATGGGTGAAAAACGATCTTTAGAGCAAGCGATTGAATTAGAAAAAAACCTACTACTTAATTTAAAAGAAGAAGCTGACCTTGTATTAGACAGCAGCAACCTTTCTCTACATGAGCTCAGCGAAACGGTGAGAATTCGAGTACAAGGCCGAGAATCTAAAGATCTGGTCATGGTATTTGAGTCTTTTGGCTTTAAGTATGGTTTACCCAATGATGCCGATTATGTCTTTGATGTACGATTCTTACCTAATCCACATTGGATACCAGAGTTACGGCCTTTAACAGGGCTTGATCAACCTATTATTGATTTCCTCGACACTCAATCTGCAGTGATAGAACTCCATAACAGTATCGAACAATTTATTAGCCAGTGGCTGCCTTTATTAGAGAAAAACAATCGCAGCTATTTAACCGTTGCTATTGGCTGTACAGGTGGGAAACATCGCTCAGTCTATATAACTCAAAAACTAGCCGAGCACTTCAAAGCACTGGGTCATCAAGTTCAAATTCGCCATGCATCACTTGAGAAGAATAAATGAATCAGCCCAATGAAAGTAATAGTACCGAAAACTCGTCCGTTATAAATCAAGATAAAAAAGAACATTGCAGCCAAACCGTATTAATTCAAAATCGATTAGGTTTACATGCTCGCGCGGCAATCAAGCTTGTCGAATTAGCGCAAAGTTTTGATGCACAAGTAACAATCAGCAATGGCGACAAAGAAGTGATTGCCGATGGTGTTATGGGCTTATTATTGCTCGAATCGTCTCAAGGCCAACATGTCACCATTCAAGCGAAAGGTACACAAGCATCGCAAGCGCTTACTGCTGTATGTGCATTAATTGAACAAAAATTCGACGAAGAAGAATAATCACCTCTAATAATACCTATTTGTTATTAATTTTTTAGCCTAACGGCAGGAAAGAAATGACAATTTATCCATAATTACGCTAAGATTCAGCGCACAAGTAACCGACTATCTGGTTACTCATCCCCCACTATTTTTCGTTCTGGAGGCGAGTATGGCTGAACAATTAGAGTTTGAACTCACCCATCAAACCCTCCAAGAAGTCAGTGAAGCGATCGAAGAAGGTCGTTTTGTCCATGTCCGCCGTCAACTTCAGGACATGGAACCAGAAGATATAGCTCATCTTCTTGAAGCTTCCCCACATAAAAGCCGTGACGTGTTATGGCAACTTACCGATCCTGAAGATTATGGTGAGATCCTAGACGAACTATCGGAAGACATCAAAGACAACATCGTATCCAAAATGGCGCCAGAAAAGCTGGCTGAA
The DNA here is from genome assembly GCF_014694375.1 of Vibrio sp. S17_S38. GTDB lineage: Bacteria > Pseudomonadota > Gammaproteobacteria > Enterobacterales > Vibrionaceae > Vibrio. Next base: position 26,569 of record NZ_JAAUWW010000021.1, read on the forward strand.
GCCACAGAAGGCATGGATACCGATGATGTCGCTTACGTTCTACGTAGTTTACCCGATGATGTCTCTCGCGAAGTCCTTGACCAAATGGACATTGCGGATCGTCAACGTGTGGAAACCGCATTATCCTATTCAGAGGATTCTGCTGGTGCTCTAATGAACACCGATGTTATTACGATTCGTAGTGACGTCGATGTCGATGTGGTTCTACGCTATTTGCGCATGAAAGGCGATTTGCCAGAAAATACCGATGCTTTGTACGTCATTGATAGTGATAATAAACTTACTGGCCATTTATCATTAACCAGCCTTATTACCGCCCAAACCGATACATCCATTGTCGCTTTAATGGAAGATGCCGATGAAGCTATTTCCGTTGAAACCAGCGCCACTGATATTGCGAGCTTATTTGAACGTCGTAATTGGGTTTCGGCACCAGTAGTCAATGCTGAAGGTCACCTTGTTGGTCGTATCACCATCGATGATGTGGTTGATATTATTCGTGAAGACGCCGAACACTCAATGATGAGTATGGCAGGTCTTGATGATGATGAAGATACCTTTGCCCCTGTTGTTAAATCGGTACGTCGTCGTAGCGTTTGGTTAGGAGCGAATGTTTTAGCTGCTTTAGCTGCCGCTTCTGTATCCAACATGTTTGAAGGCACACTCGCTCAAATGGCTTCCGTTGCGGTATTAATGACTATCGTACCGTCAATGGGTGGTGTCGCGGGCAATCAAACTGTTGCTCTGGTTATTCGCGGCTTAGCACTTGGGCACATTGGTAGCACTAACCAACGGTCCTTATTATTCAAAGAAGCTTCCATAGGCTTACTCAACGGTATCCTTTGGGCGTTAATTATTGGTGCTATTGTTGTTTTCTGGAAAGGAAGCTTAGTCTTAGGCTTAATCATGTCAGCGGCAATGCTAGCCAATTTATTGGCCGCAGGTATTGCAGGGGTGAGTATTCCGATTTTACTGAAAAGAATGAATATCGATCCAGCTCTCGCAGGAGGAATGGCACTAACAACCGTAACGGATATGGTTGGTTTATCGGCATTCTTAGGGTTAGCCAGCTTGATGATTAAGCTAAACTTGATATAAAAAAGAACCAAGACTCTGGCTCCTAAAACTGAATAGATTAAAGCAAAAGCACTCTCGCTTTTGCTTTATCGCTTTTCGGAGCCAGAGTGCAATGCCTCCTCGCGACTCGAATCCGTGTTATGCCTTTACTCTCCCGCCACTTTCATCGATTCAATTAAAATAGAACCCGTTTGAATTTGTGAGCGCGTTTCAATATCCCGACCAACTGCCACAATATTAGTAAACATATCTTTTAAGTTACCAGCTATTGTGATCTCAGAAACTGGGAATTGGATCTCACCATTTTCTACCCAAAACCCCGCAGCACCACGAGAGTAATCACCCGTCACTGTATTAACGCCCTGTCCCATCAACTCAGTCACGACAAGACCAGTGCCTAACATTTTTAACATACCAACGAAATCTGGACCATTAGTTTTCACAAACCAGTTATGGATACCACCAGCGTGACCAGTAGGGGTCATATTCATTTTACGCGCCGCATAACTGGTTAATAGATAGGTTGATAATACCCCATCAGTAATGATCTGTTTGTCTTGAGTAAACACACCCTCATTATCAAATGCACTTGAAGCCAAACCACGAAGTACATGTGGTTTCTCTTCAACGTTGAACCAATCAGGTAAAATTTTCTCACCGAGCTTATCAAGTAAAAATGACGATTTACGATATAAGTTGCCACCACTGATTGCCATCACCAAGTGGCCTAATAAACCAGTCGCGACATCCGCTTGGAACAAGACTGGGAATTGACCGGTTTTAACGCGCTTAGCATCTAATCGACTAACAGTTTTTTGCGCAGCTTCTAAGCCAACTTGTTCTGGTGTCCATAATTCATCTTTATGACGTGCCATGGTGTAGCTATAATCGCGCTCCATCTCACCATTTTTACCAGCCCCAATCACGCTACAACTTAAACTATGTCGACTCGATGCATGACTAGCGATTAATCCGTGGCTATTACCATAAACTCGAATACCATAATGACTATCGTAACTCGCACCATCGCTTTGCTTAATCTTGTCACTATAAGCCAACGCGGCTTGTTCAGCACGGATCGCAAGCTCTGAAGCATAATCTGGATTTGGTTCATCTGGGTGAAATAAATCCAAATCAGGAATATGTTTCACCATTAACTCTTTTGGCGCAGGTCCTGCGTAAGGGTCTTTTGAGGTATAACGCGCAATGTCTAATGCGGCCTCTACTGCTTTTTGAATTGCAGCATCACTTAAATCTGACGTCGAAGCACTTCCCTTACATTGACCTCGGTACACTGTAATACCCAATGCTCCATCACTATTGAATTCGACATTTTCTACTTCGCAGTCATGACTAGAAACACTGATTCCCGTAGTTTTAGTAATTGCGACTTCTGCCGCATCTGCACTCACTTTTGCCATCTCTAAAGCTTTTGATACGGCAATTTCTAATTCAATTTTTTGTTGAGCAATCTGCTGCTTTGCGTCCATAACCACTCTTATTCATCTTTTTTGAAAATAATTACGCATAGAATAACAAGCTTTTCACTTTATCCCCAAAATTCTTGCTAAAATACCCAGTAAGTTCACCAAATAAGTAGAAAATTATGGCTCGTAAGAATCAAAAAGCGCCTTGGGAAGAAGAAGAGGAAATCATCTGGGTCAGTAAAACCGAGATGAAAGAAGATATGAGTGCCTTGCAAGCACTGGGTGAAGAGTTGGTTGGGCTGAAATCATCGTCGTTGGACAAATTTCCAATCAGCGATGATCTACGTCAAGCTATCGATAATGCCCAACGTTTTAAGAACGAAGCAAAACGTCGCCAGTTACAATACATTGGCAAGCTAATGCGTCAAATTGATCCAGCTCCAATTCAAGCGGAGCTAGATAGATTACGCAATAAACATTCTCAAGCCACCGCTGAGTTACATAAACTTGAGCAAACGCGCGATCGTATTGTCACCGATGTGGATTCCGCGATTGAAAACGTCATGGACTTATATCCAGATGCAGATCGTCAACGTTTACGCCAACTCGCTCGCCAAGCTCAAAAAGAAAAGGCCAGTAATAAGCCGCCAAAAGCTTCACGTGAGATCTTCCAGATATTGAAAGAACTTAAAGAAGCAGCTGAATCGGATGAATCAGAAGAAAGTTAAACCAAGGTACTAGATAACCTGAACTCTGGATAATTTAAGCTAAACAAGCGATCCTAGGATCGCTTGTTTTATTTATAGAGTTATCATTGTTAACCATAGACAAAGGGAAACTGTTCGCTTACTGCGTTCCGCCTACCGTAATAGCATTCAGCTTCAGTGTAGGTTGACCAACCCCCACAGGAAGGCTTTGCCCTGCCTTACCACACACACCTACACCTTTATCTATCGCCAAATCATTACCAACCATAGACACTTGTTGCATGGCTTCAATACCTGAACCCACTAAAGTAGCCCCTTTTACTGGGCGAGTAATTTTACCATCTTCAATTAAATAAGCTTCTGATGCAGAAAATACAAACTTGCCAGAAGTGATATCTACCTGCCCACCACCAAAGTTTGGCGCATATAAGCCCTTCTTAATGGTTGATATAATTTCTTCTGGTGTGTGCTCGCCTGGCAACATATATGTATTGGTCATACGTGGCATAGGTAAATGCGCATAAGATTCACGACGACCATTGCCCGTTGGCGCAACGCCCATCAAGCCAGCATTGTGCTTATCTTGCATGTATCCTTTTAGTATGCCATTTTCAATTAGAGTATTGTATTGCCCCGGCACACCTTCATCATCAATATTGAGCGAACCGCGTAAATCTTTTAGTGTGCCATCATCAACGATAGTACACAGATCAGATGTTACCTTTTGACCCAATTTTCCAGAAAATACTGACGACTCCTTGCGGTTAAAGTCGCCTTCTAAACCATGTCCAACCGCTTCATGCAATAATACGCCCGGCCACCCTGCACCCAATACGATTGGCATGGTGCCAGCTGGTGCTTCATCGGCATCTAGATTGACTAATGCTTGACGAATAGCTTCATCAGCAAAATGCAATGCGACGGTTTTATCCCCATCTTGCTGTAAGAAAGCTTGATAACCATAGCGACCACCGCCCCCCGCACTGCCACGTTCACGTTTATCTCCACGTTGAACTAATACACTGACAGATAAGCGTACTAGTGGACGCACATCTCCAGCATAAGTGCCATCCGTTGCTGCGACTAATATTTGGTCATATTCGCCACTGATACTGACAGATACTTCTTGAACTAATGGCTCTTTACTACGAATGTAGGCATCAATCTCTTTTAGCAAATTAATTTTGTTCTGTTTATCTAAACTTTCTAATGGATTGACCGCTTGGTAGGTTTGAGGAGTAGCAGATTTAGTAAACGCTTTCACCTTGGCATTTTGACCTTGTTGAGCAATACCTCGAGCCGCAATCGCACTTTGAGTTAATCCATTAAGATCAATTTGATCTGAATAAGCAAAACCAGTTTTTTCACCCGCAATAGCACGAATGCCCACGCCACGGTCAATATTAAATGAGCCGTCTTTAATAATACTATCTTCTAGTATCAAAGATTCATGCCAGCTCGATTGAAAGTACACATCTGCATAATCAATCTGGCGAGTGGCAATGCTTTCTAACGTCTTTTGAATATCACTTTCTGTTAGGCCTGTGGGTGCAAGTAATGCTTGTTCTACCGTATTTAGTGTCATAAGTGCTCTATTATTTAGTAATCAGATGACCGTCGAATCGAGTATGCTGCATAACTGGCATTCGAGATCGAATATCTTCATTTAATTTAGTATCAATGTTAGCGATTAAGTGCCCAGCTGTCTCGGATAAACTTGCTACAATATTTCCCCACGGATCAACCACCATGGAATGTCCCCACGTTTCTCGTCCGCAAGGATGAACACCAGTTTGCCCAGCAGCTACGATCCAACATTGTGTTTCAATGGCTCTGGCACGTAATAGTACCTCCCAATGAGCTTGCCCTGTCGGTTTCGTGAATGCCGCTGGCACAACGATTACCTGAGCACCTTGTTGCCTTAATTGTGAAAATAATGCAGGAAAGCGTAGATCATAACAGATAGATAAACCAAGATTAGCAAACGGAGTTTGGGCAACGACAACTCGATTACCAGCAGAAAAAGTCTCTGATTCTCGATAATGCTGATGGGCATCGGAGACATCCACATCAAACAAATGCAATTTATCGTAATCCGCGTATAAGCTTCCACACGATGAAAACACCAAACAAGTCGCTTTAACTTGGTTTCCGTCTTTAATAGGGAATGAGCCTACCACTAACCACATTTGGTATTGCTTCGCCAGTTGAGCTAATTGAGCCTGAATCGGACCACCATTCAATGGTTCGGCAACCTTGGAATAGTCCTCTTTGTTACCAAACACCAATGCATTTTCAGGTACCACTGTCCAAGCCACTTGTTGTTGGTATAACTGCTTGATTTCAGTTTCGATCGTTTTTAAATTAACATCCGGATCCGATCCTGATGTCATTTGAATGATTCCGACTTTTGCCATCTTCTATCCTTATATCGCCGACTTGAAGCGACCACTTGATGTTTACAAAAAGCGTTTGGCTAAGATTGATCCATCAATTGCTTTGTCACGTTTTAAATAGCTGTTACGTTAAACAGCTTCTCACGTAAAATATCTTCCCACATTAATTAAATAGCTTGGCACGTTAAACATTTGATAACGTGCCATCTCTCATTATTTCTTATCTTCATTGAGCTTATATTCCCCTTTACTACGAGAGATCTCTTTCACGTTCGGTGCATCTAAAGGGCCTTTCACTTCATATTGAACTTTAGTAAATACATCGACAACCGGAGATAACACCTTAGTCAGGGCAAAGACTGCCAAAGCCGCTTGTGGTGTTACCGCAAACGCAGCCACAATTGGAATACTGGAGGTTAAATCTGGATAAAAGGTAACTTCAGCATCAACTAAACGAGTATTAAGGTCTGCGGTTCCACGCAATTTCATATCACCTGCCGAGCCATCCATTTCTAGATCATTGGTAACAAACACACCTTTATTCATTTTTCCTGTGCCTTTAATGGAATCGAACGTCATCCCATCGTCAAATACACCAGTAAAGTCGAGCTTCATTTTACGAATAATAGAATCAAGGCTGAACAGCCCCAATAAGCGTGCAGCGCCATTTACATCCGTGATAACACCATCTCTAAACTCACTAGACAAATTACCTTGTAAAGTATCTGTTTTCATCGACCACGGCGCACCATCCCAACTGGTATCACTCTCAATTTTAAATGATGCTTTTTGCACGCCAGAGCTAATACCAAAGCGAGCCATCACTTCCGAATTATTTTTTCCGGTTAAATTAAGTTTGAAATCAGAATGACTTTTATCACCCGCTAATAACCACCAGCCACTAGCTTGCAAGTGATTAGAACCTGTTTTTAAATCCAGCTTTCGCCACACTAGCTTATCTTTATCATGATACAACTGCATATCAACGGTGCCGACCTTATAGCCTTGTAGCCACAGATCGTTAATTTTAAGGTTAAGGTTTGGCATAGATTCATGAAATTTACGATCAAAAGAACTAATCAAGGGTTCATCTTTCTTCAAATCACTGATGAGTGTCTTTTTCTCTGATTCTTCCCATTGTGGGACAAAAATATGAGCGCTGCTTAGATCAACAGTGAGCTCTTTTTTATTGCGGAAGTTTGCAGTTCCAACCGCCTCACTACTTTGAACCTTCATCTGCCAATTATTGGTAGTATGTACCGCTGAAAAGTTAATTTTATGCCAATCAAGCCCAGCAAGTTTTAAGGTTTTAGTATTAACATTCACATTTTCAGGCATAGGTAATACAGGGAAACTGAACTCTTTGGACGATTCAGCACCTTCCGGTTTAGCGACTGGTTTATCAGGGGATTGAAGTTCAACCTGATGATCACCATCCATCAAAAAGTCCATCCAACTGTCTGCATCAAATTTGGCTTGATTGATTGAGAAATAATAGCCACCAATAGGGCTAACTTTAAATTCCCCACTACCAATAATCAGGTTACTTGCCTCAATGACGGCCGTCGGTTTACTAATATCAATATCGGCTTGGTACTTAACTGTTGGCAGAGTTAATCTTGCGGACACACGTTCTTGATTACCCGCGGCTTGTAAGCGCACCTTACCTTTTAATCCTAGCCCTTTACCAAGAGGGGCGGGATAACTACTAGAAATGTATTCAATATCTGCTTGGCTATCAATTTGATATGTAAAGCCAACATCATTGAGATTCAAGTTTAGATTTAAATTCCATGGCGCGGAGCCTTTCAATGGTTTCAACCAAGGAGAAGGAATAGCTTTTTGTAAGCGAGTTAAACTCGTTTCTCCTAACACATCGACATCAACACCATAGCCTGCGCCTTTATTTTGCCCACTAAAATCCAATGAGATAGGCTGGTCGAGCAAGTTAGCTTTAATGCCTTTCGATTTCACAACATCATTATCAAAATTGATTCTTCCAGTTGCATTGCTCAATTCAATTGGAGGACTTTGTACGGCAATGGGGTTATTAGCTAAATCTGCATAACCCCAAGCTCTTGCTTTATCTCCATTAAAAGGAATATTGAGCTTAAAAGTCGAATTTACAGGACCATCAACTTGAACCGCAGACAAAGCTGCACCGACTGAGTCAACTAAAGGTGTCGCCATCATATAATCACGGACATCTTTACCATCTGCTTTTGCTTTCGCCGTGATTTCTATATGTCCATCTGGAGCTAAGCTTGGTATTTTGCCACTAATATGTTGTGCTTGAACCCCCATCAACTTCGCTGAATCAGATTCCAAATACATGGCATCGTTTTCAAACAATAGATCAAGTTGCATATCTGTTATGGTTGGCCAAGCCGTATCAAAACTAAATTTCGCATCTTTTAAGCCAACTTTAACTTGAAATACACCATCATGATTATGATATGGGAATGAACTTAACGGGCCGTACCAAATTAGCTTCGCTGTTTTTGCCGTACCGCCTTGAATCGCAGTTGATAGGTAATTAGTCAGGTCATGTCCAAGAGCAAGCGTGGGTAAATAACGCCAAGTTTCCCCAGCATTGACGACATCGACTTCAGCATAAAAAGAAAGAAAAGCAGATTTATCTTTAGGGAATTCTAAGCTAAATGCTCCCAATGCATGTAAATCAGGGGTCGTCACTTCAACTTTATCAGCCCATAATTTCCAACCATCATCGTCGCCTTGCCACACCAAATTCACTTTGCTGTCTTGAATACGTAAAGGTGCTTGAAAAACCTCACCATAAGGAAGTTCATCATTTTTTAAGCTGGTTTTAATCGAGGCTATATTTTTATTGCCACTGATTTTGGCTGATAATTTATGAACAGCAGGAAGCAACTCCCACTGTTTCATGCTTCCATCAGTCAATATGGCTGAATACGTTAAATCTTGTTGCTTGCGAGGAACATCAACACGGATGTCACTCAATATTCCGGAGGGTTGCAACTTACTCACTAATTTATTAGCTTCTTTTTGAGAAGACAACAAGCTAATGAAAGGGGTAACTTTATCCAGTTCTAATTGAGAAACATTAAGCGCTAATGTTTCTGGTTGCCAATCAAATGAAAATTGTGGCGTAATCCATGGCTTCCCATCAGTTTGCATCTCAAATTGCTGGCCTTGTACCAGCCAACCTTTATCAATAGGTTTTAACTTAACCACACCACGGTTGATGAGTAACTCATGCTTATCTTCTTTTTCGCCCCACAACAAACGAGACGATTGTAGTTCCATCAAAGCATCTGTTGGTTTACCTTGCTTTAAGGTCAACCAAGTATTAACACTGACTCGCCCCGAATGAATAGTAGTCGAACTTTTCAGATAATCGGTCATCCATGGCGTAATACGAATATTTTGCGCCGATAAGAAAAAATTCCCATCCAGATAACGTAAATTGCCTTGCTCTGTAAAATTGGCGATCACTGAAACTTTATTCAAGTTAACCCCAGCAATGCTTAACACCCCTTCAGCTTTATGATAGGCACCTTGGTTCTGCCATCGAAGTCTATCAATATCTAATTGGCGCACTTCTCCATTTAATGCCAAATAGGTAACAGACGAATCTAATACTGAAAAAGAACCCAGTTGTTTTAAAAACAAGGTTTGAAGATGATTAAATAACTCAGGCCTATCTTCTTTTAAGTTGGTATCTTTATTATCTTTATTTGGAATCAAAGGCCAGCGACTAACATCCGCTTGCAGACCTTGAATCGTCACGCGGTCGAGTTTTGGCTGCCAATGAATGAGTGAGGAAAACAAATCTAGCTCTAAGTCAGTACGACCTATAGTGACAATCGGCACTTGCTCGTCAGGCAGAACCACTTGAACATTTTTAAGAGCTAAAGAGGGCGTGATATTTGTCCAATACCCTTTAATATTACCCACATTAACTTGAACACCAGTTGCGTTAAAAATCTCAGATTCAATGTTTCCGCGATATTGATTGAGATTGGGTAAAAAAAGACGCAAAACGGTGACAAGAATAGCCACAAGAACTGCACCAGTTAAAATTAACCATAATAAAGAACGCCAAAGGCGTGTGGCAAAAGTCACCGCTTACTCCACATTACATCATGACAACATCAAATTGCTCTTGCACATACAAAGGCTCAATTTGAATTTTGACTTGTTTACCAATAAAAACTTCTAGCTCTGCTAATGCATGAGACTCATCACCTTGCAACGTTTCGGCTACGGCAGGTGACGCATACACTACAAAATTATCTGCATCATAAGCACGATTGACACGAGTGATTTCGCGTAATATTTCAAAACATACCGTTTCGACTGTTTTGACCGTTCCACGCCCTTTACATGTTGGACAGCCACCACATAAAACGTGTTCAATACTTTCTCTTGTTCTTTTTCGAGTCATCTCAATTAAACCTAGCTGAGTAAAACCATTAATGTTGGTTTTTACCCGATCGTTAGCCAATGCTAGCTCTAAAGATTGAATGACTCGGCGGCGGTGTTCTTCTTCCATCATATCTATAAAATCAATGATGATGATACCGCCTAAATTGCGTAATCTGAGTTGACGAGCAATGGCTTGAGTCGCTTCTACGTTGGTGTTAAAAATAGTCTCTTCTAAATTACGACGCCCGACAAAAGCCCCTGTATTAATATCAACGGTCGTCATGGCTTCTGTCTGATCGATGATCAAATACCCACCCGATTTAAGCTCAACTTTTCGGTCTAACGATCGTTGGATCTCATTTTCAGCATCAAACATATCAAAAATAGGTTTGGCTCCAGAATACAGCTCTAAGCGCTCTGTAAGCTCTGGTACAAATTCAGAAGTAAACTCTTTCAAGGTTTCAAAGGCTAAACGTGAATCCACTTGCACACGGGAAATTTCGGTTCCAACAAAGTCACGTAAAATTCGTGGTGCAAGGCCAAGTTCGCCATACAACATTGTTTTCGTTTTATATTTGCCACGTCGTTCAGAAATTTTAGTCCACAAACGTTTCAAAAAAGCGGCATCTTGAGCCAACTCACCACTATCAGCAGCTTCTGCAGCAGTACGAATAATAAAGCCACCATTATCATCACAATAAGGTAATACTATTTTCTTTAGACGATCACGCTCGGCTTCATCATCGATACGTTGCGAGACACCAACATGAGCAGCACCTGGCATAAAGACAAGATAGCGCGATGGAAGCGTAATATCGGTCGTTAAACGTGCTCCTTTCGTTCCTAGTGGATCTTTGACGACTTGGACAACAATATCTTGCCCTTGACGTACCAACTCTGAAATATCACGAACTTGAAATTGTTTTTTTTCATTTTCTGAAACACATTCAGTATGAGGAACAATATCGGAAGCATGTAAAAATGCCGCCTTATCTAAACCTATATCGATAAAAGCGGCTTGCATTCCTGGTAATACACGGCTGACTTTGCCTTTATAAATATTACCGACAATACCGCGACGAGCTTCACGCTCAATATGAACTTCTTGTAAAATTCCAGCTTCGATCATGGCGACACGAGTTTCACTTGGAGTGACATTAATTAATAGCTCTGCACTTGTTGCACTCATAGGAGCCTCATAATTCTTATAAAAAATCGGTTAACAACAAATCCGTTTCCATTAATGGCAATCCCATCACTGCATGGTAACTGCCTTCAATACGGGAGACAAAACGGCCACCAACCCCCTGAATACCGTAGCTACCCGCTTTATCGCAAGGCTCACCACTCTGCCAGTAAGCTTCTATTTCTGATTCAGATAAAACCTTGAACCAAACATCAGTAACCACAGTTGTTGTTTTAAATTCGGTATGATCGGCAACAGTCACAGAGGTCATCACTTGATGTTTTCCTCCTGAAAGTTGCAGCAACATATTCTTACTATCATTGTAGTCAACGGGCTTTTCTAATACTCGTGTCCCTATCACAACGATGGTATCTGCACCTAATACAGGTAAAGATAAATGAGGAAATGTTGATTTAGCTAGTACTAACCCAGCTTGTGCTTTCTCACGAGATAAACGCTCCACATAATCTTGTGGTAATTCACCTTTATTTTGCTGCTCTTCAATATTGGGAATAATAATATCAAACTGATAACCCAGCTGGGTCAGTAACTCTTTACGACGAGGAGAGCCAGAGGCAAGAAAAAATGAAGAAGACATAAAAAGCCTCAGTAGAAAAAATGAAAAGCAAGAACCTAGATGCACAGATGACAGTACTGAGTTACGAAAGCCGAAAAACTAGAGACAAAAATATTCTAACCTTTGTTTCGCTTTTCGATCCTCGAGAGACGCATATCTAAATCTCGAATCGCTATTAACGCATGTGCCAATGGCGACGAAAGCGCCTTAACAGCAAGAATATCCACGGCCATAGAATACAGTTGATTATTCCACCCCATAGATAATGAGGATTAAACTCTATATCTTTTATTAAAAACTCACCAAAAAATTCAATAAACTTAGCCAAAACGGTCAATAAACCTATGATCACGGCTTGCTGCCATAAAGCCATATTTCTAAGTATTTGGAAGTTGAGAGCCACAATATAAGCAATAATAGACATCACTAAACCATGTATGCCCAACGTTGAACCTATTACCAAATCCCATATCAAGCCAACAACTAAAGCCGAACCAACATTAACACGGTGAGGTAATGCTAGAATCCAATAACACGTAATTAAAATGATCCAATTAGGGCGTAGTACTTCCAAAGGTCCAGGCCAAGGAACCGCTTGTAAAATCAGAGCAATAAAAAGTGTTGCCCAAATAATAACCTTGCTACGAAAAATATTATTGCGCATCACCGGCCACCTGCTCTAGTTGTAAAATCGCTTGTGCTTGCTTTTGGCGACCTTGATCTGGCCACACTAAAAGTAAATAACGCAGCCGATCAAATTCAACGACAGGTTTAGCCGTAATTTGAGCAAAAGGACGACGATTATCATTTTTCACACTGGTTACATAACCAACAGGATAACCTTCAGGATAACGACCACCAAGACCAGAAGACACCAATAGATCGCCAGTTTGAATGTCAGTACTGGTTGGAACATGCTCCAATTGAATAGAATCTATATCTCCACTTCCGCTTGCAATAATCCGAATATCATTTCTCAGAACTTGAACTGGAATAGAGCTATTACTATCTGTCAGCAATAATACACGACTGTTATGTGCGGAAACATTAACGACTTGGCCTACAATGCCCTTTTCATTAATAACAGGTTGCCCTTCATAAACACCATCACTTCTGCCTTTATTCACAACAACTTGATGAGTATAAGGAGAAGAGTCAACCGCCATAACTTCGGTAACGATTTTCTTTTCATCACGAATATAAGGAGAGCCCAATAGCTGACGTAGTCGATTATTTTCTTCTTGGTATTGCTTTAATAATAATAAATCACCTTTTAAGCCTAAGACTTCGTTTTTCAAAGCGTTATTATTATTAACCAAGGTTTTAAGGCTATTAAAACGTTCATACATTCCATCAAACATGCTACGAGGTAAATTGGCAGCATATTGCAAAGGTGAGACGGTACTATTGAGTAAATACCGAACATTTGAGAATGTATCTAAACGACTATCAGCCAGCATTAAGCCGGCTGATATCACGAGAGCGAAAAACAATCGCAACTGTAAGGAAGGACCACGACCAAAAATCAATTTCATACAAACTAACCGTTATCTCGAACAGTAAGAAAATTATTCGTCACTGAACAGATCACCGCCATGCATATCAATCATTTCTAGTGCTTTACCACCACCAAGAGCAACACAGGTTAATGGCTCATCGGCAACGACTACTGGAATTCCAGTTTCTTCCGTTAATAAACGATCGATATCTTTAAGTAATGCGCCACCACCAGTTAACACAATACCATTTTCAGAAATATCTGAAGCTAGCTCAGGTGGACATTGCTCTAGGGCAACCATCACAGCAGAAACGATGCCAGAAAGAGGCTCTTGTAATGCTTCTAAAATCTCATTGGAATTTAATGTAAAGCTACGTGGAACACCTTCAGCAAGGTTACGACCACGAACTTCCATTTCAAGCACTTCATCACCAGGATAACCTGAGCCAATTTCATGCTTAATTTTTTCTGCGGTTGCTTCACCAATTAAGCTGCCGTAGTTACGACGAACATAGTTAATAATGGCTTCATCAAAGCGATCACCACCAATACGAACAGACGATGAATACACCACACCATTCAAAGAAATAACTGCAACTTCAGTTGTACCACCACCAATATCAACGACCATAGAACCCGTTGGCTCTGAAACGCGAAGACCAGCACCAATTGCTGCTGCCATTGGTTCATCGATAAGGTAAACCTCACGAGCACCGGCTCCTAATGCAGACTCACGAATAGCACGACGCTCAACTTGGGTCGAGCCACAAGGAACACAGACTAAGACGCGCGGGCTTGGTTTTAATACACTGTTATCATGCACTTGCTTAATGAAGTGCTGCAACATTTTTTCAGTCACATAAAAGTCAGCAATTACACCATCTTTCATTGGACGAATAGCTGAAATATTACCCGGTGTACGACCTAACATTAGTTTGGCTTCATGACCAACAGCTGCAACGGTTTTTGTCGTGCCATTGCGATCTTGACGAATCGCAACCACTGAAGGTTCATCAAGAACAATGCCTTGACCTTTAACATAAATGAGAGTGTTAGCAGTACCTAGATCAATAGAAAGATCATTTGAAAACATACCACGAAGTTTCTTAAACATATTCTTCGTTATCCTAAGAGCAATAGACAGAAATAAAATTGTGCTAAATGTACCAATGCCTAGCACTGTCGGCAAGCAATAACCACCAACCACCTAAGAATAGTGTGTATTCTTACAGAAAGTTAACTCAAGCAAGAGTTTATTTTTATATTACTTCGTTAATCTTTGCTAATCAGTACTAAAATCAATTAGCAGTCAAGTTCGGCTCACCGCGATAAATGATACGATCATTTCCTCGATAAGCCCCAAAAATCACCACGGTTGATGGATCTTCATCCCCTAAGTTTCGCCAGTTAAATTGGAGCCAAGGTTGGCCAATATCATGGGGATTACTCCAACCTGTCATCGTTACATTGAAATCAGGGTCATCTTCTGGTCTAGCACTATTACCATAACCACCAGAGTCATTACCTTGCCTTAAGAACAAGCGTACCGTTTCACGTTGACTGTTAGTTTGCTCAGCCTTAATAACACTGGATTTGCCATTGTTCACTATCGTTTCTGGCCCTGTCAACTTGGCTGAACTACTGGCAATATCACTCATGACATAATAAACGTTCGGTGTGAACTTGCTGCCACTATCATTAGGATTAGTAATAAAGCCACTCCCATCCCAATACTCAACTCGTAATGGCACGCTAATTGGGCCTCCAATCGGACCACTAACACTATCTAATGTCATACGGCCATAGCGGAAATCGGGTTGTTCAAAAAATGACACCCCCACTTTATCTAAACCATTGTCAGCCGTAAAAATACTGGTATCAACAAAATCATCATCAAAGTTAATATTGTCATTATTTGTATATGGTGTTTTATTTAAAGTATTAACAGAGATACCAAACACAGAATTATCGTTATTGTAGGGTCCATCAGGTGAGCTAGTATAAGGTGAGCTATTAATAAGATCTTTCAAAAATGTGAAATCGGTAACTGAGAATTCATATGTTGCTTTATCCCAATGATAATCAGTGGGAGCAGATCCAAAAATAAATCTATTATCTAAGCTATCACCATCAACCATCGAACCAAATATGTTTTCTCTTTTTATTCCTTCAATGGTAAAAGAGGCTAAAAACTTCTGTGAAAAATAACCATAATTTTCAGTGTCGCTATCAGTGGCATTTTTAGCTTTAACCCTATAACCCACTTTTATTGGTTGATTCATATACGCGAAGCCGTTATGGCCGGCGGCATAATTCCATTGATTATCATTCTCAAGCTTAAAGTGGTGTGGATAGAAACGCCCGACTTCACGATAGTTGTGATTAATTTCCATACCTAAATACTCAGGAGTATTATCAACACTAATATTAAGGCTGCCTACCTCTTGCCAACTTAAATCATCATAAAGAAAGTAATCACCCTGCGCTTTTTCTGTATTTAAACGATTTAAACTCGACAAAGATTCTAACTTAATTACAGACCTACCTTCCTCTGGGGTTTCTAATTTACCGTCAAGAACAACAGTCCACGCAAGGGCACCAGGCACAAAGAAATTAGACGTCGGATCGTTATTACAGTATTCATCTGGAGATGTCATTTTTCCAATATCTTTAACCGTAATAGGATCCGGATCTCCAGCTTTCCAAACAATAGGCTTAACTTGTAATGAAAATGCTTCACCAGCTGGAATGAATTTTTCACCCACATCGGAGTTCCCAGTTGCATCATAAGCGTTGCCGTATTTATCTTTAGGCTTGCAAATAGCGAATGTCCAAGGGCGAACATCGACATTAACTAAACCTTGCAGTGTACTAAAACTATCTGAATCCGTGCCATCTCCGCCGTCTGTTCCGTCACCATCAGGGGTAATATCGCATCCATCGTAATCAGCAGGACACACAAATTTAGGATCGGCCAGCATAAAGTTCAATGAACCGGACTCAGCGTATTTTAAGTAAGCAGAAGATTTAGCGTCCACATTAAAATTTAACTTAACAGAATTATTGCTATAGCTGCCATTTTCGCTATCACTCACCTGTAAACCGCCATCTTGAGCGCCTTGTGCAGTGGTAGGCTTGGTAAGGTTAATGTTAGATACTGTGAGCTCCTTATCACCACTATACCCTTTCACTGATGTAACTTTATCGTCCTTACAAGCCAATACTTGCACACTAAATTGAGTGGGGTGACCTGCCACCGCTTTTACTTGTTCAACATCAAACTTGTAAGGCCCAAATAATATATTTCCTGAGTCGGTTGCACTTGAATCATCCGTTAATTTAGCACTGATACTGTACTCTTTAATAGTGTCAGCCTTTACCGGAACCGTAACTACACCATTTGTAGGTTTATAGACATAATTACTATTTTTACTGCCAACTGTTGGGTCTAATGGTATTAAACCAGATGGATAGCTTGCTGTAATAGTTCCGTTATAATCGGTAGCGACAGTGCCATCTTCGTTATAAACGGTATAAGTGATTTTAGGCGCTTGGCAAAGCAAAGCAAACTGGTTGTCTGGGCTGACATCTATTCTATAAGTATTATCAGCTGGCACCGAACACGCACCTTCACCGCCAATCACTCTGGACCCAGAAACATTCATCTCTAATTGATTCGTTGTGATACCACCATAAACAATGGCTTTATTTGTGAATGTCACTGACTTGGCTAATATATAGGCATATAAATCCGAGTCAGTTATCCTAAATGTCAAATCTGCAGTTGGCCCATATATAATCAAATCTTTAGCATCATCAATATCATTCATCACAATGTTATTGGTTTGATTATAAGTAGTAACGATATTTATTCGGACCTTCTTTTGATATACAAGACTCGCTCCTGCGCCATTTAAGACAAATGAATCAAATGTATACGCAGAGTTACCTAAGAATAATGTTTGAACAGCGCCATCTGTATAATAACTTTGAACAGAAACACCGTACTCACCAGCTTTAGGTTTAAAGATCACATTAAGGGATAAATTCCCATAACTGGATACCTTCAATGACTTTAAATTATCACTAATATAAATTAATACTTTATTTCCATTTTCAACATATTGGCATGCTGAACTTGAGCCACAAACAGTAGTGTAGTTATATTGATCAAGAGTTAAGCTTTCGGTTCCCCAAACTGGATTTAAGTTTGCAGGCACAGGTGCTAAAGGAGGCGGAGTCTGACCACTTCTTAATGCACAGTCACTATTACCTTCCGATGTTACACAACTATCATTCGTCAGTTGATATAAGCTATTAGTATCACGCGTTTTATTAAAAGGCACTTGAAGTACGCCATTAGATAAATATTTATTTTGGTATCCTTCCGACCACCCTTCTAAAAATATATCAGGACTCAATAAGTTAATTTCGCCATCATTCCCCCAGCTTTGCACAGGTTCAGTGAAGTACTGACAATAATCAATATCAGCCTTTGAATAAAAAGAGATGAGTAATAGCAAAATAAGACAAAAACGACTACGCATCACTTAACTCCCTTCACCACAACATCTTGCGCGCGTTCAACTTGGAATAGACTCTGATTATCCCCACACTGAGCCATCGCATGAACCTTAAAGAAACTGTATTTTTTATCATTACCGCTATCTTCCGCAGATAAAATATGTGGAGAGCAGGCTAATACTTTAATGGCGCAATTCTTATATTCCGTTTCATTAGAAAAAAGTGCCGCCATGGCCTTGTTAACTGAGTTGTTCAGATCAGCAGTAAGCTGCAGGTTATTACAACGTTGTTCCAATGCAGACCAATCGCTACTACTTTTACCTAAAGGAAATAACTGTGTCAGCGCCCATTCATTAGCAGAGTGAGCCATAAACCAAGCTCTAGTGCCCATAATTTCTCGGCTCTGTGTATCTTGATTCGACCATTCTAAACGCGCCATAGTGCCAGCGAGTAAGCCCATCACGACAATCACAAAAATAACCACAATCAAAACACTGCCAGATTGCGTTCTCTTGAATGAAGGCATGCTATTTATCATTTGATTCATTCTCATCCCCTTCATTTATGGCACATTCAGTACTTGAATATCACTATCATAATTTGTCACTTCATCATTTTGCTTGAAGTACAGGCGGATATGAACGAGCCCACTTCGGGCAAGAGAATCAGACGATAAATCATTGGTATTGCCACTCGCAAAAGATGAACGATCGGTTAAGTTTTCTCCGACTTGAATTGGATTGCCACTATCATTAAATTCACGAGTTAATTGAGAACCATCAATACAGTACTTCACCTTATTAGAATAAATATAAAGACGATTACCAACTGAATTAACCACTGTCCCTTGGTTAAATTCGACTGAATCCACCGTTGTAGAAAAGATGTGTTTATCATAACTAACATTCTTAAGTTCAATACTGTTACTGCTATTAATGTCAAAGTCGCCTTGAGTACTCGGATTAATGACAAGTTTTTTTCCATTCAATTTAGTAGGGTCTGTAATACCACCACTCACCACAACAAATTTAAAAGTCGACTCATCCGTAGTGGGTAATACTGCATATGCTCCAGCATAATCGATGGGATAAAAAGAAATGCATTTATCTGTTTTTTCAAAGCTATTAGGTACAGCATGACGAATTTCGCGAGTTAATTTTTCGACCACAAATCTAGCTTGATTTTGTAATTGCTGGCGATCTACAGTATCAGCATAACCTTTAGTGCCAAGCTCAACAAAACCTGCAATCCCCATGATCATAATCGCCATGACTACAATGGTGATGATCAGCTCAATTAAGGTAAATCCAGCTTGCTTAATTTGTGGGAATTTCATCATTAGTAATTCCCTCGATAGGCTACTAATGTGAATTTTTCATAATGTTGAGCGGAAATAATTAAGGTGATCTTTTTCATGATGTGAGTATTGTCGGGTTGATTTGGCGTTAGTTCAGCACTATTTGCATTTTCAACATTCACAATCACTTTAAAATTGGGATAACATTCCTGACTACTGCCTTCTTTACAATCATCATTCACAATATTGGTTAATGCATAAGATTTACTAGGAAAATCAGATGAGCATTCCGACTGTGCTGAGTTTGAATACCAGCAGCCAATATAGTCATCAACATCATCAAAAGCGCTAACATCCGGACCTTCATTTGATCCGGTTGCACCAAGGCATGATTCTGCATTTGAGGTAATATCAGTATTAGCCGTAGTGTCATCACAACGAATCAAGCCACCACTAGGATCGCTTTTTTCATCAAAGCCACGTGACAAAATTGTGTTCATCATACTTTGGCCTAAAGCAGAGGCTCGAACTATATATTGCGGGCGGCCTGAATCTTCAACTCGAGGAAAGAATATTGAAAATAATATCGTCATCGCAATTGCCATCACTACCATAGCAACAATACTTTCGATTAAGGTAAAACCTTGCTTTAGATATCGGGCAGAAAAACGGTTAGCAACCATAAACAAACCCTTCCGTATTGATGCATACTTTGGTGCTTTCATTGGTGATTGAAGAAATCGTTATCTCATAATCTTGATTCTGCATTGGCTTACCAAGCAAATAAGGTCGTCCAAGCAAATCAAATTCAATAAATACATTAGATGGCGAAAACTGCATCTCTTGTCCATCGACTTCAACTTTACTACTCAGATCAGAGATACCACTACAAGACATTTTTGAGCCTAAGCAGTTGCTGGTAATACTCAAGATATAATTATCATTAGTTGAACCATTTTGAGTATTAGATTGCATACGTGCCAATTGAATTTGGCGGATAACTGAGATAGCTTGCGCTTGAGCTGCATAAGGCGAGAAAGAGGATGGACCTTGAAAGCGTGTAGCGGCGTATACAGAAAGGATCGCTAATATAATGATCACAACCATTAATTCAATTAAAGTAAACCCACGTTGAATATGAAAACGTTTGGGCATGGTAAACACCTTAATTAATTAAATAAATAGTTTAATTAATGCCAAAAATCGAGTCATCATCAACCGCAGGTGATGATTCGTCGGGAGAAACACAATTATCAGCATTACCTTTCACTTCAACGGTAGCTGGTTGATTAGCTGAAATGGCTTCTTGATAAATAACAACGCAAGACAAATAATCATACCCAAAGGCGATACCACCAACATGAGTAATGCCTGTATTCGTCGGATTTATTGTCCAATCGTTATCAACGCCATCGACAAATGTGGTTAAGGATGCTGATGTAGCCAAGGGATAACCAAACTTAACCGAAGCGGAAACACCATCGACTAAAATCGAACCACTTTCTTATGACATACCTGATTAATCATTCTCGGAATGCCTTGTGTGGCTTTCCATATCGATTTTTTTAACGACAATGAAAAAACCTCACCACTACCACCACTCTTCATCAATCGATGGTCAATATAAGCCACCGTTTCAGATAAGCTTAATGGTCGTAATTTTGCACTAAACGTTATACGTTGCCTAAATTGGCGCAGACTATGTTGAGATAATCTTGCATCCAATTCGGGTTGCCCCAAAATAACAATTTGTAATAACTTTCGATGTTCCGTTTCTAAATTGCCAAACAAACGTAAGGTTTCAATCGCTTCATCACTCAAGGCTTGAGCTTCATCAATCAGCGCTACCACACTTTGTCCCGCTTGATGAATATCCAATAACTTTATATGAATCGCATCAACCAAACTGCCAGAATCCAAAGTATTGGGTATCGATAACTCATGTGCCACTGCTTGTTTTAATTCTAGGGCACTTAAAATTGGATTCGGTAGATAGATTAAATGTAGGCGATCATTTAAGTGATTGATCAACATACGGCAAACCAAAGTCTTCCCGGTGCCAACTTCACCCGTCACTTTAATAATTCCTTCCCCCATATCAACAGCACTTAACACGGTTTGAATTGCCTCAAAATGAGGTTCAAGACCATGAAAAAGCGCCGTTGTCGGCGTCAGGTTAAAAGGGGCCTGATGAAAGCCAAAATAAGAGTGGTATATCATTATTTAGAGTCTGGGAACCACTCTTGCAATAGGTCTCTTGATTTCTCAACTTCTTGAGACCAAGTATTCACGCCCACTACAGTTGGTTTAAGCAAAATAACTAACTCAGTTTTTTGCGTTATCTGATTAGTATTACGGAATAACCAACCAAGCCCCGGAATATCACCTAATAATGGGACCTTTGTTGTCTGCTCAAGTGTGCTGGTTTTCATCAAACCGCCAATCACAACCACATCGCCATCTTTTGCTCGCACAACTGAATCAGATTCACGAATAGAACTTCTTGCTAAGGGTAGATTCAGCACTTGATCATTGCCGAGATCAATCTCTTGGTTATCAGTCTCCACTTCAATAACCGCAGGATGAACATGTAGCATGACATTACCTTTATCATCAATCTGTGGTGTCACATCAAGTGAAATACCAGAGAAAAATGGTGTTAAGTCAACATTTTGGCTGGCAATACTATTATCACCACCAGAAATTTCACCATCAACACCAGTGACAAAATAACGATCTTGTCCGACTTTAATTACCGCTTTTTGGTTATTGGCAGCGGTTACTCGAGGGCTAGATAGTACATTGAGATCGCCTTGAGTCGCCATGAAATTCATAACAGCACTAAAGTTACCATCAGACACCACCACATTGGTGCCTCCCCCCAATAAATCACCAATCGTATTTAAGCCAGGGATGCTCCCACCGCCTGAAGTTCCACCTGAAATAGTCGTACCACCAATCGAACCACCTAAATTAGACCAATTAATACCTTGCTGATAGCCATCACTTAATGTGACTTCCATGATTTTCGCTTCAAGGATCACTTGTCGGTGCATGCGCTTGGCTGAAATACCTAAGAATTTATGAATTTCACGTAATTCATTTGGATAAGCACGAACCGTAATTACACTGGCTTGAGGTGAAACGATCACACTACGACCTCCATCATTGCCCACCATTGCTTTTACCGCTTTTTGCAGCTGAGGCCAAAAATCACTTTCGCTGGTGGTTTCAATACGAGTACCTCCTGTCGAGTTCGTCTCACTTGAAGAACTGCCGTTTCCATTATTACTATTACTTCCGCTATTACTGCTGCTATTACTGCTGCTGTTATTGTTATCGTCGTATTCAGATGTCACAGACCCTGTTGTGATCGTAGTTAATGACAAGCCCTTACGTTTAAATTGCAAATAATCCACAGGAATGGTTTCAGTCCGCAAACCTGCTGGGTAAATTTGAATAACCTTACCGCTCTTGGCAATATCGTAACCATAAATATCACGCACCGAATTCAATACCTCATCTAAAGTGACATCAGAAAGGTTTAAGGTAATTTTACCCGACACATCAGGGTGAATAATCGTGCTGTAATCTGTTCCTTGAACTAAGCTTGCAAAAAATGCTTTTGCATCCACATTTTGAGCTTGAACTCGAAAACGCTTTACCGGCTTAGACTTTCCTTTAACACCCTCAATATCAGGCATTAAATCCGCTTGAACGGAATCGGGCAGATCATCAATCGAGCTACTATTATTATCATTCACGGCTTCATTTAAGGCTTGCTTGATTTCAACCGGATCTCGATGTCCCATCGAACATCCCATTAATGAGACCATCATGATACTTATAATGATTTTGCGCATATTAACTTTGCAACCTTAATGTTTAATAACTTGTGTAAAGAGTTCTAAATGCCATGTTTTAGAGCCGCGAGTTAACGTCACTTTTTTTTCATCAATATTGTTTATACGATAACCATTAATAGACTCACCAGAGCTTATAACTTTATCATTCAAAATAGCGATGCACGGGCTATCTTTTTGACAAATAATGCTTTGTAAAACAGGTACATTATATTGAACACGTTTAGGCTTTTCTGATGCAGATAGCCAACCTAATGGGGCGGTAGGATCTTGCGCACCAGATGCACAATGAGACGTCATAACAAGAAGTGCTAACAATAAGGATCTAGCCACCTATAAACTCCTGTTTTGCACCAAGCGTGTATACGACTAACACTAATTCAGCCGTTGGATAGTCGCTCACATTATAGTCAAAACTTCGCCAGTAATATTTCATCGGCATTTGCTCTAGCTGCGACAAATATTTTTGAATATCAAAATATTTTCCCGTGATTACTATTTTAACTGGGTGAATATAATAGCCAATATCCGCAGATGAATCACTCAATGTTATTGGCTCACTTGGCTGAGATTCGAGTGAAATCAATTTGAGATTATGAGTTTGATCCAGCACACTTTGAAGTAAACTCGCCATAGCAGTTGGAGTCACTAAACTATCCACTACTCCCTCTAAGCGTAATGATAAATTTTCGCTTTGCTTCATTAAAAGGCCGTATTGTTTATCAACTTCTATATCAGGGTTAGTGTTCAATTTTTTATTAATCTGAGTAATTTGACCATATAATTGGCCTATAGATCCTTTTAATGAGTTTAATCTCGATGTTTAATCGAAGCGGGTTCAAGTAAGAAGGCAAAAAATAGGAATAGAATCACAACCCAACTTGCGCCAGCGATCATCCACTTCTCTCGAGAAGAAAGCTGCGTATATTTCTCGTTCAGATCTGACCATTGCTGTTTCATTTTTGATTCCCTGATTTCGAACGTAAAGAGAAAATGACATTATCTTTATCGTCTCGACCGATAGATAAATGCTCAAACGTTCGACCGACTAAACTCAATTCATCTTTAAATTGCCCAACCCAGCTAGGAACCACTTCAGGGTTTCGAGCATAACCTTGAACATTAAGCTTATTATCATCAATTTGGATGCTATTTAGCGATATATCGTTCCGATTCAAATTCGCTAAACTAGACATGACACCTGAGTAGCCTTCTAGTTTTTCATCATCAAAGCTGTTAATCACATTTAGAGAATCTTGTTTCGTTTTCACATCTTCTTTTAAACGGGAAATAGCCGCAATTTTTGCTGGAGAAGGTTTGTGTGCTATTAATTTTTGATCGAGTGATTTTTTTTCCGTTAACAGCGTCGTAGATTCATGATTAAGCTTAGATACTTCGTTACTTAAGCTATTATTTTGATAACTGTAAACACCATAAATAATCATCATAATAAAAGAAATCAATGCCTAACTAGAGACAATAAGGTTTAAATCGAACCATTCTTTTTGCGGTTGTAAATGAGCGGGATAAAGATTGATACCTTGCAAACCATGCTTATAAGCCTCAACCGCCAAGATACCACCGCTTTGATTGCCTCCATGGCGAAGTCTCAGTGGTTCAACATTGATATTCAAACGGTCCTGTAACTCTTTTTGCAACTCTTCAACGTCTTCATCATCACAGCACAGCATCAATTTATTAATTTGAACTTGCTTCAATTGGGACGACAAATAATCCATTGATCGTTGCAGTTCTAATGCTAAATCATCTTGTAGAAGAGAACTTGAAAAATTCCCCGTAATCGGAGGTACGACACCTCGAATAGTACGGTGGAAAACAGAAACCCCATCAACAAAAGCGCCAATTTTAAATTCGCTATTACTATTGCGGTGAAGCAGCATAAAAGGAGATGAATGAGAATTAACTGCCCAAACTTGATCTTCTGGCAATATTTGCAGTAATTCAATATTACGCTGGATGAGTTCAGATTGAATCTCATCCAACAGCTTTTTAGTAATGACATAAGCTTGTATTTTAGTACTGTGCGGAAGTTCCACACCATCAGAAATAATATCGGCAATACGACCTGTGATAAGATCTTTTAATAAAAAAGGTAAAGCAACTGACCATTCATTTTTAGGTATGGCTGGTTTATCTATTTGATAACTATGATAAAGGTGTGAACCTAGCGTTACACTAGCTTGCAGGTTGTTATAACCTTCGTTATCTAAAGCAACGCCTAATTGAGTCTGCCAATTTTTATCCTCTAACTTTAAGACAATGGCTGGCTCGATCGCTGATTCTTCGGTGATTTTTGACAAATAAATACCATCACTGAATATAACAATACTCAGTGATGACTTACCTGGCTTCTTCGAAGTAAACCTTTGTAGAAATGAGGTCATACTCATGATGTTGTTACTTTCCTCTATTATTACTAACCGTTATCGCCAACGATTCCTTCGGCCTGGTTTAATCGATTTAGTTAATGTTTCATTTTTTGTTAGTTCTAATGATGACAGTTCTAGTGGTAATAGCTGAGATTCAGGTTCAAAAAATCGACCTTGAGCCCCACTTAAGCCTAAACTATCGAGTACTTTCCACTCTTTTTCATCTTCAACGCCAACTGCCAAAATCTTGATATCGTTATCGACACATGAACCCAATAAGCTTCGAATAAATAATTGATTCTCACTGCGTAAGTGAATCTGTTTAATTAAACTTCGATGTAATTTTAAATACGTAATAGGTAAATCTTTCGTATAATGAGTGCTCACAATTGTTCGGCCAACTTGATTAACAATTACCTTACAGCCTAAACCAGCAAGCATTTTTACAACTGGTCGCATACAGTCCAAATTATTAACCAAACTGCCTTCTACAAACTCAAAAGATAGCCTATGTCTTACATTTTTTGGTAATTGTAATAATTCATAACGAAGCCAGTTTGTGTAAGCCCTCTTTTTAAATGGTTCTACAAAGAGATTAATTGAATAATTGGTGCTAGTGTCGCTTTCTTTGAGATGAGTAAAAATAACATTAATGCTCGTTTGATCTAATTTTTTCTCGTACCCAACTTGTTCAATGGCGGTTAAAAATCTAGAAGCTTTAACAACCGCACCAGATTCATCTCTTATTCTTGTAAATAGCTCATAATGCTCGATGTCTTGGCGGCTTTCATTAATTAAATAGCAAGGTTGCTGAAAAATAATAATACCTTCATATGTCAAAGCTACATCAAATAAATTTCTCCAACGAACCCCTCCTCGATATTCAAGAGATGTACTCATTTTCTTTTTATATCGAGCCCAACCATTGAGTTCATCAAGACGAGCCGTTTTTAATGCAGTTTCTGCTTCATCGATAATTCGTCCACGGCGCTCTCCTTGAGAAAAGGCACTTAAGCCAATATGACACCAATTATTTATATCCCCTCCCTCTGGTGGAGTGAGTTTTTTTAATTGATTAATGCACTGAGCAGCCATCGTTGAAATTTCTTTTTCAGATTGATGAGGTATCATTAAAGCAAATTGGGAATCATAATATCGAGAAAAAACCGAATTAGGGTATTTTTGAATCAGATTTGATAAGACTTGGCCAACTTCAATTAAGAAGGCGTCAGCTTGTCCTTTACCAGCCTCCTCAGCGATATCTTCCCAGTCATTAAGTGAGACGACTAATACACCACCTGTCACCCCTGTTTCTTGTAAAGCAGATTCTAATTTGCTGTCAAATAATACTCGGTTAGCAGCCCCTGTTAACTGATCTAGAAAGGTATGTGTACGGATGAAAGTATCAAAACGGCTCCTTTCTTGACGAGCATCTTGTAATTCATCAATCAATCTATCTAAAGCTTCACTTGCGGTATAAGGCCATTCTCTTTCATCCCCTTTCGCAAATTTTTCAACCTGTCCAGCAAGTATCATTCGTCCACGTTCTTCAAGCAATTCAGAGCCATACAGTTGCTCTTTTAACCACTTCAAACCTTGAATCAAACAAAAAACAACCAGAGCAACGGCTAAAGTTAATGAGGAAAAAGCTTGAAAAGAATAATTATTATTGGTGTAAAGAGGCATGATTTTAAATGACGCAACATAGCCAGTATTTTGATCTAAAGGGATAGCTTTTTGATAAAGAAGTGAAGCATCTTGAGCGGGTTGTTTTAGCGCAGTATCGGTAAATAAATAAATCACACCAGCTGAAGAGGTTAATTTAAATTCAGCAACATTATTAGTTTGTAACAATTTAGGTAACCAATGACGCATAGAATCAAAATCTTGTGAAGAAGACAATTCCTGATCAACCACCTGGGTAAGACGTTTTAAATTTTGGTCTATATAATCATTACCCATTTTCTGGAAGGTAAAAACACCGCCAACAAATAAAATAAACATAGCGGCAAGCACAATGATGGTAACAAAGGAGACTAAACGAGTGCTTATCTTTAATGTTGGAGTATATCTCATTTAACTATTCCATTTAATTCGTTACTAGCATCCTGCTATACCCGTCTTACTTTGGTATGTATGAACTTATGGTATATATGAGCTTAATATTATTACTTAAACGATAATAAAACATATATTACTTTATATAAATATAACAAAAGCCGCAAAATTGCGGCTTTTTATAGTATAAATATTTATTAAGCTGGGCGATAAAACTTAACAAAAACTTTTCTTTAATACCGACTATAAAGGTTAACTAAGACAAATAAAACCAAAACAGGGTCAGTACAATTAAAATTTCCATATTAATCAAAAATATAGAGATACTGACCCCATTTGAAAAATCAACCTTTCACGAGCCAAACGTGTAAAAACATCCGCATTTTTACTTAATTCAGCTCTATTTAAGCATTTTTCAACATTTCTGACAAAGCTGTTTTGCGTGTATCCAAAGCACTGCGCTTGTTTATCCCATACTGAAAGTCATACTCCTTACCAATGATATGTACCTTACTTTCGGCTCGTGTTATGGCTGTATAAAGCCAACTTCGATCAAGCAACAAGCTTCGCTCCAGCAGCACGATTACATTCTCAGCTTGCGAGCCTTGCAACTTATGTAGCGTTAGTGCGTAAGCCAGCTCTATGTATTCGAATAGCTGCCAATCGACCTTTAAAGATCTTTTGCTTCCATCCTCGCCAATATCCTCTAGCTCAATGACACATGCATACTCTTCGGTTGCTTCAGCGTTTGTTATCACGCCCAAAGTGCCATTTTGAACATCGTATTTATAGTTTGTCAGGGTTATAACTATTGGGTCGCCTTCTCTGAACTCATAGTTTCCTTTAGTGATCGGCATATTTGTTAGATCAAGTAACCGACCATTAGGGTTCACCTCTGCTTGTAACTTGAGGTTAGCATTTCTTACGGTGGCATTCGTCGATGCTACAATCATCGCCCTGTCGTATTTCAAATACACCGACACAGCGTCCTGAAGCAGGTCATCACTTGATTCATGGAACGTAATATCAGACGTCGTTAAAGAAGATGGCTTATTGCCATTGCGTATGTCATTCGAATACGCAGGAATAGAACTAATAGCGCCTTGTCGCTTAACCACATCTAGTTCGACATGATTGATTACCCCACTCTTAATAACATCATGCAAAATTAACCCTGCATTGATCGGAGGTAACTGATTAGGATCTCCCACGAGTACGATCCTTGACTTGTCGGAGAACAAAGTAACCAAACGCCACATAGTGTAAGCGTCTAGCATCGACGCTTCGTCAATCAGTGTCACCACCAGTGCAAAAATGATCCACTAACACCAATTGAAAATTGATCCACTTGGTATCATTCAGTTTTAACAAAACTGGATGGTGATTATGTTAACCA
>NZ_JAAUWW010000022.1 GCF_014694375.1 Vibrio sp. S17_S38
TGCCCACACAGATTGATAGGTTTAAATTGTTAAAGAGCAATCTTAACGTGGCAAGCTTTTTGCTTTCCGGTTAAGAGGGCGGCCATTTTAACGATTTGATTGATGGTGTCAAACACTTTCTACAATCTTTTTTCGTTACCCTTTTTGAGAAGGTTGTGACCTCTGACTCGTTGCTGCCGCTAGGCTGTGTGCTCCGTGTCAGTGAGGTCGCATTATAGAGATCAAGTTCACATTGGCAAGGGCTTTTTTATAATTTTTAGTATTTATTTTTAGTTCGATGAAAAAAGGAGCAACAAGGCTCCTTTTTGGTGTTTTAATCATCGATACAGCACGTATTACTAAATAAAAGCATACGCATCAGCAAACATTCTTTCTTTCTGTGCTTGCTTGAAGTCAACAAAGCGCGTTCTTGCTGCTCCAGCCATTTCAAAACGACCAGCTATATAGATATCAAAATCAATTAATGAGGAGAAGTCTTGTTCTATGATTTCCAGAACATTGCCTTGCCTTCCATTCCACTCCTTTTCTTGAGCTTCAATCACAGGAATAAAATGTACGTTTTCATTCACTGCAGCAATTTGTTTAAGCTCTTTCATTGCGTATAACTGCTCACTATCTTTTCCACCCCAATATATATAAATGGGCTGAGAAAATTTCTGGCTGATACAATGGTCTAGGATTGATCGTGTATAACTAAACCCAGTTCCGCCAGCAATTAATAATATCGAACGTGCAGATTCAGTCTGCAACCAAGCAGTACCATGGGGTATATCAATCTCTATCGCTTGATCGTTAGCATAAGCATGATTCATCGACTCTACCACTTCTATTGCATACGCATTATGATCGGCGGCTCCAATATGCAATTCTAACTCGCCACTATGTCGGCATGGACTACTTGCAATTGAGAATGGCCTTTTATCTTCCTCCCCCATAACTACCATCAAATATTGCCCTGCCTTATAACTCACTGGGGTTTTTGGGTGTAGCAGGATTCGATAAGTATTGCGAGCTAATGGTTCTATCGATTTTACCGTGCATATGATCGTCATAGTTTCCTCTTGGTCACTCATCAAATAATAAAACTAAGTGACTTGTTGCATAAGCCAAACATGGAAATATCCACCCTTGAGTCAGCTCTTTTTGTGTAAGAACCGGTTCAAGAGCATAAAGTACATTCCCTTCGATTTTTTTACATAAGCACATTGTACACACTCCAGCTCGGCAGCGGCTAGGAATGTATATCCCATATTGCTCAGCCGCCTCAAGAATGGTTTGATCAGTGTCTACATCAAACTCTTGCTGGCTAGGGAGTAACGTAACTTTGTAAGACATTTTATTTATTGTCTGGAAAAATATTTAACGATTTCCAGATAGAATCAATTCTTTCAACAATCGCGGGATCTTTTTTAATCGGTGTTCCCCACTCTCTTACCGCTTCACCAGGCCATTTATTGGTAGCATCTAAACCCATCTTAGAACGAATATAAGAATTTTCAGGCCCTTCTTTCAACATTAAAGTATCCCTTGTCGGATCCATTCTTGTCGTCACAGCCCAAATCACATCATTCCAATCTCGAATATTTACATCACCCTCGCAAACAATAATGAAACGAGTGTCTATCAACGGTTCTAGATACTCCCAAAGCGCCTTCATCAAACGTCGGCTATGACCAGCTTCTTTCTTCTCCATGCTTATAATCATCATTTGTGAGTATTCAAAGCCACATGGAAAATACCAATCCAACACTTCAGGAAACTTTTGATGCAATTCAGCGAGCTCAGCATCTTTTAAACTAGATTCACTTAGCGATGAATTTTCATCATTTGAAATCGCAAGTTCTGCAGCCCATTTCTGGGTTATATCTAATCCCATCTTAGAGCCTAGACCAACAACTGGTGAAGCAAAATCGAGTGAATCAATTGGTGTATTATCAATTAAAGTCGTATCCCGGATCGGATCCATATTTAGAATCATGGCATGACTAATACTTGACCAATCTCGAATATCAACCTCTCCATCGCACACGATAACAAATTTGGTATACATAAATTGACGTAAAAAAGACCACACCCCCATCATCACGCGTTTGGCGTGACCAGGATATTGCTTCTTCATTTTCACAACGGCCATTCGATATGAACAGCCTTCAGGTGGAAGATAAAAATCTTCAATTTCTGGAAATTGTTTCTGTAAGATTGGAACGAACACTTCATTCAGGGCGACACCTAATACCGCAGGCTCATCTGGTGGGCGGCCGGTGTAAGTACTGTGGTAAATCGCATCCTTACGCATCGTTAAATGGGTAATAGTAAAAACATGATGCTTTTCTACTTCGTTAAAATACCCAGTATGATCACCGTAAGGTCCTTCATCGGCAAGTTCATTTGGATCAATATAGCCTTCCAGTACAATTTCAGCGCTTGCTGGAACGTCAAGATCGTTGCTAACAGATTTCACGACTTCCGTTTTACTGCCTCGTAACAACCCAGAAAAAGCATATTCAGATAATGAATCGGGAACAGGGGTGACTGCGCCTAAAATAGTCGCGGGATCCGCTCCAAAGGCAACTGAAATAGGGAATGGTTTTCCTGGGTGCGTTTCCATCCAGTCTTTCATATCTAACGCACCGCCACGGTGAGCGAGCCAACGCATAATGATTTTATTTTTGCTGATTTTTTGTTGACGATAGATACCAAGATTCTGACGATTCTTATTTGGCCCTTTGGTTATAGTTAATCCCCAAGTCAATAACGGCGCGACATCACCAGGCCAACAGCTCATGACAGGAATTTTATCTAAATCGATTTCGTCGCCTTTTAAAATAATATCTTGGCATGATGCACGCCGAAGGCGCTTCACTGGCATATTTAAAACTTGCTTAAATACGGGCAGCTTATTGATAGCATCTTTAAAACCTTTAGGCGGTTCAGGCTCTTTAAGGTAGGCCAATAGTTTGCCTACTTCTCGCAACTCTTTTACTTCACTTCGCCCCATCCCCATGGCAACACGTTCCGCCGTACCAAATAAATTGGTCAGCACTGGCATATCGTATCCAATAGGGTTTTCAAACAATAAAGCAGGGCCACTAGCTCGTAATGTACGATCGCTTATTTCCGTCATTTCATAATGAGGATCAATTGGATGAGTTATACGCTTGAGTTGTCCGATCTTCTCTAAGTGAGTTAGAAAATCGCGTAAATTCTTAAAACTCATAACACTTCTATTCGTTATTGATAATAATTGTCATTATATACTGATTCAAACTTACGATCTCGCCTCAAACTGTTTTTTGTTATTCTTATATCTTATTTAATCAACGATGATGTCATAGGAATTAATCCACTTCCGCTCAGCTGCTGCAACCAAGACTCATATCCATTCTTAATTAACAGCGCCCTCAAACCTTCTCCATCTTCATCCTTATTTAATCGAGAAACAAAAAATTGCTCTAACCCAATTGGCATAGGCTTTATCTTGATTAAGCCTATCATTGCTATTGATTTTAATGCTGGATTACCCACGGCATTGATCAATTGTTGTGTTGAAAAAACATCACCAATAGAGGCGAGTCTATTCACTTCATTTTCAAGTTCCGTACTTCCTTTCATCCTCCAGAGTAAATGATAAATACGAGGATCTTTCGAAACTTGAGCCAATTTAACCATCACAGCCGACGTTGGCAGCCATTGAATGACTTTATCTCCTGCAATTTGATTAACTAAATAAGACACCGCTTGTGGTGATAAGCTATCCATAGCAGAAATTAATAATGACTCTCGCTGCTTAATTTGGCTATCGGAACCTTTCAGCCATTGATGCAGTTCAAGGTTGCGCTCCTCAACAGATAAAATAAAATCTAAATTAGATTGTGTTTTGCTTCGTGCTCGCATTAAACGAGTCGCCACAACAGAGGAATTAAAAGCGGGGATCATTGTTTGATAACCATCCCCCGACTCCTCAATCGTATAAGCGGGTGAATGTTTAGTTTGCGAAAAAACAAATGCGGCCATTTCTGGGCTTAAGACAAACTGTGATGTTTCTAATTTTTTTAATAAGAGATAACGAGTGATCTCTTGATTTGGCATAGATAAAGATTCGAGTCGTAGTGCCAACTGATCTGTATCGTTTTTGGCTGCATTATCATATAACTGATCAACGACAATACTAATTTGAGGTTTTTTTAACCATTGCTGTGCTTCTTCTCTTGAGATTGATGTTGCTGATGCAAGCTTACTTGTCAGTAAAACAACACACAAAAGAATGAATGCAAACCGTCCTTGGTGCATAAATAATTCTTCCTTTTTACTATCGAGCCATACTGCTACGAATTTTTCGCTCATACAATAAAAATCACCGCTCAATGTGAGCGGTGATAGAAAGTTAAATCAATGATCTTATTCTATAGGGCCGTTATTGACGACGCATAGCATCAAAGAACTCATTATTAGTTTTGGTCATGGCCAGTTTATCGATGAGGAATTCCATGGCATCCGTTTCGCTCATAGGATGAACGATTTTACGTAAAATCCACATTTTCTGTAGCTCATCGCCTTTGGTCAATAACTCTTCACGACGCGTACCTGAACGGTTGAAATCAATGGCAGGGAAAACACGTTTTTCCGCAATCTTACGGTTTAAGTGCAATTCCATATTACCAGTACCTTTAAACTCTTCATAGATAACTTCATCCATTTTAGAGCCAGTGTCGACAAGCGCGGTTGCAATAATAGTTAAACTGCCACCTTCTTCAACATTACGTGCGGCACCAAAGAAACGTTTAGGGCGATGCAACGCGTTAGCATCAACACCACCTGTCAATATTTTACCTGATGATGGAATCACGGTGTTGTAAGCACGAGCTAAACGAGTAATCGAATCAAGCAAAATAACAACATCTTTCTTATGTTCAACCAGGCGTTTTGCTTTTTCAATCACCATTTCAGCCACTTGAACATGACGTGAAGCTGGTTCATCAAAGGTAGAAGCAATAACTTCTCCTTTCACTAAGCGCTGCATTTCTGTTACTTCTTCTGGGCGCTCATCAATCAGTAACACCATTAATTCACATTCAGGATGATTATGCGCAATGCTTTGTGCAATGTTTTGCAATAGCATTGTTTTACCGGCTTTTGGCGGAGCAACAATCAAACCACGTTGGCCTTTACCAATTGGAGATGCTAAATCTAAAACTCGAGCCGTAATATCTTCCGTTGAGCCATTACCACGCTCCATAACCATACGTTCGTTAGCATGCAGAGGCGTTAAGTTTTCGAAAAGGATTTTGTTACGGGCGTTATCTGGGCGATCAAAGTTGACTGTGTTGACTTTAAGAAGGGCAAAATAACGTTCACCATCCTTTGGTGGTCGAATTTTTCCGGCTACCGAATCACCTGTCCGTAAGTTAAAACGGCGAATTTGGCTTGGTGATACATAAATATCATCAGGGCCGGCAAGGTAAGAACAATCTGCCGAGCGTAAAAAGCCAAAGCCATCTTGTAAAATTTCAAGAACCCCATCGCCAAAAATATCTTCACCACCTTTAGCATGAGCTTTTAGGATAGAAAAAATGATGTCTTGCTTTCTCAAACGGGCTAAGTTTTCTAAACCTAGACTCTCTCCAAGTGCAACAAGTTCAGAGACTGGGCGGTTTTTTAATTCAGTTAGATTCATAGTGGTGGATGCTTGTTTTGTCAAAATAGGATTCTGTTTTTGGTGGTTTATAAGATAGGTATATGACCTTAAGGATCGGCCATGAAATGAAAATTTGTATATTTAACGTGCGATAAATTATCACTAAAATTAACGCTCGTCTAGCTTTAAAAAACACAAACCGCATATAAGTGATCATATGCGGTTTGTTATTTTATATTAATTAAGCAATACCCGATTACAGGTTGGCATCTAAAAATTCTTTCAACTGAGTTTTAGATAGTGCGCCCACTTTCGTTGCAGCAACACTGCCATCTTTAAAAAGAAGTAATGTAGGGATACCACGGATACCAAATTTTGGTGGTGTTCCAGCATTTTGATCGATATTTAGCTTACCGATAGTAAGTTTACCTTGGTATTCGTCAGCGATCTCATCAAGAATTGGAGCGATCATTTTACAAGGACCACACCACTCCGCCCAAAAATCAACTAGCACTGGACCAGCAGCTTTGATTACATCGTTTTCGAAACCTTCATCAGAAAGCTGCATAATCTTGTCACTCATCTTCCACTCCAATGTCTACTTTTATGAGCTGGTTGGATGATAACCAGCAATTAGATTGCCTATTGGAATGGATTTACTTTCGTATTGCAAGCTTAAGCTGATATTCTATGCGAATGAAAAAGACACATATCACAGAGCAAAAATTCGCCGACTTGGATTTATTACCCCAAGTCATTGAAGGATTGGAGAAAAAAGGGTTTGAGTTTTGCACCCCTATCCAAGCCTTGGCGTTGCCGGTACTGCTCACCGGCCAAGACATTGCAGGCCAAGCCCAAACGGGTACAGGTAAAACGCTCGCGTTTCTTACTGCTACTTTTAATCACTTACTAAAAAATGATGCTCCTGAGGGTCGTTCAAAAACGAGCCCGCGCGCAATCATTATGGCTCCGACTCGTGAACTTGCGATTCAGATTTATAACGATGCAGAAGGTCTCATTGAAACCACAGGTTTGAAAGCAGGTTTAGCTTATGGTGGCGAAAGCTATGATAAACAACTAACCAAACTTCAAGATGGTGTGGATATTTTAATTGGTACTTGTGGTCGTATCATCGACTTTTATAAACAAAAAGTATTCGATTTAAATAGCATACAAGCTGTTGTTTTAGATGAAGCCGATCGTATGTTCGACCTTGGGTTCATTAAAGATATTCGATTCTTGTTCCGTCGCATGCCCGAGCCAAAAGATCGCCTTAACATGCTATTTTCAGCTACGCTGTCTTATCGCGTACAAGAACTGGCCTTTGAACATATGCACAATCCTGAGCATGTGGTGGTTGAGTCTGAGAAAAAAACAGGCGCGAACATCAAAGAAGAATTGTTCTATCCATCTAATGAACACAAAATGGCACTACTTCAAACATTAATTGAAGAAGAATGGCCAGAACGTGCCATCATTTTTGCCAATACCAAATACAAATGTGAATCTGTATGGGGCCACTTAGCCGCAGATGGACACCGTGTTGGGTTACTAACAGGTGATGTTCCACAGAAAAAACGTGAGCGAATTCTAGAAGAGTTTACTCGCGGTGACGTTGATTTCTTGGTCGCGACTGATGTTGCTGCACGTGGGTTACACATTCCAGCGGTAACACACGTGTTTAACTTTGATCTGCCAGATGATGCTGAAGATTATGTACACCGTATTGGCCGTACCGGTCGTGCTGGTGCTAGTGGTTCGTCGATTAGTTTTGCTTGCGAAGACTATGCGATTAATCTTCCAGCGATTGAAGAATATATTGAACATTCTATTCCGATGTCAGAATATGATGCATCAGCATTATTAACCGAATTACCACCAGCGATACGACTGCAACGTCGTCCACAAACCAACCGCCGTACTAACACTGGCGGCGCTCGTGGTTCTAATCGCAGTAATGGTGCACGTAATAATAACCGTCGCCCACGCCAACCGCATAGCAATTAATCAAGGATATGATTGATTTATGAGTACAGCAGTTTCACCACCACTTTACGCGGCTATAGACCTTGGTTCGAATAGCTTCCATATGCTAATTGTCCGTCATATCGATGGCAGCGTGCAAACTATGGCAAAAATCAAACGTAAAGTCCGCCTTGCAAATGGTTTAGATACAAATAACCAATTAAGCCAAGACGCAATGCAACGTGGGTGGGACTGTTTAGACTTATTTGCTGAACGACTGCAAGATATACCAGCCGAAAACATTCGTATTGTTGGCACAGCAGCTTTACGCTCAGCTATCAATGTGGATGTTTTTCTGCAAAAAGCGAATCAAATTCTCGGCTATTCAATTGAGATCATTTCTGGTGAAGAAGAAGCGGCCACTATTTATAAAGGTGTCGCTCATACTTCTGGCGGTTTAGGTCGTCGATTAGTAGTCGATATTGGCGGCGCCAGTACCGAGCTTATTATTGGCCAAGAATTTGAAACTCAAGCACTTATTAGCTTACCAATGGGATGTGTAACTTGGTTAGATAATTACTTTCATGATCGCCAGCTTACGCAATACAATTTTGATAATGCAATTAATGCAGCAAAAATAACACTCGCGCCTATACTGGAAAAATACACCCAACTCGGTTGGGATGTGTGTGTTGGGGCAAGCGGTACCGTACAAGCATTGCAAGAAATCATGCTAGCTCAAGGCATGGATGAAGTGATTACTCTCAGTAAACTTAAGCGTTTACAAAAACAAGCTATGCTGGCTTCTCATTTAGAAGAACTAGAAATAGATGGATTAACTTTGGAACGGGCTTTGGTCTTTCCTAGTGGTTTATCTATTTTGATCGCTATTTTTGAAAGCTTAAACATTGAATCAATGACATTAGCGGGCGGCGCGCTGCGTGAAGGTCTGGCTTATGAAATGATCAGTGAAATGCGACAATCTGATATTCGCCAACGAACTATTGATAGCGTACAAAAACGCTACCAAGTTGATATAATTTATGCAAACCAAGTTGCTGAAACGGCATTACAATTATTTCGACAATGCAATCAACAATCATGGGTAAATGAGTCTCAAGCCCCCTACCTTCTGCAATCGGCCGCAGAATTACATGAAATTGGATTAAGCATCGATTTTAAGAAAGGTGGAGAGCACGGAGCTTATCTCATTCAGCATTTAGATTTACCAGGGTTTACTCGATCACAAAAGTACCTATTAGCTGAATGGATTCGCCGCTATCGCGAACAATTGAGCTCACTACCAGAGCAACATGCATTGTCGAGTCAAAGTAGTAAACGCTTGCTAAGAATACTTCGTCTTGCCATTTTATTGACCCACCGCCGCCATGTTAATTTACAGCCATTGGTTAAACTCCACTCCAATGAAGATGTACTCACATTATCCATTGATAAAAAGTGGCTAGAATCTAATCCACTCACTCAAGCTGAGCTAGAATTAGAAGCTAATCGACAAACGGATATAGGCGGGCCATTAATCATTAATTTGATTTAACCAAGAAAATGGAGCTCAATCGGCTCCATTTTTATAACCAATACTATTTAGATCTAATTATTCATGATCCGCTGTATCTACCGTAATATTATCTTGTGCTAACCACTCAGCAACATCCTTTGCGAAATAAGTTAAAATGCCATCTGCGCCAGCACGTTTAAAACAAAGTAACGATTCTAGTACTGTCTCTTTCTCTTTCAACCAACCATTTTGAATTGCAGCCTTATGCATCGCATATTCACCCGAAACTTGATAAGCGAAAGTTGGCACCTGTAATTCAGTCTTAACACGGCGAACAATATCGAGATATGGCATACCCGGTTTTACCATTACCATATCCGCACCTTCGTTAATATCCATCGCAACTTCATGGATGGCTTCATCACTATTAGCTGGATCCATTTGGTAATTTTTCTTATTACCACCTTTTAGGTTGCTACTTGAACCGACTGCATCTCGGAAAGGCCCATAGTAGTTGGACGCATATTTGGCTGAGTACGCCATAATTTGAGTGTGTATGAGTCCCGCTTTTTCTAAAGCTTCACGAATTTTACCTATGCGGCCATCCATCATATCGGAAGGAGCAACAACATCAGCACCTGCTGCCGCATGAGACAATGCTTGTTTAACTAAGACTTCAGTTGTCTCCTCATTTTGCACATAACCATCTGCATCAATAATGCCATCTTGGCCATGAGTCGTATAAGGGTCTAACGCAACATCCGTAATTACACCTAATTCAGGTACATGTTCTTTTAATGCCTTTACAGCACGCTGTACTAATCCTTCAGGATTATATGCTTCGGTTGCACATAAAGATTTTACATCTTGATTGACCACAGGAAACAGTGCGATGGCTGGCACACCAAGTTTTGATAGGTAATCGGCCTCTTCTAATAAAAGATCAATAGAAAGACGGTCTACACCTGGCATCGACTCAACTGCTTCACGACGATTTTTGCCCATTAAAACAAACATTGGATAAATCAAATCATCAACGCTAACTTTATTTTCAGCCACTAAACGACGACTGAAATCATGCTTACGAATACGACGAAGACGACGACCCGGAAATTGACCTTGAATAGATACAGACACCCTAACTCTCCTTAATTATCTTGAGCTACCGTTCATCGCTTAGCTCCCATGTATTTTATTATCATATCACTCTCAGCTATTCTTGAAAGCTCGTATTATCGCAATCCATGTGACGATTGGTTTGCAGTCATTTATACTAAGTGCACCATTTATAAACAGAGTTAATTATGATTGATAGCCACGCCCATATTTATGCAACTGAATTTGATGAGGACCGTGATCAGGTCGTTGAACGCGCTCTATCAATCGGCATTGAAAAAATTTTACTGCCAAATATTGATCTAGAATCAATCGCACCAATGCTCGCCACTGAAGCTCGATACCCCGACGTTTGTCATTCAATGATGGGCTTACACCCATGCTATGTAAATGACAATATTGAACACGATTTGGCGATCATTCGTCAGTGGTTTAATCAACATAAATTTATTGCCGTTGGTGAAATTGGCATTGATCTTTATTGGGATAAAACCTATCAACAGCAACAAGAATTTGCTTTTCGTACCCAGCTACAATGGGCAAAAGAACTTAATTTACCTGTTGTCATTCATACTCGAGATTCAATAGATCAAACTCTAGAGATATTGAAACAAGAGCAAGATGGTAGTCTGCGAGGCGTGTTTCATTGCTTTGGCGGCAGCCTTGCACAAGCCGAAGCCATTAACCAACTTGGTTTTCATCTAGGGCTAGGCGGCGTTTCAACCTTTAAAAATGGCGGAATGGATAACGTTATCCCACACCTGGATTTGGATTTTGTAATTTTAGAGACCGATTGCCCTTACCTTGCCCCAACCCCTCATCGAGGTAAGCGTAACGAACCTTTCTTTATGGAACTAGTTGCTCAAAGAGTTGCGGATTTACGCGAGATGTCTCTCAGTGAGGTCAGCCAGATTACAAGCAAAAATACCAAATTATTATTTAATCTCTAACCACTATTCTTTATATTTCACCCATAAAAAATGCGATGAATAACAGTTCATCGCGTTTTTTATAACAATATATTCGACGTTTAAAGATTGCTACGCCTAGCTTTTACGTCTATGCATCCTCTTCTCTCTCATCATCCCCATCATCATTTTTCGGTCGAGTATAAAAGCGAGAGAAAAACAAACCGATTTCAAACAAAATACACATCGGAACAGCTAATAAGGTTTGAGACACCATATCGGGTGGTGTTAATAGCATGCCAACAATGAAAGCAATGACGACAATATAAGGGCGTTTTTCCGATAAGGTTTTCGCATCGGTCGCACCAGTCCAACACAGTAAAATAATCGCGACAGGCACTTCAAATGCAATTCCAAATGCCATAAACAGTGATAACACAAAGTCCAAATAGCTGGATATATCCGTAGCAAATTGCACTCCTCCTAACGAAATAGCGGTAAAGAAAGAGAAGATAAGAGGGAAAACCACATAGTAAGCAAATGCCACACCACAGTAGAACAATAAAGAGCTCGAAAATAGTAATGGCGCAATTAAGCGACGTTCATGCTTGTATAAACCAGGTGCGACAAATGCCCATACTTGATAAAGCACAAGCGGGACCGCCAGAAAAACTGCAACCACTAAAGTCAGTTTTAATGGTGTAAAAAAAGGAGAAGCCACATCCGTTGCGATCATGCTGCCACCTTGAGGTAACCGGCTGATCAAAGGAGCTGAAACAAATTCATATATTTGGCTAGAGAACCAAACAATCGAAATAAAGATGGCCATAATAGAGGCAATTGCTTTTAAGATTCGATTTCTAAGCTCAATCAGATGCGTGATTAACGGTTGAGTTTGTTCCTGAGTGGACATATAAAGCCTCAATAATAAAACGCCTAGCTCATATAGAATAATCTAGGCGGTATTTCTCTCTAGTGCGCTTTATTGGCGTCAGTAGATTTACTTTCCGTTGAAGTCTCATCGGTGACTTTATTTGCATCAGGTAATGCTTTGTCATCCGCTTGGGCTACGGTTTGAGTATCTTCAACCTCATCTCGTGCATACGGCCGCTGCACATCTTGTGCGGCCTTTTTTAATGCTTCAATAGAGGATTGCAGCTCTGGCGATAAATCTTTCATCCCCATATTCTCTGCTTTACGAAGGTTATCTTGTAGTTCTTGAATTTTAAGCTCTTGGGATAGCTCATCTTTCACGTTATTAGCCATTGTTTTAGCCGTGCGAATAAATTTACTCACACTGCGAATAGCCGTTGGCAAACGTTCAGGCCCTAGTACGACCAAGGCGATAACCGATATTAATACCAGCTCCCCAAAACCGATATCAAACACCAGTTAGCCCTGCTCTTTTTCTTTTTTAGTATCTGTTGAGTGCGCAGATGCATCTGTTTTGGCTTGATCAATCGACTTTGGATCAAAATCAGCATCATCAGCTGTTGACTTATCAGCCGATTTTTCTTCTTCACTCATGGCTTTTTTAAAGCCTTTTACCGCAGATCCCAAATCACCACCAATACCACGTAATTTTTTCGTACCAAATAAAAGCACAACGATAACTGCAATGATTAAAAGTTGCCAAATACTAATTCCGCCCATTATTTTCTACCTCGGATCTACTGTTTAAAATATAAAGAAAGAGCACATTATAATGCACCTAGTTTACGAATTAATGACGGTACGCTTTCCAGCTCGCAAGCCAAAAAATGAGACCAACAGCACCACTCACTATAGAGGCATCTGAATGCCATTGAGTGCTACTTAATTGTAATATTGCAGAGCATACGACTAATGTCCCTCCAATACCAAATAAAAACTTACCCGTAGCTTGTTTACGTTTATTTAATGCATATCCTTCATAAATACGTGCAAGTTTTTGATCCATATCACGACTACGTTTCAACGTTTCGTATAGGAGTTCCGGTAGCTCTGGCAGTTTTTCAGCCCATAATGGTGCTTTCTCTTTTACTGCTTTAAATAACGCTTTAGGTCCTACTTGTTCTAACATCCACTTTTCAAGGAATGGCTTTGCCGTTTCCCATAAATCTAGTTGTGGGTAAAGTTGACGCCCTAAACCCTCAACGTATAACAGCGTTTTTTGTAAAAGTACTAATTGAGGCTGTACTTCCATATTAAAACGACGCGCCGTATTAAATAAATTCAATAACACATGACCAAATGAAATCTCACATAAAGGCTTTGCAAAAATCGGCTCGCACACGGTACGAATTGCAGATTCAAAATCAATCACATTGGTATCAGCAGGTACCCAACCAGAGTCAATATGCAACTCGGCCACTCGTCGATAATCACGATTAAAAAACGCTAAAAAGTTTTCTGCCAAATAACGTTTGTCTTCATTATTTAGCGTCCCAACAATACCGCAATCTAGTCCTATCCATAATGGGTTTTCTGGTGTTTGGTGTGAAACGAATACATTACCTGGATGCATATCCGCATGAAAAAAACTATCGCGAAAAACTTGGGTAAAAAAGACCGTCACCCCTTTTTCAGCCAAAAGTTTCATATTGGTGCCATTACTTGCCAGAGTTTCAAGATCAGAGACTTGTACCCCATATATACGCTCTGACACCATTAAATGCTCACTGCTGAAATCCATCAGGACGTCAGGGACGTATAAATCATCGCTATTAATAAAGTTACGCCTTAATTGCAGTGCATTTGCCGCTTCACAACGTAAATCCAATTCATGAACTAAGGTAGTTTCGTATTCTTTAACCACTTCAACCGGCTTTAAACGACGAGCATCTGGCATGAATTTAGCGACAATTCTGGCCATCCGATACATCAACTTCAAATCCGCTTCGATAACAGGGCGAATATCAGGACGTATAACTTTCAAGACGACTTCTTGCCCTGTACTTTTTAGTTTTGCCGTATGGACTTGAGCGATAGACGCTGACGCTAACGGTTCAATCTCAAATTCATCGAACCACTGCTCAACGGGTCCTCCCAATGATTTTTCAATACACTTTTTAGCCAGTTGACCATCAAATGGGCCGACTTGGTCCTGTAATAAAGCCAGAGGATCCGCAATATGATCGGGAAATAAGTCACGCCGAGTGGACATCATTTGACCAAACTTGATCCAAACTGGCCCAAGATCTTGCAAAGCCAATCGTAATCGGTCTCCAAGCAATTTATCTTTATGCTTCGGTGTTATCCAAAATAATAGTTTTTTAAGCAGTAACGGCCATTTGGTTAACTTATGAGTTGGCAGCAACTCATCTAATCCATATTCAAGCTGTATTTTAGCTATTCGGTATAAGCGGCGAGTCTCAGTCAATGTCATGATTTTTCCATCCATCGATTGATTCGTTGTTCAAGCTGAGCCGCTCGACTGGTAACATCATCAACTTGATCACAAAAATAAGCGACCTCCAAACTACTCGGAGCCACTTTCCACTCTTCAGTTAGTACAATACCTAAACGTTGTTGCTGTAATCGAACTTCTGATTTTAACCATTGTGTGGGCGCTTTTAATCCTTGAACTAAAGTATGTGCAACCACATCGCCCGTCACTCTAGAAACCCACTCTTCAATATCAGGCTTAATGTCTGCCATTAGTTGAGAAAACTTTTGTGCCAGTTGGATATCACCTTCAAGCACTAACTGATCTTGTTTAATTAATTGCGTGATTTTAGATTGGTCTTTTAGCTTAGGTAATGTCGCCAGTTTTAAACTTAAATAACAATCTGGATTACCTTCGTATTGGCTTAAAACATCAACACGATAACTAAAAACAAAAATCAAATTACGGTTTAATTCTTGTAAATGGATATGAATGACTTTGCCTTTTAGCCTAGCCACTTGCTGAATATATTCTGCATCATCTTGAATCAAACGATTGAGTGCAGTTTCAATCACGCCGGTTACGATAGGTTCAAATGGCATGATTATTCCTTAAAATTTATAACCGCGGTGCAATGCGACAATGCCGCCAGTCAAATTGTAATAGCTAGTTTGCTCAAAACCAGCCTCGTCCATCATACCTTTTAACGTGTCTTGGTCTGGGTGCATGCGAATAGATTCCGCTAAATAACGGTAACTATCTGCATCGTTAGCAACCACTTGACCAATCTTAGGTAATAAATGGAATGAATATGCATCGTAGACTTTTGACAGAGCTTCCATTTGTGGTTTCGAAAACTCCAATACCAACAAACGACCACCAGGTTTTAAAACACGGAACATTGAGCGCAATGCTTTATCTTTATCCGTCACATTACGTAGACCAAACGCAATCGTAATACAATCAAAGTGGTCATCAGGAAATGGTAATTCTTCGGCATTGGCTTGCACGTAATGTACATTA
The DNA here is from genome assembly GCF_014694375.1 of Vibrio sp. S17_S38. Taxonomy (GTDB): domain Bacteria; phylum Pseudomonadota; class Gammaproteobacteria; order Enterobacterales; family Vibrionaceae; genus Vibrio. The sequence goes on from NZ_JAAUWW010000022.1 coordinate 15,531, forward strand.
CCTACCACGCCAAGGTCGCGTAATTTATCGCGTCCAACATTCAGCATTGAATTATTAATATCAGCTAAAACCACATGGCCATTATCACCGACAATACGAGAAAACTTAGCAGTTAAATCGCCTGTACCACCGGCAAGATCTAACACTTTATGACCAGGACGAACACCACTGCAATCGATAGTAAAACGCTTCCATAAACGATGTATGCCAACCGACATCAAATCGTTCATAATGTCGTACTTTGCCGCCACAGAGTGAAAAACTTCCGCTACTTTCTCCACTTTTTTATCTTTTGCGACAGTGGTAAAGCCAAAGTGAGTCGTATCGTCTTGAATGATTACATTATCTGATTGTACTTGTTTATCCGTCATGGTTATTCCGATTATTCAATCTCAGTGAGGATCTGGGCCAATAAAAGAGCGCTTAGTTTACTTTATCCTCAAGCGATTGTCTGTCATTGTGAAAATCATTTTGCGCAATTTCTGCTAAATTCGGTGCAATCTCTTTTTTGACTTCAACCCCTAAACTTTTAAATCCTTCGGCTTGACGAATCAGGTTACCTTTTCCTTGTGATAATTTATTCATAGCGCCTTGGTAGCTCGATTGTGCCCGATTTAAAGCCGAGCCTACCGAATCCATATCATCCACAAACAAACGCATTTTGTCGTATAACTTGCTTGCTTTATCAGCGATCAGTTTAGCATTCTGGTTCTGCCTTTCATTGCGCCATAAATGATTAATAGTGCGCAGCGCAACGAGTAAAGTGGTTGGACTTACCAATATGATATTTTGTTCCATCGCATCTTTCACCAACCGAGGATCAGCTTCCATCGCCAATTGGAAGGCAGGCTCAATTGGGATAAACATCAATACATAATCAAGTGAGGTAATCCCTTGTAATTGATGATAATCCTTTTGACTGAGCAACTTAATATGGCTCCTCATCGCGATTAAATGCTCAGTAATGGCTTTAGATTTATCAGCGTCGGTCACGCCATTAAAATAACGTTCAAATGCCACTAACGTCATTTTGGAATCAATAACGACTTGCTTATTTTCAGGTAAATTAACAATAACATCCGGTTGATAACGCTTTCCATTTTCATGATTCAAACTGACTTGAGTTTGATATTCATGCCCTTCGCGCAGACCTGAATCTTTTAATACATTGGCGAGAACCACTTCTCCCCAATTACCTTGCTGTTTATTGTCACCTTTCAATGCTTGAGTCAGATTAACGGCATCTTGAGCCATTTGTTGATTCAATTTTTGCAAATGACGAATTTCATGCACTAAGGTGTGTCGCTCTTTTGCTTCATGATTAAAACTAGTATCAACCTGTTGTTTAAAACCGTGTAATTGCTCTTTTAACGGTGACAATAATCCGTCTAGACTAAGCTTATTTTGCTCATCAACACTTTTCACTTTTGCTTCAAATACTTGGTTGGCCAAGCTTTCAAATTCTACTTTAAGCCTTTTCTCTGCTTGCTCTAGTATCTGCAATTTCTCTTGCGCGGCTTTTTGTGATTCAGTATGCCTAACTTCTAATTCTCGGTTAGCGGTTTTATAGTCGCTCAATTGCTGTTGTATCTGTTGATTCGCTTGCTTTAATTGCTGCATTTCGACTTGCTGAAGCTCTAAATAATTTAGCTTCTCCTTGCTTGCCATCAACTCCCCATAAGCTTGACGAGCATCAAATTCTGATTTATCACGAGCCATATCAAGCTGCTCTAATTCTTTTTGCTGTTCGAGATTAGATTGCTGTAAGTGCTGGATCGTTTGTCGAAACAAATTCACTTCACCAATGTGCTTCTCTTCTATTGCCAATTGCTTGGATTGATAACGATAACGAAGCCAAACTGCAAGCATCATCAAGCTAATCGTTATCCCTATTAGGCAAAGTATTATCAAATCGTTATCATAAGTGAACCCGTGCATATAAACCCTTATGGCTTGTTTTACTTACATAAATAATATTAGATACTGTATAAATGTCCAGTCTCTTGTCAAATCTTCCTTACTAACATTGAAATGGATAACCAATGAGCGATATAAAAAATGAACGTACCGCCATCATTCTTGGACTTTGTGCGGTATTACTTTGGTCAACGGTGGCCACGGCTTTTAAACTTACATTAGCGCAGTTTAGCCCAATTCAAATGTTAGCAATCGCAAGCCTTGTCTCCGCCATCACATTACTGTTAATTTGTGGTTATCAAGGAAAGCTTAAGCAAATAGGCTGCGTCTTTTTAAGTAACCCTTGGTTTTTCCTTTTACTTGGATTAATCAATCCTTTCGCTTATTACTTAATATTATTTAAAGCCTATGAGCTTTTACCTGCCTCTCTAGCACAGCCTTTAAATTACAGTTGGGCAATTACATTAACCTTAATGGCATCAGTTTTTCTCGGTCAAAAAATTCGTCGCCAAGATTGGTTCGCATGTGGTTTAGGTTACTTTGGCGTTTTGGTGATAGCAACGAAAGGTGATTTATTCGAGCTTAATTTTGACAGCCCTCTTGGCATTACTCTTGCCTTATTATCCACACTTTTATGGGCATCTTATTGGATCCTCAATACGAAAAATAAATCTGATCCTGTCGTGGTGGTATTACTTGGTTTCTTAGTGTCATTGCCATTTTCGGCTAGCTTGGCTTGGTATGAAGGTCATCCATGGAGCCAGATTACTTGGCAAGGCTGGATGGCAGTTTCTTATGTGGGATTGTTTGAAATGGGGATCACTTTTATCTTATGGTTGAGTGCATTAAAGTTAACGTCCAATACTGCTCGTATCAGTAACTTTATTTTCCTTTCGCCATTTATTTCATTGTTATTACTTTCTCAAATCATAGGCGAAACAATCTATCCATCGACAATTATTGGCTTAATATTTATTTTAATTGGTTTGATGATTCAGCAAATTAAATTTAAACGAAATTAAACTATCCGACCAACCTTATTGATTAAATTGATATATTTATGGCGATTGGGTTTTATTATATGGCTTGTTTTTTAGCGAGAAACTGCTGTAATTCGGCAACTGAAAATCCTTGATCTTTCATCTCTTGCGCAATCTGTTGGATATGTTCATCTTTACGTGATTCTAAAACTACTTGAAATTGATAAATAATATCTCTTAGATTTTCTAGGGGTACTTGTTTAGCGGCACTGCGGATTCTCTCTTGGCTTTGATTTCCCAATCCAGCCAGTAACTTTCCATACATGACTTTTTCAGGGCTATCTTCTAGCTGCTCTAAGATTCGAGCCATTTCATAAGTGGTCATAGACATAAGTAATTTGATTTTCCAGAGTAGGATATTTTATATTTTGAAGCCCTTAAATATACGCTTCCTATTATTTTTGGCAAATTATATTCAGTATATAAAATCACTTATTTATATTGGTAGTTTTCTTCCTAAAGTAAAAAGTACAGCTATCAAATATGGTTTCACGTGAAACCTGCAAGCGCTCTCTCCAATCTGAAAATCATAAACTTATAAGCTGTAATTATGATGCTATTTTTCTTTATACTTCACTTTAACAATGAAAAGTTAATGTTAAGATGAGGCTGTATCTCAAAAATGACAGTAATAAAAAGATACTTACAATGCCGCACATTATATTAAGGATAAAACATGTCACGCCATATTTCAGATCGTATTCAAGCTTTACGCCAATGGTTGGTTGCCAATAATTTAGACGCCATCATCATTCCTCACGAAGATGAATTTCTCGGCGAATATATTCCCGAACATAATGAACGCCTCGCTCATATTTCAGGATTTGTCGGCTCTGCAGGCGCGGCCATCATCACTCAAAAGCAAGCAGCGATTTTTGTCGATGGTCGTTATACGATTCAAGTGACTAAACAAACACCAAGTGATATTTTCTCTTACCATCATTTAATACAAGAGCCACCACTAACTTGGGCAACCCAAAACTTAAAAAAGGATGCCCGCTTAGCCATCGATCCTAAAATGCACTCAGCTACATGGTTTGAAAAAGCATCGCTACAAGTGTCTGATCATTTAAACATGATCAGTGTCGATCAAAATCCGATTGATATTATTTGGCAAGATCGTCCTGATCCGATTGAATCCACGATGCGATTAATGGATATTGAATTAGTAGGTCAATCGAGTGTGGCAAAACGTCAGCACATTGCCGACACCCTTCTACATACCAATACCGATGCTGCGCTTCTTACTCAATTAGATTCTATTTGCTGGTTGCTCAATATTCGCGGTTTAGATGTTTCTCGTCTGCCAGTATTATTAAGTCATGCCATTATTCATCAAGACTCAAGTGTAGATTTCTTTATTGCCGCTCATCGTGTTCCTAGTAACTTCACTCAACATGTTGGCCCAAATGTACGAGTGCATGAACCAAAGGATCTAGAGAAAATTCTCTCTACACTCGCCAATAAAAAAGTACTGGTTGATCCAAATACCAGTAACGCATGGTTTGCTCTGACCTTACAAAAGCATAATGCCATTATCCATCCTGCAGCCGATCCATGCTTACTCGTTAAAGCTTGTAAAAATTCAGTAGAAGCACAAGGAATGATCAATTGCCATGTACGTGATGGTGTTGCCATGGTGAGCTTTTTAAGTTGGTTAGATAAAGAAGTTGAACAAGGTCAAATGCATGATGAAGATGTTCTGGCGGCCAAACTTCAATACTATCGCGAGCAAGACTCAACGCTTGCTGACTTAAGTTTTGATACTATTTCCGCAGCCGGAAGTAATGCAGCGATGTGTCATTACAACCATGCTGATCAACCTGAATTTGGTAAACTTTCACTCAACAGTTTGTATCTTGTGGATTCAGGTGGCCAATATCAAGATGGCACTACGGATATCACACGTACCGTCGCTATTGGGCAACCAAGTGACTTCATGAAGCAACAATTTACCTTGGTACTAAAAGGTCATATTGCTTTAGCAAGTGCACGCTTTCCAAAAGGCACGACGGGTAGTCAACTTGATATATTAGCTCGTCAATTCTTGTGGGCAAAAGGTTACAATTACGATCATGGTACTGGTCATGGTGTTGGTCACTTTTTAAGTGTACATGAAGGACCACAACGTATTTCCCCTGCTTACAACGGCGTAGCTCTGCAAGCTGGAATGGTAGTTTCCAATGAGCCGGGTTATTACCGTACGGATGAATTTGGTATTCGTATCGAGAACTTAGAACTGATTGGTGATGTTGAGTCGGATGGCGATCTTGAATTACTTGGTTTTCAATCTTTAACTCGTTGCCCAATAGATACTCGAGCCATCAATATTGATATGTTGAACCGCCCGGAGTTAGCTTGGTTAAACGACTATCATCAAAAAGTATGGAACGATTTGAGTCCTCTGGTTGAAGGTGAAGTGAAATTATGGCTAGAACAAGCGACTGCCCCATTGTCTTATACCGTAAATTAAGGGTTAACAAAACATCGCTAAACTAGTACGGAATAAGCCAGCACGACTTGAATAGACAAAAATAAAAAGGCCCACAATAAGCTTCAATTGTGGGCCTTTAGTTTATGTTTCACGTGAAACATTAAACTATAATTAAAGCACTAATTAGCCAGAGTATGCATGATGCCAATCCGTCCATACTGCTTCATAACCACGAGATTTCACCGCTTCTGCTACCGATGCGGCAGAGCGCTCATCACTAATCGCAAACTGCTCAAGCTCAATATCATCATTGGCATAACCACCTGGCTGTGTTTTTGAGGCGGCCGAAATGCTAGTAATTCCCAAACCTAAAACATTGTCTCGAAACTCAGGTGATTCACGAGTAGATAATGACAATTCAACCTGTGGATTAAATAAACGATAAGCACAAATAAGTTGTACCAGCTGTTTATCTGACATTACTGATTTTGGCTGAACTCCACCTTCGCATGGTCTTAATCGCGGAAAAGAAATTGAGTATCGACTTTGCCAATACCGCTTTTCCAAATAGTGCAAGTGACTAGCCGCAAAGAAACAATCGGTTCTCCACTCTTCCAATCCGATTAATGCACCTATACCAATCTTATCGATACCTGCTTTAGCTAATCTGTCTGGTGTATCTAGCCGATAATAAAAATCTTGTTTATTGCCACGTAAATGATGCAAGGCATAAGTCGATGGATGATAAGTTTCTTGGTACACCATCACCGCATCCAACCCTAACGTTTTCAATTCAGCGTAATCATCTTGATCAAGCGGTTGAACTTCCATTGCTAGATAACTGAATGACTTTTTAATCAACGGCAGCGTTTGTCGAAAATAATTCATACCGACTTTGGTTTCATGCTCGCCAGTCACCAATAGGACACTATCAAATTTCATCTTTTTGATTGCCGCTATCTCGTCACTAATTTCATTCTGATCTAGCGTTTTTCGCTTAATTCGGTTGTCCATGGAGAAACCACAATAGCTACACGAATTAGCACAAAGATTAGAAAGATAAAGCGGTATATAAAATCCCATCGTATGACCAAATCTTTGACGTGTTAACGCATAAGATTTTTGTGCCATGACTTCTAAATACGATTCAGCTGCGGGTGAAATTAGCGCTTTAAAATCTTCTAAATCACACTTTGGTTTAACTAAAGCACGTTCAACATCCTCCGCCGTTTTACTGTAAATCGACAGCTTAATACTATCCCAATCCAATTTTTTAAATTCATCAATATAACTCATCACAAGCCACCTAAGATAAAAATGCCGTTAATGGACTGGAAGCTATCGCTTTTTGACTCGCGCCAGCTAATCCTGAACGGTAAGCTAATCTCCCCGCTTCTACTGCGTACTTAAATGCTTTCGCCATCATAATAGGGTCACTAGCAGCAGCAATAGCGGTATTAACCAATACAGCATCGGCGCCTAACTCCATCGCTTGGGCGGCATGTGAAGGTGCTCCAATCCCTGCGTCAACAATCACAGGAATGTTAGCTTGCTCAATGATAATTTCTAAGAAATCTTTTGATGCTAAGCCTTTATTCGATCCAATCGGTGAACCGAGCGGCATGATGGCAGCGCAACCAACTTGCTCAAGATGACGACAAAGAACAGGGTCGGCATGGCAATATGGTAGCACCACAAAACCAAGTCGAACCAACTCTTCTGCCGCTTTTAATGTTTCAATTGGATCAGGCATCAGATATTTAGGGTCGGGATGGATTTCTAACTTTAACCAATTGGTTCCGAGTGCTTCACGAGCCAACTCTGCTGCCATAATTGCTTCTTTGGCATTTTTTGCACCAGAAGTGTTCGGCAATAGGTTAATTTTTGCTTCTATTAGTGGCTGTAAAATATCATCGTCTTGATTATGTATATTGACACGCTTTAACGCCATTGTAGATAATTGAGAGCCTGAAACTGCCAATGCTTGAGCCATCGTGTGTTTATTGGCAAACTTTCCGGTTCCGGTGAATAAGCGAGAAGTAAATACTTTATCTGCAATTACAAGAGAATCAGAGCCGAAAGTATCAGGCTCGATACTAAGATTTGAACCTTGATAAGATGGTTGAGTATTCATAAAATTAGCCCCCTGCAATTGCTTGGAAAAGTGAAATATCATCACCAGAATTAACATGCACTTCATGCCAACGTGATTTTGGAACAATATTATTATTTACCGTGATGGCTATATTCTTGATATCAACCTTTAAATCTTGGATGAGTCCTTGTAGAGAAACCGGCACATCCAATGCGATGGCTTCTCCATTAATCATTACATTCATCTTCTTTCCTAAGAATTTGAACGCGTTCCCTTCAACTTATTTACTTATTAAAATAGTCACAATAATCTCAGTCATCGATTATTAATAACCTATATTTTATCTATAAGTGACTACAAATAGGACACGAAGGGTCCACGCTAATATTAAATTTTTGCCAAGTTAATGATTGCCCATCAAAGAGATTTAGGACATTCGGCTTTAACTTGGCGTTTTGAGTGATGAGCTTGATCGCTTCTAGTGCTTGTAAATTGCCTAACGTTCCAACTACTGGGCCGATTACCCCATTTTCAGAACATTTCAATCCCGCACTATCATCTTGATACGGCACGGCGCAGTGATAACAAGGTTGCTTACTTTGCCTAAAATCAAATGTCATCAACTGGCCGACCCAGCCAATAGCTGAACCTGAAATCAATGGAGTATCCGATTCAACACATGCCTTGTTAACCGCTTGACGGGTGGGAAAGTTATCGCTGCAATCTAGTACTACATCCGCCATCATCACTTCTAAATTTAGCCTGTCGCTTTCTAAAAATGACTCGACACTGCGTACTTTATTACTAGAGTTCAGTTGCTTGATTTGGTTAACCGTTGCTTTCGCTTTATTCACACCAACATCGGACTCACGATAAATCACTTGGCGTTGTAAATTAGACGATTCAACACAATCACCATCGGCAACGACCAGCTGACCTACACCAGCAGAAGCAAGATATAAGGCGACCGATGAACCCAATCCACCACACCCAACAATCAGTACTTTACTGGCAAGCAATAACTCCTGCCCTGACTCCCCAACTTCAGGAACCATAATTTGACGTTGATAGCGTTGAAACTGTAAATCGTTCATAAGTAGCCTTTTAAAAATTAAGCTCAAATCCAATTATGCTGATTCAGCAATACATGCCTCATCTGTTTGCATAATTTGCGCAAATAGGTTGATGGCTAATTGTATATCAGGAGCTTGAGTAATGGCACGCACAACGGCCAAACTCGTTACACCACATTGCCAAACTTGCTGAGCATTGGATAAATCTATTCCACCAATCGCAACGGTTGGCTCACTTGGTACTAGGCTACTGATCATTTCTTGATATAAGCGCAGCCTAGTCAGTCCTTGTGGTCTTGATACCATCTGTTTAGTTGGCGTGGGAAAAATATGCCCAAGTGCAATATAACTAGGATTGATCTGTGCCGCTTTTAGGATTTCATAGTAACCATGCGTCGATAAACCTAATCGTAAACCTGACCGTTCAATTACTCCTAAATCTGCGGTAAGTAAATCCTCTTGCCCTAAATGCACACCATAGGCTTTATGCTTAACGGCAAGTTGCCAGTAGTCATTAATAAAAACTTGCGCATCATGCTCACGCCCAAGTCTTATCGCTTGCTCAATTTGCCACTCTAAGTCACTTTGATCAGGGGCCTTAATTCGTAACTGAATTGTTTTCACTCCAAACTTGAGTAACGCTTCAATTTGAGTAAATTCCGTCACCACTGGATATAAGCGAAATTTATCTCTTTCTATCTCAGTAAAATCAAACAAAGACTCTTGAAGATTCTCCCACTGAAACTGAAGTTCTAATCCCTGCTCTACCCGCTCATTAACCAATAAAGGCACGGGAAATAAGAAGCGCTCTTTTGGCCATGTTTCACGTGAAACATTCAACACGGCATCTGCTGAGTTCAATTTTTCTGATGATGAAATATGAGAATGCGATACAGCCGCTCGCGCTAAAGTTAAGGCATCTTCCAAAGGAAAATCCAAACTAAGACAAGCAAAGAACCACGCTAAATGACGATGTGGTTCTAGATGTATTTTCTGCGCTGAACGTAAAACGCAAAACTCTGCTTCAGTATTAAGCCAAATATCATGATGCTCACCATTAAATAGTGCATCAATATAAACGGCGTTTTTATTCAATACTGTCGGCAGTGAAGCGCCATCTAAATACACTAAATGCCGAGCTTCGCTTTGAGATAGGTTTGAGGCCAGTTCATTTGATGTTAGCTCTGACTCCTCCTCAAAAGCAGGAATAGGATCATTCAATTGCACCGAAAATATATTGTCTTTAATACCATCGTGATAAATAAAGTCTCCACTACCACTGTTGCTTACTTGAATATGATCAGTGGCAAATCCGACTTGGTTAGCTGCGCTTAAGCATTGCAAGAATATCGCTTTGATATCATCATGCTGTGGTGGCAATTTAATCTTAATCATTAAACCTCCTGCTCCGATTCTTCAGGCTGATGAGATACCGCCGGATGGTATAACTCCGATCCTGTGGCTAGGAACTCAGCTGATTTTTGTTTCATCCCTTCTAGCGGATCATCTAGCATCTTGATATTAATCGCCTGATCCGCTGCTACCTGTTTAGTATCTTTAGCGTACTCTCGTACTTCTTGTGAAATCTTCATCGAGCAAAATTTTGGTCCACACATAGAACAAAAATGCGCGACTTTTCCAGACTCTTGCGGCAGGGTTTCATCATGGAAAGCCAACGCAGTTTCAGGATCGAGCGATAGATTGAATTGATCATGCCAGCGAAATTCAAAGCGCGCTTTGGATAAGGCATTGTCTCGGATTTGAGCCCCAGGATGTCCTTTAGCTAAATCCCCAGCATGCGCGGCTAATTTATAAGTTATTAAACCCGTTTTCACATCTTCTTTATTTGGCAATCCAAGGTGCTCTTTAGGCGTGACGTAACACAACATAGCGCAGCCAAACCAACCAATCATGGCCGCACCAATACCGGAAGTAATATGATCGTAACCCGGTGCAATATCGGTTGTCAGGGGACCTAATGTATAAAATGGCGCTTCATGGCAATGCTTTAGTTGTTCATCCATGTTCTCTTTGATCATATGCATAGGCACATGTCCTGGGCCTTCAATCATTACTTGCACATCATATTGCCACGCCACTTTGGTTAACTCGCCCAATGTGCGTAGTTCAGAGAATTGTGCTTCATCATTCGCATCTGCAATCGAGCCGGGGCGTAAACCATCGCCCAAAGAAAGTGCCACATCATACTTGGCACAAATCTCACAAATCTCACGAAAATGGGTGTAAAGAAAGCTTTCTTGGTGATGCGCTAAACACCATTTAGCAATAATAGAGCCACCGCGAGAAACAATACCAGTCACGCGTTTAGCGGTCATAGGAACATAGCGAAGTAGCAAACCGGCATGAATGGTAAAGTAATCCACCCCTTGCTCAGCTTGCTCAATCAAGGTATCGCGCATCACTTCCCAGTTAAGATCCTCTGCAATACCATTTACTTTTTCTAATGCTTGGTACATTGGAACCGTACCAATCGGCACAGGACTGTTACGCAAAATCCACTCACGAGTTTCATGAATATTACGACCAGTAGACAAGTCCATTACCGTATCGCCACCCCAACGAGTTGACCACACGAGTTTTTCAACTTCTTCTTCAATCGATGATGATACCGATGAGTTACCGATATTGGCATTCACTTTAATTAAAAAGTTACGGCCAATGATCATAGGTTCAGATTCGGGATGATTAATATTAGAAGGAATAATCGCGCGTCCTTCTGCTACTTCTTGGCGTACAAATTCAGGCGTTATTTCCTTGGGTAAATTAGCACCAAAGTTATTACCTGGATGTTGTTGGTTCATTTGTTCATCGACAAATTTCTGGCGACCCATATTTTCTCGAATCGCAATAAACTCCATTTCAGGAGTGATAATGCCTTGTCTTGCATAATAAAGTTGAGTGACACACTGGCCAGGTTTAGCTTTACGAATTCGGGGTAAATTACCATAGCGAAGATCATCTAAAGTTTCATCTTCAAGTCTTTCTTTGGTGAAAGACGAGCTGACATCCACTAGAACTTCGGTATCACTGCGCTCTTCTATCCATTGTTCTCGCAATTTCGGGAGGCCGGTGTACAGGTCGATTTGATAATCAGGATCGGTATACAAGCCAGAAGTATCATAAACTTGGATGGGTTCATTCGGTTGAAAGACAGGATTTTTTTTACCACCACCAATTAAGCTATCTGCGAGCGAAATTTCTCGCATTGGGACACGAATATCAACGCGGCTACCTTCAATATAGGTTTTTGATGAATTGGGATAAGGTTGAACAGATAAAGACTCAATGAAATTTTTTGCTTCCATTCGAGCTTGTTTGCGACTTGACGACATAGCATTTTCCTTTAACTTTTTGAGTTAGGGCTCCCAAGGGAGTAAATGCTTGACGGATTTTGATGCACAAGAATGCAGATCTGCAAAATAAAAATACAGCTACATTAATAGAGGGGTAATATGGATTACTCTTCTCTCGTTCCCTACGCAGGTATTAGCCTGATCAGGTTCACGGATCCCGCAATGACGCGGTCTCAGCCTTATGGCACTCCGACAAGTGAAAAATAGTATAGACGATAACGAATTTATAACAATATTAAGCTTAGTTTTTAATCAAAAAATGATAACCCACCCACGCGGCTGAAATACTCAAAAAGACATTTAACAACACGTTTAAGCCCATTTTGAAGAAAGCACCTTGCTGCATAAGTAAAACATTATCCATTGAGAAGGTTGAAAAAGTGGTTAATGCTCCCAGAAAACCTAGCCCAATAATCAATCGCCAAGGAGACTCTGGAATCACACCATTTTGCATCGCTGCCATTAGAAGTCCCATAATTGCCGAGCCGACCACATTCACAGTGAGTGTCCCATACGGAAAGCCTCTTCCGAGCAACGCAACACAAAACTCAGAGATTAAATAACGTGAACAAGCCCCGACAGCCCCACCTAACGCGATATAACTTAAAATAACTAACTGGCCCACAATACTCTCCCAGATAAAAACAGACATTTTATTCATACATAGATTGCATCAAACAGAGGGGAATTATCCGCTCCTATCTCTAGCTTTTTTCGACCTCTAATCCCAGAATATTCGCCACATCTTGTAGCTCTTCTAGCGAGTCTAAAAATAACAATGCATTAGAATCATCGACCGCTAAATAAAAACTGTTTGAACCATCGAGCGCCGTAATGGTGATCGCGTGAATATTCTCCACTTTATCCGTCACTACTAATCCACCAATCGCAATACGAACTTGACCTTGATAAATTTCAATCAATACGCCTTGTTTGGTTTTAAACTCACCCATCATTATCTTGTGCTTCCTTCTTTTAATTTATAAGCCATCTAAAATTGCTCTTAACTTAAGCGGCTTGACGGGCTTAGCGAGCAATTTAAATCCTTCGTTCTGAATCATTTGACTGACTTCAGGTGATCGATCGGCGCTAATAATAACACCCTCAAAGCCATCACCCAATTGATTACGTAAATGCAATAATACCTCTAAGCCTGTTCGTCCATTATCTAAATGATAATCAGAAAAAACCACTTCAGGGTACCAATCATTATCCATCGCTTGCAGGCTTTGCTGTAAGTTAAGCGCGGTTTTTACTTCACAGCCCCATCGTGCCAATAAAGATTTCATTCCTAATAAAATATCGGGCTCGTTATCTACACACAGCACTTTAATATTGGCTAAAGGAGCATGAGGCAATGTTGGAATTAAACTTGGTTTTTGGGGAAGTAATATACCCACATCTAATGTGACGGAAAATACGGTACCTTTACCCGGCCAAGAACGAAGTTCAACTTTATGATCCAACAGCCGAGCAATGCCTCTAGCAATCGCCAACCCTAACCCCAACCCTTGATCGGCTCGGTTTTGATCCACACGCGTGAACTCTTCAAAAATTTCACTTTGTTGCTCGTCTGGAATACCAATACCGTTATCCCAAACTTCTATTTTGATCTGTGGGTTTTGGCTACGCCGATGAAGATGTCGAACACCTAGAACTACTTTTGCTTGCTCATCCTCCTTTTGGCTGTAACGGAAAGCATTGGTAAGCAAATTTTGTAATATACGACGTAATAACTTAGGGTCAGATTTCACCACAACACTTGAAGGAATTCGATTAAATTCTATTTTTTGCTGAGTGGCTAACACGCTAAATTCTGCATCTAAATTATCGAGGACTTCATGTAATGCAAAGCTTTTGATTTCGGTTGGAACGTTGCCTGACTCTAAGCGTGAAATATCCAACAAATCCCCAATCAAATCTTCAGCCGCACCTAAAGCACTTTCAATATGAGCAGAAAATTGTTTGGTGTTTTGATCTTGTGCGGTTTCAGTCAAAGATGATGCAAATAAACGCGCAGCATTGAGAGGCTGCATTAAGTCGTGACTCACCGCGGCAAGTAATCGACTCTTTGATTGCAATGCGTGCTCAGCACTTTGATTGGCTGAAATTAACTGAGTATTTAAGATTTCTAATTCTTGGGTACGAACCTGAACGCGGTCTTCCAAGGTTTCATTAGCTTCTTTGAGTGCCTGCTCTGCTCGGCGAAAGGCGGTAATATCAGAGAAGCTCATTACAAAACCACCACCCGGCATTGGGTTGCCTTGCACTTCAATGACTTGACCGTCTTCACGTACACGCGAAGAGGTGTGCTTAGTACCGCGCTCTAAATGCTTTACTCGACGACGCACATGGCTATCAGGATCACCTGGGCCACATAATCCTTGCTCGGCATTATGACGAATGACGTCAGCAATCGGTCTTCCGACTTGGATCAATCCCGGAGGAAATTCAAATTGCTCTAGATAGCGTTGATTCCAAGCCACCAATCGAAGTTGTTTATCCACCACCGCAATACCTTGGCTAATATGCTCAATCGCGCCTTGTAATAAACCTCGGCTAAAGTCATACAGCTCCGAAGCTTCATCAACAATCGCGGCAACTTCTTCAAGTTGCATATTACGGCCTTGTAACGCAGAAGTAAGTACTAACCTAGAAGAAGATGCTCCAAACACTCCCGCTAACACTCGTTCTGTATGACGGATCAATTGCGCGGATGCTTGTTGCTGTGGCATCAAGGTATGTTGTTGCTGTTTCCAAAATAATTGAAAAGCATGACGAGCTCGTTTACGCCCCACAAATCGAGAGGCCAGCATCTCTAATTCGGCCACGCTTACTCGACTTTGATATAAGCTAACATCTTCATTTTCAGGTAATGGAGTTCCAACAAATGAAGCCGCTTGTAAGCGCTCACTTAGGCTGGATCGCGTAATTAAAGAGACGAATATATAAGCTAGCGTATTAATAATAAGACTGAGTGCCATTCCCCAATCTGAAGCTTTAAGCTTTAAAATTTGCAACCATTCTGGTGGTGTTAATAACCACAGCAACAAATTGGTTTTATCACTACCCGCGAGCATATTAGTTTGCAACATTAAGGTGGCGAGCCACACCAACATTCCAAATAACAAACCAGCATAGACCCCTTTACGGTTACCTTTACGCCAATACATTCCACCTAAAACCGCCGGAGCAAATTGTGCAATTGCCGCAAACGACAGTAAACCAATCACCGATAATGAAGAAACTCGATCTAAAACTTGATAAAAGCCCCATGCCCCTAATAGCAACAATGCAATCAAGCCTCGCCTTACGTTAAGTAGCAATCCCGATATCTGCTTCGGTTTCGCATTAGAAAGGCGCATACGGCGCAACAACATCGGCCACACCAGATCATTGGAAACCATGATAGTCAGGGCGATGGTGGAGACGATAACCATACCACTTGCCGCTGAAGTTCCACCTAAATATGCCAGCAACGCGATAGTTTCCGAGCCAACGCTTAAAGGTAAATTAATCACATAAGCATCGGCGCTAGTACCAGGAAGGAAATGCTGCCCTGCCCACGCGACTGGCAGTACAAATAATCCCATTAAGAATAAATAGACAGGAAAGACTCGTCGCGCGGTGTGTAAATCACGCGCTTGGTCGTTTTCAACAATAGTGGTGTGAAACTGACGCGGCAAACAAATAATCGCAGCCATGGTCAGAAACATATGAATAACAAGGGTGGGAATATTGGGAGATTGATAATATTGCTGAGCGAGTTTAGGCAGTGAAATATCTGGCGTGTTGATGATCAACATCAGCACAAATACGCCCACCAATAAAAAAGCCACCAACTTAACGATCGATTCAAACGCAATCGCCATCATAATGCCACGATGATGCTCAGTATTATCAATATGGCGAGTGCCAAAAAGCATGGTGAACATGGCCATCACACCAACGACAAACCACGATACTTGCAGATCTTGGTACCCGAGGTAATCCATTAAATTTGGGGCAACTAAATCCAACCCCATAGTGATCCCACGCAGTTGCAATGCAATATACGGCAAGATCCCAATCACGGCGATTAAGGTCACCGTAATGGCTAAACCTTGTGACTTTCCATATCGCGCGGCAATAAAATCAGCAATGGAAGTAATGTGCTCGCGTTTAGTAATTAAGATTAAACGTGCGAGGATACGCCAACCAAAAGTAAAAACGATAATAGGTGCAAGGTAGATAGGAAGAAATGACCAAAAATCTAAGCTGGCTTGCCCAACCGTGCCAAAGAAAGTCCATGAGGTGCAGTACACCGCGATCGATAAACTGTAGACCCAAGGTCGCCATTTAAATAACCAACTTTTTTGACGATCACCGTACCAAGCAATTAAAAACAATACGCCTAAATAGGCCAGTGATACGGGAATTACAATCCATCCTTGCATAACACCTCGGTTCCGCTGTCCATATTCCGTCATCCATACGGAAGTTAAATAAAAGCCTCAAATCCAGTATTAATAATACCGTGAATCGAGGCTTAAATTGTGCATTGCACAGAAGCTTGTCTCAATCTATTTTACTGGGATCTGTGCAGCGACTACTGATTTTGGCTCATCCAGTTTAACAAATAATGCCAATACGCCCATTGCAGCCATCACCCAGAAGATGCCTCCATCCCATAATTGGAATCCCCAGCCACTTAATGCCGTCATCACTGCCACAAAACCGCCCATTGGAATCGCATTATATAAAGCCTGTAATGCCACCATTTGATTATCATCCACTTGTTGGATATAACGAATCGTCGCAAAGTGAGCCACGGCAAATGTCACGCCATGCAGCAGTTGAAATATCACCAACGGCAAAACATCAGTACTAATGGCAAGCCCACTCCAACGCACAATCACACCCGTTGCCGACAATAAAAACATTGCTCTTAAGCTCCAATGGGCAAACAAACGACCACTAAAGGCAAACATTAATACTTCCGACACCACTGAAATACTCCAGAGATAGCCCACAACGGACTCTGAAATACCTAACTGTTTCCAATAAATCGCACTAAAACTGTAGTAAGCCGCATGAGACCCTTGAATCAATGCAATTAAAAATAAGAATTTAATGACATGAGGTTGCTTTAATATTGCCCATAGTTTTGGTCTTGCTTTCTGGTGTAGATCAGCCGAAGAAACGGGTAATACAGACGGAGAGCGCAACGATAAAATTAACGTAGCAAATAACCCCCCAATCACGGTATAAACGATCATCGAGCTACCAAAACCGTCCACTAAATATCCCACTAAAGTGGACGCGACAATAAAAGAGACCGAACCCCATAAGCGACTGCGACCATAATCCAATAACTTTAATTTACTGTAGTGATTCGCCATCGCATCAGACAATGGGATCCCTGGGCCAAAGCAGGCATTAAAGCCAATGGTCACCAGAGCCAACAACCAAAAATTCCCACCAGTAAAGAAATAAGCAATAGCAAAAAGAAGTGCGGCAAAGGTACAGAGACGCAAAGCAGGCATTAAATGTTCGACTTTATGCAAACGTGGCGTTAAGACTAAATTGGTTAAACACCGAGTTGCAAAACCGATACCAATTAATAGGCCAATATCGCTGGCTGAAACACCTTGATCTGAAAACCATAATCCCCAAAAAGGTAAATACACCCCATAAGCAAAAAAGAAACCGCCAAAATACTGAGAGACCCAACCGAAAGGA
Source organism: Vibrio sp. S17_S38 (assembly GCF_014694375.1). Lineage (GTDB taxonomy): Bacteria > Pseudomonadota > Gammaproteobacteria > Enterobacterales > Vibrionaceae > Vibrio. Next base: position 33,185 of record NZ_JAAUWW010000022.1, read on the forward strand.
GATGGTTTAAACATGTGACTACAAACTCTGAAAAATAAAAGAAAAGTATTATGCCTAGCGTAAAAAGGAATTCACACTAAAGAACACACGACGCTAAAAGTAATTCGCATTACTGTGAGATGTGAAGTGATAAACAGATTCATTCTTTACGCTTTTTTACGTTATGGATCAACATATTTACATTGAACCAATTTATACTCACATTAACGCCATATAATTTATTTATCGTATAACGAATTCAAATTTCCTTCTATTTACGGCGGCATGAAATCATACTGGCAAACGGTTTTCATACCATTGGTAATAGACGCACAAACCCAAACGGATAAATCAGTGAAAAAATTCCCTAAAAAATATTGGCTCGTTGGCCTAGTGGTTATATCCGGTGGCTATTATTATTGGCACTCTCAAACCAATACCGCCCCAACACAGAACTATGCCACCGTTACTGTTCATACGGGTGATATAGAGCAAACCGTTCTCGCCAATGGCATGTTACAGGCTTCTAAATTGGTTAATATCGGGGCGCAAGTTTCTGGTCAAATCAAAAACCTCGCGGTGAATTTAGGTGATGAAGTAAAACAAGGTGATTTGATCGCTCAAATTGATGACCTCACTCAACAAAATAATCTCAAAGAATCTATCGCCTCTTTAAATAGTATTAATGCTCAAATTGAGGCGAAACGTGCACAAATATACCAAGCTCAACTAGAGTTTAATCGTCAAAAAAGTATGCTCGCCGCCAGAGCAAGCTCCAAAGCCGATTACGATACTGCGCAAGCAACACTCACCGTTTATAAAGCAGAATCCAAACAACTCGAAGCGCAAAAACAACAAGCAATTATAAAAGTGGATACCGGTAAACTCGATCTAGGTTACACCACTATTGCAGCGCCCATTGACGGTACTGTGGTTTACACCGCCGTTGAAACTGGGCAAACCGTTAACGCCAATCAAACCACACCGACCATAATTGAACTGGCGCAACTCGATACCATGACCATCAAAGCACAAATCTCAGAAGCCGATGTGGTTGATGTAAAACTAGGACAAGAGGTCTACTTCACCATATTAGGTCGACCTGATCATCCTTATCGAGCCAAATTACGAGCAATCGAACCGGGGCCGACGTTAATGAATGGCAATGATAGCGTGCTCACGATTGGTGACAGTGATGCTATTTATTTCAATGGCTTATTTGATGTAAACAACCCTGATCGAGTATTACGCATCGGTATGACGGCGCAAGTATCGATTGTCTTGAATAAAGCGAAAGACGCTCTTCTAGTACCTTCACAGGTATTAACAAAAAACGCCAAAGGCCAAGGTTATCAAATTCCAGTATTAGTGAATGGTCAAGTCGAACAGCGTCAAGTCAAAGTGGGTTTAAACAATAAAGTGAACGCGCAAATTTTATCTGGCGTGAAAGCTGGCGATGAAGTAGTGGTTGGTATTGCAACCATAGGCGCACCTTCACCATCCGATCGTAAATCGCGTGTAAGGTTGTAATCATGACTGATGCGTTATTGCATATCTCCGGCGTATCACGTTGTTTTTCAGCTGGAGAGCAACAACTTACCGTTCTCAACAACGTTGATTTAGAAATAAAACGTGGCGAGATGGTCGCCATTGTCGGCGCTTCAGGTTCTGGAAAATCCACATTAATGAATATTCTTGGTTGTTTGGACAAACCATCCAAAGGCCAATATTTTATTAATGGACAAGACACCTCCCAAATGGAAGTGGATCAACTCGCCGCCCTACGCCGAGAACACTTTGGTTTTATTTTCCAACGATACCATTTACTCGGAGATCTAAATGCGGTCGCCAATGTTGAAGTGCCAGCCGTCTACGCAGGAAAGAGTAAACACTCTCGCCATAAACGCGCCGAAGAATTATTAACCCGATTGGGCTTAGGAACTCGCTTAGATCACAAGCCCAGCCAACTCAGTGGTGGCCAGCAGCAACGAGTTAGTGTTGCGCGAGCCTTGATGAATGGTGGCGATGTCATTTTAGCTGATGAACCAACCGGTGCATTAGACAGCCACAGCGGCAAAGAAATGATGCTGTTACTGCAAGAGTTGCATCAAGATGGCCACACGATCATCTTGGTTACTCACGATATGGATGTGGCACAATTTGCCGACCGCATTATCGAAATCAAAGATGGTGAAATAATCCAAGATTATCTCAACAATAAAGATCGAATCACCACTCAAAAGCAATTAGAACCACGATCTGCTAAGAGCAAAAATATAATCTCAACCCAAATCGATCGTATTAGTGAAGCCTTTAAAATGGCGCTCATTGCCATGTCGAGTCACCGCTTACGCACCTTTCTAACTATGCTGGGCATCATTATTGGTATTGCGTCGGTCGTCTCCGTGGTGGCTCTTGGCTCAGGCACCCAACAACAAATCTTACAAAACATCTCATCACTTGGCACCAACACCATTGATGTTAGACCCGGTACAGGATTTGGTGACAGGCGATCGGGACGTATAAAAACTTTAACGGCTGCGGATGCTAAAGCCCTAGAAAACCTACCTTTCATTGATAGTGTTACGCCGAGCGTCAGCACATCAGTAACTATTCGTGCCGGAAATCAAGCTGTAACGGGCAGCGTTCAAGGTGTAGGTCCTGCTTATTTTCGTGTTTACGATTACCAGCTAAACCAAGGCCAATTTTGGGATGAAAACAGTATCAAAACCCTTGCTCAAGAAGCCGTGATTGACAGCAACACCAGCCAAGAATTATTCGATGACGCGAATCCAATTGGTCAGGTGATCTTTTTAGGTCGGTTACCGGTTAGGATCATTGGTGTCACCAAACCCAAAGATCAAGCATTTGGACGCAGCGATACGTTGAATGTTTGGATACCTTACACCACGGTTGCAGGGCGCATGCTGGGGCAAAATTACTTAAACAGCATTAGCATTCGGCTTAATCCAGAAGTACCAAGCGATGCTGCTGAGCAAAGTATTATATCCTTGTTAACCATACGCCACGGCACGGAAGATTTTTTTACCATCAATAGCGATACCATTCGTCAAAACATAGAAAAAACCACTGCCACTATGACACTACTCATTTCTGCGATTGCCGTCATTTCGTTGATCGTCGGTGGTATTGGAGTCATGAATATTATGTTGGTCTCCGTCACCGAACGAACCCGTGAAATTGGTGTTCGCATGGCGGTTGGCGCAAGACAAAGCGACATTTTACGTCAGTTTTTAATCGAAGCGATTTTAGTGTGTTTATTTGGTGGTCTATTGGGCATTGGCTTAGCTTATTTACTCGGCTTTGCATTGCAATCCAGTGGCGCGGGTTTCCAAATGATCTACTCATCGAATTCCATTATTGCGGCATTCTTATGCTCGACTTTAATTGGCGTATTATTTGGATTTTTACCTGCTCAGAATGCGGCAAAATTGGATCCCATTGATGCATTAGCAAGAGATTAAAATCGATCGTCACTCTTGATAAAAGCGCTACTGATAAAAGCGCTATTCGACTGAGGCCATAGACCAAAGTCGTCTAGCGGTACATAGTAATATTAGTCACACTCATCTTGCTCCAGTTATGGGGGAACGATCGCCGCCAACGCCGCGACACCTTCAAGTAAGAAGAGTATTAATGCCTGATAAATTCAACATGACATTGGCTCCATTCGACTGCTTAACCAAGCGAGAACAAGCACGCTTACGCCAAAGTTTGGATGTGGCTTATTTTCGTGAATACGACACTATTTTATCGCCAAATCAAGATTGCGAAGTGCTGCATATTGTCATTAAAGGAGCGGTAGAAGAAACAGATACACAAGGGAAAGAGGTTTTTGCCCATTACACCCCTGATGATATGTTTGATGTGAGAGCACAATTAGATGGCATAACTAAACATCGCTACACCGCGCTTGAAGATACATTAAGTTATTTATTACCACGTAGCGTCTTCCAAGAGTTCTATCAACATAATCTCGATTTCGCCGCTTACTTTGATAGCAACTTAACCAAGCGTCAGTCTCTTTTAAAGAGTGCTCATCAGCAACAAAATTTAGCAGAGTTTATTTTAACCAAAATCGACAGCCATATTTACCAAGCACCCTTAATTTTCACGCCACAAGATTCTCTGCAATATGTCACATCAAAAATGCAGTTAAAAAAGATCGATGCTGCCTTGGTTGAAATAAAAGCCAATGATTATGCCATCGTCACTCGTACCGACTTATTGCACGCCATTGCATTAAATGGTCACTCGCTTCAAACGCCAGTACAAAATATTGCTACTTACCCGGTGCACGCCATTGAGCATGGTGAGTACCTATTTGATGCCATGATCCGCATGACTCGAAATCGTTGTAAACGCTTGATGGTAAAACGCGGCTCAACCGCTATTGGTATGTTGGATATAACCCAAGTATTGTCGGCATTTTCAACCCATTCGCACGTATTAAGCTTGCGCATTTCGAATGCCACAAGCATTGAAGAACTGGCACTCGCTGCGCATCAACAGCGAGAACTTGTCACCAACTTACATAAAAACGGTATTCGCACCCGCTTTATGATGGAGCTTATCGCCGCTCTTAATGAACACATTATCGAAAAAGCTTTTGAGCTCATTGTCCCTAAAAATCTGCATGACCACTGCTGTTTATTAGTATTAGGATCTGAAGGCCGTGGTGAACAAATACTTAAAACAGACCAAGATAACGCCTTAATTATTAAAGATGGCCTACATTGGCACCAGTTTTCACCGCTCATGGATAAGTTAACTCATACCCTGCAACAACTCGGTTATCCATTGTGTAAAGGGCAAGTGATGGTGAGCAACCCTGATTGGGTCAAATCACAATTAGACTGGAAGAAGAGCTTATCAGCTTGGGCGCAAAGCAATACGCCACATTCCGTTATGTCTCTGGCTATTATGGCCGATGCATTAGCAATTGCCGGAAACACCCAACTACTCTCACCGGTCAAACAACACTTACACAACCTTATGCAGCAACAGTCATTATTACTCATGCAGTTCGCCCGCCCGGCTTTAGGTTTTGCGGTGCCTTTAACCTTATTTGGTCAAGTAAAACAAAACAAACAAGGCATCGATATTAAACAAGGCGGTATTTTCCCTATTGTGCATGGCATTCGAACACTGGCGTTAGAATATGGCATTACCGCCACCAATACTTTTGAACGAATTGAAAAACTGGAACAAAAACAGGTATTAGCTACGCTCACCAAAGACAACTTATCAGAGGCTTTAAAGCTCTTTTTAAAATGGCGGTTAACCCAACAATTACAACTTAATCATCACCATAACATTTTAGACACCAAACTACTTAACCGAACCGAACGCGACCTATTACGCCACAGCTTACATGCCGTGAAAAAATTCAAACAGTGGCTTCGTTATCACTATCAAATTATAGATTAAAGTACACTTTGAGGAATGATAAATGAATCTACTACAACGACTCTGGTGGTCATACCGATTGAAAGGATCGGACTATCAATATTTATTTCGTCGAGATAAGACCAATAAAGCAGTCCAGAAAGAATACATTTCGCTGGATTGTGAAACCACCAGCTTAAATCCAGCACAAGCGGAGCTAGTAACAATAGCGGCAACCAGAATTATTGGTAATAAAATCATCACCAGCCAACCTTTTCATATTCGCCTTAAAGCGCCACAATCTCTCGATCAAGGCTCGGTACGAATCCATCACTTACGTCACCATGATCTGCATAATGGTTACCATGAAATTGATGGTATTAAGGCTCTGTTAGCTTTTATCGGTAATCGTCCTTTGGTGGGTTACCACATCCGCTACGACAAGGCGATTTTAGATCGTGCTTGTAAAAAACATTTAGGCTTTCCTCTGCCCAATCCATTAATTGAAGTCAGTCAGTTATATCATCAAAGACTTGAGCGCTTATTACCAAACGCCTATTTTGATCTCAGCCTAGAAACTATCTGTCGTCATTTAGATTTACCCATCCAGCAACGGCATGATGCTCTACAAGATACAATTACCGCCGCATTAATTTATGTCCGCTTGACCTATGGATCACAACCTACACCTTTCATTACTAAGTAAAAATACCTTTTCAGAACTAGAATATAAGTCTCATTTTGTGTGATTCATCGCATAAAAAAACCAATAAATTCAATATTTAATCCTAAAGTCTAATTGTGATGAGATAAGGATAAGCAGACAGTTGACGTACAAGAAAAAATACAATCACCAGCATTAAGATGAACTAATTAAGAGTCTGACTCATCCAAGGAGAGAATTATGAGTGAAGTACACATTCATCCAGTCAAAGACAATATCCTAAAGACCACTCACGCGAGCAACGATACATACCTTTCCATGTACCAAGAATCAGTCACTGACCCAACCAGTTTTTGGGGTAAACATGGCAAAATCCTCGATTGGATTAAACCGTTCACCCAAGTAAAAAACACTTCATTCGATCCTGGCCATGTTGGTATTAAATGGTTTGAAGATGGCAAATTAAACGTTTCGGCCAACTGCATTGATCGTCATTTAGCCGAACGCGGCGATGACATTGCCATTATTTGGGAAGGCGATGATCCCAACGATGATGCACAAATCACATTCAAGCAGTTACATGAAAAAGTATGCCGCTTTTCTAACGTATTAAAACAACAAGGTGTCAAAAAAGGCGACGTGGTTTGCCTTTACATGCCAATGGTGCCGGAAGCTGCAGTCGCAATGCTCGCTTGTACCCGCATTGGCGCAGTGCATACTGTGGTATTTGGTGGGTTCTCTCCTGAAGCACTTTCTGGTCGTATTATCGATTCAAATTCTCACGTTGTGATCACCGCCGATGAAGGCGTGCGTGGCGGACGTGCAGTGCCTCTCAAGGCCAATGTTGATCAAGCCTTAAAAAATCCAGATACCAATGTGCGTAGCGTGATTGTTTTTCAACGCACAGGCGGAGACGTCGAATGGAATCGTGAACGTGATATTTGGTGGCATGAAGCAACCGAAAAAGCCTCTCCAGTGTGCGAACCAGAAGCCATGGATGCTGAAGACCCGCTTTTCATTCTCTACACTTCTGGATCAACAGGTAAACCTAAAGGCGTACTTCATACTACCGGTGGTTATTTAGTGTATGCCGCCATGACGTTTAAATATGTGTTCGATTATCAAGAAGGTGAAGTGTTCTGGTGTACCGCCGATGTAGGTTGGATCACAGGACACACTTACCTTGTTTACGGACCGCTTGCCAATGGCGCGAAAACAATTTTATTTGAAGGCGTACCAAATTACCCTAATACCAGTCGCATGAGTGAAGTGGTCGATAAACATCAAGTCAATATTCTTTACACCGCTCCGACCGCCATTCGCGCCTTGATGGCCAAAGGCGATGAAGCCATTAAAGGCACGTCGAGAAAAAGCTTACGCATCATGGGATCGGTCGGTGAACCGATTAATCCCGAAGCATGGGAATGGTACTACAAAACTATTGGTGATGAACGTTGCCCGATTGTAGATACTTGGTGGCAAACCGAAACGGGTGGAATTTTGATTTCCCCTCTTCCGGGTGCAACCGATCTTAAACCAGGCTCAGCTACTCGCCCATTCTTTGGCGTTCAACCAGCATTGGTCGATAACGAAGGTAACGTGGTCGAAGGCGCAGCAGAAGGCAACTTGGTGATCACTGATTCATGGCCAGGACAAATGCGAACTATTTATGGCGATCACGAGCGTTTCGAGCAAACGTACTTCTCAACCTTTAAAGGTGTTTACACCACAGGTGATGGCGCTCGTCGTGATGAAGATGGTTATTATTGGATAACCGGTCGTGTCGATGATGTACTTAACGTATCCGGTCACCGCATGGGAACCGCTGAAATTGAATCAGCCTTAGTGGCATTTGATAAAATTGCAGAGGCGGCAATTGTTGGCGTTCCACACGATATTAAAGGTCAAGCGATTTACGCTTATATCACCTTAAATGATGGCGAATTCCCATCAGCGGAATTACATAAAGAGGTCAAAGATTGGGTTCGCAAAGAAATCGGCCCAATTGCCACACCAGATGTTTTACATTGGACAGATTCTCTGCCAAAAACCCGTTCAGGTAAAATCATGCGTCGTATTTTGCGTAAAATTGCCACTGGTGATACGAGTAACTTAGGCGATACTTCCACTCTTGCCGATCCAAGCGTAGTGGATAAATTAATCGAAGAGAAATCAAGATTGGTTTAATGCTTCACTGAATATAATATTCACCTCACTCAATCAGGTCATCCTAGGATGTCCTGATTTTTTTCATTTTATCTCTAACGTAATTATCGTAACCGACAACAATCGAACACGAATTAATTACACTTCTATTATTCCTGCAAATTATGAATAAAATAGAAAACCCCATCAGTGAAAACCAGTTCACAATCGCTCTAAAAACGAACAAAACAAGTCATTAGACCAGTAAATTGCTGCGATTTGCTGTGATTTCGCTATAATCAGGCAAATTAATTGGTGCAGTCACGATTTTTTTTGCTATCTTAGTTAGCAATGTATCAAATCTATGACATGATGCATTTTACATTCACTTTGATGGATATTAGCTTCATGATGACAGCAAACTTACAAGTTCTGGTCTTAAATGGCCCAAATTTAAACTTGCTAGGCTTACGTGAACCAGATCATTACGGCTCACACACTTTGTCCGATATCGTGTCAGACTTAGAGGTACAAGCCAAAGAACTGGGAATCGAACTGTCTCACTTACAATCGAATCGTGAATACGAATTAATTGAAGCGATCCATGCCTCGCATGACACGATTGATTTCATCATCATCAACCCAGCCGCGTTTACGCATACTAGCGTAGCATTACGTGATGCTTTACTGGGCGTTAATATCCCTTTTATCGAAGTGCATTTATCTAATGTTCATGCTCGTGAACCTTTCCGCCATCATTCTTACCTATCCGATAAAGCTGTCGGGGTAATTTGTGGTTTAGGGGCTCAGGGCTACCAATTTGCATTATCGGCTGCTTATCAAGCACTCACAGCAAAATGAGTGATGACAAAAGTGGTCTATAACCATTCTATGTCCAACTGTTGATGGGCAATATAATATCGGCTGACAATCTTGCCAGCTATACACTGAATAATTAAACACATAGAGAATTTATTATGGATATCCGCAAAATCAAGAAGCTAATCGAGCTAGTAGAAGAATCTGGCATCGCTGAACTTGAAATTTCTGAAGGTGAAGAATCGGTACGAATCAACCGTTATAGCGCTCAAGTAGCACCTTCGGCTCCAATGCAATATGCACCACAAGCTGCTGCACCAATAGCGGCTCCTGCTGCACCCGTTGCGGCAGTAACTGAAGCGCCTGTGGCTCCAGTTGAAACAGGTCATAAAGTACTTTCTCCAATGGTTGGTACCTTCTACCGTTCTCCAAGCCCTGAAGCAAAATCATTCATCGAAGTAGGCCAAACGGTACAAGAAGGTCAAACTATCTGCATCGTTGAAGCGATGAAAATGATGAACCAAATTGAAGCTGACAAATCAGGCGTGATCAAAGCGATCCTTGCAGAAGATGGACAAGCGATTGAATTTGATCAACCTCTTGTAATTATTGAATAATCATCTCGATTAAGAGGCTAGATAAAAATGCTAGATAAATTAGTCATCGCGAACCGAGGTGAAATAGCCCTCCGTATTCTTCGCGCATGTAAAGAGTTAGGCATCAAAACTGTTGCTATTCACTCAACTGCTGACCGTGATTTAAAACACGTTCTATTGGCAGATGAAACCATTTGTATTGGTCCTGCTCGCAGTACTGACAGCTACTTAAATGTTCCTCGTATCATTGCAGCAGCAGAAGTCACAGGCGCAGTAGCGATTCACCCAGGTTACGGTTTTCTTTCTGAAAATGCTGATTTTGCTGAACAAGTTGAGAAATCAGGCTTTATTTTTGTTGGACCAAAAGCTGAAACCATTCGTTTGATGGGTGATAAAGTTTCCGCAATTAGTGCAATGAAAAAAGCTGGCGTACCTTGTGTACCGGGTTCTGATGGTCCATTAGATGATGATGATGCCAAAAACCGTGCTTTTGCAAAACGTATTGGCTACCCAGTCATTATCAAAGCTTCTGGCGGCGGCGGCGGTCGTGGTATGCGCGTTGTGAAGAAAGACGCCGATCTCGTTGAAGCGATTGCAATGACACGTTCTGAAGCAAAATCGTTCTTCAATAATGACATGGTTTACATGGAGAAATACCTTGAAAACCCACGCCACATTGAAGTTCAAGTGTTAGCCGATGGACAAGGTGGCGCAATCCACTTAGGTGAACGCGATTGTTCTATGCAACGTCGTCACCAAAAAGTAGTGGAAGAAGCTCCAGCACCGGGCATTACAGAAGAAATGCGTAAATACATTGGTGAACGTTGTACTCGTGCTTGTATCGAGATCAACTACCGTGGCGCAGGTACTTTTGAGTTCTTATATGAAAACGGTGAGTTCTACTTCATTGAAATGAACACTCGTATTCAGGTTGAGCACCCAGTAACTGAAATGGTTACCGGTATCGACCTTATCAAAGAGCAATTACGTATTGCTGCTGGCCAACCATTATCGTTTACTCAAGATGATATTAAGATCCGCGGCCATGCGGTTGAATGTCGTATCAATGCTGAAGATCCAGAGCGTTTCCTACCTTGCCCAGGTAAGATTGAACATTTCCACCCACCAGGTGGTATGGGCGTTCGTTGGGAATCTCATGTGTACGCTGGTTATACTGTGCCACCACACTACGATTCAATGATTGGTAAATTAATCACATTCGGCGAAAACCGTGATGTGGCCATTTCCCGTATGAAGAATGCTTTGAGCGAAACCATCATCGATGGCATCAAAACTAACATTCCTCTACAACTTACCATCATGAACGATGAAAACTTCCAACACGGTGGTGCAAACATTCACTACCTTGAGAAGAAACTAGGATTACAATAATCCCATCGTTGAATAGCTAAATCAGAAGGTCGCATTATGCGGCCTTTTTATTATTTATAGATTGTCATTTGTATCCATATCAAACTTTTGCCAAAATACCGCCTTTCTCAATCTCTATTAATTTCAACCCAAGGCTCTCCAACCATGAAGACACTCACGTCTCGCTACCAACAAGCTCATAAAGAAGCTAAATGGGCGATTGGCCTCGCACTGGCTTATTTTGTGTGGTGGTATTCTTCTGCTTACGGTTTAGCGCCAGCGCCCGACAATATTCAAGCCATGCCGACACTCTACTTTGGTTTTCCTTTATGGTTTTTAATGGCGTGTGTTATCGGGCCAATTGTGTTTACTTTATTATGCGCTGCTATGGTGAAATGGGTTTATCAAGACATGTCATTAGAAATAGAACCTGAACAGTTAGCAACAGAGCCTCAACCACAACAAAAATCACCACACGCCTCCCGCCAACAAGAAGACCAACATGAATATTGAGATCCTTATCCCATTAGTGATTTACCTTATTGCCGTCTTTGGTTTAGCTTATTGGAGCAGTCGACATGACAACAAAGCCGGTTTTCTAAACGAATACTTAGTGGGTGGACGTAGCATGGGCGGCTTTGTGCTTGCCATGACGCTTGCCGCCACTTATGCCAGCGCCAGTTCGTTTATTGGCGGACCGGGAGCCGCTTACCAAATGGGTTTAGGTTGGGTTTTACTTGCCATGATCCAATTGCCTGCAACTTGGCTCACTCTCGGGGTTTTAGGTAAGAAATTTGCTATTGAAGCTCGCCGCTATAACGCCCTCACCCTCAACGATATTTTGTATGCGCGTTATCAGCATCGAGGCGTAGTGATATTTGCTTCACTCTCATTATTACTGGCTTTCTTTGGTACCATGGTTGTTCAGTTCGTTGGCGGAGCACGCTTGCTGCAAACCGTGACTGGATTATCCTACACTCATGGCTTGATGATTTTTGCCATCACAGTGGGTTTATATACCACCATTGGCGGCTTTCGCGCTGTGGTGATGACAGATACCCTTCAAGGCGTGATGATGATCATCGGCACCATCTCCTTATTAATTGGGATTATTCATGCAGGCGGCAGCATCGGCGAAATCGTTACAGATTTACACCATATCGATCCCACTCTCGTCACTCCTTACGGCCCCAATCACTTTTTAAGCCAGCCATTTATGCTCAGCTTTTGGATATTAGTGTGCTTTGGTGTGATTGGCCTACCGCATGCCGCCGTTCGTTGTATGTCTTATAAGGATAGTGCCTCGCTACATAAAGGCATGGTGATCAGCACCATCATGGTGGCATTACTGATGTTTGGTATGCATCTGGCTGGCGCATTCGGGCGCGCTATCGTGCCCGACATTGCCAGCCCAGATCAAATCATGCCAACCTTGATGATCACTGTATTGCCCCCTGTTGTGGCTGGAATATTCTTAGCCGGTCCAATGGCCGCCATCATGTCCACTATTGACTCACAACTGATCCAAGCCTCAGCGACGTTACTCAAAGATTTATACATCAACTACATCAACCCATCGATAGCAGAAGGCGAAGCGGCAGAAAAAACACTGCCAAAACTGTCCTTATGGGTTACGGGCATTTTTGCGGCGTTGGTATTTGTGGCAGCCTTGAATCCACCCGATATGATTATCTGGCTCAACTTACTCGCGTTTGGGGGCATGCAAGCAGTCTTCTTATGGCCGCTCGTTTTAGGCTTATATTGGAAAGATGCCTCTGCAACCGGTGCTTTTGCTTCCATGGTCGCGGGGTTAATCAGCTACATTGCAATCAGTACCTTCAAACCTAACTTAGCAGGTGTTCACGCTATCGTACCGAGCCTCATCATCGGTTTAATCGCCTTTATTATTGGTAGCAAGCTAAAACCTACACCACACGAATCCGCAGAAACCGCTTAGCGATAAGATAGCCATGCTCAAGTGATCAAGTGATCAAGTGATCAAGTTTGAGCATGACTTACCCACAATACTCGCCTCATTTGCTTATTTTCTGCTAAACTTCGCCACAATTTATTGTTTAACCAATTTCTATACCCAAAGTAATTGAAGTTGCAGTAAGGCGACAAGTAAACGAAGCCCCATGAGTTTTCTTTTATAAACAGAAAGCTAGTCTAAGTGATTGGGGTGAGTGAACGTAGCCAACGATTGTTTGTAAAGAACAAAACTACAGCTTCAAGTAAGACGGGTATATTATCCAGCGAGAGATCAATCCTATGCCTTGGATCCAAATAAAACTGAATGCAACTAAAGCCAACGCAGAAGCGATTGGAGATATGCTAATGGACGACACTGGCGCGCTGTCGGTGACTTTTCTTGATGCGAAAGACACTCCCATCTTTGAACCTCTACCGGGTGAGACTCGCCTTTGGGGTGAAACCGATATTCTGGCACTGTACGATGCCGAAGCCGATACGCAGCTAGTACTTAAGCAAATTAAAGATAGCAACATGTTGAGCGATGATTTTGCTCACAAAGTCGAACAGCTTGAAGATAAAGACTGGGAACGCGAATGGATGGATAACTTCCACCCAATGAAATTTGGCGAGCGTCTGTGGATTTGCCCAAGCTGGCGCGATGTGCCTGATCCAAGCGCGATTAACGTCATGCTCGATCCCGGCCTTGCGTTTGGTACCGGAACTCACTCCACCACCGCGTTGTGCTTAGAGTGGTTAGAAAGCATCAATTTGGAAGGCAAAACCGTCATCGATTTCGGTTGTGGCTCAGGCATTCTTGCTATTGCTGCCATTAAACTCGGCGCGGCCAAAGTGATTGGTATCGATATCGATCCGCAAGCGATTGTTGCTTCGATTGAAAATGCGAAACGCAATGACGTCGCAGACCAACTAGAGCTATTTCTACCACAAGATCAACCAGACGGATTAATTGCCGATGTCGTGGTCGCCAATATCTTAGCCGCGCCATTACGCGAGCTTTCAAGTGTCATTTCAAGCTTAGTCAAACCACAAGGTCTATTAGCCATGTCGGGCGTTTTAGATACCCAAGCGGACAATGTTGCCACCTATTATGATCCACTATTTAATCTCGACCCAATTTCATCGCAACAAGAGTGGTGTCGCATTTCTGGTCAAAAAAAGCCTGATTAATTACGCCCACCAAAATAATAACCGTAGACTTCGAGGCTAATTGACTGAAAAACAGGCTATTTATGAAACTAATTGTAAAATGCTCAAATATTAGTCTTTTCACGCCTCGAAAAAATGCGTAAAATGCGCGCCCTTGCTATTAGAACTATATCCGCGTTATTGATGCATCGTATAAGTAATAAACGATAGTAAAAGAACAAAGGATTAGGTGAGTGTTTTGAAGATCGGAAACTACACATTACCGAACAACTTAATCGTGGCCCCAATGGCGGGCGTGACGGATAGACCGTTTCGTGAATTATGTCTTCGATATGGGGCAGGCATGGCCGTCAGCGAAATGATGTCCTCTAACCCAAAAGTTTGGAACACATCCAAGTCACTCCAACGCATGGTGCATGAAGGCGAATCGGGCATTCGCAGTGTACAAATTGCAGGAGCCGACCCACAACTAATGGCGCAAGCGGCTCAAGTCAGTGTTGAAAACGGTGCGCAAATCATCGATATCAACATGGGTTGTCCGGCTAAGAAAGTAAATAAAAGACTCGCAGGCTCCGCGTTACTGCAATACCCAGAGATTATCAAACAGATACTCACTGCGGTTGTCAAAGCAGTCGATGTCCCAGTGACTCTTAAAACGCGCACAGGATGGGACACAGATAATAAAAACTGTGTTGAAGTCGCGAAAATGGCTGAACAATGTGGCATACAAGCCTTGGCGCTCCACGGGAGAACCAAAGCCTGCATGTATAACGGTGACGCAGAATACGACAGCATTAGAGCGGTCAAAAACGCTATCTCGATTCCTGTTATTGCTAACGGTGATATTGATAGCCCAGAAAAAGCAAAATATGTGCTGGAGTACACTGGCGCAGACGCTCTAATGATAGGCAGACCTGCCCAAGGAAAGCCGTGGATTTTTAATCAAATCCAACATTTTTTAAACACGGGAGAACACTTGCCACCCCTTCCAACAGAAGAAGTGCAAGCGATTCTCATTGGCCATGTTCAAGCTTTACATGAGTTTTATGGCGAGTTTTTAGGCCCTCGCATTGCCCGAAAGCATGTGGGTTGGTACCTAAAAGAACACGACCAAGCGGGTGAATTCCGCCGTATTTTCAACGCCATCGAAGATGCCAATCAGCAGCTTGATGTGCTTAAAGGTTATGTTGTCTATCCCAACTAATTTAGAGTGATCCTTTAAATAGTCGATAGAAATAACGTTGCATTATAATATTACCAAAAAGAGCTTAGACTAATTATGTTCGAACAAAATCTGACTGTAGAACCACTAACAGTAACGACAGTGACATCACAAGATCAAATCACGCAAAAACCACTACGTGACTCTGTAAAAGCATCTTTAAAGAACTATCTTGCACAATTAAATGGTCAAGACGTTACTGAATTATACGAATTAGTACTAGCAGAAGTTGAGCAACCAATGCTTGATATGGTTATGCAATACACTCGCGGCAACCAAACTCGCGCAGCGAACATGATGGGTATCAACCGTGGTACGCTTCGCAAGAAATTGAAAAAATACGGCATGAACTAATAACACCGTAATAAGCTATTGTTTTAAAAAGGCTTACCATTCATTTGGTAAGCCTTTTTTCATTATAGACCCACACTTAAACCCACAATAAACAATGCTCATATCTTCAACTATTTGATAGACTGGACAACTTAATTTAGTCTCATCAATTTCGGTAATCCTTCATGGTCGAGCAACATCAACAACAACTCAAAAAGCAGCTTTGGAACATCGCCAACACCTTACGTGGCAACATGTCTGCCGACGATTTTCGTGATTACATTCTAGGGCTTATCTTCTACAAGTACTTATCCGACAAACTGCATACTTACGCCAATGAATTGCTGGCCGAAGATGGCATAGCCTTCACCGACATTGATGTCACCAGCGAAGACGGCAAAGAGATATTAGAAGCAGTACAAGAAGAAGCCATCGACAAACTAGGTTACTTCTTCAAGCCTTCCTCCCTATTCCATGTACTAGCGCAAGATGCCGAAAACGGTGAGTTTATCTTGGATGATGTGCGTGATGTACTCAATGACATCGAACAAAGCACCATGAACGCCGACAGCGCCGATGACTTTAACGGCCTATTTGATGAACTCGACCTCACTTCCAACAAACTCGGCAAAACCCCTGATGCGCGTAACAAACTGGTGGGGCAAATTCTTGGTCACTTAAACAATATTGATTTCCACCTAGAAAGCACTGAAATCGACATTCTGGGCGATGCTTACGAATACTTGATTGGCATGTTCGCCAGTGGCGCAGGTAAAAAAGCGGGCGAGTTCTACACTCCGCAAATGGTATCCAAGTTACTGGCTAAGCTGGTGACCATAGATAACCCTGTGAAATCGGTGTATGACCCGACTTGTGGTTCTGGCTCGTTATTGCTGCGAGTGGCGAAAGAATCCAACAATCAAGACATCAAATACTACGGCCAAGAGCGTAACCCAAGCACTTACAACCTTGCGCGTATGAACATGATCATGCACGGCGTTCATTACAAGCGTTTTGATATTGAAAACGACGACACCCTAGAAACGCCGATGCACATCGATGATCGCTTTGATGCTGTAGTCGCCAACCCGCCGTTTTCTGCTCAATGGTCGGCTAGCCCACTGCATTTAAACAACGACCGCTTTGCAGACTACGGCAAGCTTGCGCCGAAATCGAAAGCTGACTTTGCCTTTGTGCAACACATGATCCACCAGCTTAATGACAGCGGACGCATGGCGGTAGTCTTGCCACACGGCGTATTGTTCCGTGGCGCGGCAGAAGGTCATATTCGCCAACACTTGATTAAGCAAAAGAGCTACTTGGATATGGTGATCGGCCTTCCGGCGAACATCTTCTTTGGCACTTCGATTCCAACCTGTGTGATGGTGTTTAAGAAAGACCGCCAGCCAGATGACAACGTGCTGTTTATTGATGCCAGCAATCACTTTGAAAAAGGCACTAATACCAACGTAATGCGTGAAGAAGATTTACAGCGCATTTTAGATGCGGTCGCTAAGCGTGAGAATATCGACAAATATGCTTATGTTGCCTCACCAAGCGATCTGCAAGAGAACGATTACAACTTAAACATTCCACGTTATGTCGATACTTTTGAAGAAGAAGCGCTGGTGGATTTATCGCAAGTCGCCCAGCTGTTGAAAGCTAATGATATCGCCATGATGGAAACCGACCGCACTATTGCCGATTTCTGTGCTGAGCTAGGTATTGAAGCGCCGTTTGAGGTGGTGAAATGAGTGAGTTAGTGCCGAAGTTGAGGTTTGAGCATTTCTCATCGAAATGGAAAAAAGAAGTCTATGGCAATATATATAGCTTTAACTCTACAAACTCTCTTTCCCGAGAAAATTTAAACTATGTATCGGGTTCCGTAATGAATATTCATTACGGAGATATTCATACGAAATTTTCTACCATCTTTAATTTAAACAGAGAAGTTGTACCATTTATTAATGAAGATATTGATTTATCGAAAATAAAATCCGAAAGCTACTGTCAAGAAGGCGACTTAGTCATTGCAGATGCGTCGGAAAATTACAATGATATTGGTAAAACCATTGAAATAACATGCTTACATGGAAAACCAACTATTGCAGGACTACATACCTTTTTAGCTCGTCCTGCTCCTAACACAATGGCAATTGGCTTTGCTGGCTATTTAATGCAGTCATGGTCCGTTAGAAAGCAAGTTATGATTATTGCTCAAGGAACAAAAGTACTAGGTATCTCAACTAACCGATTAAAGAATATAACCCTAACTATCCCGCACTATAAAGAACAACAAAAAATAGCTGACTTCCTCACCTCAGTAGACACCAAAATCAGCCAGCTGACGGAAAAACACCGCCTACTGCAAGACTATAAAAAAGGCGTAATGCAGCAGATCTTCAGCCAGAAGATTCGCTTTAAAGATGAAAATGGTGAAGCGTTTCCGGAGTGGGAGGTTTATTCATTATTGGATATTTCTGAAGGTGGACTTTCTAATGGTGTATTTAACGACCCTAAAATGTCAGGTAGTGGGTATAAATTAATAAATGTTAAAGACATGTATGTGGGTAATAGCATTGATTACTCAAAGTTAACTTTACTTTCTCTAGATGAAAAAACATTCAAAAAAAATCAAGTAAAGTATGGTGATATTTTTTTCACTCGTTCATCTCTTGTTCCGAGCGGTATAGCATTTAGCAATGTGAATTTATCAAATTCAGATGATATTACATATGATGGGCATCTAATTAAATTAAGCCCCAAACTAGATATCATCGTGCCAATTTTTTTAGCTTACTTATTAAGAAGTCATATTATGCGCAAAGCTCTCGTGTCGAGAGGAAAGCAAAGCACAATGACTACAATAGGCCAAGAAGATATAAAAAACATTCCATCTTATATACCTTGCCTTGCCGAACAACAAAAAATCGCTCAATACCTGCAAGCTATCGACCAGAAAATTGCAGCCGTCGCTGAGCAAATAGAACAAAGCAAACAGTTTAAAAAAGGCTTATTGCAACAGATGTTTGTGTAGAAAGGTTGCGAGGTGCTAGTCCCTAGTTTCTAGGAAAAGCGAAGCGCGGTACTCGGGCGCTGCGCTTCTCATGGCTAGAGAAAAGATAAAAGCAAATACAGCAGAAGCAAATGCGGACTTAATAAAGCCCGTCATCCCGAGGAGCCTAGGCGACATCAGGGATCTCCCACAACACGTTGAGACTCAAATCGTGGTTGGAGATCCTGAACTGCGCTCCTTCGTCGCTTTTCAGGATGACGGTTAAACATCGTCATTCCGTACAAGGAGCAAAGCGACTGGGGATACGGAATCTCCCACAGCCTGTTGAGTGCCAATTATAATGAGTAACATGCGGTAGGAGATC
>NZ_JAAUWW010000023.1 GCF_014694375.1 Vibrio sp. S17_S38
AGCTGGAATATTAGAAATTAGCAATAGCTGAGCAAATAAGTGGATCAATATTAAAACGGTGAATTTTTAAAAAAGTGGATCAGATTTCAACTGGTGTTGACAAGTATGAAATCGATACCTCTATTCATGACCCAGCAGACAGCCGTCGAGGTATTACAGCATTAGCGTACTTATCCAACAACAATCTTGAAGTGACTCAATCCATTGGCGATTTTCTACCTCAAATACACCATATTGAACCGAATCAATACTATTATCCTCAGCAAGAGTTACATCTGACTATTCTATCCATTATCAATTGTATTACGGGCTTTACACTTAATGATGTCGATCCTTACCCTTACATTAAAATTTTTAGCCAATGCATAAAAGAAGTAAAACCTATTAATATTAAATTTGTAGGAGTAACCGCTTCATCATCTTGTGTATTAATTAAAGGGTTTCCTGTGGGCGAAGGGCTGAATGAGTTACGAAATAAATTGCGAATGCATTTTAAACAGTCGTCATTGCGTTCTACTATTGATAGTCGATATACCATTTCAACCGCGCATATTACTGCGATACGATTTAGTTCTCAATTGGGGGATGCTAAGCAATTGGTCAATAAATTACGTGAATATCAAGATTATGATTTTGGATGTATTTCTTTCACTGAATTTGAGTTGGTGTTTAATAACTGGTATCAACATTTATCTGAAACTAAATCGTTAACTGTGTGTACTCTTAAGTAATATTTCTAGCAATACGTTGAGTATTAGGATGATTTTGGTTCTGGCTGAATTAGTGAGGATGGCGTTTTATGAAGATAAGATTGATGGAAAGGGCGGATTTAAATGGAGTAACGGAAGTGCATAAATTAGCTTTCGTAAGGCAACAACGATCTTATGAATGGTTAGCTTGTAATTTAAACGCCTTTCCTAGAATACTGTGTTTTGTTGCTGAAAAAAATCATGACATTGTGGGTTATATTAGCTGGATCCAAAAAAGTGGGTTTCGTCCTGAAGCCGTGTTA
This sequence comes from Vibrio sp. S17_S38, assembly GCF_014694375.1. Classification (GTDB taxonomy): domain Bacteria; phylum Pseudomonadota; class Gammaproteobacteria; order Enterobacterales; family Vibrionaceae; genus Vibrio. Next base: position 1,013 of record NZ_JAAUWW010000023.1, read on the forward strand.
GAGCTAGAGCAATTAGCCGTATCGTCACATCATCAAGGAAAAGGGATAGGACGTAGACTGATTATGGACTCACTGCCCTTAATCAAGAAACAGTTAGCAGATGATGGCTCACGATTAAAACATATTTTAGTGACGACCAGAGCGGACAACTTTGCTCAACAGTTGTATAAATCAACTTTAGGAGCCGAAGTTGAAACAACCATTTCTCAGCTATACTCAGCAGATGAAGTCTTAATGATTGCACGTAATATAAATTAATGAATCGCGTTATATCGCAGTATTACGGTTATGTTGGTACGAAATTGAAGATTTAGATCTAATCTTATGCAGTGATTATCATATATTATTGATACATTTAATAATGTGATAATTTGTAGGTGTATTGCGGGTTTTAAGTATAATATACTGTTTTTATAAGAAATTAAACTAACAGCCTTTGAGGCAGCTTTCCTAGTGAGACAACCATTGTGATTATAAATGCTAGCTTTAAATTTCGGCAGTGGGGGGTAACTTGCATTACAGCTGTCGGTTGTTTTGTGTTCGGCATGGCTATTGTTATCGTGCAAGGAATAAACAATTTTAATAGTGAAAAGCAAGATAGCTTAAATAAGGCCGTTATTGAAATTGATAAAATATTGGATACCAGCTCTCTTATCATTGATCAAATAATGCCGCTTGCAACTGAACCTTGCCCTAATGTCAAGCCAAAGCTAGTTGATTTAGCCATTCGATATCCAGAATTTCAAACCGTGAGTCTATTAGTGAATTCGGAGGTAGTGTGTTCAACTTACAATGGTTTGATTCGTCTTTCTATACCTAATATCGATTCACGCAAAAATCAATTAATCCTGATGAAATCAAATATTATCGAACCAGGAAACATTATTGGAGTAATAAAAAAATCGAAAGGAAAAAATGCCGTCTCTATTACGCTGAATGGCAGTTCTTTCTTGTCTATCTTGTCCCTCATTGATTCAAATGAAAACTTTCAAATTCAGTCCTTTAATCAATGGATGGGTAAAGAGGGTGTCTTACACGATGATATAAGCCCTTTTAATTTAATTGCCTACTCTCAAAAATATAACTTCAACGTTCATACCTATATATCTTTTAATACTTACGTTACCGAGCTTTATCAGCGCTATGGATGGATAATCCTGTTATTAGTGGTACTTTCGATTGTTATTAGTCGCTCAGTTTTTCTAAATGTAGAGAAAAATTCTAGTGTTTTAATTATGAAAGAAGGGATCGATAAGAATCATTTTGTCCCATATGGGCAGCCAGTTATGAATGCTAACGGTGAACTTTCTGGTTTAGAGATTTTGATCCGTTGGAACCATAAATCGTTAGGTGTGGTGTGTCCGGATGAATTTATTCCATTAGCCGAACGCTCGGGACTGATTATTCCGATGACTCGCCAGCTGTTTACTAGCACCATACATGCTTTTGAAAAAATGCCATATGGTCTACCTAAAGGGTTTCATATTTCTATTAATATTTGTGTGCAGCATTTTGAAAAATCGAATCAACAATCTTTAATTGATAGCTGTAATGAATTTCTAGCAAGCCCTATTAGCCAAGGTGCTTTTTTAGTTTTAGAGCTAACAGAAAGAGGCATCATTGATAATTACGGTGAAGCCAGAGCGGTATTTGATACTTTACACTCCATGGGAGTACAAATGGCGGTTGATGATTTTGGAACCGGCAACGCCAGTTTATCTGCCATTAATAATTTAAATTTTGATTATATTAAAATCGATAAAAGCTTTATTGATTTAATTGGTAGTGATGCCGTTTCCGCACCATTGGTGGATAATATTATAGATTTAGCCAGAAGATTGAATCTGAGTCTGACTGCTGAAGGGGTTGAAGATCAAGTTCAGGTTGATTATCTAAAAGAAAATGGTGTGGACTATCTTCAAGGTTATTTTTACGGTGAACCAATCCCACTAGATGAATTTATTCGAAAATACCTGAGCTTTGTTACGTAATTCAAATAACATACAACACGACCTTTCATTTTCATCGTCATGCCTTATGGACAAGCAATGGCAATCTTATGTTTGCCTGAATATCTGAGAACGTATTTGTATTCGCCTGACTTGAGCTTGTTTAAACTGCATGACAGTTATTTCTGCCAACGATATTCCATTTGATGTGCCACCATATCTGCCAGTGCTTGATTTTTTAATTGCGCCACCAAATTTAAACTCATGTCTATACCCGCCGATATTCCACCTGATGTGGTGTATTTCCCCTCGTTTATCCAACGCTTATTATTGACAACAGTTAAACTCGAAAAACTCCTTTTCAGATCAGGAATATCCTCCCAGTGGGTTGTCACGGATAAGCCATCAAGCAGCCCGGCATTGGCGAGTAAAAATGCGCCAGTACATACCGATGCCATATGTTTTGCTGTTTGGTCGACCGATTTTATCCATCTAAGTACATTTTGTTTATGCATTTCTTCGGTATGCACACCACCAACCACAATTAACAAATCAATTGTTGGATGATTTTGAAAGGAATAATGCGGCAGAACGTTATAACCACCCCGAGCAGAAACAGGCGTAAGTTTTTCTGCAATCAAAAATACATTCCATTCTTTTGCACTCAAACGCTTTGCGGTACTGAACACTTCGAAAGGCCCTGAAAAATCTAAAACTTCAGCTTCATCATAAATATAAATTCCAATGTTCATTGCACCTCCGTGTACAAATTATATTTTTCAAGTTGTATAAGTAACTAAAATTAAGAACGCTATGAATTATTTCTAATACATTAAAATTGTGACCAAAATTGGATAAATATCGCTAAAAACCAGTATTATGTGCATTCTATTACAAATTGTTATGATATTTTATGAAAAAGCTGATTTCTTTAATACTAATTACACTTATTTCTTTAGCATCAACTAGCGTATTTGCTTGTCCAAAAGGCCAGCATCCACATGGTGGAACAGGTCCTCATCACAAAGGTGGATATTGTTCATATTCAGAATAGAGTATACATTAACTACCATATTATTTTTAATATGGTAGTTAATTAGAGTGTTTCGCTAAGCTAGTAAAGTTCATTGAATTTCAAGCTAAAAATACTGGGCCATATTTAAGATTTAATAAGAGGAATATTTAGTATCAACATGGTCTTATTATTTTAATAATCACGAATTGCGATTATAACCATAAAAAATCACAAGTATCACAATATAGCAGGACCAAAATTTCCCTTTTTACTTCAGATACTAAGTATGAATTTCTTTCTTTGTCTGCATCTATGTTTTGAACCAAAATTATGTTGAGTCAACGATACTGAGCCACTTTGAACAAGATGTCAGAGTCGGTAAAAAGGTTACCTTCACGATTAAATACATATCAACTTGAATCATTTTTGATAATAAATAGTTCGTCTGAAACGGTATATTTACCTAGTTCAATTATTTTGACTCGTTATCAATTTGAGTTTGAAAACTTACAAACCTTTCATCATAAATTAGTTTCAAATCCATCCATTCAGCCAGTGTAATTTCTTGATCTTTAAGTGCCAAGGTTAGTTTATGGTTATTTTCTTCGGCAGCTTGGCAGTAATTATTGTCGCGGTCCATTCCTGAATTTAGGGCGAGTTGGCAGGCTTGATTAAAATCGTATTGGTATTGATTTAAGGTATTGATGTAGTCGCGTTGGTGAGTGCGGTTTTGCACAAAGTAAATCGCACCAAAGATCAGTGCTGCAGTAACTAAGACAAAGATGACTCGCTCGATTCGAGACAGAGCAATAAATGAAGAGGGCTTGTGCTTATTACGCGTGAGAAACGTGGCCATGGGATCATCCTTAATCTTTGGGCTACTAATACTTGAATTCAAGAAATAATACGCATCCTACTAATATCATTTTATGGGTTGGTAAGCTGTGATTTATCTCTCGTGAATGCATACATCATTCGGCGCTAAATCCCATTAAATGAATCAAATGTTCAGCGGTACGAATGGCATGTTGTCGATTATCTAGCCCCATTTTTTGATATAAGTTTCGAATGTGGGTTTTGATGGTGGTGGGCGCAACCTCAAATTCATTGGCAATTTGGTCATTACTAAATCCGACATAGATTAAACCTAGCACTTGCCATTCTCGTTGAGTCAACGGGCTAGTGCGAATAAGTTCGGGTACTTCTGGATGATTGAGTAGTTTTTCGACAAAAGCTTCATCGAAATGGACTGAACGGTTCTGTTCTTTACTCGACATTAGTTGGATCAAACTTTGCGCTCGGTGTTGCTCTAATTCGGCCAGTTGCTTGTTTTGAATCAGAGTTTTTAAAATTGGCAAAATATAATCACGATTACATAAAAAATTGCCAATCATACCGGTGCTATTAGTGAGAGTTAACGCATCGCTAATATATTCTAAGGCTTTGGTTTTATCATTGTTGAGCGTGGCGAGTACGGCTTCAAGCACCAAGTTTCGATTGCGATCAGCGACCAATTTATGTGTTTTTGCCGAGTGTTGCAGTTTGGCTAAAATGTCGCTGGCTCTAGTAAGATCGCCGGTTGCCATGCTCGCTCTTGCAATATTACGCCATTGTAATTGCTGGAAATGATTTTCTGCAACGGTAGGTTCTTCACTGTTGGCAAGCCACTGCTGAATGGCATTGTTATCACGAACTGCTTCCCAATATAAAAGGTGGCTAAAGTCGGCGTTGGCTTGCCAATCAACGTGATATTGATTGCTGGTTTTTAATTGGTTGCAGGTCTCTAAATACCGTGCAGCTTTGTCGAGTTCGCCGCGAGAAATTGCAATACGCGCAAGCATGGAATAGCACTGTAAAGACTTGGCAATATCGTAAGGAGCAAGCACGGCTAAACTGGCATGAGCGCATTGTTCGGCTTCTTCTAAGCGATTCCAACACCACAATATTTGAGCTTTGATACGCAACATGAATTCATGCAATGGAAGTTGGTGTAATTGTTGTTCTTTGATCAGTAATTCTGCTTTAGACAATAATTCGAAAGCAGCTTGACCAAAACCACGCGCCAGTTGAATCTCACTTTGCTGCAAAATGGCCCATAAGGTTTGAGGATAGACTTTGGCTTCTCGCGCCATGATTTCGGTCTTTTGCATCGTCTCAAACGCCTTATCTAATTGACCAATACAGTGATAAACCTCACCAATGACAGAGGTCGCGACAATACGGCTACGAGAACTCGTCTGTGGTAATTGTTGTAGGGCAAATTGCGCGGTTTCCAGAGCAAAATCTGGGTTGTTTTGGTTAATGGCGACTTGCGCGCCGAGAGCTTTAAATTCACCAATTTGAGCATCAGTTAGTTCGATGTTTCTTATGGCTAGCTTTTCTTCTGCTTCTAAAATCAAAGCCGATACTTGGTTATAGCGATGCTGACTTTGCGCCAGCCATGCCCGCAGTAAGCATAATCGAGGTGACGTGAATAAGATGTCATCGCTTAATGTTTCAATGGCTTTTTCCAGCACACTAAGCTCGCCATGATTAAACATTTGCCAGCCATACTGAATTAAAATTTCACTCAATAATTGGTCATCAGATACTTTTTGAGCATGCATTAATGCGCTTTGTGGTCGATCTTGTTTTAGCCATGCTTTAGCGGCATTCGTGTGCAGTTGATAACGTTGCTCTGGAATTTGCGAATAGCGACGATGGCGTAAAAACTCTGCAAAAAGATGATGGAATCGATACCAGTTATCAGCGCCTTCTAAAGGTTGAATAAATAAACCAAAGCGATTTAATGAATCGAGCATAGCTAATGAATCGGTTCGCCCCGTTAATTCAGCGACGAGTTCGGCGTTAAAAATATCGAGCACCGAGCATTGCAATAAAAAGGTTTGCAAATCGGGTGTGAGTTGATCAAACACTTCTTCAGCTAAATAATCCCAAATATGATCTTGGTTGAAATTTGCGATGGAGACAGCCGAGCTTTCTAATGCCCCCGGAAATTGTTGGGCATGTAGCGCAATCAGTTGTAGGGCAGAGGCCCAACCCTCCACTTGTGAACGTAATGACTCTAAAACTTGAGACTCGTACTGATTATCAGCAATACGTTTTTGAAAAAAGCGAGTGGTTTCTTCTTGATCAAACGCCAGCAGAGAATGGTCTACTTCAATCAGTAAATCACGCACGCGTAAATTGGCAATGTTGAGTGGTGGATGGGTTCGGCTGGTAACGACGAGTGTAATGTTGTCTGGCATATGTTTGAGTAAAAAACGCATGCCGTCATGGATTTCATCGTTGGTGATTAAGTGATAATCATCTAGCACCACATACGTCTGGGTTTGGTTAAAACCGAACTCGGCAAACAGCTCGCTAAATAAACTGGTTAAATTGGCAAATTGGCGACGTTCTGCAATAGCTTGTGTGTTAGGGCAAGATTGATCGGTGGCTTTATTAAAGGCTTGTAGAAAATAATTGGCAAAGCGGAAAATATCATTGTCACTGTCATCAATATTAAACCAACCCAAGTTTGGATGATTATTCAGCCATTGCGCTGCCATCGTGGTTTTACCGTAACCTGCTGGTGAGCGAAATAATACCAGTTTGTAATAAGGCGCATGAGTGAGCGATTCTAATAAACGCGAGCGCAAAATGGCGTTGTGTAAACGAGCAGGGCGGTTAAGTTTGGATGGTATCCACATGGCAGTATTCATTCTCTTTGGTATGCAGCAAAAGTGGTTAATCTCATTACGCTATTCTGTGATAGCTGTATTTTTATCGTATGTCATAAATAGGGGCTTAGATTAGCATGTTCTTATTAGTATAAATCTGTAATACAGATCAAGATTTCATGTTTTTTTTGATGAATCTGTATGGTCAGTTTCATACTAAACTAGCATGCAGAGTCCATTCTTATGTGACCTTGTTCTGATTTCGGTTGTATTTTTTGCTCTAGATCTCACTTTGTTCAATGATCTCTCCAACTACGCCCCAATCCTCCTCCCTTTGCCTGTTTTTGAAGGAGGATGCGAATCTCTCGATTCCTCGGCAAACTTACCCTAACGATATTACTGATTTCGGATCCTGACTATGGAAGATTCGATACGTTGCCGATGGAGCATTCAATGCAAAACTCAAATAGACCGTCTCAAACGGTATTAAAGCAAGTGGCGAAACAAGAAGGAATTGTGGATCGTTATATTAGCGCGTGGGGAGATGAAGCCTATGTTAGCGATAAAACGATTGAAGATTTGTTGCAAGCCTTGGGTTATGACACGCAAGATGAACAGCTGCTATTGGAGCAAGCAGAGCAACGAAATAACGTCGATGTTCTGCCCAGTGTACAAGTGGTGCATCAAGGTAAAGATGTGCATATAAAATTGCATATTGCTGCATCGGCACGTGTGAGCGAGTTTTCATGGCAAATCATTACGGAACAGGGACAAACTTTTGAAGGCTATTTAGAGTCTCAAGTAGTGGAAGATAACCGCCAACAACTTGGTTATTTAATCTTTTCTTTATCGAGTAATTTACCGTTAGGGTATCACCAGCTTTCCTTGGTGCGTAAGCGTCGTAATAAGCCGTTTGAAATGTCGTTAATCATTACACCACAAGCGTGTTTTAAACAGCCTGAATTGGTGGAAGGCAAGCGTTTATGGGGCCCGAGCATTCAGCTTTATTCTGTGACCTCAGAAACTAATTGGGGCATTGGCGATTTTAGCGACCTTAAATTCTTGGTTGGAAAAATTGCCGATAACGGTGGTGACTTTGTTGGGCTAAATCCTATTCATTCACTATTTCCTGCTAATCCTGAAGGTGCTAGTCCGTACAGCCCATCGTCTCGTCGTTGGTTAAATGTTATGTACATTGATGTTGAAGCAGCGCCGGAGTTTACTAACAGCGAAGCGGCGCAAGCGTTAGTATCTGATGTTGATTTTCAGCAACGCTTACAAGTGAATAGAGATACAAAGTGGGTTGATTATACCGAAGTATCTGCATTGAAAATGGCGGTGCTACCAGAGTTATATCGCACTTTTGTAGAACAAGAACTGCTCATTAATACACCGCGTGCTCAAGCTTTCCTTTCGTTTGTGGAAGAAGGTGGCGAGAGTTTAATGCATCAAGCGGCTTTTGATGCGTTGCATGGTGAATTGAAAGCGCAAAATGATTCTGTTTGGGGGTGGCCGGTTTTTGAATCTACCTATCAACATTTCGATAATGCTGCCGTTCAAACTTTCATTAAAGATAATCAAGAACAAGTTCAGTTGTTTATGTACTTACAATGGCTGGCAGATGAGCAGTTAAATCAAGTTCAAAATTTCGCGATTGATAAAAAAATGGTAATGGGTTTGTATCGTGATTTAGCGGTTGGCGTGTGTGATTCTGGCGCTGAAACTTGGGCGGATCACGGTGCACTTTGTCAAGATGTGAGCACTGGTGCACCACCAGATATTTTTGGCCCGCTTGGTCAAAACTGGGGATTGCCGCCATTAAATCCACACACATTAAAAGCTAAAGCTTACCAACCGTTTATTGATTTGTTGCAGGCCAACATGCGTCATTGTGGCGCGTTGAGAATTGATCATGTTTTAGGCTTGCTGCGTTTGTGGTGGATCCCGAAAGGTAAAACCGCCAAAGATGGGGCGTACATGTATTACCCAGTCGATGATTTAATGTCGATCTTGGCGCTTGAAAGCCATCGTAATCAATGCACAGTGATTGGTGAAGATTTGGGAACTGTGCCAGAAGAAATTGTTGAAAAGCTCAATGATGCGGGTATCCACTCTTACAAAGTATTTTTCTTTGAAACTGATGAAAATGGTCAATATATCGCGCCGGATCAATACAAACAGCAATCGATGACGGCTTTGTGTACCCATGATATGCCAACGTTACGCGGATTTTGGAATGGTGCGGATTTAAAGCTTGGTCAAGAGATTGGCTTGTATCCTGATGCCGATCAACTGCAAGTATTATTTGACGATAGAAAAACTCGTCGTAGCCATATTATTGACACATTACTTACCTATGATCGTCTGCCTAATGTGACACGAGATGAAGGTGGCAATGTGATGATCAATCGAGAGTTGAGTGAAGCGATGCAAATCCATATGGCAAGTGGTTCGAGTGCATTACTGAGCTTGCAATTGGAAGATTGGCTTGAAATGGATACGCCGGTGAATGTTCCGGGAACCATGGATGAATATCCGAACTGGCGTCGTAAATTGACTTCAACACTGCAAACGTTATTTGAGCGTGATGATATCCAAGAACTAGAGCGTAACCTGACGGAGGCTCGTCAATGAAGGTAGACAAGTAGCAGGATAAAACCTTACAAGATCTAAATAACAAAAAGCGCCAGTCGATCCGGTTTGTTTACATAACTTACGGTGACTGGCGTTTTTGTGTCGGTCAGATTTGTTTGTTTTTACTTTGATTCTTCATTGTCACACTAATTTTGATGGTATATTGTCCAGCCTTAAAATAAAAATCGCGATGAGAATCTAAAAAAAGGTAGCATAGCGGTTTAAGAGTCTAAAAAGCATAAAGACTTTGGTTTATCATCTATATTAAAAACACACAGAAATCACGATGACAATGAAATTCTACTCATCAATATTACTTGTCTTGATGAGCGATTATTTTGTGTATAGCAGTGCTTGAAACAATATTAAGAAGGTTATAACGAATATGAAATTAGCAAATAAGCAATTTGCCGTAATTGGTTTAGGGCGTTTTGGTAGTGCTGTGTGCCAAGAGTTATGCGATTCTGGCGTTGAAGTACTAGCTGTCGATATTAATGAAGATCGAGTGAAAGCGGTCTCTAATATTGCGACTAATGCCATTGTGGCGAATTGTGCTAATGAAGAAACGGCGCAAGAATTAAAGTTAGATGAATACGATATGGTGATGGTGGCTATTGGTTCTGATGTTAATTCCAGTATTTTAACAACGCTGGTGGTCAAAGAATCAGGTGCCAAAAGTGTATGGGTTAAAGCGAACGATAAGTTTCATGCCAAAATTCTACAAAAAATAGGCGCGGATCATGTCATTTTACCAGAGCGTGATATGGGGATCCGTGTTGCACGTAAAATGTTGGATCGCCGAGTGTTTGACTTTCATGACATTGGTAGCGGTTTGGCAATTTCTGAAATAGTAATTGCGCTTAAAAATATGGGTAAAAAATTGGGTGACATTTCAGTATGTAAAGACCCTGATATGAAGGTGTTAGCTATAAAAAGAGGTTCGGAGATTCTAGATTCGCCTGAATACGAAACAACGTTAGAGCTCGGCGATATTCTCTTTATTGTAGGGCCGCATTCTTCAATGGCTCATCGATTGAAATCAATATAAGAGCAGGTTATGACGATTATTAATAATAGAGGATCGCTGTTTGCCATTAAGCAAGATGGTGAAAAAAAGGGTTGGTCAGAGCCGAAAATTATTTTAGGCAGCTTTCTTTCTATTTTAATCCCATCAGCTGTGCTTTTAACGCTGCCAATATTTTCGGTATATGGCTTATCTTTTACCGATGCACTATTTACTGCGACGTCTGCGATCAGTGTGACGGGGTTAGGAGTGGTGGATACAGGGCAGCACTTCACGATTGCTGGACAGGTTTTGTTGCTAATACTGATGCAAATTGGCGGTTTAGGGCAAATGACACTATCGGCCATTTTGTTGTATATCTTTGGCGTTCGTATGAGCCTAAAACAGCAGTCTGTGGCGAAAGAAGCATTAGGACAAGGTAAAGGCATAAATCTACGAAAATTGGTGAAAAAAATCATCATATTTGCCTTGATCGCAGAAATGATTGGCATGGCAATTTTAGCGTTTACCTGGGTACCTGAATTGGGTTGGGGAAAGGGGTTGTATTATTCTCTTTTTCACGCGATTTCGGCTTTTAATAATGCAGGATTTTCGTTATTTTCTGACAGCTTAATGGGTTATGTTTCCGATCCTGGGGTTGTTATTCCTCTGGCCTTATTATTTATCTTCGGTGGACTAGGTTTCACAGTTATTGCGGATGTGAGTGCGAATTGGCAGAACGGCTTTAGAGGCTTAAACCTCCATACTAAAATAATGTTAGTTGCCACACCTGCTTTATTATTGTTCGGCACGATTATGTTTTGGCTACTTGAGCATAACAATGTTCATACCATGGGAAGCCTAACGGGGGAAGGGAAATGGTTGGCAGCTTTCTTTCAATCGGCAACGGCTCGTACCGCAGGATTTAATAGCGTTGATATAAGCCAGTTTGGCCAACCAGCTTTATTAATCATGATTGTTTTAATGCTCATTGGTGCTGGCTCGGCTTCTACTGGTGGTGGTATCAAAGTGTCTACCTTCGTAGTCGCGGTGGTGGCAACGTGGTCATTTTTAAGACAAAAGCAAAATGTGGTGATGTTTAGGCGTACTGTAAGTTGGCCGAAAGTCACGCGCTCTTTAGCCATCATTGTGGTGAGTGGTATTCTTTTAACGTTAGCAATGTTTTTATTGATGCTGACGGAGAAAAGCAGCTTTGATAAGGTAATGTTTGAAACTATTTCAGCTTTTGCAACAGTCGGCTTAACCGCTGGACTAACCGCTGAATTATCTGAGCCGGGTAAATATATTATGGTGGTGGTGATGATCATTGGTCGTCTCGGGCCATTAACGCTCGCTTATATGTTGGCAAAACCTAAACCAACTTTATTGAAATACCCAGAAGATAACGTCTTAACTGGTTAATAATGTAAGAATTTGAGTATTTTGAAGAGGCGAGCTATACAGCTCGCCTTTCGTTTATTATGCTCTCATTAGCGAAATTACAGAGACGTATAAAAGAGAGGCAGTATGCGGACGATTGGTAATATTATTTGGTTTTTACTCGGTGGCGTTTTCATGGGGTTGGCATGGTGGTTGGCCGGTGTGCTGTGCATTATCAGTCTGATTTGTATTCCATGGGCAAAATCTTGCTTTGTGATTGGTACTTTTACTTTTTTCCCTTTTGGCAAAGAAGCTATTAAACGCAATGAATTGAATTTTAGAGATGATATTGGCACTGGTGTTCTTGGCATGATTGGTAATGTTGTGTGGTTTTTGTTTGCGGGCATTTGGCTTGCGATTGGTCACTTAACGGCGGCGGTAGCGTGTTTTGTGACAATTATTGGTATTCCATTTGGTATCCAACATATTAAATTGGCGCTTATTTCTCTCGCACCTATTGGGCAAACCATCGTAAAAATACGCTAAAGTTAGCCAAGTGGATTTATTCGTCTCGATATATTTAAAATGATCATGTCTCATTGATGTAGAGGTAGTTATGCAAGCACAAGTAAAGTGGGTTGATGGTTTTCAATTTGTGGGCGAATCACAATCTGGACATGCCATTGTTATGGATGGAAATGGCGGCGCAACAGGCCCAAGTCCAATGGAAATGGTGTTAATGGCCGCAGGTGGTTGTAGCTCTGTTGATGTTATTGATGGATTGAAAAGTGCACAGCAAAAAGTGTCTAGCTGTGTGGCACAATTAACGACAGAACGCCGCGAAACTGCACCTCGAATTTTTACTCACGTTAATATTCATTTCGAAGTGGCTGGTCAAGATTTGGATGAAGCCGTAGTGGCTAAAGTGGCGGCTGATTCATTAGAAAAGTACTGCTCTGTGTGTTTAATGCTCGGCGCGGGTATTGAAATGACCCATAGTTGGAGTATTGTGGCATAAGAAATAGCCGTATCAGTTTATATTGACTTTAAATAGAATATTTAACTGAAATTTGAAGTTTATCTGGTCTATTCATGTAGAATTAGGCCTGATATGACAATGTTGTCGTAAAGATATGTGGAGATATTTATGGATAACAAATTAGTAGCGATTATTTTAGCGGTACTTTTACCTCCGGTTGCTGTGTTTTTAAAATGTGGTGTAGGTAAAGATTTACTGATCAATATTGTATTATGCTTTCTCTTCTTCTTCCCTGCGATGATCCATGCATTATGGGTTGTGACTAAATAAAATCTGCGTTAGATTTTTGTATTAGAGTTAATAAGAAAAACGCTTTATCCTTATGCATCTTGTTAGAAGGCGCATTGGGTAAGGCGTTTTTTAGTTTCACGCCGTTGATAATAATTTGATGGGTATATAAATGGATTTAGACACTAAATGGCTGCAAGACTTTCTTGCGTTAAGTGATTTAAAAAATTTCTCACGGGCTGCTGATCTCAGGCATATCACTCAGCCAGCTTTTGGTCGGCATATCAAATCGTTAGAAGAGGCGGTAGGACAGAAATTGGTGAATAGGGATACTCACCCTATAAGTTTAACTCCTGCCGGTAAACAATTTCGTATTACGGCTCGTCATCTGATCCAGCAATTAGATCATGGTATCAATCAGCTTCAAGGCATCAATCAGCCAGTATTCAATCCATTGCGTATTTCCACTCCGCATTCTTTGGCCTCCCCAACATTGATGAATCTTATGGAGCAAGATTTCTTGTCGGAAGAACTTGCTTATAGCGTTGATGTCTTAAGAGTGGATTTTGCGACTGAATCCTTGGTGGACGGCCAATGTGACGTCTTATTCGCTTTTGATATTTTATCGTTATTGCAACCACCATTTAAGAACATTTGTATTGGCAAAGGTGAGTTTATTTTGGTGTCTGGTGTGAATGAGCAAGGTGAGGCAATATACACACCAGATACAAAGGTGGCGATTCCTTATCTACGTTATTCCGCAGAGAGTTATACTGCGCGTTTAATTGAAAGTCATATCGGATCTGAATTGGGTTTTGCAAGCCAACCTTGCTTTGAATCTTCGATGTGTCAATTACACAAAGATATGGCGATAAGAGGCAAAGGCGTAGCATGGTTACCAGATTGTTTGATTGCCGATGAATTGGCAAATGGACAATTGCTTGCTCTTGATAGGCAGCGTTGGAGTGTGCCGTATCAGATGCGGCTATATCGACACCAAGCGGCGTTATCTCAAGCAGGTGAATTATTCTGGCAAACTTTGCATAAACAAGTCGAAACAGGTTGGACATTACCGTTATAGTCCGATTTTAGTTTAGATTCTAATTTCTATGCTGTTTTGGCATAGGCATATCAATAAAGGCACTTCACCGGATGGATGAAACGGGACACACTTAAGTCATGTTTCCTACCACTTGGTTGAAGTGATGACCGCTCTTTCTTTAATTCAATTTATTAATAAAATGCCGAAAGCAGATATTCATTATCATCTACTTGGCGGTGTTCGCATGCAAACGATGATGGATCTTGCTGATCGTTATGATGTAACGTTATCTGAGCTTGATGCAAAAAGCTATTATCGAGCTTATCAGCAAGAAACAGGTTCAACTAAAGGTGGTATTGCTGCACTGACACTTCTATACACATTAATGCGCCAGCCTGAAGATTATGCTCGTGTTTTGCTTGAAGTAGCTGAAGATGCTCACCAATGTGGCGTTCAATATATTGAAACGTTCTGGAATCCATCGGATACCGAATTAAATTATTCGGATGTGAATCAAGCATTAGTGATGGCTATCGATCAAGCGAAGTTACAATGGGGCATTGTGGTCCGTTTAATCCCATCGATTAATAGAGAAAAATCTCCAGAAGAAGCCGTTGCGATGGTTGAGGCAATGATCGAGCATTCTCATCCTTATGTGCTTGGTATTGGTATTGACTACAAAGAACATAACGCACCAGTCGAACATTTTTGGAAAGCATACCGGTTAGCTCAATCCCATGGTTATAAACTCACCGCCCATTGTTCTGAATTTGGTTTGCATTGGCGTAATGTCGAAACCGGTATTGAATTGATTGGTGTTGACCGAATTGATCACGGTTACAGTATTATTGATAATCCTGAGTTAATGCATAAATATGCCCAGCAACAAATTCCATTTACCGTTGTCCCTTCTAATACTTATTTTTTGAATCAGTGGCCAAGTCCACAAGAGTGGAGCAACAATCATCCAATAAAAGAGATGGCATTAGCGGGTTTGAATATTATTCCCTGTACGGATGATTGGCACATGCATAACACGGATACAACCAATTGCTACCGCATTATGGTTGAGGAGTTTGATTTTGATGTATTAAGCCTGAAGACTTTTATGATCAATAGTTTACATGCAAGTTGGTTACCACAAGAGACAATAATAAGTTTAGTTAAGCAATGGAGTCAGGAGTTTGACCGACTTTATCAACAATTGAATTTCACTCCAGAAATACCAGTATCACAACAAATCATTTATCGATCCGTAACTGCGAATCTTTCGGTTAAAGACAAGGAATAAGTCATGCAAAAGATTAAAGAATATTTTGAATTTGATAAAAATAAGACGGATTTTAAAACCGAAACGATTGCTGGATTCACGACATTTGCCACGATGGCGTATATTGTTGCCGTCGTACCTGGAATGCTAAGTAAAGCAGGGTTACCTTTTGCAGAAGCGATGACGGTTACGGTTTTGATGACGGTAATTACCACTATTGCGATGGCAGTGTATACCAATCGTCCTTTTGTTTTAGGTCCGGGGCTAGGTAGTGTTGCGATTTTCTCATTTACTTTGGTGGGCGGCGGCGTGCCTTTACCTATTGCGTCTGGCATTGTTTTTATCAGTGGCGTGTTATTTATGTTGGTATCCTTCCTTGGCGTTCGAGATTTCATCGTCCGAGTGATCCCACATAGCATCAAAGTATCTGTTGGTGTTGGGATAGGTTTGTTTATTGCTTTACTTGGTTTAAAGCAAGCGGGCATCGTTGTGGCAAACGCGCATAAAAATGTGCTCAACTTTGGCGATCTTACTTCTACGCCTGCACTACTCGCTTTTACTGGTTTTTTTCTTGTGCTTTTTTTCACGGCAAGAAAGATAAAAGGCGGGATTATCTTAGCCATCCTTATTACCACTTTAATTAGTTTGGCATTTGGTGTAGCGAAATGGCCGAGCTCATTGGTTGCTATGCCACAAAGTATTAATGACATGGCATTTAAGCTTGATGTTTTAGGTGCGTTGGATCTTAAATATATTCCGTTTTTATTAGCATTTTTTATTCCGGATTTCTTTTCTACTTTAGGAACATTATTAGGTGTGGGCGCACAAGCCGGATATCTTGATGAAAAAGGGAACTTACCTGGTATAGAGAAAAACTTCCATGTTGATTCTACCGCAACCACCTTTGGTGCATTATTTTCATGCCCTGTATTAACTACCTATCTTGAAAGCTCTGCTGGCGTAGAGGCGGGGGGTAAAACTGGCTTTACCGGAATAGTTACCGCCGCATTATTTGCATTAACATTATTTTTAGCACCTCTTGCTACCATGATCCCATCGGTAGCAACCGCTCCAGTATTGGTTTATATCGGCTTTTCAATGATGACGTCGATGCGTAAAGTGAATTACGATGATTTGACGGAGTACTTACCAGCATTTGTTTGTATTGCCATGACTATTTTTAGCTTCAATTCAGGTAACGGTATTGCAGCGGCTTTGGTTGTGTATGCATTTTTAAAATTGGCGACAGGGCGTATAAAGGAAGATCATTGGTCGGTGTATTTAATTGCATTAGCTATGATCTATTATTTTAAAATTGTCGCAGGTCATTAAGCCGAGAAAGGTAAGTAAATAGACTAAATATATTAATGTTATTTAGTTAAAAAGAAGGATTATCGATTAAAAGGTAATCCTTTTTATTTATGTAGAGCAAAAAAGGATGACTATAGATACTAATCCCTTTGATTCAATGTGATTCTCGCCTAGGTATGTTAAGGTTTGATGATTAGAAAAACCAATTAATGATCATCAATGTATGATTGAAGGAAAGTTAATATGATCACACGTTGTCTGTTTGTTTTATTCTCTCTATTTGTCACCTTTCAAGCGGTGGCGGATGAACCTCAAAAATATTCTGAAACGTCAATGATGGAAAAACCATTGATGGAGCGTTATGTACTTGATGAACTGAAATCGTTACGTACCGATCAACAAGACCTAGAGCGCCGTTTAATCATTCAAATTACCGACAGAGAATTATCAGTTGCCGATAAATCATTGAATTACTCTAATATTACGGTGACATATTTCTTCTATATTATTGCTGGTGTTGCTTCCTTAGTGGCATTGGTCGGTTGGCAATCGCTGAAAGAAATCAAACATAATACGAAAGAGATGGCGGATAAGCGGTTAAATGAAATTACCATGTCTTATGAGAAAAAGTTCAGCATTTTGGAGCGGGACTTAAAGCGTAAATCAAGAATAATTACGGAAAATAATCGAGAGATCGAGATTATCAATGAGGTTCATAATTTATGGTTACGGGCTCAAAGCGCTCAAACGCCGGAACAACAAATTGAAACTTATGATGAAATTTTAAAGATCCGCCCTGGTGACCTTGAAGCGCTTACTCATAAAGCAGATGCGGCAATGGAAATTAATGAATACCACTGGGCACTAAGTATCTGTAATCGCGTACTTGAAGTAGATGATAGTAATGGTCATGCGTTATATCAACGAGCGTGTGCTTATTCTCGTCTAGGGGCTGAAGAGCAAGCGATCAATGATTTGATATTGGCGATAGATTCAAGTAATTCATTACGAGAGTTGGCATCTGAAGAGCCTGATTTTGAGTTGTTAAGAGGCAATGCGCGCTTTGATGAACTTGTTGAACCGGGTGATAATGCTTAGCCCTAATTGAAATTACTCAGGATCTCGACATTATGGATATCGTTATGCATCAATATTCTCGGCGTTCTCAATTATGGCGAGGCACTCTTGCTATTTTACCACTCAGTTTGGCGGTATTACCGTGGGGTTTACTCGCGGGTTCTTATGCAATTGATATTGGGTTAACACCATTTGAAGCTCAAGCTTTGTCAGCCATTTTATTTGCTGGTGCTGCACAGTTAGTCGCAACGGGAATGTTTGATGCCAACGTAGGCATTTGGACCATGTTGCTGACAACCTTCTTTATTACATCACGTCATTTTTTATATAGCGTATCCATGCGCGAAAAAATTAGCCCATTGTCGATGCGGTGGCGCGTAGTGCTTGGTTTTCTTCTGACGGATGAACTTTTTGCCGTATGTGGTCATCATAAGAAAGAGGAATTTAATCCTTGGTATGCGTTGGGTGCCGGATTGAGCTTTTATCTTTTTTGGAACCTTGCGAGTTTATTTGGCATTGTTGCAGGGAAACAAATACCGAACTTAAATCAGTGGGGACTAGAGTTTGCGGTCGCGGCGACCTTCATTGCAATTGTTACCCCTACTATTAAAAGTGTGCCTATTTTGGTGTCTGTTATGGTCGCTTTAATTTCGTCTGTTTTACTAAGCTATTGGAAAGTAGAAGGCAGCTTAATTATCGCCAGTTTATTGGCGATGGTAAGTGGTTATTTGGTGGAAGTGAACTCTTCTCATCTATCGGATAGCAAGGAAAAGGAAGATATATGATTTTGCTCTCCATCTTTGCTATGACTGTAGTGGTATTTATCAGTCGTTATTTGTTTTTAGAACCAAGGCTTCCAGTCAAATTAAATGCCAAAGCGCAGCGTTTATTAAGTTATTCTAGCCCTGCTGTATTAACCGCAATTTGGGCTCCTATCGTCTTTGTACATGATGAGAAGTTAGCGGTATCTTTATCTAATCCTTATTTAATTGCTGCCATTTTAGCGTCTATTATTGCTTGGAAAACGAAGAACGTCATTGCAACAACAGTGATCAGCATGGGATGCTTTTTTGTACTCAATGCTTGGCTTTAAATTCAATATCCAGAATTCAAGTTATTTATACCCAAAGTAATGGAAGTTGCGTGAGGCGGCAAGTAAACGAAGCCAACAAGACTGCAGCTTCAAGTACTATAGATCTATATTTATGAATATCTAACTCAATGGGCGAATGACCTATTGAGTTTTTTATGTTTTATTTTGGTATTAAACCATAAGGTAAATTCTTAAATACATCGGGTTGGGTTTGAATAGTCGGTGCTTGGTTTACGCCTTGCCAATTTAAAAGCATTACGGCTAATACGTTACGATGCTCTCCTTTGCCTACTTCAAAATCACCATCAGTTGATGGGATCATGCCATGTTCTAAATTTATCGCATTGGAAATGTCTTTTTGTGCTTTTACCACTACAGGATCATGAAGTTGATTGGCTAATAAAAAGCTAATGCCAACTTCTGCAATAACGTCATGCTTAGTTCTTTGGATAATAGTATCAATGTTATTGCTGAAGTAAGTGTAAATCCAATCAAACTCTTTATCTTTAGGATCGATTTGTTTTTGATAATATTCAGAGGCAGCAAAAATGATGTGCGTCATTCCATAAATTTTATTGGCATATTGTTGATCAGAAAGCTGCGAGTCTTGGTTATCTGGATAGGTTGCCTTAAAAGCTTCAATGAATTCGCTGACCAAGTCTTGTTCCCCGAGCTGGCGTAACCAGTAAACCTGATTGGCTTGTTGCGCCGCCCACGCTCGGATCATCTCGTGATTGGTCGCCATTGGGGTAAAGTCGAACTCTTTTAATAATTTATGGAGTTTTTCATCATCTTTATGTTTTAAGCCATATTCATTTGCTCTCGCCATGGTACTTAATAAATCATTCCCAATTAGCATATATTCTGGATATTGTTTGGTTATTTTATAGCGCAACTGAGTACGTTCACCGTCTTTATTTTTATAAGACTTCAGCTGTTCTAGCCCGTAATTTTGGACCTGTTCTGGCGTCTTAATATTATCGGTTATATAACTTAAGGTGCTGGTGACACGGGCCAAATCAGACCAAACTGCGGCAGAATACTTAGGGTCTAATGTTTGACGAAATAGGCGTAAACCATAATGACCAGCGGTAGTGGCATTTAAGGTATAAAGTTGGGTTTCAAACGTGTATTGAATGATCTGTGCATCTTCTTGGTATTTCGACTGCAAAGCAGATGTTGGCGCAATATCAGCTACTTTGGCAAAGCTTGTTGGAGCAAAGGTGAATTGAGAAAGCCCAAGCAGAGCGATAGTTAGTGTGGTTCGTTTAAAAAATGCAGACATAACAAGTCCTTGTTTAAAATCAATACAGTTAGTGTCGGTTATATTGATGATAAATGCAGTTTATTTATGTTAAATCGCGGTAAGTTATTTAGTGCCATTAGGATTCGTTTATTCTGTGCTTTCCGGCAATAGCGGTGATATGGTTATAACATTAAAAAATGAAAGGTGATTTATATGCAAATTAAAGTGGATACCCATACTCACACTTATGCCAGCGGACATGCTTACAGCACTCTTGTTGAAAATGTAAAAATGGCGAAAGAGCACGGTTTAGCGATGTTTTGTACTACCGATCATTCCTCTGCAATGCCGGGATCACCGCACTATTGGTTTTTTAATAATCAGCGTGTGTTACCTCGCTTTATTGATGGTGTTGCGATCATTCGAGGGGTTGAAACTAATATTATGAATCCAGAAGGAGAGGTGGATTTGCATCCTAGTTCTTATGAGCACCTTGATTGGATTATTGCCAGTTTTCATGAGGCGGTATTTCGCCCACTTGATAAAGAGTCCCACACTCAAGCGTTACTTAATGTAATTAAAAGTGGCAAAGTGGATGCCTTAGGTCATCTGGGGAATCCGAACTATGATTTTGATTTTGAAAAGGTGGCGCAGTGCGCGAAAGAATATAATGTTGCCATTGAACTCAATAATTCATCTCTAAAAGGCGGTAGCCGAGCCGGGAGCGAACAACGTTGCGCTGAGATTGCGCGAGTTGTGAAAAAAACTGGTGGGCTCATTACCACGGGCTCTGATGCTCACTTTTGCATGGATATTGGCAATTTTGAAAAAGTGTCGCTTTTGCTCGATGAGGTAGATATGCCAAGTCATAAAGTGATCACTCACACGCCTCGTCAATTTTTAGATTTCTTAGTGCTTCGTGGCCATGATCCGATTGTAGAATTTCTCACGTTGTAGATGATCGAGAATTTATAGGTGATTAAACGTTTATAAGAGAGCGAATGCAACAACGTTATTTCTATCCTTAAATAGGAAGATGTTGTATCGCATAATCAATGAATACTCGCAAACGTGCCGGCATGTATTTGCTTGGTGCGTATTGCATCGCGATGACTCCGTGATAGTTTCCTTTAATAGTCCAATCTTGTAACACCTCAACAACTTCGCCATTTTTCACAGCTTCTCTTATTACAAAGTCTGGAAAAATTCCAATCCCCAATCCATCTTTAACGCCATTTAAGCGCATTTGAGAGTGATTGACGGCATAGCGCCCCGAAACTGGGATCGTATGAGTTTCATTTTTACGAAAAAAATTCCAAATATGATCGGTTTTTGTTTCACCAAGATAGAGACAATCATGGTGCATCAAATCTGTCGGATGGGTTGGTAATCCTTTCAAGGTAAGGTATTTAGGGCTGGCGCATAATGATAAATTCACTTTGCCTAATTCGCGTGAAATAAGATTTTCATACGGCGCATCGGTTAAACGAAACATAATATCAATACCTTGTTCAAGCATATTAATATCCCCATCGGAGACTTTAAGTTTGAGTTCTATATTGGGGTAGCGTTGTAGAAATGGCGTAACGATAGGTTGTAACACAATGCTTAAAAAGGCTTTGGGCGCAGCAACAGTAATCGTACCAACCGGCTCAGAGTGTTCTGCATTTGAAATATCAACCGCTTGCTGAGCGGCATTGACCATCGCGACAGACTGCTGATAAATTTTTTGCCCTGATTGGGTGATTTGTAAAGTGCGAGTCGTCCTCTCAAATAATTTGACCGATAACGATGCTTCTAACCGAGTAATGAGTTTGCTTAAAGCGGAAGGGGTAACGCCTAATTCCTTAGCTGCTGCGGTAAAGCTACCCTTATTGACCACCAAAATGAACGTCGCGAGGTCAGGAAGAAGGGAAATAAGTTGAGAGTTGAGCATGATGATTTTCCTATTCGTTATCGCTGCATGAAGCCGTCAATTCGATTAGTGAATTTAAATCACTAATGTTTTTCCATCTGGAGGGATAATAGTCTTTATTCACATGAACTAGAATAAGTTTATCGTCAAATTATCTTGGCACACTTACTTTTCTTGTAATGTTGAATTTATAAAAAGGAAATTCCATGTCTTCTGCATTCTACGATCAAATTAACCAACAGATAGAAGAAGTTAAATCTGAAGGGTTGTATAAATCTGAACGCGTGATCACATCAGCTCAAGCTGCCGCTGTTTCGATCTCAACAGGTGAAGAAGTATTAAACTTTTGTGCCAATAACTATCTTGGCTTAGCTAATCACCCTGCGCTTATTGAAGCGGCGAAACAAGGGATGGACGAGCATGGTTTTGGCATGGCGTCTGTTCGTTTTATTTGTGGTACACAAGATTCGCATAAAGAACTTGAACGTAAGTTATCTGATTTCTTAGGCATGGAAGATACCATTCTTTACACGTCTTGCTTTGATGCCAATACGGGTTTGTTTGAAACCATTCTTGGCGCAGAAGATGCGATTATTTCGGATGCACTCAATCACGCTTCAATCATTGATGGTGTGCGTTTGTGTAAAGCAAAGCGTTTTCGTTACAGCAACAACAATATGGCGGAACTTGAAGAGCAATTGATTGCTGCTAATGAAGCAGGTGCTCGTCATAAACTTATTGTGACCGATGGCGTATTCTCAATGGATGGTGTGGTTGCAAACTTAACCGCCATTTGTGATTTAGCCGATAAATACAACGCGCTTGTGATGGTCGATGATTCTCATGCGGTAGGTTTCATGGGTGAAAATGGCCGTGGAACACACGAATACAATAACGTAATGGGCCGTATCGACTTGATCACCGGCACATTAGGTAAAGCAATGGGCGGCGCTTCAGGTGGCTACACCGCGGGTAAAAAAGAAGTGATCGACTGGTTACGTCAGCGTTCTCGTCCTTACTTGTTCTCAAATTCAGTGGCTCCAGCGATCGTTTCGGCATCTATTCGAGTGATTGATTTACTGGCTGAAAGCAGTGATTTACGTGCAAAACTTTGGGATAACGCGACTCACTTCCGCGCTCGTATGACACAAGCTGGCTTTACGATGGCGGGTGCTGGTCACGCAATCATTCCAATTATGTTAGGTGATGCAAAAGTCGCGGCAGAATTTGCAGAGCGTGCGCTTGAAAAAGGCATTTACGTTGTCGGTTTCTCATTCCCAGTTGTACCAAAAGGTCAGGCGCGTATTCGTACTCAAATGTCAGCAGCACATAGCCGCGAGCAATTGGATCGCGCCATTGATGCATTTATCGCGGTTGGTAAAGAAATGGAGATCATCTAAATGACTATTCAATCTGTTGGTGACATTAAGAATATGGGTAAAATTAAAGCGTTATCAAAACTAAAGCCAGAAGAAGGCATTTGGATGAACGAAGTCGATATGCCTGAAATGGGGCATAACGACATCCTAATTAAAATTCGTAAAACCGCAATCTGTGGTACTGATGTGCATATTTACAACTGGGATGAATGGTCACAAAACACCATTCCGTATCCAATGGTTGTTGGTCATGAATACGTTGGTGAAGTAGTCGGTATTGGTCAGGAAGTTAAAGGCTTTACCATTGGCGATCGCGTTTCTGGTGAAGGTCACATCACTTGTGGACATTGCCGAAATTGCCGTGGTGGGCGTACGCATTTATGTCGCAACACTACTGGCGTGGGTGTTAATCGCACTGGTGCATTCTCTGAATACTTGGTGATCCCTGCATTTAATGCATTCAAAATTCCAGACGGTATTTCTGACGACTTAGCATCAATCTTTGACCCATTTGGTAATGCGGTTCACACGGCATTATCGTTTGACCTTGTTGGTGAAGATGTCTTAATCACAGGTGCAGGCCCAATTGGTATTATGGCAGCAGCCGTGGCTAAACACGTTGGTGCACGCCACGTTGTCATTACCGATGTAAACGAATACCGCTTAGATCTAGCGCGTAAAATGGGCGTGACTCGCGCGGTTAACGTAGCCAATGAAAAGCTTGAAGATGTCATGAGCGAGCTAGGCATGACAGAAGGTTTTGATGTCGGTCTTGAGATGTCTGGCGTACCTTCTGCATTTAACGCAATGTTAGAAGGAATGAACCACGGCGGCCGAGTTGCACTACTTGGAATTCCGCCATCCGACATGGCAATTGATTGGACCAAAGTGATCTTCAAAGGCTTAGTGATTAAAGGCATCTACGGAAGAGAGATGTTCGAAACTTGGTATAAGATGGCAAGCTTGATTCAATCAGGCCTAGATCTTACTCCAATCATCACGCATCATTTCAGCGTTGATGATTTCCAAGAGGGCTTCGACACTATGCGTGGCGGGCTTTCTGGAAAGGTTATACTCGATTGGACTAAGTAATTAGTCACTAAATAAGCGCACTTTCGGGTGCGCTTTTTTGTGCCTGAATACTGGGTATTAAAACCGTGATGTGGAAGGTTTAGGTATAAAAATGGATTTGTTTTGCTCCATGAGTTTCGTGGGACAATAAAATACCGCTAACCCTGTAAAATGTAATTGTCTTTATTTGTAGGTTTCTCTGTCAGAATGCGATAATCAGTTTTATTATCTGATAGTTCATTCAATACACAGAGAGTATTGTACTAGTGGTGGATGAGTTGGTAATTAAACATTTAGAAATAAAGGAAGTTTATGATGAAAATTAGAACCCAATCGTTACTACTGTGTTCGGCACTATTATTTTCTATGCCAAGCTTAGCCGATACTGAATCGGATGTATTAGAAGTTGTGGTGGATAATTTTAAAGCATTAGATCAAGAAGATGTGCCTGCTTATATGGATACAATACACACACAATCGTTGATGTATAAGACAACAGAAAATGCTTTGAGCTTGACGTTCAGAATTTATGATCTTGAGTACGATCTTCAGAAGGTGTCGTTTATCGGGGCAGATGATAAATATGCTTATGTTAAAGTTGAGTTTGAAACTCGTAAGCTAAAAGGTCCTGCTTTTCAAAATAATCAAATTGAAGCGCTAATCGTATTTAAACAAGATAATGGTGAATGGAAAATGTGGGCACAAGCAAATTTGCAATTGAATAAAGTCAATGCAAAGGTAGGAAACCAAGCGAAATAAACACGTTATTTATCGATACGGACTGCACCGTTTTAAAGGTGCAGGGCTTTGTTGCGTAATTCGATGGAACTAATTTATACCCTGAAACAAGTTCGTGAGTAATTTTATAAACATGCCTGCGGATCGATTTTGATATATATTTTCTTATGATTGATTGATTGAATGGAGGTTAGTGTTTATACCTAAAAGTATTACTGTCATCAATAATCTCAATTTTGACAGGTATTGTTCCTTTCTTAACGTTACCGATTTGTGCAAATGCCTTGTAAGAAAGGTCGATAACTCGGCCTTTTACATAGGGACCTCTATCGTTGATCTTTACATCGACAGACTTGTTATTTGCTGTATTTGTCACCCTCACGATAGTCCCAAATGGTAAGGTTTTATGAGCCGAAGTATAGGCATTCATGTTATACGTCTCACCACTTGCTGTCAGTTTTCCATGGAACTTGTTGTCGTACCAAGAAGCTTGGCCAATAAGAGTGTGTGATTTGGCATAATCCTTTATTTTTGATTCGCCGATTGCCGAAGTTGAGGTGCATCCGATTAATATCATAAGAACGAGAGGGGTAAAAAAAATATTCAGTTTTTTCATGTGATTTGGATGATCTATTCTCTTCATGTTTATCTGTTTTCGTTGTGGTTGATTCAGCAATATAGTGCTAAATATAGTAACTTCTCAGTCAAGGTTATCATATGGAATGATTTGCCAATAATTTCATGAACCACGTTTTTTTAGTCATATTCATGAAAGGTTTGTCATTGATAATGTCAAATTCACGAGCCATTAATTAAGTGTAGTGGTTAACTAAAATTGGTCACTGTTTTAGAGTTTTCTCAATATAATCCTCTTTATTTTTTCCTTCTGTGCCGACTTACACGAGGTGTAACTTTTTCCAGCCTGCTGTATAGGTTTGATTGTGGTTCCAGACTAATGGTTGTGATGCATCGAGTCTGCAAGGCGTTAATGTTAGGTGAAATTTATGTTAAAGCGGTTAAGTTTCAGTCTTACGTCGAGCCTGATTATATTGGTGTCGAGGCAGATGAATTGCCATATTAAGTGATGGCCGTTAGACAAAATAGGTATGAAAGGCCAGTTAGCTTAACTGGCCTTGTGAGTTGATAATGACAAAAGCACCTAACTGAGCTAGAATTTGCGACCCAACTCATATTAATTTGAAATTCATTTCAGATATTCCGTATGACTGGGGACTATTTTGAACTTTTATGGTCAGAGTAGTGATTCGTACAGCTATTTTAAAAAATAGTTTGCGGAGTGCACGTCTAGTTTTTGGTTTGGCCGCTGATCAACTAGGCAGCAGTGCACATCATTTAATGGTTACGCATAGCTGGCTGTTACTTTTGTAATGGTTTTTGTAACAGGCTCAGGTTATATTTCCTGGGCTTTTTTTATGCCTGTCATTTGCTTTTGTGGCACAATTCGCTATTCCATTTCATACAGGTAATTCCACTATTTTATGAAAATTTTACACACATCTGATTGGCATCTTGGACAGAATTTTTTTACTAAAAG
Source organism: Vibrio sp. S17_S38 (assembly GCF_014694375.1). Taxonomy (GTDB): domain Bacteria; phylum Pseudomonadota; class Gammaproteobacteria; order Enterobacterales; family Vibrionaceae; genus Vibrio. The sequence continues at coordinate 27,620 of NZ_JAAUWW010000023.1, forward strand.
TCGTCGATATGAACACCAATCATTTCTGCAATGGTTACTTGAGTTAGTCGATAAAGAGTCTGCTGATGTCATCATTATTGCCGGAGATGTGTTTGATACTGGCTCACCACCGAGCTATGCGCGTGAAATGTATAATCAATTTGTGGTTGATCTCCATCGCACGGATTGCTCGCTGGTGGTACTTGGTGGGAATCATGATTCGGTTTCTATGCTGAATGAATCGAAAGAGTTGCTTGCTTGTTTAAATACCCATGTGATCGCAAATACCCATGATGATATTGAAAGCCAAGTCATTACGTTATCGACGAGAACAAAAGAAGTTGGCGCAGTTTTATGTGCGGTCCCTTTTATTCGCTCGAGGGATGTGGTGCAAAGTGTGGCTGGTGTATCCAGCACCGATAAAAATCAAGCTCTGGGCTTAGCGATACAGCAACACTACGAACGATTGTATCAGCATGCGCTTGAACGTAAGACATCGATTGAAACCTCAACTTCAAACTCCAAATATATTCCCATTATTGCAACTGGGCACTTAACTGCTGTTGGAGTCACGTCATCCGATTCGGTTCGTGATATTTATATTGGGTCACTTGAAGCCTTTGATGCCTCAGCCTTTCCTCCTGTAGATTATATGGCTTTGGGATATATTCATCGCCCTCAAATTGTTGCTAAATCAGAATCCATTCGTTATTGCGGTTCACCGATCCCGCTTAGCTTTGATGAGATAAAAGGTTTTGATGAGATAACAGAGCTTGATGGAAGAAAAAATAGCGCTGGAAAAACCTATCAACAAATCCCAAATAAACAAGTGGTTATGTTTGAGTTCAATGATGGACATAAAAAAATCACGCCTGTTAGCATTCCTATCTTTCAGCCAATGGCTGTTATAAAAGGTACTTTAGAAGAGATAGCGTTGAAACTTCAACAATTTACACAATCAGAGCAAACGGTGTGGCTTTGTATTCATGTGGAAATTCAAGATTACTTGTCTGACCTACAACAAAGAATACAACTCATGGTTGAGGGACTAAATGTTGAAGTACTGCAACTGCGCCGTACTCGTTCCAAGCAGGCGAAAACGCTCTCTCAAGTTAAAAATGAGACTTTAGCAGAACTTAGTCCTCAAGATGTTTTCATTAAACGTTTAGAGCTAGAAGCATTTGAATCTGAAGATGAAATGAAAAGGAAAGATCGAATTATTGATCATTTTAATGTGGTGTTATCAGAGGTGGAGTTGAAAGGCTCAACACTTGATGCTGCTGAAGTTAATGATATTGATGGTCCGAAAAGCCAACAAGGAGAATCAAAGTGAAGATTCTTAGTGTACGTTTTGCTAATTTGAATTCATTAAAAGGCGAATGGAAAATAGATTTTACCCAATCACCCTTTGCTGAAAATGGCTTGTTCGCGATCACTGGCTCAACAGGCGCGGGTAAAACCACCTTGTTAGATGCTATTTGTTTGGCGCTTTATCATCAAACTCCGCGTTTAGGTCTTATATCGACATCTTCAAATGAAATTATGACTCGCGGTAGCTCGGATTGCTTATCTGAGGTTGAATTTGAAGTGAAAGGAGAAGCTTACCGAGCCTTTTGGAGTATGCGACGTTCGCGAGGTAAAGCGGATGGAAATTTACAATCTGCCGTTGTGGAATTAGCGGAAGTGAGATCTGGCAAGATACTCGCAAGCCAAGTGAAACGAAAAGACAGTTTAATGAAGTCTTTGACTGGGTTGGATTTTTCTAGATTCACCAAATCAATGATGTTATCTCAAGGGCAATTTGCGGCTTTTTTGAATGCGAAAGAAGCGGAACGTGCAGAGTTATTAGAAGAGCTAACAGGAACTGAAATTTATGGTGAAATATCAGAAAGGGTTCATGAGCACTTTTCAGCAGCTAAGCAAAACCTAAGTGAACTCGAATCACAAGCAAAAGGTGTTCAGCTTTTAACTGATGAAGAAATTCAAGCGCTAAATGCAGAGAACATACAATTATCAAGCGAGCTTATTACGGATAAAAAGCAGCAAGAGCAATGGCAACAGCAGCTACAATGGTGGCAACAACACGACAAGCTAAAACAAGCAAAAATTGATGCTGAAAATGAAATGGCTCATGCGGTGCAAGCGAAGCATGCGGCGCAACCTGAATTGTTGCTGTTAAGAAATAGTGAACCCGCTGAAAAACTCAGAATGACATTTCAGCTATGGCAAGAATCACTAGTGCAAAAAAAGCAGACAGAGGAGCAATTAGAAGTAAAGCAGAAGCAGCATGTAGAGTTAAAGTCATATCAACTTAGCGCTTCACAAATTGCTGAGCAAGCCAATATTCATTATCAGATGAGCAAGCAACAACACAACGAGTTACTCAGTTTGATTGATGAGAGAGTCCATCCTTTGGATATCAATATCAACCATACTTATACTCAGTTACAAGCGCAAAAAACTGACTTGAACCAGCAACAGTCGCGATTTGAACAGGGGCGAACACACCTATTCCAATTAGAAACACAGCAACAAGAGAATGGTAAACAGCGTCAATTGAACCAAGATTATTTAGATCAACATGCGAATGATCAGAATTTATCTCAGCACGTTAATACTTGGCAGTTGCAAGTTCAGCATATAGCAAAAAATGATCAGAGCATTGCAGCATTGCGGCTCAAAATTGAAAGTGAAAAAAAACAACAAGGATTGCTGAATACGAAGGTTGAGGAATGTGAAAAACAATTCAACCAACAGCAAATTGAAGTACATGGTCAACATGCTTTATACCAATCGGCGTATCAAGTGTGGCGTCAGCAAGTCTCAACCGCGATCAATTTAGACTCAGGCCAGCAAGAGATTCATAGTATTAGTGTTGAGCATCTGGATGCAGAGTTAGAACAGGGGCAAAGAAAGCTGACTCAACTTGAACATAATGTATCCCTAAAATCTCAGCAACTTAACCGAATCTTTCAATTAAGCACGATACAACAATCTTGGCTGACGTTATCTGATCAAATAGAAAAAAGTGGAACGAGCGTCATAGAACAAAATAAGCAGCTACAACAATTAGCTGATCAATGCGCGGCACTTCGCGAGAGCTATAAAACAAAAGAAGCATTAATTAAAAGCTACGCACAACTTATTGACCAAGATACTCATCTTGCAGATTATCGAGCTTCATTATCGCAAGGTGATCCTTGTCCTTTATGTGGCGCTTTAGATCATCCATTACTGACTTCAACCCAAGCGTTAACTCGTTCAGAAATCAGCCTTAACAAAGCGCAGGCAGAAAAAGAAAAGCAAGAGATTGAAGCGTCAGGGATTGAGTCTCGAACACGTTTAGAGTCTGTTCGTCGTTATATAGAGGAACTAAAACAGAGTCAGGTTCAGGCTGAGCAAAAAATCATCCAACTTAAGCAGCAATGGCTAAATAAAACCAGCGATGAAGACTTAATATTATCATCTTTAGCAATAGATGATCCTGATGCTTTAAAGCGTTTAGAAATAAATTTGCCACGAGAAATAGATGGGTTAACTCATCAAATTACGCAATATAAGCAAATAGAAAAGCAGCTATTGAATGCAAAAGATAACTTACTCAACAGTGAGCGGGTATTAGAACGAACGCAATCAGAATTGACGGCCTTTAAGTATAAGCAACAAACTCAACTAGATTTACTTCATGATGTTGAAATTCAATATCGAGGATTAGAAACGGAAAGGAGCGAAGCTTATAAAAAATTGAGTCATGAATGGTCTGCCTTTGGGTATGAAAGACCCAACTCAGAGTCTCCGCATGATTTTGAGTTAGGATCCGTGACGAAGTGGCTTGAGGATAAACAACAGGCGATAGCTTTGTGGAATCAGCACCAAGAAGCCAGTATTCAACTTCAGCATCAACTTGCTCGTTTGCAAGAACAAATATCGAGCGCATCACTCCAGCAGCAAGAAAGGCAAACGTTATTAATCCAACTTCAGCAGAGTCAAACGAATACACAGGCTAAGTTCGATCAACTTGGGAAGGAAAGGCGCGAGTTATTTGGCGATAAACTCATTGCGGACGAGAAGCGTAGTAGTCAGACCTCACTAGAGAAAGCAGAAAAACAATTTGAAAATGCTCAAGTTAAACTGAATCAGTTTGATACGCAGCAAACAAAACTATTTGCCGAGATTGAGATGTTGACTCAACAATTATTGCAACAGTCGGATTTGTATCAGCAGCGAGAAGGCGTGTGGCAACAAAAGTTAGTTGAAAGTCCATTTGATGATCAAAAATCGTTTGAAAATGCATTGCTCACTGAAGATGAACAAAAAAGACTGATGACTTTACAGCAAAGCTTAGACAATAAAATTGAACGACAAACTGCTTTATTGGAAAGTGCGAATGCTCATTATCAACAAGTTATTACTCAAGATAATGCGACTCAGTGGAAGCTTGTGCAAGCAGAAGAAATTGCAGATCATTTACAGGCTCTAAATGAAGCTGTTGATTTAAAATCTCATCGGGCAGGTCAAATAGAACATGAAATAGTCTCTAATAGCCAGCGTAGAAAAGGACAGCAATCTTTGTTTGAAAAGATAGAGTCAATGCGAGGCAATTATGATGATTGGCAATATTTACACTCACTAATTGGGTCTAAAAATGGAGATAAATTTAGAAAATTTGCCCAAGGTTTAACACTTGATAATTTAGTGTATTTAGCAAATAAGCAACTTACTCGTCTTCATGGTCGTTATTTGCTCCAACGAGCTGGATTGGCAGCGGTAGGTGAGGATTCAAATATTCCTATGTTATCGGCGGAAGGCTTGGCGCTCTGTGTCATTGATACTTGGCAAGGTGATACTCTGCGAGATACGAAAACGCTCTCGGGTGGTGAAAGCTTTCTTGTTAGCTTAGCGTTGGCCTTAGCTTTATCTGATCTAGTGAGCCATAAAACCAGTATAGATTCGTTATTTTTAGATGAAGGTTTTGGGACATTAGATGCAGATACACTGGATATTGCGCTCAATGCATTGGACAATTTGAATGCTTCTGGGAAGATGATTGGGGTGATCAGCCATATTGATGCAATGAAAGAGCGTATCCCAGTTCAAATTAAAGTTCATAAGAAAAGCGGTTTAGGGATCAGTGAGTTGGATAAGGAATATCGTTATCACTCAAATATTAAGGATGAAAAAATTATATGAACAGCATTATTGTCGATGGTAAAAAAATAAAGCCTTCAAAAGTGGTTTGTGTCGGTCGAAACTATGTCGAGCATGTTAAAGAACTGAATAATGTAATACCAGATGCAATGGTGGTATTTAATAAACCAAATTCATCTATTACGACCACGTTACGCGCATTTCACCAAGAGCCTTTACATTATGAAGGTGAAATCTGTTTTGTTATTAAAAATAAGAAAATTCAAGCTGTTGGGTTTGGTTTAGATTTAACTAAGCGAGAATTACAATCGAACTTAAAAGTAAAACAATTACCGTGGGAAAGGGCTAAAGCTTTTAATGGCTCCGCCGTGCTTAGTAAATTTGTATCGATTAGTGACGGTAATTGGCAAGGCTTATCGCTTGAGTTGCTTATCAATGGTGTAAAAGTTCAGGCTGGTGGCGTAAACCAAATGCTTTATACCCCAGATCATATTGTTCAGGATATTTTGAGTTATTCGAGCTTAGAAAATGGCGATGTGATTATGACAGGAACACCAAGCGGTGTTGGCGTTGTGCACCAAGGCGATATATTTACAGGTAGAATTAAGCAATATGAACACGTTTTACTTGAGGCGCAATGGGTGGCGGAGTGATAGATTTTAAGTTCATTTAGGCAGCGAAAATTAGATATTAATATTGTTTTTTGTTAATGAATTGTTGGCGTGTGAGTTCGAATGTTTTAACGCAATTGGTGTCTTTTGTAATAACTTGATTATATTGAATAAATTACAATCATCACTAGGTATTAACATTATACTTGTTACCAAATTGTAAATTAGAAAAACTAATGTGAAATTTTGATTTTTCTCATTTCTACTTATCCAATATAGCTCGTATCATCGCCGCAAATTGATAAGTTAATAAGAGTGAGATACCTGATGACACAAGCAATTCTAACTACAGTTGCGACTCCATCAATGGTTCAGAAAACCTACTCGGTTAGCTTCAAAGGATTGATTAAGCATTTTTCTGATGTATTGTTTGGAAAGCCTCAAATGACGAATTCTGTTAGCAATGATGCTTCAGTATTGTCAGAGCATTTACGTAAAGACTTAGGCTTATATTAAGCTAGTCAGTATTTATATTGAATGATAAAACCAGCCTAGTGCTGGTTTTTTTGTATTATGAATTTGATAAAGCAATTAGATACATAGGTTGGCCGTTTGCTTTGCCTGAAATTAAACGCGGATCCGCACCTAGGCTAATGTTACGACAGTGTGGTGCAACCAAGGACGCGAGCGATTTCAGCTCGGCTGATTTTCTAGAAGAGGTAGGTTACGCGCTAAATGTGTATTCTGGTTAATTTATGAAAATGGAGAGTATCGTTTATTTCGTTAACCAAACTATAAAGCCGTAGCGCAGTTTCGATATGAGACTTACCACTGCTTCATTATCCTGTGGGTGATTCGACAATTATCGCCATCGATGGTGATTTTGATTTATGTACAGGAGTATTTAAGGGGGGATTTCTTTTGAATAAGTTATTTTTATACGGAGTCGCGTATTATCCTTTCAGTATACGGATCTGCGTATAAATCTTGATTTATACGGAATAGAGTATAATAATAAGATTATACTCAACTCCGTATAGTAAGGTCGGTTATGATTATAAATACACCTAAATCTCTTGCCGCATTTGTCAAAGATAGCAGAAAGCAGAAAGGGCTCTCACAAAGTGAAGTCGCTTCTCGTGTGGGATTGCGGCAGGCCACTATATCTGAGTTTGAAAATAACCCCGATAGAACTTCAATCGAAACGATTTTTAAAATTTTAGCATCTATGAAGCTAGAGCTGCATCTCGTTTCTGAAAATTCATCAATGAAAACCAGCTCTATAAGCGTTAGCAATGGTGATGAATGGTGAGTAACTTAATTGTATTGATGAACGGTCAGAGAGTTGGGCTATTTACTAAAGCTAGTAATGGTGCGCATTCATTTGCTTATGATAGACAGTGGATTGAATTGTCAACACCAGTTGAAATCTGATCCACTTTTTTAAAAATTCACCGTTTTAATATTGATCCACTTATTTGCTCAGCTATTGCTAATTTCTAATATTCCAG
>NZ_JAAUWW010000024.1 GCF_014694375.1 Vibrio sp. S17_S38
TTAAACATCGTCATTCCGTACAAGGAGCAAAGCGACTGGGGATACGGAATCTCCCACAGCCTGTTGAGTGCCAATTATAATGAGTAACATGCGGTAGGAGATCTTGAACCCGTTCCTGCGTCGCTTTTCAGGATGACGGGATTTATATCATGCCGCGAGAAGCGAAGACACGGCTCTCGAAAAACACAAAGCCAGTAACAAGAAAAATAACCAAGGAATATGGATGATAGACAACACCTTTACCACATTAAATGACATTCAAAACCTACAAGAAAGCGCCGAAGTCGAGTGCAAGCTTGCGGGTGGCCGCGATGGTAAAGGTGCGCTGCCAAACGATATGTGGGAAACCTACAGTGCCTTTGCCAATACACGCGGCGGAGTCATCTTACTTGGCATCAAAGAAAAGAAAGGCCGATTCAGCCTTGAAGGCATAGATAACCCTGCCCCATTAATTAAAAACATTTGGGATACGGTCAACAACCAAAATAAAGTCAGCGTTAATCTACTCAGTGAAAACGATGTAAAGATTGAAACCATTGAGGGCAAAGCACTCATTGTCATTCACGTACCCCGTGCGTCTCGTCAACATCGCCCTGTATTCATCAATAAAAATCCTCATACTGGCACTTATATTCGCCGTTATGAAGTAGATCAGAAATGCCTTCCACCAGCCATAAATCAAATGATGGCAGAGCAAGAAGAAATTCGTGATAACCGTTTGCTAGAAAATTTCACCATTGAAGATATCGATCTAGAAAGCTTACGTGTCTATCGTCAATTATTTGGTGATGCGAAACCAGACCATACCTTCTTAGAGTTACCAGATAATGAGTTCCTACGTGCGATTCGTTGTATCGGTATAGATCGCTCAACAGGCAAAGAATGGTTAACGCTAGCAGGGCTAGTCATGTTTGGTCGTGGTAGTTCTATTTTGGATTTCTTGCCTTCTTTTGCATTAGATTACCAAGAAAAGAGCCCAACCTCTGAGCGCTGGATTGACTGCATTTATACCGATGGTTCTTGGTCGGGCAATGCGTTTGATTTTTATCGTAAGGTATATCGCAAACTCACTGCCGATTTAAAAGTGCCATTTAACCTTATTGGCGGTCAACGTATCGACCAAACCCCAGCCCATGAAGCGATTCGTGAAGCCTTAGTCAATACCATTGCTCACGCTGACTTTACTGCTGAAGGTAATATTCTGATAGAAAAGCATCCCGACTTTATTGGTTTTCGCAATCAAGGTTTAATGCGAATTCCGGTACAAGAAGCCATTCGTGGTGGCAATAGCCAATGCCGTAATCCAGCCATTCATCAAATGTTCTTAAATATTGGTTTAAGCGAAAAAGCAGGATCAGGGATTCCGAATATCTACCGCAACAGTAAAAGGCAAAACTGGCAACAACCTAACCTGTATGAAAATGACGAACTTGGGCAAACCATACTTGAATTACGTATGGTCGATATCGTCTCTGAGGAAATGCAGCAAAAGCTCATCGCTCGATTTGGTGAACGTTTTAATCAGCTTAGTGACCTGAAACGCACCATTTTGATCACGGCTATGACCGAATCTTGGTTTAATCATGAACGTATCTGCGCGATTACCTCTGAACATACCAGAGAAGTCACCTTGGCCTTAAGTCAACTGGTGGCAAGTGGATACTTAGACTCATCCGGTAAGCAAAAAGGCAAAACATATCACCTCAAAGGTATTGAAGTTCCAACGCCAGACAACGATGCAGGAAAAAGTATCAAGTTTGTCACCACGCCAACCGAAGAACAGTTATCACTTTTCACAGGTAATGTGCCGGAGTTCAATCAAGAAGTGCCGGAGCTCGACAGCCAAAGTCCGGAGTTAGGCCGAAAAGTGCCGGAGCTCGATAACCAAAGTCCGGACCTCAATAGCAAAAGTCCGGACCTTGATAACCAAAGTCCGGACCTCGACAAACAGAACCAATTATTATGGCAACAACTTCAATCTGTCGTATCCCCAATTATTCAGTCTCAGGGAAGAAAACCAAAGGCGGAGATTGAACAAGCGATTATCACCCTTTGCAAAATAGCAGAACCAAGCTGTTTGAAGCTCGCGGACATCGCCACATTGTTAATGATGAAACCCGATACTTTAAGACGTAACTACTTAAGTAAAATGATAAAGGCTCAAAAGCTCTATCTGGCTTATCCAACCATTCCGAATCACCCAGAACAAGGCTACACAACACAACAACATGTTGGCAGTAAGGAAGACTAAAACATGGCATATCAAAGCGAACAACAACTTGAAAATGATTTTATTGCTCAGTTAGCCAAGCAAGGCTTTGAGCGTGTTGTGTTGCCCGATAACGCTGCCCTTGAAGCTAACTTAAAAACTCAGCTTGAACGAGTGAATGATTGCCAACTGTCTAACAGTGAATTTCGCCAAGTGCTCGGCAAGCTGGAAAAAGGCAACATATTCACTAAAGCCAAAACCTTACGTGACCGCCTTGATGTCACGCTTGATAACGGCGATTCCAAGCATTTAACCTTGTTGTTCGAAAAGCCAGAACACAACCATTTTCAAGTCGCCAATCAAATCACGGTAAAAGGTATTTATACCAACCGTTATGATGTGACCATTTTAGTCAATGGCTTACCGCTCATCCAAGTCGAACTTAAACGCCGTGGCATTGAACTTAAGGAAGCCTTTAATCAAGTTAAGCGCTATCAAAAGCACTCCTTTAATGCCAATCATGGCCTGTTTAATTACATTCAACTGTTCGTGATCTCAAATGGGGTGAATACTCAGTATTTCTCCAACAATGCGGAAATGTCAGCCAAGCAAACTTTCGATTGGACAGATGAAGCTAATAAACGCCTAAGTAACTTGCATGACTTCACCAATACTTTCTTAACCCAAGCCCATTTAAGCAAAATGCTCAACCAGTACATTGTGTTAAATGAAACCGGTAAGTTCTTGATGGTGCTACGTCCTTACCAGTTCTATGCGGTTGAGGCGATTATTCACCGAGTAAAAACCACTCGCAACAATGGCTATATTTGGCATACCACAGGCTCAGGCAAAACCTTAACCTCGTTTAAAGCGGCGCAAATCATGACCTCGCTTGATGAGGTGGATAAAGTGGTGTTTGTGGTGGATAGAAAAGATCTCGATTATCAAACCGCATTGGAATTTAACGCCTTTAGTAAAGGTAGTGTGGATTCAACCGACAACACCAGCATGCTATTCCACCAACTCACCGATAAACCGATCAAAGGCCGTGAGGAGAATACCAACCGCAACACTAAGCTGGTGGTTACAACGCTACAAAAGCTTAATAACGTGGTCACTAAGCCTCGCTACCTCAAAGAAATGGCGGCGCTGCAAGAGCAACGTATTGTGTTTATTTTTGATGAGTGCCATCGCAGTCAGTTTGGCGACACCCATCAAAACATTGTGAGTTTCTTTAAAAGAGCTCAACTGTTTGGCTTTACTGGTACACCTATTTTTGCCGATAACGCCGTCGCTAAGAAGTCAGTCAAGAAAACCACTAAAGACCTATTTGATGAACGCTTACACGCTTATGTGATTGTCGATGCGATTCGCGATCAAAACGTACTTAAGTTTGCAATTGAATACGTCGGTCGTTACCAATACAAGAATGGCTCAAACAATAACCTTGATATTGAAGTTGAAGATATCGACCGTAAAGAGCTACTAACCTCTCCTGCTCGTTTAGAAAAAATTGTTGATTACATCATTGCCCATCATAAGCGTAAGACTCATAGCCGTGACTATAACGCTATGTTTTGTGTATCCGGCGTGCCTGAGCTAATTCAGTATTATGAGTTGTTTGCCAAGAAGAAAGCCGAAGGTAAGCATAATCTAAAAATTGCCACCATCTTTAGCTATGATGCCAATGAAGAAGAAGAGTACGGAGTCAATGAAGAAGCCGATGATACTCATACTATTGAGATCAAAGAAGCCTCGGCTAAATACCTCAATCAAGGCCAAGCGGTAAAACTGCATAGCCGAGATAAGCTAGAAACCTTTATGGCGGATTACAATCGCATGTTTGGTAGCAGCTATACCACCAAAGACAGCGATTCATTTTACGATTACTACAAGAACCTCGCCAAGCGCGTTAAGAATAAAGAAATCGATATTCTGCTGGTGGTGAACATGTTCTTAACCGGTTTTGATGCGCCGAAACTCAACACCTTATATGTTGATAAGAATTTAAAGCATCATGGCTTAATACAGGCATTCTCGCGTACTAACCGCCTACTAGATGAAACGAAATCTCACGGTAATATCATCGCCTTCCGTAACCTTAAGAAAGCGGCAGACGAAGCTTTTATCATGTTCTCTAATAAGCAACCGAAGGAGTTTATCGAAACGCCTCCGTTTGATGAGCTTATAGCCGATTTCAATGAAGCCTACCAAGCTTTACTTGTCATTACGCCTACGGTGGAGGCTGTCGATACCTTGCCTGACGAAGACGCACAAAAGCTGTTTGTATTGCAGTTCCGTCGCTTAATGCAACTTAAAAACATGCTTGGTAACTTTGCTGACTTCGATATGGATTCCACTGCAATGAGTGAGCAAGAATTCCAAGACTTCACCAGTAAATATGCCGACCTTAACCGTCAGATCAGAGAAACCACCAGCAAAGAGAAAGTATCGGTATTAGATGATGTCGATTTCGAACTGGATTTACTGCACCGTGATGAAGTGAACGTCGCTTACATTCTTCACTTGTTACGTGATTTGCACGATGAAGACAGTGAGGAAGTGAAAACCAGCAAGCGTAATGTGATTGTCAACCTAATCAGTTCCGACCCAACGCTACTCAGCAAGAAAGCTCTGATTGAGAAGTTTATGGATGAGCACTTAAACGGTATTCCAGCAAACCAAAGTGTCGAAGAAGAATTCGAGTTCTTCTGGGAAAAGGAAAAGCGCTTAGCCATTGAAAAGCTAGCCGAAGAAGAAAACCTCAATAAAGACAAACTCGCGAACTTAGTGACTCGCTATGAAATGAGCGAAGAACTGCCACTACGTGATGACTTCGCCGACACCCTAGAAAGCAAACCGAGCATTCTACAGCGTAAGAAGATAGTCGGCCGATTAACCGAAAAATTTAAAGGCTTTGTCGATACGTTTATGGGTGGGGTTTAGAGCCCAAACACTTAACAGCATCCTACTTTAACGTTATTCTTTGTCCGTTTTTATACATACTCAGGATTTAAACCATGCCATTAAAATCTGTTTTCTTATTGTTCCTCACTCTCATTTTAGCGGCCTGTTCAAGTAAACAAGAGCAACAACAAGTCAAAAATGAAGTGAAAGAAACGGCCACCGATATTGGTCATGCAACTCGTGATACTGCCAAAGAAACAGGGCACTTTTTCCGTGACTTATTCAAAGGAGAGTGAAAGGCTACTCTCATCGACATTCAACTCAACAATCTAAACTTGATGATAAAAACAAAAAGCCAAACGATTGCGCGAGCTTTTTAAAGAGAAGTTAGTTAGAATGTGCGCCATCAAATCTTGAGTTAGTGTAAAGATAAATAAAACCATCGTGACTATAGTAATGTCGCGAAAAGGTATTTACCAAAGTGGCCCAATTGGTTTCAATTAACCAGTCCGCATTAAAACCACAAGCATCACTTTGGCAAATATCTTTCTTTGTTTTAACTTCATGATTAAAGGAATATGGAAGCCATGCAAAACGCTCGCCCAATTCGCCGCGCTCTAATTAGCGTATCCGATAAAACTGGTATTGTGGAATTCGCGCAATCATTGGTTCAACGTGATGTCGAAATTCTGTCAACTGGTGGTACGTTCAAGCTATTGCAAGATAGTGGTATCGCGGCAACTGAAGTCTCTGATTACACTGGTTTTCCTGAAATGATGGATGGCCGCGTAAAAACGCTACACCCGAAAGTTCACGGTGGTGTATTGGGCCGTCGTGGTACTGACGAAGCCATTATGGAAACTCACGGTATAAAACCTATCGATATCGTTGTAGTTAACCTTTATCCATTCGCTGAAACGGTGGCAAAAGAAGGTTGTACGTTGGCTGATGCGGTTGAAAACATCGATATCGGCGGACCAACAATGGTTCGTTCTGCTGCTAAAAACCACAAAGATGTCACTATTGTGGTGAACGCGCACGATTATTCTCGCGTGATCGCTGAAATGGATGCCAATGATAAGTCTCTAACGCTAGAAACCCGTTTTGATTTAGCCATTGCAGCCTTTGAGCATACAGCTGCTTATGATGGCATGATTGCTAACTACTTCGGCACAATGGTTCCTAGCTACGGCGAGAACAAGGAAGGCGATGAGGAAAGTAAATTCCCGCGCACATTCAACCAACAGTTCGAGAAAAAACAAGACATGCGCTACGGTGAGAACAGCCACCAAGCTGCCGCGTTCTATGTTGAAGCCGCTTCATCAAAAGATCAGCCACAAGAAGCATCAGTTTCAACCGCACGTCAAATCCAAGGTAAAGCATTGTCTTACAACAACATCGCCGACACGGATTCTGCACTTGAGTGTGTAAAAGAATTCAATGAGCCAGCCTGTGTGATCGTAAAACATGCCAACCCATGTGGCGTTGCACTTGGTAAAGATATTCTTGAAGCTTACAACCGTGCTTATCAAACCGATCCAACATCCGCCTTTGGTGGCATTATTGCCTTTAACCAAGAATTAGACGCCGCTACCGCGCAGGCGATTGTCGACCGTCAATTTGTGGAAGTGATTATCGCCCCATCAGTTTCAGCTGAAGCGATTAAAGTCGTGGAAGCGAAGAAAAACGTACGCTTACTAGAATGTGGCGAGTGGGCAAGCAAAACGACTGAGTTTGATATAAAACGCGTTAATGGTGGTTTGCTGGCTCAAGATCGCGACCAAGGCATGGTAACTCTCGATGACCTGAAAGTTGTGTCAAAACGTCAACCGACAGAAGAAGAACTAAAAGATGCCCTATTCTGCTGGAAAGTAGCGAAATACGTGAAATCAAACGCAATTGTTTATGCAAAAGGTGACATGACCATTGGGGTTGGCGCAGGCCAAATGAGCCGCGTTTACTCTGCTAAAATTGCCGGTATTAAAGCCGCAGATGAAGGCTTAGTGGTTGAAGGTTGTGTGATGGCATCCGATGCATTCTTCCCATTCCGCGATGGTATTGACGCTGCCGCAGAAGCAGGAATTAAATGTGTTATTCAACCAGGTGGTTCGATGCGTGATGATGAAGTGATTGCTGCTGCCGATGAACATGGCATGGCGATGATCTTTACTGGGATGCGTCATTTCCGCCATTAATTTTTTCTTTATAATTGGGGCGGTAACTGCGTTTAACTGCCCTCACTTAGGCTCATATACGGAATGACAGCTCCAAAATAGCTCTAAATAAAACTTAATTTAAGGGATACCTTACTTATGCAAATTCTGATTATCGGTGCCGGTGGCCGCGAACATGCACTTGGCTGGAAAGCGGCGCAAAACCCTGAAGTCACAAAAGTATTTATTGCACCAGGTAACGCAGGTACCGCGCTTGAACCAAAACTGGAAAACATCAACATTGGCGTTGAAGATATCGAAGGTTTGGTTGAGTTTGCACAAAACAACAGTATTGCACTGACTATTGTTGGCCCTGAGGCGCCATTAGTGATTGGCGTGGTGGATGCATTCCGTGCCGCTAAGTTACCTATTTTTGGCCCAACAAAAGCGGCGGCACAGCTTGAAGGTTCGAAAGCATTCACAAAAGATTTCTTAGCCCGTCATCAAATCCCAACTGGGGATTATGCTAACTTTACTGAGATCGAGCCTGCATTAGCTTATGTGCGCGAGAAAGGTGCACCGATTGTGGTCAAAGCCGATGGACTAGCAGCAGGTAAAGGCGTGATTGTGGCGATGACCCTACAAGAAGCCGAAGATGCGATTCAAGACATGCTGGCAGGTAATGCCTTTGGTGAAGCAGGCAGTCGCGTCGTTATCGAAGAGTTTTTAGATGGTGAAGAAGCCAGCTTTATCGTGATGGTAGATGGCTCAAGCGTATTACCAATGGCCACCAGCCAAGACCATAAACGTGTAGGCGATAAAGATACTGGTCCTAATACTGGCGGAATGGGTGCTTATTCACCTGCACCAGTCGTCACACCTGAAATCCATGAGCGTGTACTTGAAGAGGTCATTTATCCGACCGTTCGTGGTATGGATGCTGAAGGTTACCCTTACACGGGATTCCTTTATGCAGGTTTGATGATCATGGCCGATGGCACGCCAAAAGTAATTGAATATAACTGCCGCTTTGGTGATCCTGAAACTCAGCCAATTATGATGCGTATGCAGTCAGATTTAGTGGATCTTTGTTTAATGGCGATTGATGAGAAACTAGATGAAGCCGAATCGCATTGGGATCCTCGCGCATCAATTGGGATTGTGCTCGCCGCTGGCGGTTATCCGGGCGATTATGCCAAAGGTGATGTGATTAACTTGCCAACAGGTGACGCAGTGGAAGGTGAAAAAATCTTCCATGCAGGTACCACCAATAATGAAGCCGGTGAAGTGGTAACCAATGGCGGACGTGTACTTTGTGCCACCGCATTAGGTAATACTGTACTAGAAGCGCAACAGCGTGCTTATGAGCTAACTAAAACCGTCAGCTGGAATGGTATGTTCCATCGCAACGATATTGGTTACCGCGCCATTGAGCGTGAAGAAAGTGCACAATAAAGGGAAATAATTCTCGAGATAAGATCGCTTAAGCAATAAGCTTAAAACGAAAGAAAGGCGCTGATGATTAACATTAGCGCCTTTCTTGTTTTTAATAGCTGTTACATAAAACCATCGCTTAATTCATATTTAAATGCGGCCTTTGGATACAAGCATAATCATCACTTTTAAGCGAGACTAATTGATTGACGGTTACTGAGTTTTGCTTTGAATTCGTCTTCCCAATAAAAGCAACATAGCTATTTAAGGTATTAATTCTGTCTTTAATCGCGAGCGGTAGTTGCGGATTTTGAAAATTGATGTTGGTATATTGTCTACCATCACAAGCTTCAAAGGTTTGCCCATCCCATATACCTTGAATCAGCTTTTTATTATCCTCATGAAAGCCTTCAACCTTTGTCACTATACGTTCAGCTTCATTCACATAACGGTCAAGATCGGGTTGATTTAATGGCAGGATCTGATCTCCAACACGATATCGCTGATAGATTGCTTCACCCGTATTACTAAAGCGGATATGAACTAAATAACGCTGTAAGCCATGATCACTTTGTGCTATTTGCCCTTCACGAACAATCTCACTGATCATCCCATTTTGCCATTGGTAGCTAGACTTGTACCATGCATCATTTGAGAGTTCGACATAATCAGAAGCCGATTGAGGCTCAGTTGCAGAACGATTTAGCCAATAATAAGATTTAGAATTATCTGTCACTTCTCCGCCAGACCAATTAAATGGCTCAACTGAGCGTACAAATTTACCACTAAATAAATTTTGAGTAGAGGAACAACCAGCAAGGGTTAATAAAATAATGACAGGAAGGAGAATACGCTTCATAAAAAAACTACGCTGAGTTAAGGACTCAGCGTAGTATATACTCAAACGACGACAAGATGCGAGAAGGTGCCGCCGCTAAAAAGACAATTTAAGGTTAAATTATTTTACTGAGTCTTTTAATGCTTTACCGGCTGTAAATGCAGGTACGTTTGCAGCAGAAATTTGAATCTCTGCACCCGTTTTAGGGTTACGACCAGTACGTGCTGCACGGTGATTAATTTTGAACGTACCAAAACCAATAAGTTGCACTTGGTCACCATCTTTAAGTGCGCCAGTTACACCGCTAAGAGTTGCTTCAAGAGCCGCTTTCGCTTGTGCTTTAGATAAATCTGCTTTTTCCGCAATTGCATCAATTAACTGAGTCTTGTTCATTCTAGGTTTCCCTTCTTAGTGTTTTAGAAATCTAGAACTACTTTAAGCATAAAAACCCCATGTGGCAAAGGTTTGTAAGCAGTTTTTCGTTCTTATGATGGTTTTTTAGGCTATTTGTAGGCGTTGACTCACAATTTACTTTTAACCGCCCCTCTTTTCGCATAAAAAGCCAGAAAGCAAAGATGACTCCCATTATAAACACTTGATATATCATTCATAACAGTAATAAATTCGCTTAATATTAACTAGCCTCGACACTAGACAGTGAAATCACTCTAAGCCAATTCCAATATTACTGATCCCTTCTTCACGCAATTCAATCCGTAATTCTTTAATCAAATCGATATCGCGTTTTTCTGCTTCACGCAATGGGCGGAATAACGCCCACTGAACATCCCACTCCTGGCAGACTGCTTCGTTTTCTTTTTGATTATCATTGGTTATAGGATCAGAGCCTTGTGCTTCTTCTAATTGAGCAACCGTTTTGACTGAAATCTGGCTTAGCTCAATCATGTCATCAAACATATCTTCACGATCAAGCAAAGCATGTAATAAAGTAGATAAACCAACACAAGCATCAATTGCTGGATAAACCGCGTAAAATTCATACTCTTCTGAGCTTGGGATCAACTCTTCAAGCTTTTCCAGTTGACGTTCAAAGTTAACCTTGGCAGTTTTAACCGTTAGAATTTCCCATACGCTATCTAAAATTTCTCGATACTTACGCGCATCCGAAAATTCAGTATTTTCACAAAACAAAGCGTAGTTCGGGTACATGCGCTCACATAAACAAGCCATGAAGGTGATTTGTTGCCATGGTACGAATTTTTCTAGACGGACTTGCAAAGGATTCTGTAGCATAAGTACTCGAAAATAGATTCAAAAAAAGACAGCTGAAGTTTACTTGAAAACAGTTTGGTTTACTAAACCTGAATCAATAAATAAAACACAAGGGACGGCACAAATCCAATGACGAATTATACTCAAGCGCCACAAAAACAATCCCATCAACTTTATATTCCTCACCAACTTTATATTGTGTCGCAACAGGCTTCTATTTATCACGACTTCCTACAACAACAAACGCTTCCAAATATCGTATTAACGCAAGATAAAAGCCAAGCCACCATAGTATTAGCGGATCCACCTCAAGTTGCCGCTCAACTTGAGCAATTTCCTAATCTCACTTGGTTACAGTCTACTTACGCCGGTGTTGATGCATTAGTGGAAAAAAAACTGCGCCGTGATTATCAATTAACCAATGTAAAAGGCATTTTTGGGCAATTGATCAGTGAATATGTACTTGGCTACAGCTTGAGTTATTTTCGCCATTTCGGGGTCTACCAAAAGCAACAGCAAGAGAAACAATGGCAAAAACACCCCTACCAAAGTGTCAAAGATAAAACCATGGTCATTCTTGGTACAGGATCAATTGGTCACCAATTAGCTAAAGCGGTTTCTGCACTAGGCTTTATTGCTGTAGGGGTAAACAGAAGCGGTCAAGCTCCTGTCCATAATGCCTTTCACCATATCTATCCAATTGCACAATTAGATCGCGCTTTGGCACAAGCTGATGTGATTGTAAATGCACTGCCTAACACGCCACAAACGGATAAATTATTATCATCTTCGGCCTTTGAGCATTGTCGTAGTGCATTATTATTTAATATCGGTCGTGGGCATACTGTCGATGATGAAGCCTTGTTAGCCGCATTAGAATACGGGCAGATAAGTCATGCCTTTTTAGATGTCTTCCGCCATGAGCCTATTAGTAACGACTCACCGTTTTGGCATCATCCCAATATCACTGTAACGCCGCATATTGCCGCCACCAGCTTTCCTGAACAAGTATGGGAAATATTTCTCGAAAATTACTATTTATTTAATAACCAGCAACCACTAAAAAATAAAGTCGATTTTACTCGAGGTTATTAATGGAGACATTATTAACAGCGATCAAGCAATGTCAGATATGTGAATCAGCACTGGAGCTTGGCTGCCGTCCAGTAGTGCAAGCGCATCCAAATGCCAAATTGCTCATTATTGGTCAAGCGCCAGGAATAAAGGTTCACCAATCTGGCGTGCCTTTTAATGATGCTAGTGGTGAACGATTACGATTATGGCTTGGAATGGATAGCGAGACTTTTTATGATCCGACTAAAGTCGCCATTATGCCAATGGGATTTTGCTACCCAGGAAAAGGGAAAAGTGGCGATTTACCACCAAGAAAAGAATGCGCTCCACAATGGCATCAAGCATTACTGGCTCGATTACCTAATATTGAAATGACGTTA
Source organism: Vibrio sp. S17_S38 (assembly GCF_014694375.1). Classification (GTDB taxonomy): domain Bacteria; phylum Pseudomonadota; class Gammaproteobacteria; order Enterobacterales; family Vibrionaceae; genus Vibrio. Next base: position 12,229 of record NZ_JAAUWW010000024.1, read on the forward strand.
CTGATCGGCCAATACGCTCAAAATTATTATCTCAGCAATTCTGAACTAAGCGGTTCTAATTTAGGTGATAAACCCAAGACATTAACGGAAACCGTGAAAAACTGGCAACAATGGGCTCCGAGCTATGTGCCTATTCCGCATCCATCACCACGCAATAATATTTGGCTCAAAAAGAATCCATGGTTCGAACAAGATGTCATTCCTTATATTCAAGCCTTAATTAAAACTAAGATTCTTTAGCTTCGGAAATATCACCTTTATTTTTTCGCGCCATCAACCACAACGCCAATCCGCCATAAGTGACCGCTTGCGCCCACAATAACCCCCAATAAGGCAGCACTTGTTGAAAGCTCGCACCCATTTGATTTAAACGCAGAAATCCATTGATGGCGGGCGTGGAAGGAAAAAATTGCGCCAAATATTGTAATCCAAATGGCAGCTCAGAAGTTGGCCAAATAAAGCCGGCGCAAAACACTAATGGCAATGAGCTGAGTACAACAATGAGAGTTGCCAGTTCGCGTCTTGGAATAAGCTCTCCCATTACCATACCAAGCCCAATCACCGCGGCTAAAAATGGGATTAACACTGCCAAGATATTGCCAATTGAGGCCAGACGACTGATGCCATAAAATTGGAAACTAAAACCAAAGTAATACAACGCGAGTGGAATATAGGTCAGCAAAAGAATCACTAAACGTGCTGACCAACGATCAATAGCTGCACTACGTTGCCAATAACCTGTAATTCCTGCGCGGCGCGATTCATTTTGTTCACCACCCACCAATCCTGCAGCAATCAATAAGGTTTGATGCAAAATCAACACAAAGACAGCGGGGACAACATAATTAACGTAACCATTACTGGGGTTAAACACCGGTTGCATCGACAACTTAACAGGGGCGTATTGATTGGAAGCTAAAACCAAGTTTTCACCCGACATCACCATTCGAGAAACTTTGGCTTTTGCCGATAACGTCCCTCCAGCAGATGCTAATCCTTCCACTACCGTGCCATAAATCAAAAAATAAGCGGCATCTCCGGCATAGGCTAAAGTTGGGCTTTTACCTAATAATAAATCTCGACTAAAGTATTTTGGGATCACCAATATCCCATGCACATCACCTTGATTAAGCAAGTACTGGGCATCTTTCAAACTGTATGCATGTTGCAAAATCTCAACTTGCGGCGTGGCATCGACCATTCTTTCCAATTCACGACTGGTAGCGGTGTTATCTAAGTTCACCACCACGATTGCTTGTTCACGCGGTAATTGTTGGCTATAAGGTAAAGGATATAAAAAAGAGTACATCACCACGCCGCCAAATACCGTCAGCAATAACGCTGAGTTGGTAAAAATAGCCTGACATTCACAACGAAAAACCTGCCACCAGCTCATCATAAATCCACCTGCTCTGCCGCATTATTTTTCGCTTTGTTAGCTTTTTTCGCTTTGTTAGCAATGCCCGCCGCTAGCCATATTGCGATGGCCAGTACCACGCTATAACAAAGCAAAGCAAATATTTGCCCAATTGACTGCGCTAACCCCACACCATTATTGACTTGATTTACTTGCAACTCGATATAATGGCTAACTGGTAATAATACGCGCCAGAATTGAGCTAAAAACGGCATATCCGACGCGGGAAAGGTGATCCCCATAAAAGCAAAGGCGGGTGCAGTAAACGCTGCGACAAAACTCATCGAACGAGTCACATCTTGTGTGAGCATATAAAACAAAGCCCCCACACTTTGACAAGCCAGTACCATGCACAATTGTGCGATCATTAAGATCCACCACGATCCGTGCATCGGCCAATCAAGCCACACATACATCCCCCATAAAAACACAACGCCTTGCAGCCAGTAAACTCCAGTATAAGGCAACAATTTCATCAACAAGGTTTGCACTGGATGTGGACTTAACCATGCTGACAGTCCTTGCTTTCGTTGCTCAACCGCCATAGTCAAAATAGTGGTGGCAACAATGACTATCTGCCAAATCGCGGGGATTGCAGCCGAAACTAAGAACTGACCATAATGGCTGTTGCTGTTAAATAAAGGCGTGATCTGACTACGAATGGGAACGGCTTTGGCCAATGCTTGTGTTGGGGTTATATTACCTTTACTTAATGAAGACATTACCTCAATGCCTGCATTATAAGTACCTTGCGCTTGTTGCATCGCTGAATTAATCAACTTACCGGTTAAAATAAACTGACTATTATAAAATGCCGTCACGGTCGGTGATTCACCTAATAGGGTTTGCTTATAGGTATCATGAGGAATGACCACCAATGCGTAAATATCTGCATTTTTTAAAGCCGCGCTACCTTGTTGAATGGAGGTATATTGCTGAGTCACCGCCAATGTTGGGCTAGCATCGTAATAACGGATCAAGCCTCGCGAAATCACACTGTGGTCATTATCTACCACGCCAATTGGTAAATTACGCGCAGTGCCACTCGAAAACACTAGCCATAAACATACAAACATTAGCAATGGTAACCACCACAACATCGCTTGTAACCAAGGCTGCTCTCGGACTATTTTCAGTTCATGTAAAAAAGAGGCGCGTATCGTCATCGTGATTATTGAGTATCAGATTCAAGTAACACACTCATACCAACTCGGAGATCTTGAATCGGTTTGACTGGGCGAGCTTCTACTTCAAAAGTTCGCATGTCAAAACCTTGGTTCGCATCAGTGGTACGCCAAGTGGCAAAATCGCCCATCACCGACACATGTGAGACTTTAAAGCGATACACATCAGTGCTAAGAGCGGGAATAGATACATTAAATTCAGCGCCTTGTTTAAACGCTTTCAAGCTATCTTCTCGCACATGAAAAATCGCCCACGCATCTTGCATATCAACAATCGTCACCACAGGAAAACCTTGTGGCGCCAATTCACCAGAGTGCAATAATATGTCGCTGACTTCACCATCGTGCCAACTCGATATTTTAGTATCTGCGGCATACGCTTCCACTTCCGCTACCGCGCCCGCAGCCATACGTTCTTTTTCTTTAGCCGCTAATTTAGTTTCAACTCGCGCCCCTTCTTGCGCCATTTGATACATTTGATAAGCCGCCCGTTCGGTATAGCGAGCCGCTTGCCATTGTGTCATCGCTTCATCGCGTTTTTGTTCCGCTACCACGCCATCTTGATATAAATTATCCACCCGTTTAAAGGTCTTTTCCATCAAGTTTGAGGCCGCTTTGGCTTTATTCCATTGATCTTTGGCCGCTGCAATCTCTTGGTTTCTTGCCCCTTTCTCAGCCTGAGCAGACATTGCACCCGCGGCCGCTTGTCCCGCTTTAGCTTGCTCTAATTTAGCTTCAATTTCAGGGCTTAGAATAGTGAAGATCATTTGTCCTGAGGTGACTTTATCGCCTTTTTTTACCAACACTTGGTCAATACGGCCCGCCACTTTTGATGAAATAAGGTATTGCTGCGCTTCGACTTGGCCTTGAAATCGTTCAGGCTTAGGCTGATAAGCTTGCCAAAAGGCATAACCAATCCAAACAATTAGGATCAATACCAATACAGCTATCACTTTTGACTTCGTGGTACTCAGTATCGCCTTCATTAATGTACCTCTAATCCTTTATATTGTTGGTATTGGTTAAAGCTGTCCATTTCACCACTTACCGCCAGTAAGCGAGAGAGCGATAAAACGTATTGATAAGCCGCCGCAGAACGCTGGGTTTTAATGCTATTAAGATACATTTCGGCATCGACTACATCCAATGAGGTCGATAACCCTTGGCTAAAGGCCTTCTGTTGTAGATCGATATTTTCTTGAGCCATCGACACACTCGATTCAAGCCCGTTATATTCCTCCAATGATTGATAGGCTTCACGATAAGTCTTTTCCACCAGCAAGGATAAATCTTGTTTTGCTTGGGCGCGTAAATACCCGACTTGCCTTTTGGCCATGTGCGCAGCGCTCACTTTGTCTGAACGACCCGAGGTATCAATTAAAGGAATGCTAACACCAACGCCGACTAACCAATCTGGAGTCGTATTACCGACCAAGGTGTCATCACTGTACACATTGTAATTTCCATACACGAACACTTCAGGGTAATATTTTCCTTTCTCAACCCCAACCAATCCATCGGCTTGCTTTTCTTTGGCATCTAAAATACTAAGCCCGGGGTATTCATTTAAAGTCTTGTCCAAAAATGCCTGCATCGGTGGCAAACTTTCATTAATAAACAGCTTAGTGGAAGGACGAGCAAGGCTATTGGCTTTCAGTAAATGGGTAAGGGCCATTTGAGTAATTTCGACATTACGTTGCGCTTTACGGGTCTCGACTTTGGCTTTGTCATACGCCACTTCGGCTTGTAGTCGTTGAACTCTGGCTATTTGCCCTTGCTCTTCCAGTTTTTTTGCGTGATCGAAATGCTCTTTTAGACCTTGTTCGACTTCTTGGCGAGTAGCGAAAACTTGCTCAGAAAGCACGACTCCAAAATAATATTTAGACAAATCTTCAAACTTGGCCTGTTGCTTCATCTGCAACATATATTTCGCTTCGTCTTTTTTCCCTTCAGCAATATCTTGCGCAGCCGAAATTCTACCTCCAGTAAAAATGGGCCAAATAGCACGAATTGAACTGGTAAAAATATCTTTGTCCATCAAGGTGGAAGTCAACATGCCATCAAATGCTTTAATCAATGCACTGGAACCAATCGGCATACTTTCAGCCAGATCAGAAGGTGATATCTCTACATCATCATCTAACCGGGTGTAATTAGCACTTAACGTGACACTGGGTAAATTCAAAGCACCCGAAGCATCTTGCTTAAGTTGCGCCTGATCGACATTGGCACGTTCAGCGGCCAAGCCATCGTTATTGGTCAGAACAGACTGCCATGCTTGATAAAAAGACACTTCTTCAGCCCATGCATTTGGAGTGAACAATAAAAGCCAAGAGAAGATAGCAAGATAAGATGAATGAACCACTTGTCTACGTAGATCTTGGTTACGTGACATTTGGTTTATTAAGATAGTATTTCGATTTATTTTCATAAACATAAGTTCAATGTGTCAGTTATCTGATTCATCCATGAGTGATTTTATTCTATGCCAATAACACAAAATCGCAACTCATCCGATCTCTAAATATACAGTGGGAATAAAAAAGCGCAGCTCAATGGCTACGCTTTGATTTAATTGTATTTTAATTATCGATGATAAGGCTTCGACAATTCATGCACAGCATCCACAAACACCCCAGCATTTTCTGGTGGTACATCAAGATGAATACCATGTCCCAAGTTGAATACGTGACCAGTTCCAGCATCACCAAATCCATCTAAGATCGAAGCAACTTCTTGGCGAATACGTTCAGGTTGCGCATACAAAATAGATGGATCCATATTGCCTTGCAACGCTACTTTATCACCCACGCGAGCAACTGCATCGGCGATATTAATGGTCCAATCTAAGCCAATCGCATCACAGCCTGTCGCTGCAATTTTCTCAAGCCACATACCGCCATTTTTAGTAAATAGAGTAACAGGCACACGGCGACCGTCATTCTCACGAATTAAGCCATCGACGATTTTGTGCATGTATTGTAACGAAAACTCTTGGTAATCACGCGGGGTTAAGACACCGCCCCAAGTATCAAATACCATGACAGATTGAGCACCTGCCTTAATTTGAGCATTCAGATATTCGACAACACTATCCGCTAGCTTATCTAATAACGCATGCAAAATACTTGGGTCGGCATACATCATCTGCTTAATTTTAGTAAAGGCTTTTGAGCTACCACCTTCAACCATGTAAGTCGCTAGCGTCCATGGGCTGCCAGAAAAACCAATCAAAGGCACTTCGCCTTGCAGATCCTTACGGATTTGGCGAACAGCATTCATTACATATTGCAACTCGCCTTCTGGATCTGGTAGACCAATTTTATCGACATCCGCTTTGCAGGTAATTGGACGTTCAAATTTTGGACCTTCACCCGCTTCAAAATACAAACCTAATCCCATCGCATCAGGAATAGTTAAGATATCAGAAAATAAAATGGCAGCATCTAATGGAAATCGTTTCAGCGGCTGTAAGGTCACCTCTGATGCTAACTCGGCATTTTTACAAAGTGACATGAAATCACCAGCCACACTACGAGTTTGACGATATTCTGGTAAATAGCGGCCAGCTTGGCGCATCATCCATACAGGCGTGTAATCTACTGGCTCTTTCATTAAAGCGCGTAAGTAGCGGTCATTTTTTAATTCAGTCATTTGTTTTTTCCCTAACCTTGAAAGGCATTATTCTATCATTACTTAGCGCACATTTTGCTAATGGTTTGTAATAGAGATCATGTTATCCAACATTAAATTCGCCTGATATTTGCTTGCACCGAGGAATTTGTTAATACTTTGTTGGCTAGCAATTTAGTTTGCTAATGAAGAATGATAATAAGCGAGAACACGTGATGTTCCGCAACCATAACGACATCTTACTTACCCCTCCGGCATCCCCGGAGGTTTTTTTTGCCTCATGATTAGATGTTTTACCTAATCCGTAACGTCACAACCTAAAGTATGCTCAATTAATGCTCGAGCAATCGTCCCTTTCGGTGCCACTGGAGGAAGGCATTCGGCGCTAAACCAATTCGCGCAGGCTAACTCCGTTTTGTCTACTTTAATCTCACCTCGATCATAATCAGCCAAGAAAGCGACCATCATACTCGATGGAAATGCCCATGGTTGGCTTCCAAAGTAACGAATATTTTTTACATCAATACCCGTTTCTTCTTTGATTTCTCTCGCCACGCATTGCTCTAAGGTTTCCCCTACTTCGACAAATCCAGCAATCACGGTATACATGCCACCAGTATGCCGCGCATGATTGGCGAGTAGAATTTGATGATCTTTTTTTATCGCCACAATGATACAAGGAAAAATACGCGGATAATGCAAAGTACGACAATCACTACACTGCATGGCAATTTGATTAATATTCAGATGATTTCGACCACCACACTGCGAACAAAAACGTTGCGTCGTAAACATATGTCCAAACTGTATTGCGCGACTTGCCATTAAAAATAAAGCTTCTGGCTGTGATAATAAGTCACGTAAGGATGACATTTCAAAAAGAGACTCAATCTCGCTGGCATTAATCCAATAGCATGGCGTGCCAAGATATGTGCCAATATTTAAGGCTTGTCCGAGCGGTAAATTTAGCTCTTCTGCCGATCCATACGGCAAGCTTTGATTCGGAAAATAGATTTCGCTACCGTCAACGATACACCAGTAGACTTTTTGATATTTATTTAACATCCGATTCTCTCATTGCTTGAAGTTCCACCATTTTACTGGCAATCTAATTTCATACCAGTGGTTATCGATTGGCTATCCATTATCACTTATTTGATCATGGTATACACAATCAAAAAGGACGCTCTACCCAGTAGAGACGCTGATTGCAGTACCATGCAACAGCAATAATGAGGATACCGTCATGCTAAATAAATTTAAACAGACCCAAGCCCAATTTGGTGGCTCTAGTGATGTTATCGACCATTGGCTTTCCACTCGCCAAGTATTACTTGTTGAATATTGTAAGCTTGCCGCATTAAAGCCAAACGCCAACAAAGTCGCTCTCTCTCAACTTCCATCTCCAGAAGAATTACAAAATTTCTGTCAACATGTCGTGGATTACATCTCTGAAGGCCATTTTAAAATTTATGATATGGTCATGGCTAAATGGCATTCTACTGGCTTCTCACCGACTGAAGAAATAGATCGCACGTATTTTGATATCGTCAAAACCACCGAACCGCTACTCAATTACACCGATAAGTATGCTGATGTTGCAGCGGAAGATGAATTAGAAGACTTTGATGCCGATCTCTCTGAAATTGGAGAGGTTATGGAAGAGCGTTTTGAGTTAGAAGATCAACTGATTCAGATGATTGCTGAAAGTTTAGAGATCCCACCAGGGGCTTAAATACGCTAAAAATTTGTTTATCGCCACCTTAATAGATGGCGATAATGTTTGCTTGTTATTTTTGTGGCACCTTGGCTATCATAGGTTTCACATTACGACTTCGTTGAGCCAAAATAACCCCGCCTATAATCATGATCATCCCGATATAATGAAATAGCGTCAATGTTTCATGTAAAATAAAGCTCGCTAAAATCGCGGTTAGTGCAGGCATGAGATTCATGAAAATGGCCGCTTTATCCGCCCCTAAATGTTCAATCCCCATCATCCAACACCAAGGTGCAATAATGGAAGCCAATAAACCTGCATACAAAATTAATGGCACCGTCTGCTGAGTAAATACGACAGGAGCGCTCATGCTAAACAGCGGGAACAGAAAAACAATCGCACAGCAAACTTGCACATAAACCGACTGCCAATTTGAAATAGGCATCCGCCAACGCTTAATCAAGACGACATATAACGCGTAAGCCAATGTTGCCAATAAAACCAACAAATCCCCTTCATTAATATCCTGCACAAACAATGACATTACATTCCCATGGCTTAACATTATGAGTAAACCCGAAAATGAAATAACCGCGCCTAACACGGCATACAACGTCAGTTTTTGATTTAACAGTGGAATACTAAGAAACAATCCGATTAAAGGCACAAGAGAAGTAATAAGCGATAAATTGAGCGCTGTCGTAGTCAACCCTGCGTAATAACCTAACGATTGATTTAAAACCATTCCAAGCAAAGAAAGAAAAGCAAGCTTAGGTAAGTACGGAATAATTTGTTTTCTGCGCTTCCAAGTTGGAATTGCCAAAAAAGGCGTCAATACGATCAAAGCGACAAGCCAACGATAAAAAGAAATTGCGCCAGGATCGATGACTGTAGAAGCCATTTTATTAATAATAGCGTTACCAGCCCAAATAAACACGGTAACCATAGGAAAGAGGTAGAGCATTATTACGATTCACTTAAGACATTAAAACAGCCAAAAGTATACGCCTTCTATTTTTTAACACCATGGGTTCAGAGATACCCACATAATTTTCTTTAGTTACCGATAAATTAAGTTGAACCCCCTAAAAACAAAAAGGCACCCGAAGGTGCCTTTTATACTTTATCTGAACATTCGTTAGACTTAGTCTTCTGAGAATCCAGCGTTAAGAAGTGCCGCTAGGTTATCCGTTGCTTGTTCAACAGAAGGACCTTGCTCTAGGCGCTCTTTCTGACGTTCTTGATGGTAGGCATAACCTGTACCAGCAGGGATCAGACGACCTACAATTACGTTCTCTTTCAAGCCACGTAGTTCATCACGCTTACCAGAAACCGCAGCTTCAGTAAGTACACGCGTCGTTTCTTGGAACGATGCAGCAGAGATGAACGACTCAGTTGCTAGAGACGCTTTTGTAATACCTAGTAAGTCACGCTCAAAACGTACAAGCTCTTTACCTTCCGCTTCTAATAAACGGTTAGCAATTTTAACTTGTGCGAATTCAACTTGCTCACCTGCAAGGAACTCAGAATCACCAGAATGAGTGATTGTACACTTACGTAGCATTTGACGAACGATAGTTTCAATGTGCTTATCGTTAATCTTAACGCCTTGTAAGCGATAAACTTCCTGGACTTCGTTAGCAATATACTGAGTAACAGCATGAATACCACGTAAACGTAGGATGTCATGTGGTGTTTCAGGACCATCAGAGATGACGTCACCACGTTCTACTTTCTCACCTTCAAATACGTTTAGCTGACGATGTTTATGAATCATTTCTTCATAAACGTCACCGCCTTCGCGAGTGATCAATAGACGACGTTTACCTTTGGTTTCTTTACCAAACGACACAGTACCTGTGTGCTCAGCAAGGATCGCAGGCTCTTTTGGTTTACGAGCTTCAAACAAGTCAGCTACGCGTGGTAGACCACCGGTAATATCGCGGTTACCGCTCGATTTCTGAGGAATACGAGATAAAGTATCACCGATACCAACTTCCGCACCATCTTCGATGTTTACGATAGCCTTACCTGGTAAGAAGTAGTTCGCTGGCATATCAGTACCAGGGATCATTACATCATTACCTTTCGCATCAACTAGTTTGATAGCTGGACGCATATCTTTACCAGCTGTTGAACGCTGAGCTGGGTCTACTACTTCACTTGAAGATAGGCCAGTTAGGTCATCAGTTTGGCGAGAAATGGTCACACCGTCAATCATGTCAACAAATTGGATACGACCTGCCACTTCAGTGATGATTGGCATGGTATGCGCTTCCCAGTTAGCAACAATGTCGCCAGCTGAAACCGCTTCGTTATCTGCTTTGCTTAGCATAGAACCGTAAGGAAGTTTGTGCTTCTCTTTAGTACGGCCAAACTCATCAATAATCGTCATCTCAGATGCACGAGAAGTGATAACAAGTTTCTTATCTTTGTTGATAACAAACTTAGCATTGTGAAGTTTCACTGTACCGGTTGTTTTCGCTTGAATGCTGTTTTCTGCTGCTGCCGTTGATGCCGCACCACCGATGTGGAACGTACGCATCGTTAGCTGTGTACCAGGTTCACCGATTGATTGAGCAGCGATAACACCAACTGCCTCACCTTGGTTGACTAGGTGACCACGAGCTAGATCACGACCGTAACAGTTTGCACAACAACCGAAGTCTGCTTCACACGTTACAACTGAACGTACACGCATACTATCAACTGAGTTAGCTTCTAGAATCTGGCACCACTTCTCATCAATCAAAGTGTTACGAGGAACTAAAACTTCACTGCTACCAGGCTTGATTACGTCTTCTGCTACAACACGACCAAGCGCAAGCTCTGTCAGTGCAACTTTAACGTCACCACCTTCGATATGAGGCATCATGTCAACGCCTTCGAAAGTGCCACAGTCATGTTCAGTAACAACAACGTCTTGTGCTACATCTACTAAACGACGAGTCAGGTAACCTGAGTTCGCTGTTTTCAGTGCGGTATCGGCCAAACCTTTACGAGCACCGTGGGTTGAGATGAAGTACTGAAGAACGTTTAGACCTTCTTTAAAGTTTGCTGTGATCGGCGTTTCGATGATTGAACCATCTGGACGAGCCATCAAACCACGCATACCAGCTAACTGACGAATCTGTGCTGCAGAACCACGAGCACCGGAGTCAGCCATCATATAGATGCTGTTAAACGATTCTTGTTGCTCTTCCACACCATCACGGTTAACGACAGTTTCAAAAGAAAGGTTATCCATCATCGCTTTCGCAACACGGTCGTTGGTAGACGCCCAGATATCGATAACTTTGTTGTAACGTTCGCCCGCAGTAACAAGACCAGATTGGAATTGTTCTTGGATTTCACGTACTTCTTCTTCAGCCGCTGAAATTTCAGTGTATTTTGCTGCCGGTACAACCATATCGTCGATACCAACAGAAACACCTGAAAGTGCTGCGTATGCAAAACCTGTATACATGATTTGGTCAGCAAAGATTACAGTATCTTTTAGACCCAGCTTACGGTAACACTCATTCAGTAAGGTTGAGATTTGTTTCTTACCTAACTTTTGGTTCACGATTTCAAAAGGAAGACCTTTTGGTACGATCTGCCAAAGCATTGCACGACCAACTGTGGTATCACGCATTGCAGTGTTCGTTGTGCTGTTGCCATCTTCATCAACAATCGTTTCAGTGATACGTACTTTAACGCGAGCGTGTAGCTCAGCACTCTTAGTACGGTATGCCTTTTCAGCCTCTTCTGGGCCAGCAAGGTACATACCTTCACCTTTAACATTGATCTTGTCACGAGTCATGTAGTAAAGACCCAATACAACGTCCTGAGAAGGTACGATGATCGGATCACCAGATGCTGGTGAAAGGATGTTGTTGGTCGACATCATTAACGTACGTGCTTCAAGCTGTGCTTCCAATGTTAACGGTACGTGTACCGCCATTTGGTCACCATCGAAGTCGGCGTTATAGGCCGCACACACAAGTGGGTGAAGCTGAATCGCTTTACCTTCAATAAGTACAGGTTCGAATGCTTGAATACCAAGACGGTGAAGTGTTGGTGCACGGTTAAGTAGAACTGGGTGCTCACGAATAACGTCATCTAGGATATCCCAAACGATCGCTTCTTCGCGCTCTACCATTTTCTTAGCCGCTTTAATCGTTGTAGCCATGCCACGAGATTCTAGCTTGCTGTAGATAAATGGTTTAAATAGTTCTAGTGCCATCTTCTTAGGAAGACCACACTGGTGTAGACGAAGGTATGGACCAACTGTGATTACAGAACGGCCAGAGTAGTCTACACGTTTACCAAGTAAGTTCTGACGGAAACGACCTTGTTTACCTTTGATCATGTCAGCCAAAGATTTAAGAGGACGTTTGTTAGAACCTGTGATCGCACGACCGCGACGACCGTTATCTAGAAGAGCATCAACAGACTCTTGCAACATACGCTTTTCGTTACGTACGATGATGTCTGGAGCAGAAAGATCTAGAAGACGTTTCAAACGGTTATTACGGTTGATCACACGACGGTATAAGTCGTTCAAATCTGAAGTCGCAAAACGACCGCCATCTAGTGGAACTAGAGGACGTAGATCTGGCGGCAATACTGGAAGTACAGTTAAGATCATCCACTCAGGATTGTTACCTGATTGGATAAAGGCTTCAACTAGCTTCAGACGCTTGGTCAGTTTTTTACGCTTAGTTTCTGAGTTAGTGGTTTCTAGCTCTTCACGCATTTGTTCAACTTCTGCGTGCATATCCATGGTGTGTAGCAGATCTTTGATCGCTTCAGCACCCATTTTCGCTACAAACTCATCTCCCCATTCTTCTAGGCGATCTAAGTATTCTTCTTCCGTTAGCATTTGACCTTTTTCAAGATCAGTCATGCCAGGCTCCGTCACTACATACATTTCGAAGTAAAGAACACGTTCGATGTCACGTAGCGGGATATCCATTAATAGGCCGATACGAGATGGTAGTGATTTTAAGAACCAAATATGTGCTACTGGAGAAGCTAGCTCGATGTGGCCCATACGGTCACGACGAACTTTAGTTTGTGTAACTTCTACGCCACACTTCTCACAGATAACACCACGGTGTTTCAAGCGCTTGTATTTACCACAAAGACATTCGTAGTCTTTTACTGGACCAAAAATACGAGCACAGAACAAACCGTCACGCTCAGGCTTGAACGTACGATAGTTAATAGTTTCTGGCTTTTTAACTTCACCAAACGACCATGAACGAATCATGTCTGGAGAAGCTAGACCGATTTTGATTGCATCAAACTCTTCGGTCTTATGCTGTGCTTTTAGAAAGTTCAGTAAATCTTTCACAATCAGCTCCTGTAAGGAGTTAAGAGGCGTTCGGTTGAACGCCTCTTTTCTACCGGGTTAATCTAAGGTGCCATATTAATTGCAGATTTTTCGCTGCAGTTAATAATTACTCTTTGTCTTCTAGCTCGATGTTAATACCTAGAGAGCGAATCTCTTTCAACAATACGTTGAACGATTCTGGCATTCCAGGTTCCATGCTGTGATCACCATCTACGATACTCTTATACATCTTAGTACGGCCATTCACATCATCAGACTTAACAGTTAGCATTTCTTGTAGAGTGTAAGCAGCACCGTATGCTTCTAGTGCCCATACTTCCATCTCACCGAAACGCTGACCACCGAACTGAGCTTTACCACCAAGTGGTTGCTGAGTTACTAGGCTGTACGAACCAGTAGAACGTGCGTGCATCTTGTCATCAACCAAGTGGTTCAGTTTTAGCATGTACATGTAACCGACAGTTACAGGACGCTCAAACTTATCACCAGTACGTCCATCATACAGATCTAATTGACCTGACGTTGGAAGGTCGGCAAGAGCAAGCAGCTCTTTAATTGCTGGTTCATTCGCACCATCAAACACTGGCGTTGCGATCGGTAGACCACCTCGTAAGTTTTTAACTAAAGTACGAACTTCATCATCAGACAATTCAGCAATATTAACTTCTTGACGAGTATCACCTAAATCATAAACCTTCTGTAAGAACGTACGGAACTTAGCAAGCTCCTGCTGCTCTTTAACCATCTGGTTGATCTTGTCACCGATACCTTTAGCAGCAAGACCTAAGTGAACTTCTAAGATCTGACCGATGTTCATACGTGACGGTACACCCAGTGGGTTTAGCACGATATCAACAGGTTGACCTTTTTCATCATAAGGCATGTCTTCAACAGGGTTAATCTTAGAGATAACACCCTTGTTACCATGACGACCCGCCATCTTATCACCAGGCTGAATGCGACGTTTAACTGCAAGGTAAACCTTAACAATTTTCAGTACACCCGGAGCAAGATCATCACCTTGAGTGATCTTACGACGCTTAGTATCAAACTTCTTATCAAAGTCAGCTTTAATCTCGTCCCACTGCTCAGCAAGTTGTTCAAGCTGAGATTGAAGACTGTCATCTTCCAGTGTTTGTACTAACCATTGCTTACGCTCCATGCCATCTAGTCGAGCTTCAGAGAAGCCACCAGATAGAAGAAGTGAACGAACACGAGCCAATAGGCCGCCTTCTAAGATTTGGAACTCTTCAGTCAAATCTTTTTTCGCTTCTTTAAGCTGCATTTGTTCAATTTCAAGCGCACGCTTGTCTTTTTCTACGCCATCGCGAGTAAAGACTTGAACATCAATGATCGTACCAGAAACAGAGTTAGGTACACGTAGAGACGTATCTTTCACATCTGATGCTTTTTCACCGAAGATAGCTCGTAGAAGCTTTTCTTCAGGAGTTAGCTGAGTTTCACCTTTAGGCGTTACTTTACCAACTAGGATGTCGCCACCCTTCACTTCAGCACCAATGTAAACAATACCTGACTCGTCTAATTTAGACAGAGCAGACTCACCTACGTTTGGAATATCAGCGGTAATTTCTTCACTACCAAGCTTAGTATCACGAGCCACACAAGACAGTTCTTGAATGTGAATCGTAGTGAAACGGTCTTCTTGAACAACACGCTCAGAAACCAAGATGGAATCTTCGAAGTTGTAACCATTCCAAGGCATAAATGCGATACGCATGTTTTGGCCAAGCGCTAATTCACCAAGGTCAGTTGAAGGACCATCAGCAATTACGTCACCACGTGCTACTGGTTCACCAGGCATCACAGTTGGGCGTTGGTTAATACATGTGTTTTGGTTAGAACGGGTGTACTTAGTTAAGTTATAGATATCGATACCGGCTTCACCTGGTACTAACTCTTCTTCATTAACTTTTACTACGATGCGAGAAGCATCGACAGACTGAACTGTACCGCCACGTTTCGCTACCGCAGTTACACCTGAATCAACCGCCACATTACGCTCAATACCAGTACCAACTAACGGCTTGTCAGCGCGTAGTGTTGGAACTGCTTGACGTTGCATGTTTGCACCCATTAATGCACGGTTCGCATCATCGTGTTCTAGGAACGGGATAAGCGAAGCAGCGATAGATACAACTTGGTTTGTTGCCACGTCCATGTAATTCACATGATCACGTGGGTGTAGACCAGACTCACCTTTTTGACGAGCGGTAATTAGCTCTTCAGCAAAGCGGCTGTCATCAGTCAAGTGTGCGTTCGCCTGAGCGATAACAAACTGACCTTCTTCAATAGCTGACAGATAATCCACATCTTCAGTCACAATACCATCAACAACGCGACGGTAAGGGGTTTCAAGGAAACCATATTCATTACAACGAGCAAACGCTGATAATGAGTTGATTAGACCGATGTTTGGACCTTCAGGCGTTTCGATTGGACATAAACGACCGTAGTGAGTTACGTGAACATCACGTACTTCAAAACCAGCACGCTCACGCGTCAAACCACCAGGCCCTAATGCAGAAATACGACGCTTATGCGTCACTTCTGACAACGGGTTGTTCTGATCCATAAATTGAGAAAGCTGTGATGAGCCGAAGAACTCTTTCACTGCAGCCGAAATCGGCTTAGCATTGATAAGATCTTGTGGCATGATCGCATCTAAATCACCAAGACTTAGACGTTCTTTCACTGCACGTTCAACACGGACTAGACCAACACGGAATTGGTTTTCAGCCATCTCACCAACGCTGCGGATACGACGGTTACCAAGGTGATCGATATCATCAACCTCGCCTTGACCGTTACGGATTCCGATCAGCTTCTTCATCACTGCAATAATGTCAGTTTCATCAAGAATGCTTTGCTCTTGAGCATCTTCACGCTCAATCGAGCTGTTAAACTTCATACGACCAACAGTCGATAAGTCATAACGCTCTTCAGCAAAGAACAAGCTGTTGAATAGTGATTCAGCTGCTTCTTTTGTTGGTGGCTCGCCAGGGCGCATCATGCGATAGATTTCTACTAAAGCAGAAATACGATCAGTTGTGCTGTCAACACGTAATGTGTCAGACATGAATGGGCCGTGGTCTAGATCATTGGTAAACAGAACTTCAAGCTGTTTGTAACCAGCTTGAGAAAGATTCGCCAACGCTTCTAAAGAAATTTCTTGGTTTGCTGCAACAATAATTTCGCCAGTCGCTTCATCGATATAATCTTTTGAAGCCACTTTGCCTACGATGTACTCAACTGGAACTTCAATGAATTCCACGCCATCTTTTTCTAGGCTACGAATATGACGAGCAGTAACACGACGGCCAGCTTCTACGTAAACAGTGCCATTCGCTTCAATATCGAAAGAAGCGGTTTCACCACGTAAACGATCAGGCACTAACTCCATTAATAGAGTTTGGTCTTTTACTTCAAAACGCACTTTTTCAAAGAAGATATCTAGGATTTCTTCAGTCGTCTTGCGTAATGCACGTAAAATGATAGACGCCGGTAATTTACGACGACGGTCAATACGTACATATAAGTTATCTTTTGGATCGAACTCAAAATCTAACCATGAACCACGGTAAGGAATGACACGTGCATTATAAAGCACTTTTCCTGATGAGTGAGTTTTACCCTTATCGCTGTCGAAGAACACGCCTGGGCTTCGGTGCAACTGGGATACGATAACCCTCTCAGTACCATTGATTACGAAGGTACCATTGTCTGTCATAAGCGGAATTTCGCCCATGTAGACTTCTTGTTCTTTGATGTCTTTTACGGTACCTGCTGGTGCTTCCTTATCAAAAACAACTAGACGTAATTTTACGCGTAGTGGCTTCGAATAAGTGATACCACGGATTTGACATTCTTTAACGTCAAACACTGGCTCACCAAGACGGTAGCTAACGTATTGCAGCTCAGAATTGCCATTATAGCTCTGGATTGGAAATACAGAACGAAAGGCAGCTTCCAGACCATATTGACCTTCAGGATCCTGTTCAATGAACTTGTCGAATGAATCGAGCTGGATCGATAGCAGATATGGAACGTCCAAAACTTGTGGACGCTTACCAAAATCCTTACGGATGCGCTTTTTCTCGGTGTAAGAGTAAACCATGGGGTTCCTCAGCTAGCTGATAAGTGACCCGAACCGTCCAAAACACGTTGAAACCAACTGCGTTGGTAACACGGGGACAGTGACTAACAACACTGTTTTCTGTAGTGACACCCTAATCTCATCTGAACAAACATTCCAGCAGAGCCTTAGAGGTGTTTTTTGCTTGGATATAGACGCCTAAACAGCGGGAAAATTAGTCTACACCCTACAGCGCAAAAAGGCCGGTGGTTAATAAACCACCAGCCATTAGCCTTGCGGCTAAGAAATCAAATAATAATTACTTGATTTCAACAGAAGCACCAGCTTCTTCTAGAGTTGCTTTAAGAGCTTCAGCTTCGTCTTTAGAAACTGCTTCTTTAAGTGGAGCAGGAGCACTATCAACTAAACCTTTAGCTTCTTTCAGGCCAAGACCTGTCGCGCCACGTACCGCTTTGATTACAGAAACTTTGTTTCCGCCAACAGCAGTTAGGATTACGTCAAATTCAGTTTGCTCTTCTGCAGCATCAGCTGAAGCAGCGCCGCCAGCAACAACTGCTGCAGCAGCAGAAACGCCGAATTTTTCTTCCATAGCTTCGATAAGCTCAACAACTTGCATTACAGACATTTCTGCAACTGCGTCTAGGATTTGCTCGTTAGTAATAGACATAACAATTCTCTTTTAAAGTTAACAATAAGTTTATATGGTAATCAAAAAATTAAAGTAGGGCTTATGCCACTGCTTCTTGTTTTTGATCACGAACAGCAGCGATAGTACGTACCAATTTACCAGCAGAAGCTTCTTTCATGCACATCATTAGACGAGCGATAGCTTCATTGTAAGTTGGTAGTGTCGCTAATACGTCAGCATTAGTTAATACGCCTTCAAATGCAGCTGCTTTGATTTCGAATTTTTTATTCTCTTTTGCGAAGTCTTTAAAAAGACGTGCAGCAGCACCTGGGTGCTCATTAGAGAAACCGATCAAAGTAGGACCAACGAATACGTCTTGAAGACATTCGTAGCCTGTACCAACCACTGCACGACGAGCTAATGTATTACGAACAACTTTCAAGTAAACACCAGCTTCACGAGCTTGTTTACGTAGAGAAGTCATCGCGCCAACAGCAACGCCACGAGAGTCAGCAACAACTGCAGAAAGTGCACCACTGGCTGCTTCGTTAACTTCAGCAACAATTGCTTGTTTGTCTTGAAGATTTAAAGCCATTTGGATTTACTCCTGGTTGTAGTTACACCACTCAAAAATTTTGAGGGTTCTTTTGGTGCATTCCCAAATGAATATTTCAAGAATGAAATACGACCATCCGTTCGGGCACCATCTACGTAGGTAAAATTAAGTTTCATGCATTAAAATGAATGAATCACCTACGGTCTTGGATGGAAGCATCATTTGCTCTGTCCTTTTCTAAAAAAGAAGTAGACAAAAAAAGCAATACTCCAACCATGTCAAATAGGCGCAAAATTATACACAAATTTCACGCCTAAGCAAATTAATTAGCTAGCTTTAGTATCTAAGCTTGCTTGATCAACTGCAACACCAGCACCCATAGTAGTAGAGATGCTCACTTTTTTCAGGAAAGTACCTTTCGCTGAAGAAGGTTTTGCTTTCTTAAGCGCGACTAAAAGAGACTCTAAGTTCTCTTGTAGTTGATTCGCGTCAAAACTCACTTTACCAATAGTGGTGTGAATGATGCCGTTTTTGTCGTTACGGTAACGAACCTGACCCGCTTTAGCATTTTTAACTGCTTCAGCAACGTTAGGAGTTACAGTACCAACTTTAGGGTTTGGCATTAAACCACGTGGACCTAAGATAGTACCAAGTTGACCAACAACGCGCATTGCATCAGGAGAAGCAACAACTACGTCAAAGTTCATCTCGCCTTTCTTAACAAGCTCAGCTAGATCTTCCATACCCACGATATCTGCACCAGCAGCTTTAGCCGCTTCAGCATTTGCACCTTGAGTGAATACTGCAACGCGAATATCACGACCAGTACCATGTGGTAAAACTGTTGCGCCACGAACGTTTTGATCAGATTTACGAGCATCGATACCAAGGTTAACAGCAACGTCAACACTTTCTACGAACTTAGCCGTTGCTAATTCTTTAAGAAGAACGATAGCTTCATTGATTTCGTATTCTTTAGACACTTCGATTTTTTCACGAATAGTGCGCATACGTTTAGTTAGTTTTGCCATGATCTTATCCCTCTACCACTAGGCCCATTGAACGAGCAGTACCCGCGATAGAACGCTTCATCGCTTCGATGTCTGCGCCAGTCATATCAGCCGCTTTAGTTTCTGCAATCTCTTGCACTTGAGCGTCAGTGATTGTACCCACTTTGTCCGTATTTGGACGAGCTGAACCAGATTTTAGGCCAGCTGCTTTCTTCAAAAGAACAGCTGCAGGTGGTGTTTTGGTAATAAACGTAAAAGAACGGTCACTGTATACAGAGATAACAACTGGAGTTGGAAGACCTTTCTCCATAGATTCTGTTTTTGCATTAAATGCTTTACAGAATTCCATGATATTTACACCGTGTTGACCTAGTGCAGGACCTACTGGTGGACTTGGGTTTGCCATACCAGCTGCAACTTGCAGTTTGATATAAGCTTCTACTTTCTTAGCCATGATAATTCCTAAATTTTGGGTTCAACCGCTAATGTATTCATTAGCTCCCCGATTTATGTAAAAACTTTTAACAGGTAAACCCTGTAAAAAGGCGCGAAATTATAAATAAATTTCGAACCTTATACAAGCATCTTGTTTATTATTTCAACAAAACACCTGAATCTATCATCCAACGATGAAATGATTAGTCGTTCTTCTCAACTTGGCTGAACTCTAACTCAACCGGTGTGGCTCGACCAAAAATCGAAACAGACACTTTTATGCGGCTTTTTTCATAATCAACGTGTTCAACTGTACCGTTAAAGTCCGCAAATGGGCCTTCAGTAACACGGACAACTTCACCCGCTTCAAACAATGTCTTCGGTCTTGGAGCTTCACTCGCCTTCTCTAAACGGTTTAAGATAGCATCCGCTTCTTTATCCGTAATTGGAGCTGGGCGATCTGAGGTTCCACCAATAAAGCCCATAACACGAGGAATGCTACGTACTAAGTGCCATGATTCGTCATTCATCAACATTTGGACTAATACATAGCCCGGGAAGAATTTACGCTCACTTTTACGACGTTGACCAGCACGCATTTCGACAACTTCTTCAGTCGGAACTAATACATCGCCAAAGAATTCTTCCATAGCATGCATTTTAATATGTTCACGAAGAGACTGTGCAACACGCCCTTCAAATCCTGAAAAAGCTTGAACGACATACCAGCGTTTTTTTGGTGCTTCACTCATTTAAAACCCCTTACACCCCAGTTGCTAGAGCAATCAAACGAACCATAATGCCGTCGATACCCCAAAGCAATAGAGCCATTACAATACTTACAGCTAATACGATAAATGTGGTTTGCATTGTCTCTTGGCGAGAAGGCCAGATAACTTTGCGAACTTCTAGTTTCGCTTCTCGAGCAAAAACTATCGTAGCTTTACCTTTCGTTGTTAATGCGGCAACACCTAGTGCTGCGGCGATAAGAATAACAACGGCTGCTGCGCGGATAGCAACAGACATATCACCATACAGGTAATTACCCACAACAGCAGCGGCTAACAGAGCAAAAGTGATCAACCACTTAAAAGCATCTGCAGCTTTTGAGCTCTCATGAGTTTCAGCTTTGGCTTTCATAATCAAACCTGTGACAAGTTTTGTTTTAAACGACAATAACCCCGCGATAGCAGGGCTAACTCATTAGCTTATGGAAGACCATAAACTAAACAAATTAGATCTTAAATCTAATATAGATTCCTTACTGAATGGTACAAAAAGCATAAAAAAACGCCTTGCTTTTTGTTCAGTGCAGAAAAAGGGCATCAAATGATGCCCTTTTTGATAGTCATTAGTCAAATACAATTCGTATCTAACTTAAACTTTAGTGTCTTAAGCGATAACTTTCGCAACAACACCAGCACCAACAGTACGGCCACCTTCACGGATTGCGAAACGTAGACCTTCATCCATCGCGATTGGCGCGATTAGAGTTACGATCATTTGTACGTTATCGCCAGGCATTACCATTTCAACGCCTTCTGGCAATTGAATGTCGCCAGTTACGTCCGTTGTACGGAAGTAGAACTGTGGACGGTAGCCTTTGAAGAATGGAGTGTGACGTCCGCCTTCGTCTTTTGAAAGAACATAAACTTCTGATTCAAAAGTTGTGTGTGGGTTGATTGAACCTTTAGCAGCCAATACTTGACCACGTTCAACGTCATCACGCTTAGTACCACGTAAAAGGGCACCAACGTTCTCACCTGCACGACCTTCGTCAAGCAGTTTACGGAACATTT
>NZ_JAAUWW010000025.1 GCF_014694375.1 Vibrio sp. S17_S38
GGGCTTAAACGCAGTTATAAAAAATGGCAGCCTGTTTAAAAGCTGCCATAGAAAAATAATATTAATACAATCGGTTATAGAGTGATCACTACTTCTGGCTCAGCCAAACGTGATTTAGGTAACTTGGCATTATAATCTTCAGATGAATTGTGATAACCAATCGCAAGTGTTACATGACACTCGTAGCCATCTAATTCGGCTGCAAACTCTTGACCAATCATTTCAGAATCGACACCTTCCATCGTAGTAGAATCAATGCCCAAACGAGCTAGAGTATGCAAGGTGTTACCTAAAGCAATGTAAGTTTGAGATTTGGTCCAATCATTATTGAAGCCTTGCTCATTGGTATTTAAATCGACGAATACAAATCCACCAAAAGCTTGTTGTTTATCTTCTGGCTTAGTTCGTCCATCGATGATGCCTTGATCGATTACTTTTTCATAATCAGCTTTGATATACTTCATTTTATGAGCAAATAAAATGATGTGTGAAGCTGCCGTTGCATGCGGTTGGTTAAATTGGAATTTATTTGCAAAGGTATTGTGGAAACGCTGTTTCGCTTGGTCTGATTCTAAAACAACGAATTTCCAAGGTTGAGAATTAATAGAAGATGGCGATAAACGCATTGCATCTTTTAATACTTGAATATCTTCAGCTGAAACTTTCTTGCTTGAGTCATAACGTTTGGCCGTGTAGCGGTTTGCAAGATCTTTAATAATTGGATGAGTCATAAGAAACCTTTTTAATGATGAATGGACAACGTTAGCGCTACCCGGATTTTTATTGAGTGTCGGGATTATATCTCTTTTCTTTTCATCACAGATCAAAACTTTTTTGAATGACTTTATCGAAAAATTTGATAATGATCGGGTGGTGTTTATGGCATGGTATTTGAGTGATATTTGACCGCTTAATCATCAATTTAGGTCTAATCACAAAAATTACGATAAAAGCGTACTACTCTAAATGTATGCAGTGCTACAGTGGTTTATAGCCTTTAACTGAGTAAGGATTGCTTATGTCGAAAAATTCGCATTCAACTGACTTGAACTCAACATCTCCGGCATCACTTTTCAATACCCTTGATGCTTCCAAGCTTTACAATTCGGCTGACCTTGAGCTGTTTCCTTGTAAATCAACCAAAGATATTCCACCGATTGATGAAATTGTGGGTCAAGAACGCGCCCAAAAAGCGGTTGAGTTTGCCATGTCGATTAAAGACAAAGGCTACAACATTTATGCATCGGGGCAAAACGGCTTAGGCAAACGCACTATGATTCTGCGTTACCTTAACCGCCATAAACCGGAAGATTTACAGCTATTTGACTGGTGTTATGTCGCCAATTTTGAAGATATTCGTAAGCCAAAAGTATTAAAGCTTCAATCAGGAGTGGGTAAGCCGTTTCGTCTCGATATTGAAAAATTACTTAGTAAATTAGTGAAAGCGTTACCGTTGGCGTTTGATAATGAAGTGTATTTTACTCGCTCAGAAAAGTTGAAAAATCAGTTAAATCAAAAACAACAAACGGCATTAGAAGAAATAACTAAAGAAGCAAAAGAAAAACGCGTTAGCCTTGCGGTGACCATGCAAGGTGATTACGAATTTATTGCGATGCTCGATGAAGAAAAGCTGCATAGCGAAGAAACGTTTGATGCATTGACGCGTAAAGAGCAAGATTATTTTCGCACCACGATTGATGCGCTAGAGTTCAAGCTTCGCGGTATGGTTCGCCAACTGACGGAATGGGAAGAAGCTTTTAGTGATAAGATCAAAAAGCTGAATGATGAAACGACATTAGAAGTGTTGGCTTATCAAATTAAAGCGTTAAAAGGCGTTTATGCAGCGTACCCTGAAATAAAGCAGCACTTATCAGATTTGCAGAAAGATATCGTCGAAAATGTTGAAATCTTCTTGCAAGAAAGTGATGAGCAAAATGAAATTGCCTCTGCATCTTTAGATGGCAAACTTCCGCGTCGTTATAGCATTAATGTATTGGTCAATCAGATTGATAATACTTTTCCAATTGTGGTGGAAGATAGCCCCAATTATCACAGCATTTTTGGCTGCGTTGAAACAGCAACCTATAAAGGCACCGTGTTTACGGATTTCTCATTGATCCGTTCTGGTAGTTTGCATAAAGCCAATGGCGGCGTGTTATTGATGGATGCGATTAAGGTTCTTGAACAGCCATATGTGTGGGATGGTATTAAACGGGCTTTACGAGCTCGTCAATTAAGCTTAACGTCGCTTGAAAAAGAGGTGACATTATCTGGTGCGGTATCACTTGATCCTGAAGCGATCCCGTTGGATGTCAAAATTATCTTATTTGGTGATTATCGAACCTATCAACTTTTGCAGCATTACGATCCAGAGTTTAGTGAGCTATTTAGAGTGACCGCAGACTTTGAAGATGAGATGACCCGAACCGTTGATGCTGAAATGCATTACGCACGATTTATCTCAAGCATAGTACGCGATAACGGCTTGCTGCATTGCGACAAAAAAGCCATTGCCAAGATTATTGAACATAGCTCGCGGATGTCGGGAAATCAGAATAAGTTATCGCTACATTCTGCCCATATCGCTAATTTATTGCGTGAATCTAATTACGTGGCTCGTGGTGCAAAATCAAACTTGATCCGAGCATCACATGTTGATCAAGCCTTAAGCAATCAAGAGCTACGCGTTAATCGGTTACAAGATAATGTGATGGAAACCTTCACAAATGGCACTACGTTAATAAAAACTGAAGGTTGTGCGGTGGGCGTGGTTAATGCGCTCTCTGTGTTATCAACGAGCGACCACATGTTTGGGGCTCCGAATCGTATTACAGCAACGACGGCTTATGGTGATGGGGATATCTTAGATATTGAACGTAATGTCGATTTAGGTGGCAGTATTCACTCGAAAGGTGTGATGATTCTATCGGCTTATCTTGCCTCAATTTTGGGTCGTAATGCCAAAATTCCGCTCACCACACATATTACCTTTGAGCAGTCTTATGGCGGCGTTGATGGAGACAGTGCCTCGATGGCAGAAGTGTGCGCGATTGTATCGGCGTATTCTAAATTGCCATTAAGACAAGATATTGCGATTACAGGCTCTATGAATCAGTTTGGTGAAGCACAGCCGATTGGTGGTGTGAATGAGAAGATCGAAGGCTTCTTTAATGTCTGTAAAATTAAAGGTCGTCGCTCAACACAAGGTGTGATCATTCCTCAATCGAATGTACATAATTTAATGTTATCCGCCGAAGTGCGACAAGCCGTGGCGAAAGGTGATTTTCATATTTGGGCAATTGAGCATGTGACCCAAGCGCTTGAAATATTTACCGGTGTTGAAGCTGGTGTAGTGGGTGATGATTTTACCTTTGGTACGGGCACTGTGTTTGGAATAACCCAAGTGAAGCTGAATGCATTGAGAAAATAATTAACTATTAAAATAATAATAAACGAACGGATACCCTGCCAGATTTAGCAGGGTATTTTTATAAAACGGCAATAAGTTACATAATGGTTTACCTTACCCCTGTAGTAAGCTTTATCATCCTTGTAAGAAATAAAAAGGAGAGAGTAATGGGATGTTGTAATCAAGCGCCAAATGGTGGTGGGGATGTTAAATTAGGCCTTAAAGTTTTCGGTATTATTGCAGTGATCGTTTTATTAATTGCTGTGATATTTGGTTGATTTACTTTAATTAAATTCTCGCTTATTCTGGATGAAATTAAAAAAACATTTTGTAGTCTTATCATGAAATAGCCGCTACAAAAAATATCAACACAAGGAGTGTGAATGAAGTTATATATAGGTAATCAAAATTATTCTAGCTGGTCATTACGTGGCTGGCTTATTTTCGCCCAAAATAATATACCAGTAGATGTGGTTAAATTAACTTTATTTACAGATGAGTTTTATCAATCATTACAAGCGGTTTCACCAGCTGCCAAAGTGCCAGCTCTGGTGGATAATGATGTCGCTATTTGGGATTCATTAGCAATTTTAGAATACATAAATGAAAGTGTTTTAGATGGGAAAGCTTGGCCACAAAACCAATCGTTACGTGGTAAAGCGCGTGCCCTTGCTTGTGAAATGCATTCAGGGTTCGGCGCGCTTCGAAACGAGCTGCCAATGAATTGTCGTGCAACTCGAAAAGTGGATTTGAGCGATTCTGCCCAAAAGGATATTGCACGAGTCGATGCCATGTGGTCTGAGCAAATGACGCAAAACCCAAATGCTTGGTTGTTTGGTGAGTGGTCGATAGCAGATGCTATGTACGCACCTTTGGCATTACGTTTTAAAACTTATCAAATTGAGTTGTCTGATCTTGCTCGGCAGTATCAACAAAAAGTACTTAAAAGTGAAGCCATTCAACAGTGGTTGGCAGAAGCAAGCTTAGAGAAGGATATTGTTGAAGAAGATGAAGCGGGCACGGATGTTTAAAGTAACGTAGCCTTAGTCGAAAAATACATCTTAGGCGCTTACATCTTGGCTGATTGCATCTTAGTTATTAAGGGCTAAAAAGGCTCAAGACATCAAATGATGCTTGAGCCTTTTACTATTTTCATTTGATTATTTTAAGATGGAACATTTTAATTAAAGAAATAACAGGTATCTTATCGAGGCAAACGTTAAGTAAACGTGAAGAAGAAAAGGCAGAAATAATGAGAGTATTAATTGTTGATGATACCCATAGCGTGGTTGAAACCATCATGGATTATCTTGAGCTTGAAGGCGTGGATACTGATTGTGCTTATAATGGTGAATCGGCAATTCAGTTAATCAAAGACAACCATTACGATGTGATTATTATGGATATTATGATGCCAAAACTTGATGGGATCAGCGCTGTAAAAATATTGCGTGATGAGCTTTATTGTAATATACCCATTTTATTTTTAACCGCTAAAGATACCCTTGATGATAAAGTTCAAGCATTTCATTCCGGCGGTGATGACTTTTTAAATAAACCCTTTGCGATGCAAGAATTGGTTTTGCGTTTAAATGCTTTACATAAACGAGGCCCAAGAATTGATGTTGGTCACTTGAGTTTTGCTGATTTAGAAATGGACTTACAAACCAATGAAATTACTCGCGAGAAGCAGGCAATCAAACTAAGCAAGATACAACGAACTATATTCAAATTATTATTGAAAAATGCGCCTGCAGCTGTCAGTAAAGAAGCAGTGATCTTAGAAATTTGGGGCGAAGATAGTCCTTCCAGTGATTCTTTACGCAGCCATATTTACGGCTTAAGAACGGCATTAGATAAAGGCTTTGAAACCTCCCGCTTAGAAACATTACACAGCCAAGGATATCGACTTAAAAATGACTAATGCCCCAACGTTATCCAGCCGAATTCGCCTGACATTTATCATTTTGACTAGTTTGATGTTCGCGCTATTTTGGGGATTAATTTATTTTGCTCAAGATCGATTAGAAGTGATCAGTTTAGAGCACCGCCTGACAACTGAAACACAAGAATATACGCATAATTATCGTAAATATGGTTTTAAAGCGGAGTTGCCCGATCCACAAGAGCTAGACACTTATTGGTCGAAAGAAGAAACGCCAGAATGGTTACTGCCTTATACTTCGCCAGGTTTTTTTGAAGAGCAATTAGGTAAAGAGGATAAGCACTTTTTAGTGACTAAACATCCATCAGGGCAAGGTTGGTTATATGTGGTTTATCAAGATGATGCTGATGATTACCTAGATAATTATGAAGATAACTTACATTTAATTACTTTTTTAGCTGGATCGATTTTTTTGATAGCAGTGATGGCTTATGGTTTATATTTTGTACGTTTACTTTCTACGCCTTTAATTCAAATTGAGCATAAAATTCGTTCAATGGCTCCAGATAAACCTAATTTTGAGGTAGACACCCGATATAAAGAAACCCGCAGCATTGAACAAACATTACTAGAAAATAAAGCAAAAATTGCATCGTATTTTCAGCGAGAACAAGAGTTTAGTCGTTTTTCATCCCATGAACTTAGAACACCGATAATGGTGATTAAAGGCTCAACGGATTTACTTAAAAAGCTGCCTGACCAATCTATAATGGCAAAGAAAGCGATTGCACGTTTAGATTATGCTGCAAATCAAATGCAAATATTGACGGAAGCCTTTTTATTACTCGGTAAGGAAGACATCGAGTCACACCATATTACTCATTCACAGCTATCAAGCCGAGTGACATGGGTGCTGGATAATATGACTCAGCATTTTGCGAAACAAGATGCTAGTTACCAGTTAAGTATTGACGGAGAAGCTCACATTACTGCTCCGCAAAGTTTTATCGATATTGTAGTCAGTAACTTAATCAAGAATGCGTTCAGTTACAGCATTGGTGATATTGTTATCGAACTTCACAGTGAAACCTTAACCATAACAAATCAACATGGCGGTCACGATATGCATAATGCAGGTTATGGTTGTGGCTTGGTCATTATTCAGCGCATTTGTGAGCGAATGGGATGGAAGTTGATGACACAAAACAATGAAACGGTTTTCTTAGCAAAAGTTGTGTTTTTGTCTAATGTCTCTCAGTAACCGTCGCGATGTTGTTACTGCAAATCAGTCGGTGTATACCCGTTTTTACTTGAACTGTAGTTTTATTCTTTTACAAATAGGAGTGAACTACGCTTGTTCACCTCGCCGTTAATTACTTTTGGTAGATAGGCTTACCAATTAAGTTTTTATTTATATTTTTAGAGTTTTCACAAAGTCTTCACGTTTGATCGAATAATCTAATGCCATACCAACAAGGACAAACGTTTTTGTTTGAGATAATTCGTTTAAATAATAGAAAGGTGAACACATGAAAAATACTATGACTATTTTAGCACTTGCAGCCGCGATTTCTGTTTCTGGTTCTGTAGCGGCAGAAGTGATTTCACCGGCACAGGCAACAAAAGCCACTACAACTCAAGGTGGATTCCAAGGCCCGAATAACGGTCACAAAATGATTGAAACCGTGGAATTAGCTAAAGATGCTCGCGATGATAATAAGGTCGTACTAACGGGACATATTAAGAGTTCATTAGGTAATGAGAAGTATATATTTGCTGATTCAACGGGTGAGATCACGGTTGAGATTGATAATGATAAATGGCATGGCCGTACAGTAACGACTGAAGATAACGTTATTTTACGAGGTGAAGTGGATAAAGATTGGAATGATCTCACTATCGATGTCGATAGCCTTGAAGTGCAGTAATTGTAAGCATGAGAGGCCGTAATATGAAAAAAATTATTTTAGTTTGTGTTCTAAGTTTGTTTACTTTGCCAGCGATGGCGGAAAATCATGTAACAACGGCTAATAGCTCACAAGCAATCCAAACGGCAAATAGCAAAGGTGGCTTCCAAGGGCCAACTAAATCAAAGCGTATTATGAAAGATGTGATCAGCGCAATGAATGCTAGTGACAACTCAGTGGTGGAGTTAACCGGTAACTTAACAATGTCATTGGGGGATGAGGATTATATTTTTCAAGACCCGACAGGCGAAGTTACCGTTGAGATTGATGATGATATTTGGTTTGGAAGAGTCGTTACACCGGAAATGAATATCGTGATCCGTGGTGAAGTAGAGAAAGATTGGAATGATATTTCTATTGATGTTGATAGTTTAGAAATCGTGAAATAAAAAATAACCCTGATGGCATTTATTCGCTATCAGGGTTTTTAGTCTTTGGATAAATTGTAGAGCTTAAGTACTTAAAATCTTGAGCAATTAAGCTCTTGAGCGAATGACATCCGAAAACACGACATGCAAATCACTCGATGTCGCATCATCATTTAAGTTTAAGTTAGCTCTAATATGCTGTAAATGGTGATCCATTAGGTGAAGAGCTTGCGTCTTATCACCCGATTCAATCGCATTTAATAAGTTTGTATGTTCATCTTGTGAACAATTACTGTTATTACTGCCTTCGTATTGAGCAATAAGCAAAGAGGTTTGTGAAACTAAGCTGCGTAAGAAATGCAGCAAAGGGGCATTTTTAGCCATTTTAGCCAGCTCAATATGGAACTCACCCGATAAGCGAATACCTTTACCCACATCATTATTAGCAATGGCTTCATTTTCACTAATGACTAAATTACGTAATACTTGTAACTGAACTTGGTTACAGTTTTCTGTTGCGAGTTCAGTTACTGCAAGTTCCGCTATTTCTCGAGCTTTTAATATTTGAACCGCTTCGTCAATAGTTGGCGCTGAAACAGTAGCGCCACGATTTGGTTTAATATCAACTACTTGCTCAAGAGATAGGCGTAAAAGGGCACGGCGAATAATCGTGCGGCTTACCCCAAATATTTCACTTAATGATTCTTCATTAAGCTTGGTATTGGGTGGTAGGCGCTGCTCCAAAATCGCATCAAAGATGTAGCAGTACACCACATCATCTTGAGTTTGATTATTGGCCTTTGCCTGAATTTTAGTATTAGATAGTTTAGTTAATTTAGTCATGGCCTAATCTGCTGATATTCCAAAAATAATATTGTACATTATAGACACTATTTTGCTTATGTATCTAATGAATACAGTTTTGCATGCAAAATACCTTCCAGTGCACACTTTTCGTCCAAATCAGATAAGTCACCGCTGATCCCAACTGCACCAATAACTTGATTGGTTTCTGTTTTGATCAGTAAACCACCCGGTACAGGAACGACATTACCTTGAGCCAATACATTAATGGCTGAAATAAACGCCGGACGAATTTCCGCATCTTGTGCGAGTTTTCTCGATGAGCATCCTAATGCTAATGCTCCCCATGCTTTTGCTGTGGCAATATCAGGCCGTAACATGCTTGAGCCATCTTGCCGTTGTAGGGAAACCAGTTTGCCACCACTGTCTAATACAGCCACAGTGAGTGGGGCAGTTTTTAATGTAATACCAGCCTCAAATGCGCCTTGAGTGATATTTAAAGCCTGTTGTAGTGTCAAACTCATATTAGGATCCTTCATTGTTATAAGGGTTAAACCGCTCATATTGAAACGGCTTAACCCAATTCCATTAACAAAGAAGTGAATAGCTCGGTAGAGTCAAGAACTCTGCAAAATCGTCTTGGGTCGATAGCGTATCGAACATCTTGGCCGTTTCTTCAAATCGTCCTTGAGCATAACGTTGCTCGCCAACTTCTTGTTTAATCGTGATTAGTTCTTCAGCCAACAGAGAGCGGAAATACGCTTCTGTTACAACTTGGCCATCATCAAGTTTCACGCCGTGTTTGATCCATTGCCAAATTCCAGCGCGTGAGATTTCTGCGGTCGCGGCATCTTCCATCAAACCATAAATCGGGACGCAACCTACGCCGCCGATCCAAGCTTCAATGTAATACAACGCGATGCGAATATTTTTGCGTAAGCCTTCTTCATTGCGAGGCCCAGTGCAAGGTTCTAACAGTTGCTGCGCGGTGATTTCACCCACATAGCTGCTGTCGTAATCGATTTGGTTTATATTGCCATTTAATTTCTTCTCAAAAATGTCCATCACAATTTCGACAAGTTTTGGATGGGCAACCCAACCACCATCGTGCCCATTAGAGGATTCACGATCTTTATCATCTTCTACTTTAGCTCTAACTTGTGCCATGACCTCAGGATCAGCGTTTGGAATAAAGGCTGACATACCACCCATAGCAAGTGCGCCACGAGCATGACAAGTCTTCACTAATAGTTGGCTATAAGCGTTTAAGAACGGCTTATCCATTCCAATGCTATGGCGATCAGGCAGGATGCGATCTTTATGATTTTTTAGCGTTTTAATGTAGCTAAAAATATAATCCCAACGTCCGCAGTTCATGGCGACAATATGTTCACGCATGACGTACAGCATCTCTTCCATTTGGAATACTGCTGGTAGGGTCTCAATTAATACCGTTGCTTTGATCGTGCCGCGTTCTACTGAGAAATAATCTTCAGTGAAACTAAACACATCATCCCACCATTTAGCTTCTTCCATACTTTCTAGTTTTGGAATGTAGTAATACACGCCATCGCCTTTTTGAGCGCGAGTTTGGTAGTTATGGAAGAAGTACAATGCGAAGTCCATTAAACAACCTGCAATTGGCTTTCCATTATATTGGATGTGTTTTTCTGGAAGATGTAGGCCTCGAGGACGAGCCAATAGTTGTGCAGGGTTACTGACTAAATCGTAACTTTTACCTTTCTTTTCATCGAAGTAACTTATCGTGCCAGCATTGGCATCTTTTAAGTTTACTTGTCCGTCAATCATGTTCTCCCAAGTAGGAGCAGAAGCATCCTCAAAGCAGCACATGAATATTTTTGCGCCAGAGTTGAGGGCGTTGATCACCATTTTACGATCAACTGGACCGGTAATTTCAACGCGACGATCTTGCAAAACTGCAGGGATCGGGGCGACTTTCCAGCTTTTATCTTGTCGAATATGCTGTGTATCAGATCGAAAGTCAGGTAGTTCACCACCATCAAATTGAGCTTGACGTTGACGACGCAATGCCATGACTTCATCTAATGGCGCGCTAAATTTGGTGACTAATGCATCCAAAAAATCTACCGCAGATGGAGAAAGAATCGCTTGTTGCTGTGCGCTTTGTAGTGTGCCGATCACTGTTATTGCATGTGTTTGATTGGTTGCCGCTTCTTGTTCACGTTCCTGTGTCTTGTGCATAATTGTCTCCTTTATGTACATAGGAATGAGTGTTATTGTGTACATTAATGTTTTATATTTTTAATATGTATATCTCTTTTTTAGCATTAAATCAAAATATATTTAACGTAATGTGATCATTGCCCAAGCCTTTAAAGCTACAGTCCTGCAAGTATTTTATCTTTAAAAATAGCAACTTAATTACAAAATATCACATTGTATACAATTAATTTGTTTTTTTATTTGCCAGTTTGCCCGATCTCTGCCTAAACTAAGTCATGTATTTTTTATTGTATACAATCTTAATTAAAAGGATTTAGATTATGGCGAAGATGAAAGCAATTGAAGCAGCAGTTGAAGTATTAAAGCGTGAAGGCGTTGATATTGCCTTTGGTGTACCGGGGGCGGCAATTAATCCATTTTATGCCGCGATGAAAAAAATAGGTGGTATTGACCATGTATTAGCTCGTCACGTTGAAGGTGCTTCACACATGGCAGAAGGTTATACGCGTACCAATGATAAAAACATTGGTGTGTGTATTGGTACTTCTGGTCCTGCGGGCACGGATATGATCACGGGCTTATATTCTGCTTCTGCGGATTCTATTCCAATTCTTTGTATTACCGGTCAAGCACCGCGCGCACGTTTGCATAAAGAAGATTTCCAAGCGGTCGATATCGAATCTATTGCTAAACCAGTGACTAAGTGGGCAACGACGGTTTTAGAGCCAGCTCTAGTGCCACGAGTATTCCAACAAGCTTTCCATATTATGCGATCTGGCCGTCCTGGTCCGGTTCTTATCGATTTACCAATTGATGTTCAGTTAGCTGAAATTGAATTTGATATTGATACCTATGAACCACTTGAACCATACCAACCAAGTGCGACTCGCGCTCAAGTTGAAAAAGCATTAACCATGCTGACTCAATCAGAAAAACCACTCATCGTTTCTGGCGGTGGCGTTATTAATGCTGGCGCGAGTGCTGAGCTACAAGAATTAGCTGAGCTGTTAAATGTTCCTGTTATTCCAACATTAATGGGTTGGGGCACCATCCCAGATAACCATGAATTAATGGCAGGTATGGTTGGGCTTCAAACTTCTCATCGTTACGGCAATGCAACCATGCTGGCATCAGACTTTGTACTAGGTATTGGTAACCGTTGGGCGAATCGTCACACCGGTTCTGTTGAAGTGTATACCGAAGGCCGTAAGTTTGTGCATGTGGATATTGAACCGACTCAAATTGGTCGTGTGTTCTGCCCTGATCTTGGCATCGTATCGGATGCAAAATCTGCATTAACCTTATTCATTGAAGTTGCTAAAGAAATGAAAGCGGCGGGTCAGCTTAAAAATACAAGTTCATGGGTAAGTGAGTGTATTGAACGTAAATCGAGCATGTTACGTAAAACACACTTTGAAGAAGTACCAATGAAACCAATGCGTGTTTATGAAGAAATGAACCGTGCATTTGGTGAAGATACTTGTTATGTCAGCACCATCGGTTTGTCTCAAATCGCCGCAGCGCAATTCTTGCATGTTTATAAACCGCGTCATTGGATCAACTGTGGTCAAGCGGGTCCATTGGGTTGGACTATCTCTGCGGCATTAGGGGTACGCGCTGCCGATCCAAAACGTCCGATTGTGGCGATTTCAGGTGACTATGATTTCCAATTTATGATTGAAGAGTTAGCCGTTGGCGCGCAATTCAATCTTCCTTATATCCACGTTGTAGTGAACAACTCTTACCTTGGTTTGATTCGCCAAGCACAACGTCAATTTGATATTGATTATTGTGTTCAGCTTGCATTTGAAAACCAAAACGCACCAGAAATGGAAGGTTATGGCGTTGATCATGTGGCAGTGGTTGAAGGTTTAGGTTGTAAAGCGATTCGTGTTCGTAAGCCAGAAGATGCAGCAGCAGCATTTGAAAAAGCGAAAGAACTAATGGCGAAACACCGAGTACCAGTTGTCGTTGAGTTCATTTTAGAGCGTGTAACTAATATTGCGATGGGTGTTGAAATTACCGGTGTAAATGAATTTGAAAGCCTAGCCGAAGGCAGTGATGATGCGCCAACTGCGATTACTTTTAATCAGTAGTTTTCAGCCAGTTTTTTGAAGCAATTGTTTTAAAGCAACAGTTTTCAAGCAATAGTTTTTAATGGATCAGTTCTTATTTTATTTATCGAGTCAGCCGTAAGATTGGCTCGATGAAAAATAAGCATAAAGAAAGGAGAGCATTATGCCTAAATTCGCAGCAAACCTATCGATGTTGTTTACCGAAGTCGATTTCTTGCAACGTTTTGGTCAAGCAGCAGATGCTGGTTTTCAAGGTGTGGAATATCTATTCCCTTATGACTTTGAAGCGACAACGATTAAAAATGTCTTAGATACAAACAATTTAACTCAAGTTCTGTTTAATTTACCTGCGGGTGATTGGCTTGGCGGCGATCGTGGCATTGCCGTTGACCCAAAACGAGTTGAAGAGTTTCAACATGGTGTGACCAAAGCGATCCAATACGCCAAAGTGCTTGAATGTAATCAAGTGAATTGTTTGGCTGGAATCGTGCCAGATGGCGTGAGTCCTGAACAAGCGGAACAAACCTTTGTATCCAATTTACGTTTTGCGGCGCAAGCATTAAAAGAAAATGGCATTAGTTTGATTATTGAAGCGATCAATACTCGCGATATTCCGGGCTTTTTCCTCAATAACACCAAGCAAGCGTTGGATATTATTGCCAAAGTTGGCAGTGACAATCTTAACTTCCAATACGACATTTACCATATGCAAATTATGGAAGGGGATCTTGCGCCAACACTCAGTGAGCATATTGGTCAGATTCAGCATGTGCAGTTAGCGGATAACCCAGGACGAAATGAGCCAGGAACCGGAGAGATTAACTATCCATTTTTGTTTAATCATCTTGATTCGATTGGCTATCAAGGTTGGATTGGTTGTGAATACAAACCGAAGACGACTACGCACGAAGGATTACGCTGGATGGATAATTTAGCGGTGTGATAAATCGCTTAAAGGCATTTCAAGTTTATAAAATTAAAGAATTAAGGACCAAATTATGACAACTTCAACAATTGCATTTATCGGTACGGGCATCATGGGTAAACCGATGGCGATCAATTTACAAAAAGCAGGTTACTCGATTGTGGTAACGGATCACTTTGTTGCGCCACCGCAAGAGTTGGTTGACGGCGGAGCAACGGTTGTTCATAGCGGTAAGGAAGCGGCACAAGCCGCTGACATCATTATCACTATGGTGCCAAATACACCAGATGTAGCGGATGCTCTGTTTGGTGACAAAGGTATTGCCGAAGGTTTATCGGCTGGCAAACTTGTGATCGACATGAGCTCAATCGCACCGATTGAAACACAAGAGTTCGCAAAACAAATTAAAGAAGCTGGCGCACAATATTTAGATGCACCGGTTTCTGGTGGTGAAGTTGGCGCAATCAATGCCACTCTAACGATTATGGTGGGTGGTGATGAATCGGCGTTTGAACAAGCGAAACCATTGTTTGAAATAATGGGTAAAAACATTACTTTAGTCGGTGATAATGGCGCTGGGCAAATATGTAAAGTTGCCAACCAAATCATTGTGGCATTGAATATTGAAGCCGTATCTGAAGCGTTAGTTTTTGCTTCAAAAGCAGGCGCGGATCCTGCGCGTGTTCGTGATGCGTTAATGGGCGGATTCGCCAACTCTAAAGTACTTGAAGTACACGGTGAGCGTATGGTTAAAGGTACGTTTGATCCTGGCTTTAGAATTTCATTGCATCAAAAAGATCTTAACTTGGCCTTAACGGGTGCAAAACAGTTAGGTCTTGAATTACCTAATACAGCAAGAACCCAAGAGTTGTTTGGTGATTGTGCAGAAATGGATGGTTCTAACTGGGATCACTCAGCATTGATCAAAGCAATTGAAAAGCTAGGTAATCATAATATTCGAGGTGAATAAGTAGATTTATTTATTCTATTATTTTAGATAACTGCTTTTTTATTTTTAATATTTCTAGTTTAGAAATAGCAGGTTATTAGTCATGTACTGGACTGTCACTTTGGTCTGTTTGGGAGCATATCAAGGTGATCACTAATAACTTGTTTTAACGCACGGTTTCGTCTCCTTTGAGTGCGCCCGAGTAACTAGGTTAGCGGTAAATATGCTTATAATTTATAAGCGAATGAACGGAATTTGTGTGCTTCCTTTCATATTTATCATACTGGTTATCTCGGGATTTTTTGCGTATTCCTTTTAAAAAAGAAAGAGTTTGTATAGATGCATATAGCAAAAACTTGAGAAAAATAAGGCTTTTTTTGTCAGCTATGTTAAAACATCTCACAGTGTACATTGAAATAGTTAACTAGTGAGGAATAGATAGTGGCAAAAGTACGAGAGCGTAATCAACATGCCATTATAGAAGCGGCTAGCCAGCACTTTGCCAAATACGGTTATGCTGCCACTAAAGTTGCCGACATTGCTAAAGAAGCGAATATTCCAAAGCCCAATATCTACTATTACTACACCTCAAAAGATAACTTGTATCGCGCGGTATTGGAAAGCGTAACAGCACCACTTCTTAAATCCTCGTTACCTATTCAAGTGCTTGATGATCCTAAAGAAGCGTTGACAGAATACATCAAAACCAAATTAATTATTTCATGCGATCATGCTCATGCCTCCAAAGTATTTGCCAATGAAGTGATGTCTGGTGGCACGTCTTTACCGAAAGATATTGAAGATGCATTACAGCAGCAATCTGAAATGATTCTAGCCAAATTTAATTCATGGATGGATCAAGGCTTAATGGAAACGGTATCTGCCCATCACCTTATGTTTACCATTTGGGCAGCGACGCAAACTTATGCCGATTTCGGTTGGCAGATCTGTCGTGTGCTAGATAAAAAGAAGTTATCTCGACAAGACTACGATGAAGCGGCTGAATTTCTGACCACCATGATTTTAAAGGGGTGTGGTGTTAAGAGTTGATCTATAAAGATTGGCTTATTAAGTATTCATCCTCAGTATTCTTACTGCTACTAGCATTCCTAAAATACATATTAACTATCCACTAATGTCATTTCAGTCATATCCTATCTGGCGCTATTATGCAGACTTCTTATTTCGTAATTGAACTGTCTCAATTGAAAACTCAGTTGAAAAAAGGTAAGCATAAATGTCTGCATTATTTAACTCATTCGCATTAAAAGATGTTGTCCTCAAAAACCGTATCGCTATTCCGCCGATGTGCCAATACAGCGCAGAAGATGGCGTTGCTAATCAATGGCATGATATTCATTACGCTGGTCTTGCGCGAGGTGGAGCAAGTTTAGTTATTCTTGAAGCTACCGCAGTGTCACCAGAAGGACGAATCAGTCCAAATTGTTTAGGTATTTGGAATGATGAACAAGCCATTGCCTTAGCTAAAATTGCAAAAAGTATTAAAGATAATGGCAGTGTTGCGGGGATTCAAATTGCGCATGCGGGCCGCAAAGCCAGCGCCAATCGTCCGTGGGATGGTGATGATCATATTGCTAACGATCAACCGAAAGGCTGGCAGACCATTGCGCCTTCTGCAATTGCATTCGGTGGTGGAAATTTAGAAAAAGTCCCAACAGAAATGAGTATTGCCGATATTGAACGTGTCAAACAAGATTTTGTTGATGGTGCTAAACGTGCGCTTGATGCTGGTTTTGAATGGCTAGAGTTACATTTTGCTCATGGTTATTTGGCGCAAAGTTTTTTCTCGGCGCATTCGAACCAACGCACCGATCAATACGGTGGAAGTGCTGAAAATCGTGGTCGATTCTTATTGGAAACCTTTGCGGCAGTTCGTGCCGTATGGCCAGAAAATCTACCATTAACGATTCGTTTTGGTGTACTTGAATTTGATGGTCGTGATGAAGAAACCTTGCAAGAATCGATCGCACTATTGAGCCAAATGAAAGAACAAGGTTTGGATATGGTGAGTGTGAGTGTTGGATTTTCAACACCAACCGCACAAGTTCCGTGGGGACCTGCATTCTTAGCTCCAATCTCTGAACGCGTGCGTAAAGAAACCGGCTTGCCAGTGGCATCTGCAT
This sequence comes from Vibrio sp. S17_S38, assembly GCF_014694375.1. Classification (GTDB taxonomy): domain Bacteria; phylum Pseudomonadota; class Gammaproteobacteria; order Enterobacterales; family Vibrionaceae; genus Vibrio. Next base: position 16,732 of record NZ_JAAUWW010000025.1, read on the forward strand.
GGGGAATTGATAAACCAGAAGATGCTAACCGAGTGGTAGAAGAAGATCAGATGGATGTGGTGATGATTGGTAAAGCGTATTTAGCTGATCCGCATTACACCTATCGTTTAGCCAAAGCGTTGAATGTTGATAAGCCATCATGGATCTTGCCCGCGCCATATGCACATTGGTTAGAGCGCTATTAATTAGGCGCTATTCATTAATGAACTATTCGTTAGCTAAAGCGTTTTAGCCTTCATCATTGTTAATTTAAATCCAGTGCTTGTACGACGAGCGCTGGATTTTTTATATTTTCACTTTTCACTTTTCACTTTTCACTTTTCACTTTTCACTTTTCACTTTTCACTTTTCACTTTTCACTTTTCAAGTTGAAGTTGAAGTTGAAGTTGAAGTTGAAGTTGAAGTTGAAATTGCTGTGTTCTCTAAATTGACAAAGTTATCTAAATTAAAAGGGTATCGTTTGCATTTTGAAGCCAGGCAAACTTTGCTTTTTATACTATTGCCTATTATTCAATTATTGGTATGGTGCTGCCGTTATTATTCATCTATTAAATAAGGCCCAGCGATTATGAGTACACAACTTCCTAAAGTGATCTTACATGAACATATTGAAGGTTCGGTAACCCCTGAGCTGGCCGCTATTCTAGCCCAAAAGCATAATGTCACTTTGCCAAGCGATTTCCTTTATCCCGAAGGGCAATACGATAAAAGCGATTTCCCTAATGGGCGTTATCAATATGATGAATCAGATTTCGGCGCTTTTGTTACTGCTTATGATGTAGTGGCGGATTTAGTTCGTGATGCGGATGATTATTACTTGGTGATGAAAGATTATTTAACCCGTAACGCTGAGCAAGGTTTGGTGTACTGCGAAATGATCACCTCAGCTTTTCATATGTGTCACGATGAAGAAAGCAACACATTAGATGCAGCTCGTTATCATGGTTTAATGGATGGCATTTTGCGTGCGATTAATGAAATCAAAGCAGAATATGGCACCGAAACTCGTTTGCATGCGTGTGGCGTTCGTCATTTAAGCCTTGATGAATTTAAAATGAGCGCTGATTTTGTGGCAGCGCATACTCGCAATGAAGTGACAGGGTTTAATATTGCGGGTAATGAAATGGCCGGTGAATTTACCGATTTCCATTACGCCCATCAGCTGGTGACTCAAATTCCTCTGCAAAAATCGTATCATGCTGGTGAAATTCGTGGCCCTGAAAGCATCCGCGATGCATTAGCGTGTGGCGCAAAACGTATTGGACATGGTATTGCAGCGATTAAAGATCCTGCGCTAATTCAAACGTTAATCGATGAGCAAATCACGCTGGAAGTCGCGCCGACGAGCAACCGAATTTTGGTGACAGAATTTGAACAGTCTTTGGAGAAACATCCATTGCGTCGTTTGTATGAGGCAGGCGTTCGTTTGTCTATTAACACCGATGATGCAGGCTTGTTTGGGACGGATGTCGCTAAAGAATATCGCTTAGCTCAAGATGTCTTTGGTTTTAATCGAGTCGAATTATTGGATGTTACCTTGTGCGCTTTAGAAGCAGCATTTGTTGAAGATGACATTAAGCAGCGTTTAATTGCTCAAGTCTATACTCAGTTCAGCCAGCAAGATTGGCAGAACTTAAATACCCATTGCCAAACGTTAGCTGATGGCGCATTAAAGCAACGTTTGCAAGCGAGATTGACTCAACAATAAGATTTAGGCTTACATTTCGTTAGAATTAATAACAGCTCACAACGTCGACTGAATCGACGTTTTTTTTGATTCATGTGTTTACCCAAATAAAACCTTTAAATGGTTACTTTTGAAACCCGGCCAAACGAGAAAGAGGGCTTAGTACTCCACTTGCACCTCTTTCTAATACATGAGTATAAATCTGGGTGGTTTTTACATCTGAATGCCCAAGCTGTTCCTGAACCGTCCGATTTTTATTTCCTTTTCCTTGCCAAATTTTGAGTGCGCCATAATCGTAATCAATATCATCATATCTTAATCGCAGTACTTCCATTAACCGTAAACCACTGCCATATAAAAGTTGGGCCAATAATAAATATTTGGGTTGAATTTGAAATAACAATAGCTGGATTTCTGTTTGAGTTAGCACAACAGGAAGTTTAGGCGAAACCGAAGAGCGCTTAAATTTCATATCCAAACTTAGTGGTCTTTCGACAATATGCTGATATAAAAAGGTTATTGAATTTAGCGCGGTAGCCTGAGTTTTTACAGCTACATTTTTCACCGTAACCAATTGAGTGAGGTATTGCTCGACTTCTGCATCACCCATTGTATTGGGATGTCGCTTATTGTGAAAAAGTATAAATTGTTTAATCCAGTATAAGTAAGTTTGAACCGTCCTTAATGCATAATGACGAGATAACATATAATCATGGATGTATGTCAAAAATTCAGATTTCATCGCCCTTTAAACCTATGTATGCTTAACCAGTGCTGATATATTAGTCAAAGTCATCAAGCTATATGGATTTTTTCTGTCTAGTCATGGTGTTATGTGTGAAAAGTACAGCTAATATCTTGTTATTAAAATAAATGTTTGTACGATTCTAATAAATGAGAAAAGATAGACAGATTGGATAGATGGATGGTTTCTGTCTATTAAGCGTTAGCTTAATAATTTAGGTCATGGAGATAGAGTTGTATAAAGACTACCTTGAATACTTGCATCAGGACAAACCTGATGCTCTTTGGCATTACACATCATTTGATGCAATCAATAACATTGTAAAAGGAAGTGGGAAACTATCTTTTTGGGTTAGTGAAATAAATTTTCTCAATGATCATCAGGAGTATTTTCATGGGTTCAGAGTGCTCAAAGATGTTTTCACTCGGTTTAAAGTTGATAATCAAGGCAATCCTCTAATCCTACAACGTTTAGCTAGTTTAGAACCTTTTTTCCAATTCACTGAAGCAATTGGAACAAACTTATCCTTTGCACAGGACGCTGGAGTTTTTGTTCTTTCATTGACAAGTCAGAAAGATCTATTGAGTCAGTGGAGAGCTTATACCCCTAATGGGCATGGAGTCTCTATAGGTATTTCTCCAAACTTTGAACCAGAGCTTAATACTAAGAGCCTTCTTTACCCAGTTATATACGATGATGAATTTAAATATGAATATGCTATAGGTTTATTGACAGACTATATCAATAAGCCTATATCTCCGAACGGTGATAATCAGTCCGCAATCTCAGACTTTACTTCGAAAGCTAAAGTTGCATGTACACTAATGAAAGATGCAGGCTTTAAGGAAGAGTGTGAGTGGCGGTATGTTGTCTATGGGCAAGAACATGTAAATATCCACTTACGTAGTTCTGACTATTTCTTAATTCCTTATGTTCGGCTAAACGTTAATAGCAGTTGTGTAAAGGAATTGATCATTGGTCCAAACCCTCATTCGGATCTTGCTAAAAAATCACTGGAGTTGCTGCTTGCTAAATCCAATCTATCGGCAGTGCAAGTAACAAAAACACCGATACCTTATCGTGGCAATTAAGCTAACAAAACATTTAAGAGTGATTCGCAACGCTTGGTGTTTTCGCTTCGCTCAAGTATAGCCAAGCGTCGCTCACACCTTAATGCGGCGTTAGGCTTTGTCGCTAGAATCCATGGAGTATAAATTGAAACTCAATTCTGAACTATTGAACGACGAACAATACAGTGAGTACCCTCTGGATTACAAAAGTTGCTTCAACGCTAGAGGGCTATACCATTCAATGCAATTCGTGTTGAGATTAAGGCCTGACATACACAACCTACTAGATGCTACTGAGAATGGAATCCACACATCAAGCAAATATGACTTTGAAACAGTTCAAGCCTTCTCCACATATCTGCACGAAACTATCCATTGGTGGCAGCACATAGGATCTATATCAGGCTTGCTATTAAGTTTTTCGTATCCAGCGCAAGCGCATATAAATCATGAATTCTTAAAGGAATACATCGAGCATACTGGCCTAAAAAAGCCGATTATCAAATATAATGAAAATAATGCTGTAGATTATAAACCAACAGATAAGGAGTTTTTGGCAATAAACCCAATACTGAACAACTTCCATGATATTGAGTTTTTCAAAAGTTTAGTTGTACAGCCAAAATCAGCACCATCAGTTGTTAACGACAAGTTATTTGAGTCAGTAGGACATTCCTTTCATATAGCCTACTCATCATTTGTTGCTGTTTTATCAGCAAGTTTTGATCGAGAGTTACAATTCTTGCCAAAGGCTGACGTGTGGCACAAAGGGTTTAAGGTTTTACGAGACAATAATGAGCCCAATCATTGCTATGGTGAGCCAGCTCACATTTCTCCCATTGGGCTCATTGATTTATTTGAAGGCCAAGCGCGATTTACGCAGATGCAGTATTTGTTTTACTCATCTGGAGAAAGTTTGGAATGGGAAGATTTTGAAAATTTAGGAATGTTGAAAGGAGTCTATTATTCAGCCTTTGAATCATTTTTAGCCCTTACTGAATCAGAAAAACCCGAGGACATAGGGAGTCCGTTGGTAGCGTTGTTCTTGTTAGTTTTAGATATTGCGATAAACCCTGGTGAAGGATTCCCATTTGATATTAAAAGTTACGAGAATTTCATAGATTCAACTAACCCAGGGGTTAGGTTTATAAAATTGTGCTACGCGATCAAAAATAAACACCCAGAGTTTAAAGGGCTAATTATAAATTATTCATCGTCAGAATATTACCAAGTATCTACAGCCCTTTCAGCAGCAATTGATAGTCCGTCGCCACTGAATATTGCTCAGGAAATATGCCGTTGGGCGAAAAGTGAAAAGTCACTAATTGAATTACTGAAAGAAGAAGAATCGTTCGATTTCTCAGAAGAGAATCTACCAATAAGACTACTTTTTTCGAGATTTATTCGATTCCAGCAAGATAAGCTGCTACATCCTTCTTATTTCTGTTGGACGGGCGTTTATAGCGCTGGAGGGAAGGTGACAGATGAAAGTTTAAGCCTCTTTCTAGAACATCAATCTTTATTTTCTGATAAGGCTGATGGTGACATATACCCAAGAAAATTTCCGGGAAAAGATGAATCTAAGGTGCAAAAAGCATTTGATAGTTTTTATACGTGGGTAGCTACATATGATTTATGCAGACAATGGATTGTTGGTGAGGGTGAGTTTGATTATGATTACTTCTGGCTGTCTAGCAAGCACTCGATGAGTGAACTTGAGGGCTGGGCGCGACACCACTTTCAACTCGTGTATGGGGTCGATCCTAGGGATTTCGAAGTAGTTAATTAAAGCCTAACAAGCCACTACACTCGGAAATTTTACTCGCTTCGCTCCTAAAATTCCGGTGAGTGGGGCGTTAGAACATATTCGTGTTTTTAAGGTTTGAGCTATACAAAAGTGGTTGGCGTTTCTGCCAATTAGCTTAAGTTTCTCAACCCATTCGATCAGTGTTTTTCGCTTCGATATTTCAGCTTTCTCGTGGCTTTTGTGAAAGTCGCGTTTGAATTTTCCATCTGGTTTTGGGTGGTTTCGTTGTTGTTAATAGTTGAAAGTATCATAGCCAAGTTCGTCTATTTTTCGTTTTTATCTCAACTTAATCCCATAAATGTGATTAACCGTTTGAGTCAAATGGGTTTCTTTAATATTTTGTTGGGGCGGTCAAGCCGCGTTGAGTTTCGTGGTGTTCTAACAAAAAAATAAATTGGACGTTTGGAGCTTGGCTGTTTTGGTTTTAGGTTTGGTGCGCTTGGCTGGTTAAGTTGGTGCGCCAATTATTTAAGCGTTAGCCATTCGGAGATAATTTTGAAATCAATCAGTATTAAGTGCGGAAATATTACGCCAAGTAGTGCAGAAGTTGAGCATGATGACGTCATATTTGGATGGCGTGAAATTGAATCAATTTTGACGAGCTATGCGATACAACTTGACTCACATAGAACTGTTTATGTTTCGTTGGACGTTAGTAACATTTGTGAAAAACTAAATCAGTTAAAGCCTGAAAATTGCGCCGAGTTCTTTAGAATCTTCTCGTTGGATTTAAGTAAATGGGATACAGAGCATCCGTTTAGTGCAAGTATTAACTTTTCGATTGAAAAAAACTTTGATGATGAGAATTGGAGTGAGCTTAAGTTCGTTGAGAGGGTGATGGAACAAATATTTTTGGTATTGAATATCGCTGTACGTGGCGGTTGCAATTTTGGAGATATTCAAGTTGGCGAGACTTGGAGGTCGCTCCATTGTGCAGATTTAGAAAGTGGTTGGCACTACTCATCGGTAAATGGCTGGCCACGAATCAAACCAATCTCAGTTACAAAGTCTTGGTATTGGCTTGAAAAATATAGCTCAATATTTTTCAATCTCGCTAATACTTCAATTACCAAGGCAAGTGCCGTTTTACTGCATCTATCGTATAAAGGAGATATTGAGTCCACTGATGTATTACAGTTATCTCAAGTCATAGAAAATTTGTATCTAAGCAAAGGTGAGCCTAAAGCACGAGGATTAAACCGAAAACTTCCAGTCGTTCTAGGTCCGTTACCTCGTTCAAATAAAAGCCTAATACAAGACTTCTATAAACTTCGTAGTGACATTGCTCATGGAGATTTTCCATTGTTTCGCCCTAGGTACTCGGAAACAGATTTAGGATTTAAAGAGGCAGAGAAACATTATTGGGAGATATCTCAAGAAATTGATAAAGGGGTCGCTGTTTTAATTGGGACGCTTCAATTCCTCATTGAGAATAATGCAAGTTCAATGTCGTTCAAAGAGTCAGTGTCCGTGGAAACAAATGGCTAACAAAGCATTTAAGAGTGATTCGCAACGCTTGGCAGTTTTGCTTCGCTCAAGTATAGCCAAGCGTCGCTCACACCTTAATGCGGCGTTATGCGTAAATGGAGGAAACATGGAAAATCAGGGAAAGCTGTACTTCTTCTGTGGCAAGATGGGAGCAGGAAAATCGACCAAATCTAAGGTTGTAGCTGCTGAAAACAATGCAGTCTTAATTTCAGAAGACGATTGGTTGTCAGCTCATTATCCTTCTCAAATTCAAACATTTGACGACTACATCAAGTACTCAAACTTAATTAAGCCTTTCGTTAAAAGCCATGTTCAAAACTTGCTGAATGTTGGGGTTAACGTTGTCATGGATTTTCCAGCTAATACTGTAAGGCAAAGAATTTGGTTTGTATCACTGTGCGTCGAAGTAGATAGTGAGCATGAGCTGTTGTATTTGGACTTAACAGATGAGCAATGTTTATCCCAAATTGCTAAACGCCGAGTTGAACAACCAGAAAGAGCTATGTTTGACACAGAGGCTGTATTTCATCATGTGACCCAGTATTTTGAAGCTCCAGCCGCGAGTGAAAATCTCAGTCTGGTACGTGTGGGAGAATACGCATAACAAAGCGTTTAAGACGGATTCCCAACGCTTGGCATTTTCGGTTTACATCGGTTTACATCGGTTTAAGTGTTTATATCACAATGGCTTAGGTAGGGTGGTAGCGTTGCTCACCACTTAACGCGGCGTTAGTTTCAAAGGAGAGTTCATTGCTAGATTTAGATATTAAATCAATGGTGTTCGGGGGTGTTTTGTCTCTCGCGGTTGGTGGCGGCCTTTACGGTTTGTACCTTAAGACACTAGGCCCTTCGGCAATTACTCAAGGGCAAACTTATGGCCTCATTCAAGAATGCGCTTCCCTTCTTGGCAGTAGTAATTCAGTCGAAATAAAACAATTCTTGCAAAAGATTGATCAAAGAAAAAAAGAAATTAATAAATCTGACGCAACGGTTACTGCCATAGGCTTAGCTGCAGGACAAAGTTACGATGACGCTCCCGGTATGGGAAAGCCGCTTGCAATGTGTGCAAAAGAGTTGGCGTCAAAAGTTGAATCGTTAAGAAACTAACAAGCGCATATTGCCGGACTGGTTTTCCGCTGCGCTCCAAACCAGCCGCAAATGCGGGCGTTAGCCGTTTTAGGAGGTTTCATGAACAATCGGGTAGTTTTTACTGGTGGTCCAGGTTCAGGAAAAACTTCGGTGATTAAATTTTTAGAGCAATTGGGATATCCAAGTGCTACAGAAGTCGGTCGTAAAGTCATTCAAATGCAAACTGAGCGTGATGGAGCAGCTTTACCTTGGAAAGATAAAGTCGCATTCCGTGATGCAATGGTTCTTGAAGAACTCAACAATTACAAAGTGCACGACAACTCAGTTCTGACTTTCTTTGATCGAAGCATTATTGATTCTTATGGGTACAGTCAGCTTGAACAAATAGCTATTTCAGAGATCTTATTAAGAAGTTGCCACGAGCTAACCTATCACAGAAAAGTATTCATTTTCCCACCGTGGGAAACGATCTATGAAAATGACATCGAGCGTAAGCAAGATTTTAATGAGGCTGTTGCGACATACCATGAAATGGTGAAAGCCTATGAAAGGTTTGGTTATGAACGGATTGAAGTTCCAAAGGTTTCAGTCGGAGATAGGGCTGAGTTCATCTTAGATACGGTGGGCAACGGCTAACAAACGCCTCAAGAGGGACTGTCAACGCGTAGCGTTTCCAGTCCCATTGAGCCGCGGTGGTTACGGTTACGGTTGTTGTGTTTGAGTTTAGTGGTAAAGCCCCTTAGGCGGGCGTTATAAAGCAGAGGAATATCCGTGAAAATTGGAAGAAATAAGCCTTGTTGGTGCGGCTCAAATAAAAAATACAAACATTGTCATTTAGGGCGTGATAAACAAGCTCCTATTGATAAAGGCGCTGTAATGAAAGAGATAAATAGCTTCAACTCAAAAAAGTTTTGCAGTGTGCCTGAAGTGATGAAAACTGAATGTTCAAAGAAAATTATTAAAGCGCATTCTGTATCAAAAGGCTCTTCCCTTAAAGCTATAGCTGAAGATGGACATGTTTATACTACTTTCAAAACAAATCATGACTTTTCCGTGTCCAAAAGAGTTCGTCCGAAGAAAGTTGGTATTAACCAAGCCTCAGTATTTACGGGCTTTTGTTCAAACCATGACAAACACATTTTCGCTCCTATTGAAGACGATGCATTTAATAAAAGTGCATATCATTGTTTTCTCGTTGCATATCGATCGTTGTGCCGAGAACTTTTTGTAAAAGAGAGCGCTGCAAATACATTTAGCTTTGCGCAACAGTTAGACAAAGGTAAGTCTCTTAGTGAACAAGTCATGATTCAAAAAATGGCTAAATACTACGGTTCTAATAATGATCTTACAACGGGAGATCTTCAGTACTTAAAGCAGAAACTTGACCAAATGTTTACGATTGGTGCCTACGACGATTTACATCACTTAGTCGTTGAACTTGAACATCCTGCGAGGGTTATGACTAGCGCTGTATTAGGCTATACAGTCGGTTTTGACGGTGAAATGCTTCAAAAAATATCCGATGATCCCAAGGAAATACCAGATTATGTATTCATAAACTCATTTGCATCTGAGAACAAAGGGTTTGTTGTCTTGTCGTGGCTGAAAGAACATTCAACAAGCAATTTGAAGTTTATTAACCAACTTCTTCAAACCGGTTCAATCTCAAATTCAATTTCGATTTTTACATTCGCTATGGTTGAAAATATCTACATTTCACCGGAATGGTGGGAAAGTCTAAACGAGGCAGAGCAAGAAAAAATTTGCGCAATTTATGCGCAAGGTGCAACTGAGCATACAGATAATGATGTGTTAATAGGAATACCGCTTTTAGACACTAACCCTTTGGTAAACACGGTTGAAGTTGGGGAGTTTGCTTTATAACAAAGCATTTAAGAGTGATTCGCAACGCGTGGCATTTTTACTATGCGTTGCGTTTGGTGTTTAAGGTGGTATGCGGGAGCTTCGGTATTGCGTTGCTCACACCTTAACAGGGCGTTATGAGAATTCCAGCTAGGAGCGTACTCTTTTTTGATAGAGTCAGTTCAACTACATAGTGGAACCTTAAACTTTTTCCGATATTTGATGCGCTAGTTTATGAATCCTTGGTCCAGAAATGAATGAAACCAGTCCCGCAGCAGGCCATGCTAATATCCATGCCGACATCCAGTAGTTAACAAAATCATTTATTAAACCGACGTTTATAAACGTAACCCATGCCGACATAAAAAATGTCAGAACAAATGACATTAATATTGCGAAAATAAATCTGTGCTTCATTTTGGTTTCCTCGTGTCTTTAAATCATGGGATACAAGATACTTGCTTCCATATTTGCCGTATATGTGTATTATTAATAACCTCATTCTCAAATTTGTAAAGCTATGTTGGATAATCTTAAAATTTTCATTTCTGCTGCGGAGCAGCGAAGTTTATCTGGTGCAGCCGAAGATCTGGGAATGACTATTGCCACGGTGTCGCGGCGTGTGAATGAGTTAGAGCAAAAATTACAATGTGAATTGTTCCATCGATCAAATAAAGGGCTCCGTCTAACCTCTTCGGGACAAGCTTATTATGAGGAAACTGCTGATTTCATTCATGCGTTAGATTTGCGATTGTTGAATTTAGAAAGATCCCTCAACAGCTTGGAGGGGGAGCTTAGAGTCATGGCACCCACAAATATCGGCAATGGCCCGCTTAACCAATTCTGGCGTTCGTTTGTGGAAAATAATGCTGGAATTTCATTGAATATCTTACTGGGTGATCCGGGTGATGATGTAATTTCTAACCAAGTTGATATTGCTATACGGTCTGGCCCACAGCAAAACTCGTCGCTGATTCAACAAAAACTCGGTACGATTAAACCGATTTTGGTGGCTTCGTCTGCCTTTAAAGACCGTATGCCCAAAGACCTCTCAACTTTGGAATTACTTCCAAGCATTGCCGCACAGCTATTCAGTGAATGGACGTTAAGTAACGGCGACGAAGAGCGATTGATTAATAAAAAACATAACCACATAAGCAATGATATGGCTGTTACTTTAAACTTGGTTAATGCTGGTGCGGGAATCGCTCTTTTACCAATGAGTATGGTTTATCACGAGATTGAAAATGGCACTTTGATACGAATATTGCCAACATGGAGTGGAGTTCCGCGTGAAATATCGCTTCTTTGGCCGAAAAAGCGAACGCTTTCGGCCCGCTCTAAAAGATTTCGAGAAGAGTTAATTGAATTTCTTAGAAAGCAAGCCTGGTTTAGTATGGCATTTTGATGGTTATCGTAGATAATCATTATAAATAGGGATTAAATCTCATAACAAGAAAATGCAGCCGAACGCTAACGCGTCGGCTGATTTAGGCGTTAGCTTCACAGAAATCTCGAGGGAAAATTAAGATGACTGATTCGGTAAAAAAATTTGATCAAGATAGAGCAGGTGAATACGCACAGCAGAGCCGGATAGCTTTAGCAGGCTACGACGCCTGCCACGATCTTGCTGCCTGCTTACTTTCTGCTGTACTGGGCGCCGATAGAAAAGCACAAATTCTCGTTGTCGGTGCGGGTGGCACGGCTCAAGAAATTATTGCTGCGTCTAAGTTGGCGCCAAACTGGAGATTTACAGCAGTAGACCCTTCAGCCCCTATGTTGCAGCTTTCCAAAGATTCTTTAGCCAGTAAAGGTTTAACCCACCGAGTTACAACGCATTTGGGCTATGTAAAGGATCTAAAAATTGAAGAAAAATTTGATGCTGCCATCTTAATTGGTGTGATCCATCATTTAAAAGGCGAAAACGAGAAGAAAGATGTTCTTAATGAAATTGCAAGTAAACTTAAGCCCGATGCTCCACTTATCATAGCCGGTAATCGCTTTCCCTACGCTAGCAAGCCACTTTTCCTATCAGCTTGGGGAGAGCTTTGGAGAATGAATGGTGTTTCAAAGGAAGATGTTGAAGGCAAGAGAGCCAAAATACTGGAGGGTGCTGATCCTCTTAAATCTAACGAGGCTGTCATAGATTTACTTGCGCATGCAGGGTTTACTGAGGTAGATCAGTTTTTTTCTAGCCTATTTTGGTCTGCGTGGATAGCTAAATACACTCTTTCCACAAGCCAGCGAAGCTAACAAGTTCCAGCACTCGGAAAAATTGCTCGCTGCGCTCCCAATTTTCCGGTGAGCAAAGCGTTATACGATAAATTGAGAATTGAGCATGGAAGAAAAGCATTGGTTGGATTTCGTTACCGCAATCGGAAGTGTAGCTACTCCTGTAATTGTTTTAATAGTTTCATCCATTGGCTGGAAAGCTAAAAATCGTATCGAAAGAGAAATCGACCTTGAAAATAAACTCCGTGACGATCGAATTGAAATTTATAACAAAATACTAGAGCCTTTCATTATTTTGCTAATGTCGGATACCGCATGGCAATCTGTAGTGGCATAGTGAATTTGGTCACTTAGTTAGAGGTGATATCATCACTTCATAAATTAACAGGTGACATTATGACAAAACGTACAAGACGACTATTTAGCGCAGAATTTAAGTTAGAAGCAGCGCAGTTAGTCCTAGATCAGAATTACTCAGTGACTGAAGCGGCCCAAGCCATGAATGTGGGCAAATCCACAATGGATAAGTGGGTTCGCCAGCTCAGAGAAGAGCGCCAAGGAAAAGCACCCAAAGCTTCACCTATGACCCCAGAGCAAATAGAAATTCGGGAATTGAAAAAGAAGCTGGCTCGCCTTGAAGAGCATAATCAAATACTAAAAAAAGCCACGGCTCTCTTGATGTCGGACTCACTGAACAATTCTTGATAATCAAGAAACTCAAGCAGAGCTACAGCGTAAAAACATTATGCGAAGTCTTCAATGTTCACCGAAGTAGTTATAATTATTGGCTTAAACGCCCAACGGCAATTAATGCGGAAACTGTAAAACTTCGCAGCTTGGTTAGCGAGGCTCACGCCGCAAGCAATGGTTCTGCGGGAGCGAGGACCATTGCTGATATAGTCACAAATCAGGGCGTAAAGCTGAGCCGATACCGAGCAACAAAGCTTATGAAAACTCTTGGCTTAGTGAGTTGCCAAGAACCAAAGCATCGTTACAGAAAGGCTGCACAAGAACATATTGAAATTCCAAATCACTTAGGTCGTCAATTTGCTGTTACCGCTCCAAATGAAGTCTGGGTTGGCGATGTTACGTATATTTGGGCCGGTAATCGGTGGATGTATTTAGCGGTTGTTATCGATCTTTTTGCCCGCAAAGTGATTGGTTGGTCGATGTCTTTATCACCTGATACTCGGTTAACAGGCAAAGCTCTTTCGATGGCTTATGAGTCACGTGGTAAGCCTAAAGGTGTCATGTTCCATAGCGATCAAGGTAGTCATTATACCAGTCGTAAATACCGCCAATTACTGTGGCGTTTTCAAATAAAACAGAGTTTATCTCGCAGAGGGAATTGCTGGGATAATGCGCCGATGGAGCGCTTCTTTAGAAGCTTGAAAACTGAATGGGTTCCAACAGTAGGTTATCGTAGCTTTACTGAGGCTCAACAAGAGATCATCCGCTACATTATTGGATATTATAGCCAGCTCAGGCCACATCAGTATAACGGTGGCTTGACACCCAATGAGTCAGAACGATTGTATTGGGAAAACTCTAAAACCGTGGCCAATTTTAGTTGACCACTACAAAGCAACCAGAGCGCCATGAGGCAAGAATTTTAATTCCCAAGCTAACATTAATAAACTTTGTACGGTTTCTAAAAGTGCACTAAGTTCTAGTAATAAATCTAGGGCTCGCAATATTCCTTCGAGAGATTTTCCGTACAAATTAGCTTGAACAGAGTAACGAATACACTTCGTGAGTTCGTTGAGGATTTGTTCTCCTGTTGTAAAGCGAAATGCTTTGGGTAAGTGTTGATGTTGGTTCCAATACAATTTGTACAACTTTTGTAAATCATAGTAGAGACGATTATGACGAAACTCTTTATTCAAAATTCAAACCTTAAATATCACCATCAACTCGCAGCAGAGTTGCTGCAATGTGTAAAAACTTCGGGAAGCAGTCAACAAAAATCTGCTAACGCTTTAAAGTTCCCGAAACTATGCCATGAGCTGTCAACCGAAATATTAACTAATACATATCAACCTTATTCTTATCATCATTTTGCAATCACAGAACCTAAGCTTAGAGAAATATATGCCCCTGCATTTAGAGATCGCATAGCTCAAATGTGGATTGCACTACAATTGGTACCTATCATGGAAAATCAATTCATTGATGACACCTATGCTAATAGAAAAGGTAAAGGAACTCTTGCTGCTATTGCAAAAGTTCAAAAACTAATGCGCCAACCACGACATACTTGGGGGCTACAGCTCGACATTTACAGTTATTTCAATAGCATTAATAAAAGAGAGCTTCTAACGCAACTACACAATCTCATTTACAACTCAAAATTAAGCCCATTGCGCCAATATTGCCTAGCCAATCTGATAGAAAAGATCATAGAGCAGGATGCCACGAAGCTACAAAACGAGCGAACTGGAAACCAATACTTACTTAACCAAATCCCGTTACATAAGAAACTACAGTTTAACAATACGGAACAGGTTGGGTTGCCCATAGGTAGCGTTACTAGTCAACTCTTCGGTAATTTTTACCTCAACAACCTTGACCACGAAATAAAACACACACTGAAGGTTAAGGGGTACGTTCGGTATATGGATGATTTATTTATCTTATCTAATTCGCCTGAAAAATTGCAAGAATGGAAAGAACATATTGAATGGTATCTCACTTCTCGCCTGCAATTAAAATTACATCCTACAAAGGTGCATTTATCACCTATTGAGGAGGGGTTTGATTACTTGGGATTTCGTGTATTTCCCCATTATAAACATGTTCGCAAAACCACCATTTCATCATTGAAAGAGCGTTTGCGCTACTTTAATGCGATTCTAGACACTGGTGCGATTAGTGTCTTTTTAAGATCTAGACCAAGTCGAGGGAGATGGAGTAAGCATGCTATCCATTACGCACCACTTTACACTCAGCTAAAAGCTATGCAATCAACGATAAATAGCTATTATGGACTGCTTAGCCAAGCCAATCATTGTCAATTGAGAAAGCAAATATATCATAAAAATTTTGGCGAACTTAAACGTTATTTATTACCCAATAACTGTTATTACAATCACTTCACCATAAAGAAGGGTCTTCACTTTAATAAGATGGCTCCGGATACTTTATGTTGGCCTGAGACGCAGGATGCGTAGTTCGTGTTGCTCGGATTGTTGCTGTTGACGTTGCCATTGTTGAGGTTCACGTTGTAATAGTTAGAACCATCAGGAGTCGCCGACCAATAGTTGTTGTTGGTAGGCCAACCGCGCGCGTTTGCATTTATTGTTTAACTCGAAGTGTTGCCTTTCGACTCGCTTCCCTTGAATACCCATAAGGTCATAAATGCCGATAACATACCAGGGCCCACATGTTAACACCTTAACGTTAACATTCTCTGAGCACGACATTGTCGCTATGTTCCCTGTTGATTTTCCGAGAACCATCTTATTAAAACGTTATATCGCTTGCTTGACAGCAATCAACAACCAATCTGATGAAGAGCTTGAAGCTTCCGTCATCATCACTTTATTGACGATTGCTTCGGGTAAAAATAATCGAACATATCGACGATTTAACAGATCGTCATCACAAGGGTTACAAGGTGATTTCTCTTCAATATCGTCCATTTGAGCACGCTGCTCTTGCCTCCAAGACTCCCACTCAGAAAAATCGATGATTATTTCTAACTCAATAACAGCCTCTGTACCTATGTCAATTCCAGCTTGCTTTAATGATTCTATAGGAAGCCCACCATACAACACCTCTCTTCCATTCAATTTCTTAACCTTTTTCCTTAACACCTTCAATGTCGGTAATTGGTCCTGTTTAGATACCCACTGCTGCCAACCAAAGAGTGATTGCTCATAGAAACGTACAAACATCCCCTCTTTTATGCCAACAATACGTTGACTGCTTTCAACCAATGCTAATTTAGTTTCAATATTCACCTA
>NZ_JAAUWW010000026.1 GCF_014694375.1 Vibrio sp. S17_S38
GTAGTACAGATAGCAGCAGTAAGAGTTGTTTTACCGTGGTCAACGTGGCCGATAGTACCAACGTTTACGTGCGGTTTCGTACGTTCAAATTTTTCTTTAGACATGGATAGTCCCTCTAGGTACGGATTTGGTGGCTTTGATGACCACGTAACCAAAATGAGTGTTAATTATAGTAGATGACCAAATTGCTTAACGTCAAAACTGGTGCTGATACCCAGACTCGAACTGGGGACCTCACCCTTACCAAGGGTGCGCTCTACCGGGCTGAGCTATATCAGCAAATGTTTTTGGAGCGTGCGGCGGGAATCGAACCCGCATCATCAGCTTGGAAGGCTGAGGTAATAGCCATTATACGACGCACGCGTAATCACATTAAACGCAGTTTCATCTGCAATTTATTACACATATAGATCACTCTATATGAACAATATGGTGGAGGGGGACGGATTCGAACCATCGAAGGCGGAGCCGGCAGATTTACAGTCTGCTCCCTTTGGCCACTCGGGAACCCCTCCAAAATTTTTACATGCTCATTCTTTTAATAAAAAAAGACTGGTGCCGACTACCGGAATCGAACTGGTGACCTACTGATTACAAGTCAGTTGCTCTACCTACTGAGCTAAGTCGGCGCAAGTGGTGCGAATTCTATTGAATGTTCTAAATGCTTGCAAGAGTAAAATGAAAAAAACCATTATTTTCTGTACCGGAATGCTCATTTGCTTAGAAAAACGGCAAGTTCATAGTAATTTGCACTGAAACAAGCCTTGCACTTGTTTGAATTACATCAAGCATAGTGTATCTTCGCTCATCCTTTTTAATTGTTTTGAGTCTGATTATGAATCCATATTTGTCATATAACCGAGATCAGTGGTCTGAACTGCGCAACTCTGTGCCTATGACATTAACATCAGACGATCTAACAGAATTACAAGGTATCAATGAACATTTGATGATGGATGAAGTAACTGAAATCTACCTGCCATTATCTCGCTTATTAAACTTATATGTGGCTGCTCGTCAAAGTCGAAATCAAGTTTTGCATCAATTCTTCAGCCCTCAATTTTTAAAGAAAGAAGAAAAGTCACCACCTTTTATTATCGGTATTGCAGGTAGTGTGGCCGTTGGTAAAAGCACCACAGCACGGCTACTTAAAGCGCTTTTGTCTCGCTGGGAGAACCACCCTAAAGTTGAACTTATTACAACAGATGGGTTTCTACGTCCGAACCAAGAATTATTAGATAATAATTTAATGATGAAGAAAGGATTCCCAGAATCTTATGATACCAAGCGCCTAGTCGAATTTTTAACGGATGTGAAAGCCTGCAAACGCCATGTAGAAGCGCCTGTTTACTCACATATCACTTATAATATTACCGATGAAGTCAAAGTCGTTGATCAACCAGATGTCCTTATCATTGAAGGGCTAAATGTCCTGCAAAGTAGTAACGACTACCCAGATACACCTTTGAAAATGTTTATTTCAGATTTTCTGGATTTCTCTATCTACGTGGATGCAGACACAAAAATGATAGAAGAGTGGTACGTTGCGCGGTTTATGAAACTTCGTAAAGGAGCATTCACGAAGCCAGGTTCTTACTTTAGTCATTACACTCAATTGACCCAAGAACAATCCATTGAAAAAGCACAAAGCATTTGGCATAGCATTAACGGTGTCAACCTAGAGCAAAATATATTGCCAACTAAAGACCGAGCACAATTGATTTTACGCAAAGGCGCGGCCCACCAAGTAGAAGAAATATTACTGAGAAAGTAGGTCTGATTTACGCAGAGAGATCTCACCACCTATATAAGGTTCTACTCCATTTTCTGTCTGTAATAAAATAGCTCCTTGCTCGTTAATTCCTCGGCCAATACCATGAACTTCTTTATTTCCCATGATAAGTTTGATGGGTTTATTATTAAAATTATCTAACTCATTCCAGCGCTCAACAAACTTTTGCATTCCTTGGCTTTCATATTGAGAGAGCACCTCTTTCCATGCTGCCATCAATGCGATAACTAAATCATTGCGATTTGGTATTTCGCCATTAAACACTTGCTCCAAATTCGTCCACGATTGCCCTATTGATGCATTATCTTGAGACATATGAATATTTAAACCCATACCAATAACAAGATGAGCAGCCTCTCCTGTCTGACCGGACATTTCAACCAATACACCAGCCAGCTTTTTATCTTGATGATATAAGTCATTTGGCCATTTTAATTTTATATCTTTAGCTCCAAGAGATTCCAATGCATCAACGATAGCAACACCAATAGCTAAACTTAAACCCATCGCAGCGGCAACGCCCGCTTCCAACTTCCAATACATCGAAAAATATAAATTAGCACCAAATGGTGAGGCCCATTCACGTCCTCGCCTACCCCGTCCTTTTTCTTGATATTCCGCCATACACACTGAGCCGCTGGATTTTTCATGGACTCTATCAAGCAAATATTGGTTAGTAGAATCTATAATAGGAATCAGCTCAACCGGCTGTGATGAATGCTCTTGAATCAAAGCTTGGTTTAATAGATCAATAGGGGTAGATAACTGATAACCTTTACCCTGAACGCGATAGATATCTAATCCCCACAATTGAATCGCTTTAATATGCTTACTAATGGCAGCGCGAGACATACCAAGCATTTCACCTAATGCTTCACCTGAGTGGAATTCTCCATCTGCAAGCGTCTTTATGATTTGGTATTTTACGACATGTTCTTTTCGTACTTGTTCACTCATCACTATCGCCTTGAATCGAATAAAGGGCTATCTAACCCAAACTCTGGATAATTATTTTTAGTGGTTCGAGTTAATAATATCATCGAGCTGAGATTCTTCCGTGCTAGTAAAAAAACGGACTTCATGCTCTAGCTCAATATTATATTTACTAAACACTGTTTGTTTTATAAACCAAGCAAGATCTAATACATCTTTTGCGCTGGCCGAGCCAGTATTAACGAGAACCAAGGCTTGTTGTGGGTGTACTTGAGCACCTCCGATTTGGTGCCCTTTAAGACCGCAGCGATCAATGAGCCAACCTGCAGCCACTTTAACGCCACCTGCTGTTTCGTAGCCATTAACATCAGGATGATCTAACTTTAGTTTAGTGTAATCAGCTTGAGAAATAATAGGATTCTTAAAAAAACTGCCCGCATTACCAATTACAGCAGGATCAGGCAACTTACTTCGACGAATCTCACACACCAAATCAAAAACAGATTTAGGATTAGTTAATAAATCACTTTCGGCTTGTAATGGTCCATAAGAAAGATTCGGCTTCCACGATTTATTTAAAACAATACCTACCGCAGTAATCACAACTTTATTGCGTAACGCTTGCTTAAAAATTGAATCGCGATATGAGAACTCACACTCTTCGGCTGACAATCGCTTAATTTGAAAACTGTCTAGATCCAAATAATCTACATATTCACATATATCTTTAAATTCGATGCCATAAGCTCCAATATTTTGAATAGGCGCACTACCGGCACAACCAGGAATCAAAGCTAGATTTTCAAGCCCATTGGCCCCTTGCGCTAGCGACCATTCCACCAAGCTTGGCCAATCTTCACCGCCGGCAACATGCAAATGATAATAACCATCTTTTTCAACCAACGATTTACCCTGCAAGCGGTTAATAACCACAACACCATGATATGGCTGCGTAAAAAACACATTACTGCCTTTACCAAGTATCAATTTAGGAATATCTAACCAATCTTTATTCTGAAACGCTTGAATAATATCTTCAACTTCAAACGCTTCAATCAAAAAATCACATGGGATCTCAATCCCAAAAGTGTGGAACGGTTTTAGATTTACGTTGTTTTTCACATTCATTTGATTGATTACCTGATCGAATACCGTGTTATTCTACCTTATCCAAAAGGCAAACACAGTGCTTCATTATGCAAGTTTTTTTTCAATCTCTTCCCCTTATTAAATTCCCATTATTAAAGCCTATCTACAAGGCTTATTACCCCATAGCCAAAGTTAAGAATAATGAAAGCATCATCGTCGGCTATCACGATAAATCCATTATTGCCATCGTTCGCTTTCGCCCTATTGAACGTTATCAGTTACTGACAGGCATGTTAGTTTTACCTGAATATCAACATAAAGGCATCGGGCAACAATTATTAGCCTACTGCGAGAGTGCGATTTTAACATCGGATCACTACTGTTTTGCTTATCAACATCTCGAAAATTTTTACCATAACAACGGCTTTCATGTTGTTCAAAGTGTTGATTTACCCGCACCATTGAGGTTTTTATTCCAACGTTACATTTCTAGTGGAAAAAAACTGGTCGCAATGCAGTACAAACACACAGATATGTCATAAGATATTAAGCATATATAGTCAGGCAACTACATTATTTGGTACAGTTGCCTCCATAAGACTCAAAAGTTTCTAAGGTTAAAAATAAAATATGATAGCTAGTAAGAATCTACTCGAACAGCTACCAACCATAGCTCAAGATCCAGATAAATTTGAAGTGCTATTTCAAGCTAAACTCTTCAGAGAGCGTCTACTTTCAGAAATAAAAAACGCACAACATCGAATCTACCTTGTGGCTCTGTATCTAGAAAATGATGATGCAGGATGCGAAGTTTTAACCGCACTTTATGAAGCCAAGCAGAAAAACCCTCAACTGGATATTACGGTTTGTGTAGATTGGCACCGAGCTCAACGAGGCTTAATCGGCGCTGAAGCAACGGACGGTAATGCGGCTTTTTATTATCAAATGGAACAAAAGTATCAGCATAAAATATCGATACTTGGTATTCCTGTTCGCACGAAAGAAGTCTTTGGTGTATTGCATTTAAAAGGCTTTATTATTGATGATACCGTCATTTATAGTGGCGCTAGCTTGAACAACATTTATCTGCATAAAAAAGATAAGTACCGATTCGATCGGTATCATGTCATTGAAAATATGACTCTAGCCGACACCATGGTCAACTACATCAAAGAATACATTAATGGCAACCCTGCCGTTAATAGCTTAACGCAAGCCAATAGACCAAGTACCAAGTCTTTAAAAATAGCGATTAAACAGTTTAGGGCCCTATTGGCACAATCAAGTTATCAATTTACTGGAGCGCAACTTAAAGATCGTGAGGTAGGGATCATTCCGTTAGTCGGCGTAGGTAAACATCGCAATAAGTTAAACTTACATATCAACCATTTAATTGCTTGTGCAGAAAAAGATATTACCATTTTCACGCCTTATTTTAACTTCCCTAAAAGCATTGCGAAAGAAGTAAAAAAAGCCATCAAGCGTGGGGTTAAGATAACTATTGTTGTTGGCGATAAAACCGCAAATGATTTTTATATTCCGCCAGAAGAAGGCTTCAAAACTATTGCTGGATTGCCTTATTTGTATGAGGTCAACCTACGACACTTTGCAAGAATCAATGAAGCCCATGTTGCAAGTCGTCAGCTTTCTATTTATTTGTGGAAACATGATAATAATAGCTTTCATTTAAAAGGCATGTGGATAGATAAGGAATATATGCTTCTTACTGGCAACAATTTGAACCCAAGAGCATGGAAACTTGATTTAGAGAATGGTCTACTCATTAAAGATCCACAACAACTCCTTAGAAGAAAATTTGAGCAAGAACTTGAGTCTATACTCGAACATACTCACCTTGTGGGAAGTTATAAGCAGCTAGACGGTATTGAAAAATATCCAGTAGAAGTTCAAAAATTAATTAAAAAAATCAAACGCATCAGAATTGATAAAATCTTAAAGCAAATATTATAAGCATGAATGAATCACTTTAAATTTACGGATTTAAAATCAGATTCTTTATTCAGAATATCGAAAATAAAAAGGCTTACCTGCAATAGGTAAGCCTTTTTTGTTTAGTTTTACCGCCCGAAATAAGGCGACTGGGCTAATTAGCCACCAACAGCGATACGTTTCATATCTTTCATATAACCACGTAGCTCTTGACCAATCCACTCTACAGGATGATTGCGCAGCGTATCGTTAATCTCAATCAACTGACCATTATCAACATGATTGCTTTCTTCGTTTAAGCCTTTACCAATAACATCTGTTGATACATTTGGCATGAACTTTTCACGTAAAAGCGGAGTTGCCACGTTAGCAAATAGGTAGTTACCATATTCAGCTGTATCAGAGATAACAACATTCATTTCATATAAACGCTTACGAGCAACGGTATTCGCAATCAGTGGTAATTCATGTAGCGATTCATAATAAGCAGACTCATCAATGATGCCAGATGCCGTCATTGCTTCAAATGCCAATTCAACCCCAGCGCGAACCATTGCAATCATCAAGATGCCATTATCGAAATATTCTTGTTCTGAAATTTCCACATCTGATTCTGGATAATTTTCAAATGCTGTTTGACCTGTTTCTTCACGCCAGCCAAGTAAATTCACATCATCATTTGCCCAATCTGCCATCATAGTGCGAGAGAACTCACCACCAATAATGTCATCCATGTGCTTGTTATACAGTGGACGCATTAAGTCTTTTAACTCTTCTGACAATTCAAATGCTTTTACTTTTGCAGGGTTAGAAAGGCGATCCATCATGTGCGTCACACCGCCAAACTTCAGTGCTTCCGTGATAGTTTCCCAACCGAACTGCAATAGTTTACCTGCATAACCTGCATCAATACCTTCTGCGATCATTTTTTCATAACAAACAATTGAACCCGCTTGCAACATACCACAAAGGATAGTTTGCTCACCCATAAGGTCAGATTTTACTTCTGCCACAAATGAAGATTCAAGCACACCAGCGCGATGACCGCCAGTTGCTGCCGCCCATGCTTTAGCAATCTCTAAACCATCACCTTGAGGATCGTTTTCAGGATGCACAGCGATAAGAGTTGGAACACCAAAACCACGCTTATATTCTTCACGAACTTCAGTTCCTGGGCACTTAGGTGCAACCATTACAACCGTAATATCTTTACGGATTTGCATGCCTTCTTCAACAATATTAAAGCCATGCGAATAACCTAGTGTTGAGCCTTTTTTCATCAAAGGCATCACAGTTTCAACCACATTAGTGTGTTGCTTATCAGGTGTTAGGTTAACGACAAGATCAGCTTCTGGGATTAATGTTTCATAGCTTGCGACTTCAAAACCATTATCTTTAGCATTCTTGAACGATTGACGCTGTTCATCAATTGCAGCTTGACGTAGTGCGTAAGACACATTCAAGCCTGAGTCGCGCATATTTAAGCCTTGGTTTAAACCTTGAGCACCACAACCAACGATAACGACTTTTTTACCCTTGAGGTAATCAGCTTCTTGAGCAAATTCTTCGCGATCCATAAAACGACAACGACCAAGTTGGTCAAGTTGTTCACGTAAATTTAGAGTATTAAAGTAGTTAGCCATGTTGAAAATCCTTTAGGTTGTAAATCCACAATGTGAGTGTTGACTCAATGAATTCATATTAAACCACGAATATAATTGTCTAAAGTGATATATTCACAAGTTATCCTTGCAAAAAACGCAATCATAGATCGAGGTCACAATGAACATAAAAAGTCTGAATTTATTTGTTCATTTATGCAGTAGTCAGAGCTTCAGTAAAACGGCAACTGCAATGCATATCAGCCCATCGGCATTAAGTCGTCAGATACAAAAACTTGAACAAGAAATAGGGCAACAGCTATTAACCCGAGATAATCGCAGTGTTGAACTTACCGATGCTGGCAGGCAGCTATTACCCGTTGCTATCAATATTGGTGGAGAGTGGCAACAGCTGTGCCATGTTATGCAAGGAAAAGAAAAAAGCCTAAGTGGTGAAATTCGTTTATTTTGCTCGGTAACAGCCAGTTTTAGCCATTTACCTGAATTATTAAGCGATTTTCGCTTAGCTTATCCCAATATTGAATTAAAGTTGTTTACTGGTGATCCTGCACAAGCAATCAATAAATTAATGAATAACGAAGCCGATATTGTCATAAGTGCAATGCCGGCAAAGTTGCCTGCGAGACTCGTATTTGAAACCATCGGAGAGATTCCACTCTCGGTGATCGCACCGACTAATTTAAGTAGTTTTACCCATGAATTACAAAAAAAACAACCTGATTGGAATGATATTCCTTTTATTATTCCGGAATCAGGCACTGCCAGAGATCGCAGCAATACTTGGTTTAAAGATATGAAAATAAAACCGAATATCTATGCACAAGTTTCTGGTCATGAAGGGGTATTAAGTATGGTGGCGTTAGGATTCGGGGTTGGAATAGCGCCAGATGTGGTCATCAATAATAGCCCGGTAAAAGATAAAATCCAGCGATTAAAGGTTGCGCCGATCAAACCTTTCAAACTCGGTATTTGTTGTCAGAAATCACAACTCGAAAATCCGTTAATCAATGCGTTATGGCAAGTGTCTAAAAATAAATTCATCAAAACATGACATTAAACTAACAATGGCTATATATACTTCTGTTTCAGTAATTAAGTTCACAGCCGTATTATAAGAACTCGATCAATTGCGTAGAAACGGATATCTCGCATATCCCGAATATTACGTAATTTTTAAGATCAATAAATTACGAACCCCAAGTAAGGTTAGCCTTACTTGGGGTTTTTCTTTTTTTAGGATCCATACATCAGGGAAATGGTTACGTTAATAAATCGTAACTGATGAATGAAAACTTCCCAATATGAGATTAATGAATGAATATGACCCCACTTTTTGCTGATAAAAAACATAAGTATTTAACCCATGCGGTATTCAGCCTACTCACCTTATTAAGCTTCAACACTTTTGCGGAAACGACCACAGCCACAGATCAATCAGATATCCTCACAAGTAACAATCGTAGCATCATGCTAAAAAATTATGATCCGGTAGACAGTGGTGTTGGCCGTCCTTCTCAAACTTTTAAAAAGACACCACATCGTCAAGAGGCAGAATCGGCTGCCAAAATGTCACCAAGCGAAAAGCACAATCAAGAAGTCTGGGACCATGTATTGCCATTTGGTGGTCAAACAGCGATTTATAATGGTTATAATCTACCGCTCCCTTTTGGTATTAGCTTGCTCTATTCACATGTTAAGCAACATCAGAATATTAGTAATATGAAAGTAGGCTATAACGGCAGTTCATCCGTTGGTAACAATCAAATCAACACCCATATATCACCACAAAATATTGACCCGAGTTTGTTTCGTTTTGATAATTTTGAAACCGATACTCAAACACCACAACTCAAAATTGATGCTTGGGTACTGCCATTTTTAAATGTATTTGCGACTGTAGGGAAACTTTCTGGTACAACCGATCTGGGCATGGTTCTTGGGGGCGATCAATTACTGAGTCAGATGCCACAATGCCAACCAGGAAGGCCTGGGTTAGTTTGTCGACAAGCAGTTAAACTAATCTCTGATAAATTAGATGAGCATGGTATCCAATTGGCTGGTGACCATGAAGCTGACATGACTATTGACATTGAAGGCTACAGCTACACTTACGGAGCTATGATTGCAGGAGCAACTGGAGATTGGTTCTATACCATGCCGATCAGCTACACCCAAACACATATGAAAAAAGCCAGTGTCGATGGTGGGACGATCAACATCCAACCACGTATTGGTTACAACTTTGAGCTTCTGCATGGCTACAAACTGTCGCTTTATACTGGTGCTAGCTACATGCAAACCAAACAAACTATTTCAGGCAGTTATAAACCGGGAGACACGGCGGTTCCGGATCAAGATCAAGCAGGGGCAATTTCCTTTCAAGTTGACCAGCAAAACCAAAGCCCTTGGACTGGCGTGGTCGGCTTTAATATTAATATTAACCAATACTTTTCAGCGGCATTTGAATCATCGGGTATCGCTGGTGACCGTAATCAATATGTCATTATGGTTAATGGCCGTTTTTAATGCTTATTAAGAATGACTCGCTTCAATATTATTACGTCAACAAATGAAGCTTTTTTTAGCCAATACGATAAGATTAAGTTATCCAATCGATTATTCACTTTAGGATCTTAATCCATACATGCTCATTTTGCTTATCTCATTACTCTCATATTGGAGCGGTACGCCGATCACCAGCCTAACCAACCCGGATTATCGAGCTTATGATTCGCCATATAACTATAATTTTTTACAGCTTGGTGCAGGGATCCAAAACAATGGTCTGGATATCGATTTAGGGGGAAGCTACATGTTTAATGAACATTGGATGATCACCGGTCAATACCAAAATAAGTTTTTGCATGGTGGCGACCTACCAACAGGTAAAGACTCATTAGACTCTAAATTTAACCAAAGCACGTTTGCTCTTGGCGCCATGTATCGTATGCCACTTAACAACTCACTTGATGCGGTTTTTGGAAGTGAACTCAGCTATGATTGGTATAAAGATCGTGATTTAAGCTCCACAGCCGACCAAATTATTGGCTTAGAATCCGATGACGGCAGTGTTGGTGTCACCGCTCTAACTGGTCTGCGCTACAGTATTACCGATAAACTAGAAGTTGGTGCTAACATTGGCGCTAAATATGCTTACGATCGTACTTATCTACAAACCTCAACCGAAATGAACTACTACTTCACTGAAAATATCGCGCTAGGCGGACAAGTGAGCTACAACGACCAAGATGGACATGTAGGGTTTTATATTCGAATTTCAAACTAATAATCTCACTTCAAAACCTATCCCATTATCTCCTCTTCTCTTCTCTTCTCTTCTAGCAAATAAACAATTAACCATAATCACGGGAATTAGGTTTGAAAAAAACATAATAAAACCCAATAATTCCGTGTAATTCCAAACAAAACTCACTAAGATTAGCAACACAATAATGCATAATTAAAATAACAAAAATCATGTTTCATTCGCCGTTATAAAATTGATTCATCTCTAAATTCATAACATGCGTAAATATGCAGTATTGTCCCTCTAATAGAAAATATGGATATCATTCTATGCTGCTTTTCTCTGGTTTCGTTACTTCACGTTTACGCTACGCCTTTTTTATCAGTACGATAATAGTATTAACTTCATATCAATCTATAGCTTATGCCGATGATAATATTGGGAAAGTTCATACCATTCCTCAGGCAACCGTTGTGAACAATCAATCAACGCCACCGCAAAGATCACCACAAGGACCAGCAAACAAAGATAAAGTTTGGGACCGCATTCTTCCTATCGGTGGACAAGTAGCGATTTATAATGGTTATGACTTACCTCTTCCTTTTGGTGTTAGCTTCTTATTCGCTCATGTTTCTCAAGATCAAACGATCTCTGACATGAAAGCAGGTTATGGTGGACCAGCCAATACCAATATCGACTTCCTATCATTTGATAAATTTCGCACCAAAACTAATACCCCACAACTAAAATTGGATGCGTGGGTGCTGCCATTTTTAAATGTGTTTGCGACCGTTGGTCGAATTAAAGGCACCATTGATATAAAAATGAGCATGCCCAAAGGCAGCGTCGTCACCAGTACACCGGTCACCAATGCCATACAAGGTGGAATTTCAGCATATTGCTCTAAAAACCCCAGAAAATGTAAAGCAGGAAGCAACTTATTACCTGACTCAAACCCTGATCTTTTTAATGGCGAACCATGGCAACTGGGCGCAGAAGCTCATGTTGAAGGCTATAATTACAGTTTTGGCGCTATGTTAGCAGGGGCTAGTGGTGATTGGTTTTACACGATGCCAATTGTATATACTCAGACAAAAATGAAAAAAACTAATGTTGATGGCGGCACATTAAATATTCAACCGCGAGTGGGTTATATATTTAATCTCGACCATGGTTTTGATTTGGGGCTCTATACTGGTGCCAGTTATATGGATATTGATCAAACAATCAAAGGTGGATTTAACCTTGAAACAATGGAAGCCAGCAAAGACTTTGATTCCCCCCATACAATTGCATTTGAAGTTCATCAAGAAAACACCGATAAATGGGCTGGTATCGTCGGTTTTAATTTAAACGTAAATAAACATTTATCTACAGCAATGGAGTATACCGGCCTGATCGGGGATCGGCGTCAACTTATACTGATGGTCAATGGCCGCTTTTAAGATATAAATTAGCACCACTAATATTTCATACAATTAAGCCCATCCATTAGAACCAATGGATGGGCTTAATTTCTATCTATCCAATGTATTTTTACCTACCCAATGTAAGTAACAGTTCAAGTTAAGTAAGCAGTTACTATTGATCAGCAGGAAAAACCACACCAGTCTGACGACGAATTTCGGTCGTAATACGAGACACACCTAAAGCGCGCGCTTTGGCTTTTTCACATAACTCACCCGTTTTAATTTGCTCGGCAAAAAGGCTCGCTTCATAAGTCATGGTATTTTCAGCTTGTGGGACTTGATAAGTCACGGGCTCTTCACCGCGCAATTTGACTACAACATGATCACACTCCGAAATATGAGGAATAAGCATAACGCCCGCTTCACCTTGTAATTCAGTGGGCAGCGTAGACTCCGACACCTTAGAATGGCAAATCACCACTTCAAAATCAGAATAAGTCAAAATCGCGCTGCCATGTGCATCCACGCCCGATTCAAGTAAGTGGGCACTCGCTTTAATGCTGTCAGGCTCTCCAAATAATGCCACCGCGCTGGATACACAATAAAAACCAATATCCATAATCGAGCCATTTGAAAAGGCAGGGTTAAACGTATTCGGATTTTCACCATCAAGATAACGTTGATAGCGTGAAGAATATTGGCAATAGTGAATACTCACTTTATGTAGCTTGCCTAATTGCGGTAGGTGATCTTTGATCAATTGAAAGTTTGGTAAATATTCGGTTTTAAACGCTTCAAATAACACCACATTATGTTGCTCTGCCACTTGATACATGTGCTCTGCTTGCGTGATATTCGAAGCCACTGGTTTTTCACAAATAACATGTTTACCGTTCTCTAGCATGAGTACACTTTGCTCATAATGCAGTGAGTTTGGGCTAGCAATATACACCGCATCAAAAGCATCACTTTTCGCCATTGTTTCTAAGTCGGTAAATCGTATAGCTTGAGTATTAAACGGTGCGGCAAACGCTTGAGCACGTTCTGTATCACGAGAGTAAACCGCGGTTAATTCAAACTCATTAACTTCTAATGCCGCTTGTACAAACCGCTCAGTGATCCAGTTGGTGCCAATAATTGCTAGACGTAACATAACTTTTTATCCCTTATTCAAAATAACAACACCGCAGAAGCAAGCCGCTGCGGTGTTCATCATACGTACATTTGGTTCAAGTACCTAACAGACTTAGCCTTTATACAATTTCGGATTAAATACATCACGTAGCCAGTCACCGAGTAAGTTAATCACCAACACGATGGTAACCAATACAATCCCAGGGAAGGCGGTGATCCACCAAGAGCCCGAGAAGATATAGTTAAAACCAATGCTGATTAATGAACCAAGAGACGGCTGATCAACCGGTAAACCTAAGCCTAGGAAAGACAGCGCTGCTTCCGACATAATCGCATTGGCAATTTGCACCGTTGAAATAACCAAGATCGGTGATAAGCAGTTCGGAAGAATATGACGGAACATAATACGAGGTGAACGGAAACCCATTACACGCGCCGCTTCCACATATTCTTTTTCCTTCTCAGCGAGCACTGAAGCGCGAATAGTACGAGCATATTGTGGCCACTCAGCAATACCGATAATCACAATCAGCATTAGAACCGCATACTCGCCGTAAAATTCACCACCAAAGCTAGCCTTAAAAATAGCCGATACAATGATCGCCACCATCATGGTAGAAAATGATAATTGCACATCTGCAAAGCGCATTAAGAAGCTATCAATGCGGCCACCAAAATAACCCGCAGATAAACCAATAATAATGCCAAGGAATAACTGTAATGCGACAGCGCAAAATCCGATCATCAGTGATAATCGAGAACCATATAAAATAGTTGAAAAGATATCGCGGCCTTGATCATCCGTGCCTAGCCAAAAAGCCGCATCCCCGCCTTCCATCCAAGACGGAGGCAGTTCTGAATTCATAATATCAATCGAAGTCAAATCATATGGATTAGTCGGAGCGATCAATGGTGACAATAATGCAGCAAGGAAAAATGTCAGGAATACAGCAAAGCTGAACATCGCCACTTTGTCGCGTTTAAAGTAATACAAAAAATCCGATTGAGAAAACCGCTGCCAACGACTTGGAGCGACATACTTGTCATTAGAGGTTGCCATGATTACGCTCCTTTTCCAGTAATGTTAACGGTTGGGTTAACCAAACCGTACAGCAAATCAACGATGGTATTAGTGACCACGAAGATTAAACCGACGAAAATAACATAAGCGGTAATCAACGGCGTATCGACGCGGTTAATCGCTTCAAGGAACAAAAAGCCAGTACCTGGCCATTGGAAGACCGTTTCAGTCAAAATGGTGTACGCCACCATGGTACCAATTTGAACACCACCAACCGTTAACACCGGTAACATGGTATTTTTTAGTGCATGTTGATAATAAATTTTATTAAGCGACAAACCTTTCGCTTTACAAAATTTCACATACTCCGAGCTTAATACTTCCAACATTTCAGATCGCACTAACCGGATAAATAATGGCAACATAATTGAAGCGAGTGAAATACAAGGCAGGGCTAAATGCGCTAAGCCATCAAGTGTAAATAAACCTGAATGCCAACCAGTACCAAGCACATTAACGGTTTCGCCTCGACCATAAGAAGGTAGCCAGCCAAGTTCAATTGAGAAAACATACATCAATAAAATCGCGGTTAAAAACACCGGAATTGAGATGCCAATACTACTGAAAGCCATAATCAATTTGGTAAAAAAGCTTTTGGGATTGATGGCCGAATATACCCCAAGCGGGATAGATAAAAAGACGATAATTAATGCGGCGCCAAACACCAACTCTAATGTCGCAACAAGCTTTTCAAGAATAATATCAACGGCGGGTTTCTTAAAGAAATAAGAGGTACCAAGATCGCCATGCAATGCATTTACGACAAAACGATGATACTTCACTACAAATGGGTCGTTTAATCCCATTTCTTCACGCATATGATCACGCTCGGCTTGAGAGACAGACTGCCCCACCAACTCACGTAACGGGTCACCTAGGTTATCCTGTATGGAAAACGCAACCAAACTGATCACAAACATCACTATCAGTGCCTGAAACAGGCGCTTGACCAGAAACGTAAACATTTCTTGCCCCTTAAAATTCGATATAAATACTGAACATTGCGCGTGTATATCAGCAATGTCAGCTAATCCAATTTGGCCGTATCACCTTTCAATTATCGAAAAGTATACGGCCAATGTTTATGCCTTTAACCTTTAAAGGCACTGTCGCAACAAAACACTCTGTTACTTTTATTTAACCACTAAGTCGCCAAAGTATGGGAAGTTCATACCGTTTACGATAGGAGCGATATCCACATTAGATTTCGCGCCCCATGCTAGGTTTTCCCAATGTAGAGGAACAAACGCAGCGTCATCGTATAAAATCTTCTCAACTTTTTGTAGCTCTTGCGCACGAACTTTTGGATCAGTTTCTACGTTCGCTTTTACGATCAAACTATCCACTTCTGGGTTTGAATAATGACCGCAGTTATACGCACCTTTACCGGTTTTTTCGTCACGAGTCATGGTTAAGAATTCAGTTAGGTTAGCTGAATCTTCAGTATCTGAGTGCCAACCTACCATCAACAAATCAGCTGAACATTTATCAAACTCAGGCCAGTATTGTGCTTTTGGCATTGTTTTAAGATCAACTTTGATGCCAATTTTAGACAGCATCGCCGCCGCCGCTTGAGCAATTTTCGCATCGTTCACGTAACGGTTATTCGGCGCAATCATGCTTAAGCTAAGGCCTTTCTCATAACCAGCTTCTTTCATTAACTCTTTTGCTTTGGCAAGATCATAACGAGGTTTCAGATCAGGATTGTAACCTGCGTAACCTTCTGGACTTTGTTGACCAGCAGCCGTCGCAAAACCTTTCATAATACGCTTAGCAATGCCTTCATTGTTAATGGCATACACGATCGCTTCACGAACTCGCTTATCTTTTAATGCTGGGTTGCTGTCTTGGTTCATTTGGAAGGTAATAATACGAGTACCAGGTAAAGTAACTAACGTCGTACCCTTGTTTTCTTTCACACGTTCTTGATCATTGGGTGCAACCGGAGCAATCATATCAACACCACCAGAAAGAAGCGCCGCAACACGAGTGGCATTTTCTTTAATTGGTTTCAGCGTTAAATGCTCAACATTACCTTTTGATGATTTATCCCAGTAATCTTTAAAGCGTTCAAACTCAACTTTTACGCCTTGCTCACGAGAAGTAACTATAAACGGTCCAGTACCAGAAACATGGGTTGAAGCAAATGAATTACCGTGTTTAACGATGTCGCCTTTATCTTTACCGTTTTCATCTTTACCCGTGTAGAACTTACTGTCCATTGGGAAAATATAGGTCGCCGTTTGTAATACTAGTGGGAAACCTTTTTCAGTTTTAACATCAATGGTGTAATCATCAACTTTAACGATATCAGTAAACGGTGTGAAAATACCTTTGAAATCTGTTGAGTTTTGTAAGCGGTGGAAAGTCCATACAACGTCATCCGCCGTCATGGTATTACCAGAATGGAACTTCACGCCTTTACGTAAATGGAAACGCATAGTTTCATCATCGATACGCTCCCACTTCTCAGCTAAACGTGGTTCAAATTCAAATTTTTGGGTATAACGAACCAGTGGATCGAACACCATGTGAGAAAGTTGAAGTGTACCGCCAGATAGTTGCTCTTGTGGATCAAGTGATACCGGATCGGCATCATAGGCAACGGTAATATCAGCAGCAAGTGCATTAAAGCTTAGGCCAGCAGCCATCAACGCGATAGCTAGTTTGGTCTTCATGATTTTCATTGCATAACTCCTTCATGCGGGATTAATGTCCCTATCTATTGTTATATTGCTTATTCATTAACTTAACGATGAATAAGCAGTTGTATTTGCATCTGTGACTCTGTGTATTTCTTTTAAATTAGATAATCATTACGCTATTTTTGCTTCTTCTCTAAGGCCGGTAAATTCAGGCATTAAAGAAATGAGCTGTTTACTATAAGCATGTTGTGGATTGGTAAATAATTGTTCCGTCGGAGACACTTCCAGTAACTCTCCCATTTTCATCACACCAATGCGATCGCACATCTGACGAATAACCGGCAGATCGTGACTGATAAACAGCATAGTAAGATTTAATTCATCTTGTAGATCTTTTAATAGATTCAAGATCTGTGCCTGAACCGACACATCGAGCGCTGAAGTAGGTTCATCACAAATTAATAGCCGTGGACGAGTCGCTAATGCACGAGCAATAGAGATACGCTGACGCTGTCCACCCGAGAATTCATGTGGATACTTAACGCCAGCCATTCGCCCTAAACCAACGTGATCTAAAAGGTCATGTACGATCTGGCGGGTTTCGGCTTCATTGCGAGTTAATTTATGAAAGCGAATCGGTTCGGCAATAATATCAAACACCTTCATACGAGGATTCATTGACGTATAAGGGTTTTGAAATACCATTTGCATCTGGCGTCTAAACGGACGGCGTTCACGCTCAGATTTAATCGCGGTTAAATCAATGCCTTCAAAAGTGACTTTGCCTTCATTTGGTGCGTACAATCCTGCAATAACACGCGCAATGGTCGATTTACCTGAACCAGACTCACCGACTAAACCAAAGGTTTCACCTTCATTAACTTGAAAGCTTACATTGTTTGATGCTTGCACATATTCACGACGAGACTCAAAAAAAGAATCCTTGGTAGTAAAGCGAAGGCTGACATTCTCTACGTTCAATAGTGGACCAGTATAATCACGCTGATCTTGACTTTGACCAAGCCAATGATTTTTCACATCCAATGGCTCAAGCTCATGCGCTTCTTCGATATAACTAACCAACGGGAAGCGATCGAATTTTTTATCTGAACGTGGTACAGCAGAAATTAAGCTGTGAGTATATGGATGTTCTGGCGTACCTAAAACTTTCGCCGTTTCACCAAACTCAACTAAGTCACCGCGATACATAACGGCAATTTTGTCAGTCACATTCGAAACCACACCCATATCGTGAGTAACTAACATGCAACCGACATTATTTTTAATACATAATTCACGAATAAGCGTCAGGATTTGATCTTGAATCGAGACATCGAGCGCCGTCGTTGGTTCGTCAGCAATAATTAAATCCGGTTCACCAGCCAAAGCAATGGCGATAACGACACGCTGACGCATGCCACCAGAAAACTGATGAGGATATTGCTTAAGGCGATTTTCAGGCTGAGGAATTCCCACCTGATTCATTAAAGACAATGCGCGGGTATAAGCTTCTTTATCTGAAACCTTCATATTGGCATGAATAGTCTCAGTAAGTTGATGCTCAACCGTAAAAAGGGGGTTTAGCGAAGTCATCGGATCTTGAAAAATAAAACCAATTTTAGATCCGCGAACTTTCTTCATTTGCTCAGGTGTTAAACCAGAGATTCTCTCACCATCAAGAAATACTTCACCACCAGCGATCACGCCTGGAGGGCTCAATAAATCAATAACAGCATTACCTACGGTGGATTTCCCTGCGCCAGATTCACCGACAACGCCGACGATTTCGCCGCGCTCAATACTAAATGACAATGATTTAACCGCCGCGTGTACACCATGTCGCGACGGATATTCAATCCGAAGATCTTTGACTTCTAAAAGTGGCATTACCAGACCTCTACTGCTGTGACAGCTTTCTGCCCTGTCTGTAAAAAACGATTCCATTCGATGCAATTCACCCATTCAATATGAGTTGCTGCAACTTCTTGCGCTTCAATTTGGCAAACAATTAATGAAAAAGCAATAAACACAGCATAAAAGTTGGCTTTGGAACACTAAATAGGCACATTTGATTAACATTCATCCAACAACCAGATTCCTAAGCCAAGTTTACGACCAGATAATAGAATCTTTATTGCGAACAACTTTTCACATTAATCACAAATAACAAAGAGCCTAAAGAGTAGTATAAATAAGATTAAAAAAGACCCACTGTTTATACTAGCAAAAAGCCCCATCCGAAGATGAGGCTTTCTAATGTGGTCGGTGAAGAGCTGACTTTCAAATACTGGGAACCCCCGACCCTCTGGTCCACTCTTTATTTCAAAATCGGATGCGCTACCAAACTGCGCTATTCACCGAGATTGAAATACAAAAAAAGCCCCATCCGAAGATGAGGCTTTCTAATGTGGTCGGTGAAGAGCTGACTTTCAAATACTTGGGAACCCCCGACCCTCTGGTCCGCTCTTTATTTAAAAATCGGATGCGCTACCAAACTTCGCCATTTACCGAGATTGAAATAAAAAAAGCCCCATCCGAAGATGAGGCTTTCTAATATGGTCGGTGAAGAGCTGGCTTGCAAATACTTGGGAACCCCCGCCCCCTCTGGTCCGCTCTTTATTTCAAAATCGGATGCGCTACCAAATTACGCCATTTACCGAAATTAAAATGCAAAAAAGCCCCATCCGAAGATGAGGCTTTTTAATGTGGTCGGTGAAGAGCTGACTTTCAAATACTGGGAACCCCCGACCCTCTGGTCCGCTCTTTATTTCAAAATCGGATGCGCTACCAAACTGCGCTATTCACCGAGATTGAAATACAAAAAAGCCCCATCCGAAGATGAGGCTTTTTAATGTGGTCGGTGAAGAGGGATTCGAACCCCCGACCCTCTGGTCCCAAACCAGATGCGCTACCAAACTGCGCTATTCACCGAGATTTTTATTTCGCTTTGATAAAATCAAAACAGGAGACTTAACGTTACCTTAATAAATGGGGTGGCTAACGGGGCTTGAACCCGCGACAACCGGAATCACAATCCGGGACTCTACCAACTGAGCTATAGCCACCACTAAATTTTTAAAGCCTCACATTTCTGTAAGGCTTTTAAAAATGGTCGGTGAAGAGGGATTCGAACCCCCGACCCTCTGGTCCCAAACCAGATGCGCTACCAAACTGCGCTATTCACCGAGTAATTTCTTTTGCTTCCAAGTTTCAGACTTAGAGTCTCCCCTCTGGTCCGCTATTCCCAAAAGCCGGAGATGCACTATAAAACTGCGCTATTCACCGAGATTTTTCATTTCACTTCTTGATAGTTAGATCTGGGAGGAACTAACTGAAGTATTTCGCCCCGATAAAAATCAGAACAGGGAACTCAAAGTTACCTTAATATGGGGTGGCTAACGGGGCTTGAACCCGCGACAACCGGAATCACAATCCGGGACTCTACCAACTGAGCTATAGCCACCAATGTTGTCACCGATCTTCACTTTCTAAAGCATTCCAGAAATGGTACGCCCGAAAGGATTCGAACCTTCGACCTTTGCCTCCGGAGGGCAACGCTCTATCCAGCTGAGCTACGGGCGCATGCCCTATCGGCGGAGTGGAATAATACGGATATCACACTTGCCAGTCTAGTGTTTTTTCAACTTTTTTTACTGTTTGATGCGTTTTTCTACAATTAAAGCCTATCTCTTTCCATTTATGATGTGACCAAAGCCATATCGCGACAATCTTATGGTTTCTAGCCTAAATTGAAAAGGGTACAATTACCTTATATTTACATTTTTATAACGATTATTTTCTCGAACCTTGATGCCTACTGTCATTGATACTGTTAGTGAAAGAATTCGTGTACTCAGCAAAATATAACCTAAATAAAATAATAACATAGTGAGTTTATCAATATGATTCGCCCAATTTTAATGCTCCTTACCGCCACATTAACTTTCTCAGCTTTTGCTGCTGAGTTTAGCCAAAGTGAGCGTGATGCGATTACTGAACGAATTAAACCTGTCGGCGATGTCTATTTAGCTGGTAGTGAACCCGTCAACGCGGAACCTTCTGGCCCACGAGATGGTGCAACAGTCTACGGCACATATTGCGTCGCTTGCCACGGAACTGGCGTGAGCGGCGCACCGAAAAAAGGTGATGCCACCGATTGGCAACCACATTTAGCTAAAGGTATGGACGTATTAAAAGATCATGCAATTAACGGTTTTAATGCGATGCCACCAAAAGGTACTTGTATGGACTGTACTGATGATGAATTAGTCGCCGCCATTAAACATATGACGGAAGGGTTATAATTGACTTAAACGTTGCCGCCATAAATACCCATAGCGGCAACATTTTTATTTTCCAATTAACCAATATTAAATAATGGTTATTACTATTTTTTAAACATAGCCTTTAAATTAGCGATATGAGTCTGCCCTTTTTCCATTCTTTCTTCTGCTGTTTGTGTTTTTTTCTGAGCTTCCCATTCAACATCATCGAAGGGCAATTCATCAAGAAATCGACTTTGGGTGGGCTTTAGTAATTCACCATATTGACGACGCTCACGACACATAGTAAACGTTAGTTCTTTTTGTGCTCGCGTGATACCCACGTACATCAAACGTCGCTCTTCTTCCACGTTATCTTCATCAATACTGGTTTGATGAGGTAGAATTCCCTCTTCTGCGCCCATTAAGAATACATATGGAAACTCTAAACCTTTCGATGCATGTAAAGTCATTAATTGCACTTGGTCTGCATCATCTTCGCCTTCTCCACGCTCCATCATGTCACGCAGCGTCAGACGCTGTACCACTTCTTTTAAGGTTTTAACTTCTTGGTCATAATTATCACCTTCTAAATCCGCAGTGATCCAAGAATACAAATCCGAAACATTCTTCATTCTCATTTCAGCAGCTTTTGGGCTGGCAGAAGTTTCATATAGCCAATCTTCGTAATGAATATCTCGCACTAATGAGCGCACGGCTTCAACGGTATTGCCACGCTCCGCATTATCAGAAATTTGCACAACCCAATCGGTAAAGCGACGCAATAACTCTAATCCTCGCCCTGAAAGATGCTGTTCTAGGCCAATTTCAAAGCTCGCTTCAAATAAGCTTTTGCCGCGCATATTAGCGTAGCTACCTAACTTTTCGAGCGTCACCGGCCCAATCTCTCGCTTTGGTGTATTAACAATACGTAAGAAAGCATTATCATCATCCGGATTCACCAATATACGTAAATACGCCATGATGTCTTTAATTTCAGCCCGTGCAAAAAATGAAGTGCCACCAGATATTTTATAAGGCACACGGTTTTGCATTAATGACTTTTCAATTAAACGTGATTGGTGATTACCTCGATATAAAATGGCGTAATCTTTGTAATGCGTTCGATTCAAAAATTTGTGAGCAATGATCTCACCTGTCACTCTTTCTGCCTCGTGCTCTTCATTTTTCGCCATCAATAATTTGAGCTTTTCACCGTCTGGAATTTCTGAAAATAACGTTTTTTCAAACACATGTGGATTATTCGCAATCAAAATATTGGCGCAACGCAAAATACGGCTGGTTGAACGATAGTTTTGCTCCAGCATAATGACTTTTAACTGAGGGAAATCCTGATTTAATAGCACCAAGTTTTGCGGCTTTGCTCCCCGCCATGAGTAGATAGATTGATCATCATCTCCAACGACAGTTAAGCGAGCACGCTCTCCAACAAGCAAGCGAACCAAGTCATATTGGCTGGTGTTGGTATCTTGATATTCATCCACTAATAAATAACGAATTTTTGCTCGCCAACGATCTCTCACATCCTGATTAGTTTTGAGTAGCAATACAGGCATGGCAATTAAGTCATCGAAATCTAATGCGTTATAGGCTTTCATTTGCTTTTGATACATATCAAAACAATATGCAAATAAGTGATCTTGCTCAGACTGCGCCCGACCCATGACCTGCTCTGGAGTCAACATGTCATTTTTCCAATTAGAAATACTACTCATTAACTGACGCAGCAAGTCTTTATCGCCATCAATCTGTTCTTCTGTCAGATCTTTTAGTAAAGCAAGTTGGTCTTGATCATCAAATAATGAAAATCCGGCCTTTAACCCTAACGCTTTATATTCACGACGAATAATATTGAGGCCCAGTGTATGAAAGGTGGAGATCATCAATCCGCGAGACTCTTGTTTACCTAACGTCTGCGCTACTCGTTCTTTCATTTCCCGAGCCGCTTTATTAGTAAAGGTCACAGCAGCAATATGTCGAGATTGGTATCCACACTGCTGAACTAAGTAAGCGATTTTATTCGTGATCACGCGCGTTTTACCAGAGCCAGCCCCAGCAAGAACTAGGCATGGGCCAGCAACAAATTTAACGGCTTCGTTTTGCCTTGGATTTAACTTCATGCTTTCTCATATTTTTATGAATCAGATTACACACCAAATGTAACTAAATAATAATAAGTGTGAATATTAATGGCGAATTATTAAGTTCACCATATAATGAATGAACGTTCATTCATTAGTGTTGAATTATGGTCGAGCAACACAACATACAAAATACAGACAAACGACAACTTATCTTAGATACCGCGGAGCAGTTAATCGCTCATAACGGATTTCATGGGTTGTCTATGCATAAGCTCGCCAAAGAAGCGGGTGTTGCAGCTGGAACGATTTACCGCTATTTCGAAGATAAAAATGATTTAGTCGAGGCCGTTCGTCTTCATGTCTTACAACGAGTTGCCAGCATGGTTCAGCAAGGCGTTGAAGATAATATGACGATAAAGGATCGATTTATTCTTATTTGGAAAAATGTCGCTCATATTACCTCAACTAAAACTGAAATTGATATGATTTTAAATCGAATCCAATATGAAGCACTACCAACGGCAAGTCGATGTAAAACAGAACAAGAGAGGCTACTATTCTACAAGATTGAAAACTTATTTAACGAAGGTAAAGCTCAAGGCATATTTAAGCCTCTCGATAACCATATTTTGGCCAGTTTAAGCTTAGATGTAAGTTTGGCATTAGCCAGAAAACATGTACTCGGCTGCTATACCATCACCGAATCCGCACTAGACTCTGCTATTTATGCGAGCTGGGATGCGGTTATTCAGCATTAATTTGCTGCTCTATCTCTATTTCGAAACTTGGAGTTCTAATTAAAATGAAAAAGTGGACTTTCTTCATGTTGTTACTTGCCTTGCTACTTTTCGGTAGCGTAATTGGTTTTAACATGTTTAAACAACAAAAAATTGCTGAGTATATGGCTAACATGCCAGAGCCTGAGTTTCCTGTCACTGTTCAAAAAGTAGAATCCTCCGACTGGGTTCCAACTATTGATGCCATTGGTTTCATTGAACCTTTGCAAGGCGTAACTCTTACGTCGCAAGAAAGTGGTATGGTCAATAAAATTTCGTTTGAATCTGGGAATGAAATCAAGGAAGGGCAAATGCTCATTCAACTTGATTCAAAAGTAGAAAAAGCAAACCTGAAAGTGCTC
Organism: Vibrio sp. S17_S38; assembly: GCF_014694375.1. Classification (GTDB taxonomy): domain Bacteria; phylum Pseudomonadota; class Gammaproteobacteria; order Enterobacterales; family Vibrionaceae; genus Vibrio. The sequence goes on from NZ_JAAUWW010000026.1 coordinate 24,408, forward strand.
AAGCTCGCCTACCAGCGGCTCGTGCAAAATCAGAACGTTATGCCAACTTATATAAGAAAAACTCTATTTCTCAAGAAGCATACGATGATGCTAAGGCCAGCTATCTTTCTTTGTCTGCCGATATCGAAAGCTTAAATGCTACGATTGAACGCCGTACAGTCACAGCCCCTTTTGCCGGTATTGTAGGTCTACGTAATGTGTATTTAGGTCAATTTATGCAAGTTGGTGATGATGTTACTCGCTTGGAAGATATCAGTGTTATGCGTTTACGCTTTACTGTACCGCAAACCGATATTAGTTTGATCCATCTAAATCAGACCATCAACATTAATGTTGATTCTTATCCTAATACTCCTTTTACCGGTAAAGTCAGTGCAATAGAGCCAGCGGTAAATGCCCAAAGTGGTTTGATTCAAGTACAAGCAGAAATTCCAAACAATGATAATAAGTTACGCTCAGGAATGTTTGCTCGCGCTAGTATTGTTTTGCCAACATTGAAAGATCAAGTTTCGATTCCTCAAACCGCAATTACTTATACTTTATATGGTAATAGTGTTTATGTTCTGACTGAAAAAGATGATGAAAAACGCGTAGAACAACGAGTGGTAAAAGTCGGAGAGCGCCAAGCAGATATCGTCCATATTCTAGATGGTATAAAAGCAGGAGAAACTGTGATTACCTCAGGACAAGTTCGCCTAAGTAATCATTCCAAAGTGAAAGTGGTTGAAAGCGATGCAACAACCCCTCCCGCTAAAACCCCAATGCTGTAACCGGAGGCATAATGCGTTTTACTGATATTTTTATTAAGCGTCCGGTTCTTGCGGTATCACTCAGCTTTTTGATTGCATTGCTTGGTATGCAAGCTATTTTCAAAATGCAGGTGCGTGAATACCCAGAAATGACGAATACAGTGGTCACAGTCACCACCAGTTATTACGGTGCAAGTGCAGATTTGATCCAAGGCTTTATTACCCAACCTTTGGAACAAGCGATTGCACAAGCCGATAATATTGATTATATGACTTCATCTTCAGTCATGGGGTCTTCTACTATCACGGTAACGATGAAGCTCAACACCGATCCTAATGGTGCGCTCTCTGATATTCTGGCTCAAACTAACTCAGTGCGGTCTCAACTTCCAAAAGAATCTGAAGATCCAACACTCAGCATGTCTACTGGTAGTACGACATCCGTGCTGTACATTGGTTTTACTAGTAAAGAATTAGCATCAAGCCAGATCACGGATTACTTAGAACGAGTGGTCAACCCTCAGCTATTTACCGTTAATGGTGTGTCAAAAGTCAACCTGTATGGCGGAATGAAATATGCCATGCGTATTTGGCTCGATCCTGCAAAAATGGGAGCATTTGATTTAACCGCAACCGATATCATGACAGTTTTGAATGCCAACAACTATCAATCAGCTGCTGGTCAAGCAACGGGAGAATTTGTCTTATATAACGGCAGTGCTAATACTCAAGTTTCGAATGTGGATGAACTAGAGAAGTTAGTTGTACGTTCTAATGATGGCCAAGTTATCCGACTCGGTGACATCGCAAAAGTCACACTAGCAAAAAGTCATGATACTTATAGAGCCAGCGCGAATGGATCTGAGGCTGTAGTTGCGGCCATTGATGCCTCTCCAACAGCAAATCCAATTAACATTGCTCATGATGTTCTTGAGTTGCTACCTGAAATTAAGAAAAACTTACCAAGCAATATTAATGTACAGGTAATGTATGACTCAACGGTCGCCATCAATGAGTCGATTAACGAAGTAATCCATACAATTTTAGAAGCGGCTGTCATTGTATTAATCGTTATAACTTTATTCTTGGGCTCCTTCCGTGCTGTCTTAATTCCAATTGTCACTATTCCACTGTCATTAATTGGTGTGGCAATGGTAATGCAAGTTATGGGGTTCTCGTGGAACTTAATGACTCTGCTTGCCATGGTATTAGCCATCGGTCTTGTGGTTGATGATGCGATCGTGGTTCTTGAGAACGTCGATAGACATATCAAACTAGGAGAAACGCCTTTCCGAGCTGCTATCATTGGAACACGAGAAATAGCCGTTCCAGTTATTGCCATGACCGTTACTCTAGGCGCGGTATATGCTCCTATTGCCTTAATGGGTGGAATTACTGGTTCTCTATTCAAAGAGTTTGCTTTAACACTCGCGGGTGCCGTATTTGTTTCAGGAATCATCGCATTAACACTATCACCAATGATGTGTTCAAAAATGCTCGTGGAACATGCCAAACCAAGCAGATTTGAACAAATCGTTCATAGTGTTCTGGATCGTATGACTAACCGCTATGAGCGCATGCTTCATGCTGTTATGCAACGTCGCCCTGTTGTTATTGCTTTTGGTGTGATTGTTTTCATCAGCCTGCCAATTCTATTTAAGTTTATTCCAAGTGAACTAGCTCCACCTGAAGACAAAGGTGTGGTGGTATTAATGGGTACTGGTCAATCTAATGCGAACTTGGATTATCTGCAAAATACCATGAATGATGTGAACAAAATTCTAGTGGATCAACCAGAAGTTCAATATGCACAGGTATTCACGGGGGTTCCATCTTCCAACCAAGCTTTTGGTATTGCTTCAATGAAAACTTGGAGTCAACGTGAAGCGAGTCAAGCAGAGGTGACTAACCGTGTTGGGCAACTGGTAAAAGATATTCCTGGAATGGCGGTTACTGCTTTCCAAATGCCTGAATTACCAGGGGCTGGCGGTGGTTTGCCTATTCAGTTTGTTATCACGACACCTAATAGTTTTGAAAGTCTATTCCAAGTGGCGAGTGATATATTAACGGAAGCATCAAAAAACCCATTATTTGTTTACTCAAATCTTGATTTGAACTTTGATTCTGCCACCATGAAAATCAATATAGATAAAGATAAAGCAGGAGCTTATGGTGTTACCATGCAAGACATTGCGGTAACTCTTGGCACCATGATGTCAGATGGCTACGTTAACCGTATTGATTTAAATGGACGTTCTTATGAAGTGATCCCTCAAGTTGAACGTAAATATCGTTTAAACCCAGAATCAATGAATAGCTACTATGTTCGCTCAGCCAATGGACATGCTGTACCACTGGGAAGCTTAGTTGATATTGACGTTGTCGCTGAGCCAAGATCACTACCTCACTTTAATCAGCTTAATTCAGCAACTATCGGAGCTGTACCTTCACCAACAACCTCAATGGGTGAAGCTGTTGATTGGTTTGAAACTGTAGCTGCGGAAAAATTACCACTAGGCTATAGCCATGATTACTTAGGTGAAGCCCGTCAGTATGTCACCGAAGGAAATGCTTTATTCGCAACCTTTGGTCTAGCATTGGCGGTGATTTTCTTGGTTCTTGCTATTCAATTTGAATCAATTCGAGATCCATTGGTTATTCTTGTGTCTGTTCCTCTCGCTATTTGTGGCGCTTTAATCTCTTTATCATGGGGTGCTGCAACGATGAACATCTACTCACAGGTAGGTTTAATCACCTTGGTTGGTCTAATTACCAAGCATGGTATATTAATCTGTGAAGTCGCCAAAGAAGAGCAGTTGCACAACGGTAAATCAAGAACTCAAGCAGTTATGGAGTCGGCTAAAATTCGTTTACGTCCGATATTAATGACAACAGCGGCAATGATCGCTGGCTTGATCCCACTACTGTATGCAAGTGGCGCAGGTGCAGCACAACGCTTTAGCATTGGTATTGTTATTGTATCAGGCCTAGCCATCGGGACATTGTTCACCTTATTCGTATTACCTGTAATTTACAGTTATTTAGCAAGCGAACATAAACCACTTCCAGAGTTTGATGAAAGCATCCCAGCTATCGAAGAACCAAAATAACAAATGAAGTGATAAATAAAAAACTTAATATGAAAGGCTGCCTCTGGTAGCCTTTTTCATTTAATCTTAACGACATTTAAGATGATTTTGCATAGAATAGGCACACTTAATTAGGAGTTAACCCAATATGTTTGATGCAAAAAAATTAGAGCAAATTGCGAAACAGATACATGAGTCTATGCCAGCCCCAGTCAAAGATCTTGGCTCTGATGTAAATAAGAAAGTACAACAAGTTATACAAGGTCAGCTCAATAAGCTAGATGTAGTATCACGTGAAGAGTTTGACGTACAAACTCAAGTATTATTGCGCACTCGCCAAAAGCTCAATGAGTTAGAAAAAAAATTAACTGATATTGAAAACAAAATAAATAAGCAAGAATAGTATAATTTCAGTACTCTCTGATTAATATCAAATAATCATTATCGAATTGAAGCTTTTCAAAGCTATAACATAGTATTCTGACTAGCTTCAAAATTCCCTCACGCCAATTCGAATATTGAAATATTCGTGTAATCCTTTCATGATTCTTTAAAGGCTATTATAGGAAGCTCTAAAAACTAATAAACCAACATAAAAACGTACCGATGAATTTGCTTACTTTCTCTACATTCAAAGAAAGACTGATAACAAGCCTCTCAATGCTAGCCTCACCAGTGTGAATCAATAAATTAAAGCCTATTTTATATTTATATTTATATTTAATAAAGTATCCCACTCAGAAAATAGTTTGATAAAAATATCAGTCTTATCCTCACTAGATATAAGGTGCACTAATCAAATCTAGGCTTACTAAATGTCAACACCAGTTGAAATCTGATCCACTTTTTTAAAAATTCACCGTTTTAATATTGATCCACTTATTTGCTCAGCTATTGCTAATTTCTAATATTCCAGCT
>NZ_JAAUWW010000027.1 GCF_014694375.1 Vibrio sp. S17_S38
GTTAACATAATCACCATCCAGTTTTGTTAAAACTGAATGATACCAAGTGGATCAATTTTCAATTGGTGTTAGTGGATCATTTTTGCACTGGTGGTGACAATTATTCTAAGTTGTATACACAAATGAAGAATAATACAGAGGAAGGACACCCCGATATTAAAGTGGCATTTTTCTTTCAACAGCATGATTCATCGAATCTATGTCGTATTGATAAGGCTTGGATGGAAAAGGAAAAACACTATGAAGAGTTTCATATTCCTGATAATCAAGAATTGATTGTTCCTCTAGATGATAATTTACGCCAAGTAGGACCTTTGGTTTACATTAATACTGAAGAGGGAAAACAGTGTGATTTCTCGATGGTAGTGATGACTAAGCAGCCTTTATCTGGTGATATCAATTACGATAAAGTAAAAAGCTTAGTACCTCAAATGGATAATATGCTTGATGATTTAGGCGGTATGTTTTCTCGTTGGTTTTCACCAGATATTGTTGGCTTGACACTTGAATTTTCTAATTTAAATACTGGGTGGATTGCTGTCACAGATGGGCAGGACATTGAAATTAGAAATGGTAAGGCATTGATTAAGCTAGCAGAGTTAAAACCAGGTTCTATTTTACACCTTCCTAAACCAACATTTAGAACACTTCCATTATTAGAAAAATAGAATGTTTTCGTTGTCTGTTTACGAAATACTAATCTTAGAAACCGAATGGATACAAAAGTATTCATTCGGTTTTTAAATTTGATACATTTAATTTGAATTTTGGGTGATTAAAGCCAAACAATGTGTTCTTTTAGAGCCTAATTTACTTAAATTAGCGTAATAGTTCAGGTATTTTATTCATGATTTTTCCAAGTTATACATCCAAATTCCTGTGTTGCTCTGTAAACGATGAAAATAGACTATAGACGTTCTTATTCAGAGTTCAGGTTAGTTAGATATTACTAACATCTAACTGCATTTTAGGATCAAAACGTATGACATCTTCATCTGGCATTACAGAGAGTTGTGGCATTTCTTCTTTATCAAAACCAATATCCCCACCATTAATAACTCCAGAATCACGATCTATGGATTTAAAATCAAATAGGTCGTAGTCGGCTAAATGGCTTGGAACTACATTTTGTACAGCTTTAAACATAGTTTCAATTCGACCAGGAAAGCGTTTATCCCATTCATTAAGTATTTGCTTAATATTTTGGCGTTGTAAATTTGGCTGTGAACCACATAAATTACACGGAATGATAGGGTATTCACGTAAATCGGAATACTTGATAATATCTTTTTCACGGCAATAAGCTAATGGGCGAATGACAACATGCTCGCCATTATCGGAAACCAGTTTTGGTGGCATCGCTTTTAATTTTCCACCATGAAACATGTTCAGGAATAATGTCTCTAAAATATCATCGCGATGATGGCCTAAGGCAATTTTTGTAGCGCCAATTTCTTTAGCTGTACGATATAAAATGGCACGACGTAAACGTGAGCATAAAGAACATGTAGTTTTACCTTCAGGGACTTTATCTTTAACAATTGAATAAGTATCTTCAGTGACGATTTTGTACTCAACACCTAGTTCATTAAGGTAAGAAGGAAGAATATGATCAGGAAAGCCTGGTTGTTTTTGGTCTAGATTTACTGCAATCAGATCAAAGTTAACAGGAGCACTCTTCTTTAAACTCATTAATATATCTAGCATGGTAAAACTATCTTTCCCACCAGATAAGCACACCATGATACGATCACCATCTTCAATCATATTATAATCAGCAATGGCTTGTCCGGTACTACGACGAATACGTTTTTGTAGCTTATTGAAGTCATACTGTTTGGTTTTAGCCTCAGATTTAGCTTCTGGTGTGATATTTTTATTTGAACTCATGATGATAGACCTTAACTTACCTAAACGCTTATGTAGTACATATTTTCAATACATAAATGAAGGCAGTATCATACCCACAAATAATAAAAGAGCAATACGACGTAGTTGCTCTTTTAGAGTAGTGGATAATGTAATGATTACTTAATTATTAGGATCGAGTGGGCTGATATAACCGTGCGGTTTAAGGGCAAGAATATCACAGTTAATTTTATCGATGACATTTTCCGCGGTGTTACCTATAAAGACCGCAGATAATCCAGTTCTTCCTGTTGTGCCTATAATAACAAGCCCTGCACTAACTTCCATAGCGACTTTAGGGATAACATCTTCGGGGAGTCCTTCAAGAACACGAGTATGTTCTTCATCAATCCCATATTTTTGTCGCAGTGCCTTCATTGAGGTTAAATGAAAACCTCGAACAGCATCAGTATAAGAAGTTGGATCAAATTCAGGTAACTCAACCGTCACATTTGCTGGAGTAACGGGGTAAGAGTTTGCTAAATAAACCTCTGCATTAAGGGGCTTTGAAAACTTAATGGCTTGTTCTGTCATATAGTGATTTAGTGATACATGTGATTCACTTTCAGATCCAACATGAACGGAGGCGACAATACTCCCATTGAGAGGCCAATCATGATTTTTGACTAATAGAACAGGGCAAGGGCATTTACGTAATAAATGCCAATCAGTCGGTGTGAAAAATACAGTCTCTAAGGTATCGTGCTTTCTCGTCGCTTTCAGAAGTAAATCATGCTCACCCGCAAATATCTCACCAATGATTGCCTCAAATGGGCGATGATGCCAAATAACTTTAATCGTGAACTGAATACCAGCTTGAACGTAAGGTGCGGAAACCTCCTTCATCCACTCTTCACGTTGTTGTATTACACCTCGACGCATAGCATCACGTTCATCAGAAGATAACATTGATGTCATGTCATAAGAGAAATCATAAATTGAAAGAAAGAAAGTAATAGGTGTAGAGGTTGGGAGATCTCGAACAATTTGAAAAGCACGTGAAAGTGCAGATTGCTCAGTGTTGTTGACGTCAGCTACGACTAAAATGCTTTTATATTCATCCATAACAGCTTCCTTAACTTTTCAATATAATCAATATACGAGTTTGTCTCTCACTAACTGTAGCTGAATCTTGTTTATTTTTTAAGTACATAGATCAATCTTTAAAAAGAAAAAGGTCGAATACATCATATATTCGACCTTTTAACTATTTGATTTGACGATTGTTAATCATTCACTACACCAGCTAACTTCTGTAGTTCATCATGGTTATTAATCGTAATGTATTTGCCTTTAACCGCTAAAATATCGCTTTTTTGAAAGCGGCCTAATAAGCGGCTGATAGTTTCAACAGTTAAACCAAGATAATTACCAATGTCACCACGAGTCATGGTTAAACGAAACTCTCGAGGGGAGAAACCACGTTGAGAAAAACGTGTTGATAGACTAAAAAGAAATGCAGCTAAGCGTTCCTCTGCATTTTTCTTTGAAAGCAGTAGAATCATATCCTGATCGCCTTTGATTTCATTACTCATCAAACGCATGATTTGTTGACGCAATTTAGGCATTTTACCTGATAGGTCATCTAAGTTTTCATATGGTATTTCACATACCATGGACGTTTCAAGTGCTTGTGCAAAGCTTGGGTGTGAATTTTCGTTAATTGCATCAAAACCAATTAAATCACCCGCAAGATGGAATGCAGTGATTTGTTCATCACCTTGTTCCGTAATTGTGTAACTTTTGATCGTGCCAGATCGAATCGCATATAAAGATTTAAGCTCATCACCTGCTTTAAAGATTTCTTGGCCTTTTTGAATCGGCTTTTTTCGCTCAATAATTTCATCTAACTGATCCAGTTCAGAATCATTTAAGGTGAAAGGAATGCATAGCTGGCTGATACTGCAATCCTGACAATGAATTGCACAGCCGCCAGATTGGACAGGTTTCGTTTTTGAATTATCTGAAATCATAAATTACCAAGCGTTATAATTGATATGCATCAATATTTTAGCAGTATCTAAACCCAAAGGATAGTTGAAAGTAATAGGTGGTTGGTTTAATCAGTAACAATATGATTTTTTTAATTTCTTATATAAAGTTTTAAATTTTCATAAAAGCTTAAAAAGTGATTCATACAATTGAAACAGACCATAAATGAAGAGAAATGCAGCACCTAATCGGCGAATAAACAATAGACGAAGCCAAGTTTTTAACTTTCCAGTACTAACCCCAACAGCAAGCATTAAAGGAAGAGTACCTAAACCAAAAGATAGCATAACTAAAGCCCCTTGTTTGGCACTACCTGCGGCAGCAGACCAGGTCAGCATTGAATACACCAAACCACAAGGCAACCAGCCCCAGATAAACCCAAAAGGAATGGCATAGATAGGGTGCTTAATAGGCAAAAGCTTCTGCCCTATTGGTGATATATACTTCCATATGTGTTGTCCAGCCTTTTCTATATGGAGTAATCCTTGCCACCACTGCCCAATATAGAGGGCTAGAATAATCATAAATAAAGACGACATGATCCGTAGCCATACCAAGGAATTATTGACGCCTGAATATTGTATGACCGTTGATAAAGACCCCCCAATAAGTGCACCTATTAGGCTATAACTTGAGATTCGACCTAGGTTATAGAAAAGGGGATTGAGCCAGTTAGATTTTATTGAGGTTTGACCCAAATTCATTAACCCTGCTATACCACCACACATTCCCATACAATGACCAGCACCTAATACACCAATCAAAAAAGCCGCAATCCAGTCTTGTATCATGGTGCCTTTTCATCCGATTGATGGTTTACTTTCGGTTTATCTTCGTTGTCATCAAAAAAAATACTGTGTCCTTGGCGATCGAGATCATCAAACTGATCACTTTTCACTGCCCAGATGAAAATTGCAACCGCAATGCATACAAAGACGATAGCAATAGGGATTAAAATATATAAGCTTTCCATTATTTTAATAGCCTTAATGAATTGGTAACTACAATAATAGAGCTGACAGACATTCCTAATACTGCAATATATGGTGCAACAAATCCCATGACGGCAAGAGGTAAAATAACGAGATTATATCCAAGTGCCCAAGCAAGATTTTGCCTGATAATACGGCGAGTAAAAAGAGCTAACTGCCTAGCACCTAAGATTCGGTCTAGTTTATCACCCAAAAGAACCATATCAGCGGATGCTTTAGCAACATCTGAACCTCCACCCATCGCTACAGATAAGTGAGAACCTGCCAAAGTAGGGGCATCATTTATACCATCCCCGATCATTAACGTTATTTTAGTTTTATTCAGCTCTTTTAAATAATTCAGTTTGTCTTCCGGTTTAGCTTGAAAAACATAATCTTTAACACCTAAACTCTTCGCTACTTTACTGGCGCTAGATTCAGTATCGCCCGTTAAGATGCTGATATCCAATCCTTTAGATTGTATCGCTTGAATAAAATCAGGCGTTTCAGGTCGAATGGGGTCACTGTATTCAAAGCTAGCAATCAATTGACCATTTGATGTTAAATAAATAGTCGAAGCTTTTGATGATAGTTTCACTGCTTGTGGCGATGGATGCACTAAGGAAAATTCCAATGTTCCAATACGCCACTCCTGATTTTGGTAGAATCCAGACAAACCAGAACCTATAATATTATTCACCTGAGTAAACTCTATAGAAGTATCCAACTTATCATGAAATGCCTTTGCGATGGGGTGATTGGCATGTTGCTCTAAACCTGCGGCAATACTTAAACATTGTAATGTGGTTAGATTTCTCTCGATAGCCAATGAGCTTAATGTCGTTTGATCTATATGGATTTCACCAGTAGTGAGAGTGCCAGTTTTATCTATTACAATATGATTCACTTTACATAAAGTTTCAAATACATGGCCTTTACGTAATAAAATACCTAGGTTCCCTAAACGGGAAGTTGCACAGGTTACTGCTGTTGGTGTTGCTAATGAAAGCGCGCAAGGGCAGGTTGCTACCAATACGGAAAGCATAATCCAAAATGCAGATTCTGGCTGATATTGATGCCAGTAAACCCAAGTAAGTAATGCAACAATGAGAATGGTAGCAACAAAATATTTAGCAATACGATCCGCTATTTCTGCAATTTTAGGCTTTGAGAATTCAGCTTCATCTTGAAGACGAACAATATTAGAAATCATAGAATCAGCTTTATAGCGCGTGACTTCTAAATCAAAAGATTCATCAACATTGATAGTGCCAGCAAAGACAAAGTCATCAACTGTTTTTAATACAGGGATAGATTCGCCAGTTAACATAGATTCATCAACTTGAGTTGTCGAATTGATTATTTTTCCATCAGCCGGAATATGCTCGCCAGGTAGAACTCGAACAATATCACCAATTTGTAAACTTCTGACTGGAATTTGTGAACCATCGATTTTTCTTGCCATGGCAGGGATCAATTTCAATAAGTTTGCACTTGCTGTGGCGGCTTTTCGACGAGCCCGCATTTCTAAAAATCGGCCAATAAGTAAGAAAAAAGTAAACATTGATATGGATTCAAAAAATACTTCACCTTTTCCTGCTATCGTCGCCCACAAACTTGCGGTGTACGCAAAAATAAGAGCAATTGATACGGGAACATCCATGCCTAAACTGCGAGCTTTTAAACTACGCCATGCATTAAGGTAAAAAGGTTGAGCGGAATAAAGTAATACTGGAGTTGCGAAAATCAAACTTACGTAGCGTAGATATTGTTTGAACTCACTATCTAGATCTGAAAATACTTCAAAATACAAAGCAACAGCCAGCATCATGACTTGCATTGTGGCTAACCCCGCAACCCCAAGACGATAAAGGTATTGCTTCATCATTTGATGATAGCCTTCCTCTTGTTTATTTGGCTCAAATGGTGCCGCTTTATAACCTAACTGGTGAATGATTTTGAGAAGTTGGCTTAGTTGTGTTTGAGTGTCATCCCAACTTAAAATGGCGCGGCTGGTCGTTATATTGACTCTTATTTGAATAACACCACCCTGAGAGCCTAATTGTTTTTCAATTAACCAAGCACAGGCCGCACATGATATCCCCTCTAATGAGAGTGTTATCTCGGAAATATCCTCGCTATAGCGAACAAATTCACTCTGCACTTCTTTATTATCGTAATGGATCAGCTCTTTAAGTTGCTCAGGGACTAGGTCCGCTTTTTCAGCAGTTGCGGTGCGATATTGGTAATAAGAAACTAATCCGCTGCTAATAATGGTTTGGGCGACAGATTGGCACCCAGGGCAGCACATATCCCTAAGCTCTCCTAAAATCTCAATGCTAAAACTGGCTTTATCGGGAACAATATCACCGCAGTGATAGCATTCTTTTGATGCCGATTTTTTTATCATGATGAGCCTTAATTTAGTAAAATGGTCGGAGATTCTGAAGGAAAGGTAACTTTGCCTTGAATTAACCATTCACTATCATGAGGTTGAAGTTTCACAAACCATGGGCCTTGAATGGGTGATGATAAACTGATGCGATATCGCCCATGCGCATCTGATGTGATCGTTTGCTCAAAATCGCGATCCGGTAATGTTCGATGAGTAAACGATACATTGAGAGCAGGATAGAATGTTAATGAACCTCTATCTAAAGTAACTTCAATACCCGTTGCGGTTGAAATAACGGAGGCTTTTAGCTTAAAAGCTTTTGCTACATGAATTTTAGTTAAGTCGACGTTAATACCTTTACCTTCTTTATAATAATCTTCAGAGACCAGATTAACGCTATTTTTAACAAATAGGCCTAAGGTCACAAAACTACCAACAACGGCAGACAGTGGAAGGAATAAAAGGAACCACGGCCAGAACTGCTTATACCAAGGTTTTTGCATAATATACTCGTAGGGCAAATAAACAGCCCCAGATCGAGGCTGTTTGAACATGTTATTATTTTTTTTGCTCAGTAGATTGGGAATTACTTAAACTCCAGACGTAAGCTGCAACTAATTGCACTTTATCTTCACCTAGAATATTTTCCCATGCTGGCATTACGCCTTGTCTACCGTACATAACGGTTTCAGTAACATCTGCTCGTGAATCACCGAATAACCAGTCATTATCAGTCAAATCAGGTGCTCCGAATGCAGGGTTACCTTTACCATCGGTTCCATGACAGGCAATGCATGAAGCAAAACGAATTTTACCAGCAGCAGCTTCACGAGCGTTGACTTTACGTCCAGATAAACTCAAAACGTAACTCACAACATCACGTGTACCATCTTCACCTAATAACTCTCCCCAAGCTGGCATTGCACCATGACGACCATATTTAATCGTCGTGATAATAGCTTCTGGCTCACCACCATATAACCATGCGCTATCGGTTAAATTAGGAAAGCCTTTTTGCCCACGAGCATCAGAACCATGGCATTGAGAACAGTTTTGTAAAAATAAATTCTGTCCTACTTTTAATGCTGCTGGATCTGAAGCTATCTCAGCCGTAGGCTTATAACCGGTACCTGCTTCGTTATAGGCTAAACGCTTAAAGGATTTACCATAAAATTTATTCGCAGAATCTAATTCTCTGGCATATTGATCTAACTGTTTATTATCTTGTGCGTTTTCAATCGCGGCATTCAATTCAGCTACCGTTCTTACCTGTTGAGGTGAACTTGTCCAACCTAATAAGCCTGGGAAATTACCTAAACCAGGGAATAAGGCTAAATAGACGGCTGAAAAAAGAAAAGCGGAGAAGAATAGGTAAGTCCACCATTTGGGCAGCGGATTATTAAGTTCACGAATACCATCGTATTCATGGCCCATATCTTCGCCTTCCTCCACTCCCATCTTATCTTTTAAACACCAGATCAAAATCGCAGCAATACCGAAGATGGTGCCTAAAGTAATAACTGTGATCCAGACGCTCCAGAATGTAGTCATAGCTCCATTCCCCCTTGTTTTTTGTTCTCTTGTGCAGCAGGTTCATCATCAAAAATCATGTTGGCTGCTTCATCAAAGCGCGATTGGCGCTTTTTACTTCCGTAAGCCCACCAAACTACGCCGCAAAAACTAATGAAAAGAACAACAGTCCAAATACTATGCATAGCTATAATATCCATTTGATTGCGCTCCTTATTTCATCGCATGGCCAAGTGATTGAAGGTAAGCAATAAGAGCATCTAGCTCTGTTTTACCTTCTACATCTTTTTTGGCATTCGAAATATCTTCATCGGTATATGGGACACCAAATGAATCACGGAAAAGACGCAATTTCTTTTCTGTTAATTCACCGGTAAGTTTGTTTTCAGCAAGCCACGGATAACCAGGCATGATTGATTCAGGAACCACTTCTCGAGGATCTATTAAATGTACACGATGCCATTCATCAGAATAGCGACCACCTACACGGGCTAAATCAGGTCCGGTACGCTTTGATCCCCATAAAAATGGATGCTCCCATACTGACTCACCAGCAACAGAGTAGTGACCATATCGCTCAGTTTCAGCTCTAAATGGACGAATCATCTGGCTATGGCAAACATGACAGCCTTCTTTAATATAAATATCGCGACCTTCCATTTGCAGAGCAGTGTAAGGTTTTAAATCTTCAACAGGCTCTGTAGTTTGTTTCTGGAACATTAGTGGAGTGATTTCGACTAATGCACCTAAACTAATGCCAAATGCCATTAAAATTGCCAATAAACCGACGTTTTTCTCGACTATTGAATGGCGATTCTTATTAGAACTCATACGATAGCCTCCTTATAAAGCCGGTTGTGGAATAGATTTCAAGCTATTATCTGGTGCGCTAATAGTTTTGTATGTGTTGTAAGCCATCAAAAGCATACCTGATACAATAATGACACCACCGATAAAGCGAACTAGATAGAAAGGGTGAGAAGCCTCAACGGTTTCAACAAAACTATACGTCAATGTTCCATCAGAATTAACCGCACGCCACATCAAACCTTGCATGACACCTGAAATCCACATCGCCACGATATACAAAACAGTACCGATAGTGGCAAGCCAGAAATGCACGTTAATCAATTTAATTGAATACATCCGCTCTTGAGCAAATAGCTTTGGAATCAAATGATAAAGAGAACCGATCGTGACCATAGCAACCCAGCCTAATGCGCCAGAATGGACATGACCAATAGTCCAGTCAGTATAATGGGACAGAGCATTGACCGTTTTAATTGCCATCATCGGGCCTTCAAAGGTAGACATACCATAGAAAGATAATGAAACAATTAGAAAGCGAAGAATGGGGTCATAACGTAATTTATGCCATGCACCGGATAAAGTCATAATACCGTTAATCATCCCCCCCCAAGATGGGACAAATAATAGGATAGACATGACCATACCTAGAGATTGGGTCCAGTCAGGAAGAGCAGTGTAGTGAAGATGATGAGGACCAGCCCAAATATAAAGAGAAATCAGTCCCCAGAAATGTACTATTGATAATCGGTAAGAGTAAACTGGGCGTTCTGCTTGTTTTGGCACGAAGTAATACATCATTCCTAAGAAACCAGCAGTTAGCAAGAAGCCAACCGCATTATGTCCATACCACCACTGAATCATAGCATCGACAGCACCAGAGTAAATGGAGTAAGACTTTCCAAAGGAAACCGGAATGGCCATGCTATTAACAATATGAAGAACAGCAACGGTCAGAATAAAGCCACCAAAGAACCAGTTAGCAACATAAATATGTGATGTTGTTCTTTTAACTAAGGTTCCAAAGAAGACTATCGCATAAGAGACCCAAACAATCGCAATCGCAATATCAATTGGCCATTCTAATTCTGCGTATTCTTTACTGGTTGTATAACCCAAAGGTAGAGAGATAACAGCGGCTAAGATTATTGCCTGCCATCCCCAGAAAGTGAAGGGTACTAACAATCCACCAAAGAGGCGGGTTTTACATGTTCTTTGCACAACATAATAAGATGATGCAAATAGGGCACTAGTGCCAAATGCAAATATAACTGCATTGGTATGTAAAGGACGTAAACGGCTGTACGTTAACCACGGCGTATCAAAGTTAAGCTGTGGCCAAACTAATTGAGCAGCAATTAAAACCCCAACGCTCATACCAACAATTCCCCAAAGTATTGTAACTAAGGCAAATTGACGTACAACCGTGTAGTTATAATCATGCTCAAGCTGATGTTCTTGGCTCATCTTGAATGCTTCCAATCTTATAATTAACTACATAGCATCAACACTAAAATAGTGTTGTAATATTACCCAAATCATAATGCCAAGTTAAAACACCAACTAGCAACAATGATTTTAAATAAAAGCAACATTTTCATCGTTACTATACCTGAGATACCAATAGGTTAATCGTACTTCTTCCTAAAAGTTTGAAGTAAGTTACATAGGAATATAGACATGGCAGCTGAAAAACTGACAAAAGCAAGACTTGCACAAATTATAGCAATATTCACAGTGTTGCTAGTGGCATTCACTTGGCGTAGCTATCACTATGAAAGCAAAGGTAAATCAGCTATTGAGTGCCAAATAAACGAGTCTTGTTTTATACAGATAGAAAAAATGAAACTAGATGTAACATTTAGTGAATTTTCGCCTTCTAAAATTATGATTTCACTAAGTTCAAAAGAAAAACCTAGGCAGAGCCTTGAAACAATAATTATTAGTTCAACGTTATTAAAATCCAGTAAGGTAAACCTTAAGTTACGAGATTGGATAATAGACATTAATTTACCAATAAGATCAGAATGGTTGCTATCAGTACCAAATGGAAAATCTATTTTGATTTACTTAAACAAGCAGAAAACGTCAGACAGTTAATTAAGATAAAACTAGCATGTGAGATAGTCGAGTGAATAGTTAAGTCACATAATAAGACCCTACATTTAACATAATATACATAATGCGTACTTAGTATGTGTGTTGGTCCAATTTAGTAATTTACTCTAGCATTAAACCTGTCTCTACTTATATGGCTCAATCTAGCTTTAGGCTTCGAAACATTGTTAAGCAATTGAATTATAGGAGATTTTTCAGTCTAAGGTTTTACTAAATAGCCATATGCTTGTCAAATAATTTGGCTGTTGGTATGAAATTCAACAGCCCTAATACTTTTATTTTAAACTTTGATAATAAGCAGCAACATTTTTGATGTCATCATCAGATAGCATGCTGGCCATTGGTTTCATTACAGGGTCTACTCGATCACCAGACTTAAATGCTTTTAACTGTTTCTCTAAATAAGCAGCATTCTGCCCGTGTAAATTAGGATAAGTAGGAACCAAAGCTTTACCATCTGGACCATGACAAGACGCGCAGACTGCTGTTTTAGCCTTTCCGGCAGCAATGTCAGCGGCGAATGCTGGCGTGGCAACTAATATCGCTAATACAATAAAAGACAGTTTTTTCATATTTCATTACTCCAGTGAATTTAGCTTTATATTTCCATACAAACTACGACAATTATAAAAACAAAGATGTATACAATCTAGCATTGAAATGAAAGAATTCAAAAATTCATTGGTAAAAATGTAATCTTCATCAAAGAAAAAATTAAAAAATACTGTTTTGTAATGTATTAAAAATCGAGAAGCTTACTTAAGTCAGCCTTAAGGTTAGAGACTTTTTTATTGGCTTTTTCACTACGGGATGCCTCAGAGACTAAATATTCAATTGCATCTGATAATGTACAGCCCAGTTCCTGAGAACGTTCAGATAGCTTCTCCCATACGGCATAATCTAAATCAATGGATTTTTTCTTTGTATGCACATGCTCTGCGTTAAAGTGACGCTTTCTTTTCGCTCGAATCGCCTGCTTCATTTTGTTATGAAGATCGGGATTCATATGTTCATCCATCCAATTAAGCACTTGATTTGGTTGGTGCTCAAGTTTTTTTAAACCTTCAATTGCTGCCATGGATTCACTAGTATCTTGATACCGAGTGATTAATTCCCCGTCTTTCCATTTACGGATTAAATATTGCCACTTCCAACCACATTCTAAATTGTCTAATTGCTGATATTTCATCACTAGTCCTTTATTGTCCTTATTTATGGTGACAGCGTAACCATCCTTGGGCTTTTTCTCAACATTTATGATCACATAATGGTATGTTTTGAAAGATTATTTATAAGTAAGGTTAAATTGCTTTCACTTTCCATTTAAATCCAGTCCATTGAATAACAAACCGCTATAAGGTTAGGCTATTTTTCTATATACTTCCTACCCTTTATAGACTTATTGAAATCAAATTACGAATGATTAAAGAGCCTTGGCAATCTGCAATACCTGACTTCTCTCAATATGAAGATATACTTTCTTCTTCCTCTCATGAGGCGGTAAGTTTTTTAACGATGCAACCGCGGCTAAAAGCTGCATTTACTCAGTTTGAAAAACTTAATGGTTTTACCCGATTTTTACTTGTGAACTCTCCCGATAACCTCGTGTATAGACAGTTTATTCAAAATTCATTATTTGAATTACAAGCAAATAATCAAATCGTTAAAACGGCTCCAATTATTTGTACTGAAAGTATTGAGCCAGAAATTTTATTTGGTCAATATGAAGCTGTTGATGGTGAAATTAAGCAACAATCACTAGGTTTATTGCAACAAGCAAACCATGGCTATCTTATAATTTCGTCCAATATTATTTTAGCGAACCCACGAATCTGGCCAATATTAAAAGCTGCAGTTTTAGGTTACCCATGCTCACCAATCTCTTCTGATCCTAAGCACATACTGTCTGAACAACCAACTCAGACTTATGATATCAAACTTGTGATTGTTGGCGACCGAATGCAGCTAGGTGATTTAGATATATTTGATGCCGATATTCGCACACAATTATGTTTATTTGCTGAAATTGAAGAAGATTTAAAGCTAGACCATTCTTCATTAGCTTTATATTTAAGCTACATATCTGGATTGGCAACCCAAGCGAAACTACCTCTTCCTATAGGTTTAGCTGCTTGGCAGGAATTGCTAAATGAAGCGGCGAGACAAACAGAAGATCAACAGCGCATGCCGTTATGTCCAATCTGGCTTAGAAATATATTAGCTGAGTCTGCTATTGAATCGAACCAAGCACCGATAGAGGCTGTACACATACAACAAGCCATTGATAATAAAGAATATAGACAGTCGTATTTACCTCAGCGTGCACTGGATGACATTTTGGATGGACAGGTAATAATCGAAACTCAAGGTGAGCGAATTGGTCAAGTCAACGGGTTAACGGTCATTGAAATCCCAGGTCACCCTGTCACTTATGGAGAGCCTGCGCGTATTACTTGTGTTATACATTTCGGTGATGGTGATGTTTCCGATGTTGAACGAAAAGCGGAATTAGGTGGTAATTTACATGCGAAAGGCATGATGATTATGCAGGCTTTTTTAAGTAGCGCACTTAACCTTCAAGAGGCACTCCCTTTCGCGGCTTCAATTGTATTTGAGCAGTCTTATAGCGAAGTTGACGGTGATAGTGCATCACTTGCTGAACTTTGCTCTTTAGTTAGTGCCCTTTCTGAATGCCCTATTAACCAACAAATTGCGGTGACAGGCGCGGTGGATCAATTTGGTCGAGTGCAAGCCGTTGGTGGTTTAAATGAAAAAATTGAAGGTTTCTTTCATGTATGTCAGCATCAAGGATTAACTGGAAATCAAGGTGTCGTTCTACCAAAAACGAATTTAAAACATCTTTCTTTACATAAAGATGTCGTTAGTGCCATTAAAAATGAACAATTTCATTTATGGTCCGTTGAGTCAGTTGATGAAGCTTTACCATTAATTTTTGGAAAGGCCTTTCGTGGTGAAGAAGAAGATACCATATTGAATAAAATATCTGAACGCATTGAGCTATTTGATAAGCCAGAGAATATGTCCTTTGGATTTTTGAATAAGGTCAAAAATATTTTAGGTATTTACTGATCGGACTTGTTTAGCTTACACGTGTTCACTAAGATACACAGACTATTTTTGGAGTAATTTAATAATGCAAAATAAACGTAACTCATATAATCGTGACGACCTTTTAGCATCAAGCCAAGGTGAATTATTTGGCCCTACAGGCCCACAACTTCCTGCACCAAACATGCTAATGATGGATCGCATCCCTACCATTACTGACGAAGCTGGTTCAGGTGATTTTGGTAAAGGTTTAATTGTTGCTGAACTCGATATCACTCCAGATTTGTGGTTTTTTGATTGTCATTTTCCTGGTGATCCGGTTATGCCTGGTTGTCTTGGTCTCGATGCTATGTGGCAGCTTGTTGG
Organism: Vibrio sp. S17_S38; assembly: GCF_014694375.1. GTDB lineage: Bacteria > Pseudomonadota > Gammaproteobacteria > Enterobacterales > Vibrionaceae > Vibrio. The sequence continues at coordinate 15,157 of NZ_JAAUWW010000027.1, forward strand.
TTTCTTCCTTGGTTGGGTTGGCGGCGAAGGTAAAGGTCGTGCTTTAGGTGTTGGTGAAGTTAAATTTACTGGGCAAGTATTACCGACAGCTAAAAAAGTGACTTACGAAATTCACATGAAGCGAGTTGTAAATCGCCGTTTAGTGATGGGCTTAGCCGATGGACGCGTATTAGTTGATGGTAAAGAAATTTATGTCGCGAAAGATTTGAAAGTAGGATTATTCCAAGATACTTCTTCTTTCTAATTAAATAGAGTTAATGGATAAGTCAGCGTTTATCGCTGATTTATTTTAACCACGATATTTAGTTATAGTGCATTATAATAGTAAAATAAAGGCTCCATTAAAATAACCCAATGGAGCCAAGGCTGTTTATATTGAGTTATTTAATCATGCCCGAATGTTTATCATCACGAGCATCACGCCAACCACCAAGCCAATTAGATTTAGCATCTGTTTGTTGATATGGGCAGTCATCCATCGAACGTCCATTTAAGCCAGCTTTATAACCTTGAGATTGGGCTCTGTCTAAACGATCGCGTTTCTGTCTCTTCATAGTACAATCCTCTTACTTTAAATTTAGAAAATAGCTATGAGCTGCTATTTATAACAGCACTTTTAAAGTGTCGGACAGTTTTGACCTTTTCTCAAGATCAAAAAAAATCGGACTATCTTTTTGTGATAGTCCGATAACTTTGACAAAGTTTAACGCTTAAACTATTTTTTTACGGAACTTTTACGTCTAAAACCAATAAAACCTAATAAGGCTAAAGCCAAAACGCCAATGCTACCCGCAGAACGCTCTACTTTAGGATTCTCTCCACCTCTAGCGGTAATATCGGAACTAGTCGTTCCCGCAATAGGTACCAGTTTAACCGCAACAAGTTTTTCTTCTCCATTACCGTCCCCACAATATGAATTATGGGTTGTATTATCATAACCACCTGCACATTTCAGCGCGGTAGCTGAAATAACACCATCATCATTAATACCAGTAGCATTAATAATACGGTATTGATTATTTTTAGAGTCTGCATTATCACCATTAGTTAAATTATCTAACCACCATGATTTGCCTTGGAAAATAGCCAAACGTTCAGCATTTGTTCCAGTTAAATTCAATGGGTCAATGAATCCACGACGGCGACGTTGTTTACCATCGGTCTCTCGATCTTTTTCAGCATCAATAGAACCAACAACTTCATTAAAATTGTTGATATCATTGGCCTCACCACCCGCACCAGAAAAGAAGATATCGCCAGTTAAGTAGACGGCATTAGGTGATTTATTTGCAGAACCTGTCGCTGCATCGGTATAAAACAAACGATTATTAGCCGCGCCACTATCTGGATAGCGACCACTACGTTTCGTTTCACCAATAGCAATTAAATTGCGGTTCATTGCTTTAACTAAGCTGTTGCTGTAAATATAATCGCCATCATCTTCTACGCCTGCGCCATTAACAAAAACACTTGTCCAAGCATTTTCGCTAACAGTAAAACCATCTGAAGTTGTTGGATAGAAAACAGCGGCTTCCATTAATAAATTATCATCATCACGACGTGTATTGAACCCAGCAAGAACAGGCAACCCATCGAATGCAGCCACATCCGACACCGCAGCAGTACGAGCACTACCTTGAGCAGCTGAGTCATCACGATTTGGTTCTGTTGTTGCTTGTCCTATCCAACTAGAAACTGCATCTCCCTCTACTACAGCATCAGGCGTAGTGCTAGTAACATCCCAATAATACGCTTGTGTTGCAAAGGCAAAGTTCTGGCAATCCATCAGTGATGCAGGATCATTTGATGTTGTACATTGGCTTAAATCACCACCGTAATTTTTATCATCATCATTATTATTAAAAGGAGCTACAGAGGCCGAGCCCACCACATAAGTTTTACTACCAGTTCCATCATCATACGCAAATGAATCGTAAGCAAAGGTGCGCCCCATTTGTTTAACTACAAAAGGTTGGGCATCATCCTGGCTCGGTAATAATTGGGAACCACCGAAGAAACCACGTTGGCGGAATGCGAGTGCATAATTACCATTAACGTCAAAATAACCGCTACTGGTAATTCCAATTGGCGTGTCACCGTCAACTAAATTAGTAATCACCGTATTGGCAGTACCGGGGACAGCTGAACCACCACCAGGAATATGATCAGCTTTAATTGGAGCTGTGAGTATTCCTGATGAGTCGAACGCCGACGCATTACTCTTATAATTAGCATCATAAAAAGCCCTACGTTCTCGCTCTAATCCTCCAGCTGATTTATCGCCACCGCCATACCATTGATCATCAGCCCAACTATCACACGTATCATAGCCAAGCTGCCTATAGCAATAATTTTCTAAATCGTCACGGTCTAAATAGGTAAACGTATTATCAACTTTAAACGGTACTTCATCTTTATATGGAAGACCTTCTGTACTATTGCGTGTTTCACCGGCTAACGAAAAATTATCGCATGTTACACCTGATGCAAAACAGCCTAACTTATCAGCATCGGTAGCCGTTGTTAAATCAATACCCTTAGATTCAATAGCACTACCATAATATTGATTGGCTTTAATGTCTGGCGTAACTTCAACTACATTATAAATAGCAGCAGAAGCAGAGTGAGCCGCCAATAATGAGGCGGCAATAAATGTTAATTTAAATGTTGTTTTTGAAATCATTAATAGCTTAGTTCCATAATAGTGCTAATAATTATTAGCTCTGCATCGATTCCAGTTCTTCCCATCGCTCAAATGCAGTTTCTAATTCTTGTTCAGCAGCGTGTAAACGATCTAATATAGATTGTGTCTTATCGCTACTCTGGGCAAAGAAATCAGGTTGATTAACTTGTGATTGCAATTGTTCTATTTCGGCTTCAAGAGTTTCCAATACTTTAGGTAAAGCTTCGAGTTCTCGTTGCAGTTTATAAGATAACTTCTTCGATTTCGTCTCTATCGGTTGAGGTTTAGGACTTTCTTCAACTGCTGTGCTTTCTTTTGCTGCTTCTTTAGCCGGTGAACTGTTAGTTACAGTATCACCTCTAGTAGCCAAAACTTGTAAACGTTGAGCTTGAGCATCGTGATACCCACCGACAAATTCTTCAATCTTACCTTCACCTTCAAAAATCCAGCTGGTTGTCACTGTATTATCAACAAATTGACGATCGTGACTAACAAGAAGCAAAGTACCCTGATAGTTGGCAAGTAAATCCTCTAAAAGTTCCAATGTTTCGATATCTAAATCATTGGTTGGCTCATCGAGTATTAATAAATTGTTCGATTTAAGGAATAATTTTGCTAATAGTAAACGGTTTTTCTCACCACCAGAGAGTGCTTTTACTGGTGTTCGAGCACGTTTAGGCGCAAACAAGAAATCTTGCAAATACCCTAGAGCATGACGAGTGCGACCTCCGACTGTGACTTCTTGTTTTCCGTCGGCTAAGTTATCCATAACCGTTTTTTCAGGATCTAGAATTTCACGATATTGGTCGAAATACGCCACTTCTAATTTAGTACCGCAATGTAAACGGCCAGAATCTGGTTTTAATTGGTCAAGTAGAAGCTTCAATAACGTACTTTTCCCACAACCATTTGGTCCAATAAGTGCAATGCGATCACCGCGCATGATATTAAAGCTGAAGTCTTTGACAATGGTCTTGCCATCAATTTGGTAATTAATATTTTCAGCCTCAAATATGATTTTACCAGAACGGTTCGACTCATCTATTTGAATATTGGCTTTACCTACGACTTCACGTCGATCCGAACGCTCTTCTCGCAACTGTTTTAGAGCACGCACACGTCCTTCATTACGAGTACGTCGAGCTTTGATACCTTGACGGATCCATACTTCTTCTTGAGCCAGTTTCTTATCAAATTCGGCATTTTGCATTTCTTCAACGCGTAATGCCTCTTCTTTATCGATAAGGTATTGAGAGTAATTCCCAGGGAAAGAACTCAAGTTACCACGATCCAAATCAATAATACGTGTCGCCATTGATTGGATAAATGCACGGTCATGCGAGATAAAGATAATAGAGCCACGAAAGTCTTTTAGAAATGCTTCTAACCATTCAATCGTAGTCACATCTAAATGGTTGGTTGGCTCATCTAATAGCAATACATCAGGATCGCATACTAGCGCTCGAGCTAAAGCGGCTTTACGCTGCCAACCACCTGATAAGCTAGTAAGTAAAGCATTCTCATCTAAAGATAAAGATGCAAGGATGTTTTTGATGCGGTCTTCTAAACGCCAGCCATCATTATGGTCAAGTTGCTCTTGAACCTTAGCAAGACGGTTGATGTTTTTTTCAGAGGGGTCTTCCATCATTATATCGAGTTGATGGTGATATTCTTTCAGTAACGCGCCAACTTCAGCAACACCTTCAGCAACATAATCATAAACAGTGCCTTCTGCATTACGTGGCGGATCTTGCTCTAAACGAGAAACAACCACATCTTGTGTAATTTGAATTTTCCCATCATCCATAATGATTTCACCAGATAGGACTTTCATCATAGTAGACTTGCCTGCGCCATTGCGGCCAACCAAACAAACTCTTTCGTTTTGTTGTAATGAAAAATCAGCTTTATCTAATAAAGGATGATCGCCAAAAGCCAACTGACCATTATGGATACTAATTAATGCCATTTTGTTTTAACCACACTTGTAATTCTTCAATATTAAAAGGCCAAAATAACTCAATCGGTTGAAGAGCTTCTTTTGGGTTAGCCGTTCTTTCGGATGCAACAGCTTGATAATCAATGTTTTGTATCTTTGTTTTTTCAACGTGATCTTTATCAAAAGCAAGAACAGGAATGGTGACACCGTAACTAGAAAACAATTCATCATCAAAGGCAATATCAACAACATCAACTTTATCACCGAGATTAAGTTGTTGTAGTTGGCTAAATGCCATTTCGCATAAATGACAGCCTGATGTTGAGTAAAGCGTTAACACATATAATTCCTGTTCTATTGAAAATATTCCTTTCGAGTAGGAACACTATTTTTGATGAGTAATAATCCAACAATTATGAATATGCTTATTACGTTCGAAATCTAATGGCCGAGTCTTTTCTGATATATTTTCAGCTTGTAAACCTAACTCAGTTAACCCCTCTAAATCCATCTTAAATTGACGTTTATTATTAGAGAACACAACGATGCCATCTTGACGCATGAGACGTTTCAGGTTTTCCATTAAATTCAAGTGGTCACGTTGAACATCAAAGGTATCTTCCATACGCTTTGAGTTTGAAAATGTCGGTGGGTCGATGAAAATCAAGTCAAATTGGCGATCTTCATGTTTAAGCCATTGCAAACAATCAGCCTGTTCAAATTGATGTGCATTGCCAGTGAAACCATTAAGTTCCATATTACGCTGAGCCCACTGTAAATAGGTATTCGACATATCGACGGTTGTAGTGGATTTAGCACCGCCCGCCGCAGCATGTACGCTCGCACTACCTGTATAAGCGAACAAATTTAAAAAATCTTTACCTGCTGACATTTGCCCTAGGCGACGGCGAGTTAATTTATGATCTAAAAATAAACCGGTATCTAAATAATCTTGTAGATTAACCAGTAATTTCACACCGTATTCATTAACTTGTAAGTATTCAGAATCTTGAGAAAGCTTTTGGTATTGACGCTTACCCTTTTGCTTCTCACGCGTTTTTAAAACAACCTTATTCGCGTCCACACCTAACACTTGGATTGTGGCTCGGATAATATCGGTAAGACGCCGTTTAGCCACTTCTTCAGGAATAGTTTTTGGTGGCGCATACTCTTGAATAACGACTTGATCGAGATACAAATCAATAGCGACATTATAATTCGGCAGATCAGCATCGTAGGCACGGTAGCAATCTAATTGCTCTCGTTTTGCCCACTTACCAATTTTAGCGATATTCTTTTTCAAGCGATTAGCAAACTCTGGAGCAACTTGAGCTTCTTCTCGCTCGGCTTGACGAGGCGTTTCCCCATCGGGATTAACTCGACCAGTAATAGAATAGTTTTTTTGGTGACAGGGTAACGCACCGTTACTCAACTTATACTGCTTATCAGCACGCATACGCAAGCAACTTAATAGTTCATCACTTGCTGAAAATATAGAGGCTTGGCTACCTGAAAATTCACTTTTTAAACGGGCGCCTAATTCAGTGTAGAGCGCGATCAAACCAGGTTCTGTACCTAAACGTTCGCCATATGGTGGATTACAAATAACAACACCAGTATCAAAATCAGCAGGCTTTTCTAGCTTAGCCGCATCACCTAATTGAAATTGGATGATATCGCCTAAACCTGCACGCTTAGCGTTATCTTTTGCGGCTTGCATAACACGACGATCATTATCAACACCAAAGAACTGAGTATTAGTTAGCGATTTAAGACCTTTTCGGCCCTGAACACTGGCTTCGGCTTTAATTTCTGTCCATGTTTCGGATTCAAAATCATTTAATGCTTCAAATGCCCACTTAGGACGTTGCATACCTGGCGCCATATTCGCAGCCATCAATGCAGCTTCAATTAATAGTGTTCCTGAACCGCACATAGGGTCGAGTAATGACAGCGAACTGTCCCACCCACTGCGTAAAATGACCGCACACGCTAGAGTTTCACGCAAAGGTGCAGCCCCCGCTTCTGTACGATAACCACGTTGATGTAATCCTAGGCCAACCATATCGATTCCCAAGATAGCGCGATCGCGATGTAGCCGGACATGAATTCGAAGATCAGGTTGTTCCTTACTAATATCAGGGCGGCCTAAATCTTTCTTAGTAAAGCTATCAACGATGGCATCTTTAACTTTCATCGCTCCGTATTGGCTATTACGGATCTCTCGATTAGTCCCGTTAAAATCAACAATAAGGCGCTTATCAACTGAGAAGTGACTTGACCAATTTACTGCTGACGCCGAGAGATATAAATCCATATCATCATTGCAATAAAACTCGGAAAGGACTTTCACAAAACGAGACGCTAAACGGCTCCATAAGCAGCAACGATAAATTTGAGCGTTGCTTGCAGTAAAGCGTACCCCAGCTTGAACTGGTTTCGCATCAGTAATGCCTAACTGTGTAAGCTCGTCAGCAAGAAGGTTTTCAAGGCCGTTAGATGTGATAGCTAAAAATTGATTCATTATCTCGGTCAGTAACTTGGTAAATGGACCGCGATTATATACTGAAACGCCATACAGATGCGAACATCTCTCACCTGTTAGTACATTTAACTTTATCTCTCTGATTCCAGTTTTATTTTTTAATTAACATACCTTCAAACCAATACATGCACATTGCGCATACCGAAAACAAAAAGAAATACTGGCAGTAAGCACTTATTTGCATTTATATTCAACCAAGAACTGGACTATACCAACTGTAAATTATTGGTGTTTCTTTATTACGAAATGCCTATAAATGAGGAATTTAGAGCGTGGAAGCTGCTATTTTTAGCACAAAAAGGGGCTTGAAATAATTTAAAATAATTGGCGTTTTATGAAAATAAATGGCTTAGGCATCAATGTAATCGCACTTTATACCCAAATCCTTCCCTGCTTTATGCAAAAAGAACATTCTAAATATGAAGTGTCATGACCAAGTAGCTGGCTTAAAGCCGAATAGAATTAGCTAAGAATGGCAATATAGAAATATATCATTGGTATTTGAGGCAAAAAAAAGCCGGCAAAGAAAGCCGACAGAAAAACAACAAGGAACAAAATAAGATAAGTTGATAAACGTTTAGCCAACCATTGCGTAAGTATTAACTTGATGCTGCCGATAAGCTTTAGCAAATCTATCGTGCATAACCTTAATAGGTTCACCAAATTGCATTACTTTTGATTCTGTTAAGCTAAAGTCTCTTAATGAAACAGATACGCATATACTGGCTGTTTCACCTACTTCTACAACCATGAACAAGCCTTCATCATAACAGTTACGCAGATGAACAATCTCGCCTTCTTCAGGTATGAAGTCCCCACCTTGAGAAGAAAAGAACCAGCTTTTAGGCTGTACTGGCTTATGAAATCGACGTGCAGCTACACTATTTAGTGCTAGCTCAGCTTTACGAGGCTCAGATAAAGGGAGAGCATCAACTTGTTCTCTAAAGGTATGGAAGCTATTCGCATCATCAATAGAGAATTCATTAGATTCAAATGCATTATTAACGAGCATTTTAGCCTGAATGTTTACGCTGAAAACCATGTCCTGCCCAAGATCCAACATTAGGGCCTTGGTGGTTTCATTGTAATACCATTTCCATGTATCACTTGGTTTAAGCATTGTCCTCTGCCCCTTTAAAAAATAAAGTGAAAATAGACACTCTACTTCTTTCGTCTATCCCTTAGGTATTTATTCATTTTACAAACGGTTGGGCAAAAAAAAAGAGGAAAACAAATTTCCTCTTTTTGGCTAAAACTGTCAACACCAGTTGAAATCTGATCCACTTTTTTAAAAATTCACCGTTTTAATATTGATCCACTTATTTGCTCAGCTATTGCTAATTTCTAATATTCCAGCT
>NZ_JAAUWW010000028.1 GCF_014694375.1 Vibrio sp. S17_S38
TGGTTAACATAATCACCATCCAGTTTTGTTAAAACTGAATGATACCAAGTGGATCAATTTTCAATTGGTGTTAGTGGATCATTTTTGCACTGGTGGTGACATAAAACTATATAAACATTGTATTAGTTAAATGTTTTTCACTATCTCTTTTACTAATTCTGGTCCTCGGTAAATAAATCCAGAATAAACTTGGACTAATTTTGCTCCTGCCTGCATTTTTTCTTTTGCTGCAATATAAGAGTCAATACCACCTACACCAATAATTGGGATCTCATCACCTAATTCTTTATATAACTGGCGAATAACCTCGGTACTACGAGATTGCAATGGTTTACCACTCAACCCACCCGTTTCATCCGCATTTTTCATGCCATCGACTAAACTACGATCTAAAGTAGTGTTGGTTGCAATCACACCATCAATTTTATGTTTTTTCAAAGAGTCACAAATTTGAATTAATTCATCGTCACTAAGATCCGGTGCAATTTTCAATGCAACTGGAACATATTTACCATGTTGCTTTTCAAGTTCAGCTTGTTTTTTCTTTAGTGCCGACAGTAATTCATCTAATGCTTCACCATATTGTAGAGAACGCAATCCTGGCGTATTTGGCGATGAAATATTGGCAGCAATATAACCAGCATGCGGATACACTTTTTCCATGCAGATTAAATAATCTTCTGTCCCTTTTTCGATTGGAGTATCTTTATTTTTTCCAATATTGATACCAATAATACCTTCATATTGTGCTTTTTTAACATTTTCAACTAGTTTATCGACACCTTCATTATTAAAGCCCATACGGTTGACAATACCTTCAGCTTCAATAATACGGAAGCAGCGAGGTTTATCATTACCAACTTGAGGGCGCGGTGTTACCGTCCCTACTTCAATAAATCCAAATCCCATCGCGCCAAAACCATCAATGGCCTCACCATTCTTATCCATACCAGCGGCTAACCCGACTGGATTTTTGAATGTTAATCCCATCACATCAACACTACGAATTGGTAAATCTTGACGAAAAAACACATCGAGCGGTGTGCCATTTAGGCGGCGAATATTTTTAATTGCAAATTCATGTGCAGTTTCAGCACTGAATTGAAATAAACCAGCTCTGGCAATACGATAAAGCATGTTTGCTCCCCAATAAGTCGATCCAAAAGAAAATGCCCCTGAAATTAGGGGCAAAGTATACCTTTGACACTTAAAATATACTAGCCGTAATCATTTACAATTATGACTGGTACATTCTATATAATCTTTAAAATCAAGGTATTAATAGATTCCGCATGAATATTACGTATTCGCTGCACAATTTAAGTTCAATAGCATCAATTCTCTTAAAGCTACTGAGAACTTAGCAAACTCATGAGCATTCCCGACTTTAAACTCATTCAAAATACTTTCCCACCTTCCCAGTGAGCCCTTATTAACATCAATCCACGAATTAAGTGACAGTGTGACATCTTTTATCTGTATATTTTGACCAGATCTAACCAAAACTTGCAAGGTTAGTTGGCGTTGCTGCCAATCAAGGTCTTCTCTAAAAGTTGCACGTGCTAAAGCCTGCCAATGGTTATCAATTGGCTGATTATTGATCTGCTCTAAGAACCAATGTAAAGACAAGCGGTCACCTAAGACAAAATACATGGAAGCTGTTTTATCAACATCTACACCCACTTCATTAGATACGGTAATAATATCTAATGCCGAATATAGGCTACTTAATCGTGATACGTTCATGGCTAAGGCTTTAGACACTCCAGCTTCAAGCCATGCTTTTGCTAATTCATCATGCTCTTTAATTTCTAAAGGGACTAAAAATTTATCTAACCCTTGTTCAACCGTATCAATACCTGATTGATACTTATCGACAATCTCACCAACCGTTAGTTTCGTCATTTGATTTCGAATCAGCCAACGTGAAGAACGTCTTAAATGACGACGGACTAACATTAATAGTTCATATTGAATGTTGGTCGTTGTCTTATTATCCAGAGACCGAATATCGTTAAACATTTGTTCTGCATTAAAAATGACTCGTGAAGCAACATAAGCATTAGCAATATCAACAATCGTTGCTCCGGTTTCATCTTGCAGGCGACTAACAAAATTACATCCCATCTCATTAACCATTTGATTAGCAAGAGACGTTGCAATTATTTCTTTGCGCAATGGGTGTGTTGGCATCTGCCCTTCATAGTTACGGCGTAACTCTTTAGGGAAGTACTTAATCAACAGTTGGGCATTATGCGCTTCATTCGCTATCTCATCACACGCAAGGTTTTCTTTAAGAACCATCTTTGAATAAGAAATAAGTACTGAAATTTCAGGCCGTGTCAGCCCTTTGCCATGTTTTTCACGCTCTAATAATGTCTCATCATCAGGGAGGTATTCAAGGTTACGGTCCAGTTTACCCATTTTTTCTAAAGCATGAATAAAACGAATAAGTTCTTTAACTTGTGTTGTTCCTTGTCTTTCTAGTACCGAGATGGATTCGGATTGACAATAAGCATCGTCAAGTACGATTTCACTGATCTCATCTTCCATACTATTTAAAATAACATTTCGTTGTTTAAAGGTGAGATCACCATTTGCCACAAGCCCATTTAAGAAGATCTTAATATTTACTTCGTTGTCAGAGCAATCTACCCCTCCAACATTATCTACAAAGTCAGTATTAACACGACCTCCAGTTAAGGCAAATTCAATACGACCTAATTGAGTCATCCCTAAATTACCGCCTTCACCAATAACTTTTGCTTTTAACTCCTTGCCATCAACTCGTAATGAATCATTAGCTCTGTCACCAACATCGGTATGACTTTCTTTTGATGATTTAACATACGTTCCAATCCCGCCATTCCACAACAAATCAACCTTCATTTTAAGGATCATGCTGATCAATTCTGTTGGAGTTAATGACTGTTTTTGCGTACCTATCATCTTTTGAATTTCAGGAGACAAAGTAATAGATTTCGCTCTTCTAGAGAAAACGCCACCACCTTGAGAAATCAACTTAGATTCATAATCTTCCCAGCTTGATCTTGGCAGATTAAATAACCGCTCTCTCTCTGGCCAACTTATTGCAGCATCAGGGTTTGGATCTATAAAAATATGCATATGGTTAAACGCCGCTTGTAGACGGATATGCTTAGATAACAACATTCCGTTTCCAAATACATCTCCCGCCATATCACCGATGCCAATACAGGTAAAATCTGTTGTTTGTATATCGATATTCATTTCACGGAAGTGACGTTTAACCGACTCCCAGCCACCTTTTGCAGTGATCCCCATCGCTTTATGGTCATAACCATTTGAACCACCAGAAGCAAAAGCATCATCAAGCCAGAAGTTATATTCAGCAGCCACTGAGTTGGCAATATCACTAAAGGTAGCCGTTCCTTTATCCGCAGCGACGACTAAATATGGATCATCAATATCATGGCGCACAACATTCACAGGAGGAACGACTTCTCCTTCAATGATGTTGTCGGAGACATCGAGTAAAGCTCGAATAAAGCGTTTATAACAACGTTGTCCCTCAGCAAAAATTTCATCGCGCGTTGTAAAGTTTTGCTGACGTTTACATACAAATCCCCCTTTAGCACCAACAGGAACGATCACGGTATTTTTAACTTGCTGTGCTTTTACTAAACCAAGAACTTCTGTTCTGAAATCTTCTTGACGGTCTGACCAACGCAACCCACCACGAGCAACTTTTCCTGCTCGTAAATGCACACCCTCAACATCTGGAGCATAAACAAATATCTCAAACTCTGGTACCGGTGCTGGAATTTCTGGGATCTTACGAGGGGTTAATTTCAAAGCCAGCCACGGTTTTGATTCACCATTTTGATCAACTTGATAATAATTGGTACGAATAGTTGCCAGCATCATTTCCATATAACGACGAATAATTCGGTCATCATCTAAGCTATCAACTTTATCTAGTTTAGCTTTGATTAATGTGACCAATTTGTCTTCGGCTTTAGATCGTGATTTCACTTTAGGATCAAAGCGTTTTTCAAATAAGTCGACCAATATTTGTGCTAATTCAGGATGATTGGATAACGTATCTTCAATATATTGTTGGCTAAATGGAAAGCCTACTTGACGCATATATCGTGCATAGCTACGTAGAATGGTTATTTCTCTGCCTGTTAAATTAGCCGATAATACTAGACGGTTAAAACCATCGCTTTCTAAATTACCATTCCAGATAGAAGCAAAGGCTTGTTGGAATCTCTCTCTGGCCTCACGGAGATCCACTTGATCTTTACTTTGATGCAGCATGGAAAAATCCAGGATCCAATATACCGTCCCGTCTGCTTTTTCGATCTCATAAGGCGATTCTCCGATCACTCGTAAACCTAAATTTTCTAGCATCGGCATAACATCGGATAAGTGGATCGGCTCATCTCTATGATAAAGCTTTAAACGGACAGCTTTTGAATCTTTAGTCGCTTCTTGAGGACGATAAAAAAGCATACCAAGTTTATTCGTTTCATTTAATGCTTCTAATTGTTCAACATCGGCAACTGCTGTACCTCCCGCTAAAGTGGCTTCTTTATAAGATCGAGGGAAGGCATCTTGATAAGCTTTCGATAATGCCGTTCCTTTGTTCTCACCAAAATTAGCAATCACCGCTTGTGTCAATCGATCATCCCAAGATGAAGAAGCTTCCATTAAATTTCTCTCTATCAATTTTACATCTATATCTTGATTATTATTATCTACTCTTACGATGTATTGTGTTCTAGCTAGTGGGCTTTCAGAAAAGTATGTTGTAAATTCAACATCTTGCTCACTACCAAAATACTCTTGGAAAATACTCTGAGTTTTAGTTCGTAATTCCGTGTTGTATCGCTCTTTAGTTACATAAACCATACAGCTATAAAAACGTCCAAATGGGTCTTTACGAACAAATAAGCGCAAGAGATCTCTATCTTGCATTTGAACAACCCCCATTCCAACTTCTAACAATTCGTCTTCTTTTGCCTGGAGCAACTCATCTCTTGGATAGTTTTCTAAAATATTATGTAAAGCTTTCCAGGAATACGATCCTTTAAGATAACCACTGGAATGGAGGATACGTGAAACTTTGTCACGAATAAGAGGAATATTTTCAACGCTTTGGTTATACACAGCTGAAGTATAAAGGCCAATAAACCGATGCTCACCGACTACCTTTCCATTTTCATCAAACTTCTTAATACCGACATAATCGGTGTAAGCTGGCCGATGAATAGTCGAGGCATGGCTGCCTTTAGTTAACATTAAGAGATCTGGTTTTTTCGCTTCTAATTTAGCTAAATCAGATAATGTAGAAAGACGAACGCTGCTTTGTATCCGCTGCTCTTGCTTTAATAAACCTAACGCCTCACCGTTAGATGGGACAAGTTCATAATCGCCATCTATTGGTAATAAGTCATATTCTTTATATCCCATAAAAGTAAAATTATGCTCTCCAAGCCAACGTAAGAAAGCAAAACCAGCATCTAAACGTTCAGGTTCTTCTGGGATATTTTTTCTTTGTTTTTCCGTCAGCTCAATCACCGAATTCAACTTCTCGCCCATTGGGAGCCAATCAGAAACAACAAGTTTAACATCTTGAATTACTGATAATAATTCGGTTTTCAAATCGGTCATACATTGCTTGTCGGTGAGACGATCTATTTCTATATGGAATAATGACTGCATCCCACCTTTGCCATTATTGATACCGCAGACCTGCCCTTTATTATATTCAATTTGAGTTGGGCCATTTGCCATAAGGTGGCTAGTAAGATCAAATCGTGACAATACCATTTTGATGGAATCAACTAAGAAAGCAGTGTCTGGTACTACAATTTCAATAATCGTATGTGTTGACTGCCAGCCTTGTCTACTCACTGTTGGATTAAATACGTGGACAGAAACTTGATCTTCTTTTTTACCAGACACATGCTGCCAAAGGCTCATAACTGCGCCATATAGATCTGATTCATTCCTTTGAAAAAGATCATCTTGTGAAATATTACTATAAATATGTTCAGCTAAATGAGTCACTAACTCTTGAGAAGGCGACTCTAATTTATCCTTAATTAGCTGATATACTTTTTCGAGTAAAACTGGAACAATTTTTTCACTAGATGTCATTTTTTAACTCCAATCATTGGATAGACAATTAACTTGGGATAGGCAAAACTCAATAACGATATTTTGGAATCCACACTCTTATTGTAAGAGGTTTATTGCTATAAAGTTAATTGTTTTAATGCCTACTCAATGGAATAAAAATTGGTTTTGTGAGATTGATTCACCTTCATACCTCTAAGTAATTAGAATATTTCATTATTAACCGCTAAAAAATAAAACTTAATCCAATTTTTATACTTAAACCAAAAAGGAAGATAAAAAAATGGCGACCTATTGGTCACCATTTTTTAACTTATAAACAACAATAGTAATATTATGCATCAAGTGCTTTATTGATTTTTTCAAACAAGTCTTTCGCTAAGTTATCCAATTTAGATAATTTTTCAAGTTCTGAGCGAATCAACTGCTGACGAACGCCATCGTACTGACGGTATTTCAATAAAGGATCAATCATACGTGATGCCACTTGAGGATTACTCTTGTTTAAAAATTCCAAAATTTCACTGGCAAAGCGATAACCAGAACCATCAATAGCGTGAAAATTTACAGGGTTATTATTAAAGAAAGCACCGACTAAGCTGCGAGTGCGGTTTGGGTTTTTCAAGCTAAATGCGGAATGCTCCATCGTTGCTTTAATAACATCTAAGGCATCTTTTGCTGGATTGGTTCCTTGTAACATAAACCATTTATCCATCACTAACCCATCATGGCTCCATCTACCACTAAACGTTGCCATTAACTTTTCACGACATTCTAATTGAGCTTGGTTTGCAGCTCCCATTGCCGCCATTGTATCAGTCATATTGTTTGCTAATTCAAATTGCTGACTAACCAATTTTTCACCTAACTCTGTTGTCGCAAGATAAGACAAACAAATATTACGAAGTGAACGTTGGCCAATTGCAGAATGTTCAATGGTATAGCTATCTTGCTTTAAACTATGGTACGTTGCGGTTAATTCATCAATTAACTCAGCAGCTAAGGTCTTCTTCATAAACCCAAGAGCAGCATTAATTGCATCCACATCAATTGGCTTGAACCAACCTGCCACTTCGTTTTGACTTGGTAATGTAAGCATTTCAGCAATAAAGGCAGGATCTAGTTCTTCACTTAAAATCACACCTCTAAATGCATCAATCACATTACTATTAAGTTCAAATGCCTGATTCGTCTGGTAAGCGGAAATATTATTACGTAAATATTTAGCAATTAGATTTTGTCCTGCATCCCAACGAGAAAATTCATTTCGTGCATTCACCATTAAGAACATTAAATCTTGATCTGAATAATCGTATTCCAGCTTCACCGGTGCAGAAAACTCTCGCAGTAACGAAATAATTGGTTGATCTGACACGTTTTCAAATTTGAAGATTTGTTTTTCTTGCTTAAAATCCAATACGTTATCACAAGCTTGACCGTCAGTTTGAAGTGAGAACACTTGGCCATTAGGCTGATATAGTTCGATATTCATTGGAATATGGAGTGCTTGTTTTTCAGGTTGATCTTGTGTCGGAGGCGTTTTCTGCTCAAGCTGTAATGTAAATACTTTAGTATCGGCATTATATTCAGTTGATGCTTTTACTGTTGGTGTACCTGACTGACTATACCATAATCGAAATTGTGTCAGATCCACACCTGAAGCATCTTCCATTGAAGCCACAAAATCATCGCATGTCGCAGCTGTACCATCATGACGTTTAATGTACAGTTTTATGCCTTTTTGGAAATTATCTTCACCTAGTAAAGTATGGATCATTCGGATCACTTCACTGCCCTTTTCATACACCGTCAAAGTATAGAAGTTATTCATTTCTATCACTTTATCAGGGCGAATTGGGTGTGACATTGGACTTGAGTCTTCAGCAAATTGTGGTCCGCGAATAGTGCGGACATTATTAATTCGGTTGACTGCACGTGATCCTAAATCCGATGAAAACTCCTGATCACGAAAAACGGTCAAACCTTCTTTTAAGCTTAACTGGAACCAGTCACGACATGTAATTCGATTCCCTGTCCAGTTATGAAAATATTCATGACCGATTACCGCTTCAATACCTAAATAATCTGTATCGGTGGCTGTTTGGTCATTGGCGAGAACATATTTTGAATTAAATACGTTTAAACCCTTATTCTCCATTGCGCCCATATTGAAGAAATCAACGGCAACAATCATATAAATATCAAGGTCATACTCTAAACCAAAGCGCTCTTCATCCCACTTCATGGCATTAATTAAAGATGTCATAGCATGAGGTGCTCTATCTAGATTCCCTTGATCAACAAAGATCTCAAGATCTACTTTTCGGCCAGATTGAGTGGTAAATACATCACGTAAAACATCGAACTCACCCGCTACTAATGCAAATAAATAAGAAGGCTTAGGATGAGGGTCTTGCCATTTAACCCAATGACGACCATTTTCTAAATCACCACTATCGAGACGATTTCCATTACTTAATAAATATGGATTCTCGACTTTATCAGCAATCACGGTTGTGGTGTATTTAGCTAAAACATCTGGACGATCTAGGAAATAAGTAATACGTCTAAAACCTTCAGCCTCACACTGAGTACAGAATGCTCCGCCAGATTTGTATAAACCTTCAAGAGCAGTATTTGCAGATGGATTTAATTTTGTTTCAATTGTTAATATGAACTCATTCGGTAGGCTATTAATAATCAATTGAGTTTCATTTAACTGGTAATCGGTCCAGTGAGTTTTATCAATTTTAATACTTACAAGTTCTATATGCTCGCCATCTAAAATCAGGCTATTTGATTGGCCCTGTTTGAACACTTTAGATACAGCAATAACCGTTGTATTCTCATCATAGAGATCAAAGGTTAGATCGAGTTCGGTGATAGTAAATTCAGGAGATGTATAATCTTTGCGATATTTTGCTTGAGGCAGTTGGCTCATTATTCTTCCCTTTTAATGATATCAATTCATCTAAAATAACAATCTAGATCGTAGGTACTATGACTAGATTTAGCCCACCATTCTTACATAATTGTTTGAAATTGCCCATATCACAAAGAGAAAAAGCTTAGTTAGAGAAGAATCGTAAAATATTTAATTAACATGATTTTAGCGCTGTGGCTTATCTTTTTGAAAAGCGATATACATGTCATCATCTGTGCTTGATAAAACGAGTTGCTTGGACTGAATCGAAAATTGGGAGCTTTGTTCACCATCTTTATAGATAAAGTAAATATTATTATCTTCAATATAATAGACACCTTCTCGATACTTAGTTTTACCATTATCAGTGATTGAATGTATGGAAAAATAAAAATTATGGTCAAGATTTAAATCAATATCAACAAGTTGGCTTGAAGTAACGTCTTTACCTGTAATTTGAGTGCTATGCCATTCTCCAGCCAAATTCATTGGCATGGTTTTTATGAACATGACGCCATTAAGCATGAGCTGACTTGGATTTACGTTATAAGAATAGATTTGTGGAGCTTGAGAATTTGGACCTAAAGTTAAAGTACCATCATCGGCAGTGAAATCTCCTTTCCACGTGTCTGTTGATAAATCTTTACGCTTAATTGCTATTGTAAATCGATAATTAGATTCAAGTTGTAAACGAATATACAAAAAGTCATCCGGCAACTCTTGCGCTGATGGATTGACCACATACCAACTACCAATTAAAAATGGATTTTCAAATAAAAACATATCCATTTTTTTAGGGGCTTCAACCGTGGTTGCACCTAAAGTCAAAGAACACAAAAGAATTAATGCACTTTTCCACATAAGCCAAGCACCTTCGTAGATATCATTATATCTAAAGTTTAGGCGATGTGACTTAACTCGCAAATCTGTTTTGAGGACAATTCAATTTTAGCAATAAAAAATAAAGCCATTAGCAGTACACTAATGGCTTTATTGATTTTATTATTTCTCAGAGAATTAACTAACGACTCATATCTGCAGTAATTGAGACAGCTTCGTCAAGATAAGCATCTGGTGCTTCATAATCTTTAGGAATATCATCTAACTTTTTAAACGCTGGTTTCCCCGCAGCTTTCTGACGCATGTTTATGCGTTCAAGTTTCAGTTGATCTTCTTTATCAGATTCTTGTTCACGGAATTTTTCATTAAGGGAAATCGTTGTATCATCTTTTTCAGCTTGATACTTCGCAATATCTTCGTTAATGAATTTAAATTCTAAATCACTCGCAATGCGTGTTTTATGCTGTTCAGTAAGTTTAGTAACTAAGGCTTGCTCATCTGTTACTTTAACTACTGGTTCATAATTTGCTTTTGCGATTTGATCCCAAGGTAATGCATTATCTTCAACACTTTCACCAGTATCTTCCGCTGCTATAGCCGCTGGAAAGGCAATATCTGGAGCTACTCCTTTACGTTGAGTACTACCACCACTAATTCGATAGAATTTTTGAATTGTGTATTGTACGAAACCTAATGGCTTATCAAAGTTATCATAAATGTGCGTTAGTGAACGATGCTGTTGAACCGTTCCTTTACCATACGAATTTTCACCTACAATGACAGCGCGATCATAATCTTGCATTGCTGCGGCAAAAATCTCAGAAGCAGATGCACTATATCGGTTTATCAATACCGTCATAGGGCCTTCGTAGTTTTCGATACCATCAGTATCACTATCTACATTCACTCGATCATAACTATCACGAACTTGAACCACTGGCCCTTTCGTGATGAATAAGCCCGATAGATCAATAGCCTCAGTCAGTGCACCGCCACCATTGTTGCGTAAATCGACAACAATACCATCGACTTTTTGTTTATTCAGATCGACCAATAGTTTGGCAGTATCTTTCGATAAACCAACATAAAAGCTTGGTACCTCAAGTACACCAATTGTTTTACCGTTTTGTTTGATAATTTTCGATTTTACCGCACGATCTTCTAAACGAATCTTATCTCTAACAATTGTGACAACGTGACTTTTTGCATTCTTACCCGCTGGTAATACTTGTAATTTAACCTTAGTTCCTTTTGGCCCTTTGATTAATTGCACAACGTCATCTAAACGCATGCCAATAATATCAACCATTTTTTTGCCATCTTGTCCTACAGCGATAATTTTATCACCTTCGGCCAATTGCTTAGAACTTGCGGCTGGCCCACCGGTTACTAATGAACGAATAGTTGTGTAATCATCATCCGACTGAAGCACTGCGCCAATACCTTCAAGGGAAAGGCTCATTTCAGCTTGAAATTCATCCGCAGATCGTGGTGATAAATAACTAGTATGAGGGTCAATTTGACGAGCAAATGCATTCATATAAATTTGGAATACATCTTCACTGTGTGCCTGAGTAATGCGTTTAATGGCATTATTATAGCGCTTAGTGAGTAATTCTTTAATTTCAGGCCATTTCTTACCTGTTAATTTCAAATTTAGTGCATCGTACTTAACACGTTGACGCCAGAGTTCATCAACATCTTTTTCGCTCTTTGGCCATTCGGCTTTCGAGCGATCTAATTCCATTCTTTCATCGGTATCAAACTTGATCTCATGATCTAGTAGTGTCAATGCATAAGAAAACCGCTCGTATCGACGCTTCATTGATAAATTAAACATATCAAAAGCAGCCGTTGTATCACCAGACTTTAACTGATCATCAATTTCTGTTTCGAATGGTTTAAAACTATCAATATCAGATTGGGTAAACACATTGCGACTGTAATCAATAGATTCGAGGTAGCGATCAAAAATGCCTTTTGAAAAAGCATCATCAAGTTTGAAATGTTTGTAATGAGAGCGAGTAAAACGAGAAGCAACTCGTTGACTGGCAATAGCATGCTGAGCTTCAGGAGTAAGAACCGGAATTTGTGACTCTTTAATCTTAGCTTCAGCGGCCAATGTTGAGTTTGCTGTTAGCACAAGGCTAACAGCAAGTAGTGATACTTTTAATCGGAAATTCATGCGTAGGATTATCCCCTTTATACGCGTAAGTGCTCCGCTTTCACGACCATTTGTAAGCCGTTAGCAAGGCGAACACGTACATCATCCTTGTTAATTTCGACAATAGTTGCAGCCATATTGCCTTGACCCATATTCACATTAATATCTTTACCAAGAACAATTTCATCAGATTTCAATTCACGTGTTTCAACTACCGCGGGTTTTACCGCTTTAGGTTTGGCATCGGCTTTTGGTTTTGAATCTGTTTTAGGTTTACGTGGCGCTTTAGGTTTTACTTTAGCTGCTCTTTCTTCACGGTTTTTATCCGCTTGCTCTTTACGACGAGCTTGAACGCGAGCCTTACTTTCTGCTAGTGCTGTTTTTGCATGTTCAACATGTTCAGCATCTAATTCACCACACGCATTACCATCAAGGTCAACACGTTCTGCACCTAGTTTTACACCATGAAGATAACGCCAAGATGATGTGTATTGACGTAATGCCGCACGTAATTGAGTTTTGCTAACTTTTTCATCATCACTCAAGCGTTCAGCAAGATCTTGGAAAATACCAATTTTAAGAGGCTTAGCTTCTCCTTCAAGGGTAAAGCATAGTGGGAAACGTTCAGCAATATATACAATCACTTCTTTGCTGTTTTTTAACTTTTCAGTGTTTTCCATGGGGGGTCCTGGTTAATGCGGGAAATTTTCCGCACGGGTGTTCATAAAAATATTTTAGCTATTATAGAGAGATGGAAATGAAAAACCACCAACACATGCAAATTATCGTGGTGAAATATGTGTTTGGAGGACAATTTCTACTTGTTTCATCAATTCCAACAGCCCTTTTTCGTCCTCTTCATCAAATCGGTTAAATTCTGGGCTATCAATATCCAACACACCAATGATTTCATTATTAATCGAAAATGGTATCACTATTTCTGAATTACTATTTGCATCACAAGCGATATGCCCTGCAAACGCATGAACATCCGACACTCTTTGTACCCTATTTTCTGACACAGCAGTACCACATACGCCACGACCAACAGGAATACGAACACACGCAGGGTTACCTTGGAAGGGACCTAAAACTAATTCATTTTCTTTTAGTAAATAGAAACCAACCCAATTGATAGATTCCAGTTCCATATTCAATATAGAACTAATATTAGCTAAGTTAGCTATAAGATCCGTTTCTGACTCAATCAACGCGACAACCTGTGCAGTTAAACGCGAGTACAACTTATTCGACATGCTCTACTTCCATATTTTGGCTAATTACGTACAATGCAAACTTCGCAAATGGGAATCATTATCACTCATGAATAATAATTATCAATCTATGATTAACCAGTCTTGGCTTATTACTCAAGTAAAAAATCATAAACGTAAACTTATTGCTGCAAATATAATCGCCGTTATCGCAACGATGCTTAGTGTCCCTATTCCATTATTAATGCCTTTAATGGTCGATGAGGTTTTACTCAACAAGCCATCAACTGGTATTGAAGTAATGAACCATGTCCTTCCTCAATCATTGCACACTCCTGTAGGTTACATTGGATTGGCTTTTTTAATGATTGTCTTGATGCGTACCGCTAGCCAGTTACTAAATATTTTACAAAGCCGTCAATTTACTTTGGTATCAAAAACCGTTACTTATCAAATTAGAAGCAAAATGATCGATAAGCTTGGTTTAATCAGCATCCAGCAATACGAGACTCGTGGTAGTGGCAGTATCAACTCTCATTTAGTTACAGACATAGAGACCATAGATAAGTTCATTGGTACAACATTAAGTAAATTCGTTATCAGTTTTCTTACCGTATTAGGTACCGCTTGCGTCTTACTCTGGCTAGACTGGCGATTGGGTTTATTTATATTATTTATCAACCCGTTAGTTATTTATTTTTCTAGAAAACTCGGCGGTAAAGTTAAGCATTTAAAGCAAAAAGAAAATAAATCATTTGAGCGTTTTCAAAATCGACTAATTGAAGTATTAGATGGCATCTATCAATTACGAGCCGCTAATAAAGAATCATTATACTTACAAGAACTCAAACAGCAGGCTAATCAGATCCGCGAAGATGCTGATAAATTTGCATGGCAATCAGAAGCTGCAGGCCGACTTTCTTTTCTATTATTCTTGCTTGGTTTTGAACTCTTTAGAGCCGTTGCAATGTTAATGGTTGTCTTCAGTGATCTTACTATTGGTCAAATTTTTGCTGTATTTGGATATTTATGGTTTATGCTAGGCCCTGTACAAGAATTATTATCAGTACAGTTTTCCTGGTATAGCGCCAAAGCAGCTCTTCAGCGAATTAACGACTTACTTATACTAGAAGAAGAATATCGACCTGCCGCAAAGGTCAATCCGTTTAATCAATCCTCTTCCTTAGAAATTCATATCCAAGATGTCGAATTCTCCTATAATCACGATCAAAAGATATTAGATAAGCTTACTCTAACCATACCCGCAGGAAAAAAAGTTGCATTGGTAGGCGCCAGTGGCGGTGGAAAATCAACACTTATACAATTACTTATTGGTGTTTACCGTGCTCAAAGTGGTATGATTTTATTCAATAAAACAAATAGTGACGATATTGGTTTTAAAGAAATCAGAGACCAAATTGCGGTAGTGCTACAAAACCCTGTTTTATTTAATGATACTTTAAGGCAAAATCTAACACTTGGAAGTGAATATAGTGACCATGATTTATGGCAAGCGCTCAAGATGGCGCAGTTGGATGATGTAATTAGTCAGTTATCTGATGGCTTAAACACTTTAATTGGTCGGCAAGGGGTTCGTTTATCTGGCGGGCAAAGGCAACGACTTTCAATTGCTAGAATGTTGCTAACCAACCCAAAATTTGTCATTTTAGACGAAGCAACATCAGCATTAGATACTGCCACTGAATCTAGGCTTCACATGGCAATGGACACTTTTTTAACGGGGCGGACTACCCTAATTGTAGCCCATCGACTATCTGCAATTAAGCAAGCGGATCTCATTTATGTATTGGAAGATGGTCAAGTAATACAGGCAGGTACTCATGGTGAACTACTACATCAACAAGGGCTATATCAGACACTCTATGGCGCAGCAAATATTGAACGTAATCAAGCAATCAACTCAACGACTGAAGAATTGTCACATTCTGAGTCTAGCTATTACCGTTAAGGTCCAGCTTTGAATACCGAACAACCTGATAACCCGCCGCCCTCATCAAAAGCTGATAGTTCAGTTCGATCGATTCAAATAGATCAAGCTCAAATCATTTGCCCGACCTGTGAAATAAAAATCACAACTAGTGGCATCCCTAAGAAAAAAAACGCCCACTGCCCAAGGTGTAATACTCAACTTTATCGTGGCAATCAACATCTCTTGAAGAATGATTTATTCCTCGCGATTAGTGGTTTATTATTTTTTATTCCATGCCTATTTTTCCCATTTGTGACAATTCGTCTTTTCAACATTAATTTTTCAGCTAATTTATTCAGTGGCTCATATGTATTGATGAAAGAAACATCCATCATTTTAGGTTTTGTGGTTTTATTCTGTAGTATTCTAACGCCGCTTATCGTATTCGGGTCGGTAATTACCGCTCATTGGGGATTAAAGCATCAGAATTTTTCCGTATTCAAGTATTCTTTATTGATATTTCAACGGCTGAAACATTGGATGATGCTAGATGTATTTCTGCTAGGTATTGCTATCGCTTTCTTTAAATTAAGCGAATACGCAACTATCAATCCACAACTGGGATTAGCTTGTATTTTTCTTACTCAAATTGTTACTATTTTTTTATTATCTCGAATGAGTGTGCGTCGTTATTGGCACAAATGGAAACCAGCAAGCCAATTTAAATTTAAAAAAGTCGATAGTCACTGCCGACATTGTCATTTATCCCAACCAGAAGCAGATTCATGCCAACGTTGTGGCTTTACTATTCACAAAAGAAAACCTAATTCGATACAGAAAACATGGGCTTACCTAATTACTGCGAGTATTTTAATCTTCCCTGCAAACATGCTCCTTATTTCTATTTTTTATAGTAACGGTAAACGCTTTGAAGACACCATATTCTCTGGTGTTATTTCATTCATTGATAGTGGTATGCCATTAATTGGGTTAATTATTTTCATCGCAAGTATTGCCGTTCCCATAGCTAAAATAGCGGGTTTAATTTACATACTAACTAGTATCCAATTAAAATCAGTTACCCACTATACTCGTAGAATGAAAATCTACTTATTTGTTAAATGGATAGGGAAATGGTCCATACTAGATTTATATGTTATTGCGATCACTATAGCTTTAGTGGATCGCGATCAAATTCTTGATTTCTCACCTGGCCCGGCAGCTATTGCCTTTGCCGGTGTTGTTGTACTCACCATGCTGGCAGCGGAAAGTTTAGACCCAAGATTAATCTGGGATAACTACCCTACTAATAAAGAGAAGAATGAACTTACAGATGAATAATGAGCAAGCGCCAATAGATAAAGTCACAATAAAAAGTGAACCTAAAATTTCACCGTTATGGATTCTTCCGTTGATCGCACTCTGCCTTGCAGGTTGGTTAGGTTATAAAACCTATTCAAAAATGGGTGAGCGTATTCAGATTCACTTCTCTGATGCACAAGGGTTAGTTGAAGGGAGAACAACGATACGTTATCAAGGGCTAGAGGTCGGAATTGTCAAAAAAATCAGCCTATCCGATGATTTAAAAGATATTTATGTCACGGCTGATATTTACCCTAAAGCAAGTAAATTATTGTCTAAGCATACTCGTTTTTGGTTAGTAAAACCTCAGGCAAGCTTAAGTGGAATAACGGGTCTTGACGCTTTAGTATCTGGTAACTACATTGCCATTGACCCTAACAACCATGAACTAAAGGATTCTTCTAAACACTTTTCAACTAATTACACAGCCTTTAAAGAAGAACCGATGGATCTCCGTAGCCAAAATGGATTTAACCTCACTCTTACCTCAAAAGATTTAGGCTCCATCACTGTCGGTTCTAAAATTATGTACCGTAAGATCCCAATAGGAGAAGTGACAAACTTCACGCTCGCTAAAGATTCAAATTCGGTCAAAATCCAAATTTCTATCCAGAAAAAATACTCCCATATTATCAACTCAGACAGCCGATTTTGGAATGTAAGCGGTATCAGTGCCAATCTAGGTTTTAATGGTGTTGATGTTCAGTTAGAAAGCCTAAATGCATTATTGACTGGCGGTATTGCCGTTGACTCTCCACAAGATGGCAACAAAATAAAGCCTGATACTAATTTTAATTTATATTCAAATATTAAGACAGCAGGACGTGGTACTCGTATAACAATGGTATTACCTGATGACAGTAAAGTGTCTGCTAATTCCCCTATCATGTATAAAGGCATCGAAATAGGTCAAATTACGGATGTAAAACTATCTGAAGATAAGAAGTCAGTTATCGCTTCAGCGGCAATTCAACCTGCATTTAATGATGTATTAAATCAAGGTTCTCAGTTTGTCTTAGAAGAAGCTAAGCTCTCATTAACTGAAATGGAAAATGTCTCTAATCTAGTTACTGGTAATTTTCTAACTTTGGTTCCCGGTATTGGTATAAAAACACGTCAGTTCAGTGTTATTCGTAAAAATGATTTATTACGAACCAAGCGCCTTACAACAGCAATAACATTGATCTCAGATGACACATACGGATTAGAAACTGGAACCCAAATTCTTTATAAAGGTATACCTGTAGGTACGGTTAGTAATATTTCTTTACGTAACGATAAGGTAGTTTTTGATGCCCAAGTTAGCTCTAAATATGCTCAGCTAGTGAAATCTCAAAGCCGTTTTTTTGTAAGCGGTAGTGTTGATGCTCAGATTAGTGGAATGGGCCTTAGTGTCACCATGCCTCCTGTTAAGAGACTGTTAGCTGGCTCTATTAGCTTTGATAGTCGTGGCGATCAAAAGATCAATAGTCAATATCAACTCTATGCTAGCGAATCATTAGCCGAATTAGCAAAATATGAAACATTCGGCTCAACAAGCTTGACCTTGTTTGCCCCTTCACTTCCACCAGTATCCAAAGGCAGTCCTATTCTTTACCGCAATCTTCAGGTCGGTAAAGTCTCAAACTTTAAGCTAGTTGATGGTGGTGTGAAAATATTTATTCGCATCGAAAACCGCTACCAGCATCTACTTACGGCAAATACCGTATTTTGGAATTATTCAGGTATTAAAGTGGATGCAAGCTTAAGCGGCATAAATGTGACCGCGTCACCTTTGGCGTCATTAATAAAAGGCGGGATAGCTTTCGATTCAATAAAGGGAATCGAAAACAAATTAAATAAAAACTGGATACTCTACGATGACTATAAATCTGCTCGCCAGTTTGGACGTCAAATCACCTTAATAGCGAAAGAAAATAGCAATGTAAAGCCTGGGATGCCAATCAAATACCAAGGAGTTCCGGTAGGCGAAATAACTCTTGTCCGCCCTGATTTCAAGCTTAATAATGTGGATATTACAGCTCGAATATTCCCAGAATATGTATCAAATATTGCCAGACAAGGCAGCCAATTTTGGGTGGTTAGTCCTGAAATAAGTCTAAATGGTGCTAAAAATATGGATTCACTGTTAGCGCCTTACTTACAAGTAATGCCATCAACAAATACTACAGCAAGCTACAAATTTATTTTAGAACCACAACGACAAATGCAACCAGGAACAACTTTTTATCTACAAAGTTTAGCGAAAAGTTCATTGAAGGTTGGCACCCCTATTTTGTATCGTGATTTTGAAGTTGGCCGAGTTACTCATATAGAACTTGGTGATTTAGCTGATAGGGTCATTACAACAATCGAGATCAATAAAAAATACGCTTATTTAATTCGTAAGAATTCCGTCTTCTGGGATGTATCTGGTGTGAATGTTAGCATTGGATTAACGGGGGCAAATGTAAAAGCCGGTACTGTAGATAGTATCTTACGTGGAGGTATTACCTTTGCTACCCCAGAGGGAGAAGACTTAAAACCTAAAGCGGATCCTAAAACAACTTTTTTGCTTAATAAAGAATCTCAACCAGAATGGTTAACTTGGCAAAAAGCTATTCCACGTTCATAGTGGAATATTTATTAATAGCGTAACCTTTAAAATACAGCTTAAATGAGCTGTATTTTCTTTTAATACAAAATAACATTCATTCTTCTTAAACTAAATACTGAGGCTACTTTGCATCCTAACGTTAAACTTCCAACTGAATTTTTATCTTTAATCGAATCGACTATGCCGCCTCATTTAAGCATGGATGAGTTTATCTCCGCATGTCAACGACCTTTACGTCGTAGTATTAGAGTAAACACACTCAAAATTTCAGTATCCGATTTCTTAATATTGGCAAAAAAGAAGCTATGGTCATTAGAGATCATACCTTGGTGTGAGCTGGGATTTTGGCTCGAGCGTGAAGATGAAACCGTTCCTCTAGGCAATACCGCAGAGCACCTATCTGGCTTGTTCTACATTCAAGAAGCCAGCTCAATGCTTCCTGTTACCGCCCTATTAGATAATAATGACAATATTAATGTTGTGCTAGACATGGCAGCTGCACCTGGTTCAAAAACCACTCAAATTGCCGCTGCAATGCAAAACAACGGAGCCCTAGTTGCAAATGAATATTCAGCAAGTAGAGTGAAAATTCTTAGCGCTAACCTGCAACGTTGTGGTATCCATAATACGGCACTCACTAACTTCGATGCACGCGTATTCGGAGCATGGTTACCAGAGCAGTTTGATACTATTTTACTTGATGCCCCATGCTCTGGTGAAGGATCAGTCCGTAAAGATGCCGATGCTATGAGTAATTGGAGCATATCGTCCATTATTGAAATAGCCCAAACACAAAAAGATCTCATTGAGAGTGCTTTTCATGCGTTAAAACCTAATGGTGTTTTAGTCTACTCTACTTGCACTTTGAATCGGCAAGAAAACCAAGACGTTTGTCACCATCTGAAAAATACTTTCGGTGATGCAGTGGAGTTTCAACCACTTGGACATTTATTTGAACACGCAGAGAAATCAATGACAGCTGAAGGATTTCTTCACGTCTACCCTCAGATATTTGACAGCGAAGGTTTTTTTGTCGCTAGAATAAAGAAAATAGCTTCAGTTCCGCCTCTAGAAGTAAATAAGCGTTTAGGCAAATTTCCATTTGAAAAAGCCCCACTGAAACTCATAGAACAAATTCAGAATTCACTAGCGGAAACGCTATCCCTATCCATTCCAGACAGCAGTGAAATATGGATCAGAGATAAAGAGGTATGGTTATTTCCAAGCGCTATGACGCACATGATTGGAGAGCTTCGCTTCAGTAGGATTGGAATAAAACTGGCTGAAATTTTAAAAGCAGCAAAGAAATCATCTCAACTATTTCGTTGGCAGCATGAGGCTGTCATGGCTCTTTCCAAACCAGATAATGATTTGCTAGTTGAACTAACAATCGAAGAGGCTCGAGAGTGGTTTATGGGCCGAGATATTCGCCCTATCCAAATTGGAACAGGAGAAGTGATCGTCAGCTTTGAAAATAAAATTATTGGCCTGGGTAAATGGGTTGGAAATAGAATTAAAAATGGTTTACCTCGAGAATTAGTACGAGATAAGAATTTATTTTAAACACATCTTCTATACTGCTTAAATCAAAATACGAGCACTAACTCTTTAATCGCTATTTATTGAAAAAAAATGGCATTCAACGCTTAGTTAAATGCCATTTAATCAATCCAATAATGTTATGACTACACGATCAAATTGTTAGATTTCGAAACGAATACCGACACTGTAAAAGTTCTCGTCAGCATCACCACCGAAGCCATTTGTACGAGGACCAACAGTTTCACCAGTGGCATAGCCATTTTTACCATTACGTAATTCGTAAGTAGTGTAAATAGAAGACATTGTCGTTAGTTTATACTGCACTTCAAATGTAGTGTCTTTTAACTCTAGTTCATCACCATCATCATTATTTAGATTACGGTAGCCGGCACGAAATGCCCAATCGTCATTAAAGTCATATACAGCTGTGAATTCCACTACTTTATCAGTGCTGGTTGCATTACCATAAATACCATCGACTTCATCTTGAGAGTACAAAGCGCCTAACATTAATTGATTTAAGTAATAACGCGTGCCTACACCCCAAAATTGATATTCTGAATCAGGATTAATATTTGAATCTGTCACCACCAGTGCAAAAATGATCCACTAACACCAATTGAAAATTGATCCACTTGGTATCATTCAGTTTTAACAAAACTGGATGGTGATTATGTTAACCAA
>NZ_JAAUWW010000029.1 GCF_014694375.1 Vibrio sp. S17_S38
GTTTCTGTTTCTGTTTCTGTTTCTGTTTCTGTTTCTGTTTCTGTTTCTGTTTCTGTTTCTGTTTCTGTTTCTGTTTCTGTTTCTGTTTCTGTTTCTGTTTCTGGGATAATCACATCAACGTCTTGCTTAGAGTCAAGCACAACATAGCTTGTTGCAATAAGTTCATCTGATTTTAATAGCCGAGGTTGCGTTGTTTCACGAGGTTGACGGTTGAATATCAATCGTAGCAACAGCAATATAAAAAGAATGGGTAAAATGATAACAACCCACAAGCTTGGATATTGATTTAATAACAAACGTAAAGTTGGTATTAGTCCTAAATTTTTAGCACCTTTCGTCGGATCTTCATGTCTAACACGTTCTTCATCAGTTAACTGGGTTTGTAGTTGATCAAGCTGAGATTGCATATGTCCAAGTTCAGTACTTAGACGTTGACTTAATAATTCAAGTTGAGATTGCGTAAATTTTTGATCTACCTCAGTAAGTTGATCATCCCCTTGATTAGCACCGGTAATCTGTGCTTCCGTGGCGAAAGATTGCTCGGAAGAGTTCACGCTTTCATCTTGGTTAGCATCGCGCTTGGGTAAATTATCTTCTGCTTTTACTGGTAGCGGAGGAGCGATATTAGGATCTACTTTCGATGGTATGGGACGTTTAGCATCCTGTGCCATTAACTCTTTTGCTTCGGTCACTGATTCAGCTGCAACCTGAGCTGTATTTGGCATCAATAAAGTACTTTCAGGAATTAATCCATGAATATTGTGGTCTTCAAACGCTTTAGGATTGAGCTTATATATTGCCAGCACCATTTTATAAATACTGACCGATTTATCCATTCGATAATCTTTAGCAATTGACCACAACGTTTCATTTTTCGCTGTTGGCCCATAAATCTCGATATCACTTTGTTGCTGTGAAGTCTGATCACTCTTTATCTCCTGTACTCTGACAGAATACTCATCGGTATTGGCACAAGCGATTGGTACTTGGAAGAAAAAAAGCAAAGCCAAAGAGGTGACAAGATGCTTAAAGGTTCGATGCATAATAAACTCAGTTAATTTGTCTATTTAAAGAATACTTATTCAATATATAGGAATAATCTTAATGTTGGGTAATGATCATGACAAAAAAACGCGACTAAACAAGGGTTTTGTTTAAATATGTCCGAAATTTCGCTGTGAATAAATATATTAGACAATAAAAAACCTCGCACAGATGGCGAGGTTTCATTATCGATAAATGTCTTATAAATAATCGCGTATCAAGACTTCGGCAATTTGTACTGCATTTGTTGCTGCGCCTTTACGTACATTATCGGCCACTACCCACATATTGATACCACTATGATGACTAATATCATTACGAACACGGCCAATCATAACTTCATCTTTACCACCGCCATCACGAACTTGAGTTGGGTAATCAATACCACGAAATAGAGTAATACCATCCGTTTTCTCAAACAACTCCATCACTTGTTCTGCATCAATAGGAGTTTGAGTTTCAACATGTAAAGATTCTGCATGGCCATAAAATACAGGGACACGAACACAGGTTGGATTAACTTGAATCGATGCATCATTGAAAATTTTCTGTGTTTCCCACACCATTTTCATTTCTTCGGCGGTGTAGCCATTTTCTGTGATCATATCGATTTGTGGAATACAGTTGAATGCAATCTGTTGAGCAAAGGCATCGGTTTCAACTGGTAAGCCATTCAACAGTTTTGCTGTTTGTCCTGCAAGTTCATCAATCCCTTTTTTACCTGCACCCGAGACTGATTGGTATGTTGATACGTTAATACGTTCAATGCCTACTGCATCTTGAATCGGTTTTAATGCAACAACCATCTGGATAGTTGAACAGTTTGGATTAGCAATAATGTTACGGTTACGAAACTCTGCAATCGCTTGTGGATTCACATCTGGAACTACGAGAGGAATATCATAGTCATATCGATATTTAGAAGAGTTATCGATAACAATCACGCCCTCATCCGTAGCTATCGGAGCCCATTGTTCAGACAGTGCAGCATCAACAGCGAATAACGCAATATGAACTTGTGACCAATCAAAGTCTTCGACACTGTTGACATGGATTGTTTTGCCATTAAAACGGTAGCTCTTACCTTCACTCTCTTCACTTGCAAGTAAAAATAGATCGCCGATTGGAAATTCGCGCTCTTTTAATACTTCAAGCATGGCTTCGCCCACTGCGCCAGTCGCACCTAAAATAGCAATGTTAAATTCTTGACTCATGTAAAACCTCAATTTGAACGGCTGACTTAATGCAACCTGAATTCCAGCCAATGATATAAAATTATTCGGCTTGAATTTGAAAACCTAAAGATGCCAATGGCGTCAGATTGATTGTCTGTTGTGGGGAGGAAATTAAGGTCATCGCACTATATTCACGGCGATCCCAATATTGTTTACGCAATCGATCAAATGTTTCCGCTTGCGCCTTTCCATCCAATTTCGACATTTCTCGACGGAATACCGCATCATCATGGCGCACATCATAAATCAACTGAGTCAAATTGTGCAGTAATGCTTGTGTTTTCTCGCAATCTTCACTCCAACCGCTTGATAACTGGACTTGTGAGATCGGAGCCACAGGCAATAATTCACTAGCCTCCGCTCTATTTTCTAAATTAAGGTACGCACAATAAGCATTAAAGATCATAGTCGTCCCTCGTGATTTTCCCTCTAAACCGTAACCTGCAATATGCGGCGTTGCAAAAGCCAATAAAGGAAGTAACTCAAGATCGACCTGTGGCTCAAATTCAAATACATCTAAAATGGCAGTAAAACCATCTTGTTGCTGTAATCTTATTTTCAATGCCTGATTATCCACAACAGGCCCACGAGCAGCATTGATCAAAATTTGATCTGCACGGAGCTTAGCAAGGCGATCCGTGTTAATTAAGTGGTGCGTTGGATAATCGCCATTTTTTGTAATTGGTGTATGCAAGCACACAACATCGGATTGTTCTAATAACACATCTAAATCAACAAATTGACGTTCATCACCTTGTTGCTGTTTTGGTGGATCGTTGAGCAATACTTTTAAACCAAGTGCAGTCATACATTTAGCTAAATATGACCCTACCTGCCCCGCACCAATAATACCGATTGTTTTATCAAAAATAGAAAAACCTTGCTGTTGCGCCAGAACCATCAAAACGCTGCATACATATTCTGCAACACCAACTTTGTTACAACCTGGGGCTGCGGTAAAGAAAATCCCTTTGCGTTTAAGTAGTGCTTGGTCAACATGGTCGTGCCCTGCAGTGGCCGTTCCGACAAATTTCAATTTATTAGCTTTTACCAGTAAATCGGCATTCACTGCCGTGACCGAACGGATCATTAATGCGTCTACATCCACCAAGTCATCTGCCGTTAATGTCCGGCCCGGTAACATTTTAACTTCACCAATCTGGTTAAATAAGGCTTCAGCGTAAGGCATATTTTCATCGATGACGATTTTCATTACGAATTCTCAAGATGGATTATTCAAAAATAGGATAGTTATCATACAAAAAATCCTCGACTTAATTAATAAGCCGAGGATTTATTTTATTCATATGGCCGTTTGGCTCAGAATATTATGCTTCGTATTTTTTAATCACAAGCGTGGCGTTAGTTCCACCAAAACCAAAGCTGTTAGACATAACTGTTTTTAACTCTTGTTCACGAGTCTCAGTGACGATGTCTAGACCTTCAGCAGCTGGATCTAACGTTTCAATGTTAATGCTTGGTGCAATGAAGTTATGTTGAAGCATTAATGTTGAATAAATCGCTTCATGCACACCTGCTGCACCAAGTGCGTGGCCAGTCATTGCTTTAGTTGCAGAGATCGCAGGGCATTTACCGCCGCTATCTTTACCAAATACTTCTTGAATTGCACCTAGCTCTTTTACATCGCCCACAGGAGTTGATGTGCCGTGAGTATTGACATAATCGACAGAATCAACGCCTTGCATCGCCATCTTCATACAACGAACCGCACCTTCACCAGAAGGGGCAACCATGTCATATCCATCAGATGTCGCACCATAACCTACAATTTCGCCATAGATTTTTGCGCCACGAGCCAGTGCGTGCTCAAGTTCTTCAACCACAACCATACCGCCACCGCCAGAGATAACAAAACCATCACGGTTTGCATCATAAGTACGAGACGCTTTGGTTGGATCTTCATTGTATTTGGTTGATAAGGCACCCATCGCATCAAACATCATCGCTGAAGACCAGTGAAGTTCTTCACCACCGCCAGCAAACACGATATCTTGTTTACCCAGTTGGATAAGCTCTAACGCATGACCAATACAGTGTGCAGAAGTCGCACAAGCAGAACTCATAGTGTAGTTCACACCACGAATTTTAAACGGTGTCGCAAGACATGCTGAAACCGTTGAAGCCATAGTACGTGGAACCATATAAGGTCCAACACGCTTTACGCCTTTCTCACGAATAGTGTCAACTGAGATCACTTGGTTTTGTGATGAGATACCACCAGAACCAGCCACTAAGCCAGTACGGTCATTAGAAACTTGATCATCGGTTAATTGAGAATCTTCAACTGCTTGCTGCATAGCAAGGTAAGCGTAAGAAGCGGTATCGCCCATGAAACGCATGTGTTTACGATCGATATGCTCACTTGGCGTGATTTTTAATTCACCCCAAACTTGAGAACGAAGACCTGCTTCTTTAAATTGCTCAGAGGCTGTAATGCCCGATTTACCTGTTTTTAAAGACGCTAATACTTCTTCTACGTTATTACCAATACTAGAGACAATCCCTAGACCAGTGATGACGGCTCGTTTCATGTGACATTCCTATAATTCAAAAATCGTGTAATGATAACTGACTTGCTATTGTTAAGTGGTCAGCTTTCCTAATGTACCCTTTGCATTGCGTTTTATCAGTAAAATTTACAATGTGGGACTTTGTTAATAAATATAAGGTTCTGCAATGTGTATATAATAGCCCTAAATCGCCCCAAAATGACAGGTAATATGAGTTCAATACAAAACGCCAAACTAGATTGGAATGAATCTGGTACTCCAATCTCCCATCAATTTGATGATGTCTATTTTTCTAACGCTAATGGCCTTGAAGAAAGCCGCTATGTTTTCATCAAACAAAACCACCTTCCAGAACGCTGGGAGTCTTTCTCCCAACCTCGCTTCACCATTGCAGAAACCGGATTTGGTACTGGGCTTAACTTTTTAGCTGTCTGGCAACAGTTTGATGCTTTTTGTTCTCAACATCCACAGGCTAGCCTTAAACAGCTACATTTTATTAGCTTCGAAAAATACCCGATCAGTATAGACGACTTAATTAAAGCACATGCAGCTTGGCCCGAATTAGCTCAATACTCCCAACAATTACAAGACATATATCCTATTGCCATACCTGAATGCCACCGATTAATCCTAGCTGACGGCATGATAACTCTTGATTTGTGGTTTGGGGATATCCATGAGAGCCTCCCTAAAATTGCTAAGAATCAAGATGGTATTATTGACGCATGGTTCCTAGATGGGTTCGCCCCAAGCAAAAATCAAGACATGTGGAACAATGATCTTTTTAATGGCATGGCTTCTATTACTAAACAACATGGAACCTGCGCAACCTTTACCGCCGCAGGTTTTGTTCGACGAGGATTGATTGAAGCTGGCTTTGACATGAAAAAAGTCAAAGGGTTTGGCATTAAACGTGAAATGATAGCGGGCACTCTGCGATCTCAAATAGCCACAGAACCCCAAACGCGTTCAAATATCCCACCTTGGTTTACTCGACAAGCAGCGCTAAACATCAAACAAGCCACGACAGAAACTGGCTCCAACTTATCTAATTTAGGTAACATCGCTATTATAGGTGGCGGCATTGCCAGTGCGACTCTCGCGCAAGCTTTACATCGTCGCGGGCTCTCCGTCACTTTATATTGTGAAGATAAAGAAGCAGCGTTAGGGGCTTCTGGCAATAAACAAGGGGCGTTATACCCTCTAATCGCAGAGCCTGAATCTCCATTAAATCGATTCTTTGCACCTGCCTTTTTATATGCTCGCCAATTTGTACAGCAAGCAGCTCAAAAGATTGAGTTTGATTATGATTTTTGTGGTGTGGCCCAATTAGCGTGGAATGAAAAAGCCAAAATCAAATTAGACAAAATGATCATTAATGGGTATCCCGAATCTTTTATCCAAGCATTAGATGCGAAGCAAACCTCGGAAGCTATTGGCCTCCATATAGAACAAGAAAGTGTCTTTTATCCATTTGGTGGCTGGCTATGCCCTCAACAACTCACTCAAAATACCATTAAAGAATTACAAAATAGTGACCGTTTTGAGGTTCATTTCAATACACGTATTGAAACATTACATTACTGTAAAGATGAACAAATGTGGCAACTAAAAACATCAGGTAAAGCTTTCAAGCATAATGTCGTGGTTGTCGCGAATGGTCATCAATTTAGTCGATTTGAACAACTAAAATCCATTGCTGCAACACCAGTGAAAGGACAAGTTAGCCATATTCCTACCACTGAAACCTTAACCAAACTGAAAACAGTTCTTTGTTATGATGGATATATGACCCCTAACAACCCTAACAATAATCATCATTGTATTGGTGCCAGTTACGATCGAAATAATATTGATCATAAATTTGACCCACAAGCTCAACAAAGTAATGGAGAACGTTTAGTCAATTGCATCCCAAATCAAGACTGGCCAAAAGAAGTGAGCACAAAGAATAATAACTCTCGCCAAGGGATCAGAAGTGTCACCCGAGATCACCTACCCTTTATCGGCAATGTTTGTCAGTTTCAACCCATAGCAGAAAGCTATCGCAAAATTGATCCACAAATTCTAAGAACACACCCAGAATTAATGCCAGAAATACCACAGTATCAAAATTTATTTTGTATGGTAGGACTTGGTGCTAGAGGTTTATGTTCAGCTCCATTATTAGCTGAAGCACTAGCCTCGCAGATTGTTGGCGATCCGATGCCATTACCTACAGAGGTATTAGAAAAACTACACCCAGCCAGAATGTGGGTAAGAAGAATGTTAAAAGGCAGACCTATCTCTGGTTAAAGAATAATATGCCAAGGGACTAAAAGTAAAAAAGGTGCAAGTTCGTGAGAACAGCACCTTTATTGATCTACGCATATTCGTTCATGCGTATTGGTTTAAGCTATGCTTAGAGAAGCTAATTGATAATTTTAAGCCGTTAAGCTTGCCGCCGCAGCAGTTAACTGAGCTTTAATCGCATCATCTGTAGGCTGACCAGACTGCATATCAAACACATCGTAAAAGCTCGGAATAGACACCGATGCTTTTACATCTGCATGGAAGAAAGATGCCGAGCCCGTTGCTTGAGCCAAAACACTTTGCGCTCCACCAGGACCAGGGCTTGCAGATAAATAAACGACAGGTTTATGTGCAAACATTTGTTGATTAATACGTGAAGCCCAATCAAATAAATTTTTATAAGCTGCAGTATAAGTACCATTATGTTCAGCAAGAGAAATTACAAAAGCATCGGCACTTTCTAACTTAGCAAAATACGCTTGTGCTCCTTCAGGGCGGCCAATTTCTTTTTCAGTATCTTCACTAAATAAAGGAACGTTAAAATCATTAAGATCTAACACCTCAACGTCAGCTCCGTCGACAAGACCTGCGGTATAAGCTGCCAGTGATTTATTGATTGAATTGAAACTTGTACTAGCACCAAATGCGATAATTTTCATAGTGACTCCATTAAATAGAAAGTAGTTTGTAACTGTATGAATCAAGATAATTGAAAACAAAATCGATAACAGTCATTGAATCCTATTAAGATGTTCAAAAAATTAGAACATGATTATATCAATATCTCACAATGGTTAAATCGAACGGCTCAGCTGCTGCCACATAGCCGCGACAATGACTTGATCAGCTGGCGTTAATTCATTACGAGCGGCATCTAAACTCGATTGAATTCGTTGTTTAAAAATAGCAACATCCTTAATCCCTTCTTGCTCACAATCTGCGGCTGAAAGAGAAATATGACCACGTAAATACCCACCAGCAAAAAGCTCATCATCTGATGCTTTTTCAACAGTCATATCAATGGATTCTAATAATTGTTCTTCTAATTCAATAATCATCTATTACTCATTACTTAATTATAAATAAGGTTGGTGTTAATTCTGGCGTTTGATAAAAATCACGTAACGCATCCGACAACATTTTGACACGCTTTGGTAAACCTTGTTGCAAAACATGCAAGACTTCATTGTGTACTTTTGC
This sequence comes from Vibrio sp. S17_S38, assembly GCF_014694375.1. GTDB lineage: Bacteria > Pseudomonadota > Gammaproteobacteria > Enterobacterales > Vibrionaceae > Vibrio. The sequence goes on from NZ_JAAUWW010000029.1 coordinate 8,303, forward strand.
CATAAAGGCTAAACGATCCGGTTCAATATCACCATGTAAATTGTCACAGCTTACCGTAAACGAAAATCCAGCACTTACCGATAGAATCCATTCATAAGCTTGTGGGCGTATTTCTACCTTTTCGAACTCAGCCTGAACTTGCGCGGTTCTACCGTCAGGCTCATACCAGTAACCAAAATCTTCCAATAAGCGGCGTTTTGGCCCAGCCACACACCAGTGAGAAATTTCATGCATAGCCGATGCATAAAAGCCACGCGCAAAAACAATCCGATGATAAGAAGAACTATCATCCGCGGGTAAATAAATAGGTTCATCTCCCCCAAGCTCTAGCTGAGTTTGATAAGACTCGGCAAAGGTTTGATTAAAAAGGCGAATAATATCCGGATATTGATGACGTGATTCTGGCATTAAATTTATTCTTTCCATACAACATAGGAATGTATTGTCCTCACTTTTTAACTTCAGGTAAAGCCAATAAAAACCGCCTTTTGCCCATCATATACAAAACAAAAATTTCAGATTAGTTTTTATAATCCAAAATACCTTATTTATTACGATATTTCTCATTAGTCAGACGAGATCTTTATCACTAAAATCGGCACTTAACTTTTTTGTTTACCCTACCTTTTCGTGAGCATCGCAATGTTACTTAGCATTATTTATATTATTGGTATTACCGCAGAAGCCATGACAGGCGCATTAAGTGCAGGCCGCCGGAATATGGATTGGTTTGGCGTTATGCTTGTTGCGAGCGCAACGGCCATTGGCGGTGGTAGTGTAAGAGATATTCTATTGGGAAATTATCCATTGAGCTGGGTTCAACATCCCGAATACTTACTGATCACTTGTGTGGCAGGCGTATTAACGACATGGCTAGCTAAATGGGTAGTCAAATTCAAAGGTGTGTTTATTCGCCTTGACGCATTAGGACTGGCAGCTTTTAGTATAATTGGCTGTCAAAAAGGCATAAACATGGGCTTACCTCCGAGTATTTGCGTGGTAGCGGCGATTGTTACTGGCGTTTTTGGTGGTCTACTGCGTGATCTAATTTGCAGACAAACACCATTAGTTTTACATCAAGAGTTGTACGCTGCGGTCGCTTTTATTGTTGCGTGTTTATATTTAACACTTCAACACTTTGCCATTGATGAAAATATTACGATTATTACCAGTTTAGTGGTCGGGTATCTTGTTCGCATGGCATCAGTGCGATTTAAATGGCGGCTGCCAATTTTTGAGCTTAAGGTTGAAGGTTCTGTGCATTAATTATTGTCTGGTTACTAAAGACCCATCCCGTATGAAATAAAAAGCCTGTAGAAAAACTGCAGGCTTTTATCGTTTTAACCTATCGATTATGGTACTACATAAGCAGGATTAAGTTGATTATCATTAATATTGCATGCAAGACCAAGATTAATACCTAATAATCCAAGTTGAACTAAACATGAAACGTGAATTTGGTTATCACTCACCAAAGATTCATATGTCGCTGTAACATTGGCATCTACAGCAACACCAGCATTTACCAGACTAACAACGCCATCGGTATCAATAGCAATCAATTCGCTATGGTCCGTAACATACGCAGGTTCATTCACATCTAAAACTCGACTAGTTCCATCTGAATAAAAAACTTGTGATTCGATATCAAAGATAGAATTACCAATTCCTAAGTCAATTAAGCCAAGCAGGCTCAAATCAGCCTTGTTTATTGCTTTAAGATGTAATCTATCGGCTCGTTTAGGGCCAACATTAACTGCTACTGTTCTATCCTTCCCTTTATAGCTTCCCGTTATTGTCGCATTACCTTGATCAATAGCTTGTACAACGCCAGTTCCTGTTACCGTTGCAAAGATTGGTTTATCGCTTGTAAATGCGGTTAAATCTGTCACAAGTTGTGTCGTGCTATCGCTAAACGTAGCCGTCACAACCAATTGTATCTCATCGCCTTTAGCAACATTCACCGGATTAGGTGTAATACTCAAGCTATCGACTGTTGCTGCTGTTACAGCGACACTTGAACTTCCCTTTATAGGAGCCGTAGGCGTTCCACCAAAACTGGCGGTCACTGAAATAGAGCTAGTCGTTACGCTATTAGCAGTAACTAAACCCTGTGGACTAACAGAGACAAATGTAGAATCAGCCGTATTCCAAGAAGCTTCCGTTGTCACATCACGAGTAGTAGTGTCACTAAAAGTAGCCGTAGCCGTAAGTTGCCCTGTTGTTCCATTCGCCAGGCTCAATGCTGAAGGAGTGACATCAATCCCCGTTACCGTGGCACCCGTTACCGTGATATTAATTGGATTTGAATCAACAGAATCAAACCTTGCGATTACCGTTGCATCTCCCACACCACTCGCATAAATATTGTTCCCCTCAACAATCGTCGCAATAGCGTCATTATTAGATGTCAATGTTGCTTGTTCAGTTACATCTTGTGTTGAACCATCACTGTATGTGGCAGTCACCGTCACACTAGCCTTTCCGCCTTTTGCTAAGGTCACAGGGTTAGGGGTGGTTGCCACTTCGACTTTAGTTACATAAGCATCTGCCACCGTCACTTGCGCCGTTGAAGTTTGACCTCCTAAGGCTGCTGTGATTGTCGAACTTCCCACAGAATCCGCAGTGGCGAGCCCTCCATTATCAATACTGACGGTAGAGGAAGAAGAAGAAGACCACACAACATCATCAGTCACATCTTTAGGGACAAGACCATCACTAAATACTGCATTCGCTTTAAACTGCTTAGTCAAACCTTTTGCTAAGTTCGCCACCGCAGGACTCACCGTTAATTGAGATACAGTCGCGGTAGTCACAGTAACTATGGCAGTATCAGTTAATACACCAAATATGACATCAGTAGTAGCAGTAATGGTAGCAGTGCCTGAATCTGCAACTCCTGTAACAAGCCCAGTAGCAGGATCAACCGTCGCTACTGCCACAGTATCTGAACTCCATGTAACTTGATCGGTAATATCTTGCGTACTACCATCAGACAGTTGCGCCGTGGCGGTAAGTTGCTGGGTGGTACCTTTAGGCACACTGAGTGCTTTAGGTGAAATTGTAATGGATTCGATAAATGCGCTGGTAACCGTTAGATCCGCCGTTGCACTAAAGCTACCAGACACAGCGGTAATGATCGCCGTCCCTTCTGTAATTGGTACCACTAAACCGGTATTAACCCCAACCGAAGCAATACTTGTATTATCGCTACTCCAAGTAGCACTACTGGTTACCTCTTGTTTACTACCATCTGAATATAATTCATAAGCTTTGAATTGCGTGGTAATTCCAGCTGCAATTGTTTTTGCCCCAGGAATTACCTGTAAGCTAACTATTTCCGGAGATGAAATATTCACGGTAATGGATTTTTGTTGTCCCTGATAAACAGCCGTTACTTCCGCGGTTCCTAGAGACTTACCTGTTAGCACCCCATTTTCATCGACTGTTGCCACCGATGTATCACTAGAAAACCAACTAACATCTGTTGCATCTAATAATGTTTCTGAACCATCGTTCATAAGGGCCGTTGCCGAAAGTTGTACGGTTCTCCCAGCGGCAATACTAGGATTCTCAGGTAATATTTTTAGGCCTGACAAGCTATCCGTATCTCCACTAGGATTACTAGGATTGCTTATAGAGTCTCCTGATTGTGAGGGTAATCCACCACTTTCATTATTACACCCGACCATTCCAATCAGAAAAAAGGAAAGAACTAACATTGTGAGTATTTTCTTAATATCCATCATTTGCTTGCTCCTTGTTGTGTCGTTTCTTGTTTCGTTGAATCTTGCTTTTCAAAAGGAGGTGAGAATAAGACCACACGACGATTGGTTGCTCTATTTTCCGCAGAATCATTAGGAACTATTGGTTTAGATTCACCATAAGCTTTCACTGTTATGCGATCTTTTGATATCCCTTTATTAATGAAGTAGTCCTTCAAGGAATCACCGCGCCTTTGAGATAAATCTAAATTATATTTATCTGATCCAACGTTATCGGTATGGCTTTCAATTGTGAGTAAAGCCTGAGGATTGTTTTTTAAGCGAGTTTCCATAGGGCCGAGTAATGAAGACATATTGGGATTTAATTTTGCAGAGTCAAAAGCGAAAAGTACGGTCGAGTTATTTTCACCAAAATTAAGTGTCATGCTTTTTTCAGTGACCGTCACTACTTGAGTTTCAGTAACCGTTTTAATAATTGTTTCAGGCTCAGATTGACCAAACTTATACCCTAATCCTAAGAAAGCTTGATGAATATCGGCGCCACCAGTGGAGTCAGAACCGACACCATAAACAAATTGATAACCTAATTCTAAATAACTATTTTTACTCATATTATATTGGTAACTAATTGAAGCGAAGGGTGATATTCCTTCATGGTCATTACTGACGTTTTCTCCTATTTCATGACCTTCCGTATCCACATACCAAGGCATCACACCCAATTGCCCAATGATATTTTGATTTTCAGTTAATGAAAAAACACGCCCACCTGAAATGCCTAAACCAAAAGTATTACCATCATAATCAGCGTCAACTGATGGATCCGCCAATGCTGGGTATGTTGCTTTGAAACGCCCTAGATACTCTAAGCTAATTTGATAAAAATAAGGTTGATAAATATTATGACGAAAATAAATCCCCCCAGCCAAAGACTGATCATCGCAATCCAGGCTATCACTGTCACATGCATTATGGGCCCAACTATAACCTACCTTCACACCTACTGATTTATTATTCTCTGCCGAAAATGAGTAATGCGAAAATGTAAGCAAAGCAGGTATCAACCCAATATATTTAAATTTTATTAGCATAAATTCACCGCCCTGTGGAAATATATATACTTATATTTAATGTGGAATATAAAATGGAAATTACAATGTAATTATTAACTTACTTTTATATTCACAACCACAAACACTATACAAACAAAATAAAAAACAAATACAAATTAACTTACATTGATTCAATTAATAACCACAATAATATAATATTATTTACATTCATATTCCATTTATTTAAAATCACAATAAAAAACAGCTAACATATTGAATTAAGATAAATTTTAAGATTTTTAACACTATTGATCGTTACGGAGCCATACCCGAAAGATAATAAATTCAATTCAGTATATTTGTTTAAATGGGGAATAATGGCTTGCCGTGTATGTCCAATCAACGCAGCGATATGACACTTTGTTAATTTAAGTTCGATAACATCACGTTCACTATAATGCGTAGAAAGCATTTCGACTTGATTGAGTAGCTGTCGACCGATTTTACCTAACGTATTATTATCTATATGCATTAACGCATATCGGCTCACGGAGCTAATTCTATCCGATAAACAAGCAATAACATTCTGCATAATAATAACATCTTGAGACATAGAATCTATCAAGGCCGCTTTAGGTACAAAAACAATACTTACATTCCCTATACACTTTAATGACACTAGTCGTATATTATTTCTCGCTAGTACTGTTTCACCAAACCAATCTAACTCACCAATCATTGCAACCGGCAAAATATTTCCTTGCTGTGATTTATAGCATATTTCTATTTCGCCATCGGCAATAATACCTATTTCTTTACTGGCTTCCCCTTGGTTTATTAAAAAACAATTTTTGTTAAAGTGCTCTATACGTGTTTGGTTGGTTAAATTAACAATATTTTCCTGACTTGCTCCAGAAAACAAGGCACATTGAGAAAGAACTGAATAGCGAACATAATCTAGTAACATACTAAACCCCTTTATTTTTCCAACAGCGGTCAATGTATAAATTTGTACATTTCAATTCTAATGTAACGACCTAAATATAACATTAGTTACAATTTAATGATGATAACTAGCATTAATAAATTAGTTACTAGACCATAGTCACAAAAAATATTAAAGATTACATAATTGACATTAATTTTTGCATAAAAAGATCATCATTGGACGCCAAAATTATACTTACTCATCCGGTTATAAAAATCACAAACTAAAAATATTTAACTTATAAAAAAGCCTCGAAATCATATCATTCCGAGGCTTTTTATGCTTAAGCAGCAGTATTATTAAATCTTCGGTATCTGTGTCTCCACGCCTTGATTCTGTCCACGGTGGCGCAATAAGTGATCCATCAGTACGATCGCTAACATGGCTTCAGCAATCGGTACCGCGCGGTCGCTTTTATTGTTGCATGTTTATATTTAACTCTTCAACACTTTGCCATTGACGAAAACATCACGATTATCGCCAGCTTAGTGGTCGGTTATCTTGTACGCATGGCATCAGTACGATTTAAATGGCGACTGCCAATTTTTGAGCTTAAGGTTGAAGGTTCTGTGCATTAAACCTTACTCGTATATTCAAAAGACATTTTTTAATATGGAACTTAAGCTCTGATTTTAGCTGTCCACAAGAGTACAGCATTCCGCTTGCCTGAATCCCCGTAAGAATTTAAAATGTAGATAGACGCCCTAGGACGGGCGTCTTAATCGAATGAATTAGATCTACTCTAACTCATTATTTCAAAACAAGTATATTTAACTCAACATTGAGGACCTCTAACTGCTTACTTCGTTCTGCTGGATTTGCTGTCAATACAAGGCCATGATTAGACGGCTTATTATCAATCCAACCTTGTATCAGATGTAATAGCTTCTCTCCGCTAATTACCTGTGTAAATTCGCCAGAATTTGTACGAAATGCACTTAATGGATTACTCCAGCTTTTACATACATTGAAGCTATCACAGAAATAATCATAGTTAACCGTCTCTGCAGACCATGCTTTATCAACAACATGAATAGCAACATCTGTAAATGGTAAAGAAAGAGATGACTTGCCTAACGTTATTTTCATTTCAGCCTTTTGGACAATCCCTTCGACGTTCGCAAGATCAAATTTAACTAAAGACTCATAGTCATAAGGTACGGAAGCATTAGTACGCGCATATCCACCGATGACAGATCTCCCATTTTTTGTTCCATCCCAGTTTTCTCGTTTAAGGCCAATTAAGTCCCCTTGGCTAATAAGTTTGATTTTTGGGATAAACTGCTCTTTTTTATAAGCTATTATCTCACCTAATTGGCTAACCATCTTATTTTTACCATTGCCGTAAATCATCAAAGATCTCACTAGATAAGGGCCATCAACTTTTTTCAGCTTACTACCATCGACAGTAAATTTAACTTGGTTATCACCAGCAGAGAGTGAAGAGTTAAAGTTAATGGTCGCCAGCGTTTCATGGTTTTTTGAAATAATACTTAACGATGATGTGTAGCTGCCTGCTAGATTTACATAAACAGGAAAACTCAATTCAAGTGACTCGATATATGAATCATCAGCAGACATATTTTCAGTTGTCGTAATTTTTTTAGTGACTTCAATATCTTCACGGCAAAAATTGATATCATCCAAAGAAAAGGTATCAGGAATTGCAATCCGTGGATTTACCACAGAATTAAACTCTCGAGTTCCTGATTTGGTATAATCAGTGGTTTCAATAAGTAGAGGAGAGAATGAAATTACATCTTTTCGCGAAAACCTATTTACCAACATTTTTTTGGTAAATATTAATTCAATATCATGATCACCTTCCGACAAGTTCATGTTTTTAATAGCTCTGACTCCAAATCGGTTATCTAGGGTGCCAGACAAGGAACTATATACACTGTAAGTCCCTGATTTTTTTATTGTTACATTTGATCTTAAAATGACCTTATCAACACACACATCTGTCGGAATAAATAACTCTGTTTTATTTACATTAGCAAGTTGCTCCGTCACCACAATATTCTTACCGGCTTGAGTACGATATTCATAGCCTAAATGCTGTGCAATAACGCTTGCTTCTATGATGTGCTCGCCTAATTGTTGGTATGGATAGGTTGAAGGGCTGCTGTATACACCATCACCTGCAACAGCATCAAAGCCTGAGCCATTATCGTATCCCACTGTAGTCACGGTTGTCCCATCAGGATAAGTGATTAAAAATGATACTTCCGCATCCGGAATTGCTTTAGCATCCGCCGTCACTAATACAGAAGGTGCCATTAAGTCGCCAACAACTGCGAGATGACCGAGAATAGATACTTTTGCACTAACAGTCATCTGTCTAAAAATTTGAGTAACAATCATTGAATCATAATCAGGGGCATCATATTGAACAATAAATTGCCAAGTACCGGGCTTATTTGCCACATCCACTAATGGCAGTTCATAACTTGCTCCCGGTAAGCCTGGTCGGATATCACTACCATGAGTCACTTTAATTTTACTATTTTGGCTATCCATCACGACAGTGCCATCCGGTGCAATTAATTCAAAGCGAGCATCAATAATAGGAATGACGATAGTTGGCCAAAACGATTGACCACGATCGATTTCAAATTCAACAGTTGTTTGTGTTTCCCCATTTTTGAAAGGTGTATCAATGTAACCTAGAGAGTCTCTTACTGAAGATAATGGCACCATACTGTCAGCATTAGCGATAGAGCTAAAAATAAACAATATAATCAGAAAGGTATTTTTGATGAAATGAATAATATGGTTCATGATTAATCCCCAGATCGCATTGGAATGATTTGGTTTAAAAATTTATTAATATTATCGACATTTTTTATCGTACTATGATTTGCTTGAACAGTGCCTAATGAGGTAACAAAACTAGGTAATGCGCTAGCAACAGTAACGACAATATCATTATCATGAAGAGCTACATCATCTTGCTTATCGGCTTCATAAATAACACGGTTTACTATTTTCTCTACAGGAATACGCTCACTGGCATCCAAAATTGAAACCTGATCAGTTCTTACATAAATAACTGAATTATAATTTTTCATAATATTATATGCTCGTACCGCTCCCCATCCAGAAATATACCAAGCAGGAAATAAACCTGCAGATTCTGACCATTCTAATTCTTTATTACCATTTAAATCAGCATTTGCAGCAAGCGAAAAAATATTACTGACATTATCCATTTCTCCGTTCAATAAAGCTTGTTGCCTAGAGTTTATAGTCAAATCATAAATACCTGGTGGGTTAGGGCCACCGAATTTATGAATTTGAAAGTATTCCCATAAAATATTTTCAGGATCCGAAGCATTGGTTTTATAAAATTTAGCCGCATGATTATCCGTTAAAAAACGAACATCGGCGGTAACACTGCCTAGATGAGGTGTCGCTAAGGTAGATAAGCTTAATAGCTCAATATTAGAAAAATATTTAGCCATATATTGAGCATCTAAACCACCTTTGCTATGGGCAATAATATGCACACTATCAGATTTAATTGGTTGTAGAAATTGCTCGACTTTTTGCCCAAGGAGGTTACCATTTTGTGATACACTGCCATTACTTATTAATGAAACCGTTTCAAATAAAACACCACTCTGATTGATTTCATCTATTACGTCACTGCCCCAAGTAGTTGAATCAGCATTAATTGTCACCACCAGTGCAAAAATGATCCACTAACACCAATTGAAAATTGATCCACTTGGTATCATTCAGTTTTAACAAAACTGGATGGTGATTATGTTAACCA
>NZ_JAAUWW010000030.1 GCF_014694375.1 Vibrio sp. S17_S38
AGCAGCTTGCGAGTAAGTTGTAGGTTTCATTACGCTTCTTTGTGCAAAAGTCAGGGGTAATTTCTTGCTCGTATCGATAACGATTTAACAAAATGAAATGTTGATCCAGTTGCATGAATAATTTCATTAATAACGTGGTTTCTTTGCCTAATCTTGATTGGTCGTAAGACATAACAAAAGAGCTGTCTGGCTCAAATGGTCGAACAAAAAAACCACTGCTTTTTTCTTCTAACGAATACCGCATACTCGCCAGCTTTTCCGTCACACGCTTCATTCTCTCGATAATTTTCACACAAACATTAGAAGCAAAGAGCTTTTCACTCGGCTCAGTTGAAGCGTTGGTGGCAAAACAAGCAACTGAAAACAAGCTATTAAAGATTAATTCTCCGGTGACATACTTAACATCCTTCTTTTCAAAGTAAGTAGGGTTCCAGATAGTCGCGAGCTTTTTGGTATGGAGGATGAATTTAGGCGCGTTATGATCTTTCATTGTTTATTACCTGCTTGTAGAAGGGACTCAAAAGCGGTCATTAACTCAGAGGCTTTCTTTTTATCTTTCTCGGTTGGCCGTGTTTGAATTGTTACCGTTTTAACTTTATGTGAACGTTTATGTTTTAAATGTTCATTTGCCTGGTGAACTTGTTCGAATAATACTTTGAGGCTCACACCTTGGCTATTTTTCTTCAACTTGATTTTTTTTTCGATTATATCAGACATGAAGATATTCAACGGAATAAACATCGGCATCGAGTCTTCATCAAGCCCGATAAAAATCTCATTCTCGCGATAGTATTTCTGCATACTTTCCTCCAAAAGCACACTCACCATAAAGATGAGTGTATATCATTAATGTTATACGTTATTCATCATCAAAATCTAATGGGCTTTCAGGTTGAACTTCAACAGATTGGCCAGTCGGTAAAAGTTCTATTTTTCCATCAAAGCCTTGAACCACCACTTCAGAAATCGTTCTTTTGTTGCCTTCTTCACCAAAAGCGCGGGTTTTCATTTTTCCTTCAATGTATAAAGGTGCGCCTTTTTTAATGTACTTTTCCGCAAATTCCGCTAATTTTCCTTTTACTTTGATTTTGTGCCAATCCGTCACGGTTTCCTGTGTACCGGTTGTTTTATTTCGCCAGGTGTCTTTTGTGGCCAACGTAAATTCGACGGACTTACCGCCATCTTGGAATTCATGGATGGAAGGGGTTTCTCCGGTATAGCCAACTAAGATTATTTTGTTAATGCCTCTCATACTCTCTCCTTGTATATCATTATTGTTATACGTTAATTACTTTTTGGAATAGCGCCTTTTTCATAGTTAGGCCGCTCTGTTTTTGGATCATCAAAAAATTTGATATCACAGGTCTTACTTGAACAGCGCCACCAAAAAACACCCTCACGTTTAGCCGGCAGTCGAACGAGTGCCTTTTTGCATTGAGGACAAAATTCGGTTTCTGACGGTTTGAATTTTGGCTTTGGTTCTAGGTTCGGTTGGCCATCGAGATCAGGGTAGGTTGTTTTACAGCTTGGGTAACCGGTGCAAGCCCAAAACTTACCTTTGGTTCCGGTACGAGTCACTAATTTGTCTTTGTTACACACTGGGCAAGTGGGCGCATCTTCCGGTATGGTCGTTTTGGGTTTTTTAGGGGCGGTGAGTTGTGGTTTGCCGGCTTTATCTGGAAAAGCGGTTTTACAGTCTGGATATTGGTTACATGTCCAAAAATCGCCTTTACCGCCTTTCTTCGCTTTACGTTTAAGTAAAAAACCGTCACCACATTTAGGGCATGAGGTCGCATCGACGCTAATATTGATCCCATTGTTCGCTAAATGCTCGATACGTTCAGCAATATAATCATCAACATCCGAAATAAACGCTTCAACCGTCATTTTACCTTTTTTTATCAACGCCTTTTTTTCTTCCCATTGAGCGGAAATATCCGGCTTTATAACCTCATCAGGTAATGCCGCGCAGAACTCTTGACCTTGTTGAGTCGTTTTCCAGATTTTTTCTTTGTACCCCTTTTCCTTTCCAATTGAAATTAATGCGGTATTTTTGGCGAGCTTTTCTAAAATACCGGCTCGCGTTGCTTCCGTACCAATACTGCCTTGATCGCTGCTGCCTTCATCTTTTGCTTCTAATATTTTACGAAGGTCAGGATCATCAATAAATTTTGCCGCCCTAGTCATTGCAGCCAATAGTGTTGACTCAGTAAAATACTTGAGTGGGGTGGTTTTTTTCTTATCTATTTTGGTTGAGTCACAATGCGCTTTTTCATTGAAACTCAGCGTGGATAAATCAAACTCCGGTAATACATCTTCTTTATCATTGGACACTTTATGCAGTACTTCCCATCCACGCTGTTCAAGAACGCTTTGAGTCGCATTAAATTGGTCGCCTTCGATATCAAAGATGACTTTTGTTTTGTTGCGGATCGCATCGGGGTAGAAAAGCCCAATGAAGTGAATGGCAACAAGGTGATACACATTTTTTTCTTTCACACTAAGCTTGATGTCTGCACCGCTTTTCACGGTAGGCACAATCGCATGGTGCGCTTCAATTTTGCTGGCATTGAAAGCTTTGTGTTTTTGATTCGTATCCATGTCAGAAATAGAGCCGGCTAATTCTGGCATCGTGTCACTCATTGCCTGGCTAATATCATTGACTTGATAAAAGTGTTCGTCAGACAAATACCGGTTATCCGTTCGTGGGTACGTTAATAGTTTATGGGTTTCATATAAGCCTTGCATGATCTCGAGTGTTTCAGTGGCACTGTAACCAAATTGCTTAGCGCAGAGTTGTTGTAAGGTTGATAAATTCAGGGGTAAAGGGGGTTTACTATTTTCTGGTTTGGTTATCGCCATTGTGACCAGAGCGGGTTTGCCCTTGTTTCGGGTCGCAACATGATTGGCGTTTGGTTCTGAAATAAGGCGGTTCTTCTCATCAATTTGATCGCTTTCTTTTGTCTGATATTTTGCGTTGATATGATGGCCATTAATGCTCATGTCTGCATAAACATCATAGTAAAAGCTTTCTTGGTGATTGAGGTTGGCCAACGTTCGCATGTTGACGAGTCCCATGACCGCACTTTGTACGCGACCCACATTTAAAACGCCCTGATAGCCCTTTTCTCGACCTTTTAACGTACATCCGCGAGTAAGGTTGTAACCAAAACTTTTATCCGCTAACGACCGCGCTAAGGCGCTCGCCGTCCATCCTTTAAAATTTTCATTCGGTTGCATGTTAGCCAGGGCTTTTTTAACCGGTGCTAAGTTAAGGTCGGCAACAATCAGGCGCTCTACCGGTTTTGTATTTTTCGCATACGTTAATATTTCATCGACGAGCAGGCAGCCTTCTTCATCTGGATCGGCAGCATTAACAATCGATGTCGATTCTTTGATTAATTTTAATATTGTGCTGAGTTGAGCTTTTGAATCGGCTTTAGGTTTTAGCTTTGGCGGAGTGATGGTTTTTAACGGTAAATCAGAGAACACCCATTTTTTAAAATCTTCGTTGTAATCTTCTGGATCGAATAATTCCAACATGTGGCCATAACACCAGGTCACGACTTCCTGACCGTGTTGATAGTAGCCACTTTTCTTTTGGGTTTTAGGGTTTCCACCTAAGCCTTCAAAGATGGCTTGAGCAAGAGAGGGTTTTTCGGCAATAAATACACGCATGTGGGTTCCTTACTATTTCTAGCAATAAAGAATGAATAGGATTGTGATAAATGAAGTGTGTTAAATCGTGACTTCAGAAAGGTTTTCAAGTTCTGCGTAGGTGAAGAACTTGAAGGTTTTTTGATGCTTTTCTTCCAGGTTAACCGGTTGGCCATTAATCATGACGAACTTAATATCATTGAACATGATTTGCAGCGCTGCTTTTTGTTTTGAGGTTGGCACAACGTAAAAAACTCGATGCCATATCTTTTTTTGACGGCCCAGCAAATGACTGGTCATGATGCTTTGGTATCGTTGCTTATTTCGTTTTAATGTTCGCTCAGTCTCAATCGCAACATTGTGGCCAGATGGCAATGTTATGATCCCATCGGGTCGATGTTTAATATTATATTTTTTAAAAAACTCGCCTCGGTCTCCGTTTATCCAATTTGTGCAATTCTTGCTTTCTAATGTTAATCGTACAAATTGATTGTCTAGGTGATGTTGTAAGGTTGAAGGGCGAACTCGTGAAGGTTCAAATACGGGTAAAAGCGGCTCATCCATGATGGCCAAGCCATCGAGTGTGATACCCCATAATGCTATTTTGTTAGAAACAAAATTAACTTCATGTTTGAGTATCAAACCTTTTTTAACCATATTCTTGATAAATCTTGAATTCTGTCCTTTATCTTTGATTTTTGTTATTTTAGTTAATGTTTTAAAATCGCTGAAGGTATCTTGTGATAGAAACTTGAGAACCGCATGTTCTCTATTATTTCCTTTTAGCCGGCACTCTTTAAATGATGGCTTTGGCATGTCATTCATTTATCTTCCTCTAGTTTGAATTCATCTAAGTCCATGGCTTCAAGATCAAAGTCAATCATCAAAATCTAATACATCTTTATCGTCAGAAGCGTGCGCAAGTTCTTCTTCAGATGGGGCAATACTTAATATCAGCTCTTTCTTTTGCACCTTGATAGGGGATATCAAGGAAGCAAACGGGAGGTTTTCAGATGAATAGATAAAGCTGACAAATTTAGGTAAATTAAGCAGCATATTAGTATCAATAAAATTACGTTCCGCTTGTCGAATACTTCTGTCTGAAGAAATCGTTTCAGTTAATGCTTTACTGGTTTCAACTTTTCTCGTTTCATCATCGACTAGAATGGTGCCACTCATTTCAGCCACCCATTTAGCGGTATCTGGATCTTGTAATTTATAGACCAGTTTGAACTTGGCATTTTCAACAACAGCACCCACAACCGCATCACCATTCAAGTCAGCGGGACAATCTTTTAAATCTGCGATAGATTGGTGAGCCATAATAATATGCACCCCTTTATCGCGCGCGGCGCCTAATCCTTCCATTGCTGGTTTGGATAGATGGTATTTCAATTCATCTAAGAATATAGCGATAGGTTTAGGTTTTGAATTAATGCGATCACGTGTTTCAGCAATCTGAAGCAACCGAACTAACAGCATTCTTTGAGCAGCAATTACTTTACCGTTTCGCATTGAACCAATAACGTAACAGCAACCACCATTATCGAAAATATGTTGAAGTGAAACCCCATTAACCGCATTGATTGAATTCAATCCCGCAAGTTCTTCTAACTTGCCATAAAACGCTTTTATGGTTTCCGCGATATTTTGAACATACTCACTATTAAAAAGTGATCTTAATGTTTCTCTATCGCTTAATTCTAGCCTTGCCGATATTCGGGCGGCTTTGCGATCATCGATACGATAGAAATCGGCAACATCACCTTTTTCAGCTAATGAAAAACCCGCCACTAATAATTCTTCAAGCTGATCCGTGTTGATGTCTGCCAGTAAATTGATTTGGTATTCTTGTTTGTTTAGATCAATTAATAAAAATGGCTTTCCTGCATCTTCACAAGCTTGACGATATAGATGAGGAGCCCATTCATCATTTTTTGGATCGAGTACAAAAACGCCTTCACCAGCCAGAATACTTTGATAAAGAAGTATGCCGGAGGCAACGCCTTTACCTGCCCCTGTCGTACCAATGATATCGGCATGTTGAGTTTGCCAAGTTTCAATTGGAATATATTGAGGATGTCTTAATTCATCTAATCCAATAAAGATACCTTTGTTTAAATCAATGAACTTCATGGGGTCGTAATGTTCAGAGGTCGGTAAGTGAGAAGCTATCTCACGGACATCTGTTTTTTCATTTCGAGCGAGTTTCGTTTTTTGTGTCATTTTCATTTTTAGTTCATTGCGCTTAGGCGCTATCCACCGTCTTAAGTAGACGTGAGTAATAATCCCTAAGATGGTTAAAATAATGAGGAACCAAGTCGGAAACGGAAATGAAAACTGCATACCTGAAGGAAGGCTTTCCTTTAAAAATGCCATGGCAAGAAATGGAATGACTATCGGTGATAGTGTTCCAAAAATGAATAAAATGGCGCTACCTACAATGCTGATCCTATACAGTGAAATATCAGATTCGAGATCCTTTTCTGGTTTATCAAAGTAAATAATTGGGATCAATAATCCAGCTATAAGCGCGAATATAAAGCCTCCTGAATACGTGATCTTATACATCCATAGGATCGTATTAAATGACGCACTGAGAAGTGCTTGGGAGAGTAAATCAAGCATCTAAAGTACCTTTATCCTAATGATTTATGACAACCAACACTGACAACAATCACTAACAACGGGTGTTATCAGTGATTGTTGTCAGTGTTGGTTGTCGGTGACTGGAGAGGATGGAATCTGATGAGAATCAGATCATTAAAAGAATAAGATTGAAAACATGTTTTCAATCAACATCTTATGAGTGAGTGATTTTTCTTCTGAACGAAGAAGAAATCCCACTCTCATAAGAAAAAAAGAAAAGGGAAAACGTCGTCGCAAGTGCGACCACCCCCCTTTTCAAGTTGGATTAAGGCTCCTTATTCGGTCTGCGGGGACTTGACCTTTAAGTTTCCTAAATCCAGCTACGAAAACGAGGGTGGTCTCAGTTCCTTACGACGTTTTCCGGGCTTCGCCCCCAAACCAAAAACCGTCCTCTGGGGAGGACTCGCCTATTCGCCAGGGCGGGCGTTTTGGTTCGGCTCCCCCAATCTAAACCTGCGCTCGGAACTCGCTTGTTTTAGATGCTACGCTGGACGCTCCGCACCAGATAAAAACATTAGCAATTAAACCCCACAAGGGGGCGCTTGGGCGATTGAATATTTTTTCTGGTTAGGATCGTATGCCACGCTCACTAACGCCAAAAACATGATTACATTCGCTCGGGGACTCGCTACTTTCATCATGTTTTTGCCTAGTTCACGAGGCTACGATAAAGGCGGCACTGACAAGTTCATGTTTTACATTTGTGCCAAATGATGAACTTTCAGTGCAAAGGAAAAAAGCGAAATTTAACAATACTAATGTATTGAAATTATCGCTTTTTGAATATTTCGACTGACTATTTTTAACAATGCTAGGGCATTGAAAAATGTCATTTCGAAATACTTTAGTTCTACGCTTGAGATAGCTTACCCACAAACTCCACAATCGATTGAGCTCTTCGTTCCGGCTCAATCCTCTCATGTGGATTTTGATGGATAAGCTAGTTTTGGGACGGACTGTTGACTTAATTTGATGGGGTAGGCTTTGATGCTTTTCGCTTCTTAGGTGTCTTCATTATTTGAGATAACTTATTAAAATCCACGCCACTTTGAACGATTTTATTTTTTAATTCTTCAAGCTTTAAAAGCTCTTTCTGCTCCTTTTCCTCTTCTTCTAATGCTTTCAATTTAACGTCATCGATAATGTTAGAGAGTTTATCTTGAATGCTTTCAAGCTCATTTAAAGATAAACCATTTAATGCCTTTTTAAGCTTTCGTTGATTTGAAATAGTAGAAATAAATTCAGTGTTCATGGGTTATTTTCCTTCTTTAAATTGGTAGAGGTAATGAGGTTCATGGTTTTTTATTTCCATAATTTCGATAATTTTACGGCCGTAAACAGGGTTTCTACTTGCATGAATAAACAGATTAACCGAACCGGTTATTTGCTTTCCGGCAAGCTCATAACTCATTAGACCGGAGCTAGAGATAAGGTATTGAATACGTTCTATAGCATCTATGCAGCTATTGGCATGGAGCGTAGTCACACAACCGCTATGACCTGTATTTATCGCTTGAATAAAGGCATCGGCTGCGCCTGAATGCCTAATCTCACCAACCCATATTCTATCTGGACGCATCCGCAAAGCCGTTTCAATTAACGTTTTTAATTCAACTTTTGATTCCTCTCTCTTGGGTGCTTCAAGTGATACTCGAAAGGGTAGCCAATCTAAATAAAGCTCTTGAGTATCTTCACAAGTCACAATTCTTTCTGATAAAGGAATGTATTTCGCTAACGCTCTTAAGAGGGTAGTTTTACCTGAGCCAGTGTTACCACTAACAATAATATTACTGCCCATTTTAATGTGCTCGATGAGTACATTAAACATCACTTTAGGAAGTGCGCCATATTCAATAAGCTGATTAATGGTGAGTAAATCTTTAGGAGCGACACGAAGTGTTAGTGTTGCTCCTTGGGGAGTCACACCGACACTTGTACAACATAATCGTGAGCAATCAGGAAGACGAGCATCGAGGATGGGGGTCTTTTTTGATATAGGTTGGTCTAAGCATTTTGATAACTGTGTGATCAAGCTTTCTAAAGCCACTTCAGAACCAAAGCTATTGTTTGATTTTGTTATTGTCCCATTGAGTTCATAACTAATGTTATCGAACCTATCAACGAATATTTCGGTTACACCGTCCATTAAGTAGAGGTCTTTAATGGGTTGAAAATAATTTTCAACTAAATGCCATTCGGTTGTTTTTGCGACCGGAACAAGGCCAAATAGTGTATTAATAAATTGATCTGACATCGTTAGTTCACTGTGTTTATTGAGCGTAGTACATCTTCATCTTGCTCACTTAAACCGTTCACTGCCTCGTGATAATCTTGTTGCTGTGAGCCTGAGTTTTGATTGGGGTTGACTTGGAACATGATGAGATCGCCTAAATCATCTTGATAACCACCGAGTTCACCTTGATGACCATCACTGTAATAAACATGACCAGACGGGAAGTTATCAATTAAGGCTTGTTGATACGTTAAAGTGCTCGTACAAAATGGGGGTGAGGATAAGTATCCTTTCGATTGCTTAATGCAACTAATATCTTTTACCCATTCTTCAGGAACATCTATCCAGCGTATGCATATTTCAGTTGATGAATCGTTACTGGAATAACGATAGGCATTACAAGCATGGGGTTGAGGGGCGATATAAGCGCCTATACCTTCCTTGATATCAACATTTGGCTGAACGGTATCCTCATTTTCAGCAATATAATTATTCACTTCCATGCTGCTAGTGTCCGGTGTTTCTTTCGAACATTGAGAGTATCTTGGCGCGGGAGATTTCCCTTTTAGCACGCGCTTATGCATCGCTCTTTTTGCCGCTTTACAATTGCTATTCATAAAACCAACAGGTGCACACATTAAAATAGCGCATTCATCATCACTAACAGAAAAAGCGGGTAATGGATGTAATAAAATAGATAGTGTGAGAGCACTGATGGCTATTTTTTTCATATAGCGCTCCTAGATTTATCAAAATTAATTAAGCCTGATGCTATGCCATAATCACAAATGCATTCCATCATTGGTTTTGGCATTTGTTCATCACCAAAAATGTAATGTGTCAGTTTTCCCTTTCCTTCTTGCCAATAATGACGAGTAGTTCTTTTATCCTTATCGAGACAAACACCATAGAAGTATCTAGGTAAACCAAGGGAACTGTAGACTTTATCATCGCCTATATTGATGAGGCAGTTGAGTAATCGTGATGTGCGTTTAAATGTTTTCAAATCAGTATTAAAGTTTTCAAAGAAAGACAGGTATCCACCTGGTTCAATCTTAAAACGCATTTTACTGAACATTAATGGACGCAGAGGGTTATTCGTCAGTAAGCTCCACGTTGAATAGAGTGAATAAACGCCCAGCTTTCCTTTGGTGCAATATACTTCTGCAATACCTCTATAATCTAATCCATCATCGCCATAATGGTGACGAACCGACCCCATAATGAACGTGTCACCAATTCTCATTTCTCTCATTCGGGCAAGCCAATACATAGGGAAATGGCATTCTCTTAAGAAGTTGTGACCTTTTACTTTTATTGGTTCATGTTTGCTCATTTATACTTCCTCATCTTGGTGATCACACGAGTTATATAGTCTTGTGTTTCTTTGTAGGGGGGGACGCCTTTATATTTCAATACGGCTTTATCTCCCGCGTTATAGGCTGCTAGAGCAACGGGTAATGAACCATACTTTTGTAAGAGCGTAGCGATTAAGTGAGTACCGACCATTACATTTGCCTCTGGATCGAAAGGGTCAATTTTCCAACGCCTTGAATGCATATCCATGAGTTGCATAAGTCCTTTTGCTCCTGCATGGCTAACCGCTTGAGAATTGAAATGACTTTCAGTTTCAATGATTGCGAAAACTAGCTTTCTAGGAACTTTGTAGTAACTGGAGTATCGCGCGACGATTGAATAGAAAGGTGGAAGGTTTGTAGCTTTGGGGCGGTTATATTGACTCTGCCATGAGTTCATTTCTTGATTTGACCAGGAACTACTAGAGCTAAATGGTGACTTAGCTTCGAAAGGAGCTGATGCGTAACAAGAAGAAGTAAAGACCAGGCAAAGCCACATTAGATATCGTGGCATATTTAACCTATACGATTAAGGATTGAATTTAATTAAGTGTTTTTATTTGGATGTAAAAAAGCCATCACGAATGATGGCTGTATATCATTAATATTGTATAAGTTAATTTGTGAGTACTGGCACTACAATACTAACTAAAACCGCAGCTAATGTGGTGACTACTAGCCATGTTAATCGGTCAAATTTCTTATCAACATTGTCAATCTTTAATGAGAGCTCAGTACGAACATCTACAATATCCTGCTTCAGTTCGACACGAAGATCTTTAACGTCCGTCCGTAGCTCTGATATATCTTGTTTAAGCTCAACACGAACATCTGCAATATCTTCTCTAGTAGCTGCATGGTGACTAGCGTTAAGAAGGTGCTGCATCAGATCTTTTTGAGTAAATTCATTCGTATTTGGCATTTTCATTATCCTTTCACCTGTACTGCTTGTAGTTATTTAAAATGCCCCCCAAATGGGAAGCACCCATTTGGAGATCAGTCGCAATGACTGATGGCTTGATTATAAAAGAATCAGATATGAAAAGCCATAAAGCATGCAACCGTATAACATTAATGTTATACGGTTGATGAGAACCTTATCGTTCTCCAATTCATGGGGTCTAATTGGTTTAATGGATTTGATTTTTTAAAGGTTTTTATCATCACAAGTTTTATTGACGCGATTGAATGACTGAACCAATGGTCTTTACTGTCATAAATGATTTTATAGCCATGTTGCTTCAATACCTTTTCTAGTAATTGAGTATTTCTGTTTTGGCCTTGCTGTAGAAGGAGTGGGCTAGAAATTTCAATGTATTTAATACCGTGACTTAATCCTAAACGTAAAATGTTTTTCAGTTCCTGGTAGTGATTCTTGGTAAATTTTGAATCTGATTTTGAAAAATGCACCTTCCAAATCGTATTTAAAGTATTAGTTTCAATTAATAATGTAGAGCTTTCTTTATTGGCGACTAGTTGCAATGGAACCAATAGCCCCAAAGTTACGGAAACAATGCAGAGTATCAAGGCTCTATAGTTGAAAATGTATAGGGTAGGTATATCGAAAATTAAACAAGTTAGGTATAAGGCTAAAAGTATTTCTAAAGGCACTAAAGATACCCTGATCAAAGCGTATAAACGTTGTTTTTTTCTCTTACTATAAAGAGCCGGTGATTTATTTATTAATTTGGTGTTTTTATGTGAGTGCATAGCGACAAAAAGAGCAATCACAAAACCAACAAAGACTAATACTTGTATTAACATTTTCTATTCTACTCCCATAAAAAAGCCTCTAATATTAGAGGCTTTTTGTATATCATTAATGTTATACGTTATTTTTGTTTTCGGCGAATGAAGCCCATGAGTAATAAACTAAATATTGAAAACATACCCGTGCTGCCAGCGCTCTTGCCACCATCACTAGGTGTTACATTTCCACCATTTCCACCATTTCCACCGGTATTGTCATCTGGCTCAATATATTTGGCTGGTAGTTCATTCACATGAATAACGAAACCTTCTTCGAGAGTGATTTGGCCATCACCACCATTTGAGCTTGATACCACTAAATCACATTTCGCCCACGGAGAGACGGAATTACAAGTATTGCTGTCTAAGGCTATATCACCGGTTGTTGAAATCGTATTGTTGATATCGAAAGTGGCGTTATGAAGGTTTTGGATAGTAATCGTCTTTTGTTCGCCAGCTAGCATTTTTATGAACGTTGGTGAATGCCAGGCATTGATGTTTTCTAAAATAAACTCTTGATTATCGTTAATGATTGTTCCATTTGATGTTCCTAACATTCCGGTACTGGAAACTCCAATAATTTCCTTAGAGCTATTTAGCCACATACCACCGCTGTCACCTTCTTCTGTCTCAATATTAGGCTCTCCATTTGGGGCTCCACTTAAAATTGCAAGTGGGTTATTTGTTGAAACAATATTATCAAGAACGCCATAGCCAGAACGATTTTCATTTTGTTCAATTGAAAACATATTATCTAAATATCGAGAACCAAACACTTGAACTTTATCACCTACATTTGTGGGTGCAGGGCTTAAGAATTTAATCTTATCAATAGTTCCATAAGTTTCTTTTAAGGTAAATATGGCAATGTCATGTCCTGCTTCTTCATATGTATAGTAAGGATCAATACCACTAGGAATTGCAAATTTAGTAAAAATGGTTTCTGTAGCGTACATACGCTCTTGTCCACGATTATTCCATAGGTCAGCTAGAACTTTTCCAACAAAATCACTATTTAATGCCTGCTGTGTTGGTGTTTTGACTTGAGTAACATCGGATATTGTTGACCAATCATTGTAATAGTTGTTGTCGGTTGAAATAGAACTATCGATATTTCCATTTTCTGCGCAATGAGCAGCTGTTAATACATATTTACCAGCTATAACTGTTCCTGAGCACCGAAAGTAAACCATTGAAGGGTGGCCGTCCCAATTCACACTATCAAAACTACCGTCAGGATAATGTAGTGCATTGGCATTAAAGCTTGAAAAAGTGATTAGAGATAAAAGTGAAGCTTTAATTTTCCATTTATTTTGATTGTTCATAGGTACATCTATTATGTATAACATTAATGTTATACATAATAGGTTAAAACAATCACCGTGTATATCATTAATGTTATACACGGTGATTGGGGTCACAAAAAGATTTTCATTTTGAAGTGCTTTTATATTAAAAACTTAGGTTCTTATTATAAAACATAAACACTTGTTATTATGTTATTGCTAATGTTGTAATTATACATAAATATACGGTTGTTTTCTTTGTATATTCTAATTGCTATATCTTTTGTTGAACATGATGTTCCATGGTTATTCCCTGGAACCCCTGAACAAGTTTTTTCGGTAAAAGCCATATCATCAAGTAAAATTTTATTATTATTATTTGTTGGTATTGGATAAGATTTTGTTGCAAGACTATTGCCTGATGTAACAGCAACAAATTTAATTCCAGAAGGAATAGTGACAGAACTTTTTCCTGCCCCCGAATAAATTAACTTCCATTTGTCTCCTACACTTGATGGATTACTAGATGGCATTTTTTGTACTTCATAAGCTGTTGCTTCAGCCATCGCTTTTTTATTGGCGGCATACGCGGGATCTAATGGGTACTTGTCTTCAGCATGAACGACTGAAGCGAAAAGCATTGTGACTATTCCTAAACTAAATAAGCTCTTTAATTTCATGTGTTTTCCTCTCTACATTATGTATAACATTATTGTTATACGTTAGTGGCAAACAGTTTGAACGGTTATTGTCCCATTCGTACCATTTACCCAATTGCCTGATGAATTCTTGTATTTGTATTTGAGAGTTAAGTTCCAATACGTGGAATAGGTAGATTTAACAACACCAACAGGAGCATGTTCATAAGTACCCGCTGGTAACTCTAAAAATTTAGGAGTTGTAACTACATCAGCGGTTAATCCAGATGCGCATTGAGGTTTTGTGATATTTTTTCCTGATTTAATAGTGAAGGAATCTACAACCCCAACCGCTAAGCTGCGTTGAGTTCCATTGGTGTTTCTGATTCGAAAGTCTTTGGCATTGGTGATGGCGTAATTACCACCCACATCCCAATTACCTATTAACGTAGAATCTTGGCCAGAACGCTTAACGACTGCGGTTAGTGATAACAAACTTTCTAATCGAGGAATTGTTATTGTGATTTCTCTACTCGGTTCGTCATAACTTGCACCGGCTATCTGAGAAAATAGACTTAAAGATATTTGCTGTTCAAACGTATTGGCATTGGTTAAAGGTGGAAGCTTTACCTTTAATGTTGCTTTGTAATAATTCTTACCTGTTACTTTTTGCCTGGTGTAAATAATGTCTTCTCCCTAAGGTGTTTGCTCTGGAGTTGAGCAATAGCCATTCTGGTTGTCAGACGTTGAACATTCCGGTAAATACCCATTAGCTTGTAATGTGTCTAAGCCCGTAGGAAACAGGTTTTGACTATCTGGTAATATACCGTTGTCGTATTGGTCGGATTGATAAGCATTGATTTGGGCGATCAGGTTAGTGATGTGGTTATAAAACGAATTTTGGTTGTTTTTAATATTCTGCTCTTGTTGATGCTGAACATAAAATGTCGCTAAGTAACCAATGACGCTTAAAACCACTAATAAACTAATTAATGATGCAAACCCCTGTTGGTGTTTTTTCATTATTGTTCCTAGTGAATACAACCGGTTGAACGATCAAATTGTTCATAATTAGATACCTTGCTTGTGACGGGGTAACTAAATGTCATTACTTGATCGGTTGAAGTTTGCGGAGTGAGGTATTGAAAAACGTTATTAAGTTCATCACTTGAATCAAATAGCACCGAGACATCTAAACGGATTGGATGGGGGTACGGTGTATTATTTATTTGATAATCAAATGTGAATTGCCATTTTCGGTCTAAAACTAAAGGTTTTATGGTTGGGTTATACGCTACTAAATCAGCCAAGGTTGTTAGGGTTGGCTCATGAAAGCACCGTGTTTTTAAAA
Source organism: Vibrio sp. S17_S38 (assembly GCF_014694375.1). GTDB lineage: Bacteria > Pseudomonadota > Gammaproteobacteria > Enterobacterales > Vibrionaceae > Vibrio. The sequence goes on from NZ_JAAUWW010000030.1 coordinate 14,919, forward strand.
CCTCTAATTTATAATTTGATAGTGCCGAATGATGGATAGATCTTACCGCTTCATTAATATCAGCACTATCTGAATAGTTTCTGGCAATTGGATAAAAAACGCTAAGTAACAGCGTTGTTAATCCAACCATAACTATGATGTAGGCAATTATACTTATTAACGCCATACCTTTTGTATGGCGTTTCATAGTTAAAATGTCATTGTGATTGAGTTTGTGGTTTTGGTTAATGTGTCGCAACTGTCAGATTCAGAACAATTACTACGAGTAGCGGGAGCCATTGTGTCTGCTAACTCGTTTATATGATCAGTGTCATTTGGCAAAGTAGCTGTAATGTTATAAAGACCAGGGTTGGCGTTTGGAGTTACTGTCCAGTCCCCACCAAATGGGTTAGTTGATTTTCCATCGTTACTATCACCACAAATGCTATTGCTCAGATAATTATCAGAACATAATTTTTGTATTGAGACTTTAGCGTAATTAGGGCGACGTTTTTTCCAGTTGTAGGTCGCACTTGATATTGTTGATACATCAGATTGAAACGCAGATACATTTAACATGTATTTTGCTTGAGGGACGAGTGAAATGATAAAGCCTAACACCGCAACAGTAAGAATTATCCAGACAAGTTGGTCAGCGATTGCTGCACCACGAATTTTTTTAAAAGGTGTTTTTTGGTTCATGTAATAACCTTAGATTTTAGATAAAAAAAACCACATCGGATGATGTGGCCAGTCAATTTGAACATTGAAATTTAGAAACGAAGCTGAGTGATCATGTTGATGATCAATTGAGCTATTCCTCCTCCTACAATTAGCGTGATGAGTAAGGCGGTAAATTTAATAACGACCGTTCCCCACACTCGAAATATTGCCATTTTGCTTTCTAGTAAAGAATTATGTAATTCAGCGCTATTATTAAAAGTTTCGTAATGATTACCTGTTTCACCAATTATTCGCATGGTTCTAACGTTTTGCTCTTGAATGAGTCCGGTATCGAGGATTTTTCCTATATTGGACTCACCTGATTGAATTTTTTTTCTAGCATTAGATAGATGCCATTTCAAATATGGTGTTGTTTTATATCCAATATGGTCTATCCCTTCTAACAAACTTAATCCCGCCCGGGTTAAATTTGCCATAGACCTCAATAAGTTCGTGGAGGTAATTAACCGGTAGTGATAAAAAACCGGTAATTGGTCTATGTACTTGCGTATTAGACCATTACCAACAGGAGCTAAGGGGAGTGAAATTATTGAGATAGTAGATAAGACAATAATACCTATAATAATATACAAGCCTTTATTAGCCCAAAACTTACTGAATAAATAAGCAAATTGTGACAATCCTCCCCAGCGAGGCATCGGTAACAAATTCGTCATCATTGGAAAGAAAAACCAATAAGCACATGCACATGTAAATAATAAAGCGATGATCCCTAATAATGGTTTCATTAATGCCTTTATTAACATATTCGTTGATATGTTTTGCATGTGAAGTGTTTCTAGGGCATTTGATAGTCCATTGTGCCAATCTCCGCTAGTCTCTCCTGCTAATAGGCTAACGCAAATGCACTGTGCGATACCTACAACACCCATAGTCTCGGCGGCCGGACGAACTGGCTTTTAGCGACAAGAGACGAGTTAAAAATGGATCTATACGACATATTCGGTGATATGTTTATCGAGCGCGGTTGGCCGACCTACCTCACCTATTGGTCGGCGACTCCTCATGATTCTAAATATGACTACGTGAGCCTCATCAATGGCTTCATCTCCTACGGCCTTCCGTTCACCTCGTACTACGTATCCTGCGTCTCAAATCCTTAAATTTGAGCGTTTAGAGTTTATTATTGTGAAGTGATTATAATAACCGTTATTGGGCAATCAATAACGGTTAAGTTCACCAAAATTATTATGATATATTTGCTTTCTCAACTGACAATGATTAGCTTGACTAAGCAGTCCATAATAGCTATTTGTCACCACCAGTGCAAAAATGATCCACTAACACCAATTGAAAATTGATCCACTTGGTATCATTCAGTTTTAACAAAACTGGATGGTGATTATGTTAAC
>NZ_JAAUWW010000031.1 GCF_014694375.1 Vibrio sp. S17_S38
GCTAAAAGTTGGTCTTGTATGCTTTGTCATAGTTGTCACCTATTAATATATGAGGTGATTATATCACCTCTAATTAGGTGGCCAAATTTACTATGCCACTACAGAATGTATCGTAGTTGAAGATGCACAAGCTGGTGTAGATGCAGCGAAAGAGGCGGGCATGCGCGTCGTAGGCATAGGTCCTAGAGACCGTGTTGGTCATGCTACATGGCGTTTCGATGATACCAAAGACATGAACCTAGCTGACATCCTAGGCTAATCCCAAATAAGTATCGTGGGGGGAGCACAGTTGTACTACCCCTCGTTACCTAAAGGCTAGACCCTTAAGAAATTATAGGTAGAAAAATGGCGCGTTTAGAACTGAAGAATATTAATAAAGTTTATCCTGATGGTGCACATATTATCAAGGATGCCAATCTGACTATTGAAGACGGTGAATTTACGGTATTCGTTGGGCCATCAGGTTGTGGTAAATCAACTATGCTTCGCATGGTTGCAGGTTTAGAAGAGATTTCATCAGGAGATATGTATTTAGATGGCGAGGTAGTTAATAACCTTTCACCAACGGATCGTGGGATTGGAATGGTATTCCAATCTTATGCTCTTTATCCCCATATGACAGTCTTTGAAAATATAGCTTTTGGTTTAAAGTTGGCGAAAAAAACTAAAGAAGAAATTGATTTTGCAGTGCGGCAGGTTGCAGGAATGCTTGAGCTGACAAACCTTCTAAAACAAAAACCAAGTCAATTATCGGGAGGGCAGCGACAGCGTGTAGCTATTGGTCGTGCGATTGTCCGCAATCCAAAATTGTTTCTATTGGATGAACCATTATCAAACCTAGATGCATCACTTCGTGTTCGTATGCGTTTACAGCTCGCTGAATACCACAAAAAACTCAAATCCACTGTGATTTACGTAACTCATGATCAAGTCGAAGCAATGACTCTTGCCGATAAAATAGTGGTACTTCGTGCTGGTATCGTTGAACAGGTTGGCTCGCCACTAGAGCTATACTATTTCCCACAAACATTATTTGTTGCAGGTTTTATTGGTTCGCCAAAAATGAACTTGTTACCAGCAACTCTGATTTCAGCGAATGATGAAAAAGCGATAGTGGAAGTTGGAGATTATACCTTTGAAGCGGGTGTAAACGCAAAGAATGCCACGGAAGGTGCTTTGATGACAATTGGTATTCGCCCTGAAGATATTCACCTAGATGAAGAAGGTGTGGGTGTAATTGTTGAAGGCTTCGAACGGCTAGGTACCGAATCTTTGTTATACACAACACTTGTACGCGGTGGTCAAGAGGTGTTGGTCCGTGTTCCGGGAACTATGCATGTGAAAATCGGGCAGCGTTTAAATATTAGAGTTCCATCGGAGAAATGTCATTTATTTAATAGTAAGGGTCATGCGTTCAAACGTAGTATGACATTAAATGATTTGATTACGCCAGCCCCCAAAATTAAACAAGCGATTTAATTCGGCATATATAAAAATATTATCCATTAAATAAAAAGCCCGTCGCAATGGTGGGCCTTAGGATAACTACATTAAAAATTTAGGTATAAGATAATTTCAAGTACCACCTTGATGACTGTTTTTTTATTGAGAACACTAAGTGCTAATTAATAAATAATAAATAATAATTAATAAGGAAGTTGTAATGAAAATAAAATCACTAGCTCTTTCTATTGCTTTTAGTTTCTTTCTTTCTGGATATGTATTTTCATCTGAAATTAAGCCTAAATCAGATGAGGATTTTTATAAACAAATAGAAAAACTAAAAACTGATTACTCAAAGGCTGAAATTCTATCTGCATTGGAGGTAGGAGAAGAGGAAGAAGAGACCGAAAATAAATTTCATGGGACATTTGGAACAAATGTTGAGATAGAAAGAACGATCAGGGATGACGGTGTAAATGAAGGTAAAATAAAATATACCTTGCTACAAGGGAATTTTTATCATGATGATTTACCAGGTTGGGATTTTGGTTTTTATTCTGGCCGAGAAGAATTATTTAGCGGTAATTTGAAACATGCAAAATATGATAGAGGGGTTAATGCGATTCAAGAAATTTTTGTCAATCGTAGTTATAATTTCTCAACTGCTAACATTGGTTGGGGATTAAAACTTGCTGGAGAGAGTATCGATGAAAGAACGACACCAGAGGCAAAAATATTTGGATCTTATCAGTTAACAGAAAGTTTAGATATTCATGGTTATGGTCTCTATCACGTCGAATATAAAAGGGGAACAGGCGATTTTCCATATTGGGAAGTCGAGCCGGGCTTTGGCTATAGAATATCAGATAACTCAGGTGCATGGTTAAATTTTAGATACCAAGTTGGAGAGTGGAATGCTAAAGATGGCTATGAAGAGACAGAAACGGAATGGATTATTAAACCAGGGGTCTGGTACAACTGGGGTAAATTATCAGCATCAATTTGGGGAGAGTTTGGCTCATTTGAAAAAGAACGTAATGCCGATAATGCACATTTGTGGACTGAAGACTATGCAAAGATAGGAGTGTCTGCAAACTATCCGTTGTCTAAAAACTGGAGAATGTTTGGAGAAGTGAGTTACAAAAAATTAGATATAGAAAGTGGTCCAGAACGAGATAAGCTTGATGGTTATATTCCTTTGTTTATTGCCGGCGTTAACTACACTTTTTAATCATAAGTATTATCGGGAAATTTAAAATAAAAAATATGAGGCTAATGTTTTCATGGAAAATAAAGTACAACTAATAACATATGTAGACAGATTGTCTGGTGGAAATATTGATGATTTATCAAAAATATTAACAGAAACATTTGGTGATATTTTTTCTGGGGTGCATTTATTACCTTTCTACTTTCCTATTGATGGAAGCGATGCTGGGTTTGACCCAATTGACCATGGAATGGTTGATAGAAGGCTTGGCGATTGGGGTGGTATAAAATCGCTCAGTAACAAAACTGAAATTATGGCAGATTTAATTGTTAACCATGTGTCAGCTGATTCATTAGAGTTTAAAGATGTATTGGACAAAGGAAGGGAATCTAAATATTGGACAATGTTTTTGAAAGAAAAAGATGTTTTTCCAAATGGAATCACAAGTGAACAATCCAATAACATATACAGACCTCGTCCTGGTAGTTGCTTTACAGAGAAAAAATTAAAATCAGGCGAGGCGGTTAATTTTTGGACAACATTTACAGATAATCAAATAGATATTAACGTTGAGTCCGAAGCTGGCGAGGAATATCTTGAAAAAATATTAAACTTATTTTCTGAGAATGGAGTTAAAATTATACGCCTTGATGCTGCGGGTTACGCGATTAAAAGAGCTAATACAAGTTGTTTTATGACAAGTGAAGCTTTTGAATTTATAGCTAAACTGTCTCAGCGCGCAAATGATTTAGGTATGGAGACTATTGCTGAGATCCATAGTCATTATGAAACCCAAGTTGATGTGGCCAATAAAGTTAATCGCGTATATGATTTTGCATTGCCACCATTAATTTTACATAGCTTATTTAATAACAACGTAGATGCGCTAGTAAAATGGTTGAAAATTGCACCTAAAAACTGCTTAACGGTTCTTGATACTCACGATGGGATTGGCATTATTGATGTGGGGTCAGATGGTGATAAACCTGGTCTTTTAACACCTGTTGAAATTGATAACTTAGTTGAGACTATACATGCAAAAAGCTTGAATCAAAGCCGAAAAGCAACCGGTGATGCCGCATCTAATGTGGATTTATATCAAGTTAACTGCACTTATTATGATGCTGTTGGTCGTGATAATGTTAGTTATATATTTTCGAGAGCAATACAGTTTTTTAGCCCCGGAGTACCTCAAGTATATTATGGCGGTTTATTAGCAATGTGTAATGATATGCAACTACTAGAGAAAACTAATGTAGGTAGAGATATAAACAGACCTCATTTAACACTAGACAATATCTACGAGCAGTTATCAAAACCAGTTGTTAAAGGGCTAATTAAACTGATTGAAATTAGAAATTCTTCCAACGCTTTTAATGGTGATATGGTGGTTAAAGGTAAAGGTCATAACCTCATGATAACTTGGAATAATGATTGTTCTCTTGCAGAGTTGTGTTTGGATTTAAGTAAATCAACGGGGTTTATTATGATTCAACATGGAGATAACCATGTTGAATATGATTTAAACGAACTTGCCAATGGCAGTTTTTAATTTTTGATATATTTATCGGCTTATACTTAAGGTGATTATCAAGCTATCAAGGTTTTTATATATTAACTGGGATGAATTGAATGGAAGAATTAGAGAAAATGGTTTCCGGTTTGCCCTATAATCCAAGTGATCATAAGTTGGTTATTTTGAATGAAAAAGCCGGACGGTTGGCAAGTGAATACAATCATTATTATTACAATGATAGAGTGAAAAGTGACGAAATATTAACGTCTTTGCTAGGAAGTATTGGTGATAATGTCGTTATTAGGCCTGACTTTCGTTGTGATTATGGTCTTAATATTAGAGTAGGAAATAATTTTTTTGCAAATTTTGGTTGTGTAATTTTAGATTGTGCAGAAGTTACTTTTGGTGATAATTGCATGTTAGGCCCACATGTTGGAATTTATACCGCAACTCATCCAATCGATCCTGTAGAACGGTGCAGTGGTATTGAGTTTGCGGAAGCCGTTACTATTGGAAATAATTGCTGGATTGGTGGTCATGCTGTTATAAATCCCGGGGTGACTTTGGGGGATAATGTTGTTGTAGCATCAGGAAGCGTAGTTACCAAAAGTTTTGGCAGTAATGTTGTTATTGGGGGAGTTCCCGCAAAAGTTTTGAAAGTAGTTATACCTAGCTAGATATGATTACATTAGTTGTCGCTCAAAAGATCTTTCTAGTTTTATATGTTCCAAAATTTTAGCAACTCAAAACTGAGAATAATTAAGTTTTAGGCTGCCAATGGTGTCGAAATTTACTTATTATTCAGATGAAACGCTCGGAAGCTTTTTTACTTCGGCAACGTTGATATTAAGGCTACGAGCATTTTTATAGTTTGACAGATATACGACGAGACATAATTGGTCAGTGGTCATATTAATAATAAACGGCCCCATTATTCGTAGTTTTAGCCTCAAGGTTATGAAAGGTTAAAGTAGCTCTACTTACGTTGACGTTTCGCAGTAAGTTTGAATTTATAATTATTGGTTGTGAAATAATTACGGCTGTATTCGAAAACGGTGTCATCGTGTAAATGGCCACGAGTACGTTTTTCAATAATCGGTAATGCAGCATCAATATTAAGCAGTTTCGCTATGTTTTTTGGAGGTAAGATCGGGATCAGCTCTTGCTCACTCCTATCTATCATTAAGCCTTTTTGCTTTTCAATGTAGTCGTATTTAGAACCTTGCATGACCTGGTAAGTGAGGTCTGGGAACATTTCAGTTGGCATCCATGTTTCTTCAACCGTAATAGGCTCGTCATTTAAGAAACGAACTCGTTTGATATAAAATACCATCTCATTTTCACTAACCTCAAGAAGGTCGGCAATACTGAGAGAGGCTGGTTGGATTTCGAATGCGAGAACATGACTATGAGTGAGTCCTTCTAAGTGCGCCCACTTTTCTGCAAAGCTACTTTGTTGGTCAATGTCATAGTTTACTTTGCTTTCTTTTACATATGTACCGCTGCCTTGAATACTTTCTAATTCACCGCTTTCGATTAATAGTTTAAGTGCTTGCCTAACGGTGACACGGCTTACTGAAAATTCTTCACGCAACTGAGCTTCAGTTGGAAGTGCCTCACCGACCTTATACTCACCTGAGCTTATTTTCTCACGAATAGCATCTGCAATTTGACGGTACATTGGCAATCTTGCCATCACAACCTCTATTTATAATAAAAGTGTATTAAAAAACAATACATTTAATTGAGAAGTACCTTAAGAATATTATCGTTATGTTTTAAATTACTTCAATGGTTTACGAGTATCAATAAGTCTTCATTTTATAACGAGTATAATACGATTCAAGCTTGGTAAAACAAGTATTAGTTTGAAAATGTTAAAAAGAAATAATACAAAAGTAATACATATTGTTTGCTTAATTCGATATTGGTCACATTTTATTTGTATTAAATAGGTATTATTTGGTTTCGGGGTAGTACGAATATGCTGTCAATAATCAGGCAGCTGAAACATTGAGAACTTGGGATAAACGTTATGAACTTGACATCTCTAACTAATCCATCGCTTATTACATTACAAACGACATTTACAAGTCGTAACGAGGCGATAGAGACACTTGCAGAACAATTATATCAACAAGGAAAACTGCATAGTAAGGATGAATATCTGCATGCAGTTTACGCACGTGAAGAGCAAGGGCCAACAGCCTTAGGTGAAGGTTTGGCAGTGCCTCATGGTAAAACGGATGCAGTAAAAGAAGCTGCATTTGCCGTTGCGACATTAAAAGAAGATTTAAAGTGGCAAGGGTTGGATGAAGAAGAAGAGGTCAATTTAATCTTCTTGATTGCGATTCCAAATGCGGAAGCGGGTTCTACTCATATGCAATTATTAACTGAGCTGACAACGACCTTGGTTGATGATGAGGTTCGAGAAGCCGTTCTCAATGCTACAAATGTAGAACAAATTATGGCTCTATTAAGTAATGATGAAGAGTCTGAAGAATCAGAACAAGAAGAGGCTAGTGTAGACGCACCAATAATTGTTGCGGTTACTGCTTGTCCTGCTGGTATTGCTCATACCTATATGGCTGCGGAGTACCTTGAAAAAGCAGGTAAAAAGCTAGGTTATAAAGTTTATGTAGAAAAACAAGGTGCCAATGGTATTGAAGGCCGTTTAACTTCCGATCAATTAAATAGTGCCACTGCTGTCGTTTTTGCCGCTGAAGTTGCGATTAAAGAAGTCGAGCGCTTTCAAGGGATCCCTCGGGTAGAAGTACCGGTTGCTGAGCCAATTAAGCATTCAGAACGCATTCTTAATGATGCTATTGAAGCAGGAAAGGCCGGACGTGGCTCTGATGCCACTATTGCAACCGATGATGGACCGAAGAAATTACCATTGAAAACAGAGCTTAAACAAGCCTTATTGTCTGGTATCTCTTATGCCGTTCCTCTGATTGTCGCTGGGGGAACCGTGCTTGCCGTTGCGGTTCTTATAGCACAAATTTTTGGCTTGCAAGAACTCTATGCAACGCAAGATTCTTGGTTATGGATGTATCGTAAACTTGGTGGTGGGTTACTTGGAACGTTAATGGTACCAGTGCTTGCGGCCTATACTGCTTATTCATTAGCGGATAAACCTGCTTTAGGCCCGGGCTTTGCTGCTGGTATTGCCGCTAACCTGATTGGCTCTGGTTTCCTTGGTGGTGTTGTTGGTGGCTTGATCGCTGGCTATGTCATGCGCTGGGTAAAACAAAACGTTCGTTTAGGGCCAGCTTTTAATGGCTTTTTAACTTTCTACTTATACCCAGTGATCGGTACTTTAGTTGCTGGCTCTTTGATGCTGTTTGTTATAGGCAAACCTGTTGCCATGTTAAACCAAGGATTAACGGATTGGTTGAACGGTATGTCAGGAACCAATGCATTGCTGCTCGGTGCAATTTTAGGGTTCTTTGTTTCTTTTGACCTTGGTGGCCCTGTCAACAAAGCGGCTTATGCATTCTGCTTGGGAGCGATGGCAAATGGTGTTTACGGTCCTTATGCCATCTTTGGTTCCGTAAAAATGGTATCAGCATTTACGGTAACCGCTTCAACTATGATTGCTCCGCGTTTATTCAAAGACTTTGAAATTGAAACAGGAAAATCGACATGGTTGCTTGGTCTTGCTGGTATTACGGAAGGGGCGATACCTATGGCGATTGATGATCCAATCCGCGTTATTGGTTCATTTCTTTTAGGCTCTGTCGTCACTGGTGCAATGGTTGGTGCTGCAGGTATTGGCTTGTCAACGCCTGGAGCCGGTATCTTCTCTATTTTCCTTCTGCACGATGCTGGAATTGGTAGCTTTATGGCTGCAGGGATTTGGTTTGGATCTGCGCTGATAGGCACGGTTATTTCCACTATCACATTGTTGATATGGCGTGGACACGCTATCAAAAAAGGTAAGTTTCAAACCAAGACAGCGGCTTAACGGACTCTAACTTTAAACTCATAAGTAAGGAAGGAGGCACAATCTCAATGACTGTGCCTCAATTCAAACAAAATATTATTTTGATAACCAATTAATTCTCTATTTGACGATAAAAGACAAATAGCTTCTAAAGGTAACAACAATGACTACATCACGCGTTCATATTACACCGCACATGCACTGGGATCGTGAATGGTATTTCACGACAGAAGAATCACGTATTCTGCTTGTGAACAACATGGAAGAAATTATGCAACGTCTGGAAAGCGATCCAGACTATAAATATTATGTTCTTGATGGCCAAACGGCGGTACTAGAAGATTACTTTGCCATCAAACCAGAAAATAAGCAGCGTGTTAAAGCACTGGCAGAAGCGGGTAAATTGATTGTCGGCCCTTGGTACTCTCAGACAGATACGATGCAAGTTTCGGGTGAATCTATTGTTCGTAACATGCTTTATGGTATGCGCGATTGCCTTGAGTTAGGTCAACCAATGAAGATTGGTTACCTACCAGACTCATTCTCTATGAGTTCGCAATTACCTATGATTTATAATGGCTTCGATATCGACACAGCAATGTTCTGGCGTGGTTGTTCAGAGCGTCATGGTACGAACAAAACCGAGTTTTTATGGCAATCAAATGATGGCTCAGAGGTGATGGCGCAAGTTCTACCTCTTGGTTATGCGATTGGTAAATATTTGCCTCAAGATGAAGAAGGTTTACGAGCTCGTCTAGATAAATATTTCCCAGTATTGGAAAAACCATCAGTGACCAAAGATATTTTATTGCCAAATGGTCACGATCAGATGCCAATTCAAAAAGATATCTTTGAAGTCATGGATAAATTGCGAGAAATTTACCCAGATCGTGAATTCAAGATGAGCCGCTTTGAAGAAGTATTTGATCGTATTCGTGAAGAGCGTGACAACTTAGATGTCATCAAAGGTGAATTTAATGATGGTAAATATATGCGAGTTCACCGTACGATTTCTTCTACTCGCATGGACATTAAACTGATTCATGCCGAAGTTGAAAATAAGATCGTTAATATCCTTGAGCCTTTAGCCTCAATCGCATGGTCATTAGGTTTTGAATATCACCACGGCCTAATTGAAAAAATGTGGAAAGAGAGTATGAAAAACCATGCTCATGATTCTATTGGTTGTTGCTGTTCCGATAAGGTACACGCTGAAATTCTAAATCGTTACATTTTGGCTGACGATATGGCAACAAACCTGATTCGTTTCTACAAGCGTAAAATTGTGGATCACATGCCTGCGCGCGAAGGTTGTGACAAATTAGCTTTCTTCAATCTATCACCTTATCAACGTGAAGAAGTGATTAACACGACCATTACTATCCGCGCTAACGAATTTAATCTGTTTGATGAAACTGGTAATCAAGTTGAATACTTCATTCAAGATCAGCGCATTATCGATCCTGGGAAAATTGATCGTCAGATTGTTCACTACGGTAATTACGACCCATTTATTGAATACGACATTCAAGTGAAACACGCTATTCCAGCAATGGGCTTTACCACACTCCACATTGAAGCCGGTGCTAAAGGCTGCCACAAACCGGTAGAGCAGAAAGATCATGTATTAGAAAATGAGTTTTATCGTATCAATGTGAATGATAACGGCACATTAACGATTTTTGATAAAGAAACCGAAATGTCATTTGACCAAGTACTTCGTATTGAAGATGGTTCTGATGATGGTGATGAATATGATTATTCGCCTTCTCGCAAAGAGTGGTTATTGTATTCAGATGAGTTTAAAGCTCAAACCACTATCAAGCATGAAGGTTTTCAATCTGTGGCGACAATCCAACTACGAATGGATGTTCCTGAAAATCTACAAGAACGTGAAGAACGTACTGGGCAAGCAGGTTTTGTGGATGTGGATTGCCAAGTGGTACTTAAGGATGGCTCTCGCCGTATTGAAGTTCGTATGGAGCTGGATAATCAGGCCGATGATCACCGCGTTCGTGTACTTATTCCAACGCCGTTTGTGTCAAAAGAAGTGGTCGCAGATAACCAATTTGGCCTTATTACTCGCCCAACGAATGATCCAGCAATGGAAGTATGGGAACAAGAGAAATGGAAAGAAGCACCTGTGCCTGTTTATCAATTAATGAACTTTGCTGCTGTTGAAAACTCAACTGGTGGTATGGCAGTGATGACAAATGGCCTGCGTGAATTCGAAGTGATTTCTTCTAAAGGTAATGAAGAACGTGATACGTTTGCTTTAACGTTATTGCGCGGTATTGGGGTTTTAGGGAAAGAAGAGTTATTGCTTCGTCCTGGTCGACCTTCTGGCATTAAAATCCCAACGCCAGACTCTCAAACGCGTGGAAAAATTGTTTGTGAGTTTGCACTGTTTGGCTTCGCAGGTAATCATGTTGAAGCGAATATCATGGCAGAAGCTCGTGATAATGTGACGCTAATTGAGTGTTATAACAAAATCCCATATAACGCAATGAAGCTGAACGTTGGAGCTCAAGACAAGCCATTAACTTATTCATTACTGAATAAAAGCCAATCGGGTGCAGTGTTAAGTGTTCTGAAAAAAGCAGAAGATGAAGAGGCGCTCATTTTGCGTATGTACAACCCTTCAGAAAATTCTGCAATTGAAGATAAGATCTGCTTTACACCAGAAGTCACCTCATGGAAGGAGGCGAGTCTTGATGAAAGAGTGCGTGATAATCATGTAGAGACTCAAACATTTGGACGCTTGAATCCGTGTCAGGTTAAAACATTCCAAGTGAAAATTTAGTCATGGGATCTAAAGTGGCGATGTTGTTAACAACATTGCTACTTTAAGAGTGTAGATGTAGATGGCTTGGTGTCTACGTGACAATGTACTTAAATATCATTAATTAGTTAATGATATTTTACACATTAGACCAGTTTTGATGATGTTAAAGTGTCCTAACACCGCTACAAATACTATATTTTTTGAAGGGAATGATTACCAATTCATTTTAATACTAAAGAATAGATTATAGATACATCAATGTGTGACGTTATCAGTGTTAAGAAGGTTTTTAATCTATACAAAACGAGTTGATAGCCAAGCCGGGACTAGTACTTAGTAGAATCAATGTATCTTTCAGTATGATACTTTTTTGTATTATATTTTTACTGCTTCTTTCAGATAACAATCAGAAGTATGATACTTTTTAGATATTCAAAAAGTGACAATAATAATGATATCGATAGGTTACAGTTATTAATGTATGGTACTTTTTTGTGTGTTTACACGAAAGTGGTGTGATCACTCAAAGGGCGCGTTACGACTCATGAAAGTGGTTCGCTCATTCTGAAGTTCGAAATTTAGACTTTTTCATATCAAAATCTTTAGTGCACGGAGCATTGTGACATTCTCTAATCTAGGGTTGGATCATCATCATGTAGAGCATCATGCCATGTTAATATACTCTATGAGCGATGATGCTCAGATCACAAATACTGTACGATAGACTATCCAATACAATGACAGAAGCAGCAAACTTCCTGATTGTTAACCTCAAGGTTTACAATCGAAAAAATCAAGCTTATTTTTTATTAAGCTTTTGATAAATAACGTTTCAATTGTAAAGCAAAATACCAATAAATGATTTGATTACTAGTGTGAAAACTAGAAAAGCTTTGCTTCAAGTTTACAATAAAGGCTATATTGAAGGTTGCTAATAATGCAATTAATTAAGCTCATAGGACTCATTTTTTCTAAGTACATTTAAGGTTGAAGCTATTTACGAAATTTCAAACGAATGAAACTTTTTACTAACATGGTTTTTGTCCCATTCCTTATTTCAGTGCTAATTGATAGCTAATCATGATGCTATAAATTATCTAAAGTCACTTTTGAATTGAGAAGTAAATTATGAGTAAAAAACGGTTGTCAGAAAAAGACCTTTTAGAAGAATTAACAAGTCATACTGCACATACTGATGAACTCTCGACTGCAAGTGAAAAAAGTTGGGGGACTTATTCGGAAGATACGGATAAGGCAGATAGCGATTTTCTAGTTGAACGACCCTATGCTTTTGACTCTTCCCGAATTGAATTTGAGGAGGGTGAACAAGACCACAAAGTAGTTAAGCAACGAGAGAACTCTCCAGAAATTGACATAGATATTGATGAGTTGTAAACCACCATGCCTGTGTTGCGGAGTTGATCTCCTAAATTAAAAATACCCAAAATTTAGCTAGAACAAAAACTCTAATCCACTTAAGTTTGCAATATTTGTCAGTACCCTAATTGCATAATCATTCAATGTCCCTCCTTTTTACCCAAAAATGGATTGATCATAGGTGTATTCCGAAAAATTGAGCCCCAAATACCGAGCTCTATACCCGAAAATGGATTATTTTTAGGTGTAATACGAAAACCAAATCCCGTTTCATCCCAATATAAGACTTTGATTTTATCGCGCTGCTTATTAGTAAACAGGAATAGTGTCCCTGAACTTAAAGAGAAATTAGTATCAGATTCGATAATGGCCACAAAGCCATTAATGGATTTTCTAAAATAGGCATATTCTCGATACAAATAAATATTGGGAGCGCTGAGCATTCTTTTCATGTTAATGCTCAAATAAGTTCTGCAGGGTAAGAGGGTTGTGTAGCTGTCGGTACGATCAGTTCAATATTATGATTTATCCCTAATGCTCTTGAGATTTTTGAGCACTTGATTTTTCACTACCATAGGAAACCCCGAAGAAGCGGATTTGGTTTACAAAGTCACAAATTGCTTTGCGATTACCGTTCTTCATCCAAATGCAATTAGCAATCACGGTGTGGGTTTGATCTTTGAAGAACAAATTAGACGCTTTGCTGAAGCTCGAATGAAACGACTGGTGAGCTCTTTACCCCAAGAAATATGTCCACCTTACAACTTCATTACTATTCACCAATGAAGAAGAGTTAACCAGCGTAGGTTTAGTGTCCAAAAGTAAATTTCAAACTTTGTTGCCACACTAGGTCTCTAGTTTTGTTAATTATCCAAACCAACCATCACTCGAACACACCGCCAAAGTATCTCTAAATAGTATGCCATTACACTCATATATAAGACTCGAAGGAAGCAACTTTCATTCGCTAAACTTATCACACACGACAAAGTTAATTATGCAATCTGAGAACGTGAAAGTGATGTTAAGTGGGTTGTGGTACTGCGCCACAAATCAGGTTTTGAGTGCCGAAATAATTTACTTTCAAACGTATCGTTCATGTTATTAGACATCGTAAAAGCGACCACTTTAACTCTACGAATTGAATTATGATGACATTCATTTTACCTTTCAAGCAGCAATGAAAACTCAATACACTGCCTTCGAAAGCACGTTCTAGCGCTCACTAAAAACGTATTGATCTACGCACAGATAAAAATTTTGGTCATCATCCTGCTCACCTTTGTATGGCACGGTTCGAACACTTTCAATCTACTATAAGGTGGTTTTTGAGTCACAAAATAAGCTAAGAAATCTTTTATTAGATCGATAAAGGAGAGGGGTGGGATCATAAATCGGGACACTCTGTTAAGCATTTTTTTGTTCAAAGCTTTCTCTTGGATGGTTAATTTTTTCACCAACCTTTACTCGAACGCAAAGTTTAATTACCTCAAATGTGCATGCATGTAACTAAAAAAAATCACTTAAACTCTTCGAACAAATAGACGAAAGTGCATTCATTGGACGCTGCATCGAATGAAATGATGAGCAATACGTCTCAGAAATTTTCTCGTAAATATCTTTTTGCCCGACGCAAGAAAGACGAGTTTCTTCGTTCATAAATCCTATAAATCAAAATTTATAACACTCATTAAAGGCACAATGGGAGCAACAACAAACCGAATAATTTAGAACAAGAATGACAAACTTTTAAGATCCGAAAAGCAAAAGCCACAAAGAAATGCTTCATTTCATAACGCTAACGTTCATGTTTACGAACATCGTAAATGTGATTTACTTTACCTCAATGATTAGAATTCTAGTGGTCAACTTTTGCCTTTCATGCTGTAAAGAAAACACAAAACACTGTTTTTGATAGATGGCTTTGGTGATCATTAAAAACCAATTTCTCTGAGTTGTGATACAACTTTTCATCCATCGTTCTGCTCACTTTTCACGGAAAAGCTCAAACACTTGTACCCCACTTATTCTTCATGAAGTGGCACAGGGAATCCAATTTTCACTCGATGATTTACCACTGGAAAGTGGTCAGAAAAAGTATAAATATTTTTCAAAAAAACAGATAATCGACAAAATTTAGCCCAAAAAATTTGAGCATTTTTATCTATAAATGGTCGGTGATGAACTCCCTATTCAAAGAAAAATCTAACAAATACTTCTCATTTCTTAGTGAACAACGTACCCAATCTAACTTGCTTTACCTGCCTATTTATAGGGCA
Organism: Vibrio sp. S17_S38; assembly: GCF_014694375.1. Taxonomy (GTDB): domain Bacteria; phylum Pseudomonadota; class Gammaproteobacteria; order Enterobacterales; family Vibrionaceae; genus Vibrio. The sequence continues at coordinate 14,557 of NZ_JAAUWW010000031.1, forward strand.
GAGCTGGTCACTTTTCGATAAAAGCCACTAAGCTTTCTAATGGGCAAGCCATTAAAACTAATGCCTGCCTCACTAATTCACATAGTTAAATGACTATTCATAACCACAAAGGAACTATAGCGAGTGCTATTCAGGTTATTCCTAACGACCAAGGCGCTATTAAAGGTAGCTAATGTATTATTCATAATGCAAAAGGCATTTAAGCCAATATTACTGACTTTCGCCTAACTTGTTATTCATTATTTATAATGCACAGACCACTATTCCTAACCTCCATGAGACTAAACCTAACGTAATAGCCATTAGGTCAAACGCGAAAACAATTAAACCTAACGAATTTCACATTAGGCCAAACGGCTAAACAATTAAACCGAACGATAAAATCGTTAGGTCTAATGGCAAATATAATATTTCTAATGATATTTGCATTAGGTCTAATGGGAAAATGATTAAAGCCTAACGGAATCATCGTTAGGTCTAACACGGAATGGATTATTTACTATAGGAAAGTCGTTAGACTCCGAACGGAAATACTGTTATTCCGAGTCGTGTCTTGATTATTCAACATTCATTGAAAACTATTACTAATCTAAATTCCGTTTAAGGGCACTTCTACCAGCCTTGAATTACGCCTTATTTTTCACGTTTTTCCCTATATATATATAGTATATATAGATAGTATATATGCCTGTTTTCAGCGTCCTGAAACATGCTATATTTTCTGTGTGAGTGATCCTCGAAAAAAAGTCGGTCTTAATTGCCTTTGGCAAATTACATGCGAAGCGGTGAAATCGCAGTTTCATAATCCGCTTACTTGACCACTAAAATTTGTTGGACACATATCGGCCTCTCAGGAGGCCGATTTTTTTTGTCTGAAAATTCCCTCTACAAAGTTCGTTATCTTTTCTGCTTAGATTTTTATGCCGCATTTTTTAAAACCTACATTGGGTAGTTACAGCAGAAATTAAATCGGATTCGATAATGAAAACATGCAAACCAAAATTGGCTTTCCTATTGCTTAGTTTGAGCGGTTCCACTTTTGCTTCGGGGCAAGCGAATGAAATTCCAAAGCAGTACAAACAAAACTTAGATGGATACACACAGATTGTCATCGACACAGATGATGAACAGAAGAACCCACTCATCAAAGTTATCTCAATTGAGATCCCTGCTTCAATCGTTAACACGGGACAAGCACTTAACTACGTTTTGTACTCTTCAGGATTTGCACTGAAAGACTTAAGACAAACAGATGTAGAAACTTTGAAGCTGTACTCATTGAAAGTTCCGCTCGTGAATCGTTCGTTCTTTCGGGTAACGGTAGAACAAATTATTGAAACACTGATTGGTGATGCGTATGTGATGAACGTAGATCAAGTTCGTCGTGAGATTTCCATAGAGGCGAGAAAGAAATGATGACGAAGAAGAAAATGGATTTCAACGAAATGGAATCGGAAACGAACGTAATGCAGTTTGCGGAACGAACGAAGCCAGAAGAAAACGAAATTGAAAACTCGGAAGCCAACGAAGAGCAACATGAGCACGAAGACGTTCAACAACATCGTGATGATGAAGGCAACGAAAGTGTAATCACTGATGAAACAGAATCGAATGACGTCAACAACGAAAGCTTGTCTTCAACGTCAACGAATGAACCTCAAGAAGAACAACATCGTGAACTTAGTCGCTCTGAACAACGCGCAATTGTCAGAGAGAACAAACGCCGTGAACAGAACGAAGCAAAGCATGCTCGCCTGAATGAACGACAACAAAAAATAAATGAACGAAGAGAAACTAAACAAGCGAAGAAAGAAGCGAAGCGTTTAGAGCGTGAGGCACAAAAAAATGATCGCGGTGTAGTTCAAGTGTTTGCTATTGAGACATCCAAAATTTTATTAACTAGCAGCATCGCAATAGGAGTTAGTTTCGTAGGTTACGAATTCTTAGATGTCACCACCAGTGCAAAAATGATCCACTAACACCAATTGAAAATTGATCCACTTGGTATCATTCAGTTTTAACAAAACTGGATGGTGATTATGTTAACCA
>NZ_JAAUWW010000032.1 GCF_014694375.1 Vibrio sp. S17_S38
TTAACATAATCACCATCCAGTTTTGTTAAAACTGAATGATACCAAGTGGATCAATTTTCAATTGGTGTTAGTGGATCATTTTTGCACTGGTGGTGACATGTAAAAACTATATCGAATATAACTGCCTTTATTGTTTTTAATGTAGAATGCCTTTCATTGAAATAAATTAGTTTAGGTAGTTTTTTGAATTTACGACATATTTTAATATTGAGCTTCTCTTGTATAACGTTGTCTGTTCATGCTGACACGTTACCTGAACGCATCGCTCAATTTAAAAAGTCATTTATAAGTAGTGAAGCTATTGCTGTTTATGATATGAGAGTAATTCAGACCGATTATCCCTCAAATTTATTATCACCAGAAAGTATGCTTCCCCAAACCTCACATTATCCATTAAAGGATTTACAACAAGTTTATAAGATTGCCACGACATGCAAAGGTAAATACCCTCTTAGTCCATCAGTGACACAACCTCTAGTTTTCTCCCGTGCAATGTGTAAAGGTACAACCTTACCTTTGAAATGGTTTATTCGTTCAAACCTCATTCATCCTGGGGGGGGGACTTATGCGGCTCGTTACGTCGAGTTACATCCTGAGGAATATAAAGAATTAACACCGTTTATGCATGTGCAAGAGAGACAAAAAGCAGCTAATAATACATTATTAGGTCGATTACAATTAATGCCATATGATGCAGTTACGGCATTAATTGCTGGTTCAGAGACTATTTTGTCACATAATGAAATCTGGCTTCGGCGTGGAACTGAGTATCAAATTTATTCGAAAAAAACGCTAGAATCACACAGAAAAGGAGCTGATTTATCTGTCAGTTCTTTTGATTCTACAGAACATTGTTATGTCCGTAATGGTAATGTTTGCTGGGATAATAGAAACGAATCAGATACCCTTTTTTACAGCATATTTGCTTTAGGTATTGTTAATATCATTTTAATATGCAGTTGGGGCTACTCTCGTTGGTTAAGCAAGCGTAAAGACTTACGAAGTCGAATGTTAGTTTTACAAATTTTAACTCATGAATTAAGAACACCAATTGCTAGTCTTTCTCTTACTGTTGAAGGATTTCGACGGGAATTCGAACATTTACCAAATACAGTTTATAGTGAATTTAGGCGATTATGTGAAGATACTCGTAGACTCAGACAGTTAGCTGAAGCAAGTAAAGATTATCTACAATCTGATACTCAGATATTAGCGACAGAGTGGATACCTTCGGTTGGAGAGTGGCTTGAATATCGCTATGAAGAATCTGAGTTTAATATATCTATTGAATTAAATCAGGACTTAGCCGTCAAAGTAAATATTTACTGGTTAGGTACATGTGTGGATAATCTGGTACGTAATGCCTGTAAATATGGTATAGCTCCAGTGTTATTAAAAGCGACAACGCATAAACATAAATTAGTGCTTGAAGTTATTGATCAAGGACAATTAACAAAAAAAGATTGGGCAAAACTTCGAAAGCCATTTGTAAGTAAAAGTGGTTTAGGCCTAGGGTTAACGATCGTTGAATCAATGGTTGCCCGGATGGGAGGCAATATGAGCTTAAGTGGTCCACCGACGACATTTAAATTGGAGATTCCCTGTGAAACAGACACTGCTACTCGTTGAAGATGATCGCAACCTTGCTGACGGATTATTAGTTAGCCTGGAACAAGCGGGTTATGAATGTTTGCACGTTGAACGAGCTGCTGATGTAGCAGCTTTGTGGGATAAAGCAGATTTAGTCATTCTTGATAGACAATTACCTGATGGTGATTCAGTAACATTTTTAGCGGATTGGAAGCAAATTAAATCCGTACCTGTAATTCTTTTAACAGCTCTTGTCTCTGTTAAGGATAAAGTTTCAGGTTTAGATGCCGGAGCTAATGATTATTTAACTAAACCATTTGCAGAGGCTGAGTTATTTGCTCGTATTAGGGCTCAACTAAGAGTTCCAGAAGGTGAGGACGATGGCAGCAAAGTCATAGTTGGTGAGCTTTTAATTGATAAAACCACCCGTGAAGTTAAATTTGGTGAAGAGATTATAACAATGACTCGCACTGAGTTTGATTTACTGGTCTTTTTAGCTGCAAACTTGGGGCGTGTCTTTACGCGTGATGAGTTGCTTGATCATGTATGGGGTTATAATCACTTTCCAACGACTCGTACTGTTGATACTCACATATTACAACTTCGTCAGAAAATCCCGAGTATCAAGATTGAAACATTACGCGGTGTCGGTTATAAAATGAAAGCTTAATAACATGCTGAATATTAAGTCTACATTATTACTTCTTATTCCTTTGTTGCCTAACCATAGTTGGGCGGCAGTAGAGTGGTTTACAGAACAAAATTCAATTGTTAGGTCTCATGAAGCTTTGCTTGAGGGAGACTTAAAGCAAAGTTTTGATTCAATGGTTGAAGCATGGCAAAGCAACCCTGAATCATATGAAAAAGATCATCTAGATGGTTTATTACTTAAAAGCTTAGACATTGACTGTGGTCGAGGATTTAATCCTTCTGGTTATCCTAGTTGGCTAGATAAAATCACTATACAAAGGCGAGAAATCCAAAATGCTGGACGATTAAGTTATAGCCTAAATATTGATGTGCTAACGACACAAGACATTAATAAATTATCATTCATACGTTGGCCAAGTCGGTCTTTACTTACTCATGCAAAATTGACGAATGAAAAGGTAAAGGGTAAATATCATAATAATAGCCAGATCGATTTAAATACAGAAATAGAAAGTGGTCTATATAAAATTCAATTAGAGACAAAATCAGGGAAAAATTGGGAGCATTGGGTTATTTTAGCTACTCCTGATAATAGGCAGTCAGTAAGGTGGAGCTCTAAAGATAGTTGGATCATCGATAAAACGGCTTTACTCAATCGATATTGTCCATTGCCAGTTTTGGACGTTAATCTTTATGGAATACTCGATGGTGACTATAAAAAAATGTGGTCAAAAGAATATGAGTCCAATTATCCAAAGACTTTACCTGCATCCAACTTGCCTGCTAACCGTTATTTGTTAGGTGTATCAATGACACATAAACATTGGCAAGGCTTAATTTCAATCGAATATAAGCAAGTGATTAATAAAACTTACGATTTATCTAATTAAGGGTTAGTTATGTTTGATGACATACCAACATTAACACACAAAGAGCAACAAGAAGCTGTCGAAGAAATTCAAAAATTGATGGAGCAGGGTATTAGCACTGCGGAAGCAATTAAAATAATAGCGAGTAAGATCAGAGCGGACAAAAAATAAAAGTAGTGTTGTCCTTGTGCACTATAACTAAATTGCTATATAAAATAATAGGGGGCAGATCGCCCCCTATACTAATACTGATTTTCTTCAAACTCATCTAACCGTTGAGAATGCTTATCTCTATGTGCTTTTCGACGTGATTTACTCTTTTCGACTAACTCACCATCAAAGTCATCAAAATCTCTTTTTGCTTTTTTATCTAAAGCGCGGCTATCATTATTTAGCCATTTGTCCCAGTTGCTCATTTTGTTATCCAAACACGGTTATTATAAAAACAATTTTTATTAAGCCCAGTAAGATTATGAAAAAGCAATGTGACAGTAAAACGAATAATTTTTAAGGTTAAGATGAAAATTATTAATCGTCAGAAGTCGTTCTTAATTCAAAATTAATATCAATTAATTGCTGAATTACATCAGCTTTTTCATGACTATCATTCCAGCAAAGATACAATGATTGCTCCATAACAGGAGCATCTTCAATGATAAATAATCTTCCAGAATCAACAGTTTTTGAAATAACAGGCTCTGGTAAATAAGCCATTCCTTTATTCGATAATAAATAATTTAAAACAATTCTACTTGATGATGCATGGAGAATAGGCGTTTTCAGTAAACCATTTATCCTTGCGTGTTCAATAGAAAAACGAGTTCCCCAATCTAAGTAAGCAAGAGGAAGATCTTTTAGATCATCAAAACCTATTCCTTTTTCTGTTGTGACAAGCTTAAATTCAAAATTAGCAACTCGCTTTAGGCTAAAGCCCTCAACTTTAGGTGGATCACCCAGTAACGCTACATCAATACTTTTTTCCAATAATGCGCGTACAATATCTTGGCGACTAATGGATTCCAATCGGAATGCTGCTCCAGATAAATTATCATGCAGGTCATTAATCCAATCTGAGATACCACCTAACTCCCATACGCTCGATGACGCCCCAATAGCAATCTGTTCCATATAGTTCTCACTTAAGACTACATCTTGCCTAGCTCGTCCCCATGTCTGTAAAATTGATTCAGCGTAGGGGAGGAGTCTTTCTCCTGCAGGAGTTAAGTGAACATTACCTCGTTGACGAGAAAAAAGAGGACTGCCTAATTGGCTTTCTAATTGGCGAATGCGAAAGCTTACCGCTGATTGAGTTAGATATAAGCTCTCAGCAGCACGACCAAAATGACGAGTTTTACCTACTTCTAAAAAAGTACGTAATAGTTCAGTATCCATCAAAACCTCAAACAATTTAAAAAGATAACAACATTGTCTATTACTAGTAAGAATACCCTAATTTGATAAATTATTTTTATTAAATTGAACAAAATATTTTGTTGTACACAAACGCGATAAACACCTATTTTCGCTAAAACATGAGTAACAAGGTTAAAACGAAATGAGAAATCTTGGTAAATTTTTTGATAATAAACACTTTGCTAGAGGCTTTAGTCGTTCAGGTGAATTTACTATTAAAGAGGCACAGACCCTTGAAAATTATGGCCGTACAATGCAGGGGCTTTTTGAGGGAACAATTCAACCACAAGATGATGATGAGATTTTGTTTATCTCAGCTTTTAAGGAAGGTGGGGATATTATTGGTAACTCTTATTCAAACTGTTGGAAGAAATATCTAAACAAAACCCAACGTAAGCGTAGCTATACACTATGTAGTACTGTAAAAAATGCATCATCGTCGTATGATGACGATGATGGAGATAGTGACGACATACTAATAGATGACTAACTTTCATCACAAAACGAAAAGCCTACCACACAGTGGTGGGCTTTTTTTATTCCACTATAAAAGAAGAAATAATCACAGCGTAACTAACTGGATAATTGTGCCATTAGTATTTAATTGATACAAATCAATTGGTTGGATTCGATCCTTTGCGTAAAATTAAGCTTAGGACTAATGACTGGGTGATTTACCCACAATTTACTAACAATCTGTAACTTAACTACCAGATTGTAGTGTGGGTTTTCTTCTATTTTGTTATAAAATTTCAGGTGCAATCGTTACCTTTAATAATACTTATTGCACCACTCTTGGTGACACTGTAACTTAATTGTGTTTAATCTCAGAAATGGAGCGGTAAGGGTTAAAGTTTTTGGTAATATCGGGGCGAGGGAATAAAAAAGGAGCCTCAGAAAAGAGTACTCCGTAGATTTGTCTGCGATTAATAATTTATTTTGTTAGTGTTTCAATAGCGTTTGCTAATGCATCTACATCCGCACCATTAATCACGTAAGTATTATCGATAGTTGCCCCTTTACTTGGAATTACAACTAAAGCTGGAGTACCTTTAAAACCTAGCTGAGAAAATAATTGTAAATTTTTCTGGTATGCTTCTGTTGCTGCAAACTTCGATATTTCCATACCAGCTGATTTTGCTTGCTGATCTATAACAGCCTTAGTGAGTTTTCCTTCATTTAAACCTGTTGAATAAACCCCATTATGATAATCACCATATGCTTTTGAGCCTTTTTGATCAAAGATTGCTAACCCCATTTGAGCAGCATACTTTGATGGCTCCCAGCGATTACCGAAAATAGGGGTTTCTTTATAAATAAACTTAACGTTTGGGTATTTATTTTGCATCTGTTCAACGGCAGACGATATTTTAAAACAATATATACATTGGTAGTCAAAGAACTCAACTACATTTACCTTCGCATCTTTAGGACCAATAAATGGGGTTGAAAGATCATTCAATAACGCATCTTTATTTGCTAATACAGCTTCTTTCTGGTTACTTTCTTGTTGCTCTAACTGCTTTTGCTGCAATTTTTGGCTTGCTTGTATCAAAAATTCAGGATGGTCAATTAAGTATTGGGCTGCAATCTCACCAATTTTATCTTGTTGCTCAGGGGTGAAGTTGGCACTAGAAGCAAATGCAGGCATGGTTAATAGCACTAAAGGGAAAATGATTTTTTTCATATAGATCTTACCGTTGAACCTAGCTAAAAATATAGAATAGATTCTATAAGAACATACATGAACTATTAAGTTCAATAGAGTGTATTCATTTCATGATTTCCGCCTGCAATCCCATTTTAAAAAGTGACATTACAACTTTGTGCTTACATACTAAGTGCGCATTATGTATCTTATGTTAAATGATGAAGTGATTAATGGATGGAACGCTTCGACACCTTACTCCTTAGCTAGAAAAATATGTTAGCAATGAATCTACATTGCTAACATTAGTCTTTATTTACAATTTACAACTTCTGATTGTGGCAAAATACTTTTTACTTCGTATTCTCCATTTAAGTTTCTGTAAACTACGGCAACAAAGGCTGTATCTGACTCTTCTGTTGTGAAATTAATCTTATAGTTCATACCTGAAACAACCTGCTCAGTGGCGCTTTGAACTTCTTTCACTGTGTGTTTGCCTTCCATACTTGAAGCTGCAGCTATAGCAGCTTGCTTTAGCTCAGGGGTAATTTTAGCTTGTTGCCATCCGCCAGGTATTGATTGAGTGGCCTCGCATTTTTTCGAGACTTCTAAAGTTTGTTTATTTTGCTCAGGTTCTGAACTACACGCCATTAACACTAGAGCGCTTGCTGTTACTAAAAGTATTTTTTTATACATAATTTGATTCCATATTGAAAATTAGTACTGAATTATATTGAGGTTTGTTATCTATTTGGGATTATCTATGGTCCTCTATCTCAATGATCGATTCTTCGATAACATGAGCAATTTGCTTATCGTCCTCAGTTAGTCGTTTATTTTTCCAGCTTCCTCGGCTAAACCATGCAATTGAAATAAAAGCTATTGCAATATTAGTAATCGCAAATGACCACCAAATACCATGAGCACCTAAACCAGAATGTTTCGATAACACATATGCAATTGGGAATTGAATTACCCACTGGGAAATAAGGGATAATAACATGGTGTTGAGCATGTTCCCAGAAGCTCTAAATGCAGAAACTATACAAAGCTGAACACCAATAAAGCCCCATGTTAAACACATTATTCTTACAAAAGCTGCACCATTTTCGATAACTAGAGGGTCATTGGGAACAAAAAATGCAACTAGATAAGATGCAAAAAAATAAGCAATTACACCTATTATACTTAACCCAATAAAGCCCCAAATAGTTCCTAAAATAGCAATTTTGGATGCTCTTTCTATATTCTTTGCCCCGATATTTTGCCCAACAAGTGTTGAAACCGCCATTGATAAACCCATGGCTGGAATAGTGACGAATTGCAAAATATTAGAACCAACACCATAAGATGCAATGGTGACAGTACCAAAACTAGCGACAAGAAATGACATGATAATCAATCCTAAAGCTCTTGCCGACAACTCAACTGAACCTGGCGCTCCTAAGTAAAATGCTCGTTTTATATAGACATAATCAGGTATAAAACTGCGTAAATTTAATTGAATTCCATGTTTACCACGCATGAATATAGTGACGCCAACAATCGCCGCAATGGCCTGAGTCACAAGTGTTGCTAGTGCCGCACCTCTCACTCCAAGCCCTGGTAAGTCACCATAGCCAAAAATAAATAATGGGTCTAGAACGAAGTTCATTAAAACCGTAGCAAGCACTATATATAATGGTACTTTTACTTGCCCAATGCCTCTCATAATTGCTTGAAAAATAGCATAGGTAAAAACGAATATCACACCAATAAAAGATATATGCATAAATTGTAATGCATCATGATAGACGTCTTGTTCTACACCTAATAGTCTTAAAAAATAAGGTGATAAATAATAACCGGCTAAGCCTAAAACTACAGCGGTAAGAAACACCATGAGCATGGTTTGGGCCGCAACATGGTTTACCATTTCTTGATTTCCTGCCCCCATATATTGAGCAGATAATGTAGCGCCAGCCATGGCCAAGCCTGATCCTATAGCAATTACAAGAAATGTAACGGGCATACTAACAGATACGGCAGCAACTTGTGCTGCGCCTAAGCGGCCAACCCAAAATGCATCCGTTAATTGATAAGCTGATTGTAAGATCTGTCCAATTACAATGGGAATAGCCAAACTAATCAATGCTTTATTAATTGATCCTGTAAAGATGGTACTTTTATTTGTTTTCATTTATAACCTGTTTGTATTTATCGCTATGCTATTACATTAGCCGCCAACTAGTTTTACAGTATGGCCTTTTTTCTCTAAGTGGTTTTTTATTTTTTCGCGATTATCACCTTGAATTTCGATGGTGCCATCTTTTACACTGCCACCGCATCCACAAACTTTTTTTAGGTCCGCGGCTATTAACTTTAACTCCGAATCGTTACCGTCCAAACCCGAGATAATGCATACCCCTTTTCCTTTTCGTCCCTTAGTTTGTCGTTGAATACGAACAATACCATCACCTTTTGGTCTTTCATCAATCTCTTTTTCTTGTTTAATACGACCAATGTCTGTTGAATATACGAGTGACATAAATAACCTTTTAATATTTTTTGAGTTTTTATACTATCTAACTATAGATTAATTTAATAGTAATGAGATTTGGGATATGTTCGTGTATTTGTTATATTCAATTAAGTTATAGTGCACTAGGAGTTCTAACTTATGCGTAAAGTCATCCCTATAAACTCAAACATAGATGAACTAAAAAGTAGTCGGGATAAATTTTCTCTACATATTGAATACGACCAGTTAGATACTTTAACACACCAACAATATTCAAATAATTCTTTATTATCAATGCTAAATGACTGGAACCGGTTTAGTGCCTTTTGTCGCTCAAAGCATGTATCAGTTCTTCCTGCTTCCATCACAGCTATAAGATTATTCTTAGAGGCTGAAAGCAAAAAACGGAAATATGCAACATTACGCCGATACAGTTTAACGATTGGTCTGATACATCGGCTGCATTCCCTAGCGGATCCTACGAATCATAGACAAATTCATTTCACTCTTTCCGCATTACGCATTGAGAAAAAAGGAGATGCTACTCAAGCTATAGCTTTCACTCGTCAACATTTAATTCAATTAACTCATTTACTCGAGCATTCAGATTCAGTTAAGGATTTACGCGATCTCATTATCTACCACCTTATGTTTGAATGTGCATTAAAACGTGGTCAACTAAGAGCAATACAACGTAGTCATTTGATCTTACAAGATCATGAATCAAGCCATATTATGATAGGTGATACTCAATATACCTTGGACTCAACACTATCCACTCTTTTAGATAGATGGTTTTCAATTTTACCAAGTCATAATAATTATTTACTTAGTCGAATTGATAAGCATGGAAATCTCGGTGATCAACCGCTAGATGACTCTTCTATTTATCGTGTTTTTAGAAGAGCGAGTGATTTATTGAAACTACCACAAAGCTTGAATTTTTCAGGTCAATCAAGTCGGATTGGCGCCGCAAAAGACCTCTATTCCCAAGGATATAATTTAAAACAGATACAAGATTTTGGTCGCTGGATGAGTCCTGTCATGCCAGCGCAGTATTTAGAAAAGCATCAGTTATCCGAGTCTGGGCAACTTAAGTTTAAGCAAATAAAAAATTGGGATTGAGTGATTAATAAATCACGCAACCCCTACTTCGTACCTAATCTTGCACAATTATTATTGGGTAGCTCGACGAATCGCTTGTTCTAAGAAACCGAAAAAGACATGACCGTTATGCTCCATTAATTTTGGAAACATTGAAATTGGCGTCATTCCGGGAAAGGTATTGACTTCATTTAGGTAAATTTCATTATCTTCAGTAAGAAAGAAGTCAATTCTCGATAAATCTTTTAATTTCATATGAATAAAGACTTTACGCGAGTATTGATCAATTGCCTTTAATTGAGCCTCACTTAAATTCTTAGCTTCAAGCACCGTCGTTGAATGGCTATCTGCACTATATTTTTCATCATATGTATAAAATACGCCGTCAGGAGCAATTATTTCACCTGGAGGGGTAATAATTAATTGTCCTTCATACTGATAAGCTGCAACTTCCAACTCCCGAGGCTTAACTGATTTTTCGACTAAAACCTGATCAGAGTATTGGAAAGCACTTTGAATCGTCGCTGCCACCTCACCCCTTTCGGTTACACTGTAACACCCGACAGATGAGCCCTGCCTAGCGGCTTTAATAAATAGTTTTCCCCATAAATCAAAAGCTTGCTCAGCAATAAGAATTGATTCAGTAGAATTTTCTGTCAAATAACGATACGGAGTATTCGGTATATTTAAAGCATCGTACCATAATTTTGAAGTTATTTTATTAAAGCTATTAGAACTAGATTCCGCATTACAACCAAGGTACGGGATCTTCGCCATATCAAGCAGTGACTGAATATCTCCAGTTTCACCAGGAAAACCGTGAATACAAGGAACAACATAATCGATTTTGACTAATGCAAAATCATCGCCTTTTAGAGCCGCATGTGTAATATCAAGTTCAACCTGTTTAATAGTGGATGTTAAATTATCGTCTAACTGCCAACCATTATGTTTTGTGATTTCAACTTTTAACACATTGAAATCAGAGGTTAGTTTGAGCTGTTGCTCTAAATATCGGGCAGAAACTAGCGATACTTCATGTTCAGATGAACCGCCACCACATAAAAGTAATATATTTTTCATTATTAGTTCTGTTCTTCAGAAATATTTAGCCTCTTATCGTCTAGCTAAGATAGAGGCATTTACTATATAAAAAACACTTTCGCATTTAAGTCTTTATTACCAATTTATAGTTTAAGGTAATTTTTTAAGTGTTGGATACTGAGAATTTTGAATCGATTTTACACTTTTAACAAAGGGTTCCATCGCTTGTAAGTCAACAGAAAGACGTAAAACAGCATCTTTTGCTTCATCTTTTGTCTTAAAATCCCCAAATAATAAACTATGCCATTGCTTACCATTTATAGTTTTAACATTTTCCCATTTAGGTTGATTATCAGGCAGCTGGTCCGCCATTTTCAATACCCTGTCTTCAGCATTTAAAGCGGCAACTTGAACGACGTAGTTATTAGAGTCTGGTTGCTGAGCTGACTTATTTTTATCTTCTGGGTAAAATACTCGCACTGAAGATTCGCTGGTTGCTTGTTGGTTTTTTTCAGCGGCCGGGCTTAACTTAACCACTTTCTTGTTTGAGTCAGTGGAAGCTTCAATCATTGATGGTTCATCTTTTACATCCTGTTCCATTGGAGCAGCACTAGCATCAGTAATTGGTTGAGCAACTTCATCCGTTTTATAAGCCTCTTGGTAAGACTCTGTTTTGACTTCTGAATCATAATTGCTTGACGAACAGGCTGCCAACAACAGCGCGGAAAGAGAAATAATTGCTATCTTGTTCATAGTGACCACACATTCATTAAAATCTAGTTTCATCATGCCTCTAGCACCATTTAATATCAAGGAGTAAGCCATCAGAAACTTAAAAATTGCCAATATCCTGACGCAATAAAATTTCTTTGAATACAATTCAGGCAATATTCTATTACGGGGCTTTAATACAAACCTAGAATCACTCCTTTATTGATATTATTTTCATTAAGTCGCCGAATTATGGGTATAGATCACATACAAGCATTTGTCAGATAATACTTTTGTCTATTTTGATTATGATATCTATATTCAAGCCTTTTATCATCGTGGTAGATACTAATGCTCAATTTAGACAAATTATTAAAACCATCTTCCATTGCTGTAATTGGAGCTTCGCAACGCCCTTTCCGAGCAGGTTCGATCGTGATGAATAATTTACTTCAAGGAGGTTTTCATGGGGCAATAATGCCTGTCACACCAAAATATAAATCTGTCAGTGGTGTATTAGCATATCCAAATATCGAAGCATTACCTTTAATTCCAGATCTAGCAGTGATCTGCACAAATGCTAAACACAATAATCTAATCATTCAACAGTTAGCAGATAAAGGGACGGGTTCTGTCATTGTAATTTCCGCTGACATGTACCAAAGCATAAACTCTGATACAACATTAGATGAAGAATGTCTCGCAATTGCTCTGAAAGCTAACATGCGAATTCTGGGATCAAATAGTTTAGGCATTATTTTGCCTTGGATAAACTTAAATGCCTCCCTCTCTCCAGTCACTGCTTCTCGCGGAAACATTGCCTTTATTTCTCAGTCTGCTGCTGTATGTACCACTATTCTTGATTGGGCAAGTGACAAAAATATTGGTTTCTCCGCCTTCGTATCTTTAGGCAATGCTATTGATGTAGATTATGCCGAGCTTCTAGATACGTTATCTGTAGATAGTAAAACCTCAGCCATTCTTCTTTATGTAGATTCAATTAAAGATGCACGCAGCTTTATGTCAGCTGCACGAAGTGCCTCCCGTAATCGCCGAATATTAGTGCTAAAGAGTGGACGAAGTTATGCTGGCCAGCAGGCGGTTTTAGCTCATACCCGAGGCAAACAAACTTTAGATGTCATTTATGACTCTGCAATAAAACGCTCAGGAATGTTAAGAGTAAATAATACGCATGAGTTATTTGCAGCGCTAGAGACATTAACGCACTCTGTTCCGCTAAGAGGTGAGCGACTAGCTATTGTCACTAATGGTGGTGGACCTGCAATTATGGCTGTGGATGCATTAATCGATAGAGGCGGAAAATTAGCGCAATTGACCGATGATATACTGGAAAAATTAAATATCATGCTTCCTCAAAGTTGGTCACATAGTAATCCTATTGATTTAGTAGGAGATGCAGATAGTCAACGCTATATCGATGTCATGAATTGCTTATTCGATAGTAAGGACATTGATGCTATTTTAATTATGCATAGCCCTTCTGCTATTTCACATCCAACCAAAACCGCAGAAAAAGTTATTCAAACCATTAAAAATCATAAAAAAAGCAAACAATTTAATATTCTCACCAATTGGTCAGGAGAAGAAACAGCGAAAGAAGCTCGCCTCCTCTTCACTCAAGCTGGAATTCCAACATATCGAACACCAGAAGGTGCAATTGGTGCGTACATGCACTTAGTTGAGTATCGAAGAAACCAGAAGCAATTAATGGAAACGCCGCTCTCTGTTGAGCTTAGAAATCCTGAACAACTAGCTCGAGCAAAGCAATGGATTAAAGATAAGGTAACGAACGATAGAACTCATTTTGACTCTCACCATATAACAACTTTGATGCAATATTATGGCATTAACGTTCTTCCTACATGGCTTGCTTCAGATCCAAGTGAAGCTATTCATATCAGCGAACAAATAGGTTACCCCGTAACGGTTAAGGTGCGTTCTCCTGATATATTACATAAATCGCAAATTCAAGGCGTTATGCTTAATTTACGCAATGCAGAAGAAGTATCGAGTGCTGCATTAGCTATTTTAGATCGAGCAAAACAGGCTTACCCTTCCGCTTTAATTCAAGGGCTAACCATTCAAACGATGGTAAACCGAGCTGGTTCTCAAGAATTGCGCATAAAAATAGACAGTGATCCTGTATTTGGACCAGTCATTAAACTTGGACAAGGAGGATCTGAATGGGATGAAAATAATGATGCTTCAGTTGCACTTCTTCCCTTAAATATGGCGCTCTCACGCTATCTAATTATTAGAGCCATGCGAGTAGGAAAGCTAAGGTTAGAACAATTACCCACTCCTATAGATACCATTGCTTTATGCCGATTTCTCGTACGATTATCACAAATGGTCATTGATTGCCCAGAGATAATAAGTTTAGATTTACATCCTTTATTAGCATCAGGTGATGAATTTACTGTTCTTGATGCAAGATTAGAGTTGCAATCAAAAGAAGGCTGCCCGCGACAACGTTTAGCAATTAAACCTTACCCAGTAGAGCATGAAAAAATAATTAATTTGAAAAATAATGAGCCTTGTTTACTTCGCCCTATTTTACCCGAAGATGAAAGCCAGTTAGCCCAATTTATCACTCAAGTTTCTCGCGAAGACTTGTATAAACGATTTTTCTCCGATGTTGGGGAATTTAACCATGAAGCGTTGGCTAACTTGACTCAAATTGACTACGACCGAGAAATGGCCTTCGTTGCTATTCAAGTAGATAAAAATAAGCAAGAACATATTATCGGAGTTGCACGCGTGGTTGCCGATCCTCATAACTATGCGGCTGAATTCTCTATTTTGGTCCGTTCTGATTTAAAAGGTATAGGACTAGGTAAAATTTTATTAGCAAAGCTCGTTCACTATAGCAAAGAGAAAGGAACAAAAAAAATGGTGGGAATGACTATGCCATCAAATAAAGGGATGATCGGGCTCGCAAAACAAATGGGATTCAACACAGTGATTACCTTTGAAGACAATGTTGTTGATATGCAGCTAGAACTACAAGATCCCATTAATGAATCAAATAAATCAGATTAGCCGAACAGACTAGATGACTTCCATTCCTTTTTGATTTGTTGAATTGCCCATGTTTTTGCTTTACCCATTTTATTTCTTCGCCAAGCAATCACCACTTCAAATTTTTCTTCGTGAGTATTGTCGATTTTTTTTAACACACCACTTTCAATAAGTGGTAATGCAACATTTTTAGGTAAAGTGCCAATGCCAATACCTGCACATAAAGCTTCTAATTTTGCATTAAAATTATCAACGGTTAAACGTGGTTGATCATCTAATAGATTACGTGTTAATGCAGGAGAAGTTCTGGCGGTATCTGCAATAACAATAGCTCGATAATTTTTTTGTGCATCAGTATCAAAAGGTGATGAGCGTTTATGTACATGGTGATCATTGCTAGCCACCCATACCATCTCCATATAACCTAATGAATCAATTTTCACATCAATAGGTGGATGATCTAGCTTAGGGCAGATCAAAATATCAGCACGACCATAAGCCAAAGACTCCCAACATCCTGCTAATATTTCTTCTTGAAGTTTAATTCTTGTTTTAGCTACTCCTTCTATAGACATAACTAAAGGAAACAAACTCGATACAGGAATTAACCCATCGTAAGCAATCGTTAAATCTAATTCCCATCCATGAGCAAGAATATTTGCATCCGAAACTAATTCTTGCGCAGCTGCAATAATGGTACGCCCACGATCAAGTAATTGTCAACACCAGTTGAAATCTGATCCACTTTTTTAAAAATTCACCGTTTTAATATTGATCCACTTATTTGCTCAGCTATTGCTAATTTCTAATATTCCA
>NZ_JAAUWW010000033.1 GCF_014694375.1 Vibrio sp. S17_S38
TGGAATATTAGAAATTAGCAATAGCTGAGCAAATAAGTGGATCAATATTAAAACGGTGAATTTTTAAAAAAGTGGATCAGATTTCAACTGGTGTTGACAGCTATTTATCGTTGATTGCATGGCTTTTAGTTGGGTGTAAAGTGGTGCGTAATGGATACCATGCTTACTCCATCCCCCACAACTTGGTCTATATTTAATAACGACGTTAGTCGTGCTGTCTAGAATTGCATTAAAGTAGCGCAAACGCTCTTTCCATTCTTGCATTTTTTCAAGCGAATTAGATAAGATAAATAAGTCATCTATATACCGAACGTACCCCTTAACCTTCAGTGTGTGTTTTATTTCGTGGTCAAGGTTGTTAAGGTGAAAATTACCGAAGAGTTGACTAGTAACGCTACCGATGGGCAATCCAACCTGTTGCGTGTTGTTAAACTGTAGTTTCTTATGGAGCGGGATTTGGTTAATTAAGTGTTTCCAGTTCGTTCGTTTTGTAGCTTCGTGGCATCCTGCTCTATGATTTTTTCTATCAGATTGGCTAGGCAATATTGGCGCAATGGGGCTCTGGTTGCTTTGACTGGACAACTTGGACATGTATCAAGATAAACTATAGGATGGCGAAAGTGGTTCCAAGGAAAATATCTCGAAGTAAATGCACCTATTTCTTCTCCAAGTGGGAGCGCTTAGATTAGAGCTACTGGTATATTACTATTCAGAAAGACAATATTGTTCTAGAGAAACTGCTTGAGAACTTAGATTCTTGGGAAGAGGATAGCGTGGCAGAACTGGTGACTTAAGAGGAGTATTTAAAAACAAGCTATCTCTGTCTGCCCTTACAAATAAAGGGCTGGCGGCTTACATTGGGCTTTTCGCTGAAATGGGTGCACAATCCCAAATAGTGACCCATGTTATGTTTGATTTTAGTGGTTTCTCTTGACGATATAACGAGCTTGCCTCACACTGCTGTCAACTTTTCTTGACACTAAAAAGGGTATGTAGTGAGGTTAGAAGTCTTATGTAACGACCATTTAGATGTGACTCAAAAATTGGTCGAGTTGTTAGTTTGTAATCGAGTTGATTTACGAGGTATTGAGTTTTCGACTAAAGGCATTATTCATCTAAATTGTCCTGATATTAACTTTGATGTGTTTAGCGCCCTAATGGCAAAAATTCGCCACATATCCGGTGTTACCGATGTCCGTAAAATTCCTTTTTTGCCCAGCGAACGAGAAACAACAGAGCTAAACGCTATTTTAGATACGTTGCCCGATCCTATTCTTTCAATTAGCTTGAAAGGCGAGATTGAAATGGCAAATGAGTCAGCGCTAGCATTATTCAAAGTTACTATTCAGCAAATACAATCATTTAGTATTTTTCATTACATTCCAAAGCTTAAATCCGCGCCTTGGTTTAAAGCCTTCGAAAACGATGATTCAAGGACCAAGCAAACTCATGCCGATGAGGGCGCTTTACGGTATCGCGATAACATTACGATTGAAGGTTTAAACTATTTGATGGATGTTATGCCTGTTGTGATTCACTCTGATGTAGGCGATGCAATTCTGGCAGGTGCAGTTGTCATGCTAAAACCAATTGTTCAATCAGAAGTGAAACTCAGAGCAGTATCCGAATACAATCCATTAGGCTTTGAACATTTTGTTGGTGTGTCTAATTCTCACCAACGTTTGATGAACCAAGCCAAAAAGCTGGCTATGCTCGATCAGCCATTATTGATTGAAGGAGATACGGGAACAGGCAAAGAGATGCTTGCTCGTGCTTGTCATAACCGCTCATTACGCTCCGAGAATTCATTTTTAGTCTTAAGCTGTGCTTCGATGCCTGATGATGTAGCAGAGACGGAATTGTTTGGTCATGCACCGGGAACGTTTAACACGGAAATTGGACATAAAGGTATTTTTGAGCAAGCTCATCAAGGGACTGTTTTTCTTGATGAAATTGGCGAAATGAGCGCGCATTTACAAATTAAATTGCTACGCTTTTTACAAGATGGTTCGTTTAGGCGTGTCGGGGAAGAAAAAGAAATGCACGTCGATGTACGAGTCATTGCCTCGACTAAGCAAACATTGTCACAGTTAACTCAAGAAGGAAGTTTTCGTGAAGATTTGTACTATCGCTTAAATGTGCTGAATCTATCAATACCACCACTTCGTGAGCGCAGCAGTGATGTTTTGCCGTTACTTAATATGTTTGTTGCCAAATATGCACAACAACTGGGCCTACTTATACCAAGTTATGATGAGCATTTAGTGGAGCAATTAAGTTTGTACCCTTGGCCGGGGAATATTCGTCAGCTCGAGAATTCAGTGTTACGTGCAATGACTCAACTCGATTCAGATGTACTCAATTTTGAACACTTTCAACTACCTAAATTACAGCCAAGTGCTTCTGCTTTTGAAGCTCATCTACCGAGGTTTAATCTCGATGGTAATTTAGATGAGATGATGAAAAATTATGAGTCTCAAATCTTAGAGCGTTTGTATCAATCGTTTCCATCGAGTCGAAAGTTAGCGAAAAGATTGGATGTTTCTCATACATCCATTGCGAATAAACTACGTGATTACGGGATAAGGAAAGTTTAATGGTGACATCACTATCATTTTTAACACATCAAGATTTGTGTAAAGGAATGAGCTTTCAATCGGGTAATTACAGCCTTAGATTACTGAATTCAGGTGATGAAAGGTTAATGTGTTGTTTCTATAAGGAAAATAAATCCCATCTAGAACCTTGGGAGCCTATACGCGATGGTGCTTTTTATATTCAGTCTGATTGGTGTAAGCGAATAGCGACGTTAAAAATAGCGCATCAACATAAATTGAGTTTTTCATTTATATTACTAGATAAAAATGAGTCTCAGATTTATGGCGTGATTAATTACAGTAATTTTTCTGGCTATCCATTTTATGCTTGTAATTTAGGTTATGCCTTAGCTGAAAGCGCACAAGGTCAAGGCTTGATGCAAACAGCTTTAGCGATGACGAACCAATGGTTGTTTGAGCAAATAAATATACATAGAATCATGGCCGCTTATATTCCTTCTAATACTCGCAGCGAAAAAGTATTAAAGAATTTACGTTTTGTACATGAAGGGATTGCAGAAGATTACCTATTAATTAATGGTCGTTGGCAGACACACAATTTGATGTCTCTAACGAATCAGCACTGGCAAATACCGCAAAGTTCTGGAGGATAAATGATGGAACGTTTAAATAAGCAACTTGCGTTGTTAATAGAACTGGATAGACTCAAAGCCGTTCTGCGCCGTACTCGTGTGAAAGCGGCAGAAGGTCGTTTAGAAAATACGGCAGAGCACAGTTGGCATGTGGCACTGATGGCATTATTAATGGAAGAGCATGCAAATGAACCTGTTGAAATTGCAAAAGTGGTTAAAATGCTGCTCTTACACGATATCGTAGAAATTGATGCGGGTGATACATTTGTTTATGATACCGCAGCGTCTAAAGTACAAGCCGAGAAAGAATTAAAAGCGGCACATCGTTTATTTGGTATGTTGCCAGAGGATCAAGGCGAAGAGCTGATGTCGATCTGGTTAGAGTTCGAAGCTGCTCAAAGCCCTGAAGCTAAATTTGCCAAGGCACTCGATCGGTTGATTCCAATGTTATTGAACTATAACAATGATGGACAAAGCTGGGTTGAACATGGTGTTGCAAAATCACAAGTGTTAACCGTTAATGCTCGAATTGAACAAGGTTCAGAGGTTCTCTGGGATAGAACTCAGAAAATAGTCGCAGAAGCAGTTAAAAATGGTTGGCTAAAAGACCAATAAATAATTTAAAAGTAGGGCTGTATGGCATATATACCTTTGGACGAATACCAAAGAAAATGGATATTTACGCATCGATCATTACCTGTTCCTGAATCAGATTTAGTGCATATTAAACCTATCACTCAACAGCGATCTGCACATCTCTGGATCGAAAATATTAGTAAGCAGAGTCCGGACTCTGACCGTCTGAGCTCTTCTGATTGGCCAAGTAAAGCGGGATGCTGGATCGATGAAATTGATTGGTCTGCAGCATGGGATTCGGATGAACCCGATTTACCACAAGAAGTTCTTGCACATATTGACTGGCAAGATGATGTAACCGTCTATTTCTGCTATGAAAAATATAATTCGATTGAAACAAAGTGGTCTATTTTCAAAAAGCATTGGAAGAATTTTTTATTCTTTGATGACGGTCCTATATTAATTGGTCGCCGTCGCAGTGAGGTTTTATGGTTTAGCAGTAAAGGCATGGTAAAACTAGGTAATCGAGAATAGTTATATCTATCTTTTTATTGTTCGAAAGCTGCCAAGGGCAGCTTTTTTTGTATTCGTATAATTCAAGCTTTTATCTATTAATGACCATTATTTTCAAACGCGAGCACTTTTTTCTCAATTTGTCTAAATATGAGTGAGAGTGAACCATTTACGGTAAGGTAAAATGCGCCAGCAATACCAAATACGGTCAATGTATCATAGGTTTGAGCATTGATACGTTGTGCATAGCCCATCAAATCCATAATAGTAATAGTGCTAGCAAGAGAAGTGCCTTTAAAAACTAAAATCACTTCATTCGAGTAAGCAGGAATAGCACGGCGAATCGCATAAGGAAGTAAAACGCCTAACGTGGTTTTAGTGCTCATACCTAAAGCGCGACAAGCTTGCCATTGCCCTGAAGGAATCGCATCAAAGGCGCCTTTAAATAATTGAGTACTATAAGCTGCCGTATTTAGAGCTAAGGCGATCATAGCGCAAAACCAAGGCTGACTTAACCAGTTCCAAGCAATACTTTCTTTTATTGCTTCAAATTGTCCTGGACCGTAATAAATTAGAAAAATTTGTACTAATAACGGCGTACCAGTGAATATTGTAATTAATCCTCGGCTAAACCAATGAATTATTGGTGTCTGAGTAATTAAGCTCACCGTCATTAAAAGAGAAAGAATACAACCAACCAGTAAGGCTACAGCGGTGAGTTCAAGGCTTGTTTGTAAACCCTCTAATAATTGCCAAATATGTTGTTCATTCATGCTTTGGATCCGGTTTTCTTCTTATTGATCGTGATGGTATTTTCTTGTAATTGGTATTTTTTATTAATTAACTTCACTATGCGTTGGGTTATTAATGTGATCACAAGATAAACCATGGCAGCGGTAGCATACCAAGTAAAACTCTGGTGAGTGGCGGCAGAAGTCAGTTGGGCTTGTTTTAAAAGATCGGTGACACCAATTAAAGAAACCAATGCCGTATCTTTTAATAATACAAGCCATTGGTTAGTTAAGCCTGGTAGAGCATGACGAATAGCTTGTGGTAAGACGATACGAATAAAGGCACGCTTTTTACCTAGTCCAAGAGCATTAGCCGCTTCTCTTTGCCCTTTTGGGACTGCTTTTAAAGCGCCACGTAATGTTTGAGCTGCATAGGATGCAAAAATAAGGGAAAGGGCAATAACACCGGATAAGAATGGGCTAACTTCAATATACTCGCCAGTGACATAAAATAAGATTTGGCTGGAACCAAAGAAAATAAACAAAACGACTAATAATTCAGGTAACCCTCTGATGATAGTTACAAGAGCAGTAGTCGGCCAAGAAATCGCGCGTAAACGAGACATCTCACCACCCGCAAATATTACGGATAGGATAAGGCCGACTGCAAGACTACTGAACGCGAGTTCAATTGTTAATAAACTCGCATCTACCAGAGCAAGAGAGTAACCTGAAAGCATTATTTTTTCCGATCGTTTAGTGGTTTATTTAACAATTACTTGCCAAAATATTGGTCAAAAATTTTCTTGTATTGACCATTTTCTTTCAACGTTTTCAATGCGGTATTGAGTTGCTTAACAAGATCTTGATTATCTTTATTAACGGCAATACCAAAACCATTACCAAAGTACTGCTTATTAGTTACCGGGTCACCAACGTAAGTTAGCTTATCATTATTTTTAAACCATTCCGCTACAACTGCTGTGTCACCAAATACACTATCAATACGCCCATTTTGCATATCGATAAAGGCATCTTGATAACTAGCGTATGGAACAGCTGTGACACCCGGCATCTGATCAACTAAATAGCTTTGGTGTGTAGAACCATTTTGAACGCCAACACGCTTGCCTTTTAGTGCTGCCTGATCCGCAATTTTGCCTTTATTTGAAACAAAAGCAGCAGCGTTATCATAGTATGCATCAGAAAAACTGACTTGTTTTAAACGTGCATCAGTAATATCCATTGCAGAAATAGCTGCGTCATAACGTTTGAATTTTAATGCAGGGATGAGGCTATCAAAAGCTTGGTTATGGAAAGTACATGTTGCTTTGATTTCTGTACAAATTGCTTTCGCTAAATCGATATCAAAACCTTGAATCTGATTATTATCATCCATGTATTCAAACGGGGCATAAGTCGCTTCAGTAGCAAATTTTAATTCTTGTTGTGCAAAAGCATGCGTTGATGCTAAAGCGATAACACTGGCTAACAAAATCTTTTTCATTGTATAACTCCATTTATATCTGTGATTTTATTTTAAATAATCGCTTATTATTAGTGAGTATTATATTTATATCTCACTTTTATATAAGGGAAGGAAACGCTGATTTAATGTTGTAAATATTGTTTAAAAGCTTCAGTTTTAGGTTGTGTAAAACTGGATTTATCACCGTATTCTACAACATATCCTTTTTCTAGATAAAGTAGGTGGGAGGCTATTTTTCGGGCGAAGTCTACCTCGTGGGTGACGACGACTTGAGTTATGCCTGTATTACTTAAATCTTTAATAATATTAACAATTTGAGTTGTTATTTCAGGATCTAATGCAGCGGTTGGTTCATCAAATAGCAATACATCAGGTTTCATCATTAATGCTCGAGCAATCGCAACGCGTTGTTGTTGACCACCAGATAATTGTAATGGCCAAGCATTTATTTTATCGGCAAGTTGGAGGCGAGTGAGTATTGAAGTCGCTTCTTGTTTAGCTGCCTCTTTTGACATGCCTAGCACTTTTACTGGAGCTTCAATCAAATTATCTAGTACGCTCATATGTGGCCATAGATTATATTGTTGAAAAACCATGCCGACTTTTTTGCGTAAGCTCAAACCATCTTTTTCTGAAATATTGTGATTAAAATCGTATGAGGTGCCTGCAACCTGAAGTGAACCACTATCAGGTAGCTCTAATAGATTAAGTATACGGAGCAGGGAGCTTTTACCTGCGCCACTAGGCCCAAGCAAAACTAAAGTATCACCTGATTGGCATTCAAAGCTCACATCATGGAGAACTTGTGTTGAACCGTAGAATTTATTAATCGCGCTAATTTGAATAGTCATGCTTCCATACTGCATTAATTGTCACTAGCCGGATATACTAATCAGTACATCATATTATGCAAGAAAAAATTATTTAAAATTAAGAACCGAGAGGAATATTCCAAATCGGCTTAAATAATAGACGATAATTTGTTAGCCGAATACTTGTTTGTTAATGAAATGTTAGTAGTTGGGATGTGAGTCAAACATAAGGTTAAATAAGGGATATGTTAGAAAATAAAAAAGCTAAAGAAGATGAATTCTTTAGCTTTCAAATCGAGATGCTTTAACTACTTACTTGCTAAAAAGGCATCTTTACGAGTATTGAAAATATCGACAAAGTAATTAATTTCTTCACTACAATATGGTTTTAAACCTGTGGCGATCATGCGTTTGACTCCGCGGCCGACAATCTCACCTTGTTCTTTAAAGGCAAAGTTGAGTGTGACCACACCACGTTTACCATTCACATCGAAAGTTGCTCCGGAGAATTCTACTTCAGGGTGAGTGAGATCTAAGCGAGAAAATTCAATGTCCATACTTTCATATATAACTAATGGACGTTGGCAATTGAACATCTGTTGCTGCTCTTCCATTAATGGCACCATAATGTGTGGGAAATTCATGCCAGAAAATTGAACGTAATTAGTGACAACATGTTCAATGAAAATATTATTGGTACAAACATCACCTTCATGATGCATATGCAGATAGGCTTTGCCTTTATTGTCTAATAGGGCAATGTCATTTTCATTGGTTTCTTCAATATGTAGTGGAACACCATCAGCAACCATACCTGAAAAACGAAAGCTCATTTTTTCGCTGATGCCTTTTTGTTGAAGCAGCATGGCAAATAATAAATCACCCGGCACACAGAAACGTTTGCTGTCTTCATCGTGGATAGGATTAAAGTCACCGGCTACTTTTTTAGCAAAATGACTCGCTTGTTCACGAGTGAATTTGAAGGTGTTATCTTCTGTGGAGAAATAAGGGTCTAAAAACATAAGTCACTACTGGTAATAAAAACAGCCGCGATTATATATGACAAAGTGAGTAAATTGGTCAGTCCAGTTAAAAAAAATACAATAAAGTTCAAATGGCTCTAAAAAATGGTCGAAATAAGCTGAAATTAAATCAATGAAGAAGGTATAAATTATTATGAAAATCGCTATAATGACCGGCTTCTTTTGATTGAAGTCGATGCTTACTTCTCGTTATTGTCAATTTTGATTTGTACCAAAATCTAAAGCTGAACGACAGACTATAAAGAAGATAAATTTTCTATGACTGAATGATTATGTAATTAAATTTTTGGTCAACTATTTTAAACTCAAGTGCTACTTGGTATGTGGCACCACTGTAATAGGATTATTCATGCCTGTAATTACTCTCCCTGATGGCAGTACTCGCCAATTTGACAACGCAGTTTCAACTATGGATGTTGCACTGTCTATCGGTCCTGGTCTTGCAAAGGCTACGATTGCTGGTCGTGTAAACGGTAATCGTGTTGATGCGTGTGATTTGATTGAACATGATGCGAGCTTAGAAATCATTACTGCTAAAGATGAGGATGGTTTAGAAATCATTCGTCATTCTTGTGCTCATTTACTTGGACATGCAATTAAGCAATTATTCCCAGAAGCAAAAATGGCGATTGGTCCAACAATTGATCGTGGCTTTTATTACGACATTGATCTTGAGCACTCATTAACTCAAGACGATCTTGATGCTATCGAAAAACGTATGAAAGCGTTAGCGAAAACCAAATATCAAGTTGTGAAAAAGAACGTCAGCTGGCAAGAAGCACGTGATATGTTTGATTCGCGTAGTGAAGAATATAAAATTGCAATCTTGGATGAAAACGTTTCACGCGATGATCGCCCAGGTTTATACCATCATGAGGAATATATCGACATGTGTCGCGGTCCTCATGTTCCGAATATGAGCTTTTGCCAGAATTTCACGTTACTTAATGTAGCAGGGGCTTATTGGCGTGGTAATAGTGACAATAAAATGCTGCAACGTATTTACGGCACAGCATTTGCTGATAAAAAACAACTTAAAGATCATCTTGTCCGTTTAGAAGAAGCGGCTAAACGAGATCATCGTAAAATTGGTAAACACTTAGACCTGTTCCATATGCAACAAGAAGCGCCAGGTATGGTGTTCTGGCACCACAATGGTTGGTCTATTTTCCGTGAACTAGAAGTGTTCGTACGTGAAAAACTAACGGAATATGATTACCAAGAAGTAAAAGGTCCATTAATGATGGATCGTGTACTTTGGGAACGTTCTGGACATTGGGATAAGTACGCTGATGCAATGTTCACAACGTCTTCAGAAAATCGTGAATATGCAATTAAGCCAATGAACTGCCCAGGCCACGTTCAAATCTTTAATCAAGGTTTAAAGTCTTACCGTGATTTGCCATTGCGTATGGCAGAGTTTGGTTCTTGCCACCGTAATGAGCCATCGGGTGCGTTACACGGCATTATGCGAGTGCGTGGCTTTACTCAAGATGATGCACATATCTTCTGTACTGAAGAGCAGATTCAAGATGAAGTGATCCAATGTATTAAAATGGTATATGACGTCTACAATACGTTCGGCTTCGATAACATCGTTGTTAAACTTTCTACTCGTCCTGAACAGCGAGTGGGTAGTGATGAAATTTGGGATAAGTCAGAGAATGATTTAAAACTCGCTTTAGAATCGATGGAAATTCCATATGAAATTCAAGAAGGTGAAGGGGCATTCTATGGCCCTAAGATTGAATTTACATTACACGATTGCCTCGACCGAGCATGGCAATGTGGTACTGTTCAACTAGATTTTAATTTACCTGGTCGTTTAGGTGCTACATACGTTGGTGAAAGTAACGAACGTCTTGTTCCTGTTATGATTCACCGTGCGATTTTAGGCTCTCTTGAACGCTTTATCGGTATTTTGATTGAAGAATATGCTGGTTTCTTTCCTACTTGGTTGGCACCAGAACAAGCTATCATCACCGGAATTACAGATAAACAGGCTGATTATGTGCAACAAGTTGCACAAAAATTGCAAAAATCTGGCTTTAAAGTAAAAGCGGACTTGAGAAATGAGAAGATAGGCTTTAAAATCCGCGAACACACATTAAAGCGTGTACCTTACATCCTCGTTTGTGGTGACCAAGAAATGGAAGCTGGAGAAGTTGCAGTACGTACACGAAAAGGCACAGACCTTGGTAAATTCAAAGTTGAAGATTTAATTTCATATCTTCACGCCGATGTCTCAAGCCGTAAGCTCAATCTGGAGGAATAACCTATTAAAGGCGGAAGAAAAGGCCAACAACCGGCCAAGCAAAACCAGCATCGTTTAAACGATGAAATTCGTGGCGTCAAAGAAGTACGCTTAACCGGTGCAGATGGCGAGCCAGTAGGCGTTGTCACGACTGAAGAAGCACTTGAAGCAGCGGTTGAAGCTGGTATGGATTTGGTAGAAATCAGTCCAAACGCTGAACCACCAGTCTGTCGTGTGATGGACTATGGTAAATTCCTCTTTGAAAAGAGCAAAGCTGCTAAAGAGCAGAAGAAGAAGCAAAAACAGGTCCAGACTAAGGAAATTAAATTCCGTCCTGGGACTGATATCGGAGACTATCAGGTAAAACTACGCAACCTGACTGGTTTCCTTGAAGACGGCAACAAAGTGAAAGTAACTATTCGCTTCCGTGGTCGTGAAATGGCTCACCAAGAAATTGGCGTAGACGTTCTTAGGCGTTTGAGAGTGGACACTGAAGAGTTAGCAGTGGTTGAATCTTTCCCAACGCGTATAGAAGGTCGCCAAATGATCATGGTGTTGGCCCCTAAAAAGAAGTAATTAACGGCCTTACAAGTAATTAAACCTCGTTATCTGCTATAAAAGGCAAGGTAAAGGGGTTTTATTCGCCCTAATTACATATTATTAACCGATATGTTTATTAGCACATAGAGTGATTAATACATACAATGCGGAGTTATTCATCCATGCCTAAGATGAAAACAAACCGAGGCGCTGCGAAGCGTTTCAAAAAAACTGGTGGCGGCTTTAAATTTAAGCACGCGACAAAACGTCATATCCTGACTAAACGTACTACTAAAAACAAGCGTCAGCTTCGTCCTAACTCCATCCTTCCTAAATGTGAAGTAGCTGGTGTTGTACGTATGCTTCCATACGCTTAATTTTTGTTAGTTTATTTAATAGTTTAGGAGAGACATAATGCCTCGCGTAAAACGTGGTGTACAAGCTCGTGCACGTCATAAGAAAGTTCTAAAGCAAGCTAAAGGTTACTACGGAGCACGTTCACGTGTTTACCGCGTAGCTTTCCAAGCAGTTACAAAAGCTGGTCAATACGCATACCGTGACCGTCGCAATAAAAAGCGTACGTTCCGTCAACTATGGATCGCTCGTATTAACGCTGCTTCTCGTCAAAATGGTCTATCTTACAGCCGTTTCATTAATGGCCTTAAGAAAGCATCTATCGAGATCGATCGTAAGATCCTTGCTGATATCGCTGTATTCGACAAATCTGCATTTGCAGTACTAGTTGAAAAAGCGAAAGCTGCTCTTTAATTAGAACCAGTTTTTAGGATTATGAAAAAGAGAGCCTAGGCTCTCTTTTTTTTATTCTTATTTTTTAAGAAAATAGATTAAATACACCTAATTGTTTGACTTACATATACTGCTTTCAGTATTTCGATTTCATTTTAATGAATAACACAGACAAGGTAGTGAGCTATCACGTATAATTAGCTTGTCATTTACGTTAATAAAAGAGTTTTCATGATTAATATTGGTCAGATCAATACACTTAGTGTCACTAAACAAACAGATTTTGGATACTTCCTCGATGCTGATGATTTTGGCTCTGTGTTGTTACCTAATAAATTTGCATCAGATAATATTGTTGTTGGTAGTGATATAGATGTGATGCTGTATTTTGACTCTGACAATCAGCTTTCTGCTACAACTGAAACGCCTATAGCTCAAGTTGGACAATGGGGAATGATGCATGTTGTTGGCGTAAATAATATCGGGGCCTTTGTTGATTGGGGGATTGATAAGAAGGATTTATTAGTCCCTTTTAGTAACCAACGAGTTCCTTTGACTGAAGGACAAAGTATCTTAGTTTATGTTTATTCTGATTCTGCATCTGGCCGTATTGTTGGTACAACCAAATTCAATAAATTATTAGATAAAACCTCTGCGGATTATGCGATTAATGATCAGGTTGACTTATTGATAGCTGAACGTACAGATCTTGGTTTTAAAGCGATCATCCACGAGAAACATTGGGGTGTGATTTTTAAATCGGATGTATTTGGAAAGTTATTTGTTGGTAAGCGTTTGAAAGGTTACATAAAAGAAATACGTGATGATGGACGAATTAATCTATCACTACAAAAAATTGGAATCGCAAAGATGGATGACTTGAGTGAAAAAGTGATTCATGTATTGGAGACAAAAGGTGGTTTTTTACCATTAAGTGATAAATCAACACCTGAAGCTATTTTTACCGTATTTCGAACCAGTAAAGGGACTTTTAAGAAGACTATCGGCGGTTTATATAAGGCTGGGAAAATTCGCATCGAAAACGATGGTATTTACTTGGTTTAATGCTCAGGTCGATGTTATCCCATAGATAATAATTTTGTTATAAGCTTCTTCTAAGCCTCTTTCTGAGGCTTTTTTATGCGTATCATTTACTTCTGAAGAGAACTTCCGCTTTAATTTGTGACCTATTTTAAGAGAGGAAACAATAAATCCTTAATATGGTGAGTTGGAAAATATGCTTCATATTGTTTGATAGATTTTAACTTTTAATATTAATTTGCGATGGAAATAAACTAGTTGCTAATTTGTTACCATTTGGGTGGTTTATTGTTTTATTTGTCCGTATTGTACGATGTTTTATTGGGTTTTGGTCACTTTTATGACTCCTTTTATAAAAATGATTTGGCGTAAGCCATAACTTTGCCTTAACGTAGCACCGTTCCAACATATTTAGGGCTGGTTTTATTAGTCTTAATTTGACGTTTGTTTTATTTATCAATTGGTTGATTTTATTTTATTGTCGCGTTTAGACTTTATTTACATTGAAAAATAAAAGGCGTTAGATAAGTATTTCGTATTTAATGGGCTAAAGCTCGTTAAGTCAGCATAATAATTAAAGGTTTATAATGAAAAAGTTACTATTGTCGACACTGATTCCTGCGCTGTTTCTCTCAACAGCAGCAAATGCAGCTGAAATTTATAAAGCAGAAGATGGATCACACGTTAATATATACAGCCGTTTAGGGTACAACATCACGAATAAAGGCACTCATGACCAAGATACACGTGGTTTATTTGATGGGCGTATTGGCCTTAGTGGCTCTCAAACTATCAACGAACATGCTGATGTGATTGGTCAGGCACAGTATCAAGTTGGTGCGGCTGAATATGCGAACTCACTTAATCCAGATTCTTCTGATTTCACTGCACGTTATGTATGGGTGGGGATCGATGGGCATGAATATGGTAAATTAAAAGGCGGTCGTGTTGATTCTGGTTTGATCATGTTTACTGATATTGGTGATGTGTTTGCAACTTCAGATGTATCTATGGCACGTCAAGCAGGCATGGTTGATAAAACAGCAGTACAAGTGTTCCGTCAAGATGGTACTCTCCAATATCAAAATACGGTCGGTAACTTTGATATATCTGCGGCTTATATTTTCGGCAATGACACATCAGCGCTTGATTATGCTTACAATGCTGCTGTTCGATATAACATTGACATGGGGGATGCTGGTAAATTAGCTCCTGTAGTTGCATTCCAAAAATCTAAAGCTGATGATTCATGTCAACACCAGTTGAAATCTGATCCACTTTTTTAAAAATTCACCGTTTTAATATTGATCCACTTATTTGCTCAGCTATTGCTAATTTCTAATATTCCAGCT
>NZ_JAAUWW010000034.1 GCF_014694375.1 Vibrio sp. S17_S38
TAGATAGATAGATAGATAGATAGATAGATAGATAGATAGATAGATAGATAGATAGATAGATAGATAGATAGATAGATAGATAGATAGATAGATAGATAGATAGATAGTATCACTTTTAAGCAAAGATTGTTAGTATATGGGGACTTAAATCTACAGGTCGGCTTTGTTTATACTTTATTGCCTACAAAGAACCACTCTCATCTTATCCAAAAAATAAAAAACCAACAAGAGATAAAGGGGCTCATCAATGAATTAGGGCTATCGCAAGGGAACTTAACGTACTACGCGTCCATTATTCGGCACCAATCCCTGTATAAGATCCGTCGTTTTCCTGAATGGCAAGGGATGCTATATATCGTGTGTTACTTATTTTTCCGTTATCAAGAAACGAATGATAAGTTAGTCACCGCGTTTCAGTATGTGACCAGAAAACAAAGGGAATCCGCCTCTGCCGCCGCTAAACAACGGATTGCAGATGAGCTTGAAGTGGTTAGAGACAAGTTAACCCACGCCGGTCACCTCCTTGGACTCTTTATTGATGACTCCGTTACGGGTCCTGTGGAAGAACCCCCAAATATGTAAACTTTGAAATCTAACCTCATTTACTGCGCCTGATTGAATTACTGCTACAAGAACGATAACCTAGGTTTAACGCACAGTTGCAGGTACCTTTTGATGGTTTTTAATGAAGAAAAATACGACAAAATCTTAGATAAGTTGTCTTCTGAGGATTTTACTGACCTGAATCGACTTGCTTATCAAGCTGGTATTCGTGATCTGATTGATGAAACAGAAACCATCAGTGGCATCGCTAGAAAAGCATTGGATTATACTTTTGATGACAACACCAAGTTGCACCTTGAAAACTTACATGAAAAAGTTGATGTGTTAAGTATGGAGGTGTCTGGGTTAATTGACACGCTCGAAAAAATTAACGACCAATTGGACGAAGCCGAACAAGTTCTTCTTGAAAATATCTATGACGACGATGAATGGGATTAACCCATGAGCCATCACATGACTTAGTACAAATCATGTGATTGATATTGAAGAGACGGCTTTTAATGCACGATAAATTGTCGCTTCTCCAAGCTCAAATTCTTTGGCTAGCTGTCCAATGGTTGCGCCTTCAGTCCGGCGCAAATGTATAGCACGACATATTTGCTCATTGAGCTTTGCCGGACGCCCAAACTTAACGCCGTTCTCTTTTGCTTTAGCAATCCCTTCTGCTTGCCGCTCTGTCCGTAAGTCATTTTCGAACTCAGCAATCGATGCCAACATGTTAAACATCAATCTGCCAGTTGATGTACTCGTATCGATATTTTGGTCAATGACGATCAAATTGATTTTCTCTTTCTCAAAACGCTTGGCGAGTTGTGCGAGATGGACAACAGAGCGAGCTAGGCGATCTAAACGAGTGATGACTAAGGTGTCGCCTTCTCGAAGGTAATTCATACAAGCTTGGAATTCTGGACGATTTGAAGTTCGACCACTTCTCTTTTCTTGGTAAATACGTTGACAACCCATCTGATTTAACTTTCCTAGCTGAACGTCCAAACTTTGACCTGTAGAGCTCACTCTAGCGTATCCAACTTTCTCCATAATCTATCAATACTCCTAAGATGTTTTGATTCCCCACTTATAATAGTACTTTTGATAGATAATTTCACGAGCTATTAAAAAGTATACTATTTGATAATGTGTAATTATAGCAGATAAAGGACGAATCGGTTATAATGAACGAATCGAACGATGTTAGTGAGGTAGGACATGAATTCACTCTCCGCCAATGAAGCGAAAACCCATTTTGGTGACATGCTCTTAAAAGCCCAACGTGCTCCAGTCCAGATAAACAAGAATGGTAAACCGGTTGCTGTGGTGATCTCGACAGAAGAATATGAGAGTATCGAAGCTCTCAAGCTGCGTTTGTTACAATTAAGAGCTGTACAGGCCGCTACCGATATTACAGCAGGCAATTTGATCGATGGCGAGTCATTTTTCAGTGAGCTAGAGTCAGGACTACACGACTAATTCTTACAACAAAAGCCTATTTTGATAAAAACTTGGGGAATCCAAAATGCCTGCTATCGCACTGAGTGCAGAACAACTTCAGTTAGTAAAAATTATTGATGATCACGCCCTTCGGTTTCCTAATACTGAGATCGGTGAAGCCAATCTGCTCCAGTCTTGCTATGACTATATGGATGTCTTCAAGTGGATAATGGACAGCACTTCACGCGTTCAGATGGACTACATCTGTCAGCAATATGATGGCTTCTATCGATTCGCAAAACTGATGGAAAATCTAGCTTGCGGTATTGCTGATGGCATCATTGACGTTCCCAAGGATCACTGAAACCAAAATTCGTACACCTTCAAAGACGGGGATCTAAATACAGGTATGAACCAACGTAAACAGCAAAAAGATATTGATAAAGCGATTGCCCATTTGATGAAATATGCTGAACAAGCACCATGGTCAGAAAGGCAAGAGCAATTTTTTAATGAAATGCTGATGGACGCCGCCAACAGAGTTGATATTCCTATTGACGAGTTAGGCCAAGCTCTTGAAGACAGTGGCTATATGGGGATGGTTTTTGGTTATCTCTTTGAACTGTTTGCAAGTAGTTATTGGGATAATGACGAGTTTTGTATGATTGAAGATTATATAAAACGTCGCGGTTGGCGAGAAGCTGCTCGTGGGAAACGTTATCTTCAAGCCTTAGCTAAAAGTGAAGCAAAACTTTGGGAGATTATTGCTGTTAACCCAGGTCATTGGGTTGAAGTGCGCCCTGTGGGATCAACAAGTAAAGCGATCCGTGTTTATGAGCGCTCAGGCTCCCAAAGCTTAAAACGCTGGGATTGTATCGCAGCGAGAGTGATTTCTTTGGATGGTAAATACGGTTTTGGCGGCGGCATTCTGCCTTTTTCTCCAGATCAGGCTCAAGAAGTGCCAGCTTTGCTCGAACGTGCTTGTCAAAGTGTGATTGGTACTCTCAAGGAAGTTCGGGATGAAGAGGCTCAATGTCAGTGGTCAGATGAAGATATTGAGGAAATGGCAACAGCAGACGCGAATGATCAGTTGCCGGATTTACTTTTTTCATTCTGGGCATGCCAAACCTATTTGGCGATAACTAAGCCTATACCAACACTTTTGAACCATGATGGCCATAAATTATATTGGAGTAAGATAAAATTCCCTCTGAATACAAGCGATATGGAGGAAATTGAAAAGCGACTGCATTCTGCCCCTCAGCTTAATTTTAATAACGATAGCAAAGAATGGATCTGGCTAAATTGTGATAAAAACAACATCGAGAACGTAGGTGCAACGGTATTGGGCCATTTATCCATAATGGGTCAATATTTGGTAGCGACGGTGAACTCCATTGAGCGTTCGGAGGAAATTAAAGATTTTCTCAGTGCTTTATTAAGCGAGTTAATCGGAACACCTCTCTCCGTTCATGAGAATTTTGAGTCCATGATGGAAAAGTATTCCACACAAGAATTGCCAACCGAAGAAACTATCGATGCGCCTGAATTAATTGCTGCTTCGCTAGATCAGCATTACCGAAAAATTCTAGATGAGCCTATCCCTGCACTTAACAACCGAACACCCAGAGACTGCTCTCTAGATAAAGATCAGCACACAATCCTCCTCCAGTGGCTTAAAGGCTTGGAAAATAATACCGCAGTTGTCCCACATATGTCGCGCTATGATTTTAAGTGGATGTGGGAGGAGTTGGGTTTAGAATCCATAAGCGCAGACAAATAACAATATGGCCAATTATTACTTAACGCCGGATGCAAAATCTGACCTTATCGACATTCGCCGATACACCGTCGAACAGTGGGGAAAGGCTCAATCGCAAAAATACCTGTCTGAACTCAGGCAAACCATTCACCTGCTGGCCGAAACACCTTCTCTGGGTAAGTCCAGGCAGGATATTGGGGAAAGCGTTTTGAGTTTCCCCCATGTCAGTCACGTCATTTATTACATGCTCCATGAACAGCAATTGGTTGTGTTCGGTGTTTTACATAAGCGCATGGTGCCAGTGAATCACTTGGACGGACGTGAGGTGAGGTAATTTAGTGTGGCTCACGAACTGGCCGCACTGAATAGGTACACGCAATGGAAAATATCAAACGCATTCAACTGCTATCCAACACGGAAATCGAAGAGTTATATGCTCGCCCAGATTTCAATACTTACGAACAAAGTCTCTATTTTTCATTAAATCAGGCAGAGCGCGCTGCGCTGGAACATTTTCGCAATACCCAGACTCGTATCCATTTCATTCTGCAACTGGGCTACTTCAAGGCTAAACAGCAGTTTTTCAATTTTTCGCTCGATGAGGTCAGCAGCGACGTTCAGTATATCGTGGAAACCTATTATAGTGGCGCTGACGTCTCTCAATTTAAGGGCGTACTCTCTCGCAAATATACGCGTAACCAGCGCCAAGCGATACTCTCACTTTTTGATTACCGGAACTGGTCAGCCCACTACACCGCTGAAATAGAATCGCATATCGGTCACTTGTTGAGATACTACACCAAAGGGCACAGCGCCTTTCGCCAATTACTGGCTTACTTCGATCATCAAAATCTGATAATACCCTCCTATCGAACGCTACAGGACATGTTCAGTAGTGCGTTTATTGCTGAAGAAAACCGGTTGGGTATCGCTGTTTCATCTTTACCTGTAGCAATCTCGGAACAGCTTGAGGCTTTGGTGCATCGCGATGAGGGCATCACAGCGCTGAATATCATTCGCACAGACCAGAAAGATTTTCAATACACAGCAGTGAAAGCAGAAGTGGACAAAGCGCAGCGCATTGGGGAGCTTTATGATTTTGCCAAGAGTTTCATTCCTTCTTTGGGCCTGTCAAAAAATGCCATTCGCTACTACGCCGACATTGCCGAGCAGTATGCTGCATCAAGGTTGCGGAGACTGAGCAAACTACAACAATGGCTTCATGCTTTGTGTTTTGTCTACCACCGTTATCAGCAGATAATGGACAACCTGATCGTGAGTTTTTGCTATCACACCCGTGCAATTATGGATGCTGGCAAGACCTACGCCTCGATGGCGCACATGGAGCACAGCTCCAAAGTGGTCACGGACTTTCCCAAGCTAGCAAAGTTTCTCAAGTGGTTTCCAAATCGAAATCCTAATATGAATCAGGATGAGCTGAATGAAGCAGCCTACAGCCTGTTGCCAAAAGAGCAATTTTCAGCGATGGCAGAATTCTTGGAAGGAAAATCGTTCGATAAGAAAGCCGCTCTGTGGCAGTACTACGGTAAATCGTCTCGTATACTCTCGCTGTACCTGCGCCCGATATTTACAACGGTGAAACTGGAGTACTACAAGGAAAACAGTTACATCGGTGACTTGGTCAGCTTATTGAAAACGCATTATGCCAGCGGTAAAAGTCCATCCGATTTAAAAATCTGTGATGACTTGGGCTATACGATTCCCAAAAATATGATCCGTTATTTGAAGCGGGAGCCAGCAGATACGCACATTAATCCGTATTTGTTCGAGTTTTTTGTCTACCAAAAGGTTTTTCATGAAATCGATCGTGGCCGCCTGTATTGCAATGACAGCGTTTCTTATTGTGATATTGATTCCGACCTTGTAGACGATGCGTTGGTCGATGACATTGAGGAAATTGCTGCGGAGTTTGGTTACCCCAAAATACCCATCTACTGTGATAAACGGCTTGATGAAGCTCTTCAAGAACTTAATAACGCTTGGAAAAGAACGACTCACAACATTTGTGAAAACAACAACCCAGGGTTTAATGTTCGTGAGAACAAGAATGGGCAACAGCACTGGAGCCTACTCTATGACAGTGTTGAGAAACTGGACGACGCCTTCTTTAAAAATCTGCCGAAGGTAGAAATCGCCAATATCATGATGTTTATCGGCGATCAAATTGGCATGTGGAACGGGTTTACCCACTTGAAGGATCGCTACACCAAGCGGAAAAAACCACTACCATTGGCGATCAATGCCTGTTTGTTGTCGGAGGCATTTGGGTTTGGCGCATTGAAAATGGCTGATATGTCTGATTTGGAAACCAACCAGTTACGCGCGGTGCGTGAGGATTTTATCCGAGTAGACACACTGTGCGCTGCCAATGATATTGTTAGCAATCATATTCATGCACTACCAATTTTTAAACAGTGGAACCTTATGGAGGAGAAAGTTCTGGCCGATGCCGACGGGCAAAAACACTCGACCACCGACAGCACTATCCAGTCACGTTATTCTAGAAAGTATTTGGGTAGAGGCCGAGGTATTTCTCTTTACACTCTGCTTGCTAACTATGTAGCGGTCAATGCAAAAAATATCGGTTTGAATGAATATGAAGGGCATTCGCTCTACGACATGATCTACAACAATAAGACTGATATAGACATCCACATGGTAACAGGCGATAACCACTCACTAAACAAACTGAATTTCGTCACGCTGGATTCCATAGATGTGGATTATGTACCCAGTATCAAGAACGTACGGGACGCCTCTGAGGAAATTTATTCCGCGACAGAGCTGGATTACGATACCAGCATACTCAAGCCAAAGGGCGTTATCAATGTAGAGCGCATCCGGTCTCAACGAAGAGGTGTTATGCGAGTCCTGCTGTCACTGATCATGCAGGAAAACACGCAAAGTAATATCATTCGAAAGCTTAACTCTCATGCTCGTTATGCCAGACTCAAGGCGGCGATGTTTGAATACAACACTATTTTCAAAAGCACACATGTGCTCAACTTAATTGATGATATGGAACTCAGGAAGGCGATAAGACACGCTCGAAACCGCACAGAAGCTTATCATCAGCTCCAGAGCAACATTCGTAAGACTTACAACGGTATCTTTCAGGGTAAACGAATCGTAGAAAACCGTATAAGCGCTCATGCGGCCAGACTAGTTGCTAACTGCATCATTGCCTACAACAGTATGATTTTAAATGCCGTTTACCAGAAGATGTTGGCTAACGGCGCCTCTCAAAAGGTCATTGATGAGTTTGTCCGTATTTCACCGATCGCTTGGACACATACATTGCTCACTGGCCGGTATAGTTTTAAGAAAAGTAGTGGGAAAATCGATGTAGAGGCAATGGCAAGAGTTCTAGAGGATCATGTGAAACAGCATTTCTGGAGAGATGGCTGATCAAATACCAACCATCAAAGTTTACAGATTTGGGGGTTCTTCCACAGGACCCGCAATTAAGACCTAAAATAAAGTACAGAAACCCTCTAATTAAATTCCAAATTCATCATGATAATTAACTAATGTAGAATATTTATAAGCTGGAGATCTCAGGGTCGATTGCGCATTAGTTTCAACAGCTCGAATGTAATTATTCACATATTTTGTAAATTGATTGATAAGCACCTTTTCTTTACTTATTAATACTTTTTTTTGATTTTCAGGAATAAGAAACACTTCTCCCATTTCAGCATCCGTTCGAATTAAAACAGCTTTTGTGAAATCCAAACCACGTGAAGACCTTTTACCTCGTCTATTAACTTCGTCTAGTACCAAGCTGTACCTATGAGTAATGTTAGATCTAAGAGGAATACCAAAAATCAAGTTGTTTAGAGTGATGGTTACGATTCCATACCCACGGTTTTTATCATTAATAGCTTCAATTAGATCATTGTTAGTATCATGAAAATCATCAGTTAATTGAAGTATTTTGAGCATTTTAAAAAATCCGATAAGTTAGATCAAAAAAGCCTCCAATTAGGAGGCTTTAAGAGTGAATTTCATTAGTTCTGGTATTACATGTTTAATGTCGGCTCTCCAGTGGCGCGACTTCAATCTCTGAGGATATTACATTTTTTATGCGGGGACTCCACTGCCGCCGCTTCATTCACTATAGTAATATAGCATTTATCTAATTATTTACAAGCAAAACTCACCTTCTACTGACCTTGAATTGCACCTAGAAACCTTATTCGCCACTGATTAAGTTCTTTTTGAGGTGCTATATACGTAATCTCCTCATAAGATTGTCCGACCAAACTTAATGCTGATTTCCAGCTTTCAGGATCACTTAGAGCTGTAGATCTTTCTTCAATAGTTAAGTCGGTCAGCTCAAACATCAATTTCTCAAGGTCTTCCCTTCCAACGGTTCGATACATGTAGCGTAAAGCAGCAATGCGACTCTCGTTATTGCTCTTATCCTTAACTAATTGCTTTGCATTACGGGTTCTTTCATCCGAATTTAGTTGTCTAGATAAGGCGGAAAGTTTCAGAGCCAATTCTAGCGATTGAGATGCACAATATAAGCTTTGATCATGGATAACTTGTTCGTAGGACATTTCACTTATCTCACTAATTTCATAATGATCATACCTTAGCACGTCACAGACGTGCGTAAAGTTATTTTGCACCCAATTGCGATTTATCGCCCCCCAATTATTGATGCGATATTTACCTCGATTGTACTGTTCCACATCTATGTCTAACTCATTAAGTGCCTTGATGGTGTCTTGAGCTGTTCTGCGCGGCATACCCGTCACTTCCATAATTTCAAGAACCGTGTTCTTACCTGAATCAATTAAGTAGGCGACTAATAATCTTCTTAAGAAAGAGGTTTGTGTTTTACTCGGCTTATCCATCATTAAAAATCACGTAAAATTGTTTAGTAGCTTTGTAAATGTAAAGCCAATATCTCTTTATTTGGTTGATATTGGACACATAGTTAAAGGGGCATAAAGCCATTATTTCTTTTCCTATAATGTTGTGTTTTTAAACCCGTTATCCATTATTTCAGTTATTTCATCTTCATTAATAAGCCAACGTGCTCCCTGGCTACGCCAAGAACCATCACTTTGTTTATACTCAACATTACTAATATACCCAATGAAACCTTTATTAGTTGAGTACAGTTTTTCAACTGATGATGCTGTTCGAATGTTTTCTCGCTTATTATAGGTATAAGTCATGATGCTTTCCTTTGATCTGGATTTTAATGTATAACATTAATGTTATACATTATCGTATCATAGATAATTTAACGTCTTTGATTGCTTGAATGATTTCTTCATCGGAATGACTTTCAAGTAACTTTATTGCTGCTCTAATCAAAGTGGTGCGGTTTACCGCGCGAGCATGATCACCAAGAACCTCTACAATCAAACGTGGATTATCATCTTTAAGTTGGTTGATTTTTTGAGTTAAGCCAGCTAGTTCATCAGATGTAAACCGAATTGGAACCGGTGCAACTTTAGTTGTTGGCTTAGTTGAAAAAGCGTTAGCTTTTTTTGTTGATTCCGTTTCTTTTTGTTGCTTCTTTTCCAAAATTTTAACTCGGGCTTTTTCGCCACCAGTTAGCTTCTTTTTGGATTTCAGCTCATTAAGTTCTGTAAGTTCTTGCTCAAGCATTGTCGATCACCTCTTTTGCTAAATCTTTGTAGTACATTGACGCGACATGACTCTTTGATAATACGGACATTGGTTTATGCTCCGCTTCTGCCTCTGCAAATGCCACTCGATCATATACAGTCGTTTTAGCTGTGTTGTTTGGCCAACGAGTCGCTAAATACTCACTACCAAATTCTAAAGCGTTTTTAGCTGACTTATTGATTTTCGACGGAACAACAAGAAACTTAATGTCTTCTTCATCAATAAATTTTACGTCGGCAATGTGTTCTAATAATGTTTCTACACCATCCAAGGAATGTTGCTTAAACTCAGTTGGGAAAATGTACTCTGTTGCGGCCATCACAGCATTTAGCGTTAATACACTTGTACCAGGCGTGGTATCAATAAGAATAAAATCATAGTTATCTTTGATTTTTTCTAACTGAAATTTTAAACGCTCTTCTCGACGAGTTAACGAAATCATATCCATATCAAGCTTGGCCATCACATCACCAGTTCGTGCCGGTATTATGTTTAGATACTCTGACGCAACACCATCAATCATTGCAGGGTATATAGCCTTATTAATATCGAATTTACGATCTAACAATACATCGCCCAAAAAAAATTCGGTTTCATCTTCGAGATAGAACTTTGTACTGTCGCCTTGGCTATCAAAATCAATCAACAAAACTCGCTTTTTAAGTTGAGATAATTCATGTGCAAGGTTAACCGTTGTTGTCGTTTTGGTTACACCGCCTTTTCGACAGCCAATCATAATAATTCGAGCTATTAAGTTTAACTCTGGCATTTTTCAACCTCCCATAAGCGTATACCATTAATGTTATACATTGTAGCACAGCAAAAAAATAGTGTATATCATTAATGTTATACACTATTAATTTCAGATTGAAAAATCTAAAACCCAAAGCGATATGATAAATAAAACACTAAACCAATTCGGTTTTAGAATACAAAAATAAGGAAAAATTTATGAAATCAAAATCAAGCAACAGCAAGAACACAGTAAAATATCAGTATATCAACACTGGCATTATTAAATTTGAAGAATTGAGAAAATATCCTCCAATATTAACGAAAGATAGTATTTTCTACGAAAGAAAAGATGAGGTGAACGTTTGTAGAAAATAGGTGTTAATGAAAAACTCACCTAAATAGGGTGAGTTTTTGTTTTATTGACCAGTAAACTTCTATTATAAAATTTCAGCACAAACAATAAAATGAAAAGCTTGTGATTTGGTATGGATATAACGGATGTTAAAGCAAATGAGTTCTAAAAGTGCAGGTAAGAAATTTTTTCATATCATAGTGTTTTTCACTCGTGAAAAAACGTTGATATATAAACAATGCCCGTTAAAGGAGTAATTAAAGCTTTAGGCGTACAGTGTTGAAAACGTAAGGCTTGGTGATGATAATCTTTCAATGTAGCTAATATGACTATTCTAGTGCTGTCTTCAGGCTAATTAAAATGAACCGCAAGCCACTTTCCTTAATAAACTGTGAGCGTAGCGAATTAATGGCCGTTGTTTCTTCCTTGTATGATGTGCATAGAGCTTTGCTATAAAAGTAACAGTTATGATCTGACCCCTAGCTTTAGCTAGGAATTGGTCAGGCATCTTATGCTTTAACGTAGTTAAAGGTTTATAAAGATATTTATTTTATATATTTATAGGAGATCCCTTTAGGGAGATATAACTCCTAAAAGGTTCCGATCCTTTTTCTTATACTTAATTGGTTATCTAAAGTTAATATTCTAATTATTCACTTATCCACAGAACACAAGTTAAACAAAAAATGTCGATGGTGATGCGCAACGAAAGGTGACTACAGGCTTGGTTTTGAGTGAAAAACAAGCAATAACTTTCTTCAGACGTGACGAATTGACCGCACTTAAGCGGCTCTTTCTAATTTTAGTGAGGGGATATATCTAATTTAGTAGGATTAATCGCATTGTAAGCTTTTCTAGCTGGTTCAAATGCCTTTTGTAGTAAATGCGCAAAGCTCATCCACCCAAAGTTATAACCTTTATTTTGAGCTTTAACTCTTGAATCATGTATAAGATTAGCAATATCAGGGAAAAACGTGACCTTTAACTCTCTGAAAAACATCAATGAAAATTGCTTATATGCGGCAGCCGAGAATACTAAGTTCTGTTGATTACCTGTAATGGTATCTTGACCAAAATAGCCACAATTGCGAATATAACGCATACAAGTATACCAAGTTTCATTATCAATCATTTCCCCCCAACGAAGAACATAATCATCCATTAGCTTTGAATGGCTAATAGTATCCATGCCTTCAAACTGAGGAACGCCAACCCTACCATCAACTAATTCGGTTCTGGCCAATAACACAGCAAGAACTTTAGCTAATCGCCTCCTTGTATCTTCTCTATTCATAGCAATCATGCTGCCTGAGAACTTATAGAGAGTAGGGAGGCGATAAGCGTTATCAATAAATTCACGACATGCTGAAAATATTTTGTTCATATAATACGGTAGCCGAACAACTGTAGTGGTCAACTAAAATTGGCCACAGTTTTAGAGTTTTTCCAATAAAGCTGTTCTGATTTATTGGGTGTTAACCCACCATTATATTGATGGGGTCTGAGCT
>NZ_JAAUWW010000035.1 GCF_014694375.1 Vibrio sp. S17_S38
AGCTGGAATATTAGAAATTAGCAATAGCTGAGCAAATAAGTGGATCAATATTAAAACGGTGAATTTTTAAAAAAGTGGATCAGATTTCAACTGGTGTTGACACTAACGCTTTGCTACGCTTACGACTATCGCGTGTTCTCTGCGCTGCTGATTTAGGATTATCGACTTTAGGACGCCCAATCTTTACGATGGTTATCGACATAATGTTACTCACTCACATAAATGTTATGGTTATTGTAAGCACAAAAAACAGGCAGTGGGTGCGGTGACTGGAATTGAGGCGAAAAAAGAATATTTATATGAAAAAACTTGTAAGTTTATTTTTTAAGCAAAGAGCAAAAACAACGCAGAGTAAATTAGATATTATAATTGATAGATTTTCTCATTTAGATATTGATGGACTTGAAGATTTGCAGAGATTAATCATGAGGCCAATTCAAAGT
Source organism: Vibrio sp. S17_S38 (assembly GCF_014694375.1). Lineage (GTDB taxonomy): Bacteria > Pseudomonadota > Gammaproteobacteria > Enterobacterales > Vibrionaceae > Vibrio. The sequence continues at coordinate 444 of NZ_JAAUWW010000035.1, forward strand.
CATCATATGAGAGAAAATGTATACCTGTTAGACCAACACCCAAGTAAGTTACTTGACTTTTCTCCAGAGGACTTTGGTATTAAATATATCCCATCAATGGAATGCACTTTCATTCGTTTTTTTTATGAATTAGTTCCAAAAATTGAAAGTAAAAACATACCATTAGCACATCTTGGGAGAGATATTGTTTTACCTACCCCCTGGTCACCGGAAAGAACATCTAGACTTTTAGGTGTACTAGGAAATAAAGAGGAATGGGCTCCTGATTTAAATCACAACTTACAATGGTGCTATCCATTTAATATTTTTTTAGTTATAAGTGGTAATCACTCCATCACACAAGGCATTATCCGAAGCTCAGGTAATATTAAACCTAGATACGGTTACGACTTTTCTATTTTATATCAATATATTGAGTTTGATGGATATAGCTGGATTGATATCAAAACGGGTCAAAAGATAGGTGAACCTAGATATATGGAGCTAGGGTATATATATGAGATTGGCCGAATAATATTTGAAAAGTCGGCACCTAAGTTAGAGCAAAAACATTAGGTGCCTGAACAACTATTCGTAACGGTTTGCTACTTCAAGTAATTGTTCTGAAAAATTGAAAAGGTCATCAACGCATTCAATTGGATGACGAGTTTCTTTTTTATCTTCACCCAGTAAACCTAAATACATTTGCTTTGAGTTGAAGTGTAAGCGACATAAAGGTTTGCGGTTATTATCGTCAAGTAAAACACCGAAATAGCTTTGAGTGTCACGAGCACAAATTCGAGACACTTCAAACTTTTGACGTAGAATAGCTTTAACGATGTTGAATCCATCTAATTCTTCTTCGGTAGTCACTACTTTAGAGTCTTTAGTTTCAAGATCATCTAGCTGCTCTGGTTCAGCATTAGGCATTTCAGATGTTGAGCTTGAACGGGAATCCGAACCTATAGCAGACTGTAGACGGGCATTAATACTGTCATTCAAAAATTGTTTTAATGCTTTCTGTGTTAGCTCAAGGAATTGAGCTTTTACTTTTGGTGTTTGAACACCGTCATATACTTTTGACGTAAAGAATTTAACAAAGTCTTCTTCTGGATTTGCAAATTGCTCAGATAAAACTTTTTTAATTTGGCTGAGATATTTTAGTTCTCCTGCTGCATCAACAACAGAATCAACATCAAAAGAGGTCTTAGTTAATTTTTTCACCTCTGGAATAATATGATCATCCAATGAGTCTAAGTCCATAACAAGAAATGGTTTTTCATCCATCTTATTTGGTGCATCTAAATCAGTGAAAAATTGATATTGATTGCCATTAGTTAAAATTGCAATTCGAGCATTGGTTACTGAAAAGTACCTAAAGAGTTGTCCCGCATGCTTTGTTGATAGCTTCTCTCCAAATTTTTTGCACTCAATTAAAATCTGAACTTCACCATCTTTCATCAACGCATAATCAACTTTTTCACCTTTTTTAGTCGCTGTATCTGCTGTGAATTCAGGAACAACTTCAGTTGGATCAAATACATCATATCCTAGAACCGAGTGTAAAAATGGCATTATCAGGGCATTTTTTGTCGCTTCTTCAGTAGTTAGGGTCGAAGATACCTGTTCTGACTTTTTAGCCAGTGCTTGTAAACGTTCAATGAAATCCATGTGTTACTCCTATATTTATAATTTCTTACAAGTTGCAATAGAATACTCGAACAAATGCAAAAAACAAAAAAAGCCCACCTAAAAAAAGTGGGCTAATTAACATATTTATGATCAAAGACTTAATTTTTATCGATTAATTCCGACGATTGAGAGCCTAATACCAGTCCAAAGGCATAGGCTACAAAGAACGGAGCAACCAAATAAGTCATAGCGACAACGTGAAATGGTGACTTTTCCTCTTTCTTGATTCTGGTGAAATACACATCCATACCAAGAACAACAGACCAGGATAAACACCAAAGTACAATTAGGAATTCAATCATGCTTTAGCCTCTAGTTTGGCTTGTTCTGTGCCGTTCATACCTCGATTGAGTTGAGCCTGCTTACCTGCTGCCATGCCATGCCAGACCAGTAAGCATCACCTGCGCCACCACGAGCATATTTCTCTGAAGCTTCACGGGTTTTAGTCGTCTTCAAATCTGGGTGTTTGGATTCCATATATTCTGTTAGCTGTTGAGATTCTTGTTCAGACAATGCAAAAGCATTGACTTTACCCTGAACGCTAGCGACCCAAGCTTCACAGAAGATGTCTGCACGAGCGGTTTTCGTACTGCGTTTAATTCGTTTGTTTTGGCTCGCTATGTAGTCTTTACGAGCACGAATTAATTGACGTTCTAGCACTTGATAGGCGTATTGTGCAATTTCAGGACGTTCGTTGTGACCTGTGAAATTGACAAAATAAGCTTCTTCAATCCAACTCCAAGTAAAATGGGGCTGACATCCAAAAGCCTTGGCAATAATAGCCGTTAATGAAGCAAAATAATTGGCAGGTTTACGTGCTTTAAACTTAGATTTAATGCTGACACAATCAATATCGCTAAGCTCAGGGCTTTCATGCGATAAACCATGTTGTTGCATTAATGCTTGAGCGCGAGACATAGCCGCAGCTGCTTCATGCTCGTTAGCAGATTGAGCAAGACGCAGTAACTTTTTGATTTTATCAATAGCTTTATTGCTCATTCTTTTCTCCTTTTATCTTCAATTGAAGAGCTTTCACTTTTCCTAAGCAGCAGTGCTTGAGCTTCTTGCCTGATTTGCATACACAAGGCTTATTACGGTTACGGGGCTTAACGAGTAGTTGAATCAATTCTTGTAGCTGATCGTCACTAATATCATTGATTGAGAATTCAGATTTACTAGGTTGTATAATTTCTGGGTTAATTATTTCCACTTTAAATACCTTTAAATTAACGTTGAAATAAGGTTTTTACTGAATTCAGGCAAAGCGAAGCCAAAGCGGGAACGCGTGGAGCGTCGCTTGCCTGTATTTAATAAATTAATGGTTGGTGCTAACTGCTTATTGCAAGCAGCGTGTTTGGATTAGATTTAGATGGTTAAAGCGTCGCAATATCAAGCGAGATATTTACCATCTTGCCTTGCTCATCACGCTCTTTGAAACGCAGGTAAGGCTTGGTGGATGCAACTAACATCGAATCACTAATCGCTTTCATAGCATTGAGCCAGCGAATATCATCTATCGCAATGCGTCGCAGTGATAGGATACGGCCCGTGTTTAGGTTTCCTTCTTTATCCACATCAAAGGCATCATTTACTACTACTTTTAGGTTGTCGTTAGCGCCTTCTGACCAATCACTCAAGCATTCGTCAATTAGCTCTTTGGCTACTTGCAATTCAGGGCCAAAGACTAAAGTGCTTTGTACGCTGATTTGTACCTGGGTTGAGCCATCGTAACTTGAGAACGTCACATTGCCTTTTTCACCGCCTAACTTGCGATCATACTTTTCACCAAGTAACTCTAAGAAAGCGTGGCATTCTGCAAATGAATCAGCTTTAAACTTGCGTAGCATTTCTTGTTGCTCGCGAGCCTTGTTCGCTAGAAACTTAACAAAAGCGTCCATTTCTAAGTCATGTGCTTCAACTAGGTTCTCAGGCACTAAACGGCCTTTACGGTCTTTCATGTAGCCAGCTGGTACGGTTGTTTGAGTCGTCATGTTGTATCTCCTAATTTTAAAATGCTGGATTGTGTTGCTTTAAATATTGGTTAATCGATTGGTGCGCTATATCTCGCGCTCCGTAGGCGATCACTGCGGTGAGTGATTCCACCTGAGTTAATGCTTCAGCTCGGCAATCGCTAATAAAGAACTCGCCTAAGCCGTTGCGGTTATTTGGATCAAAACGAACCGTGACTTCAATTTTGATTTTCTGATTTTGCTCTCTTCTTACTTTGCCCATCATGCCTCCCAACACACAATGCTGTTATTTACCTTTACGGCTCGCATGTGTTGTTCGATGCCTTGACTGCGCAGTGTGATGTCGAACTTAGTCAGTGATTCGTCAATCAGTAGAGGGCAATTACTCACGACAAACTCACCTTTGCCCATTGCTCTACGGCGTTCAACTCGACCACCGTGTAACCATACAAATTCATCTGTTAGCATGCGATTCATAGCGCGGCTCCTCTTAGTTGTAAGTAATCAACATAGGTTTGAGTTGGCAACCCAAATGGCAGGTGCATGAGTCGGCACATAGGTGTAAAACGTCGGAACTCTGCATCGACTTCTGGATTAAGAGTACGCGCGGCAATACGAATCTTTTTGCTACAGTTTTTGCAATAGTCACCTGACATTGACCAACGGCGTGTCGGTGTTCCACAGTCTTTGCATAACTCTTTATATGACACATTGGTTAAACAAACGACCGCGGCTCTGTTTTCAAAACGTAGATCTTTAATGACGCCAAACTTGCGTAAAATAGTGCCTGAACACTTCACACCAGATAAGGTCAACTCATCAGAATGTTGTAGTAATGAGTGCAATGTGCATGGTTGATGCTTTTCAATGAGAGCAACAACGATGTCTATTTGAGGGTTCTTCTTCGCCATAATTACGCTCCGATACTTTCCATTAAGTAATGATGTGCAGCCACTAAGTGCTTAGGAGTAAGGGCTTCTTGATTCTTTGAGGCTGACGAACTGGCTAGCATGATCATGTCTGCAAGAGTGCGTATTTGCCCTGTGGTTTTAGGAATGATGCTCCATGCCGTTTTGTGCATTTCACTATCGGTAATTCCCCAAGCCATCATGTAGTTTTGAATGTCGCCTTTTGATGCTGTTTTAATGCACGTTGGGCGAATCATTCGACTCCAAATAGGATTCATGTTGACCTGTGAGCGAACCGCGCTCATTCGTGTGCGCACCACATCATTACCCAACAGGAACACACCACATTTATGCTCTGCTAGTATGCGAAGACCATTTAATACGTTGTCTGATAGGTATTGAGCTTCATCAATAATGATTAAACCGTTAGAACCTTTAAGCGCATCTTCTAAAGCTTTATTCATTCGAGCCGCTGTCATACCAGAGGTTTTTACTCCTACGCGATCACATAGTTCTGAAAGAATAGCGCGAGCGGATTTACAAAAGTCAGACGCTGTTACTATCCATACATTGTTATGTTTGCGTTGGTATTCCTCTGCGGTCACCGTTTTACCAATACCTGAACCTTCATAAACCATTGACCAACGGCGCATCGTGCGAGCCATATCCATTAGCTTCCAAATGGTTTGGGAGGTTGGGAGCGGTAAAAAGTCTGGCTCTTTCAACACATTATTAAACTCTTCAAGCTGGGTATTACGTGTTTTCAACCACGTTTCAAGCTTGTTTAATTGTGTTTGAGTGTCGCCAGTGTAAGGCTTGTTATTCAGCAGCTTGCTTAGAATGGCTTCACCAACACCTGACTCCTTTGAAATTTGGCGGTTACTTAAACCTTCGCTGTCTCGCACCTTTAGCACTTGTGGAATAATTGTGTTCATTTGCTTCTCCCATAATTTTCCATCAAGGCGTCTAAATCCATTGATGGTTCAAAATCACTTCCGACGGCTTTTTTAGCTGAAAATAAGCCGTCAAAATCACTGCTATTTTGTTGATTAATTATCATCTGGTGTTGTTCGGCTGTTCTTGGTAGTTCTGGTGTCATTTCAGTAATGTTTGGCACCATGCCACCTAATGGCTCAGGCTTATCTTTGCTCCGGCTTAAGGCCACAAGTTCTTCACTTGAAAGGTCAACCATTTGCTCAGCAAGCCATTCAGCATGTTCCACTGATTCGGTTTGTAATAATTGCTGGCGACGTGCTGCGCCTAAATCATCAAATGCTGCATCGGCATATAATGGAATTTCACCAATAAACTCACCGTGTTCGCTGTAGGCATAAACGACTTTGGTTAAGTCATACGGGTTAAACCGTAAATGCACTTGCTGGCCGATGAACTGATAAAGAACCTTGCTTTGATAGCGGTTGGTCAAGTGCTTGCTATAGCGACCTGCATTTAGCTCAACTAAACCACCTTGATGCACTTTGATACCTTTACGAGTTCTATGCAGACATAGGCGTAACTGTGTTGTGGTTGGTTTGCGAACTTGTGCCTGGCTGTAGCTTTTTTCAAACACTTGCGAGTAACTTAAAATACCGCGAGCCATTTCAGTTCGACGTTGCTCTTGGTTGTTCCAGTCTTGAACCCACTGAGCAAATAGCTCAACCACTAACTCAACAGGAACGGTGGTCTCACCGTAGTTTGCAGGTTTGCTGGTGGCTGACTCGCCTGCATAAGCACCACGAAAAGCTGGATGACGTTCAAATTGACCGATACCTGCTCGTGAGTGGAAAAGGCGCTCGACAGGTTTTGCGCGTGCGTTACCTTTGCGGCCTACGTTGTCATCTTCAACACGAGTCCAGTTCACCTTGGAACCTAGCGCGGTGATCGCACCTTCAATTTCAGCATTATCAAACTTCTTATGAACGAGTTTACCTTTGCCCGAAGATTTAGGACGTGCAGTTCTACCTGTCATCGCTTCACTTAGCGCAACCGAGCCTCGGTCTAAATCAATGGCTTCAGGGATGCCAAACTTGGACACCATGTTGTACAGCGCAATGCCGAGCATTTCTGTGTTTTCAGTGATATCGATGGAATAGCCCACAATCATTGAGCTGTAGACATCTTGGAACACCCACACCGTAGGGCGAATAATCGAACCATCTTCCAAGTGACAACGAATACGGAATTCGTGGCCATCACCTGATACGCGTTGCATGGCGTACATGCCTGAGCGAGAACGACGTTGAGCAGGCACTAAGGTTTGCTTAGCTGCAAATCGACCACCACGACAATAAACCTGTAACTCGTATGGAATGTCTTGCGTGACACGATTGCGAACAGTATCAACACAAGGAACTTCCCATCCATTCGCCTCGGCTGCTTTCTTCATGCGGTAATAGCACTCCGTTACTGTTGGTTGTTCAGGACTTAAATAATCAGCCTTAAACATTGACCAGGCTTCTGGTGAAAATTTAGCGATACGTGAAGGTGCAACACCTTTCTTATCTAACAAGGCTGGTAACCAATCTTCAACGGGGATGCGGTTAGTTTGTAGACCAGGCTTGTTATAGAACCAACACACCAAGGTGGAGTATTTTTCATTCGCCTCGCTAGCCACTTGCGTCATGGCTTTGCGCATACTCATACCACCATCGACATAAGCCTTAACTTGCATGCACAAGGCATACTTTTGACGCGTTAAATCTTTCTTTTTGTCTTTGGCTTCATCAAATTCCATCCAAAGCTCGTCAGAAACAGGTGTTACGACTTGGCGAACCTGACGAGTTTGTTCAATTTGTTCTGCTTTTTGTTTTGCGACACCACGTAATAGGTGCAAGCGTGTTTGTTCTGGCAAGCAATCAATGTGGTACTCAAATGCTTTTGAGCCTTGGCGCTTTTGTTTAAACGCTTTATCTACCTTTGAAAGCTGAATGCGAACATTACGCTCGTTATTTGGCATTCCTGGTAAACCAGCAAGTTCCTTTACTGTCGAAAACATTAGGCCACCTCATCATCTAAATAACGACTTGGCCAAATATCACTAGGCTCAAGACCTAGTTCATCGGCAATGATGCGTTCAACTCTCTCATACGGTGATTTCCATACCGCGCCGAAAGTGGATGGGGCTAAGTCATATTTAGACGCAAGTTCTTTCATTGACTTAAAACCCTTTTGTTTTAATGCAGCCTGAATAAAGCCAGTACGGATATCGCCATACTTGTTACGCATGTTGAACATAGTGATCTCCTCTGCGTCTTTTAGTACACTGCATAGTTGGGCAACTAGTAGACGCACTAAGTAACGCTTTAGTTTTTCTCTTAATGTGTGAACTAGTATTGATCGCAATGTCAGACAAATCAAGTCTAATATTGCGATCCTTTTCTCGTTTGAGTGATTTTCAAACAAATACTTCCGAAGGTTAAATAAAATCAATGGCTTATAAAGAATCGGATCAAGTGGCAAAAATTACCAAAAACGATCCTTTTGTCGAAGATGGAAAAGGATCTATAAAAGAAAGAATTAGAGCGTTATTAAAAGGCCGAACAACACGAGAAGCGGCTAAAGATTGGGATATTCCGCTATCAACACTTGGCACTTATTTATCTCGAGGAACAATGCCATCAGTAGATAAGGCGTTCAACATAGCGAACAAGGAAGGGGTAAGTTTAGAATGGTTAGTCACTGGCAATAATAATCAACCCAATTTAACGCCCATCAATAAAGACGTCGTAGAAATTCTTCAATATGACTTCAAGGCTAGTGCTGGTGCAGGATGCTTGGTTGTTTCAGAAAACCCTGTAGCGAAATTTGAGTTCTCTAAAGAATGGCTAGTTAAACAAAGCCTGTATGGCAAGCATTTGACCATAGTGCCTGTGTTTGGTGACTCTATGGAACCAACGCTAATGGATGAGGACTTAATGCTGGTGGAGGTCATAGAAGACCCTAAACAGCTAAATGATGGTATTTATGTGTTCAGGATTGATGACTCGATATTAGTAAAGCGCTTGCAGTTTGATTTCGCGATGAGAGGCTATCATGCCACTAGTGATAATAGTGCATACAAGCCATTCTTTATTGGTGAAGAGTTTGAGGGCCGCTTTCAAATCTTAGGCCGTATGGCTCGTGTATTGCAGCGCGCCAAGCGTTAGTTTTAACTGTTTTAATTTATAATTAGAAAAGCCTTAAAATGACCTGATTTATTAAAAGGATCATAATTAAGGCTAAATCTCTCTCTTTCCTTTATATATCAATGCTTCGGCACTGTATAACTCATTCTCTCTTTTGTATTAACTTATAAATCTATCTTTCAATAATTAGGCCACTTACATGAAAGTATTAAAAAATAAATTACGTCACTTTGATAAGCTTCGTAGAAAATATACGCACGTTTTAGAGCAATGGTTATACAACAGATTAAATAATACAAGCAGCCTAAATCATCATTTATTAACGCCTGATCAGGTCAAAACCGTTCTCGTTTTAAGGAACAATAAACGTATTGGCAATATGTATTTTATGCTTCCTTTTATTCATGCATTAAAAGCAGCTTACCCCAGTGCTAATATAGACTTGATGGTAAACAAGCCTTCGCAAATACAAGTTTTTGATAACCTAGGTTTAACTCAAATATTCGCATCTCAATTTAGTTTTAAAGCATTCATCAACTATGCCAAATTAATGTTACGCCTCCGTAAAAACACTTACGATATGATCATAATGCCTTATCGATCGACAACCGATACTATCACTGCAGCAATATTGAGCGGGAAAAATAAAATTGCTTTTGCACATGATCTACATGCATCAATCTTTAATCACAGCGTAAAAATGCCGAATAGACATCCTCATTTGGCCTTATCTTCTTTAGCTTTACTAACCCAGCTAGGACACCCGACAATAACGACTAATGCCCAATTACAATTAACAAAAAAAGAAAGGCAGCATGGGAAATATGAAATAGGCAATTTAACCCAATATGGTCAACTATGTATTACTTTCTTTCGTGGTGCTAGAGGCAAAAAAATCATCTCCGACTTAGCTTGGAGAAAAATAATGATCGAATTTGAGCATGCTTCAGATAAGAATATAAAGTGGATCGAAATATTAAGCCCAGATATTTCCACCCCATTACTCGCTGGAGGAGCGACTTATCAAACTGCAAATTTACGTCACTTAGGAGCAACTTTAGCTTGTTCCGATCTCTTTATTTGTGGAGACACCGGTCCATTACATTTAGCCAATGCTTCCGGCGCTCAGTGTGTAGGGTTATTTAATCATACATCCCCTCTAATATATGGTTGTTTAAATCCTAATAACCTCAATATTACTCATATTAACAACCTTAATGCGGAGTCTATTTTGAAACACTTTCAATTAACCTTAAGTCAGCCTAACTTAAAGAAAGCCGGATAAATAAACTACTTTTAGTAAATTGATTTGTTGAGAAAAATGGGTATTGTAAAGGCTGATAAATACATAATAAATGGTATCAAAATGCACTCTAAATATTCAAGTTGTACTATTAGAGCAATAAGACTCGAAGACAACCATGCCATTGCCCAAGTTATTCGAGATGTCTCCGCCGAGCATGGCTTAACAGCTGACAAAGGTTATAGCGTTGCAGATCCTACTTTAGATACTTTATTTGAAGTATATGCTGCTGCTCAATCTCAATATTGGGTGTTAGTTGATGTTAACGATAATGTTGTTGGTGGCGCAGGGATCGCTCCCTTAGCTGTCAACACCAGTTGAAATCTGATCCACTTTTTTAAAAATTCACCGTTTTAATATTGATCCACTTATTTGCTCAGCTATTGCTAATTTCTAATATTCCA
>NZ_JAAUWW010000036.1 GCF_014694375.1 Vibrio sp. S17_S38
CTGGAATATTAGAAATTAGCAATAGCTGAGCAAATAAGTGGATCAATATTAAAACGGTGAATTTTTAAAAAAGTGGATCAGATTTCAACTGGTGTTGACAAATCAGTAAAACACTGTTATCTGGAATACTGTCTTTACGTAATAATCGCGCTATCGTCATACAATTAATGCCAATAGACTGCTGAAGGCGTCTAGCTGCTTTTCCTGAAAGCGCTACTGGATAAATACTAAAACCTAATTTTTGATAGGCATCAACGATAAGCTTCGTGGTTGTCGTTTTACCTGTGCCAGCACCTCCAGTGAGAGCAAAAATATGGCTGACTAATGCTGTCCTTACAGCTCTTGCTTGAGCTTCCTCAAGTTTCCAACCTTCAGGGATAGAAGTAGTGAACGCAACCTCTAGTTCACTTCGCCAAAGGCTTCCCATCTTGCTGAGTTTGCTGAATCGTTTGGCTATTGTTTTTTCAAAAATATAGTTGCCTGAGGCGTAGTATTTGTCATCGTGTTTTACAAAACCGATGATGTCGCCAGTTAACTGTTTAGCCCTTTCAATAAGTAACTTGTCGTTATTTAAGTAGGTGCGAATCGTATGTTCTATATCACGCCAAAGTGCAACCGTATGCCCTTTGTCACTCCATAGACGCAAAGATTGTTCAATTATAGCTGCAAGCCTTATTTCATCACTTGGTTCAACTTTGAAGTGCTTTTGTGCGATCTCGTCAACCTTGCTAAATCTCATACCCAAAGAGAACAAGCGGTACGGATTCGCTTTCAAAAATCCAATTGCATCCTTACCTGACAATCTAAAAAGTTGACGTTGAATAGGTTCTTCTACCTCCCACTCAACTAACTGGCTCGCATACTTGAGATTGGCATATTTTCTAAAACCTTGATAAAGCGCATTTACCGTCCTATCACTTCTCAAAACATCCTTGATCGCTTGAAAGTTACTTATTGATTTATCATGTTTATATGGTTCATCTTTTTCGCATTCGAGCATGGTGAAAATGTCACTACGGAATTCAGCCCAGAGTAATTGTGCTTTCACCCTGCCAATACCGACAAACTCTTTCTCAGAGCTTAAAAAGTTAACGAAACCAACACCATTGTCGGGCATCACACACTTAAGTTTGGGTTGCATGAAACGCCACACGTCCACATAGCCACCCACACTAACTGGCTGTTGTCGCACACTATAGTTATTCTCTCTTAATATCTCCCATTGCTGCCCTACTTGCGGCTTCATATTTAGCTGGTTTTGAGTAGTTAGCAATACGATTCGGTGTGCTCCAACGTTTTGGTTAACAAACACAGCACCTAACTGAACATTATCAGGATGATATTGATATATTTGGGTAATCCGAACCAAGAAAGTATCGTTACTCATTTCCAAAGCCCCATTTCAATGAGAACTTCTTTAAATTCAGATAGCCTAGCGACTTCGGCGGTAAGTTTTGCATTCTCAGCTTGTAACCGAGCATTGAACCGCTTTAAGTCACGAACCTTGATGCTATCTGTTATACTCTCGTCCATATTGTCCTGGAACACTCCCCTGACTTCAGCGCTCTGTTCTTCCAGTGGCAGATTCTCTTTCCGTTTTTGATACACCCCCTCTGTTGCAAGCTCTTTCTTAAGCTCATCGAATAGTTCGAAGAGTTTTTTGTTTCTAGATGCTTTGAATGCAGACGAATCAAAACCAAGTTCATCTGCAATCTTTTTGGGACTTAAAGTATCACCATGCCAATAATCCAGCCAATTCGGAGGGTTCTTGGCCTTCATTTCATCAACCCACGCAATGAAGAGATTTCTATTTCTTTGTCCTTTCTCTTTGCTCAACTGGTCTTCTCCTAGATTCTATTTGCACCAATTCCCAAATCCCGACATTTCAAATTAAAGACGCTATTTAAACAGACTCTCTTGTTCCAAATCTGGTGCCGCATCTAGATATCTGTTGAGCGTTGGCCTAGAAATATTGAAGTGCTTAGCCACATCAGATTTTTGTACTGAGGGATCTTGTAGCATCGATTTTGCTAGCTTAATTTGCTTATCTGTGAGTTTTTGCTTCCTGCCACCTTTTCTGCCTCGCGCTCTTGCAGCTTTAAGTCCAGCCTTGGTTCTTTCCACGATAATATCTCGCTCAAACTCAGCTATAGCTCCAATCACGTTAAACACTAGCTTCCCTGTAGATGTCGTTGTATCAATGTTTTCGGACAATGATTTAAACTGAACTCCATTGCTCTTAAACATCTCAAGCAAAGTAATAAGATCTTTCAGACTGCGTCCAAGCCTATCAAGTTTATAAACTACAACTATGTCGTCCTGGCGCAGGGAATCTAGTAGTCTAGTGAGTTCAGGGCGATCTTTGGTCTTAGCTGAAGCCTTTTCTATAAAGATTTTTTCACAGCCAGATTTGGTTAGTTCATCAATCTGATAATCACAGTTTTGATCTGTAGTGCTTACTCTCGCATATCCAATTATCATGAAACACTTCCATACGTTTATATTACATAGTTTAGTTTACGAGTTTTGTTACGAAAAATGGAAGGATATTCATTAAAAAAAGATGAGAAAGGAGATGTAACACAAACCTTCGTTTTATTTACACCCGAAGATGAAAGGTGCTGTGCAGCAATAGAAAAAATTTTCAAAGAGAGAGAAGATCTACCAATTATGGTTCAGAACGTCGTAAATAACGCCATCATTTGTCTTCTCTTTCTCGATAGAAAAACATCCTTTAGATAAAAGTCATATTTGTTGGTCTTTGAAGCATGGTTGCCCATTTTCTGTATACCGACGTTTTAACTCTTCAATAATTGCCTCTGATGAATCTTCTATTCCCAGCATTGTAGGATGGGTTAACAAAGCGCACTGCCTTTGGGATGATTGATCTTTTCATTGAAAAAATTTACCAGATCATCCAAATCATCATCACTGAAATCAAGTTCTTCAGATGCCAATAACAACTGTAAAAACTCTGACTCTGTATAATCTTGTAATTTATTTTTCATTTGAATGAAGCTTTGTTGCATAAATAGAATGAACTAAATCAGAATCTTACGATCAGATCAGGGACATTCATTCACTTACTTTAAATTCATGCCGAAGCCTCGCTATAAAACCACTAACTGGCGCAAGTACAATAACTCACTAATCAACCGAGGTTCACTCACGTTTTGGATTGACGAAGAGGCGATAACTGAGTGGAAACACCCTAAGCAGGATAGGCGTAGTAGACCACGATTGTTTAGTGACCTAGCTATCACAACTGCTCTAATGGTAAAGCGCATTTTTTCCTTGCCTTTAAGGGCGTTGCAAGGCTTTATCTGCTCCGTTTTTAAATTGGCCAATGTTCCATTAGTTTGTCCCCACTATACCTGCATAAGTCGCCGAGCTAAGAATGTCGAGGTTTGCTTTAAAACCTCTTCACGAGGAACTATTCAGCACCTAGCCATTGATGCAACTGGACTCAAGGTATACGGTGAGGGCGAATGGAAAGTGAAAAAGCATGGAACAGATGGTAAGCGTCGAGTCTGGCGTAAACTCCATCTTGCTGTGGATACCGATACTCATGAAATTATCGCAGCGGAGCTGACATTATCAGGTGTGACAGATGCGGAAGTACTCCCCAATCTACTCAAACAAACACGCAGAGCCATCAAGGAGATCTCGGGAGATGGCGCATACGATACGAGGGAGTACCACAGGGCGATTAGAGTTAAGAAAGCGATACCTCTAATCCCTCCGCGTGAGGGAGCAGCCTTCTGGGAAAAGGGTCATCCACGCAATCTGGCGGTTGGCTGCCAGAAACTCTATGGGTCAAACAAAAAGTGGAAACAGAAGTATGGTTACCACAGGCGTTCACTGTCAGAAACCGCTATGTATCGTGTGAAACAGTTACTTGGAGCATCACTCACTCTTCGTAATTACAATGCACAAGTTGGGGAGACTTACGCCATGATCAAAGCACTCAACAAGTTAACTGGGATAGGTATGCCCGAAACTCAGTATATCGTTTAAAAGACGAACGATTTAGCTGCCGTCCGTTCATAAACAGAATTCAGCAACAAAGCCAAGTAAATGCCCAGTTAACAATAAAGAAAAATTGAAAATGAATAGTTAAAAACATGACATAAATCAAAATTATGAAACTGTTTGCTATAAAACTTTGACAAATAAAATGAAAATAACTACCTTCCTGTAAAAAAGAGGTTATGCTTATGTATATTATTGATAAAAAATATAACAAAGCAGGCTTTAAAGAGCATGTTTTTAGTGGTATTGAGTATATATGTAGAGGGTCTTTAGGAGAATTGTATCAAGGACCTGTATTTTCAAAAAATACAATGGATATTGGGATTATTTCTGCCATATCAGATAACTATACTGTTGCTAAATTTATTCCAAGTAATAAATGTAACCTATTAGAGCTTGGAAAAATAAAGGTCAAGAAAGCAATTGATTCATATTTTGAAAAGTTCGAAGTAGAAATAATAGAAGGGACATGGTCATTTGAAAGTGACTGTATTATTGGAGCTGGCATGTCAAGCTCCACATCGGATATTGTTGCAGCTCTTAACTGCATAAATACATTTTCAAAACAGATATTAACAATTAAAGACGTTTGTGAGATAATTAAAGGAATAGAAAGATCCGACTCTATATTTATACAATTTCCATCTTTATATTTAAGCCAAAAGCAAGTCATAGTTGACATATATAACCCACCAAAGCCGATTTACTGCCTTTATGCTCTGGAAAATGACCGAGTAGATACCAATAATACTAGGGATTTACTTCTAAATCACTATTATAGTTATAGTGATGAATATAAGAAGCTATTACACCGTGTTCAATGTGCATTCAAGAATAAAAATACAATAGGAATAATTCAATGCTCGACAGAGAGTGCAAGGCTATCTCAAATGGCTATGCCAAAGAACAGTTTTAATCACATGTATAAAAATTATAATCAAATTGGAGCTGATGGCCTGATAGTTGCACACACTGGGTCACTCATAGGCTTTCTTTTTAAGGAAAATATTGGTTTCGAAAAATTAAACAATGCCAGGAAATTGTTTAGAAGTTTAGAATTAGAAATGAAACAAGGAACAATATTTAATGTATAACCATATATCTGATGCTATTAAAAAACCTCACTTGATAAAATTAAAAAACAACCTTTATGTAGCAAGGTTCGAATCTATGAAAATATATTCAACTCTATTTGCAGTTAAAAAGCTTCTAGAGGATGGGATTATAAATAAAGACTCGATATTGATTGATAGTTCAAGTGGAATATATGCATATGCATTAGCACTAGCGTGTCATAAATATAAAATAAAGTGTCATATAGTTGCATCGAAAACCGTCGATAAAAATATAAGATCACAGCTTAATTTATTAGGTGCCATTGTCGAAGGAGTTGATTCGGCAGGCACACTTAAGCTAGATCAAGAACTTAGAGTTAAAAAAGTAAAGAAAACTATCAAAAAAAATAATAACTATTATTGGATGCAACAGTATCATGATGATATTCATTATGAAGGATATAAAGAATTTGCTGAGTTACTGCTTGAGGAATTTGACTCTGAAGAGTTGACTTTAGTTGGCGGTATTGGATCAGGATGTTCAACAGGAGCAACTGCAACCTATTTAAGAGAAAGTGGAAAAAAAGTGTCTTTGTATGGCTTACAACCATATGGAAGTGTTACATTTGGCTGTGAGCACGTAGAAGATCCAGAGATAATAATTGCTGGAATTGGAAGTGCAATAGAATTTTCTAATGTAAAACATTCAAATTATGACTACATTGATTGGTTGTCATTTGATTTGTGTAAAGCAGGTGCAATAAAACTTATGAAAAATCATGCAATATTTGCAGGCCTTTCTAGTGGAGGTAGCTTTTATGTCGCTGAAAAACTCAATAAGTTAACACCTAATAAGCCTTGTATTTTTATTGCTCCAGATATGGGGCATCGTTATGTAGATGATGTTTACCTTAGTGACGAAGTCTCTCGCACTGAGCCGAGTGAACCAAAATTTATAACTTCGGCTGATGAGTTAAGTTTGCCTTGGTCGAGAGTTAAGTGGCATCGAAAAGAAAATACCTATTTGAAAAAGTTTAAAAATAACGAAATGGAGAATGTATGAACTTTGTATTAATAGAAGCATTGACCTTTGGCTTAGGGAAACTTGTTGAAGCTGCAGAATCGCTCAATGTTAATTTAACACTATTAACATATAATCCTGAAATTTATAGGTTTGAACTAGATAAAATTAATAGTAGTAATTTTAATTTGATAAAAATAAATACATTTGATAAAAATGAAGTGATTAAGCAATGTAATAAAACCCCTAATTTAAGAGGAATTATAAATTTAACCGATACCTGGACAAATATGGCGACAGAGGTGTCAGAACACTTTGGTTTTACAGGTCAAAATCCAATATCAACAAAGATATGTAGAAATAAGTTTTTATTAAGGAATACCTTATGTAAGAATAATTTGACAAAAGGTATTTCTAAGTTAGTCAAGCTCAATAACCCTACTTATCAATATGAAAAAGACTTATCAAATCTAAAGTACCCTTTGATAGTTAAAGACCCAAGTGGGACAGGTTCTAAAAATGTTTGGTTTGCTGAGAATTATGATGAACTAATAAATTTAATTTTAGATTTAAAAAATAAAGAAGATCTAGAAGATATTTTGTTAGAAACCTACTTTACAGGAACTCTTTATAGTGCTGAAACAATAAGTTATAAAGGCGAAACAAAACTAATATCAATTAGTAGTCGTGTTTTATCTGACATGCCTAACTTCATGGAGAAGGCTATTTCATTGCCCATAGATCTAAGATTTAAATCTCTAAAAGGCGTTAATAACTGGATAAATAAAATTCTAGATTCGATCTGTTATACAGATGGTTTTGCTCATACGGAATTTATAGTTACAAAAGATGGCTTTGAGGTTGTAGAAGTAAACCCTCGGCTTGGTGGTGTCCAAATTGGTGAAGCATTGTGCCAAGCTTTCGATTATAACTTTTATAAAGCTTTTCTTGAAATGGCAATGAATAAGAGGCCTGAGGTTCTTGATATGACCCTTGATGCGTCAACATATACTGGTCAAGTATTTATATATGCTAAAGAACAAGGTGTTTTCTCTCATATTGATTCTAGATATATGGATAAAGACAAAAGTACTATCTACCCATGTGCATATAAAGGGAAAGAAATTAAAAATCTAAATGACCAAAGTGCTTGCGTAGCCATTTTATTGACAAAATCTGATTCAACAGAATCTGCATTACTTGATGTATTATCTGAAGCAAATAAGATAAAAACAATAATGGAGTAGAAATTGTTTAAATTATATAAAGAATTTAGCTATAATGTTAAATTAATATTAATTACTACTCTTTTAAGTAATATTGGCATATTTATGGTCATACCATTTTTAGCAATTTATTTAGATGAATTAGATACAATAAGCACAGTAGATGTCGGAATAATTATAGGTGTTGCTTTTTGGTGTCAAAGAGCTGGCTCCCTATTAGGAGGCATCTTATCTGATTATGTTAACATTAAAAAAACATTATTGATTGGATTAATAGTAAGAATTCCAGGCTATTTAGCGTTAGGTTTTGTAAATGATTTTTATCTATTGCTAGTTTCATGCTCTTTGATTGGGCTGGGAAGTAGTATTTATTTACCAGCAGCAAAATCATATTTAGTTCAGGTCACCAATGAGAAGCAAAGAATTGAAGTTCTCTCAACAAGGGTTGTTTTTTCTAATATTGGGGTTGCACTAGGTCCTGTTATAGGCCTTGCTATTTTTGAGGTATCCGCTCGCCTATTATTTACATCAGTTGGTATGATATTCATACTTTTGTTAATTTTAAACTATCTCCTAAAAGAAACAAATCGATATTCATCTACTGATAATTTGAAATTCAGAGACTTTATCGAACTGTCATTAAATTATAAAATGCTAGCAATTTTCATAGCCACATTTATTTTTATGGCTTTATACATGCAAATTGAAGTTACAATTCCTCTTCTTGCTAAGGAACTTTATAATAAGGCAACCGTTTCGGCTATATTTATTATCAATGCGGTTATTGTCATATTATTTCAAGTCCATATTTCTAAGTGGG
Organism: Vibrio sp. S17_S38; assembly: GCF_014694375.1. Classification (GTDB taxonomy): domain Bacteria; phylum Pseudomonadota; class Gammaproteobacteria; order Enterobacterales; family Vibrionaceae; genus Vibrio. Next base: position 8,155 of record NZ_JAAUWW010000036.1, read on the forward strand.
CTTGTACTAGATCAAATAATCATCCCGTGATATTAGGTTTTTTGTTGTTTTCTCTTTCTTTTTATTTGGTTGAAAATTCAATACACTCTTACTGGTTACTATTTCTTTCAGTGATTGTATTTACATTTGCGGAAATTATTTTTCAGATTAGACTTGATTTTGAAGCTACTCTTGTGAATGACAAAATGGTTGCGAGTTCTTTTGGTATTATGAGTCTTGCTGCTGCTTTTGGTGGCTTGTTTGGGAGTTATATAGGAACATCATTTTATTTGGTTAGTTTTAATGATTTTAGCCTGTGGGAGATTTTATCTATCTTTACATTATTATTATCAATTCTATCACTAGCAAACATTTACAATAAAGGAAAAGGTTATGCAAAAACATTTAGTGATGATAAGTCCTCATAAAGCAATGTTAGATATTGTTGATAAGCATAGCATAAAGTGTACAATAGTTGATAAAATCGAAAATATTAAATCATATAACTCAGACATGAATTATAATTTGATTTTATGTGATTATGATAATATTGAAACCTGCTTTTGTTTATTAGATGGATTGAATGAGATAGAACCTATATCTGCAATAGTAACACTTACAGAAAAAGCTATTCCAATTGCCTCAGAGCTTTCATCTCGTTTACAGTTACCCTTCACTTCTTCGGAAACGATCGACATAATTTACAACAAAGCTAAAATGCGCTCTATACTTTCTTCTTATAAGGGTTTCTCTTTGCCATATATCGAGTTAGAAGATAAAAATCAGTTAAGCGACTTTATAAAAAAGTTTGGCTATCCAATAATAGTTAAGCCTAAAAATGGAGTTGGAAGCATTGGTGTTAAAAAAATATCTAATGATATTGAATTTTCTGACACTAAGCTTACCAATGGATTAATTGCTGAGCGCTTCGTTGAGGGAAGAGAGTTTTCAGTAGAATGTTTTTCTTTTGGTGGCTCACATGAAGTTATTGCTGTAACAGAAAAAACTATCGTTGGAGGAGGAAACTTTACTGAAATTGGACACATTACTCCAGCAAATATTTCTAAAGATACTCACCAGTCAATTAAGAGTTATATTGTAAGCTTTCTTGATATCATTGGTATTAAAGATGGGGCATCTCATACTGAAATAAAAATTTTTAAAGATGATATTCATATCATTGAAACCCATAATAGAATCGGTGGGGACCGTATATCTTCTTTAGTTAAGTTATCAACTTCTATTGATCTAGCCGAGTTGTCAATATTGTGGCCACTTGGTATGTGCAAAAAAACAGATGCTCAGAATTCACACAACCAATATGCATCTATAAGATTTATTAATCCAGAAGAAGGGGTTGTTGAATCTGTTAGTGGTATTGAAAGCTTATTGCATAGCCCAAATATAATAGACATCGAGTGTTCTATTCGTAAGGGAGATGAATTAAAGCCTATCTCAGATTCATTTAATCGTTATGGGTTTGTGATTAGTGTTGGCAAGAGCTTTAGTGAGGCTGAATTAACTTCAATTAGAGCTGTTAATTCTATATTAATTAACTATAAAACATAGCTGTTTGCGACATGAATAGAGGGTACTAATTCAGAGCTATTCTGATATGTAACCACCTTTTGCGTATTTCGGTGATTGCGATCGCTCGTTTCGGTTTATTCCGATCACCTGATCCTACCGTTTTTCTCTCTTCCTATTTTTACTCTAAGTGATCGGATTGCGCCAGTTTTCTCATTGACTCACCTCCCAGTTCTATTCGATGACTATTGTGAACGAGACGATCCATGAGAGCGTCAGCGACGGTGGCGTTGCCGATCATGTTGTACCACTCTTTGACAGGTAGTTGACTGATGACGATTGTGCTGCTGTTTTGGTAGCGGTCCTCAAGCACTTCTAACAAGTGACCTGCATGCTCTTGAGTCAGTTTTTCCATCCCCCAGTCGTCGAGGATCAGTAGAGCTTTCTTAGCCAACGATTGAAGTTGCTTTTGATAGCTACCATCCAGACGACCCGAGGTCAGATCATCAAGCAAGCGAGTTAATCGGTAGTATCTGACCGTTTGTTGTTGGTCGCAGGCGCTAGTTGCCAGTGCGCAACCAAGATACGTTTTACCTGCGCCTGTTGGGCCTGTGATCAAGATGTTCTGGTGCTTGTGCAGATAGCCACCCGTTAGCAGTTCGCTCATCTGCTTGCGGTTGAGGTTTCGTCCCTCCTTGTAAATAAGTTGGCTCGGCTGAGCATCCACTCTCAGCTTGGCTTGTCGTTTCAGGCGTTGGATTTTGGTTTGATTGCGATTCAAGATTTCACTTTCCAGAAGTAGGCTTAACCTCTCCTCGAAGTCCAGCTCTGCGTAGGTGGTCAGTTGCTCTTGTTGCTGCTCTAACGCTTTCGCCGCATGACTTAAGTGTCAACACCAGTTGAAATCTGATCCACTTTTTTAAAAATTCACCGTTTTAATATTGATCCACTTATTTGCTCAGCTATTGCTAATTTCTAATATTCCAGC
>NZ_JAAUWW010000037.1 GCF_014694375.1 Vibrio sp. S17_S38
AGTGTCAAACACTTTCTACAATCTTTTTTCGTTACCCTTTTTGAGAAGGTTGTGACCTCTGACTCGTTGCGGCCGTTAAGCTGTGTGCTCCGTGTCAGTGAGGTCGCATTATAGAGATCAAGTTCACATTGGCAAGTACTTTTTCATAAAAAACTTAAAAATAAGTACCAGGTGGTTAATTTGCATTCAAAGCCTTATTTATACATATTTTAACTCACGATCATCACAACTTACCCACAGACTTATTATTTTTGTTTATATGAATTAAAGTGATTAATTGAAAAAGGTTATCTATAAAAAATAGATAACCTTTTTATTTAAGAACATTTATTTCGTCCAGTTATATTCCTGAGCCATCGGTTTCTGCGCTTCCTGTATCTTCATGTAAACCACACTCTCGCTTTAAGCCGAAGAAACGCGTCTCCTCTTCTGTCATTCCTGGTTCCCATTTGCGTGTAGTATGTGTATCACCGACAGATAAATACCCTTTCTCCCAAAGTGGATGATAAGGCAAACCTTTCCTCTCCAAATATTCATGTATGTTTTTATTGGTCCAATCAATAATAGGAAGGAATTTAAACACACCATTTTGCACAGCTAAAATGGGCAGATGATTACGGGAACTAGATTGATCTCGACGCAAGCCTGAGAACCAAGTCTTCACAGAAAGATTCTTTAAGGCTCGGCGCATTGGTTCTACTTTATTTATTCGATTATATTGCTCTATTCCCTCAATACCTTGTTCCCACAATTTGCCATAACGAGCTTCTTGCCAATTTGGGCCTTGCTCTGCTCGAAATATTTGTAAGTTGAGATTCAATTTTTCTGTTAGCTCATCAATAAAGCGATACGTTTCAGGAAATAAATATCCCGTATCGGTTAATATAACCGGTACATCTGCTTTTATTGCTGTGACTAAATGAAGCATAACAGCCGCTTGAATACCAAAACTTGAGGATACCGCAAATTCGCCATCTAGATTATCTAACGCCCAAGCCACCCTTTGTTGCGCGCTCAGCTCTTCTAATTGAGTATTAATTTCAGCTAACTTTAAACTTTGCCCAGCTTTATTGAGGGTCAGCAGCTCAGCCAAATCCAATTTATTCTCTAGTACTGATTTTGATTCAATAGAATTAAGCATAGAAATCCCTTTTAGAGACAAAAACTTCATCAACAATACCGCTACGGATAGTAAAATCACCAAACCCTTCATTACCTTCACGCTCTTTGGCCCAACGGCTAACTAAGCTATCGATTTCATCAAGAATTTGTTTATCAGTAATGTTCTCTTTATACATCTTAGGTATGCGTGTCCCACTTCTATTACCACCAAGGTGCAAATTATAACGCCCAGGAGCTTTCCCCACTAAACCAATCTCGGCTAGCATCGCTCTGCCGCAACCATTCGGACAACCGGTCACACGTAAAATAATGTTTTCTTCTTTCGGTAATTGATGTTTTTCTAAAATACCTTCAACATCGGTAACAAACTCAGGTAAGAATCGTTCTGCCTCAGCCATTGCTAATGGACAAGTTGGAAATGCCACACACGCCATCGAGTTTTTGCGTTGCTCACTAGTCGATGCATCCATTAAGCAATGTGCTACCGCAATGCTTTCTATTAGCTCTTTTTGATCGGCAGATACGCCAGCCACTATTAAGTTTTGGTTTGCCGTAATGCGGAAGTCACCTTTATGTACTTTCGCCAGTTCAGCCATACCCGTTTTAAGTGGTTTACCTGGGTAATCTAAAATTCGACCATTCTCTATAAATAGAGATAAGTAGTGTTTACCGTCAATCCCTTCAGACCAACCAATGCGATCGCCACGCTCAGTAAACTCATAAGGACGACTTGCTTCAAATTGACTTCCAGCGCGTTTTTCAACTTCCGCTTTAAATACATCAATACCAACACGGTCTAATGTGTATTTGGTTTTGGCATTTTTACGGTTAGAACGGTTACCCCAATCACGTTGCGTGGTGACCACCGCTTCAGCGAATGCCAACGTTTGATCCACCGGAATAAAGCCAAAGTCATCGGCACGACGAGGATAAGTAGAGGTATCACCATGAGTCATCGCAAGACCACCGCCCACCAGCACATTAAAACCAATTAACTTGCCGTTCTCTTCAATAGCGACAAAGTTTAAGTCATTGGCATGCACATCCACATCGTTTAATGGTGGAATCGCAATCGTGGTTTTAAATTTACGTGGTAAGTAGGTGCGCCCCAAAATAGGCTCTTCTTCTTGAACCGTACTATCGATTTTTTCTGCATCCAGCCAAACTTCCGCATAGCCTCGAGCGTGTGGCAAAAAGTGTTCACTGATTTTTTTTGACCACTCATACGCTTCTTGATGTACTTCTGATTGATATGGATTCGCCGTACATAGCACATTTCGGTTCATATCGGCAGCAGTACCAATCGAATCAATACCAATCGAGTTCAGCGCTTTATGAACCTTCTTAATATTCGGCTTTAAAATACCATGATATTGAAAGGTTTGACGCGTGGTTAAACGAATGCTGCCATATAAAGTATGTTCATCCGCCCACTTATCGACACCAAGCCATTGGGTTGGCGTGATCACGCCCGCAGGTAAACGCGCACGAACCATCAAAGTATGTAGCGGTTCCAGTTTTTGCTTGGCGCGCTCAGCTCGGATATCACGATCATCTTGTAAATACATGCCATGGAAACGAATCAATGTAAAATTATCACCCGTCACCGCACCGGTAATTGGGTTTTGTAGATCTTCTGCAATCGTGCCACGTAAAAAGTTACTCTCAGCTTTTAAACGCTCACCATCAGAAAGTGGACCTAATACTTCGCCTAATACTACTTGTTCTTTCGTGCTCATTAGTACACATCCCTTTGATAACGTTTTGCTTTACGTAGGTCATTCACAAAAGCTTCTGCTTGCTCGCGACCGAGTTTTCCTTGTTCTTCAGCTACTGAAATTAATGCTTCGTGCACATCTTTGGCCATACGGTTCGCATCGCCACATACATAAAGGTACGCACCTTGCTGTAACCATTGCCAAACTTCAGCGGCATTTTCTAAAATTCGATCTTGGACATACACCTTCTCAGCCTGATCTCGGCTAAAGGCAACATCGAGTTTTGTTAGCACACCTGATTTCAAATACTTTTGCCATTCAACTTGATATAAGAAATCTTGAGTAAAGGTACGGTCGCCAAAGAATAACCAGTTTTTACCTTCGGCATCTCGCGCTTCTCTTTCTTGAATAAAACTACGGAAAGGGGCGATACCGGTACCAGGACCAATCATAATCACAGGAGTACTATCATTTTGTGGCAATTTGAAGTTGTTATTGTGCTCGACAAATACTTTAACTTTATCCCCTTCTTCTAAATTGCGAGCTAAAAACCCAGAAGCACCACCGAATCGAGCTTCCTCTCCATGCAGATACTCTACTAAGCTAACGGTTAAATGAACCTCGTCTTCTACTTCTGCTTGACTAGAAGCAATTGAATACAGGCGAGGAGTCAAGCGCCGTAATAGTCCCACTAATTCATCAGCTGACAATGCATAAGCTTTCTCTTTTAACACATCGATCACTTGCATATTGCTCGAATATTCGCGCAGCTTATCTTTATCATCGACTAACTTTTGCAACTTCTCACAACCAGAAAGTTGTGCATATTTCGTAACAAGCTGAGGATTAGCCGAAGTCACTTCAAGTTTATTAATTAGAGCGCTATGAATTGATAAACTCGCACCATCAAGATCAATACTTTCTACTCCCGATAAGCCAACTTGCTGTAAGATGCTCGCGACCAGTTCTGAACTATTTTCATACCAAACTCCAAGTGCATCTCCTGGTTGATACGTTAACCCAGACCCATCCAGATCAATCTCAATATGACGTACATCCTTACCTGAGTCTCGGCCTGTAATTTTTTGACTGGTTAATAAACTGGCGGTGTAAGGGTTTTGTTTGTTCCACTGACTTTCTTGATGGTTAACTTGACCAATAGGAAGTTGAACGACTTCCGCATCACCACTCGGTAACGTTGCCTTTACTTTCTCTAACGCCTGCTTACGCCACTCAGCGGCAGAAACCTCATAATCAACATCACAATCCAGACGCTCAAGAAATGGCTTAGCACCTTGCTTGCTTAAGAAGGCATCGAAATCTTTACCTGTTTGACAAAAAAACTCATAACTAGAATCCCCTAAGCCAATCACAGCATATTGCAAATTAGGCAACTTAGGTGCTTTCTTTGATTGTAAAAACTCATGCAGCTCAAGTGCATTATCTGGGGCTTCACCTTCTCCATTCGTCGAGGCCACGAAAATAACATGCGTTTCTTTCGTTAAGTTCTTTCCTTTATAATCACTCGCATCAAATAGATTGACCGCAATATCATTAGACTCTGCTTCTTTTTTTAGAGCTTCTGCTACTCCTTTTGCATTCCCTGTTTGAGAAGCAAAAATGATAGTTAATTTACTGGCAGGTTGAGCTGCAATAGAAAGTTGAGTCTGAGAGCTAGCGGATTGGTTCGTTTGACTTAAGCCCCAAAAATAGCCACTAACCCAAGCCAATTGCGAAGGTGATAATTCAGCCATCGCCTGTTGTAGTTGACCTATTTGTTGATCATTGAGTGGGCTTGCGAGAGCGGAAAGTTCTTTTGGTAACATGTATGACATCCCTATCTATATTGCACTTCTAATACTTCGTCTTTATAGATTAACGACTCTGGTAGGTAACGAGAAAGAATTGATAAGTATGTTTTATAACTTTTTGGAAAATAGAAATGAATATAGGTGTAGAAATGTAGAGAAAACTCAACAGAGTAAAGATGAATAGAGAAATCGGATGCCAACCAATAACCAATAATAGGTGCTATTTATTAGCAATACTGACTTGTTTAAAGCCGACTTTTTGTGCTAAACGCGAAGCATCACAAAGATCATGGCAATGACATTCCTTACCATAAATGTCAGTCAGTAATACTAACCCGCCACGGCTATGGCGGAATTCAACAATCCACGCATTTTCTTCAGCTGACGACTCGATAATAGCCTCAACCAATAGATGATCTTGATATAATCGTTGTAGTTCCGTAACTGTCATCATCAATCCCACTAAGAAAAGATATCGAAGCATCTATCATTAATACTTCTTTAATCATGACTCATATTTAGAATTATGCGACTTTATATAGCAATACTGTGATCACATAGTTTAGCCTACGGATAGGGATCTGGCTTATTGTAATGTTTGTAGATATAAAGGCCGATAAGCGCCACGATAATCCAAGGCAATAATTTCACTACGGTGCCAATCATAACAATAACCAAAGCAAGTAGAAGTGCCACTCCCATAGCAATAAAAAATGACACTATAGTTGCACCAGTCAATACAAAAACACCAATCAACATTAAAATAAACAATAATTCGAACATACATCACTCCTAAGTCTAAAGCTGTAATGCAGATTTCAAGCCAACTCAATATAGCTATAAAATCAACTAATCACCGTTGTCATAAATTTAGCCGTAAAACAAAAAAGGCGAAATTAGCCAATTAAAAGCTAAATTCGCCACTTGTAACTATCTTCACTTAGACAAAAGCATTCTATACATCAAGCTCCATTGGGATTTTAGCTAGCGCAGCCTCCACCACTTCAATACCTGAACCCTTTTTATGCGCATTTTCACTAATATAACGACGCCATTGGCGAGCACCAGGTATGGCTTGAAATATCCCTAACATATGTCGAGTCATATGCCCTAGAGAAGCACCGTTTGATAATTGTTGTTCAATATATGGATACATTTCCTGCACAACTTGGCGACGTTTTTTAATCGGTTTATCACAACCAAACAAGAGTTGATCGACCTCTGCAAGCATATATGGATTTTGGTAAGCTTCGCGTCCAATCATCACACCATCCAGGTGCTGTAAATGCAGCAAGGAGTCCTCAAGAGTTTTAATACCACCATTAACGGAAATATTGAGCTGAGGGAAATCTTGTTTTAATTGATAAGCGCGTGGATAATCCAACGCTGGTATTTCACGGTTCTCTTTTGGGCTCAAGCCCGACAACCAAGCTTTACGTGCATGGATAGTAAACTGCTCCACACCACCTTGCTCGTTCACTATACTAATAAAGCGAATCAAAAATTCATAAGAATCTTGATCATCAATGCCAATACGAGTTTTCACCGTAACGGGAATATTCACTACATCACGCATGGCAGAGACACATTCCGCAACCAGTTCAGGCTCAGCCATTAAGCAAGCCCCAAACTTGCCATTTTGCACACGATCTGATGGACAACCAACATTCAAATTCACTTCATCATAGCCACGATCTTGAGCTAATTTAGCGCAATAGGCTAAATCCTTCGCATTCGAACCACCTAACTGCAACGCGATCGGATTTTCTTGCTGACTATATTCAAGAAAATCACCTTTACCATGAATAATCGCGCCCGTGGTCACCATTTCGGTATACAACAAAGCATGCTCAGACATCAAACGATGAAAATAACGACAATGACGGTCAGTCCAATCGAGCATGGGAGCCACAGAAAAGCGATTTGTGCTAAAACTCATAAAATAAACACTCAAAAACAACATTAAGAATCAAAAAACAACAAAGGTTTAGCATATAAAACCATAAATTTAAAATAACAACAAAAAACACCAAAGAAATCAATTAGTTAATAAACAACAATTAAATCAATAAGATAGGTGGGTGTATTTAATGAGAGCATTTTACCATAAAAGAGAGATTAGAATTAGCAATAAACATTCACAACTAAAATTGATATGCCACATTTTAGCTCTATACCCAAGGCCTCACAATATCTCACATACTGCAAATACTTCGGAACAACCATCAGCAAAAAGATATTGCTAATCTAAATGATCGTGAATATATGACTTTTTAAGCTGCCCACTTTATCTTTCACAAACAAATAGCAGTAAATTAGATTATTTATTGTTGCCTCCCTGTTTACCGAAAGCAGGGGTTAATTCGTAAGAAAGTGCATCTTCAATAAGTTGAATAACCTCGATAGTTTCATCATATTCAAGAATACTAACTTCAAACTCCCCCTCAAACCACGCATATAAATGTAGAGAATAAGTTGCATCAGGGCAGTATTTTAAATGTTGTCGAAGTCTCTTCTTTAAACCTGTGGTAGAAGAACCAACATACATCACGCTTGAAGGATTATTGACCTTACATGTCACCACCAGTGCAAAAATGATCCACTAACACCAATTGAAAATTGATCCACTTGGTATCATTCAGTTTTAACAAAACTGGATGGTGATTATGTTAAC
>NZ_JAAUWW010000038.1 GCF_014694375.1 Vibrio sp. S17_S38
TATAGAAACGTTACCTGAGCAATTTTGTTATCACGGTGGATATAGTCGATATTGTTGTTGTAAAATTCATCAAGAAGACGGAACCGAAATCTACTATCAAGTTGTTTATCGGGTCTGGAAATCTAAAGGGAAAATGAGGTTCCATATAGAAAGTGCATACCCATTAGATGAGAAGCCAGGGAAGCCTAAAAAAGTTAATTTTTGGAGTATTTGTTATAATTTACTTAATGGAAAAAAACTGCCTAAACCTGCACAGTAGATTTTCTTATATATCTTCTTTTTATTCTCAATTGTGCTGAGTGTTGCGTTTCTGCATATTGTCTACCCTCTCCAGTTAATTGCCACATGTTTTCATTTTTCTTCGCGTTATTACTTAGCTGATGATCCGTGTTAGCTTGGTATTTTAGATAGCCGTTCTTAACTAGTGTGTGCATCGATACCAGAAAGTGATTTGACGCTAGATCTTTATCTAAAGACTGGCTAATCGATTTTCTTAAATAATTCGAGTTAACCGAAATATAAAGCCCATACCTCAATTCCATAAAATGAAGAAGCAATAGTGCTTGTTTCTGAATTTTACTTACTCTCAAAATTTCACCTAAAACGTACCCGTACGAATTAAAGGTAAATTATTGCACTTTAATGCTTTGCTGGTCAATATAAGTTGGTCAATAAATAATGGCTATTTTAAATTGCTATATTGAATTATTAGCCATTTACTTTAAAGTGGTCAATATAAGTATACCTAAATTGACCAAGTGGTGAGCAAGTGAAAGTTGCACGAATTTATATGAGAGTAAGTACTGAAGGTCAGGATCTCACTCGACAAGAAAATCTTATTGATGAAGCGAAAAAAAATGGTTTTTACGTTGCCGGTGTTTATAAAGAAAAAGCATCCGGTGCTAGAGCGGATAGGCCTGAACTATTACGAATGATTAGTGACTTACAACCAAGTGAAGTTGTTATCGCTGAAAAAATAGATCGAATAAGTCGATTACCACTTATTGAAGCAGAGAAGCTTATTAGTTCAATAAGAGATAAAGGGGCTATGTTATCGATACCTGGCATTGTTGATTTATCCGATTTGGTTTCTGAATCAACCGGAACAGCCAAAGTAGTATTAGAGTCTATTCAAGAATTATTGTTAAAACTGGCATTACAAATGGCTCGTGATGATTATGAAACTAGGCGTGAACGCCAGTTACAGGGTATTTCATTAGCAAAGGCGAGTGGTAAATATCGTGGACGAAAAGAGGATACAGAGCGAAATGAACTTATTTTAAAACTTCGCCCCCATCATACTATCAAGGAGACCGCTCGATTGGCCGGTTGCAGCATTAGCCAAGTTAAACTAATTTGCAAGGCTGGTGTATAACATTAATGATAGACACTAATTAGGTGGTTGAAAAACAACCTAACCAGCCTTATATCAATAATATGTTTTCTTATGAATCAAACTAATGCACTTAAAAAAAGATTTCGAGTATTACCATAAACTTCATAACACAATCACTCATGCGTTGCTGTATTTACAGTTCCAGATACTCGTTAATGAACGCTTCATTCCTATTAAAAGTCGTAATGAATTATTAGTGAAGTTTTTGAAGCCGAAGCTAAACGATAAAGCGTTGTCGTGCATAAAGAAAGACGTCAGGCTAATGATTAGTACAGCAAGGAAAAAGGGAGGGAACTTAGAGTTGAAGTTGTATGATTTGAATGAAAAAGCAAATCAAACAACGTTAGCCGGTACAGATAAGCTTTATTCATTATTGGTCTATTTGTATGACGAAGAAAAACTTGAATCTAGGTTGGTTGATGAAAAAAAAGAAGCTGAACCTAATGTACTTTATATGATTGAAGACCACATAGGTCATTGTTTTGATGATGATGGAAAGCAAATCGCTCCGTTATCAATGTTAATTCAATCTAAGCGAGCACCTGGATTAATTGATGTGATTAATCAGCATGGCTGGTTTGTTGCTGAAATGAAAGAATGGAATGAATTAACGCATCAAGCCCATATTATAGTGCATCCTATGGTGTAAGTTTAACGTATAACATTAATGTTATACGTTAAGTAATGATTGAAAAAAAGATGAATAAGATATAGATTAATTATAGATGTATTGCACATCAGGTTTTGCCAGTTTTAGGACTGGCATACGCCACCTAGCTGACAAATATTATTTGTTAACTACACTATATTTAAGGTGGCTTCCTATGCCTACTCCACAAAAATCTATTCCTGATTTTCATCAAAAAATTACAAATCAAATTATTGAAGCGTTAGAGTCTGGTACTAAACCTTGGGAATGTCCCTGGGATAACACCGTTGCAAACTCTATTCCATTCAATGGCTCAACTGGTAAATCTTACAATGGCATGAATATTATGTTGTTGTGGATGACTGCGTTTGAACGAAAATTTTCATCGTCTGTTTGGTTGACCTTTAAACAAGCTAAGTCGCTTGGCGGTCAAGTAAGGAGAGGGGAGAAAGGGACTCAAATTTTTTTCTACTCAATGGTAGAAAAGAAAGGGTCTACTTCTTCTGAAAAAGAAACCTATTCAATGTTGAAAACCTATTCGGTTTTTAATGCGGATCAGGTGGATGGTTTAAACGCTGACAATATTGTTAGTCCAGGTTCGCACTCAACTGAGGTCGATCTGTTCTTGCAAAGTACCGGTGCTGATATTGTTGTGAATGGTTTAAAAGCTTTTTACCGTTCATCAACCGATCAAATAGTATTGCCATTTCGGGATCGCTTTAGTGATGATGCGAATTTCTATGCAACCGCTCTACATGAGTTAACTCATTGGACTGGTCATAAAAGTCGATGTGATCGAAAGTTAGGTAATGTATTTGGCTCGAAAGACTATGCTCAAGAAGAATTAGTTGCTGAATTAGGTAGCGCATTTCTGATGGCTGAATTAGGCATTTCAGGCGAAGTACAACACGAATCATATATAGCCAACTGGCTTACCGCGTTGAAAAATGACAAACGTTATATTTTCAAGGCGGCATCTATGGCGAATAAAGCTTACTCTTATATTATGGAGCAAGTTATTAATTCTCAAATGGATAAAGCCGCTTAACGATATCGCCATGACCTTATATTTAAGGTCGTGGCTCTTTAAACAGAGAGAAAAATGGACAAGAGTATTGAATCCACAAAGTGGATAGAAGCCGAAAAAATCGAGTTTAAAAGTCAGGTTTATTCTTCAATTGATGAGTATTTTAAAGATGTAGATCGAGCGGGGAGGGATGAGGACTACACGAATATTAAAGGGACGTTGTGGCCTCGAAGCCAAGATGAAAGAAACCGAATTTTGATTGATAAGATAAAAGCGAAACATAGGCTTGAATCGCATTCTGATAGCCAAGGTACTGAGCTAATGTTATCAATCTGAATTCGTGTATATCATTAATGTTATACGTTAAATAAAAGCGATTTTAATTATTTTTTAGAGTAGTATTTACGTGGGTGTTTGGGCGTTATTTGTGCCTGAATATTAACGATTAAGGTACAGATAAAAGAAAAGCCCCACCTGACTATAAATCAGAATGGAGCTTACTTATGTACTTAGCAATACGAAGTATAGCCTCCTTAACAACGAGAGGCAACAAATGAAGTATAAATTAACAGCGAATTTGGTGGTCATTTGTATCACCTTATTAGCCATCCTGTTTTTGTTTAAAGACTCACTTTGTGATGTCCATTTTCAGAATAAGGAGGTTAACTTTAACGCTACGTTTGTTACCTACGAAGTAAGGAAGTAGTTAAGTGACCCGCTTGCGGGTCACTTTACTCTTTGATTGTTTTTGGAATATTGCTCAACACACCCATATTTAATGCATTGCGCATTAATGGCTACCCAGTAACACGGGTTTTACCATCTGGCTAACAAATATTATTTGTTGGTTTTACTATAGGAATACGTGCTTATGCATACATCAATTTTACCAGTAGAAAAACGTCAGGAATTTTACCCTTCAATTTCCCAAAACTTTGTTCACTTTGAGCAGTGCGTTTATCAGACCTTTGATAAACATGTTGAAGGCTATAATGGCGGGTATTTTGATTTTATGGTTTGTGAAAATGGCGCGGCCTTTTCACAACTCAATACAGATCGAAAATTACTACTCACTAATGATTTGAACTACTTTCAGAAAGAGGTCACAGCCCAAGTTGCATCTATTGCTATTTTTGCATTAGTTTTAGCTCGGTTTACTGAAATTTCTTATTTGAAAGGTCTTAAACATCATCAAGAACATTTTACGCTTTTAAGTGAAAAATTAAGAGAGTATTACTTAACGCTTGATGATGATTCCATTGATGCTATCTATGGATTCTTAGATTAGGTTCTTATGATATCGACCCATCATTATAATGATGGGTTTTTTCTTACCTTATGAAACTGCATACAAATTATATGTAAATCATTCAAGCAGCTTGCGAGTAAGTTGTAGGTTTCATTACGCTTCTTTGTGCAAAAGTCAGGGGTAATTTCTTGCTCGTATCGATAACGATTTAACAAAATGAAATGTTG
>NZ_JAAUWW010000039.1 GCF_014694375.1 Vibrio sp. S17_S38
AGATTTATTACTAGAACTTAGTGCACTTTTAGAAACCGTACAAAGTTTATTAATGTTAGCTTGGGAATTAAAATTCTTGCCTCATGGCGCTCTGGTTGCTTTGACTGAACAACTTGGGCATGTATCAAGACAAACTACAGGATGGCGAAAGTGGTTCCAAGGAAAATCTCTCGAAATAAATGCACCTATTTCTTCTCCAAGTGGGTGCGCTTAGATTAGAGCTACTGGCATATTACTATTCAAAAAGACAATATTGTTCTAGAGAAACTGCTTGAGAACTTAGAGCCTTGGAGAGAGGAGAGCATGGTCGAACTGGTAGCTTAAGAAGGATATTAGAAAATAGGCTATTCCCTACAGCCCTTATAAATAAAGGGCTGTAGGCTCACATTGGACTTTTCGCTGAAATGGGCGCAAAACCCCAAGTAGGCGAGTATGGTAAATATTTCGACTGGCCGAAAAGTGAATAGGTTGTCTTAAATATTTATTACGTAAAAGGAATAGGTATATGATAGAAAAAATTAAGCATACTTTTGTCTTAGATCGTGGCTATAAAAATGATTTTGAATCGATAATTTATTCGATAAGTGAAGAACTTAACTTACCAATGCCAGATAAAGTTTGGAAAGATGAAACAACCGTTTGGAGCAAAGAAATTTCGGTAGTAATTATAGAAACCGAAGGTAATGAATTAATAGCATATGTATACTAAATTTGTTTTGTACGTAACCCTGTATATACAGGGTTATGTACATAGAAAGACTGATTTTTAATCTACTTATAAAAATTTTTCAGCTATCTTTTTTTTACCTCTCGGGTCTGTATACTCCAGTCGGTCATTTTCCTGATAGTAAAATCCATTCACATTTAAATCATTTTCATTTATATCTATTTTGATTGAAAGCTCGCTACCATCATTCCAAGTATCGATTATTCTTGCCTGGCAAATTTCACCATGTAATTCGAATTCAAAAATTTGAGTTTTTTTATCAAATTCCTTAAGCGCTGCTCTCATTAAGGTATCGCAAATTTTATTTCTCTTTTGCTTTGATAGCATTTCCAGTGAACGTTCCAAAATTTCACCATACATTCCGCTATTATTTAATGCTTCTAAAATTTTTCGCATGTGTCCTCCGGTGTATTGATTCACAAACACTGATGAACGCGAACCGTGAGGCTTACCTAATATGTCAGATCTTATGTTCCACCAAGTTTCGGCTACTTCTGCACCGTGAGCATGTTCCACAAGTTTTTTTACGCACCATACTAATGCATCACGAGTACGAATGGTTCCATCAGCTTCTAAAACAATATCTGTTGCTTCAACAACGACGGGATAACTATCATCACTATATAACGGCTCGTTTAAATGATAAGCCTTTAATCCTGGTAGTTTATTTACAACATCAACTAATTTGTCTGCTTCTGATTTTTGATAAGGGCATGTAACAAAGCCTCTCACAAATTTTACAGTATGGTCAATTCCCTTATATAGATCTTTTAAGAAAGGGGAATATTTCGTATTAGTTTTCGGTATTTGTAAAATTGGGTGCCATTCAGGGTAACTTTCAACAGAATTTCCTAGCTTATTGATAATAGAATCAAATGTTACACGAGCAGACTTTGGGTCTCTTAGCTGTAAAGTTAAGTATCTTAATGCTGTTAAGTTCGTTTCAGTAACTGCTGTTGGGTATCTAAATTCCATAAATATAAATCTCACGTAAAGTTTGTGTTTTACGTACAGTATGATCTTTACGAGATTTTTACTAGTAATTTTACTAAAATAATAATTAAAATTTGCAAAATTTCTTTCGATCATCAAAAATGATACTGTGTTTTTATACAGTGTCGTGTGATAATTATGAAAGTTACGCCCATCTCCGTGAGTGCCGGTATTACTGGTTTTGAATCCCCTGCATCTGAGTACACCCAGCTTGGTTTAGACTTAGATGCTCTTCTAATTAAGCATCCTCATGCAACATATTTTAGTCGTGTTTCTGGCGAATCTATGCGTGATGATGGAATTTTTGATGATGACATCTTAATTGTCGATAGAGCCGTAAGCGTTAGCAATAACAGTATTATTGTGGCTAATTATAATGGCGAATTTGTCTGTAAGCGCATCGATACTCAGCGCGGCCTTTTGCTGTCATCTAATGATGATTATGCGCCTATTTTTATTCATGATTTAGATTCATTTTCGGTGGAAGGTGTGGTCATTTGCTCATTACGTTGTCACGCCCCTGTGTCGTGGTGCTAAATGTTTGCCCTCGTTGATGCTAATTCATTATTGTAGTGCAGAACAGGTCTTTAGACCTGATCTGCGTGGTAAGCCTATAGTCGTACTATCAAATAACGATGGCTGTTTGTGGCGGCCAATAGACAGGCTAAAGAATTAGGAATTCCAAAATTCAAACCGTTCTTTGAAATACAGAACCGATGTGAGCGTCTAGGGGTGATTGCTCTTTCATCCAATTATGAATTATATGCGGATTTATCATCTAAAATGATGGCTGTACTTGGAAGGTTTGCTCCTGTTCAACATGTTTATAGCATTGATGAATCGTTCTTATCTTTAGAAAAATGTGCGAAAGCTATTCCTTGCTTACGCGAACATGGAATTTTGATACGAAAAGCCGTTTGGAAAGAGTGCCGCTTACCTGTGTGTGTTGGTATCGGAAAAACTTTAACTTTATCAAAATTGGCTAACCATGCAGCTAAAAAAATACCTGGTTATAATGGTGTTTGTGTATTGGACTCAGAATCAGAACGTATTCAGGTTTTAAAAAACGTACCAGTATCAGAGGTATGGGGAATTGGTCGTAGATTAACTGCAAAGCTTAATATTCTAGGGATAAAAACGGCTTATGATCTGTCGTGTTTTAATCCAAATGAAGCTCAGCGCCAGTTTAATGTTGAAGTTGAAAGAACGGTTCGAGAATTAAATGGTCAAGTGTGTAAACATTGGGATGCCATTAGAGCGGATAAAAAACAGATTTTCTCAACACGTAGTGTAGGCACTCGAATTACTGATTTAACCACATTACAACAAGCGTTAAGTAAACATGTTGGTATAGCAGCCGCCAAAGCAAGGAAACAGCAATCATTATGCAAGGTAATGATGTGCTTCGCATCGAGTTCACCATTTGATATTCATCCAGTAAGCAGTAAAGCAATACACCATTTTCCTTATCCAACGTCTGATACAACGGTTTTAAATCAAGTAGCTTCCATTTTGGCAATCCAGATGTTTAAGCCAAATGTACGCTACTATAAAATTGGGATTGGCCTCATTGATTTGGTCGAAGGAAAACACGCTCAATTAGATCTGTTAAACCCTGAACAGGATGATTCAAAGCTCATGAATATAATGGACAATTTGAATCACCGCTATGGCAATGATTCCTTGTTCTTGGCAGCCCAAGGAACTGTAGAGAAATGGGCAATGAAGCGTAACCGACTAACTCCACAATACACTACAAGGTGGCGAGATATTCCTATTGCTAGGTGCTAGAAATAAAGATAACCGTTTACAGAGTTACGAAAAAACATACAATATTGTTTACAGGTGCAACGATATATCGCATAATTAAACCTAATGATGCAGCAGACATAAAAATGCTTATACAGGTTTTTATGACATCACGTAACCTATACGGTCGAGGCAGTGCCCGGTAATGACGTTCTGATTCCAAGATTTATCTTGGCGAAGGCTCCCTAGATGGAGCCTTTGTTATTTCTACCTCAAAGTAAATTCCCAATGAAAAATAAACAAATATTCAATCTTAATGATAATGAAGTGCAAATTTGGAAAAATTTTGAACTTGGTGGAATAGATTATAATTTTTCTCATTTAAATGCTAAAAAAATCACCTTTACTCGTCCTGAACGTAGTGAACAATACACACTTTTTTTTACCATTTCTCATCACGTATTTACGAAAGGTATAGAGGATGATGATGAAATTGAACTGCATTGGATATACCCACACCCAACAGATAAACGTCAATTCGACCTTATTAGATATAAGTTGTCCTTAAATCTCCCTCAAATTATAGAAACGTTACCTGAGCAATTTTGTTATCACGGTGGATATAGTCGATATTGTTGTTGTAAAATTCATCAAGAAGACGGAACCGAAATCTACTATCAAGTT
>NZ_JAAUWW010000040.1 GCF_014694375.1 Vibrio sp. S17_S38
TTGCTCTTTAACAATTTGGAAAGCTGACTGAATAAATAACCAAGGTTATTTGTTCAAATAAAAGTTCTCAAATCTTATTTCTTCGGAAATAAGTAAACAACACACATTCAAGTGTCTTGTATTCTACAAACCATTTATGGTTTGTTCTATTGAGTCCGGCAAATCGTTTATCTTGGATTACCCTCCAAGATAAACAAAAACTAAACCTTATTTAGTTGAACATACACTAAGACCCTTTTGGGTTGTATGGTTAAGTGAATAAGCGTACACGGTGGATGCCTAGGCAGTCAGAGGCGATGAAGGACGTATTAACTTGCGATAAGCGTAGATTAGGCAGTAAAAGCCACTTGAGTCTACGATTTCCGAATGGGGAAACCCACGTGCATAAGCACGTATCTTTACTTGAATAAAATAGAGTAAAGAAGCGAACCCGGGGAACTGAAACATCTAAGTACCCGGAGGAAGAGAAATCAACCGAGATTCCGAAAGTAGCGGCGAGCGAAATTGGATTAGCCCTTAAGCTTTATATGATGCAGGTGAAGGCTCTGGAAAGTGCCGCGATACAGGGTGATAGCCCCGTAACCGACACATCATACTAAGTGAAAACGAGTAAGGCGGGACACGTGATATCCTGTTTGAATATGGGGGGACCATCCTCCAAGGCTAAATACTCCTGACTGACCGATAGTGAACCAGTACCGTGAGGGAAAGGCGAAAAGAACCCCTGTGAGGGGAGTGAAATAGAACCTGAAACCGTGTACGTACAAGCAGTAGGAGCGGACTTGTTCCGTGACTGCGTACCTTTTGTATAATGGGTCAGCGACTTAATTTTAGTAGCAAGGTTAACCGTTTAGGGGAGCCGTAGGGAAACCGAGTCTTAACTGGGCGAATAGTTGCTAGGATTAGACCCGAAACCAGGTGATCTAGCCATGGGCAGGTTGAAGATTGAGTAACATCAATTGGAGGACCGAACCGACTAATGTTGAAAAATTAGCGGATGACTTGTGGCTAGGGGTGAAAGGCCAATCAAACCTGGAGATAGCTGGTTCTCCCCGAAAGCTATTTAGGTAGCGCCTCGGACGAATACTACTGGGGGTAGAGCACTGTTAAGGCTAGGGGGTCATCCCGACTTACCAACCCTTTGCAAACTCCGAATACCAGTAAGTAATATCCGGGAGACACACGGCGGGTGCTAACGTCCGTCGTGGAGAGGGAAACAACCCAGACCGCCAGCTAAGGTCCCAAAGTATAGCTAAGTGGGAAACGATGTGGGAAGGCTCAGACAGCCAGGATGTTGGCTTAGAAGCAGCCATCATTTAAAGAAAGCGTAATAGCTCACTGGTCGAGTCGGCCTGCGCGGAAGATGTAACGGGGCTAAGCTATACACCGAAGCTGCGGCATCATAGTTTACTATGATGGGTAGGGGAGCGTTCTGTAAGCCGTTGAAGGTGAACTGAGAAGTTTGCTGGAGGTATCAGAAGTGCGAATGCTGACATGAGTAACGATAAAGGGAGTGAAAAACTCCCTCGCCGGAAGACCAAGGGTTCCTGTCCAACGTTAATCGGGGCAGGGTAAGTCGACCCCTAAGGCGAGGCTGAAAAGCGTAGTCGATGGGAAACGGGTTAATATTCCCGTACTTCTTATAAATGCGATGGGGGGACGGAGAAGGCTAGGTGGGCCTGGCGATGGTTGTCCAGGTTCAAGTGCGTAGGCTAATTTCTTAGGTAAATCCGGGAAATTGTTAGGCTGAGACACGACGTCGAGCTACTACGGTAGTGAAGTCATTGATGCCATGCTTCCAGGAAAAGCCTCTAAGCTTCAGTTTATAAGAAATCGTACCCCAAACCGACACAGGTGGTCGGGTAGAGAATACCAAGGCGCTTGAGAGAACTCGGGTGAAGGAACTAGGCAAAATGGTACCGTAACTTCGGGAGAAGGTACGCTCTTGTTGGTGATGAGACTTGCTCTCTAAGCTGACGGGAGTCGCAGATACCAGGTGGCTGCAACTGTTTATTAAAAACACAGCACTGTGCAAAATCGTAAGATGACGTATACGGTGTGACGCCTGCCCGGTGCCGGAAGGTTAATTGATGGGGTTATCTTCGGAGAAGCTCTTGATCGAAGCCCCGGTAAACGGCGGCCGTAACTATAACGGTCCTAAGGTAGCGAAATTCCTTGTCGGGTAAGTTCCGACCTGCACGAATGGCGTAATGATGGCCACGCTGTCTCCACCCGAGACTCAGTGAAATTGAAATCGCTGTGAAGATGCAGTGTACCCGCGGCTAGACGGAAAGACCCCGTGAACCTTTACTACAGCTTGGCACTGAACATTGAACCTACATGTGTAGGATAGGTGGGAGACTTTGAAGCATTGTCGCTAGATGATGTGGAGTCAATCTTGAAATACCACCCTTGTAGTTTTGATGTTCTAACGTAGACCCCTTATCGGGGTTGCGGACAGTGCCTGGTGGGTAGTTTGACTGGGGCGGTCTCCTCCCAAAGAGTAACGGAGGAGCACGAAGGTGGGCTAAACACGGTTGGACATCGTGTGGTTAGTGCAATGGCATAAGCCCGCTTGACTGCGAGAATGACAATTCGAGCAGGTGCGAAAGCAGGTCATAGTGATCCGGTGGTTCTGAATGGAAGGGCCATCGCTCAACGGATAAAAGGTACTCCGGGGATAACAGGCTGATACCGCCCAAGAGTTCATATCGACGGCGGTGTTTGGCACCTCGATGTCGGCTCATCACATCCTGGGGCTGAAGTCGGTCCCAAGGGTATGGCTGTTCGCCATTTAAAGTGGTACGCGAGCTGGGTTTAGAACGTCGTGAGACAGTTCGGTCCCTATCTGCCGTGGGCGTTGGAAGATTGAAGGGGGCTGCTCCTAGTACGAGAGGACCGGAGTGGACGAACCTCTGGTGTTCGGGTTGTCATGCCAATGGCATTGCCCGGTAGCTAAGTTCGGAATCGATAAGTGCTGAAAGCATCTAAGCACGAAGCGAGCCCTGAGATGAGTCTTCCCTGGCGCTTTAAGCGTCCTAAAGGGTTGTTCGAGACTAGAACGTTGATAGGCAGGGTGTGTAAGTGCTGCGAGGCATTGAGCTAACCTGTACTAATTGCCCGTGAGGCTTAACCATACAACACCTAAAGGGTTTTGTTGTTGGACTGAATAGAGAATGAATACGGATAGAGACTTGAATGACGTGTTGAGAACGAGTTGAGATAACGAACAGCTTTCCGAATTAGTTAAGATGACGATGTCATCTTAATAAAGAATTTGCTTGGCGACCATAGCATTGTGGACCCACCTGATTCCATGCCGAACTCAGAAGTGAAACACAATAGCGCCGATGGTAGTGTGGGGTCTCCCCATGTGAGAGTAGGACATCGCCAGGCTTTTAATTT
>NZ_JAAUWW010000041.1 GCF_014694375.1 Vibrio sp. S17_S38
TTGGTTAACATAATCACCATCCAGTTTTGTTAAAACTGAATGATACCAAGTGGATCAATTTTCAATTGGTGTTAGTGGATCATTTTTGCACTGGTGGTGACAAGTAATAAAAACCCAGCTTCAGTAAATACGGCTTTATGGCCAGACCTATCAAAAATAACTAAGTCTAAATCCTGTTCTAGTTTTTGAACTTGATAACTTAAAGAGGAAGGTGCCCTATTCAATTCTTGAGCTGCGGCAGCAAAACTCCCTCTTCTCGCAATCGCATCCAACACATGTAGAGCTTCTAATGTAATAGTGTGATTCAAATTAGTTCCATCCTTTTTTATAATTACATTAAATATATCGTGATCTGACTCACAATAATTAAACATGACGTGCATATCATAAAATTATCTGCCTTCACATAAACAGACACTAATACATTGAAATTATTAATTTATTTTCCATATCCAGCCTAATGACCATAATTGTAGTACACCATAAATGAGAATGTAAGTGATAGCTATTATCATTTGTATTAATTAGAATGCGTCCGAATCAATCAACATGGTAATGGATAACTATATGTCTACATTCAACTTTAAACCAAACTTGCTGTCTATGGCTATTGCTTTATCTTTTTCTTCCTCATTAATAGCGGCGGAAAAAACAGCATTAAATGAGGTGGTGGTTTCAGCCACTCGTACCGAACAAGATATAAAAGATGTATCTTCATCAATCAGTGTCGTATCTGATGACACTATCGATAACCAACTCTCAACCGATCCTCAACAAGCTCTGCAATATACACCAGGTGTAAATGTAGAAGGTCGAGGTCGGTTTGGGATTGCAGATTATAATATCCGAGGTATGGACGAAGGGCGAATCAAAGTCATGGTCGATGGCGTTGAGCAACCTACACCTTACAATCCTGGTGCATCAGAACAACGTCATTACCCTGGTACCATTGAAGTGGATACATTGTCTGCTATTGAAATCAATAAAGGACCCTCTTCCACGTTATATGGCTCTGATGCATTAGGCGGAGCGGTTCTATTCAAAACCAAAAATCCGGATGATATTTTAATCACAAACGGTAATGAAAATCGCTTTGGCATAAAATCAACTTACACTTCCTCAGATGAAACTTTTAAAAACACTTTAACCTGGGCGATGCGTAAAAATGATTTAGAAACCTTACTAATGGCTACCTATGCAGATGGTCAAGAAACAGAAACCTATCACTCAGGGCCAGGTGCTTTAGGTGAAAGCCGAGGCCAAGCAGACCCTGCTGAGAAAAAAATTGGCAACCTATTAGGGAAAGCGTATTACCAAGTCAATGACAATCATAGGGTCGGTTTAACCGTAGAGTATTATCAACGCAGTTATGATGAACAAGAGTTACACAGTGAAGGTTCTAGTATCAACATGGGACCTATGGGATCGCTGGTTTACAGTGATAACTACAATGAAGATGATGTGAATCGATTACGAGTTGGTGTAGAGCATGAATGGCAGATGAATACCGCGATTGCCGATAGTTTACATTGGTCAGTTAACTATCAATCAAGTGATTCTGAATATAAAAACTACGATACTACGACCGGATTTATGAGTTCAGGGCAACGAATGCGTTATCGTGATGCCAGCGATGATCTAATCAAATTCGACGCTCAATTTGATAAACTTGTCGACCTTTCAACTCATTATCATCAACTAACCTATGGCGTTAGCTACAGTAATGATAAGTTTGAACTCGATAATACTGATTATAAATACGATCTTGGTACTGTCACTCCAGGCAGTACAGGATTACCTGATGCACGCTTAGAAAAATGGGGCATATTTGCTCAAGACCAAGCCTTTTTTCTGGATGAAAGCTTAATCATTACCGCTGGTGTTCGCTATGATGGATTTAAAGCTAAGCCTAAAGAGGATGAAGGGTTTACTACCAATTATTCAGAAAATAAAGAAGATGCTGTTACGGGAAAATTAGGTGCTGTTTACCATTTAAATGAAAATTTAAGTACCTTTGCTCAAATTAGCCAAGGCTTTAAAGCACCTACCGTGCAAGAATTATACTATGTCTATAATACTGGCGCGGTATACTGTAGTGGCATAGTAAATTTGGCCACCTAATTAGAGGTGATATAATCACCTCATATATTAATAGGTGACAACTATGACAAAGCATACAAGACCAACTTTTAG
>NZ_JAAUWW010000042.1 GCF_014694375.1 Vibrio sp. S17_S38
TGGAATATTAGAAATTAGCAATAGCTGAGCAAATAAGTGGATCAATATTAAAACGGTGAATTTTTAAAAAAGTGGATCAGATTTCAACTGGTGTTGACACTTACAACATGCCTTCAATTTGGTTTCTTTAAATTGCTTGAAAGAATTGAATGTATGCTCTTTATTACCACCAACTTCTCGAATGATATAAATACCTTTTTCAATACTTGGAACTTCATCAAAATGCTTCACCTTATGTTCAGATATTGGTTTAGCACATTTAGCTCTTTGGCAAGCTTCAATAAGATTATTCAAATATTCCATCAATAGCCTTTATCTTCCAGAAAGTAGCGTTCGAACTTCAGTAATATAGATTTCTACACATTAATCATTTCATCTTTAAAATCGATACCCCAAGATCTGGATCTACCCCCAAAGCCTCACAATATCTCACATACTCCAACACATCGAGTTTACGCTCACATTGTTCAACCTTTCCCACATAAGAATGAGGAACATCAAGCTCAACAGCTAATTCACGCATAGTTAAACCTCGTTCGGCTCTTGCTTCTTTCAGCCATTCGATAAGTTTTGCGTATTCTGGTGTAAATAGTGTCTTTTTCATTGTCCCTATATTAGAGACAAGATAAAATGTACCCAATTCAGGAACAAAGGGCAACACTATGACTTTAATGAACCCTCGCAGAATGGGAAACAAAAGAGGCAAGCCAGAAATGGATCGCTTTACTACTACTCATTATCTCTTGCTTGCGCAGTTTGGAAATAGGTCTTTGATCTTGATTGAAGAAATTGCGGAAGATTTACTCGGTTTGTCGGTAGCAACAGCAAAAAAACGGGCTTCTAATCGTGCTCTACCGTTTCCTGTTTTGCGACTTGGTGAAAGTCAAAAATCGCCTTGGTTGGTGCATATAGATGACCTTGTGAAATATATAGATGCAAAAACGATTAAGGCTCGAAATGAATGGATATTGCTTAATTCTTGATTTGTTTGTGTCGTCAAAGAATTGCCGAAAATCCTTAAAAAGCCCCCCAAAATAAGACATTGGAAAATAAAAATATTATTTATTTTCAATGATTTAAAAAAACCGGTTTTTTTTTGAAAAAAAGTGCCCCACACAGTGCCCCAAATTTATTTTACACCTTAAAATGTCGTTAATTATCAATTACTTAATATCAAGAATCACCCTTGTCTAACATCGGGGCAACGGAAAAACGGGAAGGATTGAATTTATTGGTTTCACTGGGATTTACTGGGTTCATAGATGTTCCGATATGAGTTAGATTACTTTTAATGCATTTCCGCATATTCTACATATTGAAATGTTAGTTTCGTATACTTTAGTCGGTAAATACCATCGTTAGTATCCAAAAACTCACATTAGTAAATAGTGAAAAATCGGTTAAAAGATTTGCATGCGGAAAAACTAATATGGCATTGATTATTTTATTCTATAGTAATCTAGACTAGATACACTTGTCTGAGTTCATATATTACGAATACAAAAAAGCCTAGTCAATGACTAGGCTTTTTTATCTTTGCATAATTATGCAAACTGTATGGCAGGGGTGGAGAGATTCGAACTCCCAACACGCGGATTTGGAATCCGCTGCTCTGCCAGTTGGAGCTACACCCCTAAAATTTATGGCGGAGTGGACGGGACTCGAACCCGCGACCCCCGGCGTGACAGGCCGGTATTCTAACCAACTGAACTACCACTCCGCAGTGTCTATTCAGTACTTAAATTAAAAGCCTGGCGATGTCCTACTCTCACATGGGGAGACCCCACACTACCATCGGCGCTATTGTGTTTCACTTCTGAGTTCGGCATGGAATCAGGTG
>NZ_JAAUWW010000043.1 GCF_014694375.1 Vibrio sp. S17_S38
ACCTATCAATCTGTGTGGGCACTCGTTGATGATAATCAATAAGATTTATCAATGAACTGAGTGACCAAACGGCTATTAATAAGAACAGCCTTGAGCTTGTTTGATTTCACTTTTTAAAGTGAAAGTAATAATAGCGGCACAGTCAATTCATTATCATTTCCTGCTGGGAAATGGTAATAAACTTTAAAGTTACTTCTTCTTTTTAAGAAGAATAAGTTTGAAGTCAGTAATCATTGAGCCGATGCGAAAGCATCAACAAAACTTTAATTGAAGAGTTTGATCATGGCTCAGATTGAACGCTGGCGGCAGGCCTAACACATGCAAGTCGAGCGGTAACAGAGATTAGCTTGCTAATCTGCTGACGAGCGGCGGACGGGTGAGTAATGCATAGGAAGTTGCCCAGTAGAGGGGGATACCAGTTGGAAACGACTGTTAATACCGCATAACCTCTTCGGAGCAAAGCGGGGGACCTTCGGGCCTCGCGCTACTGGATACGCCTATGTGGGATTAGCTAGTTGGTGAGGTAATGGCTCACCAAGGCGACGATCCCTAGCTGGTCTGAGAGGATGATCAGCCACACTGGGACTGAGACACGGCCCAGACTCCTACGGGAGGCAGCAGTGGGGAATATTGCACAATGGGCGAAAGCCTGATGCAGCCATGCCGCGTGTATGAAGAAGGCCTTCGGGTTGTAAAGTACTTTCAGTTGTGAGGAAGGTTTCGTAGTTAATAGCTGCGTTGCTTGACGTTAGCAACAGAAGAAGCACCGGCTAACTCCGTGCCAGCAGCCGCGGTAATACGGAGGGTGCGAGCGTTAATCGGAATTACTGGGCGTAAAGCGCATGCAGGTGGTTTGTTAAGTCAGATGTGAAAGCCCGGGGCTCAACCTCGGAAGGTCATTTGAAACTGGCAAACTAGAGTACTGTAGAGGGGGGTAGAATTTCAGGTGTAGCGGTGAAATGCGTAGAGATCTGAAGGAATACCAGTGGCGAAGGCGGCCCCCTGGACAGATACTGACACTCAGATGCGAAAGCGTGGGGAGCAAACAGGATTAGATACCCTGGTAGTCCACGCCGTAAACGATGTCTACTTGGAGGTTGTGGCCTTGAGCCGTGGCTTTCGGAGCTAACGCGTTAAGTAGACCGCCTGGGGAGTACGGTCGCAAGATTAAAACTCAAATGAATTGACGGGGGCCCGCACAAGCGGTGGAGCATGTGGTTTAATTCGATGCAACGCGAAGAACCTTACCTACTCTTGACATCTAGAGAAGCCAGCGGAGACGCAGGTGTGCCTTCGGGAACTCTAAGACAGGTGCTGCATGGCTGTCGTCAGCTCGTGTTGTGAAATGTTGGGTTAAGTCCCGCAACGAGCGCAACCCTTATCCTTGTTTGCCAGCGAGTAATGTCGGGAACTCCAGGGAGACTGCCGGTGATAAACCGGAGGAAGGTGGGGACGACGTCAAGTCATCATGGCCCTTACGAGTAGGGCTACACACGTGCTACAATGGCGCATACAGAGGGCAGCAAGCTAGCGATAGTGAGCGAATCCCAAAAAGTGCGTCGTAGTCCGGATTGGAGTCTGCAACTCGACTCCATGAAGTCGGAATCGCTAGTAATCGTAGATCAGAATGCTACGGTGAATACGTTCCCGGGCCTTGTACACACCGCCCGTCACACCATGGGAGTGGGCTGCAAAAGAAGTAGGTAGTTTAACCTTCGGGAGGACGCTTACCACTTTGTGGTTCATGACTGGGGTGAAGTCGTAACAAGGTAGCCCTAGGGGAACCTGGGGCTGGATCACCTCCTTACGAAAAGATTATTTT
>NZ_JAAUWW010000044.1 GCF_014694375.1 Vibrio sp. S17_S38
ACATTCTCCAACGAATAGAATCAGCTAAACCTCACTGGATACCAGCTTGTGTTCTTTTTCAAGAAATAAAAGACCAAGGCTATCCCGGAGGGATAACCTTGGTTAGGGATTATGTGGCGCAATTTAAAACCCACATTAATGAACCTGTTATTCGATTCGAAACAAAACCAGGGCAACAATTACAAATAGATTTCACTACAATTCGCCGTGGTAAATCGACGCTAAAAGCATTTGTAGCAACATTAGGTTACTCAAGAGCAACCTTCGTTAGGTTCTATGATCATGAACGTACTGATGCTTGGATTGATGGGCTTATCGAATCATTTCATTACTTCGGTGGTGTTCCTGAAGATGTGCTTTGTGACAATGCTAAAGCGTTAGTTATCGAACGAGATGCCTATGGTGAAGGTAAGCATAGATGGAATACCCGTATGTTAGATCTTTCATTATCCTATGGATTTAAATTGAAAGCTTGCCGTCCATACCGAGCCAAAACAAAAGGCAAAGTTGAGCGATTTAATCATTATTTGAAAAATAGTTTTGTTGTCCCCCTCGCCGCTAGCCTTAATCAGGTTGGGCTAAAGTTAGATTGTGATACCGCAAATGGAAAAATAGGTCCTTGGCTTGAAAATGTTGCACACCAAAGAAAACATGGTACGACAAATGAAAAGCCGCAAGATAGATTAGATTATGAGCGTCGTTATTTAAGCGTGATCCCGAAGCGATTACAGGTAGAATCTTCCGAGGAAAGTTCAATATCGATAATACCGTTGGTTATTCCGTATGAAAGTGAATGCATACAGCACCCTATATCAACTTATGAACGATTTATAGGGGATTCATATGCTTCAGTCTGAGCAAATAAACGCACTATGTGAACAATTAAACTTACCTACGGTGGGCACTGAATGGCCTGATATAGCAGAGCGTTGTATTCAATTAGAATCTAGCCATGCTGATTTCATAATTCAGCTTTTACAAGCTGAATTGCAATCAAAACAAGAGCGAACACGCAATACGTTATTACGTCTGGCTGGATTTCCAAGTATTAAGACTCTGAGCCAATTTGACTATAAATTTGCAACAGGAGTTCCGAGAAAAACAGTTGATAATTTATCTTCATTAACTTTTATCGAAAGAAATGAAAACTTAATTTTGTTAGGTCCCAGTGGTACAGGGAAAACACATTTATCTATCGGATTAGGATATAAAGCGGTTCAATCAAGGCTCAAAACACGCTTCATCACTGCGGCCGATTTAATGCTTCAGCTTAGTACCGCAAAGCGGCAGGGAAAATTGAAGTCGTATATGCAGCGGAGTGTCATAGGGCCTAAGTTGTTAATAATCGATGAAATCGGTTATTTACCTTTTGGAAGAGAAGAGGCGAACCTGTTCTTCCATGTAGTGGCAAATCGTTATGAGAAAGGTAGCTTGATTTTAACGAGTAACTTGCCCTTTAGTCAGTGGCCATCTGCTTTCGCAGATGACGCCACCTTAACAGC
The DNA here is from genome assembly GCF_014694375.1 of Vibrio sp. S17_S38. Classification (GTDB taxonomy): domain Bacteria; phylum Pseudomonadota; class Gammaproteobacteria; order Enterobacterales; family Vibrionaceae; genus Vibrio. Next base: position 1,503 of record NZ_JAAUWW010000044.1, read on the forward strand.
AGCAATGCTTGATAGGCTCTTACATCACTCCCATGTGCTTCAATTGAGTGGTGATAGCTATAGATTAAAGTCAAAAAGGCAAGCTGGAATATTAGAAATTAGCAATAGCTGAGCAAATAAGTGGATCAATATTAAAACGGTGAATTTTTAAAAAAGTGGATCAGATTTCAACTGGTGTTGACA
>NZ_JAAUWW010000045.1 GCF_014694375.1 Vibrio sp. S17_S38
ATATCGTTTGTAGCACTACCGCCAATGCTGTCTAAGTAGGCCACTGATGGTGAATTGGTAAACAACTTACCGCTACCCGTATCAAAGATATCAATACATGTGCCAGCAAGACTACTACACACATTCACATTCACCGTATTGCTGGTGATACCATCTTTACTGGCAGTGAGTTCAGTTGCACCTTTCGTGTTACCCGTTACTAAACCAGAAACGGATATGCTCGCGATTGTTGGGTCTCCAACAATCTCCCACGTTACCGAATCACTGACGTCTCTCTCGGCTCCATCATCGTATTTAGCCACCGCGACCAACTGTTGTGTGCGACCTTCTAAGACCGAAATTGGTGAGGGGGTCACCGTAATTTCAATCACTGTCGCATCTATTGGTGGCTGAGGTTGAGAACTGAAAGCGCCTTCTGAATTACAACCAGTTAATAACGTTAGTAGTGGAAAAACCACTATTGCAAATAGAGATTTAAAATATTTATTCATAGTAATACAACCTATTCTTGAAACTGGAAGCTAGTGATGGTGATTTCAACTCGGCGATTTGCAGCTCGTCCTTCTGCAGTATTGTTATCTGCAACAGGTTGAGACTCACCTTCACCTCTCCACTCAAGTTGTGTCTGTGTGACACCCAATTCAATCAGTTTATTGACGACCGCTTGAGCACGATGCTCAGAAAGGTTTTGATTGTAGAGTGCTGAGCCTGTTGAGTCAGTGTGCCCAACAACTTTAGCCTGAGCTTGTGGGTAAGAATTTAATACTGAAGAGATCTCTGTTAATTGGTCAATAAACTCTTGGCTAGGTTCGACTGAATCAAAACCAAACAATCCATCTGTAGTTTTTGGTGAAAAGGCCTGTGTTTGAGGAGGTGCTTTTACAGTGGCAGTCTCTTTAACGGGAGTATCTTCAATAATAGACGTTGGCGCTGTTTCGACTAACGCTGGTTGAGTTGTACTGCCAAACGTATAGGTTAGACTGACCAACAATCCATGGCTATCATACTTACCCGTATTTGACTTACCAATACTGTCAATGTATTGATAGCCCGTTGATAATCGGACGTTAGGGTTAAAGTGATAGTTAATCCCTACCTCACCGAGAGGAGAAAAACCTGTCGCATCGCTCTTACTTGAAGATAGTTGCGTTTTTTCCATGTCCCAATAAGCAGCACCAATTCGACCATATAAACTTAGGTTATTTTGTAGGTACCAATCGTAACGAAGAGCACTTTCAATCAACCAAGTTTTAACATTAACCGAGGTGGCGTCCGCCTTTAGTTCATCGTGATATTGATAACCTAAATCCCAACTCCAAGAGGGAGTAAACTGTAACCCGCCATAGAGACCTAAAATTGTGCCCTCTGGATTTGAATGATTGTAATTGTCGTCTAAGGCCCATTGATACCCCCCCTTTACGCCAACAAAAAACTGAGGTGATTCCGTCGCTGCCAGTACTGGAATACTGAAAAAACTAGTAAGTAATATTATTTTTTTCATAACTTTCATATAGATAGATAGATAGATAGATAGATAGATAGATAGATAGATAGATAGATAGATAGATAGATAGATAGATAGATAGATAGATAGATAGATAGATAGATAGATAG
>NZ_JAAUWW010000046.1 GCF_014694375.1 Vibrio sp. S17_S38
TGTAGTGGCATAGTAAATTTGGCCACCTAATTAGAGGTGATATAATCACCTCATATATTAATAGGTGACAACTATGACAAAGCATACAAGACCAACTTTTAGCCCTGAATTTCGACTTGAATCAGCATCATTGGTAACCGAACAAGGTTACACCGTCCGTGAAGCTGCTGCCGCTATGGGCGTTGGCAAATCGACAATGGATAAGTGGGTTCGTCAACTGCGTCAAGAACACCAAGGGATTAGGCCTAAAGCAACGCCAATAACACCTGAACAGCTTAAAATTCGTGAGCTAGAGAAAAAAATTGCGCGTCTTGAGGAGCATAATGAAATATTAAAAAAGGCTACCGCTCTGGTGATGTCCGACTCACTGAACAATTCTCGATAATTGAGAAACTCAAGCAGAGCTATAGCATCGCAACATTATGTAAAGTGTTCAGTGTACATCGAAGCAGCTATAAATATTGGAAAGCGCGTTCAAAAGCGCCCAACGTTGAATTGATAAAGCTGAAAAGCTTAATCAGAGAAATGCATACCGCAAGTAATGGCTCCGCTGGAGCCAGAAGTATCGCGTATATGCTCACTGCACAAGATGTACCAACTAGCCGTTACCGTGCGTCTAAGATTATGAAATCACTTGGTTTAGTCAGTTGTCAAATGGCTAAACATAAATATAAGCGAGCATCACAAGAGCATATTGAAATACCGAATCACCTTGAACGACAATTTGCTGTGACTGAGCCAAATCAAGTCTGGGTGGGAGATGTAACGTATATTTGGGTGGGAAACCGTTGGATGTATTTAGCGGTTGTCATTGACTTATTTGCACGTAAACCAATTGGCTGGGCAATGTCATTATCACCAGACAGCAAATTAACAGGCAAAGCACTAACGATGGCTTTTGAATCTCGTGGAAAGCCTAAAGGTGTCATGTTCCACAGTGATCAGGGTAGTCATTATACAAGCCGTTACTATCGCCAATTACTATGGCGTTACCAGCTAAAACAAAGTTTATCGCGTCGTGGTAATTGCTGGGATAACGCTCCGATGGAGCGTTTCTTCCGAAGCTTTAAAACAGAATGGATGCCAATGGCCGGCTATCGTAGTTTTGCGGAAGCTAGGAAAGAAATAATTAGATACATAACTGGTTACTACTGTCAGCTCAGACCCCATCAATATAATGGTGGGTTAACACCCAATAAATCAGAACAGCTTTATTGGAAAAACTCTAAAACTGTGGCCAATTTTAGTTGACCACTACA
>NZ_JAAUWW010000047.1 GCF_014694375.1 Vibrio sp. S17_S38
CTGTACGTTGCATCGGCAACTAACTGCTGAGTCTGACCTTTTGCTACGTTGACCGGTGAAGGCGTCACTTGAATCGATGTAATGACCGCTGCCGACACATTCACATCCACCGTATTACTGGTCACGCCATCTTTGGTGGCCGTGAGGGTGGTATTACCCACCTCAACCGCAGACAATAACCCAGTTGATGACACGGTAGCAGTAGCTGTATCGATACGAGTCCACGTCACTGAGTTTGTGACCGCAGAGGAACTACCATCGCTGTACGTTGCATCGGCAACTAACTGCTGAGTCTGACCTTTTGCTACGTTGACCGGTGAAGGCGTCACTTGAATCGATGTAATGACCGCTGCCGACACATTCATATCCACCGTATTACTGGTCACGCCATCTTTGGTGGCCGTGAGGGTGGTGTAACCCTCGTTGGTAGCAGTAAATACGGCTGGCTCATTAAAACGCCCTACATCAGAGTCGCTGGTGTGCCAATCACTCACGGTTAAGTCCATCAATGGATGAGATGAGCCATCAGAGTAGTGACCAACCGCCTCAAAGGGCTGCTTGTTACCCATCGCAAGCGTCAATTCACTAACACCTCGTGTTGTTATTGGTGAGGCGGTGATATCTATACGCTCTAATTTTACCGTTGAGTCCGAGAAAGCACCCTCTGAATTACAACCGGTTAATAACGTTAATAGTGGAAAAACCACTATTAAAAATAAGACTTTAAAATATTGACTCATAGTAATACAACCTATTCTTGAAAGTGGAAGTTAGGGATGGTGATTTCAACTCGGCGATTTTCAGCTCGTCCTTCTGCAGTATTGTTATCTGCAACAGGTTGAGACTCACCTTCACCTCTCGACTTAAGTTGTGCCGGTGTAGCTCCCAATTCAATCAGTTTATTGACGACCGCTTGAGCACGATGCTCAGATAGGTTTTGATTGTAGAGTGCTGAGCCTGTTGAGTCAGTGTGTCCAACAACCACGGCCTGAGCTTGTGGGTGAGAATTTAATACTGAAGAGGTCTCAGTTAATTGCTCAGTAAACTCTTGGCTAAGTTCGACTGAATTAAAGCCAAACAATCCTTCTGTAGTTTTTGGTGAAAATGCCTGTATTTGAGGCGGTGCTTTTGCAGTGGCTGTCTCTTTAACGGGAGTATCTTCAATAATAGACGTCGGTGCTGTTTCGA
>NZ_JAAUWW010000048.1 GCF_014694375.1 Vibrio sp. S17_S38
TAATTTAAGTACTGAATAGACACTGCGGAGTGGTAGTTCAGTTGGTTAGAATACCGGCCTGTCACGCCGGGGGTCGCGGGTTCGAGTCCCGTCCACTCCGCCACTTATTTATAGAGAAAGCCTGATTCGAAAGAGTCAGGCTTTTTTGTATTTTAAATTTCTCTATTCAGTATTTAGCATGATCTGAACATCTCAATAATTCGATATGATAAGCTGATCGTAATTTAAACACTTTTTAAGGAAAAATTATGAATACCGTAATTGATACCATGATGGCGCATCGCTCGATTCGCTCATTTACTCCAGAGACTATAACCAATGAGCAATTGGAAGTTATTTTAGCTGCAGGTATTTCAGCGTCCTCATCGAGTTTTTTACAAACGACTTCCATTATTCGCGTTACCGATCAAGTTAAAAGAAACGCATTAGCTGAGTTTGCTGGTGGGCAAGCCTATGTAGAAACCGCTGCTGAATTTTTGGTATTTTGCATTGATTATCAACGTCATTACCAGCTATCAAATCAAGTAAAGCCAGAATTTACTGAGCTAACTTTAATTGGTGCGATAGATGCGGGAATCATGGCACAAAATACATTGCTAGCGGCTGAGTCTCTTGGTTTAGGTGGAGTGTATATTGGCGGCTTACGTAATTCACCTAAAAAGGTAGATGAGTTATTAGGTTTACCACAATACTGTGCAGTATTGTTTGGTATGTGTTTGGGGCACCCAGCTCAAGATCCACAAATTAAACCACGCTTACCACAAAAAGTGATGGTGCACCAAAATAGTTATCAGCCTCTTTCCGCTGATGATATTGCAGAATATGATCAACAAACGAGTCACTATTACCAAAATCGTGGTAGTAATCAAAAAAGTGGATCATGGTCGGATCATATTGCTAGTTGTCACCACCAGTGCAAAAATGATCCACTAACACCAATTGAAAATTGATCCACTTGGTATCATTCAGTTTTAACAAAACTGGATGGTGATTATGTTAACCAA
>NZ_JAAUWW010000049.1 GCF_014694375.1 Vibrio sp. S17_S38
ACCCACCTGATTCCATGCCGAACTCAGAAGTGAAACACAATAGCGCCGATGGTAGTGTGGGGTCTCCCCATGTGAGAGTAGGACATCGCCAGGCTTTTAATTTTTCTCTTATTGAAAGGGAATGTTGTATGTAATTTTATTATATACAATGATTGTTTGCTGGAAGGATGGCAGAGTGGTCGAATGCACCGGTCTTGAAAACCGGCGCCTGTTAATAGCGGGCCTAGGGTTCAAATCCCTATCCTTCCACCATTATTTAAGCTCCTGATAATTCAGGAGCTTTTTTAATTTCTAAAGTGCTAAAATAGTAATTTCAATAATTAACTATTCAAATCGTATTGATCTATTAAGTAATAAAATCTCTTTTCTTTTTATTCCTCTCTAAGTAATTATATTTTTCGTTTACGACGAGATAAAATTATAGATAGCACCAATAAATCAATTCTAATAAGTAGAAATACAAAATAAATATTGTGTATTTTCTCTTAATCTCTCCTGAATGTTCCGATATGTAAATTTATCAAAGTAGCGTACAGCGTTAAATTTATGATTTTTTATAAAGCTCCTCAATATGAAACTAGGTCTGTCGCTGAAAGCTCTGTGTCGCCTATCTAGCGCTCTATCATAATTATAAATGTAGTTCAGCCTGTCAAAGTAGAAGGATTAAGCATTCTTTCACAGGTTAATTAAAGCCATTTAGAAATCTATCTAAGGACAGGATGTGGCTATTTCAGTAGTGGTTATGGTGTACTATTAGGCTTAGAGGGTATTGCTGATCATTTTTAGAGTATAAAAGCTTTAATTCTCATTGTATTAGCTGAGACTTAACTTAATTTAGTTGTCACCACCAGTGCAAAAATGATCCACTAACACCAATTGAAAATTGATCCACTTGGTATCATTCAGTTTTAACAAAACTGGATGGTGATTATGTTAAC
>NZ_JAAUWW010000050.1 GCF_014694375.1 Vibrio sp. S17_S38
GCCAATACTTGACCACGTTCAACGTCATCACGCTTAGTACCACGTAAAAGGGCACCAACGTTCTCACCTGCACGACCTTCGTCAAGCAGTTTACGGAACATTTCAACACCAGTACAAGTAGTAAGAGTTGTATCTTTGATACCAACGATTTCTACTTCGTCGCCTACGCGTAAAATACCGCGCTCGATACGACCAGTAACAACAGTACCACGACCTTGAATTGAGAATACATCTTCAATTGGAAGTAGGAACGGTTGGTCTACAGCACGCTCTGGTTCTGGGATGTAGTTGTCTAGTGCTTCTGCAAGCTCAACAATTTTATCTTCCCATTGTTTTTCGCCGTTTAGAGCGCCAAGAGCTGAACCTTGGATTACTGGTAAATCATCACCTGGGTAATCGTACTCAGAAAGAAGTTCACGAACTTCCATTTCTACTAGCTCAAGAAGCTCTTCATCATCAACCATGTCACATTTGTTCATGAATACGATGATGTAAGGAATACCAACTTGACGACCAAGTAGGATGTGCTCACGAGTTTGAGGCATAGGGCCATCTGTTGCAGCAACAACTAAGATGCCACCATCCATTTGAGCAGCACCAGTGATCATGTTTTTAACATAATCGGCGTGTCCTGGGCAATCTACGTGTGCGTAGTGACGCGCTGGAGTATCATACTCAACGTGAGAAGTAGAGATTGTGATACCACGCTCGCGCTCTTCTGGAGCGTTATCGATAGAGGCGAAATCTTTAGCAACACCACCGTACACTTTTGCAAGTGTAGTACAGATAGCAGCAGTAAGAGTTGTTTTACCGTGGTCAACGTGGCCGATAGTACCAACGTTTACGTGCGGTTTCGTACGTTCAAATTTTTCTTTAGACA
>NZ_JAAUWW010000051.1 GCF_014694375.1 Vibrio sp. S17_S38
GTGTTGTTTACTTATTTCCGAAGAAATAAGATTTGAGAACTTTTATTTGAACAAATAACCTTGGTTATTTATTCAGTCAGCTTTCCAAATTGTTAAAGAGCAAAGAGTTATTGTTTTTACAAACGTAACACTTTTTAAAGATTCTCAGCGACAAAGAATCCCATTCAATCAGTCAATTGAATGCGAAATATCGTAAAAACACTTAAAGAGTGGTGGGCGATACCGGGCTCGAACCAGTGACCCCCTGCTTGTAAGGCAGGTGCTCTCCCAACTGAGCTAATCGCCCATGTTTATTTTCTTATCTAAAATAAGCATTTCCATGGGAGGAAATGGTGGGCCGTGCTGGATTCGAACCAGCGACCAATTGATTAAAAGTCAACTGCTCTACCAACTGAGCTAACGGCCCGTTGTATTCTACAAGAGAATTGGTATCCCGTAGGGGAGTCGAACCCCTGTTACCGCCGTGAAAGGGCGGTGTCCTAGGCCTCTAGACGAACGGGACACAGGATTTTTCTATCTATCTCTAAATAGAAGACGAAAGCATTGGGATGCTTTCAAACTCTTTTCTATATAAACCTAATCAATCTGTGTGGGTACTCATCAAAAATAATCTTTTCGTAAGGAGGTGATCCAGCCCCAGGTTCCCCTAGGGCTACCTTGTTACGACTTCACCCCAGTCATGAACCACAAAGTGGTAAGCGTCCTC
>NZ_JAAUWW010000052.1 GCF_014694375.1 Vibrio sp. S17_S38
GCACATGTATTGATATCTTTGATACGGGTAGCGGTAAGTTGTTTACCAATTCACCATCAGTGGCCTACTTAGACAGCATTGGCGGTAGTGCTACAAACGATATTTATACTGAAGTTGGAACTTACGGCCCAGCTGGTGATTTCTACAGATTCGACTGGAATAACGCAAATGCATTGTGCGATACCTACAACACCCTTAGTCTCGGCGGACGAACTAACTGGCGTTTAGCGGAAAGAGACGAGTTAAAAATGGAGCTATACGACGTATATCTTAATATGTTTACCGCGCGCGGTTGGCCTACCTACCACAGCTATTGGTCGGCGACTCCTGATAGTTCTAACTATTACCTCGTGGTCCTCTCCTATGGCTACGTCAACAGCCTCAATCCGAGGGTCACGACCTACGCATCCTGCGTCTCAAATCCTTAAAGTTGAGCGTTTAGAGTTTAACGTTTTAATTTTTAATTTTAGTTTTTGAAGTGTCAGAGTTGCATCTGGCACTTTTTAAAAGGGGGAAGATAGGTGAATATTGAAACTAAATTAGCATTGGTTGAAAGCAGTCAACGTATTGTTGGCATAAAAGAGGGGATGTTTGTACGTTTCTATGAGCAATCACTCTTTG
>NZ_JAAUWW010000053.1 GCF_014694375.1 Vibrio sp. S17_S38
TACCAATTCCGCCACGACCGCAGCGCTTCTTTTACAAGAAGAATTTATAGTTAAGAAGACAATTGGAGAATCTTAATAACGTTGTAAATGGCTGGGCTACCTGAAAACGAAATCAGGGAACTCTCTTGGTATAGTCATCAAAAGCTAATGGCCTTTCAATCTATACTAAACAGCTCACTCTTTTAAATTATAAAAAGTGGCTGGGCTACCTGGATTCGAACCAGGGAATGCTGGCATCAAAAGCCAGTGCCTTACCGCTTGGCGATAGCCCAACAGACGAATCAAGAAAATATGTTATCAAGAGACGTTTTAAATAATGGTGCGGTCGGAGAGACTTGAACTCTCACACCTTACGGCGCCAGAACCTAAATCTGGTGCGTCTACCAATTCCGCCACGACCGCAGCGCTTCTTTTACAAGAAGAATTTATAGTTAAGAAGACAATTGGAGAATCTTAATAACGTTGTAAATGGCTGGGCTACCTGGATTCGAACCAGGGAATGCTGGCATCAAAAGCCAGTGCCTTACCGCTTGGCGATAGCCCAACAGACGAATCAAGAAGATATGTTAT
>NZ_JAAUWW010000054.1 GCF_014694375.1 Vibrio sp. S17_S38
GAGGACGCTTACCACTTTGTGGTTCATGACTGGGGTGAAGTCGTAACAAGGTAGCCCTAGGGGAACCTGGGGCTGGATCACCTCCTTACGAAAAGATTATTTTGATGAGTACCCACACAGATTGATTAGGTTTAAAAGAAGTTAAGAGTTTTAATGTTGGGTCTGTAGCTCAGCTGGTTAGAGCGCTCGCCTGATAAGCGGGAGGTCGGTGGTTCAAGTCCACTCAGACCCACCAATTTTCCTCCAGAGAATTTTGGTCGACATTATATTCGATGGGGTTATAGCTCAGCTGGGAGAGCGCCTGCCTTGCACGCAGGAGGTCTGCGGTTCGATCCCGCATAGCTCCACCATCTTTAAGTGTTTTCATTGAAAATATTTAAAAATGGTTACATCGAAAGATTTAACTTGCTCTTTAACAATTTGGAAAGCTGACTGAATAAATAACCAAGGTTATTTGTTCAAATAAAAGTTCTCAAATCTTATTTCTTCGGAAATAAGTAAACAACAC
>NZ_JAAUWW010000055.1 GCF_014694375.1 Vibrio sp. S17_S38
CCTTGGTCTTTTATTTCTTGAAAAAGAACACAAGCTGGTATCCAGTGAGGTTTAGCTGATTCTATTCGTTGGAGAATGTATTGCTTATATGGAGTAAGTTTACTTTGAGTCGTCAGCCTTGATTTATATTGGGGATAAGCATCTTGTTCAACGATATATTTTTTAACGGTATTCCGTGAAATATTCAACTCACGAGCTATTGCCCGCATGCTTTTTCCTTGTCGATATAGGGTAATAATGTCCACAAAAATCTCCTTGGTTAACATAATCACCATCCAGTTTTGTTAAAACTGAATGATACCAAGTGGATCAATTTTCAATTGGTGTTAGTGGATCATTTTTGCACTGGTGGTGACA
>NZ_JAAUWW010000056.1 GCF_014694375.1 Vibrio sp. S17_S38
CACATTCACATTCACCGTATTACTGGTCACACCATCTTTGGTGGCCGTGAGGGTCGTATTACCCACCTCAACCGCAGACAATAAACCCGCTGATGATACGGTAGCCGTCGCCGTATCATCCGGCGCCCACGTCACTGAGCTAGAGATGTCAGAGGACGTCGCATCACTGAATGTCGCTGTTGCAGTTAACTGCTGAGTCTGACCTTTTACTACGTTGACCGGTGAAGGCGTCACTTGAATCGATGTAATGACCGCTGCCGACACATTCACATCCACCGTATTACTGGT
>NZ_JAAUWW010000057.1 GCF_014694375.1 Vibrio sp. S17_S38
CCAGTGACCCCCTGCTTGTAAGGCAGGTGCTCTCCCAACTGAGCTAATCGCCCATGTTTATTTTCTTATCTAAAATAAGCATTTCCATGGGAGGAAATGGTGGAGCTATGCGGGATCGAACCGCAGACCTCCTGCGTGCAAGGCAGGCGCTCTCCCAGCTGAGCTATAACCCCATTCTTTTCTTATCTAAAATAAGCATTTCCATGGGAGGAAATGGTGGGCCGTGCTGGATTCGAACCAGCGACCAATTGATTAAAAGTCAACTGCTCTACCAACTGAG
>NZ_JAAUWW010000058.1 GCF_014694375.1 Vibrio sp. S17_S38
GGGTGAAGTCGTAACAAGGTAGCCCTAGGGGAACCTGGGGCTGGATCACCTCCTTACGAAAAGATTATTTTTGATGAGTACCCACACAGATTGATTAGGTTTAAAAGAAGTTAAGGGGCTATAGCTCAGCTGGGAGAGCGCTTCGCTGGCAGCGAAGAGGTCTGCGGTTCGATCCCGCATAGCTCCACCATCTTTAAGTGTTTTCATTGAAAATATTTAAAAATGGTTACATCGAAAGATTTAACTTGCTCTTTAACAA
>NZ_JAAUWW010000059.1 GCF_014694375.1 Vibrio sp. S17_S38
ATATCGTTTGTAGCACTACCGCCAATGCTGTCTAAGTAGGCCACTGATGGTGAATTGGTAAACAACTTACCGCTACCCGTATCAAAGATATCAATACATGTGCTAGCAAGACTACTACACACATTCACATTCACCGTATTACTGGTCACACCATCTTTGGTGGCCGTGAGGGTCGTATTACCCACCTCAACCGCAGACAATAAACCCGCTGATGATACGGTA
>NZ_JAAUWW010000060.1 GCF_014694375.1 Vibrio sp. S17_S38
GGGGGGGGGGGGGGGGGGGGGGGGGGGGGGGGGGGGGGGGGGGGGGGGGGGGGGGGGGGGGGGGGGGGGGGGGGGGGGGGGGGGGGGGGGGGGGGGGGGGGGGTGGGGGGGGGGGGGGGGGGGGGGGGGGGGGGGGGGGGGGGGGGGGGGGGGGGGGGGGGGGGGGGGGGGGGGGGGGGGGGGGGGGGGGGGGGGGGGGGGGGGGGG
>NZ_JAAUWW010000061.1 GCF_014694375.1 Vibrio sp. S17_S38
ACGTACTACGCGTCCATTATTCGGCACCAATCCCTGTATAAGATCCGTCGTTTTCCTGAATGGCAAGGGATGCTATATATCGTGTGTTACTTATTTTTCCGTTCAAAGAGTGATTGCTCATAGAAACGTACAAACATCCCCTCTTTTATGCCAACAATACGTTGACTGCTTTCAACCAATGCTAATTTAGTTTCAATATTCACCTA
>NZ_JAAUWW010000062.1 GCF_014694375.1 Vibrio sp. S17_S38
AGCTGGAATATTAGAAATTAGCAATAGCTGAGCAAATAAGTGGATCAATATTAAAACGGTGAATTTTTAAAAAAGTGGATCAGATTTCAACTGGTGTTGACATATAGAAACGTTACCTGAGCAATTTTGTTATCACGGTGGATATAGTCGATATTGTTGTTGTAAAATTCATCAAGAAGACGGAACCGAAATCTACTATCAAGTT
>NZ_JAAUWW010000063.1 GCF_014694375.1 Vibrio sp. S17_S38
GTCATTCCGTACAAGGAGCAAAGCGACTGGGGATACGGAATCTCCCACAGCCTGTTGAGTGCCAATTATAATGAGTAACATGCGGTAGGAGATCTTGAACCCGCTCCTTCGTCGCTTTTCAGGATGACGGTTAAACATCGTCATTCCGTACAAGGAGCAAAGCGACTGGGGATACGGAATCTCCCACAGCCTGTTGAGTGCCAA
>NZ_JAAUWW010000064.1 GCF_014694375.1 Vibrio sp. S17_S38
GCTAAAAGTTGGTCTTGTATGCTTTGTCATAGTTGTCACCTATTAATATATGAGGTGATTATATCACCTCTAATTAGGTGGCCAAATTTACTATGCCACTACAACATTTCATTTTGTTAAATCGTTATCGATACGAGCAAGAAATTACCCCTGACTTTTGCACAAAGAAGCGTAATGAAACCTACAACTTACTCGCAAGCTGCT
>NZ_JAAUWW010000065.1 GCF_014694375.1 Vibrio sp. S17_S38
TACCGTATCATCAGCGGGTTTATTGTCTGCGGTTGAGGTGGGTAATACGACCCTCACGGCCACCAAAGATGGTGTGACCAGTAATACGGTGAATGTGAATGTGAATGTGAATGTGTGTAGTAGTCTTGCTGGCACATGTATTGATATCTTTGATACGGGTAGCGGTAAGTTGTTTACCAATTCACCATCAGTGGCCTACTTAG
>NZ_JAAUWW010000066.1 GCF_014694375.1 Vibrio sp. S17_S38
TGGAATATTAGAAATTAGCAATAGCTGAGCAAATAAGTGGATCAATATTAAAACGGTGAATTTTTAAAAAAGTGGATCAGATTTCAACTGGTGTTGACAAATACAAAAAAGCCTGACTCTTTCGAATCAGGCTTTTTCTATAAATAAGTGGCGGAGTGGACGGGACTCGAACCCGCGACCCCCGGCGTGACAGGCCGGTAT